>NZ_JBCFYX010000009.1:0-1412 GCF_038593535.1 Isoptericola sp. F-RaC21 | reverse complement strand
GTGGGGGGTTGCTTGGGGGTAGGCGTGCCGGGTGTCTGCGGGTCGTCCGTTGCTTGAGAACTGCACAGTGGACGCGAGCATCCCAGATGTTCAGTACTAGCCTCCCGCCGCTTTTGGTGGTGTGTGGCTGGTTTTCTGATCTCTGTGAAATATTGTAGTGTGTCGAAGTTTTTAAGGGCACAGGGTGGATGCCTTGGCACTAGGAGCCGAAGAAGGACGTCGTAGCCTGCGATAAGCCTCGGGGAGTTGGCAAACGAGCTGTGATCCGAGGATGTCCGAATGGGGGAACCCGGCTGGGGTCATGCCCAGTCACCTGCATCTGAATACATAGGGTGTAGGGGGGAACGTCGGGAAGTGAAACATCTCAGTACCGACAGGAAGAGATATTCCGTGAGTAGTGGCGAGCGAAAGCGGATGAGGCCAAACCGTGTGTGTGTCAAGCTGTCAGGCGTTGCACATGCGGGGTTGTGGGACCTTCTGACCAGATCTGACAGTCTGGTAGCCAGTAAGAAAGCCGTGTCATAGTCGAACCGCATTGAAAGGCGGACCGTAGTGGGTGTGAGTCCCGTAGACGAAATGGTGCGGCCTGGTTGAGGGGATCCCAAGTAGCACGGGGCCCGTGAAATCTCGTGTGAATCTGGCAAGACCACTTGCTAAGCCTAAATACTACCTAGTGACCGATAGCGGACAAGTACCGTGAGGGAAAGGTGAAAAGTACCCCGGGAGGGGAGTGAAATAGTACCTGAAACCGTGTGCCTACAATCCGTCGGAGCCTCCTTAGCAGGGGTGACGGCGTGCCTTTTGAAGAATGAGCCTGCGAGTTAGTGCTCGGTGGCGAGGTTAACCCGTGTGGGGAAGCCGTAGCGAAAGCGAGTCCGAATAGGGCGGTACAGTCGCCGGGTCTAGACCCGAAGCGAAGTGATCTAGCCATGGGCAGGTTGAAGCGCCGGTAAGACGGCGTGGAGGACCGAACCCACTTAGGTTGAAAACTGAGGGGATGACCTGTGGTTAGGGGTGAAAGGCCAATCAAACTTCGTGATAGCTGGTTCTCCCCGAAATGCATTTAGGTGCAGCGTCACGTGTTTCTTGCCGGAGGTAGAGCTACTGGATGGCCGATGGGCCCTACCAGGTTACTGACGTCAGCCAAACTCCGAATGCCGGTAAGACATAGCGTGGCAGTGAGACTGCGGGGGATAAGCTTCGTAGTCGAGAGGGAAACAGCCCAGATCATCGGCTAAGGCCCCTAAGCGTGTGCTCAGTGGGAAAGGATGTGGAGTTGCACAGACAACCAGGAGGTTGGCTTAGAAGCAGCCACCCTTGAAAGAGTGCGTAATAGCTCACTGGTCAAGTGATTCCGCGCCGACAATGTAGCGGGGCTCAAGTACACCGCCGAAGCCGTGGCACTCACACGT
>NZ_JBCFYX010000008.1:0-1911 GCF_038593535.1 Isoptericola sp. F-RaC21 | reverse complement strand
GGGTGGTGCCCGTTTCTCGGGAACCGCACAGTGGACGCGAAGCAGTGTTATTGACCAAACAGTGTTTGGTAGGTGTGTGAAGTTGTTGGCTTATTAGTACCGGTCAGCTGCGACAGTCGTTAGTCCTGTCTTCCACATCCGGCCTATCTACCCAGTGGTCTAGCTGGGTGCCTTCACCCCTTACGGGGATGGAAACCTCATCTTGAAGCAGGCTTCCCGCTTAGATGCTTTCAGCGGTTATCCCTTCCGAACGTAGCTAACCAGCCGTGCTCCTGGCGGAACAACTGGCACACCAGAGGTTCGTCCGTCCCGGTCCTCTCGTACTAGGGACAGCCCTTCTCAAGTTTCCTGCGCGCGCAGCGGATAGGGACCGAACTGTCTCACGACGTTCTAAACCCAGCTCGCGTACCGCTTTAATGGGCGAACAGCCCAACCCTTGGGACCTACTCCAGCCCCAGGATGCGACGAGCCGACATCGAGGTGCCAAACCATGCCGTCGATATGGACTCTTGGGCAAGATCAGCCTGTTATCCCCGGGGTACCTTTTATCCGTTGAGCGACGGCGCTTCCACAAGCCACCGCCGGATCACTAGTTCCGACTTTCGTCCCTGCTCGACCTGTCGGTCTCACAGTCAAGCTCCCTTGTGCACTTGCACTCGACACCTGATTGCCAACCAGGCTGAGGGAACCTTTGAGCGCCTCCGTTACATTTTGGGAGGCAACCGCCCCAGTTAAACTACCCACCAGGCACTGTCCCTGATCCGGATCACGGACCGAGGTTAGATGGTCGATGCGGCCAGAGTGGTATTTCAACGTTGACTCCACCCGACCTGGCGGCCGGGTTTCATAGTCTCCCACCTATCCTACACAAGCCGCACCGAACACCAATACCAAGCTATAGTAAAGGTCCCGGGGTCTTTCCGTCCTGCTGCGCGTAACGAGCATCTTTACTCGTAGTGCAATTTCGCCGAGCTCGCGGTTGAGACAGCGGAGAAGTCGTTACGCCATTCGTGCAGGTCGGAACTTACCCGACAAGGAATTTCGCTACCTTAGGATGGTTATAGTTACCACCGCCGTTTACTGGGGCTTAAATTCTGGGCTTCACCGAAGTTGACCCGTCCTCTTAACCTTCCAGCACCGGGCAGGCGTCAGTCCGTATACATCGTCTTGCGACTTCGCACGGACCTGTGTTTTTAGTAAACAGTCGCTTCTCCCTGGTCTCTGCGGCCCTCACCGCTTCCCACCGCAAGGGTGTTCACGGATCAGGCCCCCCTTCTCCCGAAGTTACGGGGGCATTTTGCCGAGTTCCTTAACCACGATTCGCTCGATCGCCTTGGTATTCTCTACCTGACCACCTGAGTCGGTTTGGGGTACGGGCGGCTAGAACCTCGCGTCGAGGCTTTTCTTGGCAGCAGAGGATCACCCGTTTCCCGCATACGCGGTCACTATCAGTTCTCACCCTCGTGCTTCGCGGATTTGCCTACGAAGCGGGCTACAACCTTGGACGTGGACTACCATCGCCACGCCGGGCTACCTTCCTGCGTCACCCCTGTTAACACGCTTACCTACTACCGGTTCGGGTCCCACGCCGCCCCACCGGTGAGATCCCGAAGGATCTCGGTGGTGGTTTGGGGTGGTTAGCATCACCGGGCTCGGTATGGGCGGTTCTTCGCCGGTAGGAGAATATCAACTCCTTGTCCATCGACTACGCCTGTCGGCCTCGCCTTAGGTCCCGACTTACCCAGGGCGGATTAACCTGGCCCTGGAACCCTTGGTCATTCGGCGGACGGGTTTCTCACCCGTCATTCGCTACTCATGCCTGCATTCTCACTCGTGTGGGCTCCACCACTAGGTCACCCTGCAGCTTCACTGCCCACACGACGCTCCCCTACCCACCCACACACCTGAACA
>NZ_JBCFYX010000007.1:0-1915 GCF_038593535.1 Isoptericola sp. F-RaC21 | reverse complement strand
CGGAACGGAAGGTTCTGGCTGCGCGGTGTGCGTCGGTTGTTTGAGAACTCAACAGTGTGTTTGATAGTCAATGCCAAGTATTTTTGAACCTTTTTGGTTCCTTTGGATCGGACGAAAGCGAACAGCTAGTTTGTTTTGGTCTGGCCAGGTATTGTTGAATGCTGCGGGCCTTTTGGGGTTCGTGGTGTTTTTCTCTCTTTTACGGAGAGTTTGATCCTGGCTCAGGACGAACGCTGGCGGCGTGCTTAACACATGCAAGTCGAACGGTGAAGCCCAGCTTGCTGGGTGGATCAGTGGCGAACGGGTGAGTAACACGTGAGCAACCTGCCCTCCACTTCGGGATAAGCCTTGGAAACGGGGTCTAATACCGGATATGAGCGCCCATCGCATGGTGGGTGTTGGAAAGTTTTTCGGTGGGGGATGGGCTCGCGGCCTATCAGCTTGTTGGTGGGGTGATGGCCTACCAAGGCGTCGACGGGTAGCCGGCCTGAGAGGGCGACCGGCCACACTGGGACTGAGACACGGCCCAGACTCCTACGGGAGGCAGCAGTGGGGAATATTGCACAATGGGCGAAAGCCTGATGCAGCGACGCCGCGTGAGGGATGACGGCCTTCGGGTTGTAAACCTCTTTCAGCAGGGAAGAAGCGCAAGTGACGGTACCTGCAGAAGAAGCGCCGGCTAACTACGTGCCAGCAGCCGCGGTAATACGTAGGGCGCAAGCGTTGTCCGGAATTATTGGGCGTAAAGAGCTCGTAGGCGGTCTGTCGCGTCTGGTGTGAAATCCCGAGGCTCAACCTCGGGCTTGCATCGGGTACGGGCAGACTAGAGTGCGGTAGGGGAGACTGGAATTCCTGGTGTAGCGGTGGAATGCGCAGATATCAGGAGGAACACCGATGGCGAAGGCAGGTCTCTGGGCCGCAACTGACGCTGAGGAGCGAAAGCATGGGGAGCGAACAGGATTAGATACCCTGGTAGTCCATGCCGTAAACGTTGGGCACTAGGTGTGGGGCTCATTCCACGAGTTCCGTGCCGCAGCTAACGCATTAAGTGCCCCGCCTGGGGAGTACGGCCGCAAGGCTAAAACTCAAAGGAATTGACGGGGGCCCGCACAAGCGGCGGAGCATGCGGATTAATTCGATGCAACGCGAAGAACCTTACCAAGGCTTGACATGTACGAGAAAGCCCCCGAGACGGGGTTCTCTTTGGACACTCGTACACAGGTGGTGCATGGTTGTCGTCAGCTCGTGTCGTGAGATGTTGGGTTAAGTCCCGCAACGAGCGCAACCCTCGTCCTATGTTGCCAGCGGGTTATGCCGGGGACTCATGGGAGACTGCCGGGGTCAACTCGGAGGAAGGTGGGGATGACGTCAAATCATCATGCCCCTTATGTCTTGGGCTTCACGCATGCTACAATGGCCGGTACAGAGGGCTGCGATACCGTAAGGTGGAGCGAATCCCAAAAAGCCGGTCTCAGTTCGGATTGGGGTCTGCAACTCGACCCCATGAAGTCGGAGTCGCTAGTAATCGCAGATCAGCAACGCTGCGGTGAATACGTTCCCGGGCCTTGTACACACCGCCCGTCAAGTCACGAAAGTTGGTAACACCCGAAGCTCACGGCCCAACCCCTTGTGGGAGGGAGTGGTCGAAGGTGGGACTGGCGATTGGGACTAAGTCGTAACAAGGTAGCCGTACCGGAAGGTGCGGCTGGATCACCTCCTTTCTAAGGAGCATCTGATACCCCCGCGTAGCTTCGCGGCCGGGCCTGCCAGGTCTTCTGGTGGGGTCGGTGGTGGGGTGGGGGTCAGGCAGACCATCGTAGGCGCCGTCTGTGTGCCTGGTGGTTGCTCATGGGTGGAACATTGACTAGAAGGATCGGTTCGACGTCTGTCGGCCGGCTAGTACACGCCGTCAGCC
>NZ_JBCFYX010000006.1:0-52898 GCF_038593535.1 Isoptericola sp. F-RaC21 | reverse complement strand
GAAGTCGCCCGGGGCTTGGGCGACTTCTTCGTCGTGCGCGCGCGCGACGGCGGCGGAGGGTCCGCGGGTGTCGGCGCTGCGGCGGTGTCCGGCTCATCCTCCTGCGTGCTCTGCGGAGCTGCTGGGCGGTTCTGCTTCAGGAGGGCCCCGGCTGCGGGCTTGGGGCGCGGCGCGAGGCCGGTGATGGCTCGGTCAGGCACGGGGGTGCTCATCGTGCGGCCTCCTCGTTCTCGCGGGCCGTGAGGCGTTCGACGATCTCCTGCGTGAGTGCGTGGAGGTCGTCGGCGACGTTCCCTGCGGTCCGGGATACGGCCTGGCCTGCTTCGGCCTCGCCGCGGCGGATCTTCCACCACTCTGGCTGGGACCGGGCGTAGTCGTCGAGCTCGTGAACGAGCAGGCCCCTGCTCCGGGTCTGCTGCGCCACCGTGTTCGAGTGGCGGATCGTGGTCTGGAAGAGCACCTCTCGCGTGCCAACGGCCTCCGCGATCATCTGGCGGGTGTTCTCTTCCACGACCGTCGCCTGCTTCTCGACGCCGTAGACGACCACGCCGAGGAGCTCGACGTCAGGGTTGAGGTCCAGCACACCCTCCATGCGCTCCGCGACCTCGACAAGGCCCCGCTGCGTCCCTCGATCGACGCCGGCCGGCACGATGGCCCAGCGAGCTGCAGCGATCGCCGCCGTCTGCAGCGCCTCGTCGCCCGGAGGGCAGTCGATGACGATGAGGTCGTACTGCTCCGCCAGGGGTGCCAGCACCCGTGCCAGCGCGTCACGTGGTTCCTCGCCCCGCCTGGCGGCGGCGAGGGCGGCGTTGGCGTGGTGGAGCTCCTTGCCCCCGACGATCACATCCACTCCCGGACGTGCGTCCTTCAGGACGTTCACCTCGTTCCCGAACAGGAGCGCGGCCGCGAAGCTCTTTCCGAAGTCGTCACGCTCGGTGTCGGCGTAGCCGAGATCGAAGCCGACGTTGCCCTGAGGGTCGCCGTCCACCAGGAGCACGCGGAAGCCAGAGAGCCCCAGGAACGCCGCGGTGTTCGTCGCGATCGTCGTCTTGCCGACTCCCCCCTTGCCGTTGATGACGGTGACGACGCGGGTCAGGAGATCGCGTGCCACCAGCGGGATCGTGCGTGATGCGGTCGCAGCTCTAGCCACGTGTCCGTCCTCCTTCGAAGGGTTTGAATCCTAGAAATCCTCGGAATCATAGAGTTACGAGGATCCCTAGCCGTGCACGACACGCGAGCACTCCTGGGATCGCTGCCTATCCTCACAGTCCTTGCACTGCGGGATTCTCTTGGCTTCCTAGCATTTCTCGGTTTGCTTACTTTCCTTGCACTGTTGGCAGTCCAAGCGACGCTTGGATCCCAAGTTGAACTTGCGACGCCTCGCTGGAGCGAAGGTCGCCGGGGGGCGGCCTAGTCGTCGGCGGCGGGGGAGCTGCCGGCCGCGGCGGAGGCCAGTGCGGCCACGAGGCGGTCGCGCTCGGCCATGGTCCGGTCACGCTCAGCCTCGACCGCTGCGAGGGATGCCTCTGCGCGGTCCGCGCGGCTGCGTTCGGCCGCCAATGCTGCGGCGGCCGCCGCAGCAGCCTCATCGGCTCGCTCGCGGGCCTGCTCGGCCGCGGCCTGGGCCCCTGCGCGAACCTCGTCCAGGGCGTGACGGGCCTCGTCGAGCTCTGCCTCGACATTCTCGAGGTCGCGGGCAAGCGCGTCGCGCTCGTCCTGGGCCTGCTGCACCTTGGCCTGCAGGCCGGTTCGCTCGTCGACGTAGGCGGCCTCGGCAAGGGTGTGAGCGGTCCGCCAGATGACGTCGAAGGGGCGTTCGAGCTCCTCGGGGCGGTCGGGGATCGTGCGGGCGGCGTCCTCGCGCTCCTTCCACTCTCTGGCCGCCGCTGCGGCTACGGCTGTGCGGACGCCGGGGCCGTTGACGGCGGTCCGCTCGCGCACGGCGCGGGCGGTGACCGCGTGGCCGGCGGCGGCCAGCGCCTCGGCGGCCTCGGCGGCGCGCTGCTCGGGGGTCTGGTCGACCATCCTTGCCTCCTTCGCGATCGGGTAACGCGGGGAATGCTGTTTCCTGTTGCCGATGTTACCCGACTGATCGACTGGTCACCACCTGGCTCGCACTCCAACGACAGAAGGTCCCGGCAGGTGAGGAGGGGCCTTTCAGCCCGTGCGTCCGATGACGTCGGCGACGGTCCAGTGCGGGCCCGCCGCGGCGTCGGGTGGTAGCCACCAGCCGGCGGTGTCGAGCCATGCGAGGTCGTCGGGGTCAGGGGAGTGGTCGACGTCGCCGGGCTGAGCCTCGGGGTCGTGGCGCTGCAGGTAGGCGCGCCACGCGATGCGATGCCGGGCGTAGGTACGGATCTGCGCGGCGACGACGTCGAGGGCGCCGAGCTGCTCGGCGGCCGCGAGGAGCCGGTCGGAGTGCGCGACAAGGTCCCCTGCTGCGTCACGGGAGACGAGGCCCCAGGCGGCCAGCGCGTCGACGGCCTCGTGCACGGCCGAGCGGCTGATCCCCGTGGTCCGTGCGGCCTCGAGGACCGAGCCGGCGCGGCCGGTCTCGAGCGCTTCGAACACCAGAGCGGCAACGTGCCCGAGCGCGCGGAACGCGGGCCGCAGGCCGTGAAGCTTCCCAGTGTCCCAACGCAGCTCGTCGGCGCGATCGGCGAGGTCCGTGGGGATGGTCAGGGCATACAGGTCGGCGTGCTCGCCGTGAGCTGCTTCGAGGCGGTCGCACCAGCCGGCGGCCGCAGCGGCCCTCAGTGCGAGCGAGACCGTGGAGTGCTCCACACCGGTCGCGATCGCCAGGGAGCGCGTGCCGACCGCGACGTACCGGGACCCCGTGGAGTGCGCGAAACCCCCGAGCGCTCTCAGCACGAACCGCACCGCGTATCCGGCCCTGCCAGGGAACCGGTGCTGCTCGGTGGTCCGTAGGGCAGCGCGCCAGGTTCGGATGAAGCCGTGCTCGTCACCGAGCGTGGGATCGCTGGCGGGGGGCGGGGTGGCCCCCCCCTGTGACTCTCGGGCGCTTGTGTTCGATCTACGGACAGTGTCATTCTCGGACTGGATATGGCGTCTGACCTGGGGGTTCGTCTTCTCGGTGCGGGCGACGAGGGCCGCGGCGGCGGCCCAGTCGCGGGTGATCCGGTGGCGCTGGGAGCCAGGGGAGTGGTGGGCGTAGAGCGCCGCCAGGCCGGCCCACCGGCCGTCCTCGATGCGGGCGGCGACGTCGGCCAGCCGCCAGCCAGCGCGGGCGGCCGCGGCCATCACCGCGGCGCGGGCCTCGGACGGGGTGGGGTAGCGGGCGACGTCGTAGATCCCCTCGCGGGCGATGCGCAGCACCGGCCCGCGGACATCGCCTGCTTGGCCGGCCGGCTGGGCGGGGGAGTGCTCGTCGATGTCGACGCCCCCGGCGAGCTCCAGGCGGCCGCGGGGAGGAGTGGCGCGGGCGCGCCATGCCGCGATCTGCGGGCGCAGCCGCACGCGCATGGACTCCACGACGTCGGCGCCGTTCGGGCGCCGGAGGACGTCGTACGCCGCGCTCAGGGACATCGTGAGCTGCTGGTGCCCCCAGTTCTTATGCAGGGCGCCAGGGGTGCGGATGCAGCCGGACCGCACCGAGCGGTGCGGGGACGGGTCCAAGGACGGGAAGAGCAGCGCCAGTGCCTCGACGAGCTCGCGCGCGACATCGAAGGGAATACGGTCGGCCAGCGGCACGTACACGTGGCGGCCGCCCGTGGGGCCCACGTCGGTGACGACCCGGGCGCCACACTCGACGAGCCACCGCTCGAGGCTGGCGGCCTCGGCCGCCGTCGCGGCCATGTCGCCGTCGGTGACGTCCAGGTCCAGGCACAGCGTGCGGCAGGTGCCGTCCAGCCCATACACCAACACCGCGGCAGGCCCAGAACGGGGGAGAAGCTTCGTCAGGGGCCGCTCACCGCGTGTGGGGTACTCCACGGTGTACTGGCCGTTGCGGCGGCCGCGGACACCGACCCGGACGCGCTCACGGCCGGCCAGGAGCCGCGCGGTAGCGGCCCACTGCTCCGCCGGCGACCCCGCCTCGGGGTGCGCCCCGCTCGGCGTGTCGCCAAGTTCTTGTAGGTGCCTGTCGGCTGATGCAGGTATGGTGGTCTCCAGACGAAGGACGCACGAGAGTGCGTCGAACCGGACCCATCACCTCCCGCGCCGCCAAGCTTGAGGGTGAAGGGCTTCGGACTCCGGCCCGGCCCCCTCGGGGGCCGGGCCGCTCTGCGTTATGGGGTTAGGCGCTCTTGCGGGCGAACCCCTCCTGTCCCTGGGTGTGGGGGATCTCGAAGACACCCTGCGCGGCGTCGCCCTGGTCGGCGCTCTTCCACCAGACCGGACGGCCATGCTCGTCGAGCTCGAGGTGCTTGGCGATCTCCGTCAGGACCACGGCGAGCGAGACGCCCGCCGCATCGGCGATGGAGTCATAGACCGCCTTCGCGTCGTCGGGGACGCGCGCGTACAGGACGGACGTGGTCTTGGGATCGATAGACCCCCACGCCCTCCGTGCCCGCTTGCTCTTGGTCGTGGCCATGCCGTCGACCGTAGCGCTAGCGCAAGCGGAAGCAGAAGATGTTCTGCGGCGTGTCGCTTGCACCAAATGTGCGCGCTGTCCAGGGGCGACGCACCTGACGGGGCGGCCACCACCTTGGCCGAGGTTCACGAGCACGCGTTCAATCATACGGTTAAAACGTACGGTGCGCCGTGACCGGGCACATGGAGGTAGTCGCTCGCTGCGCCACGCAGCCGAGAAGCGGACACGCTGGCCTGACAGGGGTCGCTGTGGAAGTGCGCGGGCAGTTCACCCCCGCGCACGTGATCACGCCGCGGAAGGCAGGGGTGCTCGCTGATGAGCGCATCGCCTGTGGCGAGCACACGCCGGTCGTCGATGGCCACGGCGACGTGGCCTGGGGTGTGCCCGGGGGAGTGGATGATACGAGGCGCACCGGGGAGGTTCGCGAGCCCGCCGTGTGGTGCGACAGCTGGCACTGGGCAGTGCCTGAGCCCTCCGTGCCGGATCGCCCGCACGGCCCACACGGCGACACGGGGCGCCAGGAGCCTGGCGCCGAGAGCGCGCGCGTTGACTTGGTGGAGGACGTCCCGCCGGGCGTTTCCGAGCTCGTCGCGATGGGCGTAGATCGGGACCCTGGGGCGCGCCTCTGCTAGTCCGCCCTGGTGGTCGGCATGGCCGTGGGTGATGATCGCTGCTGTCAGCTGCGAACCCATGCCGCCTACTCGGGTGACGCTGCGCATGAACTCTTCGGCGGCTGCGGGATAGCCGGAGTCGATCGCGAGGACGTGCCGTCCCTCGCGGACCAGGAGCCAGTTCACGAGTCCTGTGCGGGCAACGAAGACGTCGTCGGCGACCTCGTCGAGGCTCACGCCCACGCTGGCGCTCCGGCACGGCAGTGAGCGGCGCGGAGGGCGTCGCGTACCGTCGCGCGGTTGATCCAGACGGCTTCTTCGTCCCGCTCGACGATGCCGGCGGCGAGAAGTAGATCGAGTTCCCGCGCTCGCCGGTGGCTGACGACTCGGTCGCCGGACCGGAGCGCCGTGAGCGGCGTTGGGCCGGGGGTCCTAGCGATAGCAGCAAGCAGGTCCGTGGCGGCTACAGCCGCCCGGAGAGCGTCAGGCATGGTCACTCCCTCGTAGGGTCGTTCTACTTTCGAGGCGTGACCACTGCTCTGACGCAGAGCGAGGGCCAGGGAAAGGTTAGCGCTTGGCCGGAGGTCGCGCCCCAGGCGCGCCGTGCTCGCTCCTCGGACATCTCGGTTGCCCCGTCGTACGATGCGGGCCATGGACGAAGCCCTGGCCCCGTCTGTCCGAGAGAACGTGGCCGACCGCCGGCGCCGTCTCGGGCTGGAACTCGCGCACCGTCGCGCGGGAGGCCGTGACGCGTGGGATGCGCTGTCGGCGTCACAGCAGCGCGTGCAGCTCGCTGACGCCTTGTTCGATCTCCAGGCATGTCCCGAGGACCCCGACAGCGTGGAGTACCCCTGATGGGTCAGGCGAAGGACACCGGCCGCTGGGTCGTGATCGACGCCCGCGGCCCAGTCCTTCTGATCGACGACGAGAACGTCAAAGGACTCAGCCACCGCTCCCAGCTGGGAAGCGTCGGAGCGCGCCTGCTGTTCCCTGCGCTCGTCGAGACGGTCGACAGCCTTGCCGGGATAGACGAGCCGCTCACCTTCCGCGACGAGAAGTTCGTAGTTCGCACGCGCCCCTTAATCGCGCCGTACTCCGGCGAGCCGGTCGGCGCAATGGGGATCGTGACCAACCTCGGTGAGCCGACCCCAGAGCCCCCACAGGTGGGCGTGTGGGAGTGGGTCATCGAGCCTGCCGGGGCCGGCAGGCTCGGGTCGAGATCTGCCTACTGGGACGAGACGATGTCCGACATCTACGGCGACGAGAGTCCCGATCCCAGCCGCCCGCGTGACGTCTCGGCGTGGTACGCCGATCGGCTCACCGTGGAGAGTCGCGGGCGCATGGCGGACCTGATCGAGCAGGGGGCGCGCCGCCCCTCGGACGAGCTGCACATCCTGAGCTACACCATCAAGGACGATGACGGTCTGCCGATACCGATGAGGCTCGCGGCCCGCGCGTTCACCGACGACGCCGGGCGCGTCCTCATACGGGGCATCAGCCACGTCTCGCGCTCGCCGCTAGAGGAGGTTCAGCCGACTCTGTTCGAGCCCATGCCTGAAGTGCAGATCGCGGACTTCTTCAAGCTCGACCCCGGGGCCCTGTACATGGCCATCAACCTGGACTACGGAACTTTCGAGCGTTGGGACCCCGCGGGCTGGCGACGGCACAAGCTCCTGGACGTCTCCAGCGGAATGCTCACCGAGCTGGTTCACCCGGAGGACCACCACCGCCTCGGTGAGTTCGTCGAGCTTGCCGGTCGCGACGGCGCGACGGCGACCGAGTACGTCCGCATGGCGAAGGCGAACGGGGCCTATATGTGGACGCAGGTGACCGCCGGCACGCTCTCTGGGTTCATCGCCCTACGGCAGGTCCTTTGCAGAGTTGTGCCGGTGCCCAGCTTCCGCGATGTACCCGCCATCTAGGAAGTAGTTCACCGACTCCGCGCCAAAAACGTAGGTCACCCAGGCTTCAAGAAGCTCCGCCATGCGCTCACGGTTCACCGTGTAGAGCACGCTGCGACCCTTGCGCTGCCCGTGGGGTATGTCGCCGATGACAACCCCGAGATCCTCGAGCTCTGAGAGGTGTGGCGTGACCGTGCTGCGCGGGAGCCTGGTTCCCTCGACGATCGCGCCGAGGTAGGAAGCCTGGCCGTCGGCGAGGTAGCGCACGATTTCGTGCTTGGCCTCGTTGCCGAAGACCGTCACGGCGAGCTGCACGAGCTCCGGCCGGTCAGCGGGCGGATCGATACGTCGAGGCACGCCCCCATTCTTACCGTAGCGAAGCGCTCGTACGTCATTGGCTCGGGGTGTCGTCGCTCGTCTCATGAGGACTACTGTACGTTAATAACGTACAATCGTCCGTGTAGCCGGTGCGGCTGAGCGTCCGCCGGGACTTGAGTCGAGTAGTTGGGATGCAGGGAAGATGAGCGCACAGGAGCGGCAGGCGTCAGGGTCTGGCGCGTCGTGGCCACCGGTCTTCATCGACCTGGCCGCCGACGGCAACGGCTCGGTGACCGTCGCCGGCGTCGCGACTGCCGTCGACGAGCAGGACCTCAAGGCGGCTCGCGCCGCCGCCGTCGCCATCGTTGCGGATAGGGCCGCGGACCTTGGCCGCCCGGTCGTGGCGACAGCCACGACGCCCGAGGGCTCGGTGCGCATGTCGGTGTCGGGGGCCGGTGAGGTCACCGTGATGGCCGAGACGCCGGCAACGCCGCGGACAGCTCCTAGGGCTCATCGCGCGATCTCACGGCCACGTGTGGTGCTGTCCGCGGCAGGGGTGGTCCTCGTCGCCTCCGGTCTGCTGGCCTGGGTCGGCCTCACCCCGGGGGACGCTGCCCCGGCCGTGCCGTCGGACGTAGTCGGCTCGTCGTCGCCGTCGGCCGGCGCGTCTCCGAGTCCGTCGGTCTCAGCCGCGCCGTCTCCCTCCGCGTCTCCGAGTCCGTCGCCGACGCCCACGCCCACGCCCACGCCCACGAAGCCTGCCGTCGTGGTGAGCGAGTTGAGGGCTCTCGCGGGTGGTGGCAAGAAGAAGGGGACGGCCCGTGTGCAGTTCATCGTGCGAGGTGAGGGGGTCGTGCCCGTCAAGGTGGCGGTCGGGCGCAAGTCCTGGTCGATGAAGGTCGACCTCCGCGATGCCGACAGCAAGAACGTCGTGCACGACTTCACGAAGGTGAAGAAGGGCTCGCACTCGTGGGCGGTTTCGGCGCCAGGTGTGCGCGTCTCCGGAAAGGTGTGGGTCCGATGAGTCGGCGCGTCGTCGCGTCGCTGGTCGTGCCAGTGCTGGTGAGTGCAGCCGTGTCGGGCTGCGCGCCCTCGGACGCCCAGGTGCCGGTGCCGTCGCCCACCGTGTCGTCCGGGGCCCGCCCGACGCCCTCGGCGTCGGGCGAGCCGATGCACGAGGACTCCAACGAGCGCACCGAGGTACGCGAGGCGCCGGGGGAGTGGGGCTCCACAGCCCGGGCCTCGGCGGTTGCGGCCGCGGATGCTGCGATGTCGGCCTGGGCCGACTCGCACGAGCTGTCCGAGCAGGACTGGTGGGCTGCGTTGGCGCCGACGCTGTCGGTCGGTGCCCGCTCGGCGTACGAGGGCACGGATCCGGCCAACGTGCCGGTGCGGTCCGCGGACAAGACCGGGCGCGTCGCTGCGACGCCGTCGGTGTACCTCGCCCGCGTGTCGTACGGGACGAACGACGGCGAGTGGCTCGTCACGGTCTCCCGAACGGTCGGCCCTGCAGGCGAGGAGGTGTTCGCGGTCGAGCGGCTTCAGGCGGCGACCGCCGGCGTGGGCGGTGAGCGCGCATGAACAGGGCTGGCGGCATCGCTCTCCTGGCGGCACCCGTGCTGCTGGGCGTCGCGTCGTGCGGCGTGCTGGGCATCGTCGTACTCGGCGACGACGACCCGGCAGCGTCGGTCGGCTGTGCCGTGGCGGGGGCCGCGGCCGTGGTCGACCCCGCGAGCGTGTCGGGCGTGTCGTCGGAGGGCCTGAGCGCGGACCCCGAGATTCGTGCGGAGCAGCTGTCGAACGCTGCGGCGATCATGCAGGCGGCCGCGGACAGCGGCTTGGACCAGCAGGCGCAGGTCATCGGCGTGATGACGGCCTGGGGCGAGTCGACGCTGCAGGTCCTGGACCGTGGCGATGCCGTGGGCCCGGACTCGCGGGGGTTGTTCCAGCAGCGCGACAACGGCGCCTGGGGGTCCTACGAGGACCGTATGGACCCGTACCGCTCGGCTATGAACTTCTTCCGGGCGCTGGCCGGCGTCTCAGGGTGGCAGGGCATGGAGCCGTCCCTGGCGGCGCACGCGGTGCAGCGCAACGCCGACCCGTGGCACTACGAGCGGTTCTACCCACTCGCGGTGCAGCTCGTCGGCGCGCTGGCCAGCGGCTCGCAGGGCGGGGCGACGCCCGCCGGCGATACTGCACCGGCGGCCGGTGCTGCGGCGACGAGTACCACGGTGGGGTGCGGCTCCACGTCGGCCGCGAGCGTGAGCATCGATGGTTGGACCGACCCGCTCCCGGACGCCTCCGGACCGTCGTCGGGGTACGGGATGCGGTTCCACCCCGTCTTCCACGAGATGCGGCTGCACGCCGGTACCGACATCCCTGCACCCTGCGGCACCCCGTACTACGCCGCGGCCCCCGGCGTCGTCGTCTCGGCCGCGGGGGCGGGAGCCTCGAGCACGTCGTACGTGATCGAGATCGACCACGGCGGCGGGCTCATGACCCGCTACCTGCACTCCTACCCGGACGGGATCTTCGCCCACGTCGGCGACGAGGTCGCCGCCGGCGACCTGATCGGCGAGGTCGGTTCCGCCGGCCCGTCGACCGGCTGCCACCTGCACTACGAGGTCCGCCAGGACGGGGAACCTCAGGACCCGGTGACGTACATGGATGAGCGAGGTATCGAGCTGTGAGCCTGCGAGACAAGTGGTCGAAGAAGGACACGACGGCCGCGGGCGCTCTGTCCGCCGGCTGGATCGCTGCCGGGACGCCTGCAGAAGCGGCGGAAGAGACTGCCGCGCCGGCGCCGCCGGCCGCGGCAGAGTCGTCCACGACGCCGGACGCGCTGATGGCCGCACACGGTGGCTGCGGCGTCACGGCGCTGTCGACGCTGACCAGGCTGCCCGAGCTCAAGCGTGACGCGGCCCCGGATGACCGGGTGGCCGTCGTGGCCCGCTCCCACCTCACCGGCCTGCACGAGGCACAGAACCTGATCCGCGGCCTCGACGATCTGGGGATCGTCGTGACCCACCTCGTGGTCGTGGCCGACGCGCCCGGGCGCCTGCCCAAGCCGCTCGCGCACCTCCTCGAGGTACTCACCGGCGCCGCGCCCGTGCTTTGGGTGCCCTGGGTCGAGGCCTGGCGCCTTGCTCCCGCTACCCCCTCGAACACGCCGAAGTCGGTCATGAAGGCCCTCGGCGCACTGAACCCGGCAACCGCGCCCGCGGCTGATGCCGAAGCGACCGGGACCTCCCCGGCCTGACCAGAAAGAAGATCGACATGGATGTGATGCACACCCTCGGTGCAGCTCACGACACGGTGCAGCACCTCGCCGCGGTCCTGCCGATGGACCTGGACATCCCGGACAAGGGATCGATCGCGCCGGGCGCCGACGCGAAGGACAAGGCCGGCACCCTGATCGGCGCGCTGCGCTGGATCGGCGGCGCGCTCGCTCTCGTTGGCCTGATCCTCATCGCCTGCGAGTTCCTCATCCCGAGCCGTCGCCGGGATGCGGGGGAGAAGGCGGGAAACCTGGGCTGGTGGGCGGCCGGCGCCTTCATGCTGGGCGCGGTGTTCTCGATCGTCGGCTGGATTCTCTGACGCTCCGGGGGCCGGCACCGTTCTCGGCGCCGGCCCCGGCCCACTACCTACCGTCCCGGATTGAGAGGTCATCATGCAGGACCAGGAGATGGTCGACCGCAAGCCTTGGTACATGGCCAAGGGGTGGCTCACCGCGTCCGCGGTGTTCATCGGCGCCCTGGCCGCGGCCGGCGTGTACCTGGTGGTCACGCAGGACGCCCAGCCGGGCGGGGCGGTGACCGCATCGTCCCCGAGCCCGGCGGTGCCGAAGGTGTCGTCGTCCCCCGCCGAGGGGGACAGTGTCTGCGGGCTCGAGGCCGGAGACCAGACGGTGCCCGAGTCGGCGCCGGCGACATCGTGGGACCTCGTCGGCAAGGTCGCGGCCCCCAGCGTCGAAGGCTCTGGACCCGGAGTGGTAGACGATGACGGCTTCCGCTACTGCTTCGCCCACTCACCGACGGGTGCGCTCGTAGCTGCGGCCACACAGCTGCCGATGAGCGCGAACGAGTCCACGGCAAAGCAGTGGATGGACAAGTCCGTCGCTGACTCCCCGGAACGCGACGAGGAGCTGCAGGCGATGACCGACCCCGCCCGCGTGAAGGACTTCGTCGCGGCGGGCACGGCGCGCGGGGTCCCGCAGCTGCGCGCCTTCCGGTTTATCTCCTACGACCAGACGTCGGCGGTTGTCGACCTCGTCGTTGAGTACCCGGACGGCATGGTGGCCATTCCTAGCGAGATGACCTGGCAGGACGGCGACTGGCGGTACCAGCCGCCGGCGTCGGGCCGACTCGCGGCAGACACGGTGCGCACGCTCGATGGCTACGTCGAGTGGTCGGGGGTGTCCTGATGGCGGACTGCGACAGCATCTGGATTTCTCAGTGCGGCACCGACGCTTTCGGCAACATCGCCTCTGGCGCGGTGGAGGGAGTCGCTGGCGCAGCCTCGCAGGGCGCTCTTGCGCAGGTCGCGCAGTCGACCGGCGATGGGGTCACGACGGCGCTGACGGCGCTGGGAACCATGTGGGTGAAGTTCCCGACGCTGGCGATCACGGCGACCGACGGCACCAACCCGTCCGATGGGGTGCAGTTCGTGTGGTCCGCGCTCGCGTGGCTGAACGGGCTGCTTCTCCTGGGCGCGTTCATCTTCGCGGCGTGCCGCATGCTGTGGGAGCGTCGCGGCGAGGCGTCGAAGAGCCTGCTGAAGGCGCTCCTGTACAACCAGCTGGGTGCCGCGGCGTTGGTCGTCCTGATGGGCGCAGCGGTGATGATCGTCGACAGTCTGTCGGTGAAGATCCTCGAGGCGGCAACGCTCGACGGATCGGACGTCTCGCAGGCGATCGGCGGAATCCTGGTCTTCACCCCGTTGTCGGGAGGGAGCCAGGTTCTACTCATCGTTCTCGGCCTGGTCGTGATCTTCGTGTCGTGCGTCCAGATTGCTCTGATGGCACTGCGGTCGGGGATGCTGCCGCTGCTGGTCGGAATGTGGCCCACGGCGGCCATCGCGTCGGTATCCCGTTCAGGCGAGCAGTGGATGTCACGGCTCTTGAACTGGATCACGGCGTTCACGCTGTACAAGCTCGCGGCCGCGATCATCTACGGTCTCGCGATCCGCATGATGGCTGCCGACATGTACACCGACGACACAGGCCTGATCTCGGTGATCACCGGGACCATGCTCATGATCGCGGCCCTGGTAGCGCTGCCCGCCTTGATGCGCCTCATGGCGCCGATGACGTCAGCTGTAGCCGCTGGTGCCGGCGGCGGCGGCGGGGTTGCGGCTGGCGTCCTGGCCAGCGGCGCGATCTCCGCGGGGAGCAAGTTCTCGTCGCACTCGGGGCCGAGCGGCGCGTCGACTTCCTCCTCGTCGACGAGCAGCACGAGCCACACCGACAACAAGTCCCCGGCACCATCGGGCGCCAGCAGCTCCACGGGGACGAAGGCTCCCACGAAGGGGAACGAGGCCAGCGGTGCCGCCAGCGCAGCCGGCAAGACCGGCGCGAGCACTGGTGCGGCCGGGGCCGCCGGCACTGGGGCTGGGGCCGCCGGCACTGGGGCAGCAGGGGCCGGCGCCGGTGCAGCAGCAGCGGCAGGGCCCGTCGGCGCCGCAGCGGCAGCCGCCGCCGGAGCTGCACAGAAGGTGCATGGCGCTGCGCAGAGCGCGGTTGAGGGACAGACCAACGAGGGCGAGGCTTCGGGCCCGTCCGGCGCGAAGGGGGCATGACGATGACGCAGGCGGCACACGCGGTCGAGCGACGCGACTACGGGAACTGGCGCAAGCCGCGCACCGGCGGGCTGGGCAAGCTCAACCTGTCCGCGGTGTGGGTCATGTTCGCGGGGGCGTTCGCAACGATGATCACCCTCTGGGTCTTCTCGATTCTGCCGGCGCTGGTCGTGGCGTTGGTGTTCGCGGCCGCGCTTCTCGTCGCGGTGGTGAAGGACCGGCACGATCGCTCGATCGGTCAGAACTTGGGCGCGCGCGCCGGGTCAGCCTCGGCGGCGCGGCGTGGTGAGAATCTGTACCGCTCGGGCCCGCTGTCGAGGGTCGAGCATGGCCGGTTCCGCGCGCCGGGCATCATGGCCCGCTCGAGGCTTTCGGAGCACCTGGACGCGAAGGGCCGTCCCTTCGCGCTGCTGTACGTGCCGGCGACGGCGCACTACACGCTCGTGATGCGGTCGTTCCCCGATGGCACCCAGGGTAAGGACCAGCCCGTGATCGACCAGCTGGTGGAGGACTACGGCGGTTTCCTCGCGTCGTTGGGCGAGGAGGGCGACGTCGTCGCGGCCCAGGTCGTGATCGAGTCGGCCCCGGACCCGGGTACGAAGTTTCAGGAGCGGATCAATGCCCGGCTGCGGCCCGACGCGGCGCCGTTCGCCGCCGAGGTGCTGACCGAGATCCGTGACACCCAGGCGACAGGATCCAACGCGCTGTCTGCCTGGATCACGGTGACGTTCTCCGCACGCTCGGCGGTCGACGGCAAGCGCCGCAGTGACGACGCGATGGGTCGCGACCTGGCCCGGCGGGTGCCGGCGTACCTCGACGCGGCGAGCCTGACCGGCGCCGGCGACGTGCGAGGAGCACGGGCAGCTGAGCTGTGCGAGAACGTGCGCGTGTCGTACGACCCCGCGGCCGCGACGATGTTCGACCAGGCGCGGGCCGCGGGCCAGGAGCTCGAGGTCTCGTGGGACGACGTCGGCCCGAGCGCGGCCCAGGCGGAGTGGGGCGCGTACCGGCACGACTCGGGTACCTCGGTGACGTGGGCGATGACGGGTGCCCCCCGCGGCCAGGTACGTGAGCACGTGCTGTCGCACCTGCTGGCGCCGACAGCAGGCGTCGCACGCAAGCGAGTGACCCTGCTGTACGAGCCGCTGTCGCCCGCAGCGGCCGCGACCACCGTCGAGTCGGACAAGGCTCACGCTGAGGTGCGGGCCAGTTCGGCGCGCCCGTCGTCGCGGTCGCGCCTGGAGTACCGGGCGGCGACCCAGGCTGCTGATGAAGAGGCCCGTGGAGCCGGTCTGACCGACTTTGGGCTCCTGGTAACGGCAACGGTGACCGACGACCAGGAGCTCGCGTGGGCGAAGGCCCAGGTGGAGCAGGCGGCGGCCCCGGCGAGGGTCCAGCTGCGACCGGTGTACGGCTCCCAGGACTCGGCGTTCGCCGCCACCCTGCCCCTGGGCCTCGTGCTGGGCCATCACGTGTCTGTTCCGAAGGCTCTGCGAGAGGTGGGTGCGTGATGTCGAAGTACTCGGCGAAGAGAACGAAGAAGCACTCCCGCGCGACGGCCCGCCGGACGGCGCCGGCGCTCGACGTCCTGGCGATGACCGGGCGTGCACGTGGTGGCGCGCGCGGTCTTGCCGGGCCAGGTGGCGGGAAGGCCTCGTACCTGCAGCCGGCGCCGATGTGGCGGGGAACCACGGTGCAGGTCTGTGGGCTGTGGCCGTTCGCTGTGGGTGCGGGATCTCCGACCGCGGGGGTTCCGGTGGGCCGGAACATCTACACGGGCGAGCAGGTCTGCGCTGACCCCGCGTCGTGGTTCCGCGCGGGGATGATCTCCAACCCGTCGATGTTCCTCGAGGCGATCCCTGGGATTGGCAAGACGACGCTGGTCCAGCGGATGCTCCTGGGGCTGGCCGGGTACGGCCTGACGCCGATGGTCTTCGGCGACATCCGCCCGGACTACGCGCACACGACCCGTGCGCTCGACGGCCAGGTCATCCGCATCGGTGGCGGCACCGGGCACGTCAACCCGCTGGACAAGGGCGTCGCCCCGGAGCTGGTGGAGAAGGTGCTCGCGGAGGCCGCGCGCGTGCGCGCGGCCGGTGGACCCTGGGAACGGATTCGCGAACTCGAGGACGCGGCGACAGAGATCGAGCAGGACGCGCGACAGCGCCGGATCGAGCGCGTGATGACGCTGGTCCGTACCTCCCGCGGCCGCGCCCCGGAGGACACCGAGTACAACGTCGTCTCGGCCAGCCTGGACCTGCTCGACGCGAACGGATACAGCCCGTCGCACGTGCTGGGCGACCTGCTCGAGGTGGTGCGCTCTGGCCACGAGGCGCTGATGGAGATCGTCGACGTCGACAACCCCCAGGACTACCGCGTGGCGGTCCGCTCGCTCGTGACGACCCTGGTCGGCCTGGTCAAGGGCACCCGGTTCGGGGACCTGTTCGCCAAGCCGACTACGGAGCCGATGCGACTGGACCGCGCAGTGTGCTTCGACGTGTCCCAGCTGCGCCAGACCGGCGAGGCTCGCGAGGCCGCGGGACTGGCGGTGTGCTGGTCGTACGGCACGGGGAACATCGCCGCGGCGCAGGTCGCTGCGGACGTCGGCGTGATCCCGCGCCGGCTGTACGCGCTTGTGTTCGACGAGCTGCACCGAGTGCTCCGTGCTGCCAAGGGCATGGTCGAGGTCGTCGACCAGTCCACCCGCCTCAACCGGACCGACGGCACCGCCCTGTTCCTCATCACGCACTCCGTGAAGGATCTGCTGGCGCTACCCGACCCGGACGACCGCGCGAAGGCCGAGGGCTTCGTTGACCGCGTGGGGATGTTCGTGTGCGGAGGCGCCACCGGCGCCGAGCTGTCGGCGCTGCAGGAGAAGGTGCCGTTCTCCGCCTCCGAGCGAGATCTCATCACCCGCTGGTCGGCGCCGCCGCCTCGACGCGAGGACGGCTCGGAGGGCACCCCGCCAGGGCGAGGGAAGTTCCTGATCAAGATCGGCGGCGCATCGAACGTCCCGGGGGTGCCGATCGAGCTCACGCTGACCTCCGCCGAGCAGCGACTGAGGACGTCCGGGTACCGGTGGCAGGAGGCAGCATGACGACGCAGAACAACCGCCGGGCCCAGCCCGGCGCGATGACGTGGGACCGCTGGGCCATCATCTTCGCCGTCATCGCGGCGTTCACGTGGCTCGGTGTCACGTACCTGGCGCTGGTCGTCGGACACCGGTTGGCCGGCACTGGCGTGTCCGTGCCGGCCAACCCGTTCGACGCTGCTTTCGGGATGCTCGCCGGCGAGGTTCCGTGGCCCGGTGCCGCAGGGTGGCTCGTGCTCGGCGGCCTGCTGGCCGTCGTCGCCGTGCTCGTCGGGCTGGTCATCAAGCTACGGCTGCGCGACCGCAGGGACTCGACTCGGGTCGACCGCGCGGCGGCGTACATGGGCGTCGGCCGGGAT
Organism: Isoptericola sp. F-RaC21; assembly: GCF_038593535.1. Lineage (NCBI taxonomy): Bacteria > Bacillati > Actinomycetota > Actinomycetes > Micrococcales > Promicromonosporaceae > Isoptericola > Isoptericola sp. F-RaC21. Next base: position 36,270 of record NZ_JBCFYX010000006.1, on the reverse strand, counting down.
ATCCACGGGGTGTCGGAGGCGAACGCTCGGGAGTTCGCCGGCAGGCACGAGATCGAGGGTGCCTTCGGCCTGCCGCTGGGGACGCTGGTCGCAGTGGCCGTGTGGCTGTACTCCACGTGGGAGGACATGCTGGTCACGATCGCCGGAACTCGCATGGGCAAGACGGTCTCGGTCGTCATCCCGCAGATCCTCGCCGCCCCCGGGGCGCTGCTAGCGACGTCGAACAAGCGCGACGTCGTCGACGCGACCCGCGACGTCCGGGCGGCCAGCGGCGCCGTTCGTGTGTTCGATCCTCAACAGATCGTGGGGGAGGAACCCACCTGGTGGTGGGACCCGCTCTCACGGGTCGTCGACGAGGAGAAGGCCGCCGACCTGGCCGCACACTTCGCAGCCGCGAGGATGACTGCCGACGCGAAGAAGGACGTCCACTTCGAGTCCAACGCCGAAGACCTGGTCGCGTGCTGCCTGCTCGCCGCCGCACTCGACAAGCGGCCCATCACCCAGGTGTACACGTGGGCGACCCGGCCCGGCGATGACGAGCCCGGCCACATCCTGCGAGCTCACGGCTTCCCGATGCAGGCCGACCAGTTCATGGGGATCAACACGACCCCCGACAAGGAGCGCGGCTCGATCTACTCCACGGCCCGCCGGATGCTGTCGTGCCTGACGAGCCGAAAGCTCGCGCCCTGGATCACGCGTGATCCGGCCCGCCCGCGCCCGCACTTCGACATCTCGGAGTTCGTCGCGTCCAAGGGCACCCTCTACCTGATGTCGAAGGAAGACTCCGGCAACTGCGGTGCGATCGTGGCTGCCCTCACCGCTGCCGTGTGCGAGGAGGCGGAGGCCCTGGCCGAGCGCTCCCCACGTGGTCGGATGCCAGTCCCGTTCGTCGGTGTGCTCGACGAGGTCGCGAACGTGTGCCGGTGGCGCAACCTGCCGAGCCTGTTCTCCCACTACGGCTCTAAGGGGATCATCCTGAACCCCGTGCTGCAGTCGTACGCCCAGGGCGAGGGCATCTGGGGCAAGGCCGGCATGGCTCTGCTGTGGGGGACCGCGAACGTCAAGATGTACCTCGGCGGTGTCACCGAGCGGTCGTTCCTGGAGGACCTGGCGGCCATCATCGGCGACTACGACAAGCTGACCTCGTCCGTCTCGACCGGCCGCGGGCAGCGCTCGGTCTCCCAGCAGCTGCACCGCGAACGGATCCTGGGCGTCGACGAGCTGGCTGCGCTGCCCAAGGGCCGCGCGGTGGTGCTCTCCTCCGGCAGCCGCCCGACGCTGATGCGCACCGTGCCGTGGATGCGTGGCAAGCACGCCAACGCCGTCGAAGCATCAATCCTGGCCCACGACCCGCACGGCTCGAGGACGATCGACGACCTGGAGCGCGAGGTCGTCCAGGTCGAGTCGTCCGACGGTGACCAGGCGATGGAGGCCGCCTCGTGAGTGCGCCCGAGCAAGACGACTGGGCTGACGCTTCGGCCGACGACGCGCCTCTCCCGGACGCGGCTGACACTGTGCCAGCAGGCCCGCGCGAGCCCAGCGCTGCCGAACCGGACATCACAGAGAGTGAGCCGGGCGGGGCGACGGCGGCCGCGCTGCGCATCGAGGAGATCGACCTCGCGGGCGTCCAGACGCCCGCGGTGCTGGCGGCGGACGCGGAGCTGAAGTCGGCCCGCGCCGCGCACAGGAAGGCGATCCTGGCCCTCGAGGCAGCCCGTGACGCCGTCGCCGACGCCGAAGGTGCCGAGCGTGTCGCGGTCGCGAAGGCCGAGGACTACGCCGCCGATCCGGACAAGGCGGAGTGGCAGCGGCTCGGAGCCACCGAGGCGGTCACGAAGGCCGGCCGCGCGCTCGCGCGCCGACTGGCCGCCGTGACCGCTCAGGAAGGCGCCGTCGCGGACGCGGCGGCGGCAGCGCACTCTGCAGCGTTCGAGCTGCGACTGGCGGTACAGGAAGCGCGCGCGGAGATCGCCGCGGCCCAGGCCGCCGACGCCGCCGACGTGCAGGAGGATGCCGAGGCCCAGCTTTACTACGGCTCGGTCGACGAGTTCGTGCGTGAGCACCTGCGCTTCGTCTACCGCCGGCAGATCGACGGCAGCCGCACCTACTGGGCGGCCAAGTGGTGGGAGCACGACGAGGCAGTGCAGCGCCTCGAGGCGCTGTGGCGGTCCTGGGAGCACCTGCGCCAGGACCCGTCAACGGGGATGAGCGTGTGGTGGCGCGACCACGCCGACCACCACATGGCGGTACTGATGAGTTCGGCCGGCCCGTTCAACACCGGCTCGACGGCGTACGACGACGAGAACAAGTGCGGCCGTGGCGAGCCGCTGCCCTACAGCCCGCCGCCGGCCGGACTGTTCTCCGACGTCCGACATGCGGAAGCCGTGCAGGGAGATCGCGCGGAGCCCCCGACTGCCTGACCGGCGTCATGCAAGAGAGGGCCGTACCCCTGACGGGGTGCGGCCCTCTCACGTGCTCTGGGCTAGCGCTCTAGCGCGCCCGCTCGGCGACCTGGGCCTGGGGGCCACGCCCGCGAGCACGGCGCGCCTTGGGCGCATTGCTCTTGGTCCTCTCGCCGACGGCGGCCGTGGCCGGCTTCGCCTGGCTGACGTCGCCTCGCATCCGGGTAGCGACGGTCTCGTGGTCGATCCCCTTGGCCTCCAGGTCACGGGCCGTGGCGGCCCGCCGCTCTGCGCTGTCATACGCCATCGCGCCGTCGCCGCGCCCCTGGGCGGCCGCAGCCTCGTGGCGTTCGGCCTCGGCCGCCGCCTGCACCCGGTCCTCGGGATCCGGCTCATGCTCGGCCGCGGCGCGGGCCTCGTCCGCGCGGGCCTCATCCAGGGTGGCCTGGTGCATTAGTTGCGCGGCATCGGTCTCGTCTCTGCGCGCCGCCGCCTTCTCGTCGCGGGCGCGCTCGTTCTCGATCGTGGCGCGCTGTTCCTCGCTGAGCAGCTGCGGGAACTTGGCGGCGATCGCACGGTCGACGTCGGGGTCTTGTCCGACCCAGCCCTTCACGTCGTGGATGCCGCCGCGGTCCCCGACGTCCATGCGCGTGTCTGCCGGGAGCCTGTCGATCTCGGCCAGCGCTTCCGTCTTCGAAATCTGCCGATGGGTGTCTGCCTCGTTGCGGAACTCCCACACCTGGAACGTGGGCTCCCGCTCCGCCGCCCCGCGCTCGTGCTGGACCTGCGCGCGCAGCTCGTCGGGGCTCAGGCCATGCCGAGTCTTCAGTTCGTCGACGATGCGCTGCTGCGCCCGGACGGCCTCGGGCTCGTACTGCGCCCAACTCGTCGCGAGCTCGTAGGCGTGCGCCATCTGGGCCGGCGTCGCGCCATCCCACCACTGCGCGCGGTGGACGTTCCCGAGCTCAGCGATCGCCGCGCGGCGCTCAGCCTCGAAGCGCGACTGCATCTCCCGTGCGGTCCGCTCGTCGGCCGCCTGGGCGCGCCTGAGCTCCTCCTCACGACGTCGGGCGATCTGCTGTCCCACCTGACCGGCAGCGGTGACGAGCACTCGCAGCTGTCCCTCGAACGCTTCGGTGATGCCGTCGCTCTCGTCCGTCATGATTCCTCTCCCTACCGTTCCGGTGTGCGGTCCGTACTGACGCCTGTGGTGCGGGCTGGTCGCGCTGGGTTGAGCGGGTCGGGCACGGGCGACGTCGCGCGCCGTGCGTCCGCCGGCTGCGCGGCGCGGAGACGGTCGAGAACTGCCTGTGCTTCACGGTCAAGCACAGCGGTGCTCGCCGGCGCTGTAGCCGTCGTACCCGCTCCCACTGTCGGGGGCGTCGGCGTGGGCAGGCCGTCGCGCACACGGGCCAGGCGCGCCCTCGTCTCGGTCGCGAGGAGCCGTGCGTGGCGAGCCTGGCCGGCCGCCACCGAGGCGTCGTGCACAGCCTGCGCGAGGCGCAGCATCTGTCGGATCATCGCGGCCTGCGCGACCGCGCCCTGGCCGCCGCGCGACGCGCTGGCGAGCAGCATTGCCGCGCCGGAGATCGCGACTGTTCGTGCCTTGTCCGGGCGCACGGTGCGCGTGTAGGTCTGCGCTGACCGGGACAGCGCGTCAGCTGCCGCGGCGAGGTCGCCGGGTGTCTCCTCGACCGCGTTCGACCAGGCCGCTAGCGCGCCGGCCGACTGGCGCGCGACCGTCGCCCAGGTGTCGCGGTCGTTCACGTCGACGGAGCGCAGGCGCTGCACGAGCTCACTCAGCTCCGCGCTCTGCTTCGCCCACATCTCCGGATCGGGCTCGCGCGCCTCCGCACCCGGGGCTACGACGCGCCGGCCGCGCTTGGCGGCGGTCCATTCGGCGGCCGCTTCGCTGGCACCGGTGGGTGTGTCGGGCCAGCTGTCGCGCAGCCGCGGGAGGGTCAGGTCGCGCCCGAGGTTGCCGCCGCCGTACCAGATCGGCCGCTCCCCGGCCGTGGGCCGCTCGGCCACCGAGTAGCCCGTGACGACGTCGGTACGCCCGTCAGCGAAGCGGGGTCGAACGATGAGCCCGTTGCGACGCAGACGGCGCACAAACTCCGCCTCGCTACCGCTCGCCGCGGCAGCACCTCGGACCTTGAGCGACAGCAGGTAGCGCGGCTGATCGGTGCGCAGCTCGGCCGCGATGCGGGCCCGACGGTCCTCGCCGTCGAGCTGCTGCCACACCGGCCCCTTCGTGCCGGCCGTCGTGCGCGCGCGCTCGAACTTGGCGCGCGCGCGGGCCCGTGCCTGCGCCTCGCGCTCAGCCGGGTCGTAGCCACGTGTGGCGCGCTCAGCACGCGTGGACTCGAGTTCCTCAAGGCCGTGCTTCACCTCGAGCGCACGTGTCGCGGCCTGGGCCCGGCGGAAGTCGTTGTGAACAGACGCCTTCGTGCCGTCTTCTCGCACGAGGTTCACCACGAGGTGGATGTGGTCGTTGCCGTTCTTCGATACACCGTGACGCACACCCACCCAGCGGCACGGCGCCTTGGTTCCTTCGTTGTCGTCGAAGCCCATCGCGCGGACAAAGTCGGTCGCGATGGCGCTCCACTGCTCGTCCGTCAGGGCGCCCTCGTCGGCGCGCAGGGACAGCGAGCAGTGCCACACGTGGCCGCCATTCACGTCCACATCGAAGGCGGTCCGAGGACGGTCGAGATGACGTGCGATCGCGAACGCGGCGTCACGCCCGAGCTCGGCGTCGTCGTGCCACGCCATGAGCGCTGGGTCACCCGCGACCAGGTGCGGCTCGGTGTGCTCGTTCGCACGCCCGGGCCCGACCAGGTAGGTCATGAGCCCGGCCATGCGCTGGCCGCGCACGACGTTCGGCATCACCGCTCGTGCACCATCCCGGCAGACCTAGGGGAGCGCGTGGCAGGCAGAGCCGGGGTGGCCCTCCGAGTGCTCGGAGCCGGCGGCGCGGGAGACGGGAACGCGGCCCCGAGCCGCTGGGCCACCGCGCTATCCGCGCGGGTGACGCGACGCTCATGCTCCCCCGCATCGCGGGCAGCCCCCGTGGTGCGGAGCTCCTCGACACGCGCGCTCTTCGGGTCCTCAGCGTACGCAGCCTGCCCAGCGGCGACCGCGCGGTGAGCCGCGCGTACGTACTCCTCGAGCGCAGGCGATCCCGCGTCCATCAGTGCGAGCAGCTCGGCCGCTTCCTGCGCGTCGACTGTCGCGAACGTGTCGCCCACCGTCATCCCTGCACCAGCAGAGAAAGCGGGAGCGAGATCGGTCCTGAAGGTCGGAGCCGCCGCGTCGCCACCTGGGAACTCGATGCCGACCTGGTACGGCTCGGTAAAGCCCTCCACGCGCAGCGCCACGAATGGCTCAATGTCGACGTCGCCAAGCCCGTCGAACTTCACCTCGAACTCATCGGAGCGTACTGGAGCTGCCTGATCGAACGCGCGCCCCGCGGCGTCAGCCGCGGCTTCGATGCGCGCCTCGTAGTCACGCTGCGCTGACGAAGAGTCCTCCGGCCCGAGCGGCCCTCCGGTACCCAAGCCATCCGACGGATACGAGTAGTCCAACTGGCTCATGGAACGTCCTCCCTCATTCAGCTCGACAGGCCGTCGATCGCCTCGTCGATGCGCGACGCCGTGCGTCGCGTCGCGTCGAGCACCGCGCTCAGCTCAGCCTGAACCTCACCCGTCGCGTTGGCCACCTTGGCGATCTGGTTGATGTTGTTCGCGATGTTCGCCAGGAGCCGGTGCAGGGCGAACAACTCGACCATCGCGTTGCGGCGTTCCGCCGGCGTCTCCGACGACTTCCCAGCAAGCGCGGACTCCACGAGCAGACGTGGAACGGTGACCTGCTGCGCCGCCGCGAGGCGAACGAGCATGCCTTCCTCTTCAGGAGAGACGCGGACCTTATGGAAGTGCTGCCGGCCTCCGTCGAAGTTCGCCCGACGGCGCCGCGAAAGCTGCCGCCCTCCGGGCGTCTGCTCGTCCATCGGGTTCCTCCTTCCGGCCCAGCGCAGCGACCCCGCCCCGCGCGGGGACCACACGACCAGTGTGCCCCGGCCCAACGACAGTGTCGAGCCGGCAAGCCATTTAGGGAACCTAAGTGTATAGCTTGCTCCTCCGCCGGAGGCTCCGATGGCTGTTGGCGTTGGGCCCCGCAGGGGTGCCGTTCGAGCGCACGCCGGAGGGCGCGCCTTCGGCGCGATTGGGGCATCGCAGATGTCGCCGCTGGCTCGTACAGTTGGGGTATGGCGAAGACACTCACTCCCGAGGAAGCGGTCGAGCGTGCACGTCGAGTGCAGGACGACCGGATCAACGCAATTCGTGGGCTTGCTGAGGCACGCGCCCAGGTCGAGAGAGTGCGTGACGAAACGGCACGCGAACTGAGCGAACTTCAGGCCTCGATAGCGCAGCGTGTGGGCGAGGTCGAGCGCCACGATGTGAAGGCGTACAACGCCGCACTGTCGGCCGGATGGACATCCGACGAGCTGCGCAAGATCGGGTTCGCAGAGCCTGACAAGAAGGCACGCACGCGACGCCGCGCTGCACGCAAGCCGGCGGCTAGCGACGGAGCAGGACCTACCGTGCACGAGGCCGGGCCGGCGGCCTCCACGGGTGAGGGTGGCCGTGCCGCGTGACCGCGCCGCAGCAGTCGACAGTCGCCTACTACCACGGGGGAGTGCCACGGCTCAGCGCGGGTGACTTCATCCAGCCACTGCAGGTCGCGAACAGTTTTCCGACTCAAGAGGTGGCGGCACAGAAGGCACGGCTAGGGAACGATCCCGGGCTGCTGGCGACACTGGACCACTACGACTCCGCCGTCGTGTACCTCACGACGAAGAGGAACATCGCCAGTGCGTTCGCGTCGATGTACGTCAGCCGCGCGGGAGTGCCGCAACCTGGTTGGGTCTACCGGGTTGAGCCGGACGGCGACCTTGCTGTTGACCCCGACTTCTACAGCTTCCCTGACGTCTTCATGACCGCGCGCCGTGCGCGCGCCGTGCGCGCGTCGTCGCGGTCGAGCGACGGCACGTCGTGATGACCGAGGATGAGGGAACGAAGGCGGTCGGTCCGTACATGACGTGGTCCGACGGAACACCCCTGTACGACGTGGACGGGTACCTTCTTCCCTCACCCGAGATGCGTCAGCAAGGCACCACTCAACAGATGTGTCGGCGGTTCGGCAGGTGGCGATCCTTCCGAGAGTTGATCGGCGCCTAGCACCGATTCCCCATCCGTTGTCTACCGCACCTCGAGGTACCTCATGACGATCAACGACGACGAGCGCACTCGGCGAACCGCGGACGTCGCACGTGTCCGGCACAGCACCGAGCTTGAGGGCGGACGCAGCTCTGACGCCGCACGCGCACTGCAGGACGCCTACGCCCGTGGAGAGATCGACGGCGACGAACTAGTGCGCCGCACGCGAGCACTCCACGGGCTCACAGACCGATGACATCCAACCCGTGGGAACAGGGAGACGAGGGGGCTCGCTGGAACGGCTATCTGCTCGATGATCGCCACACCCTGCGCAACCTCGTAGGCGCGCGAACACCCGAGCAACTCCGGCGGATCGAAGACGACCTCGTCGAAGCGCGCGCGCTGACACTTCGGGAACACGGACTGCCCACCAGCTACGACCTCGAGGGTCTGCGCCAGGTTCACCGGCACCTCTTCCAAGACGTCTACGCGTGGGCCGGCGACCTGCGCACGGTCGAGATCCGCAAGGGGGCCGGCTGGTTCGCACGGCGCAAGCAGATCGAGCCCGCCATGCGGCAGCTGGCGGAGCACCTCCGCGAAACCAGCAACCTCCGGTCGGTCAGCGCGCGCGAGGTGCCGCGCGACCTCGCGCAGGTGTACAACATCGTCAACCATGTGCACCCGTTCCGAGAGGGCAACGGCCGCACCCAACGCGAGTTCATCACCGCGCTCGCGCGCGAATCCGGCCACCGGCTGGACTGGACTCGGGTCACCCGCGACCGCGCCGGCTACGAGTCCGAGAACGACCAGGCCTCCCGCGAAGCGAGCGAGGGGCACCCCACCGCGCTCTACGAGATGTTCGCGCGCATCACCATCCGCGCGCAGGACGGCGAGCTCGACGCGGCCGCTCTCGAAGCCGTGCGGCTGGCGAGGACCAGCAGGCTCCGCGCGGCCGCGTACCCAGGAGCGGCGCTTCCGTCGGCGGGATCGCGCGCTGACGCTGCCGCCGCGCACGCCCCGTCGACCTCGGTGCCGGCCCAGGACTACGAGCGGTGAGCATTGCTCCGGTTCACCCTGACATCTAAACTGAGGTGATGCACTAATTAGTGCACGTTCCGCTAGACCGGGGGAGCCTCATGACGAAGACCTACGCGTACGTCGAGATCTCCGAGTGGCTGCGCACCGAGGCGCGGCGCCGAGGCCCAAGCGCACTCATGCCAACGATCGCTGACGTGTGCGAGAGGTTCGACGTCGGCGGAGTGCAGACCGTCAGGGACGCCTACGCGCCCTTGATCGAAGAGGGTGTCGTCGAGCGCCTGGAATCACCGCGTCGATGGGCTGTGGTCGACCATGGCCAGGAGGCTGAGCCGGCTCCAGAGGCAGGGGCTCGACTCGCCGAGATCGAGGCGACTCTCACGCACGCCCTCGGTCTCGTTCGCGACCTCCGCCTCAACGGGGGAGCCGTGCAGGTGTCACCGCCCGCTGCTGAGATGGGGGAGTGATGAGGCGAGAGAGGGAGATCAACGACGCGCTGCGCGGCGCTCTGAGCGCTGGCGCGCGCAGAGAACACGTGATCGAGGCCGACTCCGACCTCCCGATTGCACAGTTGGTACGACTCGACCGACCACACCTCGACTACATCGTCGCGATTCCGGTCGGTCGGGACCGCTGGGCCTATACGGCCGTCGACGTCGACGGCACGCGGATGACGTACGGCGACGACGGCCGTCCGGAGTTCGCTCGCCAGGCCGAGCGCTGGCGTCCTGCGGCCCGCGCCCTGGGGGCCATGGCCATGGCGGGGTTCCTGTGGTGGTTCGCCGGTGTCGCTGGGGTGCAGGCGCAGGTGGTCGGCTTCGTCTCCAACACGGCGCCCGTGACGTCGGCGCCAGCCGGATCGGCCCTGCGAGCCGCCTGGATGGTGATCCTCCTGACTCCGTTCGTCGTCGGCTGGATTGCACTCGGCGTCGGGCTGGGCAGGTTCTGCGCCGACTCTCTGCTGCAGCTCTGGCGCGACCGGCGGGCCAACGTCGTGCCGGGTCGAGCATGAGCCGGGTTCCGCTGGGTGGGCATCGACCTCGAGCAGTTCAAGGACGCCGACGGTGTGCTCGACCTGGATGCCACGGAGGAGGCGGCACGCCGGCGATGGTTCGCGCACGTGGAAGCAGCGCTGCTGATTGCACTGGCCATCGTCGCGGTGGCAGTGGTCGCTTCGGCAGTCATGGGCGCGCTGGAACCGCGCCCCGCGGTGCAGGCGTTGCTGCTCGCTGCTGGCCTGGCGTGGATGGTCGGCTGCCGTTGGGTGAGCGACGCTCACCGGGAGATGCCGCGCGCTCGACGCGCCGAGCAGCTCTTGCCGCTGGCGCTGCTGCCGATCCTGCTCGCGGCGTTCGCCGGCAACCTCTTCTAGGCGTTAGCTCTGCGGCGCAGCGGGAGTCGAAGCGCGGCGACGCTGCGCGAAACGTGCCAAGGAGGCGCGCAACGAACGGCCGAGACCGTGTGCCGCAAGCAGGACGACGACGCCCAGCGGCCAGGCAAGCCACGGGCTCATCAGCCCAGCCTGGACAACGGCCGCAGACCAATCGAGACCGAACACCAGCAGCGCGACGAACGCGCACACGATGATGAACCGCAGAACGCGGGGCAGGCGCCGCGGCAGCACACCAAGGACCAGTGCCATCGCGGCCATCTGGCCCGACATCAGGGTCGCCTCGCCAGCAGTCATCGATCTCACCTCCCTATGCCGGCGGACCCCACGGTGCAGCACCGAAAAACGCATGGCACAACCGGCATCCCATCGCCGAAACCTCGGGTGCGGGCTGGGCACGTCCGCGGACAAACGGGTCGCGGGCCCCGGGCGGGCCCGCGCATCGCACAGGCCCGCGGCCCCAGACCCGTAACTTGTCAATCGAAGCTTCCTAGCGTGAAGTTTGGGACTCCATAGGGACAGCCAGCCTTCCAACCAACTCATCAGGTCCGGGCGCATCGGTTCCGCCAGCGAAGGACCATGCAAGAACCGCCTCTCACCTGGGACTATGCACGTTCAATGCTCCAACTCCGCGGGAGTCACGGGCCCAGACCAGCAAAGCTGACGAGCCCTGCCCGGAGGCGTGGCAGCCAAGCAGGGGAACCCTAGTCATCGAAAAGGTCGCCAGATCGAATGCGGTTCGACACACTCGCCCCAGCCTGCTGCGCGCAGGGAAGTGGGATGGAGAACCCATGAGCGACACCAGACGACGAGGTCTAGTCGGCACCATCGCCATTGCAACAACACTTGCGCTATGCGCCTCCTACGTGCCGGCAGCGGCGGCGCTCACCGCCGAGGACCCGGCCGACGCAGCCGCCTCGCTGATCGATCGGGTGGCACCCTTCGAGGGTGAGGTCGTCCAGCCCGCGTCCACGGATGGCGACCTGCGAATCGAATCCGGCACGACGCGAACGATCGTTCCGGCGGACGCCGACGATCCGCTGGTGATGTTCACGCAGGGCGAAGGGACCGATCCCGATACGCAACTCGAGGTACCGCTGCCAGAGGAGGTAACCGTCGAAAGCCCCACAGTTGCCGACGACGGGACCGTTTTCTACGACGGGGTCGAGGACAGCACTGACGTTGCCGTCCAATCGCTAGACGACGGATCAGTTCGCCTCCAGACCATCATTCCCGAAGGGGACGGTGGAACGCATAGGTATACCTACGACTTCGGCGAAGACTCGCGTATCCTTCAGGGCGAGGCAGGCGAGATCTTCGTCGAGCAGAATGGCGATATCGTCGCTGAGGTCGCGACACCGTGGGCGTATGACGCCGATGGGGTGGCGGTTCCGACAAACTATATCGTCGACGAGCACACCATCGTGCAAGAAATTAGTCCGAGCAGCGATACCGCCTATCCCGTCGTCGCAGATCCTAAGTTTATTAAGGGATACAATGGCTGGTTCGGCGGGTCCTTCGTCGCAGCGAGGTTCACTATCAGCGAGACGATTCGGATCGCGGCCGGAGGTGGCGCTGCAGGTGCGATCGGCACGCTGATTGGCATGGTCCCGAACCCGTACGCAATCGCGGCTGGGACCGTGCTGAAGGCGATCGGCGCGACCTTGGTTGTGTGGGCCGGTGGGGCCCGGGCGCTCAACAAGTGCGTGGAACTGCGGTACTACTACACCGCCAAGAAGGCCTACGGCCTGTACTACTCGGGTTCAACCAAGGGGTGCAGGTAGACTAGGAGCGTGAACCCAGCCCTCGTGGTGCTCATCGTGGTAGGCGCAGCGTTGCTCACAACCTTGGCGCTCCGCCGCGGGCGGCCATGGCAGCTTGTGGCTGGGGTCGCCCTCCTGGGGGTAGCGGCGTACGCGTTCACGCCCAGCCCCGCGTCTTGGGTGATCCCAACACTGCTGGGCGGCGGGCTCGGAATCCTTGCAGATCTAGCCCTGCGGGGCGTTCATCGGATTCGCTCAAGCTGAAGTCGTTCCGGCAGGTCAAGAGCCTCGACCCCATGATGGGTCGAGGCTCTTGACATTCCGTAATGTCAATCGATCGTCGGGGATGCGTGACGGTCGCCGCTGTCTTCGCGGAGTCGAAGGCGAGTTCGTTCGTGCTCGCCCCAAGGGCCCCCGAAGGTCGGATCAGAGCTTACGAACTAGAACGACTATCTCGCACTTCGGTATCACGTGGCGCGTCCGTGATCCACGCGTTGAGTGTCTGTCGAGAGATCCCTGCTGCTCGGGCAACGTGACTCTTGGACCAACGCTTCGCGTCGTGCATACCGAGCGCCACTGCTCGTTGAATCGCGCGTACCCGAAGGGCCTCTTTCGACCATGCACGGCCCGAGATGCCCGCTGATTCGGCAAGCCCGAGTTGTGCTGCCACCGATTCCCCGTGGACCGCCCACCAACCTTGTGCCCAGGATTCGTCTCTGCCGAGCCGCAGAGCCTCTCGGACTAGTCTTGTTGCGGCATCAGTCTCGAAAGCGGAAGAGGCAACAAGCCATGTTGCAATCTCAAGGATTCCGTCAGGTGTCGGGTCTACGGAGGAAGTCGTACCCATTTTCAATGTGGATGCTAACTCCCACCGAGATGCGTCATCATGTGCGCTGATTGCCTCTGAAGCCGAAGCCAGCGCCCGGACCCATTGCGGCGCACCGCAAAGACCGGTTGGCAACGACGAGATGACGTGAATTCGGATCACATGCGCAGCGTAGCGAGGGGCTAGATGACAAACGGTCAGGTGGTCGGGCTCTTCCTGCTCTACACCGACTGCTAGTGATAGGGAGAATGAGAGCCCCTGGGCAACGGACTGGCGGGCCAGACGCTCCGCCAGGCGAAGCAGTGGGGCGGCGTTGCGTGGGGAGGTTCGTGACATCCCTCGGGCAGCAACCCATTGCGCGACCATGGTCTAAGTCAGGTTGTTCGCTGTGAGGACGGGCCAACAGAATGCGGCCGCAGTTGGGTCCTGGGAACAGGCGAGGGCACACATGGTCACTCCCGGCACGGTGGCGTGTACTTCGGGCGTGACCACCCATCTGACACAGATGAGGGCCGAGGCCAAATCTAGACGCGGCAGCCCCGCGAGGCTCCGTCGTTGGCGGGTGAACTTTGGGCATGCTCCAGGCGAGCTCGTCGATTCGACTTCGAAGTTATGGCACCGCGGGGTGCGCCCGCGCCGCGGAGCTGGCGGGCGGGATGCAGTCACATGGGTCGACGGCGACCCCATCTCTCGTCGGGCAGATCGGACAAAATGTCATAACACGGGTTACCGGCTAAAGATTAGGCTAGCCGCAGGCTAGAAGACCGGCTAGACTTAGGCCATGAAGACCGTAGCCCTGAGCGAGGCCAAGGACAAGCTCTCCGCCCTCGTCGACGAGGCCGACCGCGAGCACGAGATCATCAAGATCACGAAGCACGGGCGCGCCGCGGCGGTGCTGATCTCTGAGGACGACCTGGAGTCGCTGCGCGAGTCGCTGTTCTGGTCCAACCAGCCCGGCGTGCGCGAGGACGTAGCAGCCGCGCGCGAGGCGTACGCGGCCGGCGAGACCACCGGCGGTGACGACCTGCGCGCTCGGTTCGGGCTGCCGAACCAGTGAGCGGCACGGCCCCGCGGCCGGGTATGGACGTCCCGTGGCGCGTCCAGGTCGCGCCCGGCGCCGAGCGCGCCTTGATGCGCCTGCCGCACAAGGTGGCGGCGGCTGTCGTCGAGTTCATCACCACGACGTTGCCGACCAACCCCGAGCGCATGAGCAAGCCGCTGCGCGGCGACCTCGAGGGCTTGTGCTCGGCTCGCCGCGGCGACTACCGCGTGCTGTTCGAGCTGCACCCGGAAGACGGTGTGCTGCTCGTCGTGCGCATCGCCCACCGTGCCGACGCCTACCACCACTGACCACCTCGGCCCGCGACGAGACCCCCCGAAGGAGCGAACGATGGACTACACCACCCCCGACGACCTCGTGACGGCCGCGGCCGTCACGAACCTGGCCTCCCGGGCGGCCGAGGTGAGCGCACCATGACGGGCGCCGTTGTGCAGCTGGTCTTCGGGCTGCTGCTCATGCTCGGCGGCACAGCCGCCTACGTCTTCCTGGTGAAGCGCGAGCCCGATCATTCACTGGCCGGAGTGCCCGGTCTCGTTATCGGTGGCGCCGGCTTCGCCGTCTTCCTCGCGGCCGGCCTGCCCCTCGCCATGGAGACGGTCGGACCATGACCGTGACCGCGCGCCGCGATCAGAAGCCAGCGGGCGACGCGCAGTAACGACCAGAACCGAACGTCAAGCCCTCTTGACATCTTGATCGTCGTCAAGTTGACTTGACGCATGGTCGGAGATGAATTCAAGTTGCCGCCCGACGTGCCGGAGTACCTGGCGACGTGGGGCGCCTACGCCAAGCGCACGACTTGGGACGGCATCCTCGCAAAGGACCCGGAGAACGCGGTCGCCCGCCAGGCGCTCGACGAGCTGCCCGACGTCGGTCCGCTCGACGCCCTCGCCGCGAACGCGGCCGCGGTGAACCTGCTCGTGGGCCGCCGCTGGTACGTCATCCGAGCAGCGCGCGAGGCCGGCGAAACCTGGGAGGCCATCGGCACCGCTCTAGGCATCTCAAAGCAGGGCGCGCAGGACTACTACCGCCGCAAGATCGAGCAACAGGAGCGGTACGCCGGCGACCTGCACGACGCCGAGCGAGCGCGCGCGGCGCTCGGCGGCAGCGGAGGGTCGACCGCCTGTCCCGTCTGCGGCGCAGCCGGGGCCCGTCGGTGCAGCACGCCGAGCGGTCAAGACCACAAGGAGCGGCGCAAGGCGCTGAGCCGCCAGATCGTCACTCACTCGGTGGACGACTTCGGGACCGCTGAGCAGCACCAGTAACGACCGATTCTGAGGCGCACCAGAATCGGGTTCTGGAAGTTTCGAAACCACGCCTACACGCCATCTCGAGCCATCGCCATCGATGGCTGGCCCAGCGGTCGAAGCGTGCCAGCTAGACCGGCTGGGGCGAGTCGGCCCGCGCTGAGGTCACGGCGTCGAGCAGCCCCGGGCAGCAGGCGTCGAGGTCTGTTCGGCGCAGGCTGAGGAGTCGTTGCGTCCCGTGGATCCTGACGCTGATGATCCCCGCCTCGCGGAGGACCTTCTGGTGGTGGGAGAAGGTGCTGCGGCTGATGCTGAGGCCCGCCGCCTCCTGGAGTTGGGTGCACGCGGACTCGCCAACCTGGGCCAGGGTCTGGACCGTGGCGAGGCGTGCCGGATCCGCCAGTGCCGCTAGCACGGTGGGGAGCCTGATGTCCTCTGTGGCCGGGTGCAGGCCGTCGCTTGCGGTCACGCGCCCCTCCTTCGTGCTCGCTGTCTGAACTCGTGTCGCTGCGATCGTAGATGGTCCTTGACCCTATGTCGATGCCGGTCGTACTGTTCGACGACCATCGAACAATGCGCTCCGGCGACACCGACTCTCGGGCCCGACCGGCGCGCAGGACGACCGTCAGGCAGAGGAGCTCGCCCATGATCGACACCCCGCCGCCGGACGCGCGACGGTCACGGTTGCTGCTGCCCGTGATCTTGTCCGCGACCTTCATGTACGGCTTCGACCTCAACGTGGTCAACGTCGCAGTGCCGTCCATCCAGCGGGACCTGCACGCCACGGGAGCAGCGCTGGAGCTGATCGTCGGCGGCTACGCGTTCACCTACGCCGCAGGCCTGATCACCGGCGGACGCCTCGGTGACTTGTTCACCTATCGCCGGATGTTCCTGCTCGGGATGGCCGGCTTCACCGCCGCCTCAGTGCTCTGCGGGCTGGCGCAGTCGCCGGGCCAGCTGGTGGCCGCGCGACTGCTGCAAGGGCTTACCGCAGCCGCGATGGTGCCGCAGGTGCTCGCGCTGATCATGGCCGCGTTCGACATCACCGAACGCGCGAAGGCCCTCGCCTGGTTCGGGATGACCGCCGGTATCAGCGGGGTGCTCGGCCAAGTGCTGGGTGGGCTGCTGATCTCGGCGAACATCGCCGGCTGGGACTGGCGCGTGATCTTCTTCCTCAACCTCCCGATCGGCGCAGTGGTGCTCGTGCTCGCGGCCCGCGTGCTGCCGCGCGTCACGCTCGGTCGCCGTCCCCGGCTCGACGTCGTGGGGATGATCGGGCTCTCCGCAGCCCTGGCCATGCTGCTCGCCCCGCTCGCGCTCGGCCGCGAGCAGGGATGGCCCGCCTGGACGTGGGCCAGCATGACGGCCGCTGTCCCCGTCCTCGCTGGCGCCGTGCTGTACGAACGTCGCCTCGCTGCTCGCGACCGCGATCCCGTGCTGGACCTGACGTTGCTGCACGCCCGGACAACCAACCTCGGACTGCTGGTCAACGTGGCATTCATGGCCTCGTTCACCGGCAGCGTGTTCACCATGTCCCTGCTGCTCCAGCAAGGCCTGGGCCTGACCCCGCTCCAAGCAGGGCTCGCCTTCGGCCCCATGGCGCTGCTCGGTGTCCTCGCACCACAGCTCGGCAAACGACTCATCGCCGAACGCGGACCAGCAGTCACGATCCTGCTCGGATCCGGAGTCAATCTCGTCGCCTTCCTCATCCTCGCCGGAGCGCTGCACCAGCTCGGCGGCCAGGTCGGCCTGACCTGGCTCATCGCCGGCCTCGGCCTACTCGGCCTGGGAAACATGCTGATCATGCCGGCCGCCATCGCCGTCACGGTCGCCACCGTCTCGCCCACGCAAGCCGGCTCAGCATCGGGACTCCTGAACACCGTCCAGCAGTTCGCGGGCACCGCCGGGCTCGCCGTGATCGGCGCGGTCTTCTTTGCCCACCTGACCAGCTCCACCGCCACGTCCTACGCCCACGCCACCGAGACGGTCCTCTGGGTCAACATCGGCATCATGCTCGTGATGGCGGGACTCACCGTCCTGCTACGACGGGCGCAACAGGCCGCGGCGGCACTCTCCGGTCAACCAGAGCGAGCCGACGCCAACCAGACGGTCAGCCCTTGAACTACGGGCCTCCACTCCCGCGCTTGTCGGCTACCGACAACCCCTCGCAGCGCGTCAGAACTGACCGTTTTTGACGCCCCGTCGCTCGAAGCTCGACGCGCCGGCGACACGCCGCTCAAAAACCCCCTTCAAAACCCCCGCCGGTTCAGAACCTCCGGCGGGGGTTTTCGCTACGGTCACGGCATGGCGATCACCTTCGGCTACGCGCGAGTCTCGACGTCGACACAGAACCTCGACGCGCAGCGCGACGCGCTACTCGCCGCCGGCGTCGACGCGCGACACCTGCGGGTCGAGACCGCGTCCGGTCGACGCGACGACCGGCCCGTCCTGGCGCAGCTCATGGCCGAGCTCGACGACGGCGACGCCGTCGTCGTGACGAAGCTCGACCGACTCGGGCGAAGCGTGTCCCACCTGGTACGTGTCGTCGACGAGCTTGAGCGCCGCGGCGTCGCCCTGCGGTCGCTGTCCGAGCAGATCGACACGAGCAGCTCGGCAGGACGGTTCATGGTGCACATGCTGGCTGCGCTCGCACAGATGGAGGCCGATCTGATCCGCGAACGAACCCTCGATGGCCTGGCGGCGGCCCGCTCGCGCGGGAGGGTCGGCGGCCGACCGACGGTGATGTCACCGGAACGGCTCGCGGCAGCGCGGGCATCGATTGCCGGCGGCCAGTCCGCCGCGGCAGTGGCCCGCGCGCTCGGCGTCTCGGTCTCCACCGTGCGCCGGCATCTCGTTGATGCCTAGACGAGAGCGTTCACGGCTCGGATCGCGCCACCCGCGACCGCGACCATGACCCCCAGCCAGACCAGTGCCGCGACGGCGACGAGGCTGACCGTCGGCCACGCAACGGCTCGACGTCGCACGTCTGCGAACGTCGAGAGGCACATCGGCCCGATGAACTCCCGGGCGAGGTAAGCCCCGGCGCCGAGGATGGTGAGGGCGAACACGAGAACCACGATCGGGTGCAAGTTCATGTAGATCAGGCTCGCCAGGAGACTTACCCCCGAGCAAGGTCTAGAAATCTCGGGTCGTTGGCTGTACCTTGCCCGCCCCGCTAGCTGCGCTTCGAGCGCGGCGGGCGGGGCGGCAACGGGTACCGCCACTCGCGCAACTCGTCGGCATCCTCGGCGTCGGCCCACTTCACGGTGATGGTCTTGTCGCGCGTCCCCATCGTCACCAACGCCATGAAGGTGAGGGCTTCGCCCGGGCCGAGCGTGACGTCGGTCGGCCAGTCGTCGGCGCGGATGAGTGACTCATCGGCAGTCAGTGTCATGTGGTGCGCGGTTGCCTCGCCGGTATTGGTGAGGATGTAGGTGTCGCCCCCGTGATGCGCGAGCGACCACTCAACGCGAGCCGGGCGGACGGCCGAAGGGCCAGCGAGCCCCTGGGCGGCGAGAGTGTCGAGGGCGTCGGCGATCCGCGTCAGCGTGTCGATCGTCAGGGCGGCCGCCCGTTCAGAGCGCTCCGCGCTCGCCTCCGACGACCTTTCTGCACTCTCGGCCCGGTCGTTCTCCGTGCGCTGCCCCCTGAGCGTGAGCCAGAACGACAGTCCGATACCGACGGCGGCGACCGGCGTGCCGAACGCCGCGACGACGTCGACCCACGGTGTCGGGTCGCCGGCCGTCATGCCATGCCTTCCGCGACGCGCACCGTGATGAGCCGCTCCCCCTGGTCGAACTGTGCACGCAGCGCTGCCATGCCCTCGTCGTAGGTCGGAGCCTCAGCGGTGACCTCGCGCACCTGAGTCTCGCGCGTGCCCCAGTTGTCGGGCGGGATGGTCTCGACGTGCGCGTGCAGGATCACGACCGGAGCC
The DNA here is from genome assembly GCF_038593535.1 of Isoptericola sp. F-RaC21. Lineage (NCBI taxonomy): Bacteria > Bacillati > Actinomycetota > Actinomycetes > Micrococcales > Promicromonosporaceae > Isoptericola > Isoptericola sp. F-RaC21. The sequence continues at coordinate 17,400 of NZ_JBCFYX010000006.1, read as the reverse complement.
TAGACCGCCCTACCGACGTCCCCGACGTCAACCGACCGCGCTCAGCGTCCCACCGCCCCCGCCTGACGGACGCGCAGCGCGCGCTGCCGGGACGGCCCCGTACACGACGGCCGCCGCGCCGCAGGCTCGAACGGAATACCGACACATCCCGCGTAGCGCACTAACTGACCCTGAACAATCAGAGCGGCACTTTTACCAACAAAAGCCCCATTCAGGCTCGGCATGCGCTTACCGGCAGCAGCCGCTACGGTGTGACCGCATTCACACTCGCCCATACCTAACCAGGGGAGTTCTCAGGTGAAATTCAAGCGCACCATTGTTGGCGGAATCCTTGCTACGGCCACAATAGCAGGGTCAACAGCGACAGCATTCGTCGCCAGCGCTCCCAGCGCTCAAGCTTCCTATCTATGGTCCGGATGCGAATTCTCGGGACAGCGGGTCACTTGGGGGATGAGCAAGGAGAATAAAGCCGAATGGAATCCAATATTCCAGGCGGCGGCCGCTTCATGGAACATGAGTGTTCTTGAGATGGAAGAGGCGATCAATTTTGGCCCGCCGGCGATCGGCATCGATGTTACCGATTACGGAGTCACCGAGTGGTCTGGTCGCGCACCCCTCTTTACAGCCTGCGATCCGCTGACAAGTAAGCATAACCAGATGCAGTTCATTCAGATAAACACGCGCCAGTTCACCATTGCTTCCGACAGAATGAAACAGAGCACTGCGGCTCATGAATTCGGTCACGTCCTCGGCCTAAAGCATCCGTCCGACCAGGTCGAGGACATGGGTTCACAATGCGATGAAGTGGTTCTCATGAATCACTACTGGATACCAAGAGAAACTTGCGACGTCTACCGGCCGCGCCCCGACGACATCACCGGGGTATCAATGCTTTACGACGACAACATCGGTGAGAGCCGGTCAACCTCTAAGCATACCGAGATGGGGAGCACGGACCTCACCGAGGCGCCGTCGGACGGCGCTGTCGGCGTCTATCTTGACTACGTTAAGGGCTACGACTCCATCGAAGAGGTATCAGCAGATGCCACCGCAGAACTAGTTGTCAAACCCACGGGCACATCGCGTGTCGAATACATTTCAGGAGGACCCGATCAGTACAGCAACCCGGTTCCGTTTACAGTTACCGAGGCAAAGGTAGTCAGTGCAGGCTCGGGCGACTTCGAGTCTGGCGATATCGTAAACATTCGCCAGGACGGAAATAGAGAAGAGTACGCCGTGAATGCAGCAGAACTGCTAGAGGAAGGCTCGGAGTATCTCGTATACCTGAAGCCTTGGGATGGACCGGGAGGGACCGGAGCGGAGCAGCACATCATCGTGGGTGGACAGGCGGCTTGGAAGCTCTCGACCGAAGAGGAGGGCAGGGGGGTAATCGCCTCGGGCGACACGCAGCTCCCCTCGGACGTGAACCTATCCCATCAGAGAGGTCAGCTTAGGGTGGCGTCGGCCGATTAGGTCCGTCACACCGTAACACCGTGAGTGTTGCCCGTGCGCCTATCCGCTACGGGCAACACTCACAGTTGTCCACGAATTTGCGCAAACCATCGTCTCGTCTTGTTCGCATTGGAGTTCGGCACCGAGGACGACAACCCGCAGAGTGGCGTCCCCTTCGGGGAAGTCGTCCGGGACCTTCACTTTTCCATTGGCCGATCCTGAAGTATCGGCATCGATGACGCCGACCGGCTTGTGAACGTCTCCGCCGAGAGTCCACAACTGGAGCTCGTACGTGGCCGCGTCAGGCAGTTTCTCCGAACACCCTTCGTCGGATATCAGACTCTCGACTGTGACGCTAATCTCCCGGCCTTGCACTGCTTCAGTAGGTGTCACGATCGGATTCTTGGGCGGGCAGGAGTTGTACGCCGCCGGGCCGCATCCAGTGAGGCAGGCGGCTGCCAACGCAACACAAAGCCCCAATCGAACTATTGTACGTCTAGAGTCTGTGGCAGTCCTGCGCCTTGGCATGGCGCTCATCCTAGCGGGGATCACTGGTGGGGGATATTGCGCGATCCGCTCGTGCCCTCTGCGCCCCAGCGTCCAGACGTTCAACACGCCCGAGACGTGCAGGTTCCCCGCTGTCGAGTCTGCGAATCCTTCGCCGGGCGATGTGGATGGCAGGATTCCTTCATGAGAACCTCAGCCCGCTTCCTGTCCGTGAAGGATGTTGCCGAGGAGTTGGCTATCACCGAGACGCAGGTCTACACGCTGCTCAAGACCGGCGAGCTACCCGCGATCCAGGTTGGGCCCAAGCGGGTGTGGCGGATCGAGCGGGTGAAGCTCGAGGAGTACATCGAGCGGCAGTACGCGGCCGCGTGGGACGCCATCGCCAAGGGGCAGGTCACACTCGAAAGCGGCGAGGAGTAGGTCAGGCGGGAGTCGCGCGGGTGCGTTTCGCGGCCGCGGCCCGGTCGAGCCGGCAGCGCCGGCACCGGCGGCGACCGTCAGCAAACCGGTAGGTGTTCTCGGGCGTGTAGGGGTGGCCCTTCGGGCAGTGCGTTTTGGCGCGCTGATTCTGCCCCGGAAGGGAACGCTCCAGGGTCCCGTGCCTGGACATCCGTTGGTGGTGCAGGGCGCACAGCTCGGCGCCTCGGCTCCTTCGCGGACGGTCGCACTCGTCCACGCTGCACGGCCCGAGCGGCGGCGGGGTCTTGCGCGCGGCGAAGTGGGCGCGCATCCGCGCCTCGGTGGCGGCGTCGATCCGGTAGAACCCGTCATCGTCCTTCGGGTACCCGTGCCGCTTGAGCCAGGCCCGCACGCCTTGACGCGTGATGCCCAGATCGTCCGCCAGCACGGGCGGAGACGTCCAGGCGGCCGAGTTCACGCTCCGAGGGTAGGACGTTCAGTGCTCCGCGACGCGGACGGCGATGAGCCGCTCCCCTTCATCGCACTGGGCCCGCAGGGCCGTCATGCCCCTTCGTAGGTGGGCGCGTCCGCGCTGACCTCGCGCACGCTGGTCTCGTGCGTGCCCGAGTTGTCGGGCGGGATGGTCTCGACGTGCGCGCGCAGGATCACGACCGGAGCGTAGACCGCCCCGCCGACAGCTACGGGCGTTCCAGGGCCTCGGGGATTGTGACGCCGGCGACCTCGGCGTCCGGGCGAACGCGCGTCACGCGGAGAGGGTGGCGGAAGGATCGACCGGACCATGCGGCGTCGGCGCTGACCTCGACGACGACCGGTTCGACGAGCGTCAGGTCCACCGGGCCGCGGTCGTTCCCGAACCGGCCGAACGCGCCGGGGCCAACCTGAGCCGGCCACGGGTGCGACCCGGCCGGGACCCGCAGGTGCTCCGCGAGGGTCCGGCGAACGTGCGGGTTCAGCGGCGTGGAGCGTCCGACGATGCGCAACTCGCCGTCGATGGGCAGGCCGGCGACGACCCGCTGCGGCGCGCTGCGAGGACCGATCACGGCGGCGCAGATGACGTCGAGGCTGGATCGGTGCTTGACCTTGAGCCAGTCGCGCTGCCCGCCGCGGTAGGTCTGCCCGGCGCCCTTGACGACCAGGCCCTCGACGCCGGCCACGACGTAGGTCTCGAACCACTCTCGCGCCTCTTCGACGTCGGACGTGACGGGCGAGAGGTTCAGCGGCGGCCGCCACAGGGCGGCCAGGTCTTCGAGCAGCGTCCGCCGCAGCGACAGCGGCATGCCGCGCACGTCGTCACCACCGGTCGCCAGGACGTCGAACACCGCCGCGGACGCCGGGTGCGTGCGGGCGCGCTGCGCGGCCGCGCGCGGGCCGCGGCCCATCCGCTCCTGTAGGGCGCCGAAGTCGAGCCGGCTGGACGTCCAGACGACCAGCTCGGCGTCGAGCACGGTCCCGGAGGCGAGCTGGTTGGCGGCAGCGGCGGCGACCTCGGGGAACATGGGCGTGAGGTCGGTGCCGCGGCGCGACCACAGGCTCACCCGGGCGCCGTCGCGCGCGATCACGCACCGGAATCCGTCCCACTTCGGCTCGTATAGGCATCCACCCGGCAGCGCCGTCGGCGCAGGGATCTGCTCGACGGCGCGGGCGAGTACGACGTCGACCGGCACCCGTAGCCCCGGCGGCAGGCTCACGGTCAGCCGGGCACGTTGCGGGGGTCGTGCCCGTGGGAGTCCTTCTGCGCGATCGTGCCGTCAGCGTTCTTGATGACCAGCTCAGCGCCCTCGCGCCGGGCAGCCTCACGCCCGGCCACGGTGGCGGCGTCCTTCGTTGCGTGGTTCGACAGCGGCTCGCTCTCGCCCTCGCGGCGCACATGCCACTGGTCATCCTGGTGATAGACCTCGATCGTCACGGCCACGGCTGCTCCTCTCGTCGTCGTCCGTGGCCACGGTAGGGACGCCCCGCGCGTGCACGCACTCGGGGGCCCGGCGTCAGCTCACCGCGCGCAGCAGGCGCCGCTGGTGCCCCGCGTCCGCCCGGCGAGCGGCGCCTGGCTGGGCGGGGGTCGACCAGTCCAGCTCAGGCATGGGCAGCGTGAGCGTCCACCGCTCCGTGCGGCCACGAGCCTGACGGTCGACGTCGAGCTCGCAGTGTCGAAGGTAGCCGGCACCGGCGTCGACGCCGGACCATCGCGCGGTCGCGTGCAGGCGCAGGGCGGTGTGCTCCCACTCGTTCGTGGAGACGATGCCGCCCCCTCGTTCTCGAGCCCGTGCGGTGAGCCGCCGGCGGTCGGCCGGCGTGAGTCCGGTGGCCGGGCCGGCGACGACGTAAGCCATGCCGTCGAGCAGCGCGGCGATCGTCTCGGCGCCGCGACCGGCGACGTCGGGCACGACGACCAGGCGGTCGAGCGCGACGCCGGCGTCGACGGCGGCCAGGAGCCCGAGACCGGGCATGCCCACGAGCGCGATCCAGTCACCGTCCCGTTGGGACACGGCGAGCAGCGCGAGAAGGAGACTCGACGACCCCGCGACGACCGACGCCGCGCCGACAGGCAGCCGGCCGCCGTCGAGGACCGCGGCGAACGGCTCGACAGGCACGTCCTCGGGGGCCCGCTGAGGGCCCGCTCCCCTAGCGTGCGGGGCTGGTGTTTCCCAGCGCGGCGCACGCTGGTCTGGCCCGCGCACGCCAGTGCGCAGCTCGGCCGCCGCGAGAGCGGCGCGAGCGGCGTCGAGGCGGTTCGGCGCGGTCATGGTCACCCGTCCAGTATCGAACACGCGTTCGAGTACGCCCTACCATGAGGGGGTGACAGGCGAGGGACGGCGAGACGATCACCAGGTGTGGCAGCGGCCCGAGCACGGCGACAAGTACTGGCCCGCACGCAAGCCGCTCAACGCCGCCGAGACCCCGCGCCACGCGCCCGTTCGACCGCAGGGCTCGTACGCGGTGATCGTCCGCCTGCTGTGGGACTCGTGGGAGGAACTGGTCCCGGGCACCGCGAATCGCTGGGCGGACGGCCGTGTCCTGGTGACGGTGAAGCCGCCCAACGCCCCGTCGAACGTCACGGAACTGCTCTGCTGGCTCCGACAGGAGGATGTGTACCGGACTATCCCCCGCCGCCCTCGTCCTGGCGGCTCGGCACGGTAGGGAGCTCGTGGCCTCGGGCAACCCTTGCGCGACACATCTACGAGGCCGGGCTGCTCGTGGAGTCATCATGCGGTCCGTCAGATGGTGACGGCGCCGACCGCGAAGTTGTACAGGGCGTGTGCGAGCACTGCGGCCCAGAGCGACCGACTCCACAAGGCTGCGGCACCGTAGGCGAGGCCGGAGGTGGCCGCCATGATCGCGTTCGACTGCGACCACTCCAGGTGGATGTACCCGAAGTGCGCGGAGGTGAGTACGAGGGCCACGCCGATGATGAGTCGGCGCGCGGCCGGGGTACGGCACCACCATGTGGCCGCCGCGGCGATGAGTAGCAGGAGGCCGCGGTACATGGCCTCTTCCGGCGGCGGTGCCGCGATCGCGAAGTAGAGCGCGCCCGCCAGCCCGGGGGCGTTCGCGACCGCGACGTAGCGGGCGTCCTGGTCGTGGTCGATCTGCTCGATTCCTGGGACCAGCGAGATCATGCAGGCGACCACGAACGCGACGGTCGCGGCGACCGCTCCTATTGCGAGGATCTTTCTCGATTGCCGCCGGCTCGGCAGCAGCCCGAGATGGGACACGAAGACGCTGCCCCACTGGCGCACCCGGCGCAAAGTAGCGCGGAGGCTGCGGCGGCCGGACCAGGGGAAGAGCGTGCCCTCGAGGAGGATCGCAAGAGACAACGCGGTGAAGACGCCCAACGTCCACTGGAGCAGGTACGCACGACCCATGATGTCGAACCGCACGTCCGTGAGCAGTTCGGCCAGGGTGCCCGCGACTCCGGCCATGGCCGCGGCGAGGGCGAGCAGGAATAGGAACTCGAGGGTCGCTGCGTGGCCGAAGGTGCTCAGGCGGGCGCCGAGATGCTTCCTTCGGTTGCGCGCGATCGGTTCGGGCTGTCCGGCGGTGGTCACGCATCCTCCGTGGTGGTCGCGGCCGCGTTGATGATCTCGGTAACGACGATGTCGTGCTCGGTGGTGTTCTCGAGGCGCTTCGTGAGGTGTCCGGTGGCCTGGGCGAGGACTGCGGGGTCGTGGCCCTTGATGGCGGTGGCGACGTGTCGGAGGCCGGCGAGGGAACCTTCGATGTGCTCGAGGTCGTAGCGCTCGAGCGTGACGTCAATGGCGGCGTGGACGATCGGCCGAGAGTCCTGGACCAGGGCTACGCGGAGCTGAGTTCGCTGTCCTGTGCGAACGAGGTCGGCGGGGTCGGTGCCGGGTTCGAGCTGCGCGATCCGCACGGTGGCGGCCTCGTCCGGCGTCACGAGCGCCCACAGACGGCAGATGGCGCTCTGTCCGCCGGCGTCGGCGTCGGTGGCGCCGACGAGCCGGCGCACGGCGCCGGCGTCAATGTCGCGAAGCAGCTGGAGGTGGTGATCGGTGATGGCCGTTCCGCACGCGGCAAGCGGCACGAGGTCGTGCCCGGCGCGGCGCACGGCTTCGGCGTCGAGGGCGCCCTCGACGAGCACGGGCGTTGCGCCTCGTGCGATCCGGGCCGCGGCGTCGGCGTCGAGCCCGTACAGGGCACGCGACTTGTCGTAGGCGGCGGTGCTGATGGTGTTGAGGTACTTCGGCGGTGCATCGGTGTCGTGGTCGGAGGCCGGGTTGCGGCGTGCGGTGAAGCCCACGATCTCGTCCGCGGTGTTGCGGATGGGCAGGACCAGTCGGTCACGGAACGCGTCGCCCAGTCCCCCGTTCTTGGCCTCGAGGGCGAGGCCGGCGTCCAGGAGCTCGGTGTCGGTGAACCCGCGGCGGCGCAGCGTGGGCACGAGGCGTGCCCAGCCGGCGGGCGCCAGGCTGGCGACGGTGCCGCGCAGTCCGCGGGAGGCGAGGTATCCGGTGACCCACTCCCCCGGCTGGGTGGCGTGCCAGCGCCAGTAGTCCCAGGCGGCGGCGTTCGCGGCGATGATGCGCTGTGCGGTGGTGGTCATGGTCTCCTCCTCCCCTGCTGAATCGGGCACGCGGCCGCGGCCGCGACGCGGTTGATCTGGTCGGGGCGGAAGCCGCTCCAGTGGTCCTGCCCGGTGCCGTCCTCGACGACGACCACGGGGGCCTCGGAGTACCCGAGCTCTTCGGTGACGTACTCGCGCGCGGCAGGATTCTCGGCCAATTCGACGACGTCGACGTGCACGCCCTTGGCCTCGAACTGTTCCTTGGTCATCTTGCAGCGGATGCATGCCGGCCCGGTGCTGTAGACGGTGACGCTGAGCATGACGCCCTCCTCGCTCACTCGGTGGGATCGTTCCTGATAGCGGAGCCAGGGCCGCCGTGAGCGGCCGGCGTGTCAACCCGCAGGGCGGCGGGGGAAGAAGTTCTCGGTCGAGATAAGGAGCGCAGCGACGCGGCCGTGAAGTTCTGGCGGAGTCGGTGGGCCACGGGGTGTTGGTGGCCCGCTTGCACGCCGGGCGCGGCGGCCATGATGGAGCGGCAGGAACGAGCCCCGCTGGTGCGGGCGCAGCCCGCGGGATCCATGCCGCCCCGCAGGGGCGCCCGCCCGGGGTTCATGCCTGCACGGCCTCGAGCAAGCTCGGCGCCTGGACGTCGGGCCGCCGGGCACCGTGCTCTTTCAGGACACGATTGACGGTCGACTTCGACCACGGGGTGCGCGCGGCGATGCCGGGTCCGGACAGGCCCGCAGCATGGAGCTCGAGGATGATGGCCGCCCGCTCGGCGCGTGCGATCTGCCGGGCGGCGACGTCGGGCGCCGGAACGGCGCTCTGGACGACCTCATCCGGTCGCGGACCCGGCGACGCGGTCGCGCGTCGCAGTTCTTCCGCGGCCCCGCGCACAGGCTGGTCCGTCTGTACTGGCGCCGGGGACGTCGCCGGCGCGTCGTCGACGTCGTGTCCGCCGCGGCGCACGCCGCGGCGCGCGGCCGCCGATGCGCCGAGGGCGTCGAGTCGTTCACCGTGCCGAGCGGCTGCCTCGAACCGGTCGACCCAGGCGCGCGTGCGGGCGTCGAACTCCTCGACGGTGAGCAGCTTCAGCGCGCGATCGCGCGCGGTCTGCTGGCGCCGGTGCGCGGCGCGCACGCGACGGGCGTCCGTGCGGCCGCCGGCGTCGTCGCGGCGGGCGTCGCGCCACCGTTCGGCGCTGACGATGAAGCGGTGCACGCGGCGCTCTCGACGCCGCTCGTCGAGGGTGTTCCCGGTGACCAGATGCCGCTCCCCCACCAGGGCGAGGTGCCACATCAGCGCGGCGACCAGGGGCGGCACGAACCGGAACACCACCATGTAGGGCGTGGAGCCGTTCATGATGGCGACCTCGTGCAGCGCGGCGAATGTGCCTGACGTGCCCGACAGGATCCACGTGAGCGTCAGGAGGACGCCGTAGGGGCGGCCGTCGAGGGCCGCGCTGCGAGCCATGATCGCGACGGCGATCAGGGCGATCTCGAGGAACCCGGCGAGCATGTACGCCTCGGCGGGCACCATGCCGGCGACCTCGAGCCCGAACAGGACCATGCCGCGGTAGGCCAGCGCGGTCGCGATGGCGGCAGCTGTCACGACAGCGGCGAGCGGGAGTCGACGGTTCCCGGCCGGGGATTCGGTCTGGCTCACGAGAGAACCTCCAAAATTAGGGCGCCTGCGCCTAGTTTAACAGAATGAGGGCGCATGCGCACTGTTATTGTGGGTGGATGACCAGGTCAGACGACGTCGCTTCGCCCAGCTCTGCGGGTGTGGACCCTGGCCCGGGTCCGGGCGGCCTGTACGACGCGGCCCGCCTGGCTCAGCGGCTCGGACTGGCCCGCACGTCGTTGCGCAACGCGCGCCTCCGGGGCGCGGACTGGCTCCCGGATCCCGTGGGGGAGCTCAACGGCGGGCCGGTGTGGACGGCAGCGAGCCTGGAAGGGATCGAGGACCGGCGCCGAGGTCCAGGCCGCCCGCGCATGAGCGACAGGCGTTAGACAGCGTCCGGACCGGGCGTTTGCCCGGAAGCGTTAGTCGAGGCCCGGCCATCCTGCGGCAGCCCAGGCGCCGAGGACGACCATCGCGATACCTACGGGGACGGCAATGCTGCCCCACCCGTCAGCGGTCCATCCTGGCCGCGCACCCTCGCGCCGGCTGGCACGCCTGTCCACGACGGCAAGCCCGGTGAGCACGACACCGACCAAGGCGAAAATGAGGCCGCTCATCATCTCGGATCCTCCTGCTCGTTCAGTGCGGGGGTCGGAGTGCTGGAGGTAAGCCAGGCGTCCAGCGTGCGGCGGGTGATGCCGGCAGCCGCGGCAAGGTCGGTCTTGCTCATGATGCGCGCGGCGTGAACGCCGCGGACCGCGGTCCGTAGGACGTCACGGCGGCGGACCTCGCCGGCGTCGGCGGCCCCGCGGGTGAGCCCGCCGCCGCGGACGAGCTCGGCGAGCAGCCGTGCGCCGTGGGTGGCGTACCAGCTCGCGGCCAGGATCTCCGCCGGCGGGTCCTGGTCGAGCACGAGCGCAGCCAGTCGTGCAGTGGGCGCAATGATGCCGATGCCGCCGGCGTGGGTGAGCCACGCAGCAACGGCGCGCACGGGACGCACGGTAGCGGGCAGCGGCTCGGGCAGATCCTTGAACGTCCGGCGCAGGTCGAGCGCGCCCTGCATGCGCTCGTCCCAGTCCCACGAGCCGATCGGCCCGGCGGCCTGGGCCAGTGCCACGGTCCACGGCTCAGTCTCTGCCCCGCGGTCCGGACGGCCGGCCTGGTCCACCGTGCGGGCCAGGTCGCGGGCCGCGGTGAGCCGCAACGCGTGCGCGGCGCACTGGCCGGCGGACAGGGTGCGGCGGGCGGCCTTGTGCCCGGTGCGAATGCGGACCTGGCCGGCCTCTGCGGCGGCCCAGGCGTCTTCGGCCCCTTCGGGCGCAGCAGCGGCCGCGCGTACCTGTTCGAGCAGCTCGAGGATGGGTGCGGCGTGCTCTGCGGGGAGCTCGTCGAGCCGGCGGGTCGTCATGGGCTGGGTACCTCGAGGGTGCAGGCGGCGGCACGCCCCGCCAGAGGCGGGGGGTGTGGGGGGCGGCATGCCCCCCACGGCGTTTCGTGGCCCGAGCCTACGTGTCCGGCTGTGCGTGGTGGCGGTCATGGCTGCTCCTGTCGTGTCGCGGGGTGGGTGCGCCGCGGCCGCCCCCGTGGGCGGCCGCGGCCGTACTGCTGCTGCGGTCAGGCAGCCTTGGCGGGCCTGTGGTCGGCGACCTCCTGCCAGGGCGTGCGGTCGGGGCCGAAGTAGCCCTCGACGGTGACGCTCTTGGGGTTGGCGCGCAGCACGCGGTACCAGGTGCCGCGGACCTGGACGGCGTCGCCCTTGGCGACGTTGTGGGGTCCGTAGTTGGTGGCGGTGCCGTTGGCCTGCTGGTCGGCGCGCACGCCGCGCCAGTAGGTCAGCGCGTCGTCCGTCTCCGCGATCAGCTGCTCGAGCCGTTCGCGCCCCGCGCCGGTCGCGGGCGGGTGCTCCATGGCGTAGACGCCGCTGCCGCTGGTGTACCCGTCGCGGCGGCGGACGAACTTGCGACGGTCGGCCTCGAGCTTGTCAATGCGGTTAGCGACGGTGACCGGGTTGTACCGGGCGGCGGTGGTCGCCGCGGCCTCGGTCGCGCGGCGCTCGGCCTCCTCGGCTGCGCGGCCCGCCTCGACGCTGCGGCCCAGGGAGTTCCACGCGCGGGAGATGTCCCGGCGGTGGCGTCCCTCGGAGTGGTGGCCGATCTTGACCGGCTCGCCGTCGGGCGGCAGCCGCTCGACGTCGCTGCGGTGACGCGCCCACGCGGCGGACTCGTCCTCGCGGCGGCGCTCGGCCTTCGCGGCCAGAGCGTCGACCCGGTCGGCCTGGCGGGCGATCTTGTCGGCCTCGACCTCGGCAGTCGCGCGCGCGGTGTTGTCGATGGTCACTTCGACGTCGTGGCCGGCCGCGCGCAGCGCGGCCGCGGTGGCGTCGATCTGCCGGGTCTTGGCGTGCTGGTCGCGCGAGCGCGGGATGTACCAGGCGCCGAGGTTGCGGCTCCAGCGCCAGCGCTGGGCCTTGAGGACGTCCGCGGTGCCGTCGCCGCGGGCGGTGCCCTCGATGAGGGTTCCAGCCTCGTGGGTGTGGGTGATGGTCAGCATGTCGGGTGGTCCTTCCGGTGGTCCGCTGGTGGTTCTGCCTGGGCCAGCCGGTGGGCCGGGGGTCTCCCCTCCGGCCCACCGGGGCGCGTCAGGCGATCAGCGGGGACGGTCGGCCCGGCTCGTCGTGGGTGCACAGCAGCCCGGAGTACGGGTTGAGGTGCAGCCCGGCCCGGACCCGGTCCAGCCCGAGGGCCGCGTCGTCGCCACTGAGGACCGGGTTGGTCGCGGTGGCGGTGCGGGGGTCGGCCGCGTCCATGCGGTCGAGGAGGTCGGCCAGCTTCTCCCCAGTGCGGGCCGCGCGCTGCTTCGCGGCCGCGATGCTGGCCTGGAATCCGTGCCGCACGGCGGCCACCGTCACCGATCCGTTGTAGCCGTGCCCGGCGGTGTGGATGTGAGCGTTGCGAGCCATGAATGGCCCTCCTTCTGCTGGCGTCGGGTGGCCGGTGGTCTCCGGCCGTTGCTTGCCCTGCCAACACCTTTAATATACATCATCAATTTTGATTTGTATACTCAAACGTTGGGTTTCGTGCCGTGCTTCTTCGCCTCCGCGGGCCGCTGGCCCAGGGGTGGCCCGGCCTGGGCCGGGCCACCCCTGGGCGGGTTAGTCCTCGTCGGGCATGAGGATGGTCAGGACGGGCGCGGGGGTGTCGCCGGGGCCGAGGTGGACACGCAGCGTCGTGCGGCGCGGGCTGTGGGCGCGGGGCGTGTTGGGCACGCGCAGCACGTCGAAGAGCGCGCGGTCCTCCCACGGCGGCGTCCTGGTGAGCGCGTGGCGGGCCATCGTGAGCACGTCCCACAGTCGCCCGGTCTCGTCCTGAAGCCCGGCGTTCGCCTCGTTCCAGGCGACCGCGTCGGCCCATGCGGCGGCGGTCAGCGCGAGCGGGTAGCGGAATCCGGCTTCGCGGGCGAGGTCGGCGGGGACCTCGCGCAGCGTGCCGTCCTCGATGGCCTGGGCGCGGGTGTGGGTGTGGATCGCGGGGCCGAACAGGTCGGTGAGGTCGTGGCTCATGGTGGGTGTCTCCTTCGTGGGTGTGGGTCGGGTGCGGGTCAGCGGGTGGGGTTGAGGCTCGGGTGCGCGGCCCACAGGCGGTTCGTGGCGGTGCGGAGGCTGTCGCTGGCGGCGAGCACGTCGTCGTCGCGCATGCCCGAGCGGTGCAGGATTCGCCGCGCGGCGCGTACGTGGGCGAGTGCCTGGGTGAGCGCCTTCTCGGCGTCGTCGCTGTCGCGGGCCGGGGCGTCGAGGTCGTCGGGGGTGGTGGTCTGGGGGTCGAAGACCCGGAACGCGCCGGTGTTGACGGCGGCGTCGAGGGCGTCCAGCAGGGCCGCATCGGTGGGGTTCTGGGTGGGGGTCTGACCGGTCATGGTGGGTTCCTCTCGCGTGGGTGACCGCTTGGCGCACGGTCGCTGTGGGGCGTCGTTCCTGATAAGCGGAGCAGCACCCGCCCGGCCCGGAGCGGCAACCCCGAAGGGGCGGCGGGGGAGGAAGTTCTCGGGCGAAATAAGGAGCGCAGCGACGCGTCCGAGAACTTCCGGAGGAGACGGCGGCGCAGCCGCTTGTGCGTAGGGCCGGGCGGGGGATGATGGAGCGTCAGGAACGACGCCGCTTGTTGATGCAGCTGGGCCGCGCAGCGGCCGCCGTTCGGCGCCGGCCGAAGGTCGGCATCGGTTCGCACCGTTCCCCCGCCGCCGGCCCACATGCTCCGGCCCGTGCGGGCCATCGATCCGGCGCAGCCGGACCTCACTGCCCACCGGTGGCTCACGCTGTGGCTCGGTCGCGGTTCGCTCGAGCTGCAGCGGCGGCGGGGGTCCGGGGGCGGCATGCCCCCGGCTGTCGCGGTCGGCCCTCGATGGGCCGGCCGTGACACCTTGCCGACCAGCAGCGGTCCGGGCGGCCCCGGGGTGGCCCGGCCCTGGTTCGGGCCGGGCCACCGTGGTTCTACTTGCTGGGCCGCTCGGCGTTGTCCTGCTCGCCTCGGGCGATCTGCTCGACGTCGGAGAGCGTGTAGCCCCAGGACTCCAGGGCGGTCAGGTAGTCGCGCTCCACGCCGGGGTTCCGCCAGGTGTGGGTGCCGGTCTCCTTCTCGCGGGCCGCAAGGACCAGCACGAGGGCGATGTGCTGGGCGCGGGCCGGGGTGACCTTCGCAAGAAGCGCGGTGAATGCCTTCTCGGCTCCGTAGTACCCCGGCTCTCGCTCGATGGCGAGCCACTGGCAGGCCAGGGGGTGGCCGCCTCCGCCGGAACGGTTCAGCGTGTGCGTGTCGGTGGCGATGGCGCGGGCGACGTACTCGGCGGCACCCTTCGGCGCGGTCGTGCGCTTGGCGAACTCGGCCAGCCATTCGCGGCGCACGACCTCGGCGGACTTCCACGCCTTGTTGTTCTCGATCACCTCACGCCGCTCGGCCTTCTGCTCGTCGGTCATCGGGCCGGACTTTGGCGTGCCCGTCGTGGCGTACTTGTCGGCGTGCCCGTGGGTGCGCCAGTTCGTGCAGACGTAGGCCACGCTGACGTTGCTCCACGACGAGCGGACGTAGGCGGCGTGGCCGGGGCACTCGGCGTGGGCCTCCGGGGTGAGGTCCGTGCCGTAGTCCGCCTCGGTGGTAGGGCGCAGCTGGCTCAGGCTGCGGACCTTCTTGTCGTCGTAGGACGGGGCCTCGATTTCGGTCACGCCCTCGGCTGCGAGGGCTTCGCGGGCGGCGGCGACCTGCTCGGCTCGTTCGCGCTCGTCGCGGGCGCGCTGTGCCTGGTGGGCGAACCGTCCGGGCTCCTCGACCGCGACGGCGGTCAGTGCCTTGACCGTTTCCGGGTCGTCGGCGAACTCGGCCAGGACGGCGGCCTGGTCGAGGGTCAGATCGTACTTGGCCTGCACGGCGGCGGCGACCTTCGACTCGGCCACCTTGAGCGTCGCGGCCACCTGGTCCTTCTTGGTGCCGGTGCGCTTGGCGATCTGCCCGGCAGTCAGCCCGAACTCGAGGGACAACTGCCGGAACGCTTCGGTGCGGTGGGTGTCGCGCATGTCGGTGCGGTGGTCGTTCTCGGCCAACTGCTCGATGATCCGGCGTGCCTCGCGGGCCTTCTCGTCGTCGTCGCTGGTGACGATCTGCGCGGGGATCGTGGCGCGCCCGGCCTCGATCGCGGCAAGGGTTCGCCGCTGGCCTTCCAGGACGGTCAGGGTGCCGTCACTGTCGCGGCGGACGCGGATGGCCTGGATGACGCCGTGCTGCTTAATGGAACCGATGAACTCCGGCGTCAGGTCGGCGTCGGCGCGCACGTTCGCGCCGACGATCAGGGTGCTCGGGTCGAGGTGGGCGAACTCGACGCCCTCGGCCAGCACCTGGCCTGCGTCCTCGCGGGTGGTGGTGTTCTCGGTGTTCGTGGTGCTCGTCATGAGTGAGCGACCTTCCTGCCGGGAGGTAGGTGGCACCCGCTGTCCGGGACCGTTTTTCGCCCCCTCCTGGCGCTGGAATGACCGCCCGCATAAGCGGCCCGGAGTGCAAGCCCCGGCACCGCCCGGCGGCGGGGCTCGTGGGCCGAGCTCAGGGAGCGAAGCGACCGCAGGCCCACGAGCCCCGCCGGCGGGCGGCGGCGCAGCCGCGGGGCTTGCGCGGAGGGTCGCGCGGGCGATCATGGAAAGCCAGGAGGGGGCACAGCCGGCCCGCGCGTCAGCGCGGAACGACAGGGCCGCGCAGCGGCCGCCGTTCGGCGCCGGCCGCAGGTCGGCATCGGTTCGCGCCGCTCCCCCGCCGCCGGCTCACCCGGCCTGGCCCAGTGCGGGCCACCGATCCGGCGCAGCCGGACCTCACTGCCCACCGATGCACGCCGTGGCTCGGTCGCCGGTTCGCTCGAGCTGCAGCGGTGGCGGGGGTCCGGGGGCGGCATGCCCCCGGTTGGTCTGGTCCGGCCCTCGATGGGCCGGACCAGGCCACCACGCGACCGTGAGCCGCAGGTGGTGGGCGAGGTGGGCCGGTGCTGTTCGGCCCCGGCCCACCTCCTGCCGGTCAGAGACCGGCGCGGTGCTTGAGCACCCAGCCCGGCGGGACGCCCTGGGCCAGGACCTGCCGCAGCAGTTCCGCGAGCCGGTAGCCCTGGCCCGCGCGGCTCAGCGCGTCACGGGCGGCCGTTCCGCTGCCGTTCCACCAGGCGACCAGCGCCCACAGAGTCCACGCGGGCGCGCTGTCCGGGACGTGCGCGATGATCTGGGCCAGGGCGTCGGCGGCGTCGTGGGCCGCGTGGCCCGGCTCTCGGCCCTGCTCCGGGTGCACGAGCGCGGCGATGGCCCGGCCCACGGCGGTACCGTCCTCGCGGCCCTCGACGGTCGCGTTCACGACCTCGGGCGTGACCTCCGGGATCATCGACAGCAGCACCGCGTCACGCACGCGGATGTCGGTGAGGCGGGCGGCCATCTCGCCGTAGATCTCCGGCCCGTCGAGCATCCCCGCGAGGATGAGCCGCCAGGTGGCGACGGCGTGGGCCGTCTGGTCCGCCTCTGCGGTCTGGTCCGCGTAGGCGTTGCTGGCCTCGTCCCGTGCGGCCCGCGCGGCGGGCCGGGGCAGCAGATCGGCCCGGGTCGCGTTGAGGTTGCGGCCCATCATCACGGCGTGGGCCGCGACCGCGCTCGTCTCGATATCGGTCAGGGGCCGGGCCGGGGCGTCGTCGACCAGCAGGTCCCGATAGGTGGTCTGGTCGACGTGCCCGGCGTGCGCGACGTCGACGGCCTGACCGTGCAGCGCGCACGTCATCGCGCCGACGACGTCGGCCGCGAGGGCCTGGTCCTCGCTGTAGACGATGACCAGGGCGCGGTCCGCGCGGTCGTTCGCGGTGTGCACCGCGATCAGGTCGGCAGTCTCCGGGGTGATGTTGTCGAGGTCGAGGCTCGCGATCACGCCGAGCGAGCCTGTGGGCCGCAGTGCCGCGACGACGACGCTGTTCACGGGCCGAAAGCCGATCGTGAGTGCGATTGCGGCCAGCACGTCCGCGAGGTTCTTCGCTCGCAGTTCAGAGGTGGGGAACATCGGTGACCCTTCCGCCAGCCGAGGGTGGCCAGCCTGCCGCCGACCGTTTTTTCGCCCTCTCCTGGCGCCGTAATGAACGCCCGCATAGCGGCCTGGAGTGCAAGCCCCGGGACCGGCAGGAGGAGGAAGTTCTCGGGCGAATCAAGCGAGCTTGCGAGCGCGTCCGAGAAGTTCCGGGGGAATGACGGCGGCGCAGCCGCGGGGCTTGCACGGAGGGTCGCGCGGGCGATCATGGAAAGCCAGGAGAGGGCAACAACGCTCTTCCGCGCGTCAGCGCGGAACGACAGGGCCGCGCAGCGGCCGCCGTTCGGCGCCGGCCGAAGGTCGGCATCGGTTCGCTCCACTCCCCCGCCGGCCGGCGAACCAACCGCGGCCACCGCTCGAGCCGGACCGCCCGTCCAGACACGACGATGCCCCCGAAGCGGCCAGGCTCCGGGGGCATCTGTCAGGCGGGGCGTCAGTCGGTCTCGCTGCTCCAGCACAGCTCGACCGGGCTGGCCCACGCGATGTCGAGGACCTGCTCGCTCAGAAGTTGCTCAACAGGGCTCATCGGTGCTCCTTCGTGTCGTTCAGCTGCCGGCGGGTCGGCCGCTGGGGAGGTTCTCGGTGATCGGCTGGAACGGCTCGCCGTCGTTGTAGGCCGCTTCGACGCGGCGTACTTCGGCGATCACCGCGTTCTCGATGAACTTGGAGAACGTGGGGACCTGCTCGAAGTACGCGGCCGCGCGGAAGGCGGCGCGCGCTCGGCCTCGAACGTCCTCGAGGACGTCTGCGGTGAGTTGCACCTTGTCGCCTTCGCCGGCGGCCTGCCGCTTC
>NZ_JBCFYX010000005.1:0-594153 GCF_038593535.1 Isoptericola sp. F-RaC21 | reverse complement strand
GCCCCGCCGGGGCAACCCCTCAAACTTACCAGACCGTTTTCCCTCTTCCAAATCCCTGATCCGAGGATCAAGGAGATCGAAAAGACGATCCGATCCCACCGGGAAGAATGCGCGAAGCATCCCGACCGTTGAAGGTGTGGGTTTTCAGTCCCGGCCCGGCCATCGGTACCCAGCCTCTCGGCTGTCTCCTCGATGTCCGTCGGCCCGTCGGGCTGACGTCGTAGAACATTACCCGGGCGGAGCGATCCGTGCAACGTGGCCGGACGTGGCGCGCGCCACGTCCGGCCACGGACCGCGACAGGGGCTGCGGACGCCGTCTCAGGCGCTCACGGTCTCCTGCTCCGGGCTGTCGCCGCGCGCCAGCCGGCGTGCGGCGTCGAACTCGCCGAGCACCGCGGCGTCGGGACGCGGCGTCAGGAGGCTGACGACGACGGCGACGAGCAGACCCACCGCGAATCCGGGGACGATCTCGTACAGCGAGTCCGCGAGCGACGACCGCCCCCAGACGAAGGCGACGACCGCCCCGGCGACCATCCCGGACAGCGCGCCCCACCGCGTGAGGCGACGCCAGTAGAGGCTGAGGATGACCACGGGCCCGAAGGCCGAGCCGAAGCCGGCCCAGGCGAAGCCCACCAGGTCGAGGATGGACGACGTACGGTCCAGCGCGATGAGGGCCGCGACGACGGCCACGAGGAGCACCCCCGCTCGCCCCAGCATGACCTCGCCCCGCGCGCCCAGGCGGATGCCCGCCATCTTCGCGAGGTCCTCGACCAGCGCGGACGAGGAGACGATCAGCTGCGACGAGATCGTGGACATGATGGCGGCGAGCACCGCTGCCAGGACCAGACCGGCGACCAGCGGGTGGAAGAGCAGCTGGGCGAGCACCAGGAAGATCGTCTCCGGGTTGTCCACGTCGAGCCCCTTCACCGTCGCGTAGGCGACGCCGACCAGCCCGGTCAGGACGGCGCCCACCGCGGTGACGGCCATCCAGCCGATGCCGATCCGGCGTCCTGCCTTCGCGTCCTGCGGACTGCGGATCGCCATGAAGCGCACGATGATGTGCGGCTGACCGAAGTACCCGAGCCCCCACGCGAGCGCGGAGATCACCCCGGAGGCGGACGCGCCCGCGAGGAACGACAGGTGCTGGGTGCCGGCGGCGGCGTCGGCCGCGCGGATGCCGTCGGTCACCGCGCCCCACCCGCCGAGGTCCACGATCGCGATGACCGGCACGGCCACGAGCGCTGCGAGCATGAGGAGCCCCTGCGCGACGTCGGTCCACGTGGCGCCCAGGAACCCGCCGAAGAGGGTGTAGGCCAGCGTCACGCCGCCGACGACGAGCAGCCCGGTGAGGTAGTCGAACCCGAAGGAGCTCTCGAAGAACGTGCCGCCGGCCACCATCCCGGACGAGACGTAGAACGTGAAGAACACGAGCACGATGAGCCCGGCGGCGATGCGCAGCAGGTGCGCGGGATCGCGGAGGCGGTTGTCGAAGAAGCTGGGGATCGTGATCGAGTTGCTCGCGACCTCCGTGTAGGCGCGCAGCCGCGGGGCCACGAACTTCCAGTTGAGCCACGCCCCGATCGTGAGGCCGATCGCGATCCACGCCTCGACGAGCCCGGTGGCGTAGATCGCCCCGGGCAGGCCCATGAGCAGCCAGCCCGACATGTCGGAGGCGCCCGCGCTCAGCGCGGCCACTCCCGGGCTCAGCTTCCGCCCGCCGAGCATGTAGTCGTCCAGGTCGTCCGTGCGGCGGTACGCGGCGAAGCCGATGCCCAGCATCACCAGCAGGTACGCGACGATCGCGATCGTCTGCCAGGTCTGATCGCTCATGCGATCGATCACCCTCTCGGTCGTGTGGTGCAGCGTCTGGCGCTGGACGCGCCGACCGTCGCATCCTGCACGACGGACCGGGGCCAGGTCGGGACGCGGTCGGCGCTGACCTCGCTGCTGTGCCACCCCTCTGCCACCTCGATGGCGCCGAAACGACCAACGGCCCGATCCCTCGTGAGGATCGAGCCGTTGTGCCTTTCGGTGCGCCCGGAGGGATTCGAACCCCCAACCTTCTGATCCGTAGTCAGATGCTCTATCCGTTGAGCTACGGGCGCAGTCCTGGTCGGCGCTCTCGCACCGGCCGACGAGAACATTACAGCTCTCGAGCCGGTTCCCCAAACCGAGGAGCCGCATCGTGATGCACGACACCGGCGCGGGGCGATCCGACCAACAGAAAAGGCTCCGGGCGTTCAGCAGCCGGAGCCTTCCTGGCGGAGACGGCGGGATTTGAACCCGCGAACGGGTTGCCCCGTTACCACCTTAGCAGGGTGGCGCACTAGACCAGACTATGCGACGTCTCCTCGCGGCAGCACAGCAACACCGCGGCGCCCAGAGTAACCGGCGACGATGCCCGGGGGCAAAGCCGCGCGTCGTCGACCCCGCCACACGCCGGGCCACGCTACGGTCTGCGGCATGCTGGACGACGACGACCAGGACGGCGCGCAGCGCGCCCACCAGGGCACGGACGACGGCGCACACCCCGGCGACACCCCCTCCCCGCCGCCCGGCGACGCCTCGGACGACTACGACGTCCTGGTGATCGGCTCGGGATTCGGCGGCAGCGTCGCCGCCCTCCGACTGACGGAGAAGGGCTACCGCGTGGGGGTGCTCGAGGCCGGGCGCCGGTTCGCCGACGACGAGCTGCCGCGCACGTCGTGGGACCTGCGCCGCTTCCTGTGGGCACCCGCCCTCGGCTGCTTCGGCATCCAGCGGATCCACCGCCTCAAGGACGTGCTCGTCCTCGCCGGGGCGGGGGTCGGCGGCGGGTCGCTCGTCTACGCCAACACGCTGTACCGGCCGCTGGACGCCTTCTGGTCCGACCCCGCCTGGGCGCACGTGACCGACTGGAAGGCCGAGCTCGAGCCGTACTACGACCAGGCGGAGCGCATGCTCGGCGTCGTCGACTACCGCCGCACGACGCCCGCCGACGAGCTGATGCGCGACGTCGCCGAGGACCTCGGCGTCGGGCACACCTTCCGCAAGGTGCGGGTGGGCGTGTACCTCGGGCCGGACGGCGACGAGCGCCCCCGCGACGCCCGCGGCAGTGCCGTCCCCGATCCCTTCTTCGGGGGTGCCGGACCGGACCGCGACCCGTGCCTGCACTGCGGCGAGTGCATGACCGGCTGCCGGCACAACGCGAAGAACACGCTCGTGAAGAACTACCTGCACCTCGCGGAGCGCGCCGGCGCCCGGGTGCACCCCCTGACCACGGCGTCCGCCGTCGTACCCCGGCCCGACGGCGGGTACGAGGTCCGCACCCACCGGACGGGCCGCCGCTGGGCCGGCCGCCGCACCTACCGGGCCCGACAGGTGGTGCTCGCCGCCGGCACGCTCGGCACGCAGCGGCTCCTCCACGCGATGCGGGACAGCGGGGACCTGCCGCGCCTGTCCGACCGGCTCGGGCACCTCACCCGGACGAACTCCGAAGCGCTGCTCGGCGCCATGCGCCCCGTGCGGCGCGGTCGGGTCGGCGAGCCCGACTACTCCGAGGGGGTCGCCATCACGTCGTCCTTCTACCCCGACCCGCAGACGCACGTCGAGCCGGTCCGGTACGGGCGCGGGTCCAACGCGATGGGGCTGCTGCAGACCGTCCTGGTCGACGGCGTCGGACCCGGCGAGGGGCCGCGCTGGCGGCGCTGGCTCGGCGAGCTGTGGCGGCAGCGCCGGCACCTGCCCGCCCTGTACGACCTGCGCGGCTGGTCGCAGCGCACCGTCATCGCGCTCGTGATGCAGAGCCGGGACAACTCGCTCACCACGTTCACGCGGCGCGGCCCGCTCGGGCGGCGCCTCACGTCTCGCCAGGGCACCGGCGCCCCGAACCCGACCTGGATCCCCGTGGCGCACGACGCCGTGCGCGCGATGGCCGACCGCATGGGCGGGCTCGCCGGCGGCAGCGCGGGCGACCCCTTCGACGTGCCGATGACGGCGCACATCCTCGGCGGGTGCACGATCGGCGAGACCCCCGAGACCGGCGTCGTCGACCCCTACCACCGCGTGCACGGCCACCCGGGGCTGCACGTGCTCGACGGGTCGGCCGTGACCGCCAACCTGGGCGTCAACCCCTCGCTGACGATCACGGCGCAGGCCGAGCGGGCGTGCGCGCTGTGGCCCAACCGGGGGGAGGCCGACACCCGGCCCGCGCCCGGCGAGGGTTACGCCGTCGTGCCGCCGACCGCTCCCCTGCACCCCGTCGTGCCCGCAGCCGCGCCCGGCGCGCTGCGCCTGCCCCTCGTGGAGATCCGCCACTCCTGACCGCCACGGACAGCACGACGCCCCGGCGGCTGTCCGTCGGGGCGTCGTCGGGCGGAGGGCGAGGGATTCGAACCCCCGGTGCGTTGCCGCACAACGGTTTTCAAGACCGTCACATTAGGCCGCTCTGTCAGCCCTCCCGGGACGGCCGCGCAGGCGCCCGTCCGGCACAGCAGTGTACCGGCCGGCGCACGACCGCGGCCCCGGGCGCCGAGGCGTTCCGGGGCCGCGAGAGCGACGTGCGACGTGCGACGTGCGACCGTCAGGCCGCGCCGCCGCCCGAGCGCAGCTGGCGCATCGCGAGCTGCACGAGGGCGATGAGCGTCTGCTTCGTCGCCGCGCGCGAGCGCGCGTCGGTGTAGAGCATCGGCACGTGCGCCGGGATCTGCAGCGCCTCGCGGACGTCCTCGAGGCGGTGCTTCGCGACGCCGTCGAAGCAGTTGACGCCGACGACGAACGGCACGCCCCGCGACTCGAAGTAGTCGATCGCCGGGAAGCACTGCTCCAGGCGGTCCGTGTCGACCAGGACCACGGCACCGATCGCGCCGCGGATGAGGTCGTCCCACATGAACAGGAAGCGGTCCTGCCCCGGGGTGCCGAACAGGTAGAGCCACAGGTTGCCGGGCAGGTTCACGCGGCCGAAGTCCATGGCCACGGTGGTGCTCGTCTTGCGGTCGGAGACCCCGCCCGCGTCGTCGACGCCCACCGAGTGCTCGGTCATCGCGGCCTCGGTGTTCAGCGGCTCGACGTCCGAGATCGAGCCGATGAACGTCGTCTTGCCGACGGCGAAGCCGCCCGCCACCACGATCTTCGTCACCGTCGGCGCGCCGGCGGGCGGCGCGGGGGCGGCGGCCGGCTGGGCGGCGGCCCCCTCGGCCGGCCGCTGCGGCGCAGGCTGCTGCGGTGCTGACGCCGGCTGGGCGGCGGGCGCGGGAGACGCCGCGGCCTGCGGGTTCGCCGGCACCTGCTGCGCGACGGGACGCGGCGTCGCGCCGGACGGTGCCGCCGCAGCGGACGGCACCGAAGTGATCGGGCCCTGGGCCGCCGCCGGGCGCGGACCCTGGCCGGCGGCCGGGGCGCCGCCCAGGACGCTCTGCCGCTCCGGGGCGCCGACCGGCGCCGGCGCGCCGCCGGCCGTCGGCGCGCTCACGGCGCCGAAGGCCGGGGACACCGGGGCCCACGCCGGGGACATGCCCCCGGAGGCTCCGGGCGCCGGGCTGTCAGAGGGCGGAAATGCCATTGAGAACACTCTCCAAGACGCTCAGTGACAGGCCCGAGTGGGAACTGCCGTGACCCGTGTGGACGTTCACCGGGGTCGAGGTGTGCACGGTGATGTGCCCCTCCTCCTGCATGTCCGCGACCAGGATGCGGACGACGCCGAGGGGCAGGCGCAGCAGCGCGGAGAGCTCCGCGATCGACACGTAGGTGTGCGCGGCGTGCTGCAGGATCGCCCGCTTCTCCGGGGTGAGGCCGACGCTCGTGACGGCACCGGGCAACACCTCGACCAGCGCCTCGAGGGGCAGGTCGGACAGGGCGGAACGGACGCGGCCACCGGTGACCGCGTAGGGGCGCACCGTCGAGGCCTCGTAGCCGTCTGCCGAGTGCGCACCCAGAGAACCGAACGATGCGTGCGTCATGGTCGCGACCTCATCCCACCCGCGCGGAGCGCGTCGAGCCGTCCACCGGAAGGTTCCCGCGCATCTCCGAGATCAGCTGCGGGGTGAGCGTGGCCTCGGTGCGGGAGACGAGCAGGGCCATCTCGTAGCCGATGAGCCCGATGTCGCACGACGACTCGGCCACCACGGCGAGCACCGACCCGTTCGAGACGTTCATCAGGAAGAGGAAGCCGTTGTCCATCTCGACGACGGCCTGCCGCACGTTGCCGCCGTCGAGCTGGCGCGCCGCCCCGCGCGTCAGGCTCGACATGCCGGAGACGATCGCCGCGAGCTGGTCGCCGCTGGTGCGGTCGAGCTGGTCGGACATCGCCATGAGCAGACCGTCCGCCGAGACCACCAGCGTGTGGCGGCTGCCCGGGACGGTGCGCACGAAGTTGTCGAGAAGCCACCCGAAGTTGGTCGCTTCAGTACTGAGGGTCACGCTTCCTCCTCGTCGATACGCCGAAGGCGCAGGTCACCGCTGCTGCGGCGCGGATCCAGGGACATCATTCACGGTAGGGGCGGGCTGCGTCGAGGCCCCGACGGCCCCGGCGTCGTTCCGGCCGCGGCTCGTGGCCGACTGGAAGGCCGACAGTCGCGACCGCAGCTGCTCCGGGTCCCGCTCGATGCGGGCGGTGAAGCGCTCGGTCGACGCGGTCGACTCCCCCGCCCGCTGGCGCCGCGCGAGGCCGCCGGCCTCGTTCGCGACCGTCGTCGGGCGGTACGTCTGCTCGTTCGTCGAAGTCACGTTCCCTTCCTGGAAGACGCCGCGCTGCAGCATCGTGGACATCTCCTCGTACAGGACGGCCGAGGCCATCCACTCCGAGCGCGCCTCGACGGTGTCGGGCACGAAGTGCGGGTCCAGCGGGTCGTAGCCCGCCGGCTCCGTCGGGCGCAGCGGCAGCACGGAGCCGCCGTACGACGTCGCCGCCGAGGCGGCCTGGTCGTCGCTCGTCGCCTGCCAGGACGCGTCGTCCCGCGGCGCATCGGCGCGGGACGCACCGGAGGCGGGGGCCGCGTCGAGGGCCGGTGCCTCGGGCTGCGCCGGCTCCGGGGCGGCCTGATGGGCGCGCGCGAACGGCGACGCGGTCGGGGCCGCCGGGGCCGTCGGGGCCGCCGGCTCCTCGGCCGAGGGCTTGCGGCCGAACAGCCCGCGCTTGCGGCCGCCCTGCGCGGGCGTCTCGCGAGAGCCGCGGCGCGCGGGGAGGTCGGCGATGAGGTCCTCGAACGCCGGCAGCTCGTGGAGCCCGTCCTGCCCGGACGCCTCCGCGGCCGGCGCGAGCGAGTCGGTCCGCGCGAACGGGTTCGACGACGCGGGGGTCACGGGGGCGAACGACGGGCCCGCGGCGGGCTCCGGGACCGATCCCGAGACGGGCTCGGAGACCTCGCGCACCACGGGGTCGAACGACGACGTCGTGGGCTCGACGTACGGGACGGGCGCCGGCTCGGCCCACGCCGGCTCCGCGACGGGCGGCGTCGGCTCCGCGAACGCGGCCGGCCGGGCGGGCTCGGCCGGGCGGGCAGGCTCGGCCGCCGCGGGCGCGACGTCACGCGTCGGCAGGGCCACGGCAGGAGCCGCCTCCGTCGCCGGACGGTACGGCTCCGGCGGCACGGGGGCGGACGGCTCCGCGGTGGGCACCTCGACCGGAGCCTCGGTGGGCGGCTCGGCGGGTGCCGCCGCGACCGGGACGTCCTCCGCGGAGAGGGGCGCGACGGGCGGCACCGAGGCCTGCGCGGCCGGTGCCGGCGCGGCAGGTGCCGGGTCGGCGGGGGCCAGCGGCGTGAGCTCGTCCGGGAGCGCGGCCGGGTCCTCCGTCACCGCGTCGAGCTGCAGCGTGCTCTCGGTCTCGGAGACGTCGATGGACCCCATCGAGCGGAAGCTCGAGAACAGGCCGGCGCGCTGGTCGACGCCGAGCACCGGCGCGGACACCGGCTCCGGCTCGGCGACCGGCTCGGGCTGCGCCCGGTGGCGGCTCGGCAGGGACCGCGTCGAGGGCTCGACCTCCGCCGGCGGACGCCACGTGTCGGTGGTCGTCTCGTCCACGAGGTCGGGCAGCTCGGGCGTCGCGAGGGGCGGCAGCACGATCGGGCCCGTGTCGGGCCGGCTGCCGATGTCGGCGGAGCCGACGCCCGAGCGGCGACGCCGCGGCATACCGACCGAGGTCGTGCCGTCGGTGAGCGCGTCCAGGTCGACCGGCACCGCGGCCGGCGGCTCGGGCTCGACCGGGAGGGCGGCCGACGCCGCCGGAGCGACCGGGGCGACCGCCGGGGTCGGCACCGTGGGGGGCTCCACCGCGTCCGGGGCTCCGAACGACGGGGCGGGCTCGGGCGCCTCGACCGGCACCGCGCCGACCGGGCCGGAGGTGTGCTCCTCGAACGCGTCCGCGATCTGCCCACCGAGGTCGGCGGCCGCGTTCTGCGTGGTCGCCTCCAGCGGGTCGGTCGGCTGCGGCAGCGGCAGCGCGTCGTCGGGCAGGAAGAGGTCGGCCGGGAAGACGACCGTGACCTCCGTGCCCGAGCCCGACTCCCCGACCCGGTATCGGACCTGGGCGTTGAGGCGGTCGGCCAGGCGGCCGACCACGTAGAGGCCGAGGCGCTGGGCGCCGACGGCGTCCGACGCGGACCGGCTGGAGACCTTCGTGTTCGCGTCCGCGATCTCCTCGGGGCTCATGCCCAGGCCGTGGTCGCGCACCGTGACGACGACCCCGCGCTCGTCGCGCGACGTCGTCACCTCGACCGGGGTGTGCGGCTCCGAGAACATCGTCGCGTTCTCGAGCAGCTCCGCCAGCAGGTGCGCGGAGCTCAGGGCGTTGTGCCCGAGCATGTGCGGGTCCACGCCCAGGTCGAGGCGGACGCGGTCGTAGAGCTCGATCTCGGACGACGCCGTGCGCACGACGTCGGAGACCGGCATCGGGTTGCGCACGCGGCGGCCGGAATCGATGCCCGCGAGCACGAGCAGCGACTCTGCGTTGCGCCGCATCCGCGTGGCCAGGTGGTCGAGGCGGAAGAGGTTCGACAGTGTGCTCGGGTCCTCCTCGGACCGCTCGAGCTCGTCCAGGAACGACAGCTGACGGTTCAGCAGCACCTGGTCGCGACGCGCCACGTTGACGAACATCTCCGCGATGGAGCCACGGAGCGCCGCCTGTTCACGCGCGACGACCATCGTGGTCTCGTTCACCTCGTTGAACGACGCCGCGAGGCGGCCGATCTCGTCGCTCGACTCGACGGGCACCTGCACGAGGTCGATCGACGGCGCCTGCCCCGGCACGGCCATCTGCTCGACCATGCGCGGCAGGCGGTCGCGCACCTCCGCGGTCGCGGAGGTCAGGCGCGCCAGCGGCTGCACGATGCGGCGCGCGATGAGCAGCGCCAGCAGGAACGACACGAGCACGACGCCGAACGCCGCGGCACCCGTCAGCAGGGCGGCCGTCTGGGCGCTGCCCGCGAGGTCCTTCGAGTAGTCGACCGCGTCGGCCCGGGCCTCGTCGCGCACGGGCTGCGTGGCGTCGACCCAGCCCTGGGAGAGCTCGTTCCACCGGCCGGCGGCCTCGGGGTCGATGCCGGACAGGTTGAGGTACCGCAGCTGCAGGCGCGTCCGGTCGAGGTCGGCGTCGTAGCCGGGCACCTCGAGCCCACCGGGGATCAGGT
Organism: Isoptericola sp. F-RaC21; assembly: GCF_038593535.1. NCBI lineage: Bacteria > Bacillati > Actinomycetota > Actinomycetes > Micrococcales > Promicromonosporaceae > Isoptericola > Isoptericola sp. F-RaC21. The sequence continues at coordinate 584,551 of NZ_JBCFYX010000005.1, read as the reverse complement.
CCAGCTGCTCCTGCGCCGTCGCGATGAGCGAGTCGGTGTTCTGCAGCAGGTTCACCATGCGGCCGTTGAGGTCCGACGGCGGGGAGTCGCCGTTGCCGACCGCGGCCAGGACGGCCCCGGCGACCGGGCGCTCCAGGGTGTTGGCGAGCATCGCCTCGTCGAGGGCGGTGTAGGCGTTGATGTGCCGCGTGAGGCCCGCGTCGTCGCTGCTCTGCGCGATGGCGCGCGGCACGTCGAGCGCGTTCTCGCTCAGCGCCGTGTACCGCTCGGTGGCGCGCGACTCGGAGAGCTGGCCGGAGATGACGTTGCGCTGCAGGTCGTCCATCACCGTGCGGTCGCGCAGGGTCCGGTTCACCGCGTCCTGCACGTTGGTGGGCAGCGCGCTGGTGTCGAGCACCTCGAGCGCCTCGTCCCGCGCGTCGAGCGCGCGGTCGGTCTCCTCCTGGGCCTCGACGAGCGCCTTCTTGGCACCGGGGATCCCCAGCTCGGCCGCGATGTTCGTGGCGCGTTCCGCGGCCACGGCGGAGCCCGCCACGTCCTGCAGCTCGAGCGACTCCATGAGAGCCGCCGTCTGCTCGGCGCTGCGGTTCTCCTGCAGCGACTGCCAGGTGATCCAGCCCGCCGTCAACGCCAGGACGAAGATCGGCACGGCGAGTGTCGCAAGAATCTTCCCGCGAACGCCCAACCTGCGGAGCATCTGAACCTCTCTCCAACACTGTTCGTCGAGGCGGCCGGCCGTCGCCGTCCGATCCTCGGGTGGGTGCCATCACGTCCGGCACCACTCCCCGCGCCCGGCTGGGCTTCCAGGCACGCGAGTAGGCTCCATCGGTGTGCGAGCGGTCACGATATCGGCACCTGGCGGTCCAGGGAAACTCACCCTATCCCTCGTCAACCCGGGCAAACCGGGCCCCGGCGAGGTACTGATCGACGTCGCGGCCGCGGGGGTCAACCGCGCTGACCTGCTGCAACGCGCCGGAAACTACCCTCCGCCCGCCGGCGCTCCCGAGTGGCCGGGTCTCGAGATCTCGGGTACGGTCCGCGCGCTCGGGCCCGGGGTGAGCACCTGGTCGCCCGGCGACCGCGTCGTCGCGCTGCTCGAGGGCGGCGGGTACGCCGAGCAGGTCGTGGCGCGCGCCGGCCAGCTGCTGCCCCTGCCCGACGGCGTCGACCTGGTGGACGGCGCCGCCCTCCCGGAGGCGGTCTGCACGGCCTGGACCAACCTCGTCGACACGGGCCGGCTGCACGCCGGCGAGACCCTGCTGGTGCAGGGCGGCTCCGGCGGCGTCGGCAGCGTGGCGATCCAGCTCGCGGCCGCGCTCGGCGCCCGCGTCGTGGCCACCGCCGGCGGCCCGGAGCGCACGGCCCGCTGCGTCGAGCTCGGCGCGGACGTCGCCGTCGACCACCGCACGCAGGACGTCGTGGCCGCCGTCCGCGACGCGACCGACGGGCGCGGGGCCGACGTCGTGCTGGACGTGCTCGGGGGCGGCGGGCTCGCCGACAACGTGCGCGTGCTCGCCCCGGGCGGGCGGCTGGTGGTCATCGGGCTCCAGCGGGGACGGCGGGGCGAGCTGGACCTGAACGCCCTCATGGCCAAGCACGCGTGGGTCACCGGCACCCTGCTGCGACCGCGCAGCGCCGAGGAGAAGGCGGCCCTGGTCGCGACCGTGTGCGAGCGGGTGTGGCCCATGGTCGCCGACGGGCGGGTCCGGCCCGTGGTGCACGCCCGCGTCCCCTTCGCCGAGGCCCCGACCGCGCACGAGCTGCTCGAGTCCGGCGCCGTGTTCGGCAAGGTGCTGCTGGTCCCCTGACCCGGCCCCTGTCGGCCCCCTGGGCCACACTGGGAGGCATGACCGAGAGCGACGACAGCACTCGTGACACCGACGACGCCCGCGCACGGGTGGTGACCCCGGACGGGGAGGCCACCGGGCCCGCCGGCGAGCCCGCCGAGCTGGACGGCCCGGCGGAGGAGGCGTCCCGCATCGAAGAGCCGGCCAAGGTCATGCGCATCGGCGGCATGATCAAGCGGCTGCTCGACGAGGTGCGCGACGCCCCGCTCGACGACGCCGCGCGCACGCGCCTGGCCGAGATCCACGAACGCTCCCTCACCGAGCTCGAGGAGGGCCTCTCCCCCGACCTCGTCGAGGAGCTGCACCGCATCACGCTGCCCTTCTCGGACGCGGGCGTGCCGTCCGACGCGGAGCTGCGGGTGGCGCAGGCGCAGCTGGTGGGCTGGCTCGAGGGCCTCTTCCACGGCATCCAGACGGCGCTCGTCGCGCAGCAGATGGCCGCGCAGGCGCAGCTGACGCAGATGCGTCGCGCGCTGCCGCCCGGGGCGCACCCCGCGCCGTTCGGCCCCGGCGGTCCGGCGGGCCCCGACGGCCCTCCCGGCCGGCCGGGTCAGCCCGGTCAGGACGACAGGCGCCCTTCGCCCGGCCAGTACCTGTAGCGGGCCTCCTCGCGAGCCGGGCGCTCAGGTGCGCGCCGTCATGGCGATGGCCCCGGAGACGAGCGCGAGGCCGACCAGCTCCGGCCAGGTGGGCACCTGCCGCAGGACGACGGCGCCCACCAGGACGGCGGTCGCCGGCAGCAGGGCGAGCATGACCGAGAACGTCGCCATGCCGACCCGGCGCAGCACCACCTGGTCCAGCACGTACGGGACGACGGACGAGCAGACCGCGACGACCAGCAGGAACAGCAGCAGCGACGGGTCGGTCACGACCTCCGGCGTCGACCACGCGAAGAACGGCGCGAACGCGACAGCGCCCGCCGCCATCCCGAGCGCCAGCCCGTCCACCCCGGACCCGGCGCCGGCGACCCGCTTGCCGAGCACGATGTAGCCCGCCCAGCACGCGGCGGCCGCGAGGACGGCGCCCAGCCCGATGACGGCGTCCTCGCGCGGGATCCCGGAGCCGAGGGTGACGCCCGCGAGGAGCACCACCCCGGCGGCCGCGACCACGATCGCCGCCCGCTCCTGCCAGCCGCGCCCCGTCACGGCGGCGACGGCGACGGGACCGAGGAACTCGATGGCGACGGCGACGCCGAGGGGCAGGTGGTCGACGGCCACGTAGAACACGACGTTCATCGCCGCGAGGACGACGCCGAACAGCACGGCCGCGACGAGGTCGCGGCGGGTCCAGCGTCGTCGCCACGGGCGCCGCCACGCGAGGAGGACGACGGCGGCGAGCGCGATGCGCCACCAGCCGACCGTGGGCGCGCCGAGCCGGTCGAAGAGGCCGACAGCGACGGCCGCGCCCGCGTACAGGGTGAGGCCGGAGACCAGGAACAGGGCGGGCGCCGGCACGCGGCCCAGCGCCCCGCCGAAGGAGCCGGAGGAGGGGACGCGGGACGGCACCCCCGGAGCATACGGGCGCCGCGGCCGTCGACGACGGCGGGCCGGGCGGGCGCCCGGACCGCCGTCGTCGTCCTCCCGCGCGGGTGCGGACCTCAGCCCTTGACCGCGCCCGCGAGCATGCCGCGCACGAAGAACCGCTGGAGCGCGACGAACACGACCAGCGGCACGACCATCGCGATGAACGCGCCGGCCGTGAGCAGGTACCAGTCGCCGCCGCGCGTGCCGGCCAGCTCCGCGATCTTCACGGTCAGCGGCTGGTACTCCGGGGCCGCGAAGGTCAGGCCCACGAGCAGGTCGTTCCACACCCACAGGAACTGGAAGATCCCGAACGACGCGATCGCCGGGACCAGCAGCGGGAAGAGCACGCGGAAGAAGATCTTCACGTGCCCGGCCCCGTCCACGCGGGCCGCCTCCACCAGCGACGCGGGGATGTCCTTCATGAAGTTGTGCAGCAGGAAGATCGCGAGCGGCAGCGCGAAGATCGAGTGCGAGAGCCAGACGGTCCAGTAGCTGCCGTTGATGTCCCAGTTGACGTAGTCCGACAGCAGCGGCACCAGGGCGATCTGCAGCGGCACCACCTGCAGCGAGAAGACCGCGACGAACAGGAAGTTCCGGCCCGGGAACTTGATCCACGCGAAGGCGTACGCCGCGAGCAGCGACAGCGTGATCGGGATGAGCACCGCGGGGATCGTGATGACGAACGAGTTCACGAAGAACGTCGACAGGTCGTTGCTGTTCCCGTAGAGCGCCTCGTTGTAGTTGTCCATCGTGAACGACGCGTTGCCCGTGAAGACCGTCCACCAGCCGGTGCGGCGGATGTCCTCCTGCGGGCGGAACGACGTGATGAGCAGGCCGAGCGACGGGATCGTCCACAGGATCGCGATGATGATCGCGATCCCGGACGCCCAGGGCGAGCTGAGCTTGCCCTTGGTGGCGATCGCCCGCCGCTCCAGCCGCGAGAGCTTCCGCAGCTGCTGCGGGACGTCGTCGTCGAGCACCGAGCCCGCGACGGCCTGGCCGGGCGTGGGGGTCGAGGTCATCGAATCTCCTCCGACTTGCGCATCTGCCGCACGTTGTACGCGATGATCGGGATCACCAGGACGAAGAGGATGACGGCGAGCGCCGCGGCCAGGCCCTGGTTCGACTGGAGGAACGCCTGCGAGTAGAACTCGTTCGCGATGACCTGCGTGCCGAACTGACCGCCCGTCATGGTGCGCACGATGTCGAAGGCCTTGAGGGTGCCCATCGCGATCGTGGTGAGCACGACGACCAGCGCCGGCCGGATGCTCGGCACCGTGATGTAGCGGAACATCCCCATGCCGTGCAGCCCGTCGAGCCGGGCCGCCTCGACGATGTCGTCCGGGATCGCCTTGATCGCGGCGGACAGCACGGTCATCGCGAAGCCGGTCTGGATCCAGATCATCACCACGATGAGGAACCAGGTGTTCCACGGCTGCCCGATGAGGAACTGCTGGGGCGGCAGGCCCACCCACACCAGCACCTGGTTGAGCAGGCCGATCTGGTTGATGTTCGGCTGGTCGGGACGGAACTCGTAGACGAACTTCCAGATGATGGACGCGCCCACCATCGAGATCGCCATCGGCACGAAGACCAACGCCTTGGCGAGCTTCTCGAAGCGGGTCCGATCCACCAGCACCGCGTACACGAGGCCGATGACGGCGCTCAGCAGCGGGGCCAGGACCACCCAGGCGACGGTGACGAGCAGCACCTTCTGGAACTGGTCCTGCGTGAACGCGGTGACGTAGTTGTCGACACCGACGAACTCGCTGCCGTTGCGGTTGAAGAACGACTGCCACAGCGTGATCAGGCCCGGGCGCACCAGCCCGTAGGCGAGGAAGAGCAGGGGCACCCCGACGAAGCCGAGGGCGACCACCCAGGAGGGGATCCGCTTGGGCCTGTCCACCAGGAACAGGATCAGCGCCATCACCCCCGCGAACAGAGCGACCGCGACCACCACGAGCAGGATCTTCTCCACCGTGGTGTCGGGCGTGAGCAACCAGGTCATCGACGACCCTCCTCGAGAGTCAGGACGGCGCGCGGTCCGGGCACGTCACGTGCAGACGCGCCCGGACCGGCGGGCAGGGGTCAGGTCGGGTCAGGTCCGTCGGCTCACTTCGGCCAGGCGGACTCGACCTGGTCGGTGACCTGCTGGGTGCTCGACCCGGTGAGCCACTCGACCACGCCCGTCAGGAAGGCCGCCGTGGCGTCCGTCGGCATCAGGTCTGACGCGTCGAAGGCCACCACGGTGTCGGGGTCGCTCAGCACCCCGGCCACGTACTGGTCGAACTCCGTGGCGAGGTTCTTCGGGTCGAGCCCGCTGTTGGCGCTCACCCAGCCGCCGTCGGGCGTGTTCAGCGCCTTCTGGTTGGCCCAGTCCGCGCTGGAGAGGTAGGTCTGGAAGGCCTGCACCTCGGGACGGTCGTCGAACGCCGCCACGAACTCGCCGCCGCCGAGCATCGGCTTGACGTCGGTCTGGTCCGTGGGCAGGTAGAACGCGAACACGTCGCCGTCCTGGGACACCTCCGTGCCCTCGGGCCACTGCGTCTGGTAGAAGTTCGCCGCGCGGTGCATCCAGCAGTTGCCGTCGAGGATGCCGTTGCCGGCGTCCGTCCACGACTGCGTGGCGATCGAGTCGACGCCGCCCAGCCCCGCGTTCACGTAGTCCGGGTTCTTGAGGATTTCACCCGCCGTGTCCCACGCCTTGACCACCTTCGGGTCGTTGAACGGGATCTCGTGCTTGTACCACTTGTTGTACTCGTCGACCCCGGCCGTCCGCAGCATCGTGTCCTCGATGAAGTCGGTGCCCGGCCAGCCGGTCGCGGCTCCCGACTCGACGCCTGCGCACCAGACCTGGCCGCCGGTGTCGTCGTGGATCTTCTTGGTGAGGTCCATCAGCTCGGTCCACGTCTGCGGCACCTCGTAGCCCGCGTCGGAGAACATCGACGGCGAGTACCAGACGAACGACTTCGCGTTGGCGCCCAGTGGCGCCGAGTAGAAGGTGCCGTCGACCGTGCCGTAGCCCTTCCAGGTCTCGTTGAAGAACTCGTCGACGTTCTTCGCGGTCGCGTCGGGCGCCGGCTTGATGGCGTCCGGGTAGTCCTTCACGAGCGTGTTGAGCAGCCCGGGCTGGGGCAGGTAGGCGAGGTCGGGCGCGTTGCCCGCCTTGACCCGCACCAGGAGCTGGTCCTCGAACTCGCGGGACGCCTCGTACTTGACCGTCACGCCCGTGCACTTCTCGAACGCGTCGTAGGAGGCCTCCTGGGTGGCGCCCTCCGGGTCCACGATCGAGGTGTAGACGCTCACCGTCTTGCCGTCGAGGTCGCCGAACTCGTCGTAGGCGGCACAGTCGATGCTCGCTGCCGAGCTGTCGGCGCTACCGGTCTCGTCGCCGGCACCGCCCTCGCCGTCGGGATCGCTGCACGCCGCCAGCACGAGCGCGAGGCCCGCGCCGCCAGCCGCCAGCGCCAGTGCGCGTCGCCGCGCCGTCGTCGTTCGTCTGGTCATGCCAAGCTCCTCCACTGCGTCGTGGTCCACGGAGGTGTTCCCGCCGAGCGGCGGCCCGTGATCCCCTGGTCCCCCTGACCGGGATCCTGCCTCCCCCCAGAGTTCATCGCACCCCCACCCGAAGGTGCAAGTTCCTGCAACTCGTTTCACGGTCACGACTCGGTGACGATTCATGACACCCTGGGACCAGCCCCCGTCACGAGCCTTTCGAGAGGACCGCCATGATCGAGCTGAGGAGCCCGCGAGAGATCGACCAGATGCGCCCCGCGGGGCGCTTCGTGGCCGAGGTGCTCACGGCCGTCCGCGACGCCGCAGCCGTCGGGGTGAACCTCCTCGAGCTGGACGCGCTCGCGCACCGGATGATCCGCGACCGCGGCGCCGAGTCCTGCTACATCGACTACCACCCGTCGTTCGGCGCCATGCCGTTCGGCAAGGTGATCTGCACGTCCGTCAACGACGCCGTCCTGCACGGCCTGCCGCACGACTACGCGCTGCGCGACGGCGACCTGCTGAGCATCGACTTCGCCGCGTCGGTCGACGGGTGGGTGGCCGACTCCGCCCTCTCCTTCGTCGTCGGCGCCTCCGCCACGCCGCAGCGCGCCGCCGGCGACGCGAAGCTCATCGAGACCACCGAGGTCGCGCTCGAGGCGGGCATCGCCGCCGCCGTCGCCGGCAACAAGATCGGCGACATCTCCGCCGCCATCGCCAAGGTCGCCCGCGGCGCCGGCTACGAGATCAACACCGACTTCGGCGGCCACGGCGTCGGTCGCACCATGCACGGCGACCCGCACGTGCCGAACGACGGCCGCCCCGGCCGCGGCTTCCCGCTCAAGCCCGGCCTCGTCATCGCCATCGAGCCGTGGTTCCTCGAGACCACCGACGAGATCTTCACCGACCCCGACGGCTGGACCCTGCGCTCCGCCGACGGCTCCCGCGGCGCGCACAGCGAGCACACCATCGCCATCACTGAGGACGGCCCGATCGTCCTCACCGCGCGGGACTGACCCGGCGCGGCACGGCGGCGGGCCGCTCCGATCGTCAGCCGAGGCCTTCGACGATGCGGAAGTCGCGCTCGAACCCCTCAGGCAGTGCAGCCAGCGCCTCCCGGTACGCCGCGCTCTCGTATGCGGCGACCGCCTGCTCGAAGCCGTCGAACTCGATCAGGACGACGCGATCGGCAATCCCAGCCTCGTGCGCGACGATCCGGCTGCCGATGCTGGCGAGCACCCGCCCGCCTGCCGCCGCGACGGCCCGCCCGGCCAGCCCGTTGTAGGCATCGAGCGTCTCGGGGTCATCGATGGCGGGATAGACGCTGACCCAGTAGCCCTTGGACATGGAACCCCCAGTTCCCGGACGAGTAAGCGCTTCGAAATTCGAAGCGTCATGGTGTGCGACGCTACCGATTCGGAATCCGAAGCACAAGGGGGACGGGAGCCATGAACGCACCGCAGACGCCCATGCCGGGCCGACCAGTCCGCGGGTCCACGACCGGACGATCCTTGATGGCGGCACTGGACCTGTTCGGGCGTCGCTGGACCCTGCGCATCATCTGGGAGCTGGGGGACGAGCCGCTCGGCTTCCGGCTCCTGCAGAGGCGCTGCGACGACATGTCGTCGAGCGTCCTGCAGCAACGGCTCGCCGAGCTCCAGGAAGCCCGGCTCGCCGCGGTGCTGAGCGACGGCAGCTACACCCTCACCCCGCTCGGCCACGACGCCCGCGAAGCTCTCCGTCCGCTCATCGAGTGGTCGCTGCGGTGGGCTGCCGAGGTCTCCGACCCCTCGCCCTCCCCCGAGAAGACGGGCGACGGCCGGCCCGACCGGTGACGGCCGTCGTCCGCGAACCACCTCGGACGTCGGGGGCCGGGCCAGGCAGGAGCTATCGCAGGAGCGAACGCAGCACGGGCACGACGCCGTCCTCGTCGACGGCGCCGGTGACCTCGTCGGCGGCGGCGCGCACGACGTCGTCGGCGTGCCCCATGGCGACGCCGCGGCCGGCCCAGCGCAGCATGTCGACGTCGTTGCGCCCGTCGCCGACGGCCACGGTGTCCGCGGGCGCGACGCCCAGCCGCTCGCGCAGGCGCTCCAGCCCGGACGCCTTGGTGACGCCCTTCGGCGCCACGTCCATCCACGCCGTCCAGCCGACGGCGTAGGTGACGTCGCCCAGGCCGATCCGGGCGGCCATCGCGCTGAACTCCTCGGGCGTGCGCTCGGGGCTGCGGATGACGACGCGGGTCACCTCGCGGGCCCAGAGCTGCTCGAAGTCGACGACCTGGTGGACGCCGTCGAGCTCGCCGTCCGGGAACAGCGCGTTCATGCGGAAGCCCACGCCGACGTCCTCGACGGCGTAGCGGGCGTCGGGCAGCTCCTCGCGCAGCAGCCGCAGCGCGGGGCCGGGGTCGAACGTGCGCACCTCGTCGAGCTCCCAGCCCTGCGGCAGGGACGCGTCGAGGCGCACCGTCACGGCGCCGTTGGAGCACACCATCCAGCCGGTCGTGATGCCGAGCAGCTCGGCCACCGGCGTCATCGCGATGAGCGACCGCCCCGACGACAGCACCACGTGGTGCCCCGCCGCCTGGACCTGCGCGACGGCGTCGCGCACCGCGGGCGACAGGCCGCCGTCGTACCCGAGCAGCGTGCCGTCGATGTCGAGGGCGACGAGGTGGGCGGTCACGTCACGCGTCACGCGGTGGGCTCGAGCACCTCGAGGCCGCCCAGGTAGGGCCGCAGGCCCTCGGGCACCCGCACCGAGCCGTCGGCCTGCTGGTGGTTCTCGAGGATGGCGACGATCCAGCGGGTGGTGCCCAGCGTGCCGTTGAGCGTGGCGACCGGGCGCGTGGTGCCGTCCGCGGTCCGCTCGCGCACGCCCAGGCGGCGGGCCTGGAACGTGGTGCAGTTGGACGTCGAGGTGAGCTCGAGGAACCGCTCCTGCGTGGGCAGCCAGGCCTCGCAGTCGAACTTGCGGGCGGCCGACGTGCCGAGGTCGCCGGCGGCGGTGTCGATGACGCGGTAGGGCAGCTCGACCTTCGCCAGCATGGCCTCCTCCCACGCCAGCAGCCGCTGGTGCTCGGCGGCCGCGTCGTCCGGGTCGCAGTAGCTGAACATCTCGACCTTGTGGAACTGGTGCACGCGGATGATGCCGCGGGTGTCGCGGCCCGCGGCGCCCGCCTCGCGGCGGTAGCAGGCGCTCCAGCCCGCGTACCGCTTCGGGCCCGCCGACAGGTCGAGGATCTCGTCCGCGTGGTAGCCCGCGAGCGCCACCTCGCTGGTGCCGACCAGGTACAGGTCGTCCTTCTCCAGGTGGTACACCTCGTCCGCGTGGCTGCCGAGGAACCCGGTGCCGCGCATCGTCTCCGGCTTGACCAGCGTGGGGGTGATCATCGGCGTGAAGCCCGCCGCCACCGCCTGGTCGACCGCCGCGTTGAGGATCGCCAGCTCGAGGCGCGCCCCGATGCCGGTGAGGAAGTAGAACCGCGAGCCGGACACCTTCGCGCCACGCGCCGTGTCGATCGCCGCGAGGCCCTCGCCGAGCTCCAGGTGGTCGCGCGGGGCGAAGCCCTCGGCCGCGAAGTCGCGCGGCGTGCCGACCTCCTTGACGACGACGTAGTCGTCCTCGCCCCCGGGAGGCGCACCCTCGACGACGTTCGCGATGCGGTACAGGAGCTCGTCGACCGTCTTCTCCGCGTCCGACGCCTCCGCCTGTCGCGCCTTGACCTGCTCCGCCAGGTGCTTGGTGTGCGTCAGCAGCTCGGCCTTCTCCTCGCCCTGGGCCTTGGCCACCTGCTTGCCGAGCGCCTTCTGCTCCGCGCGCAGCGACTCGAACTCCGTGAGGGAGGAGCGACGGCGCGCGTCGGCGTCGAGCGCCGCGTCCACGAGGGCGGGGTCGTCGCCGCGGGCCAGCTGGCTCGCACGGACGACGTCGGGGTTGTCGCGCAGCAGTCGGAGGTCGATCACGCCCGCAAGCCTAACGGCCGGGCCTCGCGGGGCCCCACGCATATCCGTGGGGCTGCCGCCCGGAACTACCTCGCGGTCGCACGGACTACCTCGCGCTGTCCCGAACTACCTCGCGGCCTCGCGGACTACCTCGCGGTGGCCCGGACTACCTCGCGGTGGCCGGGACCACCTCGGCGTGAGATGCGCGACCTCGGCGGGTCCCGGGGCGGGAATCGGCATAGGTTGCCGTCATGCCGGATGAGTACGCAGAGATCGTCGCGCTGGTCGTCGCGCTGGTCGTCGTGCTCGGCGCGCTCGCCGCGGCGCTGGTGCTGTGGCGGCGGGCGCGCACGCGGGAGCACGTCCTCGCCGCACGGGACGCCCAGCGCGCCCAGGAGGGCGAGGCACGCGGGATGCGCCTCGCCGTCGTCATCAACCCCTCGAAGGAGGGGGCGGCCCAGGTGCGCTCCGTCGTCGAGCGCGTGTGCGCCGACGCCGCGCTGCCCGACCCCCTGTTCTACGAGACGACGGTCGACGACCCGGGCACCGGCCAGGCACGTCAGGCGCTCGCGCAGGGCGCGGACGTCGTGGTGGCCGCGGGCGGGGACGGCACCGTGCGGGCGGTGGCGGAGGTGCTGGCCGGCACCGGCCGGCCGATGGGGCTCATCCCGGTCGGCACCGGCAACCTGCTGGCCCGCAACCTCGACCTGCCGCTGACGTCCGTGCCGGACGCGGTCGCGGTCGTGCTGGGCGGCACGGACCGCGCCATCGACGTCGGGCGCGCCCGCGTCACCGAGTTCGCCCCCGACGCCGAGCCCCTCGTCGACGGCGACCCCCACCAGGCGCACCTCTTCCTCGTCATCGCCGGGCTGGGCTTCGACGCCGCGATGGTGGCCGACGCCGACGACCAGCTCAAGGCCAAGGTCGGCTGGGTGGCGTACTTCGTCGCCGGGGCGCGGCACCTGCACGGCCGGCGCATGCGCGCGACCATCCGGCTGGACGACGGCGAGGCCGTCGAGGCCCGGCTGCGCAGCATCATGGTCGGCAACTGCGGCAAGCTGCCCGGCGGCATCACCCTGCTGCCCGACGCCGTCATCGACGACGGCGAGCTGGACGTCGCCGCCATCGACACCCGCGGCGGGCTCGCCGGGTGGGCGCAGCTGCTCGGGGAGGTCGTGGCGCAGGGCCTCGGGGTCCGCAACGACCTGCCCGGGAAGATCGGCCGCATCGACCACACCCGCGCCCGCCGTGCGGTGATCCGGGTGGACGACGGCGAGCAGGCGCAGGTGGACGGCGACCCGCTGGGCAACGCCGTCGAGCTGGAGACCTGGGTGGAGCCCGGGGCGCTCGTGGTCCGGACGGGATGATCGCGTGAACGTCCGGCGACCCAGGAGGGCCCCGCGGCCCCCCGGACCTGGGGATGCATAGGCTGGCCCGCGTGATCCGCCCCGCCCGCGCGCTCGTCGCGTCGACGTTCGCCCTGCTCGCCGCGCTCCTCCTCGGAGCTCCGTCGGCGACCGCGGCCCCGGCGCCGGCGGACGCCGAGCCGCCCGAGGCCCCGCTGGTGCTCGCCGGCGTGTCGGGCCTGCAGTGGTCCGACGTCGACGCCGCGCGCACGCCGAACCTGTGGCGGCTCATCGGGGGCGGGTCGGTCGCGTCGATCGCGGTGCGCACCCTCACCCCCACCTGCCCGGTCGAGGGCTGGCTCACGCTGTCCGCGGGCAGCAAGGCCGTCGCGCAGACCGCGGACGCCGAGGGCGAGGACGCCGCCGAGGACGACGTCGCCCAGGACCCCGCCGACGGCGCCCCGGCGCTGGGCTGCCCCACCGTGCCCGAGCCGCCCGCCACGGCAGGGGGGACGGCAGGAGGCACGGACGAGGCCGACCGCCCGGTGCGGACGCACGTGCCGGGGTGGACGGAGCTGGCCGCCAGCGACCCCCTCACGCCGAACGCCGCCGAACCGGGCGCGCTGGGCGAGGTCGCCGACGTGGCGGGCGCCTGCGCGACCGCCGTCGGCCCGGGGGCCGCCGTCGCGCTCGCCGACGCGGGCGGGAGCGTGCCGCGGTACCTCCCCGACACGGGGCGGCTCACGGCCGCCCAGGTGGCCGAGTGCCCGGCCACCGTCGTCGACCTGGGCGTGCTGCCCGACGCCGCGAACGAGCGCACGGCCGCGGTCGAGGAGCTCGACGCGCAGGTGGGCCGGCTGGCCGGCCTGCTGCCCGCCGGCGGGCGCCTCGTGGTGGCCGGGATCTCCGACACCCCGCTCGGCCCCGCCGACCTCCAGGTGGTCGTGGACTGGACGTCGCCCGGCGGCAGCGCGACGTGGCTCAGCTCGACGTCGTCCCGGTGGGCCGGGGTGGTGGTGCTGGCCGACCTGTCCGCGACCGTCGCCGACACCGTGACCGGCGGCGCGCTGTCCGGGACCGCCCCCGACGACACCGCGACGGACGACGACGGTGACGCCTCGACGAGCCCGACCAGCGGGGAGGACGACGCGCTCGCGGCCGCCCTCACACCGTTCACCGGCTCCCCGCTGGAGCGCGGCGACGACCGCCGCATCTCCGTGTCCCGCACGGTGGAGAACCGGCAGTACCTCAGCGTGCTCACCGACACGGTGCCGCGGCTGTCCCCGCTGGTGCTGGGGCTCGTCGGCCTGGCCGACGTCGTCGTGGTGGGCGCCCTGCTGCTCGCCCGCCGCCGCGGCGCCGAGCCCGCCGGGTCGGCGGGGCGGCGGTTCGCCCGCCGCGTCGGCCTCGCGGTCCTCGTCGTGGCGTCGAGCCTGCCCGTCGCGGCGTCGCTGGCCACCCTGTCGCGCTGGTGGGCGGCGCCGTCGCCGGTCACCACGCTGGTGCTGGCGCTCACCGTCGCGGCGCTGGTCGCGGCGCTCGTCGCCTGGTTCGCCCGCCGCCTGCTGCCGCCGTCGCCATGGCGCCTGGCGACCAGCCTCGCGGGCGTGACGTGGCTGGTCGTCACGGTGGACGGGCTCACCGGCACGACGCTGCAGCAGGGCTCGCTGCTGGGCCCGGCGCCGTCCCTCGGCGCGCGGTTCTACGGCTTCTCCAACACCGTCTTCGCCGTCTACGCCGTGGTCGGGCTGGTCCTCGCCGCGGGGCTCGCGGCGGCCGTGCGCGCCCGCGGCGGCAGCCCCGCGCGGGCCGGGTGGACGGCGGCGGCCGTCGGCCTGGTGACCGTGCTTGTCGACGGCCTGCCCCCGTTCGGCGCGGACTTCGGCGGCATCCTGGCGCTCGTCCCCGGCTTCGCCGTGCTGGCGCTCGGCGTGGCCGGCGTGCGGATCACGTGGCGGCGCGTGCTGCTCGTGGCCGCCGGGACCGTGCTCCTCGTGGCCGTCGTGTCCGTCGTGGACTGGCTGCTGCCCGGTCCGGGCAGCCACCTCGGCGGGTTCGTCGAGTCGGTCGTCGAGGGCAAGGCGCTCGGAGTCGTGGCCGGCAAGGCCGGGGGCGCGTGGGCCACGGTCGCCAACCCCGCCGGGGCGGCCGCGCTGCTCGTGTGCGTCGCGGCCGCGTGGGCCGTGCTCTCCCCCGGCCGCGCGCGCCTGGACGGCCTCGCCCGCGCGTACCGCCAGGACCCGGTGCTGTGGCGGCTCGTCGTCGCGCTGGTGGTGACGGCCGGCGTCGGCACCCTGCTCAACGACTCCGGCGTCGCGGTCGCCGCGATCGTGCTGGCCCTCGCGCTGCCCGTGCTGCTCGCCGGGCGCCTCGCCCACGCGGAGGAGGCCACCGCCCTCCCCCGGGACGACGCCGCGCGCGCCGCCGGGCCCGTGCTCACCCGGATGCCGGCCGTGCTCGTGGGGGCCTCGGCGGGGCTGCTCGTCGCGCTGCTCGTCGGCACCACGGCGCTGCCCGGCTCGGCGTCGGCGCGCGCCGGGGACGTCTCCGCCGCCGGCACCCCCGTGGTCGACGACGCGCACCCCGTCGTGATCGTCGGCACCCAGGGCGTGCGCTGGGAGGACGTCAGCCCGTCGGCCACCCCCACCCTGTGGGACGTGCTGCGGGACGGCGCCAGCGGCGCCGGCGTCACCCCCGCCGTCGGCGGCGCCTCGGCGACCTGCCCCGCGGCCGGGTGGCTCGGCCTGTCCTCCGGCCGCAGCCCCGTGACGGGACAGACCACCGACGGCGCCTGGTCCTGCGCGCCGTGGGAGGTCACGCCCGACGGCGCGGGCGGCGGCACCAGCGACGACGCCGCGACCGTCGACGGCTGGGACGGGCTCGCGGCGCTGCAGTCGTCGTCCGAGTTCCGCCCGACCCTCGGCGTGCTCGGCGACGCCCTCGCCGACGGCGACGTGTGCACCACCGCCGTGGCGCCCGGGGCGGCGCTCGCCCTCGCCGGCCGCGACGGCACCGTGGCGCGCTACCGCGACCTCGAGGCGGCGCTCGCCGACCCGGCCGACACGTTCTCCTGCCCCGTGACCGTGGTCGACGCCGGCAGCGCGCCGTACCACCCGGACCCCGAGGGCTACACCGGCCTCGTCCCGCTGCCCGACGGCGTCACCTCCGACGGCCCCGACCGCGACGCCGCCCTGCGCGCCGTCGACGCGACCGTCGGGCGGGTGCTGGCCGCGGCGCCCGCCGACGCGACGGTGCTCGTGACCGACGTCGGCAACCCGGCCCCCGGCCGTCCGGCCCTCGGCGTGGGCGTGGCCGACGCCGACGCCGACGACGCGCCCGCCTACCTCACGTCCGGCGCCACGCACTGGCTCGGCGTCGTGCGCCTCCTCGACGTGCCCACCACGCTCGTCACGGCGTTCGGCCTGCCCGTACCCGCCGACCTCAGCGGCTCGCCCATCGAGCTGGCCGCCGAACGGCCCGGCGGCACCGGGGCCACCGTGCGCGAGCTGGCCGGGCTCACCGAGCGGGACCACATGCTGCGCGTGACCACCGGCACCGTGACCACCGCGCCCGCCTACGTGGGGCTCGCGGCGTTCGCCCTGGTCGTGCTCCTGCTGCCGCGCCTGCGCCGCACGTCACCGCGGGCCGCGAGCCGGTGGGCGCGCGTGCTCGACGCCGTCCTGCTGGTGTGCGCGTCCGTGCCGGCGGCCGCCTTCCTCATGACCGCGTGGGGCTGGTGGCGCCTGGCGGAGCCCGCCACCTCCCTGTGGGTGACGCTCGGCCTGAGCACCGTCGTCGTCGCGCTCGTCGGCGCCCTCGCGCCGCGCCGGCCGGCATGGGCCGGCGCGACGGTGGTCGCGACGCTCACCTTCCTCGTCCTCACGATCGACGCGATGCTCGGCACGCCCCTGCACCGGGGCAGCCCGCTGGGCTCCGCCCCGACGCTCGGCGGCCGCTACTACGGCTTCGGGAACCCCACGTACTCGATCTACGCGACGGCGGCGGTGATCGCCGCCGCCGGGCTCGCCACCGCCGTACGCCGCCGCTGGGGGAAGATCCCCGCCGGGGTGGTCGCGTCGGCAGTCGGGCTGGTGACGCTGGTCGTGAGCGTGTGGCCCACCCTCGGCGCCGACGTCGGCGGCGGGCTCGTGCTGCTGCCCGTGTTCGTCGTCGTCGTGCTCGGCGTCCTCGAGGCCCGCGTCACCTGGAAGCGGCTGATCCTCGCCGGCCTGGCGGGCGTGGCGCTCGTCGCCGCGATCGGCGTCGTCGACTGGCTGCGGCCGCCGGCCCAGCGCACGCACCTCGGCGCCTTCGTGCAGTCGGTGGTCGACGGCACCGCCCTCGAGACCATCGCCCGCAAGGCCGGGTACGCCCTGCGGTCCCTGACCGGCGGCGTGCCCGCGTGGCTCGCGCTCGCCGTCCTGGTCGGCCTCGTCACCGTCCTGTGGGGCGGGCCGCGCCTGCGGGCCCGGTGGCTCCAGCGCTCCGAGGACGCCTGGCCGCTGCTGCGGCCGGTGCTGGTCAGCCTGATCCTCGCCGGCGTCGGCGGCGCCGTCGTCAACGACTACGGCATCCGCATGGTGTCGATCATGCTCGCGGCCGCCGTGCCGCTCGTCGGGTCGATCGTGCTACGGACGTGGATGACGGAGCCCGACGATCCGGGTCAGCCGGCGTCGCCGGGGCGGCTGCCCGCGTCGTCGGAGGTGGCGGCGTCGGCGGAGGTGCCGTCGGACGCGCCATCGGGGGTGGCGGCGTCGTCGGCGGAGGACGGCGACCGGCCGGGCAGGTAGACCGACACCTCGGGCTCGGGGTGCTGCCGGCCCCGGACCACGAGCAGCGCCACGCCCAGCGCGACGGCGACGAGCGACGTCCAGATGTTGGCCGGGATGCCGAGCCACGCGTTGCTCGTCGGGTCGATGCGCAGCGCCTCGAGCCAGCTGCGCCCCAGCCCGTACCAGACCAGGTACAGCGCGAAGAGCCGCCCCCAGCGCAGCCCGTACCCGGGCTCGCCGACGGCGTCCGCCCGGGCCTCGGCGCGGCGTCGCACCGCGCGCTCGACGAGCAGCAGGACGGCGACGCCCAGCAGGTTCCACAGCATCTCGTACAGGAACAGCGGGTGGAACAGGGTGTCGTCCGGAAAGCCGGCCACCGGGTGGTCGATCTCGAGGCCCCAGGGCAGCGTGGTGGGCGCCCCGAAGAGCTCCTGGTTCATGTAGTTGCCGAGGCGCCCCACGGCCTGGGCCGCGAGCATGCCGGGCGCGAGCGCGTCCGCGAACGACCAGAACCGCAGGCCGGCCCGGCGGCAGCCGATCCACACGCCGAGCGCCCCGCCGATGAGGGCGCCGTAGATGGCGATGCCGCCGTCCCAGATGCGCACCCACTCCCAGTAGCCCCACGGGCCGGTGCCGTCCGAGTAGTCGCCCAGGTGGGTGAGCACGTGGTAGATCCGCGCGACGACGATGCCCAGCGGCACCGCCCACATCACGATGTCGAGGGTCACCTCGGGGCCGGCGCCGCGCGCGACGAGGCGCCGGTGCGTGATCCACGTGGCCAGCACGATGCCGGCGAGCAGGCACAGCGCGTAGACGTGGACCGAGAACGGCCCGAGCTCGAGCACCGACCAGGCGGGGTCCGGGCTGGGGATCGACATGGAGAGTCCTCCGGCAGCGGGCATGGCCCGAACCTACCGCGAGCCGCCGTCCGCCCGGCGCGTCAGTGGCCGGCGCCGAGCCTGCCCGCGAGCCGGTCGAGGCGCTCGGCGCTGTCGGCGTCGAGCCCGCGGAACTCGACCGTCGTCCCGTGCTGGGCGTACTTGTGCTGGACGGCGTCGAGGGCGGCGACGGTGGACGCGTCCCACACGTGCGCGCCCGACATGTCGACGATCACGCGGCGCGGGTCGCCGGCGTAGTCGAACTGGTAGACGAGGTCGTTGGACGACGCGAAGAAGAGCTCGCCGTCGACGACGTAGACGCGCTCGCCGTCGGGGTCACCCGTGCCCTCGGCGCCGTCGTCCAGGCGCGTGACCGTGGTCAGGTGCGCCACCCGCCGCACGAACAGGACCGCCGCCACCACGACGCCGACGACCACGCCGTAGGCGAGGTTGTGGGTGGCGACCGTGACCGCGACGGTGGCGAGCATGACCGCCGTCTCCGACTTCGGCATGCGCCGCAGCGTGGCGGGGCGGATCGAGTGCCAGTCGAACGTGCCGACCGAGACCATGATCATCACGGCCACCAGGGCGGCCATCGGGATGATCGCGACGACGTCCCCCAGGCCGACGACCAGCACCAGGAGGAAGACGCCGGCGAGGAAGGTCGACAGCCGGGTGCGCGCGCCGGAGACCTTCACGTTGATCATGGTCTGGCCGATCATGGCGCAGCCGCCCATGCCGCCGAAGAGCCCCGTGACGACGTTCGCGACACCCTGCCCCCACGACTCGCGGGTCTTGTTCGAGTGCGAGTCCGTGATGTCGTCGACGAGCTTGGCCGTCAGCATCGACTCGATGAGCCCGACCAGGGCCATGGCGAGCGCGTACGGCGCGATGATGCGCAGCGTGTCGAGGGTCAGGGGGACGTCGGGGAGCCCGAGCGTGGGCAGCGAGTCCGGCAGCGCGCCCTCGTCCCCGACCGTCGGGACCGCGAGCGACGCGCCCACGGTGACGAGCGTCAGCAGGACGATGGCCACCAGCGGCGCCGGCACGACGCGCGTGAGCCGGGGGAACCCCACGATGATCGCGATGCCCGCCCCCACGAGCGGGTAGACGACCCACGGCACGCCGACGAGGTGCGGCACCTGGGACGTGAAGATGAGGATCGCGAGCGCGTTGACGAAGCCGACCATCACCGAGCGGGGGATGAACCGCATGAGCCTGGCGACGCCCAGCAGGCCCAGCACGACCTGGAGGATCCCGCCGAGGATCACGGTCGCGACGAGGTAGTCGACGCCGTGGTCGCGCACGACGGGCGCGACGACCAGCGCGACGGCGCCCGTGGCGGCGGAGATCATCGCCGGCCGGCCGCCGACGAACGAGATCGTCACCGCCATCGTGAACGCCGCGAACAGCCCGATGCGCGGGTCGACGCCCGCGATGATCGAGAATGCGATCGCCTCCGGGATCAGCGCGACGGCGACCACGAGGCCCGCGAGGACCTCCGTGCGCAGGCGGCGGACCGAGGAGAACGCGGCCCGGAACGAGAACTCCGCGCCGGCGTCCGGCGGGCCGGCCACGGGCTGGACGGCGGAGAGCTGGACGGCAGGCTGGTCGGCGCGCGGGTCGCGGGGCACGCGGGTCTCCGTTCGGTCGGGTGGGGACGCGCGTCGTCGCGGCGTGAGGCGGAGGGCCGCGGCCTACGAGCGGGGCCGGGCGAGCGCCGACTCTACCCGGCCGGCCGAGGGCTGCGACGATGGGCTCCGCCAGTCCTCTCCGCCCGAGCCCGTGAAAGGCGACCGACCCCGCCGTGTACTCCCTCCTCCTGGCGATCATCTACGTCGCCTTCGTCAGCCTCGGGCTTCCCGACTCCCTCGTCGGCGCCGGCTGGCCCGTCATGCACGCCGACCTCGGCGTCCCCGTCGCGTTCGCCGGCATCATCACCATGATCATCGCCGGCGGGACGATCCTCTCGAGCCTGGCGTCGGAGCGAGTGACGCGGCGGTTCGGTGCCGGCGTCGTCACCGCCGTCAGCGTCGGGCTGACCGCCGCCGCGCTCGTGGGGTTCTCCGTCTCGGGCTCGTTCTGGCTGCTGTGCCTGTGGGCGATCCCCTACGGGCTGGGGGCGGGCGCGGTGGACGCCGCGCTCAACAACTTCGTGGCCCTGCACTACGCGGCGCGGCACATGAACTGGCTGCACAGCTTCTGGGGCGTCGGGGCGTCGATCAGCCCGTTCATCATGAGCTACGCCCTCACCTCGGGCCTGGGCTGGTCCAGCGCCTACCGCGTCGTCGGCGTCGCGCAGGCCGTGCTCACGGCCGTGCTGATCCTCAGCATCCCGCTCTGGAGGAAGGTCCGGCCCACGCCGGCGGCGGAGCACGACGCCGCGGAGCCGCCGGGCGGCGGCTCCCACGTGCCGCTCACGCAGGCGCTGCGGATCCCCGGCGTGCTCCTGATCCTGGCGGCCTTCTTCGCCTACTGCGCGCTCGAGAGCACCGCGATCCTGTGGGCGTCGACCTACCTGGTCACCGACCGCGGCGTGGACTCCGCCACGGCGGCCGCGTTCGCCTCCCTCTTCCTCCTCGGCATCACGGCCGGGCGGTTCCTCGCCGGCTTCGTCGCCGACCGCATCGGCGACAAGCTCCTGATCCGCGGCGGCTTCGCCGTGGTCGGCGTCGGCGTCCTGCTGGTCGCGCTGCCCGTCGCCACGCCGGTGCCCGCCCTAGTCGGCCTCGTGGTCGCAGGGCTCGGGTGCGCGCCGGTCTACCCGGCGATCATCCACTCCACCCCGGCCAACTTCGGTGCCCGCAGCTCCCAGGCGATCATCGGGATCCAGATGGCCGCGGCGTACACGGGCTCGACGCTCGCCCCGCCCGCCTTCGGCGCGCTCTCGACCTGGGCGGGGGCCTGGATCTTCCCCCTGTTCCTCGCGGTGCTCGTCGCCCTGGGACTGGTCATGTCCGAGCGGCTCAACCGGCTCGTCGCCCGGCGGTCGCGGGTCGACGATCTCGTCGCCCGTCCTTGAGCGGGCCTGCCGAACAGGCGGTTGACACCGCTATGGGCGCGATTCGCGTCCCATAACGGTGTCAACCGCCTGTTCGGCACCCCGGGTCCGGAGCGGGTAGAGCCAGAAGCAGACGAACGCCAGCACGGCGAGGACCACCGGCACGCCGCCGATCAGCAGGCGCATGCCGGTGGCCACCTGCGGCACCTGCGTCGCCGCGCCCTCGACATAGCCGCTCGCGGCCAGCATGCCCGCCACGACCACCGCCTGCACCACCACGGAACCGCGCACCACGAAGCCGTTGGCGCCGAAGTACATGCCCTCGCGGCGCATCCCGGTGCGGCGCTCGTCGTCGTCGATCACCTGTCCGAGGGCCACCTCCAGCACCTGCATGAGGCCGGCCACGCCCAGGCCCACCGCCAGGCCGGCCGCGGCCCCGCCCAGCACGGTGGTGGGCAGCAGGTACAGGCAGGTCGCGAGCCCGTAGACCGCGACGACGGCGAGCATCGTGGTGCGCGGACCGAGCCGGCGCACCACCCACGACCAGCCCCAGATCGCGGGGATGGCGGCCACGAAGATCGGCGCCAGCAGCAGCGTCGCGTCGGCGTCCGTGCCGCCCACGGTGTACTTCACGTAGAACGGGATGCCGGCCAGCAGCACCGACGTGGTGCTCTGCAGCAGCAACGACCCCAGCACGTACGTGACGAACGCGCGGTTGGCGAACGTGTACCGCAGCTGGTCGCGCAGCCCGACGGCGGACTCGCGGGCGCGCACCGCGTCGTCGGCGTCGCGCTCCACCATGCCCAGCAGCGACCAGGCGAAGAACGCGGCGCACACCACGGCGAGCGCCACGCCCATGCCCGCCCAGCCGATCGCGTCGTAGAGCAGCGGGGCCCCCGCCGTGCCGAGGATCATCCCCACCAGCGCGAAGAGCTGCCGGGGCGCGTTGCCGCGCGCCCGCTCCGCCGTCGTGCGGAAGATCTCCGGGAACAGCGCGGACACGTTGAGCACGACCGCCACGTACGCGACGTCGAACACCGCGACGACGAGCAGGAACCACACCACGAGCCCCGCGGCGGGCAACGCGGGCGGCGCCCACACCAGCGCGAACGCCACGACGAGCGGCACGATCCCCAGCACGATCCACGGCACCCGGCGGCCCCAGCGGGTGCGGCGCCGGTCGGAGGCCGCGCCCACCACCGGGTTGAGCACCGCGTTGAGGATGCCGTGCGCCACCATCGCGCCCGCGACCCACCCGGCGGGCACCCCCAGGTGGTCGACGTAGAAGAACACGACGAACGCGGAGAACGTCTGCAGCATGAGGTTCGCCGGGAACGCCGACGCGCCGTAGGCGACGGCCTGGGCGCGCGTCGGGGCGCCGTCGAGCCGCCGGTCGCGCAGCCGCGCGAGCACGCCCGAGCCGGTCGCGGTGTCGCTCACCGCTCGCCCCGCTGCACCGTCTCGCCCCGCTGCACCGCGCGCAGGTCGCGCCAGCCGACGCGGACCAGCCCCTCGTCCGCGATCACGGCGGCCACGTCCGGGTCGCGCAGCAGCCGCTCCTCGTACCCGCGCTTGGGCGCGGCGTAGTCGACGGCGTCGGAGAGCTCGTCGCCCTGGAGCATCGGGTGCAGGAAGATCTCCGTGACCCCCGGCCGCACGCGGCGCAGCAGGTCGAGGAAGCCCGCCTTCACGGACTCGTAGTCCTCCGCGTCGGGCGTCCCCTCCCCCGCCAGCTCGAACGGGTGCGTCCACAGGCGGTCGAGGATGACGACGCCCGCCGCGTCGGCGGCCGCGGTCGCGGCGTCGAGGATCTCCTGCGAGCCCGGCGCCTCCGGGTCGGCGCCCATCGCCTCCAGCCCGTCCAGGGAGCGCGGCAGCCGGAACGGCAGGCCGCGCTCGGCCGCGAGCCGGAGCACCTGCGGCAGGAACGTGCGCCCCGTCGCCAGCCCGTAGACCGAGCCCATGTGGTTGTCCAGGTGGGTCACGTCGACGCCCGCCGCGAGGGCGGCGTCGAGCTGCGCCGCGAGCTCGGCCGCGACGTCCTCGTCCCGCGCCTGGCGCTCCACGACGTCGACCGTCGCGGGGAAGTACCCGGCGTCGTCCACCAGCGACGTGCCCACGCCCGTGAGCGGGCGCCACCGGTAGCGGGTCCACTCGCTGGTGAGCACCAGGTGCACGCCGACGTCCAGGCCCGGGTCGGCCGCGGCCCTCGCGAGCGCGTCCGGCGCCCACGGGCACGGCACCATGACGGTGCTCGAGTCGAGGTGCCCGTCGGCCAGCAGCGGCAGGATCGCGCGGTTGGCGGCCCGGCACATGCCCAGGTCGTCGGCGTTGAGGACGATCGCTCGGGCGTCGGGGGCGAGGCCGAGGCGGGCGGTGAGGTCGGACGGCGGCGCGTCGGCCGCGCTCACCGGGACGCCCCGTCGGCCGCCGCGGCGGCCTCGGCCACGTCGTCGGCCAGCCGGGCGCGCAGCGCCTCGCCGGCCGCGTACGCGGCGCCCAGCACGGCGCCGTCCGCGCCGAGGGGCGACGCGTCGACGTGCACGGGCAGGACGCCGATGCGGTCGCGCAGGTAGGTGGCGACCCGGGCGTGGATCGCGGGGCGCGCGGCCTCGTCCGCGAGGACGAAGGCCTCCGGGTCGAGCACGATGGCCAGCGACGCGATGATGACGCCGACGCGTCGCGCCAGCTCCGCGACCACCTCGTCCGCCACGCCGTCGCCCGCCTCCGCGCGGTCGATCAGCTCGCGGACCGTGACGTCCTCCGGCAGGTCGTGGTCCTTCGCCAGCGCCGCGATCGCGGCGTCGCCCAGCACCTGCTCGCCCAGCGCATGGCCCGGCTGGGGCAGGAACGCCACCTCCCCGGCGATGCCCGCCGCGCCCCGGTGCAGGCGACCGTCGAGCACGATGCCCGCGCCGAAGCCCGCGCCGAAGGAGACCGTGACGAACGACGACCGGCCGCGCCCGGCGCCGCGGTGCTGCTCGGCGACGGCGGCCAGGTTCACGTCGTTGTCCAGCGTCACCGGGCATCCGAGGGCGTCCACCAGCGCGTCGTGCAGCGCCGTCCCGCCCTTCTCGTAGCCGGGAACGTGCAGCACGGTGGTGTGGTCGGCGCCCACGACGGCGGGGAACGCGACGACGGCGCGGCTCACCTCCACCTGGCGGCCCGGCTCGAGGCGCGCCTGCACGTCCTCGCGGCAGGAGTTCGCCAGCACGGCCGCGGCGCGCGCCCGCGCCACCGGGGTGCGCTGCACGTCGCGCCGCTCGGCGCGCGCCCGGACGGCGCCCGTCGCGTCCACCAGGGCGACCCGCACCCGGTCCCGGGCGACGTCCACGCCGAGCCCGAACGCGGCGTCGGGGTCGGGCCGGAACCGTCCCTCGCCGCCGTCGTCCGCGGTCGCGCCGCTCGCCCGGAGCGCCGCGAGCGCGTCCGCGACCGTCGCACGCGGCAGCCCGGTCGCCGCGGCCGCGGAGGCCTCGTCGCCCGGGCCGTCCGACACCAGCGTGTCGAGCACCTCGAGGACGTCGGACCCGCGCAGCGGGCCGGGGGTTCCGGTGTCAGGGGTGGTGCGCATCTGGCCTCCGTCGGGGCGGTCCGGGGCGCGTTCGCCCCGGCGCTGTGAGCCTAGCCACGCCCCCGCGAGGTTGTCGACGCGGCGCGTCCCCGCTGCTCAGATGCCAGATCGACGAACTGTCCGGGGATGCTCAGGACGGGGCGTTCTCGTGCGAGCGGCCGATGCCGCGCACCGCGTCCACCGCGCCCCGCACCCGGCGCGCGTTGACCGCGAGCACGACGTCCCGGTACTGGCCGGCCCGGTGCAGCTGGCCCTTGAGGTCGTTCGACGACGGGCGGTGCTTGAGGTCGCACGGCACCTCGACGGCCACGTACCCCTGCCGCAGCAGGTCGATCGTCATGCCGGTCTCCACGCCCCAGCCGTGCGCCAGCGGCGTCGCCGCCTCGAACGCCTCGCGCGTGAGGCAGCGCATGCCGGACAGCGGCTGGCTCGGGCTCCACCCGGTGAGGTGCTGGATGGCGCGCCGCGCCGTGCCGACGACGATGCCGCGGCCGCCGGCCCCCGTCTGCTTCGGCAGGAGGGCGATCGCGAGGTCGGCCACGCCCTCGCGCACCGGGGCGACGAGCGGTGCCGTGTTCACGGCCGTGTCGCCGAGGTCGCCGTCCACGAACAGCAGGAGGCGCGGGGCGCGACCATCGGCGTCGCGCATCGCGACGACCGCGGCGCCGGTCTCCATCGCGGCCGCCTTGCCGCGGTTGTGCGAGTGCCGCACGACGACGGCGCCGGCGTCGCGCGCCACGTGCTGCGTGTCGTCGGTGGAGCCGTCGTCGACCACGAGGACGAGGTCGACGTGCGGGATCGCGCGGGCCGAGCGCACGGTCGCGGCGATGCGCGCGGACTCGTCCTTGGCGGGGATGATCACCGCGACGCGCTGCGGGTTGCGACGCCCCTGGGCCACCGGCGGCCGCGGCGTCTTCGCGACCGGCAGTGCGCCGACGCGGGTGGCGACGGACGTGCCGCCACCGCCGTTGCCCTCGCGGCCTTCGTGGCCGGCGACGCGGTTCCGCTCGCCGGCGTCGTCCTGGCTGGTGGACACCTCAGCGCCCGTGCGGGTCGCCCCGTGGTCCGTGTTCACGACTCCCTGCCTGTTGGGTGGATCTCGCCCGTGTCGGCCGGCGCGCGGCCGGCGTGCTGTGCGGTGTCCCCTTGGGGGAATCACCGGGGTTCAGAAGAGCAATCTTTTCCCGAGAAACTGTACTCCCCCGGAACGCCCGACCTCGGGTCAAGAAACGGTGTCGACCGGGACGTGCCGTGAAGATCGTGCGGAGCCCGCGACGTCGCGGGACCGCCGGGCGACCGAGGCCGCCGGACGGCGCCGCGTCAGCGCAGCGTCACCTGTCGGGAGACGATACCGGCCCGGGCCCGGCGCTCGTTCGCGTCGAGCGGGTCCGTGATCGCGAGCGCGTCGTCGAGGCGGCGCGCGAGCTCCGCCACCGGCTCCTCCAGCTCCGCCGCCTCCGTGCCGCGCGGCAGCTCCCACACCGGCACGACGAGCCCGCAGGCGCGGAACATCCCGAGGAACTTGCCGCCGGCAAGACCGGACTCGCGGCGGGCGTGCAGCCGCGCGATCGCGTCGACGACGGCGTCCTCGTCCTCCGTGCGCGCCCAGCGCAGGAACTCCCGCGACATGCGGCACCAGTACGCCGCCGGTACGGACGCCAGCTTCACGGTCGGGATCGACGCCTCGGCCGCCTCCTCGAGGGACTCGCGGATCTCGTCCGTCATCTCGGTGCCGGCGTCGATCCAGTAGTCGTAGCCGTCGTGCACGGTCACCTCGAACGGCACGTCGAGGTCGAGCACGTCCTGCAGGCGCGGGTCGCCGTCCTGGGGCGCGGGGAGCTCCTCGGGCAGCACGCCCGTGCCGGGCTCCGCCGCGAGCGCCGCGAGCAGGGCGGCGGCGAGGTCGCGGCTGAGGTCGTCGGACGCGCCCATGCCGTGCAGCGCGAGCAGCACCGTGCCGTCCTCGCGGTGCAGCGCGCACCACCCGCCCGGCAGGACGGTGGTGACGGTGACGTCGCGCGCGCCGTGCTCCGCCGTCGTCCGCGCCGTCGCCGTGGCGGACGGCACCACCTCGCGCAGCGCGACCCAGTCCGCCTCCCCGGGAAGACCCTCGAACGGACGCAGGACGGGGGTGGTCGCAGAGCTCTTGGCCATGCCCGCGATCCTATCCGGCCCGCACGCCCCGCCGAGGTAGTCCCGATCTCCGCGAGGAAGTCCAGGTCTCCGCGAGGTAGTCCAGGTCTCCGCGAGGTAGTCCAGGTCTCCGCGAGGTAGTTCGAACTACTTCGCGCAGATGTGGACTACCTCGGCCGGGCTCGAACTACCTCGCGGAGACCTGAACTACCTCGGCCGGGCTCGAACTACCTCGCGGAGATCTGAACTACCTCGGCAGGATCTGAACTACCTCGCGGGCGGCGTGGGTACGGTGGCCGGATGGAGCCGTGGCGCCGCCTGGTGGCGGACTACCGGTCGGGCACCGCGTCGGGCCTCGCCCACGACGACGCGGTCGACGCGCGCGAGGCCCCGGGGCTCGACGGCGCGCGGGACGGCTGGCTCGCGGCCACGCTGCCGGCGCTGGACCTGGCGCTCGGGTCCGTCGCGGCGCTGTGCTCGGCCGCCGCGCGGGCGGGTGCCACCGGGCCGGTCGTGGAGCGCGGCCCGTCGCCGGCGCGCGTCGCGGCGTCGTTCGGCTCCGACCGGCTGCTGCGGCTCGACGGCCGGCCGGTGCCCGGGTTCGCGCCGCTGTCCGGCTTCTTCCGCGCCCAGGACGGCTGGGTGCGCACGCACGCCAACTACCCGCACCACCGGGCGCGGCTGCTGCACCTGCTCGGCCTGCCCGACGGCACCGACCGCGACGGCCTCGCCGCCCGCCTCGCCGACACGCCGGCCGCACCCCTCGAGGACGACGCCGCCGCGGCGGGCGCGATCGTCGTCCGCGTGCGGGGCGAGGCGGAGTGGCGCGGGTCCGACCCGGGCCGGGCGGCGCACGACGGTCCCCTCGTGCGGCTCCGGGCGCGGGACGACGTCGCCCCCGAGCGCGTCGCCCTGCCCGGCGGCCCGGCGCCGCTGGCCGGCGTGCGGGTGCTCGACCTGACGCGCGTCATCGCCGGGCCTGTCGCCACCCGGGCGCTGGCCGCGCTCGGCGCGGACGTGCTGCGCGTGGACCCGCCCGTGCCCGCCGAGATCCGCCACCAGCACCTCGACGTCGGGCAGGGCAAGCGCAGCACGCTGCTCGACCTGCACGACGCCGGCGACCGCGAGCGCGCGCAGGCCCTGCTCGACGAGGCCGACGTGCTGGTGACCGGCTACCGCCCGGGCGCGCTCGAGGCGTTCGAGCTGCGCCCGCCCTCCGGGGCCGTCGTCGCGCGCGTCTCCGCCTGGGGCGACGACGGCCCCTGGGCGCACCGGCGCGGCTTCGATTCGATCGTGCAGGCGGCGTCGGGCGTGGCGCTCCTCGAGTCCGCGGACGGCGACTCCCCGGGCGCACTGCCCGCGCAGGCGCTCGACCACGCGACCGGCTACCTGCTCGCCGCCGGTGTCGTGGACGCGCTGGCCGCGCGCGACGCCGACGGCCGCGGGCGCGACGTCTCGGCGGCGCTGGCCCGCACCGCCGCCTGGCTGCTGGACGCCGACGGGCGGGATCCCGGGCACCCGCCGGCCGCCGCACCAGGACCGGAGGCGGTCGTGAGCCACGGCCACCGACCGCGCGTCACGACCGCACGCCCCGCGCTGCCCGGCCACGACGACCACCCGGAACCCGCGCACCCGTGGGGCAGCGACCACGCGGGCTGGGCGACGTCGACCTGAGGACGCCGCTCGCCGAGGGGCGCCGCCGGGTGCGAAGCGCGCGCGCCTCTGGTCTGATCGGATCGTCTGATCGGACTGACCCGGCGCGCACCGCCCGGGCGACGAGAGGGGTCGGCGATGGCGGTCGTGACACGGGGGTTCGGGGGCCGGCGCCCCGAGCCGGAGCACGACATCCCGCCGGGGCAGTTCGTCACGGGCGACTTCCCGGTGCTGTCGGCGGGGCCGACACCGAACGTCGACGAGTCGCGCTGGGAGCTCACCGTCCGCACCGAGACGGGCGAGGGCACCTCGTGGACGTGGGAGCAGCTCATGGCGCTGCCCGCGGAGGACGTCGAGACCGACATCCACTGCGTGACGCACTGGTCCAAGCTCGGCACGACGTGGCGCGGCGTCTCCCTCGACACGCTGCTGGCCGACGTCGAGACCAGTGCGGAGTTCGTCATGGCGCGCTCCTACGGCGGGTACACCACGAACCTGCCGCTGCAGGACCTGCTGGACGGGCAGGCGTGGGTGGCGTTCGAGTTCGAGGGCGAGCCCCTGGAGCCGGTGCACGGCGGCCCGGCACGGCTGCTGGTGCCGCACCTGTACTTCTGGAAGAGCGCGAAGTGGTTGCGCGGCCTGGACCTCATGGACGACGAGGACCTGGGCTTCTGGGAGCAGAACGGGTACCACGCCTACGGCGACCCCTGGCTCGAGCAGCGGTACGCGTGAGCTGGCACGTCGCGACCGTGGTCGGCGCGCGACCGCTGACGCGCACAGCGCGCGCCCTGACCCTGGCGGTGCCGGGCTTCGCGGGGGCGCTGCCGGGCCAGCACGTCGACGTGCGGCTGACGGCGCCGGACGGATACCAGGCCACCCGCGCCTACTCGCTGGCCCAGACCGGCGTCGACGAGCGCGTCGACCTCGTGGTGGACGAGGTGCCAGGCGGCGAGGTGTCCCCCTACCTGGTACGCGACGCGCGGCCGGGCGACCAGCTCGAGGTGCGCGGGCCGCTCGGCGGGTACTTCGTGTGGCACGACGGCGACACCGCCCCGGTGCTGCTCGTGGCCGGCGGCTCCGGCGTCGTGCCGTTCCTCGCGATGCTGCGCGCCCGCCGCGAGGCCGGACGCCGGGCACCGTTCCGGCTCGTGTGCTCCGTGCGCACGCCCGCCGACGCGATCGAGCGCGGCGAGGTCGACACCCCCGACCGGGGGCTCGACGTGCGCTGGGTCTTCACCCGCGAGGCGCCGCCCGGCTGGCCCGCGCCGCCGCGCCGGATCACGACCGACGACCTGACCGCCCCCGGCTTCGGGCCCGACGACGGCACCGCCGTGTTCGTCTGCGGCCCCACCGGCTTCGTGGAGGCGGCCGCCGGCCTGCTCACCGGCCTCGGGCACCCGCCCGACCGGGTCCGCACCGAGCGCTTCGGAGGTGCCTGATGACGACGCCCGACGCGGCCGTTCCCGTGCCCGTCCTCGACGGGTCGGCCCTGGCCGGCGCGCTGAGCGAGGTCTACGTCTTCGACGCCACCCGCGCCGTGGTGCGGTGCGCGACCTGCGGCCACACCGACGTCCTCGCCCGCACCACCGTGCACCTGTCCGCCATGGGCGGCGTCGTGCGCTGCGCGACCTGCGCCGCCGTCCTGCTCGTCGTCGTCGAACGCCCCGACGGCACCCGCGTGTCGGCGTCCGGCGCCGCCTGGGTGCAGGCCCCACCCCGCTGAGCCCGTCGATCTGAGAGTCCTACCGCCCGCTCACAGGTGGTCGAGCCACTGCAGCACGGCGCCCTCGCGCAGCGCCCACGGGCAGATCTCGACCTCGTCGACGCCGAGGGCGCGCATGGTCTCCTCCGCCACGACCGCGCCGCCGACGATCTGGTAGGTGCGCTCCGGCGTCACGCCCGGCAGCGCGGTGCGCCCCTCGGCGGTGAGCCGGGCGAGGCGCGGCACCCAGTCCGCGAGCTGGGCGAGGCGCAGCCGCCAGCGGTCGTCCGGGCCCACCGCCTCCACCTGCATGCCCGCCAGGCGCGCGAGGGAGCGGAACGTCTTCGACGTCGCGACCACGTGGTCGGGGGCGGGCACGGTGGCCAGCCGGTCGACGACGGGCGCCAGCAGCGCGCGGGCGTGCACCCGAAGGGCCTGCACCTGCTCGGCCGGCGGCGGGTCGTCGGGCAGGTACTCGCGCGTGGTCCGGCCGGCGCCGAGCGGCACGGACGCCGCGAGGTCCGGCTCCTCGTCGACGCCGGACGCGATCTCCAGCGACCCGCCTCCGACGTCGAGCACCAGCAGCCGGCCGGCGGCCCACCCGTGCCAGCGGCGGGCGGCGAGGAACGTCAGCCGGGCCTCGTCCTCGCCGGACAGCACCACCACCTCGCGACCCACCCGGGCCGCGATCTGGGCGAGCACCGCGGCGCCGTTCGCGGCGTCCCGCAGCGCGGAGGTCGCCATCGGCAGCAGCTCGTCGACGGCGGACTCGCGCGCGACGGCCAGGACGTCGTCGACCGCCGCCAGCATGGCCCGCTCGCCCTCGGCGGACAGCGCGCCGTCGGCGTCCAGGTAGCGCATGAGCCGCACGGTGATCTTGCGCTCCGCGTGCGGCACGGGGCGGACGCCGTACCGCGCGTCCAGCACGAGCAGGTGCACCGTGTTGGAGCCGATGTCGATGACGCCGAGCCGTGGCGCCCGCGGCGGGGTCGTGCCTGCGCTGCTCATGGGAGCCGAGCGTAGCGCCGGGCGCGGGGCCGGGAGCACGAACGCCGGTCGAGCCTGTCGAGACCTCCGACGGGTCTCGACAGGCTCGACCGGCGAGCGGGGCGCCTCGAGGGCGCGAGCGTCAGGAGAGGGCCTTCGCCTTGAGGCGCTCGTACTCCTCGGGCGTGATCGTGCCCTCGTCGAGCAGCTTCTTCGCCGAGGCGATGTGGTCGGCCGGGGAACCCGCGACCTCCCGGATGTAGGCGTCGGTGCCGGCCTTCGCGTCCTTGACCGCCGCGAGCTGCCGCTCGGACATGCCGCGGCCGCGGGCGATGAGGTAGACGAGGGCGGTGAGCAGCGGGATGAAGATCAGGAAGATCACCCACACCGCCTTCCACCAGCCCGACAGCTCCCGGTCGCGGAAGAGGTCGGTCAGGATCTGGAACAGCACCATCAGATAGGCGACGAACAGGAAGATCCAGACGAGGTACCAGAAGAAGTCCCAGAAGGTGTCCATGCTCAGCGTGTCCTTTCGAGGCAGTCACGACCTTCGGAGGTCGTCCGGCGGCGGACCGTTGCCCGCGCTCGGAACGCTAGTGGCGACATGCCGGACGCGCGCGTCGAAACGGGGTGATCTAGGCCCCGACCCGGCGAACCGGTCGCTCCGGGAGGTTCGCGACAGCCGGGACGCTCAGCGGTCGACGGCGCGCTCGGCGTCGGCGACGAGCTCCTCGGCGCCCGCCACGACCGCGGCCTCCTCGGCCCGCGCCCGGGCCAGCGCGTCGGCACGCACCGCCACGATCTCGCCGTGCAGGGCGGCGTGCACGCGCTTGCGGACGTCGCGCGCGATGGCGTCGACGTCGGCCTCGTCCGGCGTCTCGCCGCGGGCCGCGAGCTCCGTGGCGAGGCGGTCGACCGCCGTGTCGACCTCCTGACGCACCCGCTCCTCGGCGGCGTCGAACAGCGCGACGACGGCGGCGTCCGCGGCACGGCCGAGGCGGGTCTCCTCGAAGTCCGCGGCGGCGTCGTCCACGATCCGGCGCGCCCGGTCGACGACGTCCGCGGCGGTGGCCGGGGCGTGCGCCTTGAGCGTGCCCAGGTCGTAGAGCAGCACGCCCTCGACGTCGGCCACGCGCGGGTCGACGTCGCGGTGCAGCGCGAGGTCCAGCACCACCAGGGGGCGCGGCTCCGGCTCCTCACCCGCGGCGACCGCGGCCCGCTCGCGGGAGCGCACCACCGCGGCGGCGTCGAGCACGTACTCCAGGGACGCCTCGGCGGGAATCGCTGGTTGAGCCTGTCGAGACCCGGAGGTGGTCTCGACAGGCTCGACCGACGCGACGGTCGGTGCCGGGCGACGCCCGCGCGCGCCCGAGCAGGACACCACCAGGTCGGCGTCGGCGAGCGCCGCGACGAGGTCGTCGACGGGCTCGACGTCGTGCCCCTCGGCGAACGCCTCGGCGCGGCCGGAGCGCGAGTAGACCCGCACGTCGTCGCCGCCGCGGGCCCGCAGGGCCGCCACCGACGCCCCCGCGTACGAGCCGGTGCCGATGAGCACCGTCCGCACGCCGCGCCACGACCCGTCCTGCTCCACGGCCCGGCCGTGCGTCAGGTCCCGGCCGGCGAGGTCCAGACCGAGCGACACGACCGACCGCCCGGCGGCGCCGAGCTCCGTCCGCGTCCCGACGCGCTTGGACGTGCGCGACGCCGTCTGGAACAGCAGCTCGAGGGTCTTGGACGTGGTGCCGTCCTCGCGGGCCTCCGCCAGGGCGCGCTTCACCTGCCCGGCGATCTCGCGCTCCCCCACGACCATCGAGTCCAGGCCCGCGGCCACGGTGAACAGGTGCGAGGTGACCTCCGGCCCGGTGCGGACCGTGAAGGAGTCGGCGGCGACGTCCTCGGACACGCCGGAGCTGGCGGCGACGAGCGCCGCGACGTGCCGCGTCGCATGCCGGAGGGCGTCGCCCTGCAGCGGCGCGTCGATGTCCAGGTAGAGCTCGAACCGGTTGCACGTGGAGATCACGACCGAGCCCTGCACGGGCCCGCACGAACCGACGGCGACGCGCCCCACGGAGCCGGATCCGGTGGACAGCCGCTCGAGCGCGTCCAGGTCCAGCTCGCGGTGCGAGGCGGTGAGGGAGAGGAGTACCACAGTGGCTCCACTTTAAGAGGGCCGAAGAGGCGGGGCAGAATCATGGACCGTGACATCCCCCACGATCCCGGCCGAGACACCGTCGGCGCCGAGCCAGCTGCCCGCCGACCACCCCCTGGTCGACGGCCGGACGACGCACGCCCCGCTGGTGCGTGCCCTGCGGGGCGACCGTCCGGACGTGACGCCCGTGTGGTTCATGCGGCAGGCGGGCCGGTCCCTGCCCGAGTACCGCGAGGTCCGTCAGGGGGTAGGGATGCTCGACTCCTGCCTCCGGCCACCGCTCGCCGCGGAAATCACCCTCCAGCCCGTGCGACGCCACCACGTGGACGCCGCCGTCTTCTTCAGCGACATCGTCGTCCCGCTGCGCCTCGCGGGCGTGGACGTCGACATCAAGCCCGGCGTCGGGCCGGTCATGGACCAGCCGTACCGGACGGCCCCGGACGTCGAGCGGCTCACGTCGCGCACGCTGGACGACGGCGCCCTCGCGCCGATCGCGGAGGCCGTGCGGCTGACGGTGGCCGAGCTCGGCGACGTGCCGCTGCTGGGCTTCGGCGGCGCGCCGTTCACGCTCGCCGCCTACCTGGTCGAGGGCCGCCCGTCGCGCGACCACCTCGCCGCCCGCACCCTCATGCACGCCGACCCCGAGACGTGGGCCCGCCTCACCGCCTGGACGGCGGAGCTCACCGGCCGCTTCCTGCGCGCCCAGGTGCTCGCCGGCGCGTCCGCCGTGCAGCTCTTCGACTCCTGGGCCGGGTCCCTGGCGCTCGCCGACTACACCGCGCACGTGGCGCCGTCGTCGACCGCCGCGCTCGCGCACGTCGCCGACCTGCGCGTGCCGGGCCGGTCGCCCGAGGGCGACGACGACGGGCTGGCCGCGATCCACTTCGGCACCGGCACGGGGCACCTGCTGCCCGCCCTGCGCGACGTGCTCGACGCCGCCGGGGTCGCGCACCCGGCCGTCGGCGTCGACTACCGCACGCCGCTCGACGAGGCCGCCGCCCTGCTCGCCGACCACCCGCGCGGGCCCGTGCCCGTGCAGGGCAACATCGACCCGGCGCTGCTGGGCGCCCCGTGGCCGGTGCTCGAGGCGCACGTGCGCGACGTCGTCGCCCGCGGCCAGGCCGCGCCCGGGCACGTCGTCAACCTGGGCCACGGCGTGCCGCCGGACACCGACCCCACCGTGCTGACGCGCGTCGTCGAGCTGGTGCACTCGCTGTGACGCCGCTCCCGCCGCTCGGCGCCCCCGCCCACGTGCCCTCGGGCCGGCCCGCACGGCCGCCCGAGCACGTGGACGCGGTCGTCGTGGGCGGCGGGATCGGCGGGCTCGTCGCGGCCCGCACCCTGGTGCATCGCGGGCTGCAGGTGGTACTGCTCGAGGCGTCCGACCGCGTGGGCGGCCCGGTGCGCGGCGGCGCGTTCGGCTCGCTGCCCGTACGGCTCGACCTCGGCGCCGAGTCGTTCGCGGCGCGCGGCACCGCCGTCACCGACCTGGCCGAGGAGCTCGGGCTGGACGTCGTGAGCCCGGCGGCGCTGTCCGCCTGGGGGTACGCGGCCGGTCGCGCGTTCCCGCTGCCGAAGGCGGGCGTGCTCGGCATCCCCTCGCTGCCGTGGGCGCCCGACGTGCGGCGCGCGATCGGCTGGCCCGGCGTCGCGCGGGCCGCGCTCGACCGCGTGCTGCCGCGGTTCGTCGCCGACACCACCGACCTCGGCACGCTGGTGCGCTCCCGGCTCGGGCGGCGCGTCGCCGAGCGGCTCGTGGCGCCCGTCGCCACGGGCGTGCACTCCGCGCCCCTGGACCGCCTCGACGTCGCCGCCGTCGCGCCCGGGCTGCTCGACGCCTTCGCCCGCACCGGGTCGCTGTCGCGCGCCGTCGGCGAGCTGCGGGCGGCCGCGCCCGCCGGGTCCGCCGTGCGCGGGATCGACGGCGGCATCCACGCGATCGTCGAGGCGCTCACGGGCGAGGTCGCCGCGAGCGCCGAGGAGTTCGCCGACTCCCCACGCACCGACGCGACCGGTCCGATCCACGCCGCCGTGCGCGTGGGGCAGCAGGTCGACGGCGTGGAACGGGTCGGCGCCGACTGGCAGGTGACCACCACCGTGGGCGACACCGTGCGCGCGCCGCGGCTGGTCGTGACGACGCCGCAGCTCGCGCCGCTGCTGGCGCCGTGGGTGACGGAACCGGGCGCGGAGAGCCCCGGCGGCGTCCGCGTGCCGACGCCCGAGCGGGGCGCCGACATCTGGCTCGCGACGCTCCTGCTCGACGCGCCCGAGCTCGACGACGCCCCCCGCGGCTCCGGGCTCCTCGTCGCGCCCGACGCCGACGGCACCTCGGGGTCCACGACCGGGGTGCGCGCCAAGGCGCTGACGCACGCGACGGCGAAGTGGCCGTGGCTCGCCGACCGCGTCCGCGCCGCCGCCGGGCCGGGAGCGCACGTCGTGCGGCTGTCGTACGGCCGGATCGGCACCACGACCGAGCCGCCGACGGCCGACGAGGCCGCCCGCGACGCGTCCGCCCTGCTCGGCGTCGACCTCACCGACCGCGTCCGTGACCACCTGCTGCAGCGCTGGGACGGCTCCCTCCCCCCGCCCACGCCCGCCTACCGTGCCGAGGTCACCGCGTTCACCGCCGCCGTCGGCCACACCCCGGGGCTGGCCGTCACCGGCGGCTGGATCGCGGGCACCGGCCTCGCGGCGATCGTCACGCACGCGCAGGCCGCCGTCGCCGCCCTCTGACGCCCCGCGAGGTAGTTCCGGATCCCGCGAGGTAGCTCCGGGCTGCGCGAGGTAGTTCATCTGCGCGCGAGGTGGTTCCGGAACTACCTCGCGGGATGTGGAACTACCTCGCGGGATGTGGAACTACCTCGGCAGGGTTCGGACTACCTCGCGGGATGGTGGTGACGCATCGTCATGACCTCACGTCACGACGTCGGGCAGAACCGTGTGAGATCGGCCTCCCGACCCGGCCGAAGTTGTCCACAGGCGGCAGCGCTGCGCGACACTGGACAGGTGAGCACCCCCGAGACCGCCCCCGCCCCGCTGCGCCTCGGTACCCGCGGCAGCGCCCTCGCGACGACGCAGTCCGGCCTGGTCGCGCGCCGGCTGGAGGAGCTGCTGGGCCGCCCGGTCGAGCTGGTGCGCATCCGCACGGAGGGCGACGTCAAGACCGGCTCGCTCGCCTCCCTCGGCGGCACGGGCGTCTTCGTCACCGCGCTGCGCGAGGCGCTGCTCGACGGGCGCTGCGACGTCGCCGTGCACTCCCTCAAGGACCTGCCGACGGCGCAGCCGGACGACCTCACGATCGTCACCCCCGAGCGGGAGGACCCGCGCGACGCGCTGTGCGCCCGCGACGGCCTCACCCTCGACACGCTCCCCCGCGGCGCCCGCGTCGGCACGGGCTCCCCGCGCCGCGCAGCGCAGGTGCAGGCCGCACGCCCCGACGTCGAGCTGGTGGACATCCGCGGCAACGTCGAGACGCGGCTGGCCCGCGCGCTCGGCCCGGACGCCGACCTGGACGCCGTCGTCCTCGCGCTCGCCGGGCTGACCCGCCTCGGCCGCACCGCGGTGGTCTCGCAGGCGCTCGACCCGGTCGTCGTGGCCCCCGCCCCCGGGCAGGGCGCGCTCGCCGTCGAGGCCCGCACCGCCGACCTGGCCCCCGGCACCGCCCTGGCCGACGCGTTCGCCGCGCTCGACCACCGCCCCACGCGGCTCGCCGTGCTGGCCGAGCGCGCGGTGCTGGCGCGGCTCGAGGCCGGCTGCGCCGCCCCCGTCGGCGCGCACGCCCGCGTCGAGGCGGGCGAGCTGCAGCTCACGGCCGTCGTCGCGCGCGTCGACGGGACGGAGCAGCTCACGCACAGCGCGTCGGCGGCCCTCGCCGCGGACGGCACCTCCCTCGACCCGGCCGCGCAGGACGACGCCGCGACCGCGCTGGGCGTCCGGGTGGCGGAGTCGCTGCTCGCCGACGGCGCGGCCCGCCTCGCGCCGCTGGTCGGCGGCACGGGCGAGCCCCGCACCGGGGAGGACGACGACGTCGCGCCGCGCACGGACGTCGAGCCGCTGCACGCGCCCGTCGGCACCGACGACCCGGAGGGCGCGTGAGCCCCGACGCCTCCCAGGACGCCCCGGCGAGGTCCGTGCTCGTGGCGCGGGCCCCGGGCCGCGGCGCCGGCCTCGCGGCGCGCCTGCAGGACGCCGGGTTGGACGTCGTCGTCGCGCCGGTGATCGAGCGCGCCCCGGCGGACGACCTCGCCCCGCTCGACGCCGCCGCCCGCGGCCTGGTCGGCGGGGCCTACGCGTGGGCGGTCGCGACCAGCGTGAACGCCGTCGACGCCCTGGCCGACGCCGCCGCCCGGACCGGCACCCGCCTCGCGGAGGCCCGCACCCGGTGGGCCGCCGTCGGCCCGGCGACCGCCCGCGCGCTCGAGGCCACCGGCGTCACGACCGACCTCGTGCCCGACGACGCGACCGCCGCCGGGCTGGTCGCGGCGTTCCCCGACCCGGCCGTCACCGACCCCGAGACGCCCGCCGTGCTGCTGCCGCTCGGGGACCTCGCCCGCCCCACCCTCGACGAGGGCCTGTCCGCCCGCGGCTGGGTGCCGCAGGTCGTGACCGCGTACCGCACGGTGCGCCACGACCTGCCGCCCGACGTCGCGGCGCGCGCCCGCGCGGGCGGGTTCGACGTCGTCGTGGTGTCCTCCGGCTCGGTGGCGCGCGAGATCGCCGCCCAGGCCGGCACGGGCACCCCCGTCGTCGCCATCGGCGGCCCGTCCGCCGACGCCGCGCGCGACGCCGGCCTGCGCGTCGCCGCCGTCGCGGCCCGGCCCACGGACGACGCGCTCGCCGCCGCCGTCGAGCGGGCGCTGTCGGAGCTTGACCCACCAGATCCTCGGCCCACGGGAGACCACCGTGCGCCGGACACCTCAGCGAAGGAGCACCCGTGAGCACCTCGGGCAGCACGTCCGGAATCGTGTACCGCCCCCGCCGCCTGCGCACCACGCCGCGCATGCGGCGGCTGGCCGCCGAGACCCGCCTGCACGCGGCGGACCTCGTGCTGCCGCTGTTCGTCAAGGAGGGGCTGGCCGAGCCCGCGCCGATCACGTCGATGCCGGGCCAGGTGCAGCACTCCGAGGCCTCGCTGCGCGACGCCGTCGCCGACGCGGCCCGCGCCGGCCTGGGCGGCGTGATGCTCTTCGGCATCCCCGCGGAGCGCGACGCGACCGGCACCGCCGGCGACGACCCGGACGGGATCCTGCAGCGCGGCATCCGGATCGCCCGCGAGGCCGTCGCCGCCGTGGAGGCCGACACGGGCCGCCCGGGCCCGGTCGTCATGGCCGACACCTGCCTCGACGAGTTCACCGACCACGGCCACTGCGGCGTGCTCACCGCGGACGGCACCGTGGACAACGACGCCACCCTCGACCGGTACGCGGCGATGGCCGTGGCACAGGCGCGGGCGGGCGCGGAGGTCGTGGCGCCGTCCGGGATGATGGACGGCCAGGTCGCGGTCATCCGCGACGCGCTCGACGACGCCGGCTTCGAGCAGGTGAGCATCCTCGCCTACAGCGCCAAGTACGCCAGCGCGTTCTACGGCCCGTTCCGCGAGGCCGTCGACAGCGCCCTGCAGGGCGACCGCCGCACGTACCAGATGGACGCCGCCAACGCCCGCGAGGGCCTGCGCGAGGCCGACCTCGACCTCGCCGAGGGCGCGGACATGGTCATGGTGAAGCCGGCCGGGACGTCGCTCGACGTGCTGCGCGGGGTCGCGGACCGCTCCGACGTGCCCGTCGCGGCGTACCAGGTCAGCGGCGAGTACGCGATGATCGAGGCGGCCGCGGCGCACGGCTGGATCGACCGGAAGGGCGCCGTGCTCGAGTCCGTGCTCGCCATCAAGCGCGCCGGCGCGGACGTCGTCCTCACCTACTGGGCCAACGAGATCGCGGAGTGGATCAAGTGACCGGAACGACCCTCGACAACCACGCCGCGTTCCTGCGCGCCCAGGCCGCCATCCCCGGCGGCGTGAACTCGCCCGTGCGGGCGTACGGCTCGGTGGGCGGCGACCCGCGGTTCCTGGCGAGCGCCCGCGGCCCGTACGTCACCGACGTCGCCGGGCGCGAGTACGTGGACCTCGTCTGCTCGTGGGGCCCGGCCCTGCTGGGCCACGCGCACCCCGAGGTCGTGGCGGCCGTGCAGGACGCCGCCGCGCGCGGCCTGTCCTTCGGCGCGCCCACCGTCGCCGAGGTCGAGCTCGCGGAGGAGATCCGCCGTCGGGTGCCCGTCGCCGAGCGCGTCCGCCTGGTGTCCACCGGCACCGAGGCGACGATGACGGCGATCCGGCTGGCGCGCGGCGTCACCGGGCGCCCGCTGGTGGTGAAGTTCGCCGGCTGCTACCACGGCCACGTCGACGCGCTGCTGGCCGAGGCCGGGTCGGGCGTCGCGACGCTCGCCATGCCGGGCACCGCCGGCGTCACCGAGGCGTCGGCCGCGGAGACACTCGTGCTGCCGTACAACGACCTGGCCGCCGTCGAGGCGGCGTTCGCCCAGCGCGGCTCGCAGATCGCGGCCGTCATCACCGAGGCCAGCCCCGCCAACATGGGCGTCGTGCCGCCCGCCGAGGGCTTCAACGAGGGCCTGCGGCGCATCACCCGCGAGCACGGCGCCCTGATGATCATGGACGAGGTGCTCACCGGCTTCCGCGTGGGCCCGTCCGGCTGGTGGGGGCTGGAGAACGGCCGCATCCGGGCCGAGGGCGGCGAGGGGTACACGCCCGACCTGCTCACCTTCGGCAAGGTCGTGGGCGGCGGCATGCCCGTGGCGGGCCTCGGCGGCCCGGCGGCGATCATGGACCAGCTCGCCCCGACCGGTCCCGTCTACCAGGCGGGCACGCTGTCCGGGAACCCGGTGGCCGTGGCCGCCGGCCTCACCACGCTGCGCCTGGCCGACGACGCCGTGTACGCGCGGGTGGACGCCGTCGCGGACGCGATCGCCACGGCGCTCGGCGACGCCCTGTCGGCCGAGGGCGTGGAGCACCGCGTGCAGCGCGCCGGATCGCTGTTCTCGACGTTCTTCGGGCCGCTCGCCGCGGAGCACGGGGTGCGCGACTACGCGCAGGCCCAGGCGCAAGAGGCTTTCCGCTACCGCGCCCTGTTCCACGCGCTGCTCGACGCCGGCGTCAACCTGCCGCCGTCGGTCTTCGAGGCGTGGTTCGTCTCCGCCGCGCACGACGACGCCGCCGTGAACCGCATCCTCGACGCCCTGCCCGCGGGCGCGAAGGCCGCCGCCGCGGCGACCCCGTGACCGGGCGGACCGCCCTGCTGGTGATCGATCTCCAGGTCGGGGTCCTCGACGGGTGCCTCGATGCCGACGGCGTGGTGCACCGGACGGCGGCCCTCGTGGACCGCGCACGCTCCGAGGGGGTGCCGGTGATCTGGGTGCAGGACCACGGCGGCCTCCCGGAGGGCTCGCCGGGCTGGCAGCTGGCACCGCCGCTCGCGCGGGCGCCGGGCGAGCCGCTCGTGCGCAAGACCTACCGCGACTCGTTCGCCGGCACGGACCTGGCGGAGCGGCTGGACGACGTCGGCGCCACCCGGCTCGTCGTGGCCGGGGCACAGTCGGACTACTGCATCCGGACCACCACGCAGGCCGCCGCGGCACGCGGCCTCGACGTCACGCTCGTCAGCGACGCCCACACGACGACGGACGCCGAGTGGGAGGGCGTCGTCGTCCCCGCCGAGCACATCGTGGCGCACACGACCATGTACTTCTCCGGCCTGCGCTACCCCGGCGGGCAGCACGGCGTCGCGCCGCACGACAGCGTCGTGCTGACCGCCTGACGACGGCCCGCGCTTCCCGACGTCAGGGAGCGAGGGCCTTGTCGACGGTGCGCACCAGCATCGGGACGACGTCGCGCCGCGCCGCCTGCCCCTCGCGCAGCGTGGCCCACGCGAGGTAGAGCTGCGCCCACACGACGCCCACCGCCCACTCGACGTCGAGCTCGCGGTCGATGCTGCCCTCACGGTGCCCCCGCGCCACGAGCGCGGCGAGCGGGGCCGCGCCCTGGCCGTCGAGGACCGCGTCGGGGACGACGCCGGTGAACAGCAGCGTGAGCAGGTCGCCCAGCAGCAGGTACTCGGGGCACAGCCGCAGCAGCGCCTCCCGCGCGTCCCCCTCCTCGAGCCGCGCCCGCGCCTGCGCGTCGGTCAGCCGGGCGACCGTCTCGGTCGCGACGGCGTCGAGCAGCGCGGCACGGTCGGGGAAGTACCGGTGGAGGGTGGTGCGGCCGACGCCGGCGGCGTCGGCGATCTGCCCGAGCGAGGTCGCGGCGTCGCGCGCGAGCTCCCGGACCGCAGCCTCGACGATCGCGCGCCGGGTGCGCGCGCGGGCCCTCGTCTCCGCCCCGTGCACCTCCGTCATGTCGCGAACGCTACACCTGGGAATGGTTAACTGCTTGACCATGTTGGAACAGCAATGTTCCACTTTGGAGCCGACCGCCCCGCCGCGACGTCGTCAACAAAGGTTGACGAATTGAGGAGCGTCAACCATGGTTGACAGCATGGCCGCCACCGAGACCTCTCCCCCTCCCGAGCGCTCCGGCCGCGAGCGCCTGCGCATCCTGCTCGGCTTCGTCCGCCCGCACCGCCGCACCCTCGCGCTCGGGCTGGTGCTCGGGCTGCTCGCCACGGCGATGAGCCTCGCCACCCCGATGGTCACCAAGTGGGTGCTCGACACCCTCTCGACAGGCACGTCGATGGGCGGGCCGGTGGCCTGGCTCGTCGGCCTGATGATCCTCGGCTCGGTGGTCGGGCTGTTCCAGTGGATCCTGCTGGGGCGCCTCGCGGAGGACGTCGTCTACGAGGCCCGGTCGTCGATCGTCACGCGCTACCTGCGGGCCAAGGTCGGCGCCATCACCTC
Organism: Isoptericola sp. F-RaC21; assembly: GCF_038593535.1. Classification (NCBI taxonomy): domain Bacteria; kingdom Bacillati; phylum Actinomycetota; class Actinomycetes; order Micrococcales; family Promicromonosporaceae; genus Isoptericola; species Isoptericola sp. F-RaC21. Next base: position 542,646 of record NZ_JBCFYX010000005.1, on the reverse strand, counting down.
GAAGCCGGCGGGCGAGCTCGTCACGCGCGTCACCTCCGACACCCTGCTGCTGCGCGAGGCGACGTCGAACAGCCTGGTCAGCCTCGTCAACGGGTTCATCTCCCTGGTCGGCACGCTCGTCCTCATGGCGGTGCTCGACCTCACGCTGCTGGCCTCGACGGTGGTGGCGATCGTCGTCGTCGCCGTCGCGATGGGGCTGCTGCTGCCGGGCATCGGCAAGGCGCAGCACCGCACGCAGGAGGCGGTGGGCCGCCTGGGCGGCGCCGTCGAGGGCGCGGTGCGCGCGGTACGCACGGTCAAGGCCAGCGGCGCCGAGGAGCGGCAGGGCCGGAAGATCCTCGGCGACGCGCAGGAGGCGCGGAAGCATGCGGTGACGGCGGTGAAGACCGAGGCCGTCGCCTGGACGGTCTCGTGGGGCGGCATCCAGCTCGCGATCATCGTCATCCTCGGGCTGGGCGCCTGGCGCGTCTCTCAGGACTTGCTGGCCGTCTCCAGCCTGGTCGCGTTCCTGCTCTACGCGTTCAACATCGTCGGCCCGATCTCCGAGCTCACGCAGGCGTTCACCACGCTGCAGTCGGGCCTCGCCGCCGCGGAGCGGATCCGCGAGGTCGAGACGATGGAGCTCGAGGAGGACGACGCCGCCCGGCCCGCCGTGGCTCCGGGCGCCACGGCGGACGACCGGCACGCGGGCGGCCCCGTCCTCGTGCTCGACGGCGTCACGGCGGGCTACGCAGAGGGCTCCCCGGTGGTGCACGACGTCTCGCTCGAGGTACCGCGGCGCGGGCACGTCGCCCTGGTGGGCCCGTCCGGGGCGGGCAAGACGACGCTGCTGTCGCTGCTGCTGCGGTTCCTCGAGCCGACGTCGGGCGAGCTGCGGCTCGACGGCACGCCGTACCGCAGACTGACCCACGCCCAGGTGCGCGCCCGCTTCGCCTACGTGGAGCAGGAGACGCCGGTCGTGCCCGGGACCATCCGCGAGAACCTGCTGTTCAGCCGTCCGGACGCCACCGACGCGCAGGTCCGCGAGGTGCTCGAGGCGGTGCGCCTCGCCGCCGACCTGGACGCCCTGCCCGACGGGCTGGACACCTCGCTCGTGTCGTCCGCCGTCTCCGGCGGGCAGCGGCAGCGCATCGCCCTGGCCCGGGCGCTGCTCAAGGAGCCGGACGTGCTGCTGCTCGACGAGGCGACGTCCCAGGTCGACGGCCTCACGGAGGCGGCGATCCACGACGCGATCCGCGCGCACACGCGGCACGGCGCCGTCGTCACCGTCGCGCACCGGCTGTCCACCGTGCTCGACGCCGACCAGATCCTCGTCATGGAGGGCGGCCGGGTCCGCGCGAGCGGCACGCACGAGGAGCTGCACGCCACCGACGAGCTGTACCGCGACCTCGTCGCGGCGCTGCGCATCGCCGTCGACGCGGAGCCGGCGGACAGCCCGTCGACGGCGCCCGCCACCGCCTGACCCCCACCTGCCTTCCAGCAAGCGATCTCTCGCGCCACGGGACCGGATGACGCGAGAGATCGCTTGCTGGAAGGCAGGGCCGGGGTGAGCCCCCGCCCCCGTCGACCTGACCAGCCGCGATACCCCGATGTATGCGCAGTCACTATCGTGGGACCGCTCGCACACCCGTGCGGGCGACGCAGGATGTCAAGGAGTTCCGGTGGCGAAGGCCCCCACGGTGTACGACGTCGCGCAGCGCGCGGGGGTCTCGATCGCGACCGTCTCGCGGGTGCTGCGACGCCCCGACGACGTGCGCGAGCGGACCCGCACGGTGGTGCACGAGGCGATCCGCGAGCTCGGCTACGTGCCGTCCGGCGCGGCCCGGGGCCTGGCGGCGCGCTCGACGGGCGTGCTCGGCCTGTGCTTCCCGGACGTCGACGGCATCGACGAGGCCGCCGACCTGCCCGACCCGGTGCGGGTGGGCGAGGCCGTCGAGGTGGTGCGCGACGTCGGCGGGCCGGTCACCGCCCGGTGGAGCAACCTCTACCTCGGCGAGGTGATGCGTGGCGCGGAGCTCGAGGCGTGGCGCACCGGCCACGCGGTGATGATCGGCGTCGCGCGCGGGCTGCGCCGCGCCCAGGCGGTCAACGAGCTCGCGGGCCGCGTGGACGGGCTCGCGGTGCTGTCGAAGTCGGTCCCCGACGACCTGTTGGCGCACATCGCCCGCCGCGTGCCCGTCGTCGTCATGGCCGGCCCGCCGCAGGACGACGACTACGACCACATCTCGGTGGACAACCGCGCGGGCACGCGCGCGCTCGTCGACCACCTGATCGCCGACCACGGCATCCGCGACCTCGCGTTCGTGGGCGGCCCGTTCGACTCCCCCGACGCGCACGAGCGCTTCCAGGGCTTCCGCGACGCGCTGACCACGGCCGGGCTCGAGGCCCCCGACGAGCCGGCCGCCCGCAGCGACTTCACGCGGGCCGGCGCGCGCGACCTCGCCCGCACGATGCTCGAGGCGCACGTGACCGGGCGCGGGACGGGCGCCACGGGCCGCGCGCTCCCCCGCGCGCTGGTCTGCTCGAACGACCAGACGGCGCTCGGCTTCCTCGACGTGCTCACCGAGGCGGGCGTGGACGTCCCGGGCGAGGTCGTGCTGACCGGCTTCGACGGCATCGACGCCACGCAGGCCTCGATCCCGCGGCTCACCACGGTGAGCCAGCCGATGGTCGAGCTGGGCCGGGCCGCGGTCGAGCTGCTGCGCACGCGGCTGGGCGACCCGTCGGCCCCGCCGGCGACGGTGAACCTGCCCGTGCGGGTGCTGCTGCGCGAGAGCTGCGGCTGCTCGTGACCGCCTCCGCCCGGGAGCCTCTCGGACCGCGCCCGGGCCCTTGGCCACACGGTTTGCCGCTCCGAAATGTATGCGCATACACTCGCCGGGACGTCGCACGCCGACCCCGGCGTGCGCGGGCCCTCACAGGAGAGGCCTCGACGAAGAGGAGTGGATGTCCATGACGCGCACAGCGCGCTCGGGGCGGCGCCTGGCCGCCATCGCGGCCACCGTCGCGGTGCTGGCCACTGCGGCCTGCTCGGCACCCGTGCAGAACAAGGGCGACGACGGCGCCGCCGGCGGCGCGACGTCGATGCTCATCGCGGCCGACAACGGCTCGCCGACGTTCGACCGGAACTTCAACCCGTACTCGTCCGGCAAGCGCAACACGACGACGTACATGTACGAGCCGCTGGTCATCATCAACGAGATGAGCGGCGAGGAGACCCCCTGGCTGGCCACGGGCTACGACCAGCCCGACGCCAAGACGGTCGTCTTCACCATCCGTGACGGCGTGACGTGGTCCGACGGCGAGCCCCTCACCGCCGAGGACGTGAAGTACTCGTTCGACCTCGTCAAGAAGCACCCCGAGATGGACCTCAAGGGCGCCTGGTCGCACCTGAAGTCGGTCGAGGTCGACGGGAACACCGTCGTCGCGCACCTGAAGACCGAGGACGTCCCCGCCGCGAAGATCCTCGCGCAGCAGCTCATCGTCCCGGAGCACATCTGGAAGGACGTCAAGGACCCGGTCACCTGGACCAACGAGGAGCCCGTCGGCTCGGGCCCCTACGTGCTCGGCAAGTTCACGCCGAACCAGTACACGCTCACCAAGAACGAGAAGTACTGGCAGGCGGACAAGGTGGCCGTCGAGGAGCTCGTGCAGCCCGCCGCCAACTCCGAGCTCGACATCGTCAACAACGGCTACGACTGGGCCTACGCGTTCATGAGCGACGTCGAGGACACCTGGGTCAAGGCCGACCCCGACAACAACACGTACTGGTTCCCGGCGGGCGCGGCGATCTCGCTCATCCCGAACATGACCAAGGCGCCGTACGACAACGCCGACTTCCGCAAGGGCATCGCGCTCGCGCTGGACAAGCAGGCCATCGCCGACAAGGCCGAGCAGGGCTACGTCGACCGGGCCAGCCAGACCGGCCTCATGCTGCCCAACCAGGAGAAGATCCTCGACACGTCGATCCCGAACGAGGGGTACATCGACCAGGACACCGACGCCGCCCTCGACGCGTTCGAGAAGGCCGGGTACACGAAGAAGGGCGAGAAGCTCGTCGACTCGTCCGGCAAGCCGCTGAAGATCACGATCACCACCCCGAACGGCTGGTCCGACTGGCTGCAGGGCGTGGAGCAGGTCAAGAGCCAGCTGAACGCGATCGGCATCGACGTCACCGTCGTGCAGCCGCAGGCCGCCGCGTACCAGAAGGAGCTCCGCACGGGCGACTTCGACATGATCATGGGCACCGTCGGCGGCACCGGGCAGCCGTTCCAGGACTACAACGGCCTCATGGGGTCGGAGTTCCGCCTCGACCTCGGCAAGACGGCGTCCGGCAACTACGGACGCTTCGAGTCGAAGGAGGCCGACCAGCTGCTCGCCGAGCTCAAGGTGACCACCGACGAGGCGAAGCAGCTCGAGATCACGCACCAGCTCGAGCAGATCACGTACGAGCAGCTGCCGATGATCGCCCTGTTCTACGGCGGCTCGTGGGGCCTGTTCTCGAACAAGAACTTCACCGGCTGGCCCAGCGCGGACGACCCCTACGCCTCCCCGAAGACGTGGGACTCGACCCCGCTGCTGGTCCTCACGCACCTCAAGCCCGCCCAGGGCTGACCCGGTCAGGTCGTTGTGGGTGGGCTCGTGGCCCTGTTCCGCCACGAAACAGGGCCACGAGCCCACCCGCAACGACCGCCCGCACGACCCCACCCCGACCGACCGACCACCACCGACCCGGAGGCTCCGTTGCGCTACGCGCTCCGCAAGCTCGGCCTGCTGGTCCTCACGCTGTGGGCGGCGGTGACGCTGAACTTCGTCATCCCGCGCCTCATGCCCGGCTCGCCCGCTGACGCGGCCATCGCCAAGCTCGCCCAGAACGGCCCCGTGACGCCGTCGGTGCAGGCGGCGATCGAGGCCCAGCTGGGCATGCCCGGCGGCAGCATCTGGGACCAGTACGTCACGTACCTGAACAACGTCATCCACCTCGACTTCGGGGTGTCCTACACCTTCTTCCCGCAGCAGGTCTCCGAGCTCGTCGCCGGCGCGCTGCCGTGGACGCTGATCATGGTCGGCGCCGTCACGATCATCGCGTTCGTGATCGGCACCCTGATCGGCATCGGCGCGGCCTGGAAGCGCGGCACCTGGATGGACTCCCTGCCCACCGTGGCCGGCAGCTTCCTCTCCGCGTTCCCCTACTTCTGGACCGCGCTGCTCATCGTCTTCTTCCTCGGCTACGTGCTCGGCTGGTTCCCGACGTCGGGCGCCTACTCCGCCACCGCGGTGCCGAACCTGTCGTGGGAGTTCCTCGGCGACGTGCTGTACCACGCGGCCCTGCCCGCGGTGACGATCCTCATCACGTCCCTGGGCGGCTGGATCCTCGGCATGCGCAACACGATGATCAACACGCTCGGCGACGACTACGTGACGTTCGCCGAGGCCAACGGCCTGCGCGGCCGCACGGTCGCGATCCGCTACGCCGCCCGCAACGCGATCCTGCCGAACCTCACCGGCTTCGGCATGGCGCTCGGCGGCGTCGTCGGCGGCTCCCTGCTCGTGGAGCAGGTGTTCGCGTACCCCGGCGTCGGCTACCTGCTCTTCAACGCCGTCACCAACCAGGACTTCCCGCTGATGCAGGCGCTCTTCCTCATGATCACCGTGAGCGTGCTGCTGGCGAACTTCCTGGTGGAGATCCTCTACGGCGTCCTCGACCCCCGAACGAGGCGGTGACCCCCATGGCTGCAGATCCGACCACCACGACCACCGCCACGACGCCCGACCCCAGCGGCCCCGCCCCCGAGCCCGCCCGCGGCGCCAAGCCGGTCAACGGCCCTCGGCGCCCCGCCCGCACCCGGCTGGGCCGCACCGGCCAGGTCGTCGGCCGCGCGTTCGCGACCGTCTGGGCCAACCCCAAGGCCCGCGTGGGGCTCGTCATCCTGGGGCTGTTCGTCCTCATGGCGATCTTCGCGCCGCTGCTCGCGCCCTACTCCCCGCACGACGACTCGTTCGCCCGCAACGAGCCCGGCAGCGCCGCGCACTGGCTCGGCACCACCGGAGCCGGCGAGGACGTGCTGTCCCAGGTGATCTACGGCGCCCGCGTCTCCCTGCTCGTCGGCTTCGTCGCGGGCGGCCTGTCGACCGTCGTCGCCGTCGTCATCGGCCTGTCGTGGGGCTACCTGCGCGGCTGGGGCAACGACGTCGTCAACTTCCTCGTCAACCTGTTCCTCGTGATGCCGGGCCTGCCGCTGATGATCATCATCGCGGCGTACCTGCAGAACGGCGGGCTGCCGATGATCATCCTGGTCGTCGTCATCACCGGCTGGGCGTGGGGCGCCCGCGTGCTGCGCTCGCAGACGCAGTCGCTGCGCTCGCGCGACTTCGTGACGGCGGCGATCTTCTCCGGCGAGAGCTCGGCGCGCGTCATCTTCCGCGAGATCCTGCCGAACATGACCTCGATGATCGCCGGGTCGTTCTTCGGCGCCGCGACGTCGGCGGTGCTCGCCGAGTCGGGCCTGTCGTTCCTCGGCCTGGGGGACATGGCCACCGTGAGCTGGGGCTCGATGATCTTCTGGGCCCAGAACTCGATGGCCATCCTCACCGGCCAGTGGATCCTCCTGTTCGCCCCGGGTCTGTGCATCGCGCTGCTGGCGACCTCCATGACCCTCGTGAACTTCGGCGTCGACGGGTTGTCCAACCCGCGCCTGCGGGAAGGGACCGGCCGATGAGCCTGCTCGAGATCCAGGACCTGTCCGTCGTCTACGAGCCCCGCGGGGCCGTCCCGACGCACGCCGTCAAGAACGCAAACCTCACCCTGGAGCAGGGCGAGTTCGTGGGCCTGGTCGGCGAGTCCGGTTCCGGCAAGTCGACGCTCGGCTTCGCCGTGACCCGCCTCGCGAAGGCGCCGGCGCGCATCTCCGGCGGGCGCATCGTGTTCGACGGCACCGACATCGCGCACCTGGACGCCGAGGAGCTGCGCGTGCAGCGCCGCGGCGGGTTCGCCATGGTGCTCCAGTCGGGCATGAACGCGCTCAACCCGGTGCGGACCATCGCGAACCACTTCGGCGACATCTTCGCCGCGCACGGGCACGTGCCGAAGGCGAAGCGGCGCCAGCGGGCGATCGAGCTGCTCGACAAGGTGCAGCTGCCGTCCACGGTGCTCGACCGCTACCCCGGCGAGCTCTCCGGCGGCATGCGCCAGCGCGTCTCCATCGCCCTCGCCCTGTCGCTCGAGCCGCGGCTCATGGTGTTCGACGAGCCCACCACGGCCCTCGACGTGCTCGTGCAGCACGCCGTCATGGACACCATCCGCGAGCTCCAGGCCGCGGAGGGCTTCACCGCCGTGCTCATCTCGCACGACCTCGGCGTCGTGCTGGAGTCGGCCGAGCGCGTCGTCGTCATGCACGACGGCGAGATCGTCGAGGACGGCGCGTCGCGGCAGATCTTCTCCGCGCCCGCGCACCCGTACACGCAGATGCTGCTGAGCCACTACGCCGACCCGCGGGCCGAGGTCGTGGAGCTGCCCGGCTTCGAGCGCAAGACGCCGGCCACCGCCGGCCGGGACGGCGATGCGCCGTCGGCACGGCCCGAGCGCGCGGCCGCGCACGACGCGATCGTCGTCGACCACGTGTCGAAGGTGTACCCGCCGCCGCGCCGCGGCGAGAAGGCCGTCACCGCCGTCGACGACGTGTCGTTCCGCCTGGAGCCCGGCGCCGCGATGGCGCTGGTCGGCCAGTCCGGCTCGGGCAAGTCGACCATCGCGAAGATGGTCACGGGCGTGGAGCGGCCGACGTCGGGCACCGTGACGTTCGGCGACCTGCGCGTCGACCGGCTGCGCCGCCGCCGGCTCAAGACCCTGCACGCGGACGTCCAGATGGTGTTCCAGGACCCGTACTCGGCGCTCAACCCGCTGCACACCGTGGAGTACACGCTCACCCGGCCGGTGGAGAACTTCACCGGGCTCACCGGCGAGGCGGCGCGCGGGCGTGTGCTCGAGCTCCTCGAGACCGTGGGGCTCACGCCCGTCGAGCAGTACGCGGCCAAGCTGCCGCACCAGCTGTCGGGCGGGCAGCGCCAGCGCGTCGTCATCGCGCGCGCCCTGGCGTCGAACCCGCAGGTGCTCATCGCCGACGAGCCCGTCTCGATGCTCGACGTGTCGCTGCGCGCCGGCGTGCTCAGCCTGCTGGAGGACCTGCGCGCGGACCTCGGCGTCTCGCTGCTGTACATCACGCACGACCTGCTGTCGGCGCGCGTCGTGACCGACCAGATCATGGTGCTGCACCACGGCCAGGTCGTGGAGTCCGGCGGCACCACGCAGGTGCTGCGCTTCCCCGAGGACGCCTACACGACGCAGCTGCTGGACGCGATCCCGCAGCCCGCGCGCCGGTTCGCCGACGGGGCCGCGTCGTGACCGCCCGCCCGCCGGTTGAGCCTGTCGAAACCCCGTCATCGCTGGTTGAGCCCGTCGAAACCCCGTCATCGCTGGTTGAGCCTGTCGAAACCCCGTCCGCGGTCTCGACACGCTCGACCAGCGGGAGCGTGCGGCCGGGCGTGCCGTTCTCGGTCCTGCCGCTGCCGGACGGCGTCGAGCCGCTGGTGCTCGACGTGCCGGTGGGCCCGCTCACCGCGCTGCGCGCCGTCGTGCCGGACGGCGTGGAGCGCCGCGCGGTGGCCCTGCTCGTGCCCGGGTTCACCGGGTCGAAGGAGGACCACCGGCTGCTGCTGCCGCTGCTGGCCGAGCGCGGCGTCGAGGCGTGGACGTACTCCCAGCGCGGGCAGGCCGACTCCGCCGCGCCGCGCGGCGTGGGCTCCTACCGCCGCGACGACTTCACGGGCGACGCGCTCGACGTCGCCGCCCTCGTGGCCGCGACAGCCGGCGTCGAGCCCGGGGCGCTGCACCTGCTGGGCCACAGCTTCGGCGGCACGGTCGCGGCGGCCACGGCCGTGCGCGACCCGGCGTCGTTCGCGAGCCTCACGATGCTCTGCTCCGGCCCGCACGGCTGGCCCGGGCGCAAGGACGCCGAGCGCGACCGGCTGCTGGCCGCCGCCGGGCTCGTCGACCTGTGGACGCTCGACAACCCGTCGCTCGCGCGGCGGCTCGCCGAGGAACCGGCCGCCGCGGCCGACCTCGACGTCGAGGTCCGCTTCCTGCGGGAGCGGTCCGTCGCCACGAGCGTCGACAACCTGCTGGGCGCCATCGACGTCCTCGCCGACGTCCACGACGTCACGCCCGACCTGGCCGCCACCGGCCTGCCGGTGCTCGTCGCGCACGGCGTGGACGACGCCGCGTGGCCGCAGCCGTGGCAGCGCGCCATGGCCGAGCGGCTCGGCGCCCGGTACGAGGTGATCGCCGACGCCGGCCACCTCCCCAACGTCGAGAACCCGCCGGCGACCGCGGACCTGCTCGCCGACTTCTGGACCACCTCGCACTGAACGACCACACGGCGCCGGGCCCCGCTCGCGCCGCTGGACACCGCACCACAACGTAAGGACCATCTCGTGCTGCACTTCCCCGAGGGCTTCCGCTGGGGCGCCGCCACCGCGGCCCACCAGATCGAGGGCAACAACATCAACAGCGACTGGTGGCCGCGCGAGCACGCCGCCGGCACCTCGATCGTCGAGCCCAGCGGCGACGCGGCCGACAGCTACCACCGCTACCGCGAGGACATGACGCTCCTGCGCGACGCCGGCCTGGACACGTACCGCTTCTCCATCGAGTGGGCGCGCATCGAGCCCGAGGAGGGCTTCGTCTCCCGCGCCGAGATCGCGCACTACCGCCGCATGGTCGAGACGTGCCTCGAGCTCGGCATCACCCCGATGGTCACGCTGATGCACTTCACCGTGCCGCGCTGGTTCTACCACGAGGGCATGTGGCGCTCCCCCAAGGCCGCCGACCGCTTCGCCCGCTTCACCGAGCTCGCGCTGCCGATCCTCGGGAACGACGTCGACTACGTCTGCACCATCAACGAGCCGAACATCGCCGCGATGATCGCGGGCGGCGAGGACCCCGCCAACCTGGTCGCCTACGGCCTGCCCGCCCCCGACCTGCAGGTCGCGGACACGCTGCTGGAGTCCCACCACCGCTCGCGCGAGATCCTCGCCGGCGTCGGCGGTATCAAGTCCGGCTGGACCGTGGCCACGCAGGACTTCCAGCCCGAGCCGGGCTGCGAGGACGTGGCCCACGAGTACGGCTACCAGCGCGACGACTGGTACCTCGAGGCCGCCCGCGGCGACGACTGGGTGGGCGTCCAGGCCTACACCCGCACGATCATCGGCCCCGACGGCCCCCGCCAGGTGCCGGACGGCGTCGAGACCACGCTCACCGGCTGGGAGTTCTACCCGCTCGCGCTGGAGCACGGCGTGCGCTCGGCCTGGGAGAAGACGCAGGGCGTGCCGGTGTTCGTCACCGAGAACGGCATGGCCACCTCCGACGACGCCCGCCGCATCGACTACACCGAGGGCGCGCTGGCCGGCCTGCACTCGGCGATCACCGACGGCGTCGACGTCCGCGGCTACCTGCACTGGAGCCTGCTGGACAACTACGAGTGGGCCTCCGGCTTCCGCCCCACGTTCGGCCTGGTCGGGTTCGACCCCGAGACCTTCGAGCGCCGTCCGAAGCCGTCGCTGGGCTGGCTCGGCTCCGTCGCGCAGGCGAACGGCCTCACCGTCCGCTGACCGCGAGGTAGTCCCAACCCCCGCGAGGTAGTCCCAACCCTCGCGAGGTAGTTCAGGAATCCGCGAGGTAGTTCTGGGCCCCGCGAGGTAGTTCAGAAATCGCCGAGGTAGTTCGAAATCTCGTGAGGTAGTCGACTACCTCGCGGTGATGCGAACTACCTCGGCGATTTCTGAACTACCTCGCGGAACCTGGGACTACCTCGCGGAACTTGGAACTACCTCGGCACGACCGCCCCTCCGACGGAAGACTCTGAGCCATGACCGACCTGCCGTACCGCGACCCGTCCCTGTCCCCCGCCGAGCGGGTCGAGGACCTGCTGAGCCGGATGACGCTGCCCGAGAAGGTCGGGCAGATGCTGCAGCTCAACGCGATGGACGACCTCGAGGACATCGTCGTCGAGCGGCTGGCCGGGTCGATCCTGCACGCGTCGCCGTCGCGCGTCGTGGAGGCGATCGAGCTGGCGCGCGGCACGCGGCTCGGTATCCCGCTGCTGGTGGCGGACGACGCGATCCACGGCCACGGGTTCTTCCCCGGCGCGACGGTGTTCCCCAGCCAGCTGGGGATGGCGGCCACCTGGGACCTCGACCTGGTGGAGCGGGCGGCGCGCGCGACGGCGGTCGAGGCCGCCGCGACCGGCCTGCACTGGACGTTCTCCCCCGTGCTGTGCATCACCCGCGACCTGCGCTGGGGCCGCGTGAACGAGACGTTCGGCGAGGACCCGCACCTCATCGGGGAGCTCGGCGCCGCGATGGTGCGCGGCTACCAGGGCGAGGGCCTCGCCGACCCGACGGCGGTGCTCGCGACCGCGAAGCACTTCGCCGGCTACTCCGAGACGCAGGGCGGCCGAGACGCCACCGAGGCCGACCTCTCGCCGCGCAAGCTGCGCTCGTGGTTCCTGCCGCCGTTCGAGCGCGTGGTCCGCGAGGGCGTGCGCACCGTGATGATCGGCTACCAGGCCATCGACGGCGTGCCCATCACCACCAGCCGCTGGCTGCTGCAGGGCGTGCTCAAGGACGAGTGGGGCTTCGACGGCACGCTCGTCACCGACTGGGACAACGTGGGCCGCATGGTCTGGGAGCAGTTCGTCAGCCCCGACCACGCGCACGCGTCCGCCGCCGCGGTCGACGCCGGCAACGACGTCATCATGGCGACGCCGAGGTTCTTCTCCGGCGCGCAGGAGGCCGTCGCCGACGGCCGCATCGACGAGGCCCGGCTCGACGACGCGGTGCGGCGCATCCTGCGCCTCAAGGTGGACCTCGGGCTCTTCGAGGACCCGCGCGCGCCCGTCGCGGAGCGCATCGAGGCCGTCGTCGGCTCGGCCGAGCACCGCGACCTGGCGCTCGACGTCGCGCGCGGATCGCTCGTGCTGCTGGAGAACGACGGCACCCTGCCGCTCGACGCCGCCCGCCCGCTGAGGGTCGCCGTCGTCGGGCCGAACGCGGACGACCCGCACGCGCAGCTCGGCGACTGGGCGGGTGCGTCCGGCCAGGTGAGCTGGATCCGCGACGGGCACCCGCGCGAGCTGACGGAGACGGTGCTCGACGGCCTGCGCGCCGTCGCGCCGGCGTCGTGGGAGGTCACGCACGCCCGCGGCGCGAACATCGTCGAGCTGGGCCCCGACCCGGACGGCACGCACTTCCCCGACGGCCAGCCGCGCCCCCCGGCGGCGTTGCCCGCGCCGTCCGACCCGACGCTGCTGGCCGCGGCGGAGGGCGCCGCCCGCGCGGCCGACGTCGTCGTCGCCGTCCTGGGCGACGAGGTCGCGCTGGCCGGCGAGGGCAAGTCCACCGCGACGCTGGAGCTGCAGGGCGGGCAGGTGGAGCTGCTGGAGCGGCTCGTCGCCACCGGCACGCCCGTCGTCGTCGTGCTCGTCGCGTCCAAGCCGTTGGTGCTGCCGGACGCCGCGCGCCGCGCCGCCGCCCTGGTGCACGCCGCCAACCCGGGGATGCGCGGCGGCCGGGCCGTCGCGGAGCTGCTGCTCGGGCTCATCGAGCCGACGGGCCGCCTGCCGATCTCGTACGCCCTGCACGCCGGGCAGCAGCCGGTGTTCTACCACCAGGTCCGCGGTCAGCACGGCACCCGGTACGCCGACATGACCCAGCGCCCGCCGTACGTGTTCGGCGAGGGCCGCTCGTACACGTCCGTCGAGTACTCCGGCCTGGAGCTGGACGCCGACGACGTCGCGCGCGACGGCGTCGTGCGCGGCCGCGTCACCGTCGCCAACACCGGGGCGCGCCCGACGGTCGAGACCGTGCAGGTGTACGTGAGCGACCGCGTCACCTCCGTGACCTGGGCCGACCGCGAGCTGAAGACCTTCCGCCGCGTGCCGCTCGCGCCCGGCGAGAGCACCGTCGTCGAGGTCGAGGTGCCCGCCGCCGACTGCTCGATCGTCGACGCCGCCGGCCGCCGCGTCGTCGAGCCGGGCGAGTTCGAGCTGCTGGTCGGCCCCAGCTCGCGCCGCGAGGACCTGCTGGCGGCGCCTTTCCGTATCTCCTGAGGGCCGGTGGCCCGCGCGGCTCCTACCCTGGGTCCATGGCCGCCGCCGCTCACCTGTTCCACCATCTCGGCGTGTTCGCCGGCGACTTCGCCGCGAGCGAGCGCTTCTACACCGCGGCGCTCGCCACCCTCGGCGTCGAGCCCGGCTACCGCACGGACGTCACCGCGGAATACTGGGTCCCCGGGCGCGACACCCCGAGCCTGTCGCTCGAGACGGCGCCGCGTCCCACCGACGTGACCCGCGGCCTCCACCTGGCCTTCGAGGCCGCCGACCGCGCCGCCGTCGACGCCTTCCACCGCGCGGCCGTCGCGGCCGGCGGCACGTCGCGCCACGCGCCGCGGTTCTGGCCGGAGTACCGCGCCTACACGGCGTTCGTCAGCGACCCCGACGGCAACAACGTCGAGGCCCTCGTCAAGGAGGTGCGCTGAGACGCACCCGACTCCTCGGAAGGGTTGACGTCGTACCCCCTAGGGGTATGGTGGAGCCATGACCGACACGACCGCGCCCGTCGCCGCCACCGCGGCGGACAGCCACCAGCACGACGGCCCGCACGGCTACGCCTCCGACAAGGAGGCGTACCTCAAGCGCATGCGCCGCATCGAGGGACAGGTGCGCGGCATCGCGCGCATGATCGACGAGGACGTGTACTGCATCGACATCCTCACCCAGGTGTCCGCGGTGACCAAGGCCCTGCAGGCGGTCTCCATCGGCCTCGTCGAGGACCACCTGGGCCACTGCGTCGTCGACGCCGCCCGGCAGTCCGAGGCCGAGGGCGCCGCAAAGGTCAAGGAGGCCGCCGACGCCATCGGCCGCCTCGTCCGTAGCTGAACCACCCGTTGCTGACCCACTCTCAAGGAGCACGCATGAGCACCGTCACCACCCTGGGCGTCACCGGCATGACCTGCGGCAACTGCGTCGCGCACGTGACGAAGGACCTCTCGGCCGTCCCCGGCGTCGTCGACGTGAGCGTCGAGCTGCGCGCCGGCGGCACGTCCGACGTCGCCGTCTTCTCCGACGCCCCGCTCGACGAGGCCGCGCTGCGCGAGGCCGTCGACGAGGCCGGGTACGACGTCGCCACCGTCGCCGTCCAGTCCGACGCGCTCGCCGCCCAGCAGGCCGCGCAGGCGCCCGCCCGTCAGGAGGCGCACAACTGCGCCTGCGGCTGCGGCGCCGACGCGGCAGCCGGGGCCGACGCGCCCGCGCAGAAGACCTACGACCTGGCCGTGCCGCCGCGCGCCTGAGTCCACGGCTCCCCAGCCACACCCCGCGGACCGCCTGCCGAACCGTCGCCCGCCCGGCCTCTCGACCGACCCGGGCCGCCGCGACCCAGGCCCTCCGCGCCGCGCCGTCGTCCACCGACGCGGCGCCCCCACCGCGACCCCGCCGCCCCGGGTCGTCGCGGGTGACCTCCACCCAGCACCTCAGGGAGTCACCCTCATGAGCACCCCCACGTCCTCGCCGGTCACCCCGGCAGGACCCGCCCCGGCCGCGCCGCCGATCCTCGAGGTCGACCTCGCCATCGAGGGCATGACCTGCGCGTCGTGCGTGGCGCGCGTCGAGAAGCGGCTCAACCGCGTCGACGGCGTCACCGCCACCGTGAACCTGCCGCTCGAGAGCGCGCACGTCGAGCTCACCGCGCCCGTCGACGACGCCGACCTGGTCGGGGCCGTCGAGAAGGCCGGCTACGGCGCCCGCGTCACCGCGCGCCGCGACGTCGCGCCCTCTCCGCTGGTCGAGCCTGTCGAGACCACCACCCCGCCGGTCGAGCCTGTCGAGACCACCACCCCGCCGGTCGAGCCTGTCGAGACCACGGACCGGGTTTCGACAAGCTCAACCAGCGGCCCCCGGGTGTCGACAGGCTCAACCAGCGGCCCCCGGGTGTCGACCAGCCCATCCGGCGGCGGTGACGCCCGGGGCGCCGACCTGCGCCGCCGGCTCATCGCGTCCGCGGTGCTCAGCGTGCCGGTGGTGGCGCTGTCGATGATCCCGGCGCTGCAGTTCACCGGCTGGCAGTGGGTGGTCGCCGCCGCCGCGCTGCCGGTCGTGACGTGGGGCGCGTGGCCGTTCCACACCGCGGCGGCACGGGCGGCCCGGCACGGCGCGTCCACGATGGACACGCTCGTCTCGCTCGGGGTCGCCGCCGCGACGCTGTGGTCGCTGTGGGCGCTCACGCTCGGCGGCGCGGGCGAGCTCGGCATGACGATGCGGCCGTCGCTGATCCCGTCGGAGTCCGGCGGCACGCCCGAGCTGTACTTCGAGGTCGCGGCCGTCGTCACGACCTTCCTCCTCGCCGGCCGGTACGCCGAGCACCGCTCGCGCCGCCGCGCCGGCGACGCCCTGCGCTCGCTGCTGGAGCTGGGCGCCAAGGACGCCGAACGGGTGCGGCTCGCCGCGGACGGCACGCCCCTGACCGAGCCCGACGGAGGGCGCGTCACCGAGCGCGTGCCCGTCGCGGACCTCGCCGTCGGCGACGTGTTCGTCGTGCGGCCGGGCGAGAAGGTCGCGACCGACGGCGAGGTGGTCGAGGGGGCGAGCGCCGTCGACACGTCGCTGCTCACCGGCGAGCCGGTGCCGGTCGACGTCGGCCCCGGGGACGTCGTCACCGGCGCGACGGTCAACACGTCCGGCCACCTGCTGGTGCGCGCCACCCGCGTGGGCGAGGAGACGACGCTCGCGCAGATCGGGCGGCTCGTGTCGCAGGCGCAGACCGGCAAGGCCCCCGTGGCCCGGCTCGCCGACCGCATCTCCGCCGTCTTCGTGCCGATCGTCATCGGGCTGTCCGTGCTCACCCTGGTGGGCTGGCTGCTGGCCGGGGCGGACCTGCAGATGGCGTTCACCGCCGCCGTCGCGGTGCTGATCATCGCGTGCCCGTGCGCGCTCGGCCTCGCCACGCCCACCGCGCTGCTGGTCGGCACCGGCCGCGGCGCGCAGCTCGGCATCCTCATCAAGGGGCCGGAGATCCTCGAGTCCACCCGCCGCGTCGACACCGTCGTGCTCGACAAGACCGGCACCGTCACCGAGGGCCGCATGCAGGTGGAGCGCGTGCTCGTCCCCGACCTGTCAGGACCACGAGCAGGTTCTGATGGTCCTGGCCCTGACAACTCGCGGGAGCGGGAGGTGCTCGCCCACGCCGGCGCCGTCGAGTCGCTCAGCGAGCACCCGATCGCCCACGCGGTGGCCGCCGCCGCACGCGAGTTATCAGGGCCACGAGCAGGTTCTGTGGGTCCTGGCCCTGACAGCTCGGGCGGGACCGGGACGGGGGCCGACGGCGTCGGGATCGGCGCGCTGCAGGCGTTCGACTTCCGCGCGACGCCGGGCGGCGGCGTCGAGGCGGTCGTGCGGCGCGCGCACTCAGGCGTCAGCGGTCTCGCCGTCGACGGTGGGCTGAACGCGCGCCGCGTGCTCGTCGGGCAGCCGTCGTGGCTGGCCGGCCAGGGCGTCGCGTTCGACGGCGACCTCGCCACCGCGTTCACGGACGCCGAGGCCACCGGCGCGAGCGCCGTCGTCGTCGCGTGGGACGGCGCCGCCCGCGGCGTGGTCGTGCTGCGCGACCCGGTCAAGACGACCTCCGCCGAGGCCGTGCGCGAGCTGCGCGACCTGGGCCTGCGGCCCGTGCTGCTCACCGGCGACGGCGAGGGCGCCGCCCGTGTCGCCGCCCGGGAGGTCGGCATCGCGGAGGAGGACGTCGTCGCCCGCGTGCTGCCGCAGGACAAGGCCGCCGTCGTCGCCCGCCTGCAGGGCGAGGGGCGGGTCGTCGCGATGGTCGGCGACGGCGTGAACGACGCCGCCGCGCTCGCCACCGCGGACCTCGGCCTCGCGATGGGCACCGGCACCGACGTCGCGATCGAGGCGAGCGACATCACGCTGGTGCGCGGCGACCTGCGCGCCGCCCCCGCGGCGGTCCGCCTGTCCCGCGGCACGCTGCGGGTGGTCAAGCAGAACCTGTTCTGGGCGTTCGCCTACAACGTGGCGGCGATCCCGCTCGCCGCGGCGGGGCTGCTCAACCCGATGATCGCGGGGGCGGCCATGGCCGCGTCGTCCGTCATCGTCGTCGGCAACTCGCTGCGCCTGCGCCGCGCCGGCTGACCGAGACGTTGTGAGCGGGCGTTTGGCCCTGTTTCGGTCGCGAAACAGGGCCAAACGCCCGCTCACAACACATCGGGGTCGGCTCGGTCAGCGGAAGCGTCGGCCCTCGTCGCGGCGGTAGGCCCACACGGCCAGGGCAGCGAAGAGCGCCGTCCAGCCGAGGAGCACCACCCACGCCAGCCCGTACGCCGGCTCGCCGGTGAGGGCCTGGACCAGCAGGTCACGACCGGCCCGCGTGGGCGTGGCCTGCGAGATCGCGTCCAGCCACGACGGGAACGCCTGCGGCGGCAGGAAGAGCCCGCCCGCGAACGCCAGCGGGAACAGCACCGCCTGCACCACCGGTAGCGCGGCCTTCGCGGACAGGGAGTACCCCACGGCCATGCCGAGCAGCACGAACGGCACGGAGACCAGCAGGATGGTGCCCACCCCGGCGAGGAGCTGCCCGAACGTCACGGTCGCGGCGGTGAACAGCCAGCCGATGAGGATGAGCGGCACCAGCCCGAACAGCGCGAAGATCGCGCCGTTGCCGATCCGCGCGACCATCCGCGGGCCGGGGCCGGCGGGCAGGGAGCGCAGGAACGGGTCGAACGGGAGCTGCCGGTCCTCCGCCACGCCCAGCCCGTAGGTGAACAGGCTGGCGGAGCAGACGGCGAACAGGCCCAGGCTCGCCACGGACATCGTCGACCACAGCGGGTCGTTCGCGACGTCGCGCTGCGGCACCACGAAGAAGAACATCGCCAGCGCGGGGAACAGCATGTTGCCCAGCACCGCGATCGGCACGCGCACCGTCTCGAGGAACTGGTAGCGCAGGTGCAGCCAGGTCAGCCGCAGCGGCCCGGGGGCCGCCCCGGCCCGGGCGGGGATCGTCGTCGCGCTCATCGTGCCGCCTCCATCACCATCTCCTCGAAGGCCTCCTCCAGGCTCGCGCCCCGGATCCGGAGGTCGTGGAAGTCCACGTCGTCGCGCACCAGCGACCGGACGAGCTCGTCGGCGTCCGCCGTGTACAGCTCCTGGGTGCCGTCGTCCAGGCGCTCGGCGCGCACGACGCCGCGCCACGCGGCGAGGTCCGCCGTCGCCCGCACCGCCACCCGGCGCAGCCCCACGCGCTGCAGGATCGCCTCGAGCGTGTCGTCCGCGCGGACCACGCCGCGGTCGATGACGACGACGCGCTGCGCCAGCGCCTGCACCTCCTCGAGGTAGTGGCTGGTGAGCAGCACGGTGCCGCCGCCCGCGTGGTAGGCGCGGATCGCGTCCCACAGCGCCTGGCGCGCGCCGACGTCGAGGCCGGTGGTCGGCTCGTCGAGCAGGACGACGCGCGGCCGCCCCACGAGCGACAGCGCGACGGCGAGCCGCCGCTTCTGCCCGCCGGACAGCGCGCCCGTCTGGCGTCGCGCGAGGTCGGCGAGCCCGAACTGCTCCAGCAGCTCGCCGGTGGGCACCGGGTCGGCGAAGTGCCCGCCGACGAAGTCGACCACCTCGCGCACGCGCAGCGTGGCCGGCAGCCCCGTCTCCTGCGGGGTGATGCCGAGGCCGGCGCGGCTGGCGGCGTCGCGCGGGTCGCCGCCCAGCAGTCGCACCGTGCCCGCGTCGGGGCGACGCTGGCCGCTGACGAGGGACAGCAGCGTGGACTTGCCGGCCCCGTTGGGCCCGAGCAGGCCCACCAGCTCACCGGGCCCGACGTCGAGCGAGACGTCGTCGAGCGCGACGACGTCGCCGAACCGTCGGGTGACGCCGCGCACGGCGACGACGGCGGGGGTGGGCACGGGGGCTGGCGCGGCGTCGGCCCGGGCAGGGGCGCGCTCCGGCGGTCGGGTGCGGGTCATGATCCGGCTCCTCTCAGCAGGCCGCTGAGGGCCTCTTGGTAGTCCTCGAAGGCGCGCCGCCCCGTCGGGGTGAGCGCGAGGTAGGTCGCAGGGGTGCGACCCTCGTGGGTCTTGGTGACGCGGACGTAGCCCGCGTCCTCGAGCTTGCGCAGGTGGGTGGACAGGTTGCCGGCGGTCATGTCGAGCAGCTTCTGCAGCCTGGGGAAGCTCAGCTCGTCGCCCGTGTCGAGCGCGGCGAGCGTCGCGACGACGCGCAGCCGTGCGGGGGCGTGGATGACCGGGTCGAGGGCGTCAGCCACGGCCCACCTCCGCGGCCGCGCGGCGCCGCGCGCGCACGACGCGCGGGTGCTCGACGGCCGCCATGACGAGGAACCCGCCGCCGCCCGCGAGCGCCATCACGAGGTAGGTGCCCGGCAGCCCGACGAGCGTCGCCGCCCCCGCCACCAGCAGGATCCACGCGCCGAGGACGAAGAGGTTGCGCTCGCCGAACGCCGTCGCGCCGCCCAGGTAGATCAGCCCGACGACGAGGCATGCGCCGCCGTTGCTGGCCAGCGCCATCACCTCGGTGTCCGCGCCGGTCCGCGCGAGGCCGCCGAGGAACACGCCGAACGTGAGGAAGCCGAGCATCCAGGACCAGCCGTACATCGCGCCGGTGCGGGCGGAGACGCCGCGCGTGCCCGCCGTCCGGCTGAGGGTGTGCACCATCGTGAACACCACGGCCGCGGCGATCGCTCCCGCGAAGACCCAGAACGCCCAGGCCTCCGGCTGCTCCCGCCCCTGCACGCTGGACCACAGCACCAGGTAGCCGGCCAGCCACGCGACGCCCCACACGCCGTAGAGCGCGCGGCCGTCCGGCCCGAGGGCCGCGCGGGCACGGTCCTGCTGCTCGCGGATGAGCCGCAGGGAGTCGGCGGCGGCCAGCCCGGGGTCGTCGTCGCCGGGGCGGTCAGGGTGGTCGGTCATCGGTTCCTCACGGTGAACTTTGCGGCGCAAACTGGTTTGTCGATCATTGCAGCTCGTCGCGCAGTCCACAACCCCCAAAAATGTGATATCACTTTGCTATCGCATCGCGCGGGACGCGGTCCCGCCACCCCGACCCAGGAGCACCCGATGAGCGACAGCACTCCCCCGCAGACCACCACCGGCGGGCCTCCGGCCGGCCGCCCCGTCGGCCACGACGGCACCCGCGTCGACGTCGCGGAGCGGGCGGCCTGGTCCCTCGGCGCCGGCGGTGCCGTGCTCGCCGTGGTCGTGAGCGTCGCCCTGGTCCTGGGCGGCATCCTCGCCGCGGCCTCGGGCAACGGCGTGGCCGTCCCGGTCGGGGTGGTGCTGATCGTGGTCGGCTTCCTGCTGTTCACCGGCATCGGCGTCATCAGCCCGGGGCAGACCCTCGTCGTCCAGCTCTTCGGTCGGTACCTGGGCACGGTCCGCCGCACCGGCCTGGTGCTCACGGTGCCGCTGTCCACCCGGCGCCGCGTCTCCGTGCGGGTCCGCAACTTCGAGACCAGCGAGCTCAAGGTCAACGACGCCGACGGCAACCCGATCAACATCGCCGCGATCGTCGTCTGGCAGGTGGCCGACACCGCCCGGGCGAGCTTCGCCGTCGAGGACTACGACGACTTCGTCTCCGTGCAGGCCGAGTCGGCGCTGCGGCACGTCGCCATGTCACACCCGTACGACGGCGGGGACGGCGTCGAGTCGCTGCGCGGCGCCACGGAGCTCGTGTCGGAGGAGATCGCCGCGGAGGTCGCGGCGCGGGTGACCGTGGCCGGCGTCGAGGTCGTCGAGGCGCGCATCTCCAACCTGGCGTACGCGCCCGAGATCGCCCAGGCCATGCTGCAGCGCCAGCAGGCGGGCGCGATCATCGCCGCCCGGTCGCGCATCGTCGAGGGCGCCGTGTCGATGGTCGAGGACGCGCTGAACCGCCTCGAGTCGGAGGGCGTCGTCACGCTCGACGACGAACGCCGCGCCACGATGGTGTCGAACCTGCTGGTGGTGCTGTGCGGCGAGAGTCGTGCCACGCCCGTCGTCAACGCGGGATCGCTGTACCAGTGACGCCCGTCGCCCCTGCGACAGGGGACGAGCCCGGGGACGACGCGGCGTCCCCGGGCGCCGTGCGTCCTGAAGGTCCCGGGCGTCCCGCCCGAGCCCCACGGCCCGCCCGCAAGCAGGTGCTGCTGCGCCTCGACCCGGCGATCCACGACGCCGTCGCCCGCTGGGCCGCCGACGACCTGCGCAGCGTCAACGCCCAGATCGACCTGCTGCTGCGCCGGGCGCTCAAGGACGCCGGGCGGCTGCCGCGCGACGCGCCGCCCGCCCGGCGTCCCGGCCGTCCCGCGAACGACGCCTGAGGACCTGACCGCCGTCTGGGAGCCGGCGCAGGGCAGCCGCCCTACCCTGGGCCGGTGACCGCTGTGCCGTCCCCCGCGCTCCCGAAGCCCGTCGCGCCCGCCACCACGCCCGCCGCCCGGCGCCGCACCACCGCCGAGGTCTGGATCGTCCTGGGCCTCAGCCTGGGGCAGAGCGGCGTGTACGCGCTGGTCAACATCGTCGCGCGGCTCACGGCCGAGACCCGGCTCGCGGACCAGACCGCGACGCTCAACGCCAGCCAGTCCGACCGCTCGCTGCTCGACCTCACCTACCAGCTGCTGGGCATCGTCTTCGCCCTGGTGCCCGTCGCCCTGGCGCTCTACCTGCTGAGCGGCCGGGCCGGCGCCACCTGGCGCGGCACCCGCCGGCGGATCGGCCTCGACTGGGGTCTCGAGGACGCACGCCCCGGGCGCGACGTCGCGTGGGGCTTCGGCCTGGCCGCCGCCATCGGCATCCCCGGGCTCGCGTTCTACGCCCTCGGCCGCCTGCTCGGCATCACGGTCCAGGTGCAGGCCAGCGCCCTGAACGAGCACTGGTGGACGGTGCCGGTGCTCGTGCTCGCCGCGCTCCAGAACGGGCTGCTCGAGGAGGTCGTGGCCGTCGCCTACCTGCACGAGCGCACCCGCGACCTCGGCTGGTCCCGCCTGTGGTTCGTGGTGTGGAGCTCGCTGCTGCGCGGGTCGTACCACCTGTACCAGGGCATCGGGCCGTTCTTCGGCAACGTCGTGATGGGCCTGGTGTTCTCGTGGTTCTACACCAGCCGCTGGGGCCGGCAGCGCGTGGTACCGCTCGTCATCGCGCACACCCTGCTCGACGTCGTCGCCTTCGTCGGCTACGCGCTCCTGCCGCAGGAGTGGAAGGACGCGCTCGGGCTCTGACCGGCCTCCGCTGGTTGAGCTTGTCGAAACCCAGTACCGGGTTTCGACAAGCTCAACCAGCGAGGGCGGGTTTCGACAGGCTCAACCAGCGAACGGGGACCGCTACCTCGGCTGCCGCAGGGCGCGGAGCCCCTCGCGGTGCGCGGCCTGCTCCTCCGGGTCGGGCACGGGCAGCGAGGCCAGCAGCTGCTTGGTGTACGTCTCGCGGGGCGCGCCGAGCACCTGCTCGCCGGTGCCCTCCTCGACCAGCTGCCCGCGGTAGAGCACCGCGATCCGGTCGGCCAGGAGGTCCACGACGGCCAGGTCGTGCGACACGAACAGGCACGCGAAGCCCAGCTCCTTCTGCAGCTCGGCGAAGAGCTCCAGCACGCGCGCCTGCACGGAGACGTCGAGCGCCGACGTCGGCTCGTCCGCGACGAGGAGCTCCGGGTCGAGCGCCAGGCCGCGCGCCAGCGACGCGCGCTGCCGCTGCCCGCCGGACAGCTCGTGCGGGAAGCGGTCGCCGTAGCTGCGCGGCAGCTGCACCGCCTCGAGCAGCTCGTCGACACGGCCGCGCGCGGCCTCCGGCGTCCGGGCCCGGCCGTGCACCACCAGCGGCTCGGCCACGCACTCGGCGATGGTCAGCAGCGGGTTGAACGACGTGGCCGGGTCCTGGAACACGAACCCCAGCCGCGGGCGCATCGCCTTGAGGTCGCGACCCTTGGCGCCGCGCATCTCCGTGCCGAGCACCCGCAGCGAGCCGTCGCTCACCGGGGTCAGGCCGGCGATCGCGCGGGCGATCGTCGTCTTGCCCGAGCCCGACTCCCCCACCAGCCCCAGCACCTCGCCGGGGCGGATCGCGAGGTCCACGCCGTCCACCGCGGTGAACGCCGGCTGCCGGAACCGGCCCGGGTACGTGATGGTCAGCCCCTCGGCCCGGACCACCGGCTCCGACGACTCCCACCCCTCGGGGCGGGCGACCGCCCGGTCGACGGCGCGGGCGGTGCCCTCCCCGACGCGCGGCACGGCCTGGAGCAGCGCCTTCGTGTAGTCGGCCTGCGGGTGCGCGAACAGGTCGCGCACGGGCGCCTGCTCCACCAGCTTGCCCTGGTACATCACGGCGACACGGTCGGCCAGGTCGGCCACCACGCCCATGTTGTGCGTGATGAGCACGATGGCGGTGCCCGTCTCGTCGCGCAGGTGGCGCAGCAGGTCGAGGATCTCGGCCTGCACGGTGACGTCCAGCGCCGTCGTCGGCTCGTCCGCGACGATGAGGCTCGGCCCCAGCACCAGCGCCATCGCGATGACGATGCGCTGCTTCTGCCCGCCCGAGAACTGGTGCGGGTAGTGGTCCACCCGGCGGGTCGGGTCGGGGATGCCGACCGTGCCGAGCACCTCGATCGCGCGGCGCCGCGCCTCCTTCCTCGACACGTCGCCGTGCGCGCGGATGCCCTCGGCGATCTGCCAGCCCACCGTGTACACGGGGTTGAGCACGCTGGAGGGCTCCTGGAACACCATCGCCACGTCGCGGCCGCGCACCTGCCGCAGCTTCGCGGCGGAGACGTTCACGACGTCGGTCGTCGCGCCGTCGCGCCCCGTGAGGACCACGGCGCCGCTCGTGGTCGCCGTCTCCGGCAGCAGGCCGAGGATGGTCTTGGCCGTGACGGTCTTGCCGGAGCCGGACTCGCCGACGACGGCGAGCACCTCGCCGGGCTGGACGTCGAGGCTCACGCCGTCGACGGCCCGCACCGGGCCGGCGTCCGTGGCGAACGAGACCTCGAGATCGGTGATCGACGCGACGGCGCTCATGCGTCGCCTCCCTTCGGGTTCTGGGTCTCGTCGTCTCCGCTGGTCGAGCCTGTCGAAACCTGGGTCTCGACAGGCTCGACCAGCGGGGTGGAGGTCGCCGCGACGGCACCGGACACCTGGCCCGAGCGGGCCCGGGAGCGCAGGCGCGGGTCGGCCAGGTCGTTCAGCGACTCGCCCATGAGGGTCATGCCCATCGCCGCGAGGACGATGGCGAGGCCCGGGAACAGCGCCGTCCACCAGATGCCGGACGTGACGTCGGCGAGGGAGCGCTGCAGGTCGTAGCCCCACTCCGCGGCCGCCGTCGGCTCGATGCCGAAGCCGAGGAAGCCGAGCCCGGCGAGCGTGAGGATCGCCTCGGACGCGTTGAGCGTGACGATCAGCGGCAGCGTGCGCGTGGAGTTGCGCAGCACGTGGCGGGTCATGATGCGCCAGTGCCCGGTGCCGAGCACGCGCGCCGAGTCGACGAACGCCTCCGCCTTGATGCGCACCACCTCGGCCCGCACCACCCGGAAGTACTGCGGCACGAACACCACCGTGATCGACAGGGCGGCGGCGAAGATGCCGCCCCACATGCTCGACTGCCCACCCGAGATGACGATGGCGAGCAGGATCGCGAGCAGCAGCGACGGGAACGCGTAGATCGCGTCCGCCACCACCACGAGCACGCGGTCGAGCCAGCCGCCGAAGTACCCCGACACGAGGCCGAGCAGCACGCCGACGACGATCGACGACAGCACCGCGACCAGCACCACCAGCAGCGCCGTGCGAGCGCCCCAGATCACCCGGGACAGCACGTCGTAGCCGCCGACGGTGGTGCCGAACCAGTGCTCGGCGCTGGGCGGCATCTGGGCGCCGAACGCGCCGTCGAGGTCGCGCAGCTGGGACCAGCCGTACGGGGCCAGCAGCGGCGCGAGGACCGCCACGAGCACGAACACGGCGGTGAGCACGAGGCCCGCGACGAGCATCCCGCGCTGCAGCCCGACGCTCTGGCGCACCTGGTGCACCACGGGCAGCTTCTTGAACCGGGCCCACCGGCCGTCCACGTGCTCCGGGGCCGCGCCGGCGGTGCCGACGCTCGTGATCTCTCCGCTGGTCATCAGTACCTCACCCTCGGGTCGATCAGGGCGGCGATGACGTCCACGAGGAAGTTCGTCACCGCCACGACCACGGCCATCAGCACGACGATCCCCTGCACGGCGACGAAGTCGCGCGCCTGCAGGTACTCCGACAGCTGGAAGCCGAGGCCGCGCCACTCGAACGTGGTCTCGGTGAGCACCGCGCCCACGAGCAGCATCGCGACCTGCATGCCGGCCACGGTGATGATCGGGATGAGCGCCGGCCGCCACGCGTGCTTGCGCACGAGACGGCTCTCCGTGACGCCCCGCGAGCGCGCCGCGTCGATGTAGCCGGCGCCGAGCGTGCCGATCATGTTGGTGCGCACCAGCCGCAGGAACACGCCGGCCGTGAGCAGGCCGAGCGCGAGCGCCGGCAGGAACGCGTGCGACAGCACGTCGAGGACGACCTCCGGGTCCCCCGTCCGGAACGCGTCGACCAGCATGAAGCCGGAGTCCGCCCCGGCGAGCTGCATCGCGATCTCCCCGTCCGTGGACACGCGCCCCGCGACCGGGAACCAGCCCAGCCACACGGAGAACACGAGCTTGAGGATGAGGCCGGCGAAGAACACCGGGGTCGCGTACGCGAGGATCGCGAGGATGCGGAGGACGGCGTCGGGCAGCCGGTCGCGGAAGTAGCCGCTGATCATGCCGAACGGGACGCCGAGCACGAGCGCGACGAGGATCGCGTAGAACGCCAGCTCCAGGGTGGCCGCGCCGTAGGTCGTGAGCACCTCGGTGACCGGCCGGCCGTCGCTGATCGTGGTGCCGAAGTCGCCGGTGAAGATGCCCGTCAGGAAGTCCCAGTACTGCACCAGGATCGGACGGTCGTAGCCGGCCGCGTGGATCAGCTCGGCGAGCTGGTCGGGCGGCAGCTTGCCGCCCTGTGCGGCCGTGATGGGGTCACCCGTCGCGCGCATGAGCGCGAAGACCGCGGTGACCAGGATGAACACGGTGGGGATGATGAGCAGGAAGCGCACCAGGACGTACCGCCCCAGTGCGCTCCCTGCCGTGCTACGTGCAGCCACGAGAAGAGCTCAGCCCGTCCCTCAGCCCTTGGCCAGCGCGGCGTAGCGGAACTTGAACGACGCGTCCAAGGTGTCCTTGACGCCCGTGACGTCCTTGCCCGCGATCGCGATCTGGTCGCCCTGCAGGTACGGGACGGTCGAGAGGTCCTTCGCCTCGTCCGCCTGGATCTGCTCGATGAGCTGGGTGCGCTCGTCGGCGTCCGCCGTCGACGTCTGCTGCTTGATCAGCTTGTCGACGGCCGGGTTGGAGTAGTTGTTGTCGAGGAAGTTGCCCTCGGCGAAGAACGGCGTGAGGTAGTTGTCCGCGTCGGAGTAGTCCGGGAACCAGCCGAGCTGGTAGGCCGGGTACTTGTCCTCCACGCGGTCCTTCGAGTACTGCACCCACTCCGTGGTCTGGAGGTTGACCTTGAACAGGCCGTCGGACTCGAGCTGGTCCTTGAGGAGCGCGTACTCGTCGCCCGACGACGGGCCGTAGTGGTCGTTCGAGTACTGCAGGTCGAGCTCGACCGGGGTGGTGACCCCGGCGTCCTCGAGCGTCTTCTTCGCCTTGGCGGCGTCAGGTCCGCCCTGGCCGTCGCCGTACAGCTCCTTGAGCGGCTGCGTGGCGCCGGTCAGGCCGTCGGGCACGAAGGAGTACAACGGGCTGTAGGTGCCCTTGTAGACCTGATCGGCGATCGCCTGGCGGTCGATGAGGTCCGCGACGGCCTGCCGCACCGCGAGCGCCTTCTTCGGGTCGGCGTCCGGCTGCTTCGTGCCGTACGGCTGCGTGTTGAAGTTGAACGTGATGTAGCGGATCTCGCCGCCCGGGCCCTTGACGACCTGGACGCTGTCGTCCTTGCCGAGGTCCTCGATGTCGGTGGGCGACAGCGAGCGGAAGGCGACGTCGACCGAACCGTCTTGCACCTCGAGCTTGAGGTTGGAGGCGTCGGTGAAGTACTTGACGTTGATCTTGGGCGTCTTGGCGGGGCCGTTGAGGCCCTGGTACCCGTCGTACGCCTCGTAGCTCACCAGCTCGTTGAGCTTGTAGCCGGTGATCGTGTACTGGCCGGCGAAGGCGTTCGCGTCCACGATCTCCTGGTCGGGGGTGAGCTCGTCGGGCGAGAACACCTCCTCGTCGACGATGGGGCCCGCGCTGGTCGACAGGACCTGCGGGAACGTCTGGTCGTCCGGGTTCTTGAGGTGGAAGACGGCGGTGGTGTCGTCCGGCGTCTCCACGCTGTCGAGGTTCGCGAGCAGCGACCACGGACCGTTGTCGGCCTTGATCTTGAGCACGCGGTCGAACGAGAACTTCACGTCGGACGACGTGAGGTCGTGCCCGTTGGCCCACTTCAGCCCCGGCTTGATCTTGACCGTGTACTCGGTGGGCGAGGTGAACTCCGCCGACTCCGCGATGTCGGGCTTCACGTCGGAGCTGCCGTACGGGTTGTTCATCAGGAACGGGTAGACCTGGAGCGCGACCGTGAGCGAGCCGTTGTCGTACGCCCCGGCCGGGTCGAGCGACGTGACCTTGTCCGTGGTGCCGACGATCAGGGACTCGGCACTCCCGCCCCCGTCACCGTCACCGCTGCCGCCGGAACCGCCGCCGCACGCGGTCAGCACCAGCGCGAGCGCTGCCGTTCCTGCAGCTCCTGCGAGCAGGCGTCGCGAGCCTCTGATGGCACTCATGGTCGTGGTCCCCTTCGTCCAGGCCGGCCGCGGCGGTGGCCGCGGACTCGTCACGATGCGGGCGTTTCTAGCACAGCGTTGTGTCGCCGTGGTCACGGGCGTGGGTCACACCCGGACCCGCGATGGCATCGTGGTCCGGGAACCTACCACCGCTCTCCGCCTCGTGTCACAGGCCGTGAGGCCCGGTTCCGCCTAGACTTTCCGGCATGTCCGGAGCGAGCACCGCGGGTCCCGTCGGGGAGCCGTCGCACCGGAACCCGGCGAGCGACGGCGCACCGCCGACCGGCCCGCTGCAGGCGCTGCTCGGCGGGGACGCCTCCGAGCACGGCCAGACGGCCGACCTGGTGCGCGTCGTCGACACCCCCGAGGCCCGGGTGCGGCACCCCTCCGACATGCTCGGCATGGTGGTCAGCGCGCTCGCCGTGGCCCTCGTGCTGGTGCTGTCCGTGGTCGCGCACGCGACCACGGAGGGCGTCACCCAGGACGTGCGGACCTTCAGCTCCCTGCTGGCCCGCATCCTGTTCATCCCGGTCCAGGTGCTCGAGGGCCTCATCACCCTGTTCGTGCCCGCCGCCGTGCTGATCGAGCTGGGCTGGCGCCGCCTCGGCCGGCAGGTGGTGGAGTCCATCTGCGCGGCCGCTCTGGGCCTCGTGCTGGGCGTCGTCACGGCGCTGACCATCTCCACGTTCGGCAGCGACGAGCTGGTGCGCGGGCTCTCGGTGTTTCGCGACGGGGCCTGGCAGCTCACCGTCCCGGGGTACGTCGCCGCGATCGCCGGCCTGCTCACCACGGCCGGGCCGCGCACCCGCCGGCGCACGGTGCGCTGGTCGTGGAACGTGCTGTACCTGGCGCTGTTCATCGTGCTCATCACCGGCCAGGTGTCGCTGCCGGGCGTGCTCGTCGCGCTGCTGCTCGGCCGCCTGGCGGGGCAGGCCGTGCAGTACGTGTCCGGCGTGCGCAGCGAGCGCGCCTACGGCGCCGACCTGGTGTCGGCGGTGCGGCGGGCCGGCTTCCACCCGACGGCGCTGGTGCGGGTCCGCGACGTCTCCGCCGTCGTCGACGACGAGGCGGACCCCGACCACGCGCCCGCCGTGCCCGAGGACCCGGTGGCCTCCTACGACGCCGACGGCGACGTCGTCGACGCCCCCGAGGACGAGGACCAGACGCTGCCGCCGGACCCCACCACCGCGGACGCGGCCGCCCTGGCCCTCACCCGCTCCGGCGACAACCGGGTGTACGCGCTGTTCACGGGCGACGGCGAGCCGCGCCGCGACGTCGTCGTGCTCGACGGCGACCGCCAGGTGCTCACCACGGTGCAGCGGCTGTGGCGCGCGCTGCGGCTGCGCGGCCTCGAGGGGCGCGCAGCGATCTCGCTGCGTGCCGCCGCCGAGCGCACGGCCCTGCTCGCGTACGCGGCCCAGGCTGCCGGCGTGCGCACCCCGCGGCTGGAGGGCATCGGCGTCGCGGACGACTCCGTCGTCCTGGTGCAGGAGCACGCGCGCGGCGCCGTCTCGCTGCGCGACCTCGAGCCCGACGACCTCGACGGGCCGCGCGGCGACGCGGTGCTCGCGCAGGCGTGGGAGCAGCTGCGCCGCGCGCACGAGGCCGGGCTCACCCACCACGCCCTGACGCCCGACGTCGTGCTGGTGCACCGGGACATCTCCGGCGCGCCGCACGTGTGGCTCACCGGCTGGGAGCAGGGCGAGATCGCGTCGGGCACTCTGTCGCGACGGCTGGACCTCACGCAGATGCTCGCGCTGCTGGCCCTGCGGGTCGGCGCACGCCGCGCGCTCGCCTCCGCGGTGCGCGCCCTGCCCGACGACGACATCGCCGCCATCGGCCCGCTGCTGCAGTCCATCGCGCTGCCCAGCCCCACGCGCGAGGAGGTGCGGCGCGCGAAGGGCCTGCTGGACGAGCTGCGCGAGGCGCTCGTCGAGCGCCTGCCGCAGGCGGACGTGCAGCCGCAGAACATCACGCGCTTCGGCGCGCGCACGGTCATCATGCTGGCGCTGACGATCGTCGCCGTCACGGTGATCGTCACGACGCTGAACTTCGAGGAGATCGCCTCCGCGATCACCGAGGCGAACCCGTGGTGGGTCGCGGCGTCGTTCGCGCTCGGGGCCATCACCTGGTTCGGGGCGGCGCTGACGTTCGTCGCCTTCTCGCCGGAGAAGCTGCCTCTGTGGCGCGCGACGCTCACCCAGATGGCCGGCTCGTTCGTGTCGCTGGCCGCCCCCGCCGGCATCGGGCCCGCGGCGCTCAACCTGCGGATGCTCACCCGCCGCGGCGTGGCCACCCCGATGGCGGTCGCGACCGTGGCACTGGTGCAGCTCTCGCAGTTCGTCGTCACGGTGCTGCTGCTGGTCGTGCTGTCGGTGTCGACCGGCTCCGGCGGCCTCATCGACCTCCCGTCCACGACGGTGCTGCTCGCCATCGCGGGCGTGGCCGTCGCCGTCGTCGCGACCCTGCTGGTGCCGGCCGTGCGCCGGTGGGCGTGGGAGAAGGCCCGGCCCACGCTGGAGCAGGTGTGGCCGCGGCTGTCGCAGATGCTCGGCCAGCCGACCCGCCTCGCGCTGGGCCTCGGGGGCAACGTCATCATGACGCTGGGCTACGTGCTCGCGTTCGACGCCGCCCTCGCCGCGTTCGGGCAGTCGCTCAACCTCATCGACGTCGCGGTGATCTACCTGGTCGGCAACTCCGTCGGCGCCATGGTGCCCACCCCCGGCGGCCTGGGTGGCGTCGAGGGCGCGCTCATCGCCGGGCTCACCGCCGCCGGCATCCCGGCGTCGCTCTCCGTCACGGTGACCATGCTCTACCGCGTCGTCACCTACTGGGCCCGCGTGCCGATCGGCTGGGTGGCGATGAAGCGCCTCGAGAAGACCGGCGACCTGTGACCGCACTGGACGCCCCGGCCCGCTGCACGCCGAGCACGGCAGCGTCGGTGGCCGCCGAGGAGCTCGACCGCGTGCTCGCGGGGCTGCAGTGGCGGTTCGTGGACCGGTCCCGGCACGCCCTGGCCGCCGGCGAGTGGGCGGAGCACGCGGCCGGGGACGCGGCCCTCCTGCTCGTCACGGCGGGGCTGGTGCGCGTGCGCGGGGCGGGCGACGTCGCCGACCTGGCGCCCGGCGACTTCCTGTTCCTGCCGCACGGCCCGCGGTTCGAGGTGCACGCGCTCTCGGACGCCGCCGTGCAGGGCGTGCGGGTCGCGCCCGTCGGGGCGGACGACGGCGCGGGCGTGCTGCCCGCCGTCGTGCAGCTCACCGAGCTGCCGCAGACCGAGCCGACGGCCGCCACGATGCTGCGCTCCCTGGTGGAGGACTACCGCGCCCCGCGCAGCGTGCTCGGCGACCGCGTCGTCACGCTCGTCGCGTCCATGGCGATCAGCGCCTGGTACGCGCGCGGCTGCGCCCCGGCGCGCTGGCTGATGCAGCGCGAGGACCCGGGGCTGGCCAGCGCCGTCGCGGCGATCCACGCCGACCCCGGCCGCGAGTGGACGGTCGACGACCTGGCCCGGGTCGCCCTCGCCTCCCGGTCCGGCTTCGCCGCCCGGTTCCGCGCCGCGACGGGGCTGACGCCCGGCCGGTACCTGGCGCAGGTGCGGGTGGCGCACGCGCGCTGCCTGCTGACGGCGGGCGACCTGCCGGTCGCGACGATCGCCCGCCGCCTGGGCTACGGGTCGGACACGGCGTTCGGCCGCGCCTTCCGGCGTCAGACGGGCGCGACGCCGTCCGAGTACCGCCGCGACAGCGTGCTGCGCACCAGGACCCCGCCCGCGACGGCCGCGACCGCGGCCACGAGGTAGGTCCAGCCGACCCCCACGGAGTCGACGCCGAGGCCGCCCACCGCGGAGCCGAGGATGATCGCCGTCTGGAACGCGGCGACCACGAGCCCGCTGCCCGCCTCGACCTGGTCCGGCATCATCCGCGTGATCCACACCTGCACCACGTTGAGGATGCCGCCGAAGGCCGCGCCCCACACCACCACCGCGGGGTACACGAGCAGCGGCACGGACGCGGACAGCCCGACGGCGGCGACGCCCGCGCCGATCGTCACCGGCACGGCGAGCAGCAGCACCGCGAGGTGCCGGTCGACGAGCGCCCCGATGGCGAAGTTCCCGACCAGCCCGCCGACGCCGAACAGCGCCAGCAGCACGGCGACCGCCCCGACGTCCGAGCCCGGCAGCAGCGACAGCGCGGGCCGCACGTACGTGTAGCCGGCGAAGTGCCCGCCGATCACCGCGACGATGGCCACCAGGCCGAGCGCGACGCCCGGCGAGCGCAGGGCGCGGCCCGTCGCCGACCAGCCGATGCCCGGCGTCGGCGCCACGGGCGGCAGGGCGACGCGCATCGCCACCGCCGTCACCACGGTGACCACCGCGGCCGCCACGAACACGACCCGCCAGCCGGCGGCGGCGCTGAGGATCACACCCAGCGGCACGCCCGCCACGGTGGCGACCGTCGTGCCCGCGTTGACGATCATCATCGCCCGGCCCACCCGGTCGGCCGGGACCAGCTGCGTCGCGATGACCAGCGACATCGACCAGTAGCCGCCCAGCGCCGCGCCGAGCAGCAGGCGGGCCGCCATGAGCACCCCGATGCTCGGTGCCACCGCGACCAGCACGTTGGAGGCGACGGCGCCCAGCGCCAGCACCACGAGCAGCGTGCGCCGGTCGGTGCGCGGGAACAGGGAGCCCAGCACCAGGGCCGTGAGCAGCGCCGTCAGGGCCGTGGCGCTCACGGAGAGGCCCACCACGCCCTCGGAGACGCCGAGGTCCTGCGCCACCGGCGTGAGCACCCCGGGCGGCAGGAACTCCGCCGTCACCAGCGAGAAGCTCCCCAGGAACATCGTGGCCAGCGCGAGCCCGGCGCGGCGGGGCGGCAGCGGGCCGGCCGGCGGCGTCGTGCTCGTCGGCGTGCTGGTCGTCGTGCTGGTCGGAGCGGCCGCCGTCGTGCTGGCGGGTGCGGCCGCGGCGGTGTCGATCGGGTTCGTCGTCATGCTGGTCGCAACAACGACCGTCCGCGCCCGGGCCGACCGGGACGCCGACGGACTCGATCCAGACGCCACACGACCGGGGGCCGGGAAACGCCGGAGGCCCGCCGCTCGCGTGATGCGAGCGGCGGGCCTCCGGGGTGCCGACACGACGCGGACGTCGTGTCAGCGAAGGATCACTTCGCGACGGCCTTCTTCAGCAGCGAGCCGGCGCTGATCTTCACACCGAAGCCGGCCGGGATCTGGATCTCCTCGCCGGTGCGCGGGTTGCGACCGGTGCGGGCCGCGCGCTCGACGCGCTCGACCGAGAGCAGACCCGTGACCTTGACCGCCTCACCCTTGGCGAGCGACTCCTCGAGCACCGCCTGGAAGGCGTTGAGGAACTTCTCCGCCTCCGCCTTGCTGAGCTCGGCCTTGCCGGCGATGGCCGAGACCAGCTCGGACTTGTTCAGCGACATGTGCATCCCTTCTCCGGTTCACGACGCACGCGACCCGCGCGTCGTCACGTTCGTGTGCCTGCCCGGCTCACGCCGGGCGGACGGGGAACACACTAGGGAACATCCGCGGATTCCTGCGACTTTTCCGCGCGTGGCGTGCCGGACACCCTGATTCGGGAACCTTTCGAGCACGCGATCTGTCCCGGTATCGGCCGTCATGGCGCGACAGATCGCATGCTCGAACGCGGCTCAGGGGGTCCTCAGGGGGTCGGTCGTCCGTCGTCGCGGGGAGTCTCGCCCGGTTCGTGCGGTTCGTCCGTCCCGTCCGTGCCGTCGTGCGCGTCGTCGGCGGCGCGGCGGCGGCGCTGCAGCAGGACCGCGGCCGCCACGCCCACCGCCGCGAGCACGGCCACGGGGAACAGCCACGCCGTGGCCCACCCCGCCTCGCCGTCGGCGTTCAGGTCCACGCCCGGCGTGCCGCCCCCGCCGTGCACGTGGCCGGACGACGTCGTGGCGTCCGGTGACGTCGTCGGGCTCGAGGAGGCGCTCGTCGTCGGGCTGGACGACGGGCTCGCGCTCGGCGACGGCGTCGCGGCGCCCGCCACCGTGAACGTCAGCTCGCCCTCGATGGGGTGCCCGTCGGAGGAGACGACGCGCCACGACACGTCCCAGTCGCCGCCGGGCAGGTCGTCGGGCAGCGCGGCGGTCACCTCGTCGCCGTCGACGGCGACCTCCGCTCCGGCCGTGCCGTCCGGCGTCGTGACCGCCACCTGGGCGCCCGCCTCCAGGACGTCCGCGCTGAAGACGAGGGCGATCTCCGCGGGGGCGTCGTCGAGCGAGGCGCCGTCCGCCGGGTCGGACGACAGGAGCCGGTCGTGCGCGGCGGCGGGCTGCGCGACGGCGACGCCGACCACCGGGGTCAGCACCGCCGCGAGCAGGGCGACGACGGCGCGACGGCGCCGGGCGAGGTTCGGGTGCACGGCCCGACCCTAGCGACCCCGCGAGCTGTCAGGACCAGAGCAAGGTATACGCGGCGCTGGCCCTGACAGCTCCGGAGCCCGACGAGTTGTCAGGGCGAGGGGAAGGTATACGTGGCGCTGGCCCTGACAAGTCTCGCGGGGTGCGGCGGCGTTCCTACACTCGGGGGGTGGACTTCACCTCGGCCTACGCCCACGGCTTCGCCCGCGTGGCGGCCTGCACCGTCCCCGTCACCGTCGCCGACCCGCGCGCGAACGCCGCCACGATCCTCGCCGAGGCGCGCGCGTGCCACGACGACGGCGTCGCGGTCGCCGTCTTCCCGGAGCTGTGCGTCTCGGGCTACGCGATCGACGACCTGCACCTCGCGGACACGCTGCTGGAGGCGACGTCGGACGCCCTCGCCGCGATCGTCGAGGCCAGCGCCGACCTGCGCCCCATGCTGGTCGTCGGCGCGCCGCTGGAGGTCGGCAACCGGCTGCTGAACTGCGCCGTCGTCGTGCAGGGCGGCCGGGTGCTCGGCGTCGCACCCAAGTCGTACCTGCCGAACTACCGCGAGTTCTACGAGAAGCGCTGGTTCGCCCCCGGCGACGACCGCCGCGGCGCCACGGTGACGCTGCCGTTCGCCGACGGCCCCGTGCCGTTCGGCCCCGACCTGCTGTTCGCCGCCGACGACGTCGCGGGCCTCGTCGTGCACGTCGAGGTGTGCGAGGACCTGTGGGTGCCGGTGCCGCCGTCGGCGGAGGCCGCGCTGGCGGGCGCGACCGTGCTGCTCAACCTGTCCGCCAGCCCCATCACGGTGGCGCGCGCGGAGGACCGGCGGCTCATGGTCCGCTCGGCGTCGCACCGCAACCTCGCCGCCTACGCGTACGCGGCGGCCCAGGGCGAGTCGAGCACGGACCTGTCGTGGGACGGCCAGACCATGGTCTACGAGGTGGGCGACCTGCTCGCCGAGACCGAGCGGTTCCCCGACGGGGCCCGCCGCTCCGTGGCCGACGTCGACCTCGACCGGCTGCGCCAGGAGCGGCTGCGGCAGGGCAGCTTCGACGACAACCGGCGCGCGCTCGGCGCTCGGGTCGAGGGCTTCCGCACCGTGACCTGGACCGTGGACCCGCCGGCCGGCGACGTCGGCCTGCGCCGCAAGGTGGACCGCTTCCCGTTCGTGCCCGACGACCCGGAGCGCCTGGCCCAGGACTGCTACGAGGCGTACTCGATCCAGGTGTCCGGGCTGGAGCAGCGGCTGCGGTCGATCGGGCAGCCGAAGATCGTCATCGGCGTCTCCGGCGGCCTGGACTCGACGCACGCGCTGATCGTCGCGGCCCGTGCGATGGACCGGCTCGGCCGCCCCCGCACGGACATCCACGCGGTCACGATGCCGGGCTTCGCGACGTCATCCGAGACGAAGGACCGCGCCACCCGGCTCGCGGAGTCGCTCGGCGTGCACTTCGAGGAGCTCGACATCCGGCCCGCCGCCGAGCAGATGCTGCGCGACCTGGGCCACCCGTTCGGCGCGGGCGAGAAGGTCTACGACGTCACGTTCGAGAACGTGCAGGCCGGCCTGCGCACCGACTACCTGTTCCGGCTCGCGAACCACCGCGGCGGCATCGTGCTCGGCACCGGCGACCTGTCGGAGCTGGCGCTGGGCTGGTGCACCTACGGCGTGGGCGACCAGATGTCGCACTACGCGGTGAACACCGGCGTGCCGAAGACGCTCATCCAGCACCTGATCCGCTGGGTCGCCGACAGCGGCCGGTTCGAGGCGGAGACCAACGACCTGCTGCGCGACATCCTCGCCCAGGAGATCTCGCCCGAGCTGGTGCCCGCCGGCGAGGGCGAGGCGCCGCAGTCCACCGAGGCCGCGATCGGCCCGTACGCGCTGCAGGACTTCACGCTGTACTGGACGCTGCGGCACGGGCTGCGGCCGTCCAAGATCGCGTTCCTCGCCTGGCACGCCTGGCGCGACGCCGAGTCCGGTGAGTGGCCGCCGAACTTCCCGCACGACGAGCGGTCCGCCTACGACCTGCCCACCATCCGGCAGTGGGAGCTCGTGTTCTTCCGGCGGTACTTCTCGTCGCAGTTCAAGCGCTCCGCCATCCCCAACGGGCCCAAGGTCGCCGCCGGCGGCTCGCTCTCCCCCCGTGGCGACTGGCGGATGCCGTCCGACGCGTCCGCCGCCGCCTGGCTCGCCGAGCTGGAGGAGAACGTCCCGACGACCGTGTGACGTCAGGGGCGCACGACGGGCCCGAACCCGGTCCAGCGCAGCTCGGGCGGCAGGTGGCCCATGTCGTTGTAGACGACGAGCGAGGCGCCGCGGTCGTCGCGGTACTCGATGGTGGTGAGGGCGGCGTTGCCGTACGGCAGGCCGAGCCAGCTCTCGGGCGGCGCGGCGAGCGCGTCGCGCACCAGCCAGGCGACCTGGAAGGCGTGCGTGACGAGCACCTCGTGCGTCTCGACGTCGGAGGGACGCGCGAACCGGGCGGTGAGCGCCGCGGCCAGCCGCTCGCCCTCGGCGGCCTCGGCGTGGTCCTCGCCGTCGAAGAACCCGGCCCACGCGGGCGGCATCGGGTCGGGGAGGTGCGGCACGTGGTCCACCAGCTCGGGGGCCTCGCGCACCGGGACGCCCGGGAGCTGCGCCCCCAGGGCCTGCGCGGAGCGCACGGCACGCGGCAGGGGCGAGTGCCAGACGGCGTCGACGGGCAGCGCCGCCAGCCGACGCCCGGCCAGCTCGGCCTGCCGCTCCCCCTGTGCGGTCAGCTCGCCGAACGGGTCCGCGGCGCCGTGTCGCAGCACGTGCAGGTGTCGGGTCGGCATCCGTCGACGGTACCGGCTCGACCTGTCGGCTCGATCGGCGACGACGCCGGCAGATAGGGTGCTTCGGGCCGTTCCGCCGGGGACGGCGGCAGGAGCACGCGGCAGGAGCACAGGAGCGACATGAGCGAGCGGCAGCCTTCGGGGACGACGACGGACGGCGTCGCGACGCCCGAGGAGCAGCACCGCAAGCTGCTGTGGCCGAAGCTCGGCCCGTACCCCACCGAGGTGCGCCAGACGATCCGCGTGCTCGCGGAGATCCTCGGCGCCCCGCGCCGTCCGAAGAAGAAGAAGCCCACGACGGCCTCCGGCTGGGCGGCGCACAAGCTGGGCGTGAAGAAGGCCCGGATGTCCGAGGTGAAGCGCGACCTCTCGGACGCGCAGCTGCTGCTGCACGGGCACGTCCTGGCCGGCTGGATGAAGGAGCACGAGGGCGCCGTCAAGATCCTCGGTCCCCACGGCAGCACGCCGGAGTGGCGGCCGCTGAGCCTCGGCGAGGACCACACCGTGTCGGTGCCCTTCCACCTGTCGGTGTTCTTCCCCGCGGGCACCCTGCGCGACGAGCCGATCGTGATCCACATCTGCGGCGGGCACCCGGCGGACGTCACGGTCTACACCGGCGAGGGGCGCCGCGACCTCGCGGAGGCCGTCCTCGACGACTTCCTCGCCGCCCTCAAGGGCGAGGGCAACCCGTACCGCGGCCGCATCCTCCA
This sequence comes from Isoptericola sp. F-RaC21, assembly GCF_038593535.1. Taxonomy (NCBI): domain Bacteria; kingdom Bacillati; phylum Actinomycetota; class Actinomycetes; order Micrococcales; family Promicromonosporaceae; genus Isoptericola; species Isoptericola sp. F-RaC21. The sequence goes on along the minus strand of NZ_JBCFYX010000005.1, from coordinate 504,811 downwards.
GGTGTCGGTGAGCAGCTACGGCAACCAGGTCGGGTTCGAGCCGGTGCCCGCGACCCACGAGACGCGCGCCGACCTCGTGCTCTCCGACGCCGTGTGGGCGGAGGTCGACCTGTTCCTGTCGTCGGGCACGACGCGCCGCGCGGACCTGCTCTCCCTCGGCCTGCCCACCACGCGCGGCCTGCTGCTCGCGGGCAAGCCGGGCGTCGGCAAGACCAAGCTCGGCCGGATCCTCGCGGCGGAGGTCGCGGGCGCGATGACCGTGATGATCGTGGAGCCGGACGTGCTGCGGCAGGCGTCGGAGAACCTCTACAAGGAGGTCGAGCGGCTCGGCCCCACCCTCGTGGTCATGGAGGACATCGACGGCGTCGCGAACGCGGAGATGCGCAGCTCGTCGGGCTTCTCGGAGTTCCTCAACGCGCTCGACGGCGCGCGGGTGCGCAACGACGTCCTCACCCTCGCGACCACCAACGACCCGGGCTCGCTCGACCCGGCGGTGAAGCGACCGGGGCGGTTCGACACGATCCTCGAGGTGCCGCTGCCCAGCCAGGAGGGCCGCGTCTCCATCCTCGAGATCTACCTGCCGCGGCAGGGCGAGGGCCTCGACCTCGGCGCGATCGCCGGCAGCCTCGACGGCGCGACGGGCGCCGAGATCCGCGAGGTCGCGCGCCGCGCCGTCCTCGAGCACGGCATCGACGGCATGACCACGCGCCGCATCCTCGACATCACCGCGACCGGCCGCTGGAAGCCCTCCCCCGCCGTCGGCCACTACCTGTAGTCCAACCCGCCGGAGACTGCCGAACAGGCGGCATGATGGCGGGCATGACCTCTCCGATCCGCACCGCCCGCTCGTCCGTCGCCATCACGAACGGCTACGTCGTCCCCGTGGACGGCCTGCCGGTCGACGGCGGCACCGTCCTGGTCACGGACGGCGTGATCACCGCCGTCGGGCCGGACGTCGAGGTGCCGGACGGCGTGCGCACGCTCGACGCGGGCGGCCGCTGGGTGCTGCCCGGGTTCGTGGAGTCGCACGGGCACGTGGGCGTGCACGAGGAGGCCGAGGGCTGGGCCGGCGACGACACCAACGAGAAGACCGGGCCCGACGGCGCGCACCTGCGCGCGCTGGACGCGATCAACGTGGAGGACGAGGGCTTCCGCGACGCGCTCGCGGGCGGCGTGACGTCCGTCGTCGTGAAGCCCGGCTCGGCCAACCCGATCGGCGGCCAGACGGTCGCGATCAAGACGTGGGGCGGGCGCACCGTCGACGAGCAGGTCATCAGCGACGTCGTGTCCGTGAAGTCGGCGCTCGGCGAGAACCCCAAGCGCGTGTACGGCGAGCAGAAGAAGCAGCCGTCCACCCGACTCGGCGTGGCCGCCGTCATCCGGCAGGCGTTCCTGGACGCGCAGCACTACGCCGCGCAGCGCGACGCCGCCGCGGCCAAGGGCGAGCCGTTCGCGCGCGACCTGGGCAAGGAGACGCTGGCGCGCGTGCTCGCGGGCGAGCTCGCCTGGGACCAGCACACCCACCGCGCCGACGACATCGCCACGGCCCTGCGCCTGGCCGACGAGTTCGGCTACCGGCTCGTGGTCAACCACGGCACCGACGGCGCCGCGATCGCGGACGTGCTCGCCGAGCGCGACGTGCCCGTCATCTACGGCCCGATGCTCACGTCCCGCTCCAAGGTGGAGCTGCGCGACCGCGACATCGCCAACCTCGCCCGCCTCGCCGACGCCGGCGTGCGCGTCGCCATCACGACCGACCACCCGGTGGTGCCGATCAACTTCCTCGTGCACCAGGCGTCCTTCGCGGTGAAGGAGGGCCTGGACCCGCAGGTCGCGCTCGAGGCGCTCACGGTGAACCCGGCGTCGTTCCTCGGCCTCGACGACCGCGTCGGGGCGCTCGCCCCGGGCCTCGACGGCGACGTCGTCGTCTGGTCCGGCGACCCGCTCGACGTCGCCTCGCGCGCCGAGCACGTCTTCGTGACCGGCACCGAGGTCTACACGTGGGACCGGGCCGCCGACGGCGGGCGCGGCGCCGGCCGCGTGCGCGAGCGGTCGGAGCGCTTCGCCGGCTGAGCCTGTCGACACCCACGCCCCGGGTCTCGACAGGCTCGACCAGCGGTGGCGGTCAGTGGGCGAAGCCCGACCGCACGCCCTCGGTCGGCATCGGCCCGGTGAGGGCGTCGAGGTAGGCGACCTCCTCCGCGAGGTCCGCGAGGAACGACGCCGCGAGGTCGTGCCCCAGCCCGTTGCGCACGACGACGCGCTGCACGGTGACGTCGGCGAGGTCGTCGGGCATGGGGTACGCGGGGACCAGCCAGCCGCGCGTGCGCAGGCGCTCGGACAGGTGGTAGAGGTTCCAGTTCTCCGTGTGCCCGGCCCGCAGCCGCCAGGCGAAGACCGGGATGTCGGAGCCGTCGTTCCACAGCTCGAAGGCGGGCATCTTCCCCACCCCGTCGGCGAGGAAGCGCGCCACGTCGTGCGACGCGCCCTGCACGGCGGCGAACCCCTCCCGCCCGAGCCGCAGGAACATGTAGTACTGCAGCAGCACCTGCGCCCCGGGGCGGGAGAAGTTCAGCGCGAGCGTCGGCATGTCGCCGCCCAGGTAGCTGACACGGAAGACGAGGCTCTCGGGGAGCGCCTCCTCGTCACGCCACACCACCCAGCCCAGGCCGGGGTAGACGAGCCCGTACTTGTGCCCGGAGGTGTTGATCGACGCGACCCGGTCCACCTGGAAGTCCCACACGAGGTCGGGCTGCACGAACGGGGCGATCATCGCCCCGGACGCGCCGTCGACGTGGATCTTCACGTCGAGCCCGGTCGCGGCCTGGATGCGGTCGAGGGCGGCGGCGATCTCGGTCACCGGCTCGTACATGCCGGTGTACGTGACGCCGAGGATCGCGACGACCCCGATGGTGTTCTCGTCGACGTAGTCCTCGAGGTCGTGCCCGTCGAGCACGCGGTGCTCCTCGCTGATGGGCACGTAGCGCGGCTCGACGTCGAAGTAGTTGCAGAACTTCTCCCAGCACACCTGGACGGCGCTGGACATCACGAGGTTGGGCGTGCCGGCGGGCTTCCCGGCGGCGCTGCGCGCGTGCTGCCAGCGGCGCTTGAGGGCGAGGCCGGCGAGCTGGCACGCCTCGGACGACCCGACCGTCGACGTGCCGATGGCGTGGTGCGGGTCCGGGGCGTGCCACAGGTCGGCGAGCATGCGCCAGCAGCGGTCCTCGACGGCCGCGGTGGCCGGGTACTCGTCCTTGTCGACCATGTTCTTGTCGGCGGCCTCGAGGTAGAGCCGGCTGGCGTGGTCGTCCATCCACGTGCCGACGAAGGTGGCGAGGTTGAGCCGCGCGTTGCCGTCGAGCATGGCCTCGTCGTGCACGATCTGGAACGCCGTCTCCGGCAGCGACTCGCCCTCGGGGAGGCGGTCGCGGGGCACGGACGTCGACTCCCCCGGCCGGACGAAGATCGGGTTGAGCTCGACGTCCCCGGCGCGGACGTGGCGCCGCCCGCTCCCTCGGGTCCTGCTGGCCATGGCGCTTCCCCTCGACGGCGTGGTGGTGCGGCTCGTTCGAGAGTAGGTCGGGCGCAGGCGCCTCACCCCGGGGGCCCCGGGTGAAGTCGAGTTAGGCGACACCTGTTGTCTAAATGGTTTCCCGAGCGTATCGTCGAGGACGTCGGGAGCGCCGGCTCCCCCAGAGAGCACCGGGAGGCGCGCGGCATGGACAAGCGGGTCGAGCGGACCGCGGAGGCCCTGCGCTCCGCCGTCCTCGAACTCGCCGCCCAGCAGGACGTCGCCGACCTCACCGCGTCCGCCGTCGCCGCCCGCGCCGGGATCAACCGCGCCACGTTCTACGACCACGCCGCCAGCCCCGCCGACCTGCTCGCCCGCGTGCTGCGCGCCGAGCTCGACCGCATCCGCGCGGAGTTCGACGCCGCCGTGCGCGGCGTCGTCGGGCACGCCACCCGCACCGACGCCGAGCAAGTCGTGGCGCGCTACACCGGGGCCCTCCAGGCCCACGTCGAGGCGCACCTGCCCGTGTACGAGCGGGCGCTGGAGGGCGGCCTCAGCGCCCCGCTGGCCCGGCTCCTCGCCGACCACGTGGCCGACACCCTCGCCGCCCACCTGCGCGCCCACCCCGGCCTCATGCCGCTGGACCCGGGCACCCCCGCCGACGAGGCCGACCGCTACGCCCTCGCGTTCGCGACGTACGTCGGGCTCGGCACCGTCGGCGCGCTCGAGGTCTGGCTCGCCGCTCCCCCGCCCCGCGACCCCGCGTTCTTCGCCCGGGTCGCCCACGACGCCCTGCCCGCCTGGTGGACCACCCCGTCCCCCTGACGGCGTCCCCTCCGCCCGGGACGGCCCGGTCCCAGGCGGGCAGGTGCACCCACTCACCAGAACCACGAAGGAGGGCCGACATGGCCACCACCACCCCCGTCAGCACAGGAAACCGCGTCCACAACAAGGTCGCGATCGTCACCGGGGGCACCGGGGGCATGGGCGTCACCCACGCCCGCGCGCTCGCCGCCGAGGGCGCCAAGGTGGTCGTCGCCGACCTCGACGACGCGAAGGGCGCGGCGCTGGCCGCCGAGCTCAACGGCGACCGCACCGACGTCGCGCGCTACGTGCACCTCGACGTCACCAGCGAGGACGACTGGGCGAAGGCCGTCGCCTTCACGCTCGAGGAGTTCGGCCGCGTCGACGTGCTCGTCAACAACGCCGGCATCGCCAACGGCGGGCCGATCACCGAGTTCGACACCGACGCCTGGCGCCGGATCATCGACATCAACCTCACGGGCGTGTTCCTGGGGATCCGTGCCGTCTCGCCGATCATGGCGAAGGCCGGCTCCGGGTCGATCATCAACATCTCGTCCGTCGAGGGCCTCCGCGGCAGCGCCGGCCTGCACGGCTACGTCGCGTCGAAGTTCGGCGTCCGCGGGCTGACGAAGTCCGTCGCGCTGGACCTCGGGCCGTACGGCGTGCGCGTCAACTCCGTGCACCCCGGCTTCATCTCCACGCCCATGACGGCGGCCCTCAACGCCGACGACCTGCTCATCCCGCTCGGTCGCCCCGCCGACCCCGCCGAGGTGTCGCAGATGATCGTCTTCCTCGCCAGCGACGAGTCGAGCTACTCCACCGGCTCCGAGTTCGTCGTCGACGGCGGCCTCGTCGCCGGCGTGCCCTCGAAGAAGTAGACCGGTGGTCGAGCCTGTCGAGACCAGGTCTCGACGGGCTCAACCACCGATGCCGTCGAGGAAGTCCTCCATCAGCGGGCCGGCTGTGTCGGACCCGCGGTGGCCGTCCTCGACGAAGACGGCCACCGCGAGGTCGTCGACGATCGCCAGCATCCACACGTGCTGCTTCGACCCGTCGCCGTACTGCGCGGTGCCGGTCTTGGCGCCGACGATGCCCGGCACGTCCTGCAGCATGTCCGCGCTGCCCTCGGTGACGACGCCGTGCATGAGGTCGCGCAGCACCTTCGCCTCGTCGTCCGAGACGCCCGGCGTGGTGGGCTTCTTCTCGTCCTTCTTCTTCTCGGTCGTGCCGTCGTCCTTGCCGTCGCCCTCGTCGTCGCGCACCAGCACGGGCTGCACGCGGTGCCCGGCGGCGACGCTCGCGGCGACCGTCGCCATCCCGAGCGGCGACGCCTGCACCTTGCCCTGGCCGATCATCGACGCCGCGTGCTCGGTGCCGCCCGCCTCGGCGGGGACGGCGCCGAGGAACGCCGGCACGCCCAGCACCGGCGTCGCCACCTCGTCGTCCACCAGGCCCAGGTCCGACGCCGCGGTCGCGAGGTCCGCCTGCGCCACCTTGTCGCGCTGCGCGATCATCGCCGTGTTGCACGAGTGCGCGAACGCGGTGCGCAACGGCACGTCCCCGATGGCCGACGACGGGTACCCGGGCACGTTGCCGAACGTGCGGCCGTCGACGGTGATGTCGTCCGTGCACGCCACCTTCGTGTCCGGGGTGATGCCGGCGCGCTGCATCGCCAGCGCGTCCACCACCTTGAACGTCGACCCCGGCGGGTACTGCCCGAGCGTCGCCGTGGACCACCCCTCGCTGCCGGGCCCGCTCGCCGCCGCGACCACCGCGCCGTCGGACGGCCGGATCGCGACGATCGCGCTGGCCGGGTCGACGTCCTCCAGCACGTTCTCCGCGTGCTTCTGCAGGTGCTGGTCGAGGGTGGTCGCCACCGGGGTGCCGTCCACGGCGTCCACGCGGTACAGCTCGCGGCCCTCGTCGTCGTCGTCGTCCGCGGGCTCGCCGTCCAGGCCGACGTCACCGTCCGCGCCGTTCGCCGGCAGCACGCTCACGAGCACGCCCGGCGAGCCGGTGAGCTGGTCGTCGTAGGCCCGCTCGACGCCGGACAGCCCGACCACGTCGCCGGCCTGCACGGCGCCGTCGGACTCGTCGACGATCTCCTTGGTCGCCTCGCCGACGGTCCCCACGATCGGCTCGGCGAAGTCGCTGGTCGGCCCCAGCTCCAGGGTGTCCTCGATCGCCCGGACGCCGATGATGTCCTCCGCGTCCTCGGCCGTGAAGTCGACGCCCGAGTTCTTCTGGCGGATCGTGATCGCCTCGACGAACGCCTTGTCCCCCGCCGCCTCGACGCGCGCGAAGAACTCGTTCGGCTCGAGCCCCACGAGCTGCGCGAGCTCCCGCGCCGCGGACTCCTGCCCGAGGCCCTCGACCGCCGTCTTGTCCACCCCGATGTGCCACACGCCCCGCTCCGTGACCATCGGCTCGCCGTCGCCGTCCAGCAGGTCGCCGCGGTCCGCGTCGAGGGTGGTGACCTTCAGCCGCTCCCCCGGGGCCAGGTCGGGCACCAGCACGTCGGGGCTCCACACCGCACGCCACGCGCCCTCGCCGCCGTCGTCCGGCGTCACGTAGGTGAGGTCGACGTCGGTGCTGTACTTCCAGGTGACGTCGCGCCCCACGGGCCACGACCAGTCCAGCGAGGCCACCGCGGTGGTCGTCCCGTCCTTCGTGACCGGTTTGCCGACGTCTGCCACCGTCACGGTGCGCTCCCGCTCCCCCGACGCGTCGACGAGCGGCTCGAGCACCTCGGTGAGCTGCGTCTGCACGTCGACGGAACCGGGGGCCTGCAGCGGCACGTCGCTCACGTCGCCCGCGCGGAGCCCGGTCGCGAGCGCGTCGACGGCGGCGTCGGCGGGCGGCACGTCGGAGCCGGTGCAGGCCACCAGGGGCACACCGACGACGGGGGCCAGGATCAGGGCGAGGGCGAGGCGGTGTCGACGGCGCACCTTGGCGAGATTATCGGCTTCCTGGCAGTCTGGACGGCATGTCCCCCCGTGTCTCGGTCACGGTCCTGCAAAGATTTCGCGGCGCTGCCGTGATCGGCGCCCTGGTGATCGCCGGGACGGTCGCGCCAGGGCCCGCCGCGCACGCCGGGATGCCCGACCCCCGCCCGGGCGGCGAGTCGATCCTGAGCCGCACGTGGGAGCCGACGCGCGACCCCGCGGACCCGACCGTACTGGTGAACAAGGCGCACCCCGTGACCCCGCGAGACTGGGCCCCGGGCGACCTCGTACGGCCCGACGTCACCGCGCTCGGCGAGCACGACCGCCTGCGCGCCGACGCCGCGCGAGCCCTCGAACGGCTCGCCGCCGCCGCGCAGCGCGCCACGGGTCACGAGCTCGTCCTCGCCTCCGGCTACCGGTCAGCCGACTACCAGCGGCGCCTGTACGCCCGGTACGTCGACGAGCACGGGCGGCGCGCCGCCGACACCTTCTCGGCCCGACCCGGCTTCTCCGAGCACCAGACCGGCCTCGCCGCCGACGTCGCCGAGGCCGACACCCCGTACACGCGGTTCGGCAGCACCGAGACCGGCCGCTGGGTGGCCGCCCAGGCCTGGCGCTACGGGTTCGTCGTGCGGTACCCGCGCGGCGAGCGGGCCGTGACCGGCTACTCCCCCGAGCCCTGGCACCTGCGCTACGTGGGCACCGAGCTGACGACCGGCATGCACCTCGCCGGCACCGCCACCCTGGAGGAGGCCTTCGGCGTCGCGCCCGCCCCCGACTACCCCGCGAGGTAGTTCAATCCGTGCCGAGGTAGTTCAATCCGTGCCGAGGTAGTTCAGCCCGCGGCGAGGTAGTTCAGACCGTGCCGAGGTAGTCCAGCCCGCGGCGAGGTAGTCCAGCCCGTGCCGAGGTAGTTCAGGCCGCGGCGAGGTAGTTCAGACCGTGCCGAGCGCCCGCCCCAGGCGTTGCACGGCCTCGGTGAGGACAGCCGACGACGTCGCGAGGTTGAGGCGCAGCCACCCGGCGCCGCCGGCACCGAAGCGCACGCCGTCCTCCAGGGCGAGGCGGCCGTGCTCCAGGACGAACGCCGCGGCGTCGGCCGCGGGGACGCCGCCGGGCAGGGCGGCGCGCAGGTCCAGCCAGGCGAGATAGGTGGCGTCGGCGGGCTGGACCCGCACCGCGGGCGCGTGCTCCGCCAGCAGGCGGCCGAGCAGCGCGCGGTTCGCGTGCACGCCGGCGAGGATGGCGTCGAGCCAGGGCCCGCCGTCGCGGTAGGCGGCGGCGTGCGCGAGCACGGCGAGGTGGTTGACGGCGTGGCCCGCCTCCTCGGGGACGCGCCGCAGGTCGTCGGCGGCGTCGGGCCCGCCCAGCGCGACGGCGGCGCGCAGCCCCGCGAGGTGGAAGGCCTTGGACGCCGACTGCACGGCGATCGCCCGTTCGGACCCCGCCACCGACAGCAGCGGGACGAACCCCGGCGCAGCGTCGTCGACGCGCCCGAACGTGAGGGGCGCGTGGATCTCGTCCGCCACGACGCGCACGCCGTAGCGGTCCGCGAGCGCCAGCACCGCCTCGAGCTCGGCGCGCGTGTGCACGGTGCCGGTGGGGTTGTGGGGGTTGCACAGCAGCAGGACGGCGCGCCGCCCGGAGCCTGGCCCGGTGCCGTGGGCGGCGGCGCCCGTGACGCGCGCGAAGGCGGCCTCCAGCGTGCCGAGGTCGAGGCGCAGGTCGGCGCCCAGCGGCGCCTCCACGACCTGTCGCCCCTCGTTGCCCGGGAAGCCGTAGAACGGCGGGTAGACCGGCGGCGTGACGACGACGGCGTCGCCCGGCGCGGTGAGCACGCGCAGCACCTCGACGATCGCGACCATGACGTCCGGCATCGTGCGGCTCGACGCGACGTCGGGCGCCCAGCCCCAGTGCTCCTGCGCGAAGGGCGCGAGCGCCTCGGCGTAGGTCGTGCCGAGGTCGTACCCGGTGTCGCCGAGCGCGAGCGCCCGCTGCACGGCGTCGACGACGGGCGGCGCGACGGGGGTGTCCATCTCCGCGACGAACAGCGGCAGCACGTCGGGCGGGTACGCCCGCCACTTCACGGACGTCCGGCGCCGCAGGTCGTCGAGATCGAGCAGCTCCAGCGGGTTCTCCGTCACGGCTCCGGTCTACCAGAACGTGGCCCCGCTGGTTGAGCCTGTCGAAACCTCGGTCACCGGAATTCGACGAGCTCAATCCACGGTGGCCGCCGGCCTCACGACGGGTGCCCACTCGTCCTTGACGAGCGCCGGGCGGTCCTCGTCCGTGTGGCCGGCCCAGCGCCGCGCGTCCTCGATGGTGGCGGCGAGCAGGCCGCGCAGCCGTGCGTCCGTGTCGGGGACGAACGCCTCGCTGATGCCCTGCACCGCCGTCGAGACGACGGACGGCGCGGCGTCGCGCACGAACCGCTTCGGCCGCACGCGCGTGCCCTCGCAGAACCGGTAGGCCCACTCGGCCGTCTTCGGCGACGCGGCGAGCGCGTCGGCGCTGGCGGGGTCGAGGGTGCCCTCGGGGCGCCCGTCCAGCACGTCGAGCATCCGCTCCGCGCCGATGATCGCCACCGCCAGCGTCTGCTGCCGGTCGGCGGGCGCCACGGGCAGCGCCGTCTGCGCGGCACGCAGCGCGATCCGCACGTCCCACCGCGGGTCGCCGCTGGTCAGCCCGATGACGGATGGGATGAGCGGCGCGAGCTGCGGGCGGTTGCCGTCGGAGGTCAGGTCGTTCACCGCCCGGGCGAGCATCGCGAGCAGCGGGTGCGTGCACTGCGGATGGTCGCTCCACCGTTCACCGGCCAGGAACGACGCCAGCTCCATGAAGCACGCGCCCTTCTTGGGGTTGCGGTGCTTGCCACGCCCGAGCATCGGCAGCGCGTCGAAGGCGCCTGCAACAGATCCAGCCACGAGTCCACCCCCGTATAGGTCCGGTCCTGACCAGTGTGCGACCGCTGTGACCCACGTCGCAACGGCTGGCCCGGGCGAACCGCCGCCCGCGCCGCTCCGGCGGCCCCCTCAGCGAGCGCCGGGGGTACCTCAGACGGCCGGTCGCCCTGGTCAGGGCCCCGTCTGAGGTACCCCCGGCGCCGAAGACGGGGCAGATGCCCGATCCCCGGGCGGGGGCCTCAGGACGAGCGTGGGCACCACGAGATCGAGGGAGCCGGCGGTGGCCGGCAGCAGGGCCGGGGACCCCGGCCGGTGAGGGGACGAGGACATGAACGAGATGACGTCGCGGGACCTGGCCGTCCTGGCCGAGCTGGACTACCGGCGCGAGCGGATGGCCGAGACCTACCAGCGCGGGACGCCGGCGTGGGTGCGCACCGTGGGCGGCGCGGTCGGCCGCGGGGTCCGGGGCCTGGTCCGCCGGGCGCGCTCGCGGGCCGCCGACCGCGAGGCCGTGCAGCGCCTCGGGGCGACGCTCGACGCCGTCGCGGCCCGGACCGACGCCCGCGCGTGGGACCTCCAGGTGACCCGCCGGGCCGACCAGATCTCCCACGGGCTGGACGCGCTGCGCCCGCAGGACGGCGCCGGGCGCCGGGCTGCCTGACCGTGGGCGGCGCAGGGCAGTCGTCGGTCGAGCCTGTCGTGACCCGGGTCTCGACAGGCTCGACCGACCGGGCCGGAAAACCTGGGGCGGGTGTGGGCGCCCGGTGGGACGATCACCTGGTGCGACGATCCAGCGAGGTGCCCCTGATCGCCCGCCAGGAGGAGGTCACCGCCTTCCGCGAGGCGCTGGAGCGTGCCGCGGACGGCGAGCCGGGCGTCCTCCTGCTCGGGGGCGACGCCGGCGTGGGCAAGACGCGCCTGGTCACGCACCTCGCGGACGTCGCCCGGGACGCCGGGGCGCGCGTCGTCGTCGCGCACTGCGTGGACCTCGGCGACGTCGGCATCCCGTACCTGCCGTTCACCGAGGCGCTGACCGAGCTGCGCGGCGTCCCCGCGGTGGCGGAGGTGGTCGCCGAGCGCCCGGCCCTCGCCCGCCTGCTCGACCCCGCCGGGCGCACCGACCAGGGCGCCGACAGCACGGAGCACGCCGAGCGGCTGCAGCTCCTCGACGGCGTGGCGGGCAGCCTCGCCGCGGCCGGCCGGGCGGGCTCTCCCCTGGTCCTGGTCGTCGAGGACGTGCACTGGGCGGACGAGTCCACGCGCGACGTGCTGCGGTTCGTCGTCGCGCGGCTGCGCTCGGAGCACCTGCTGCTCGTCGCGACCTACCGCAGCGACGACCTGCACCGCCGCCACCCCCTGCGCCCCGTCCTCGCGGAGCTGTACCGCCAGCGCCCCGTGGAGCACGTCGAGCTGTCCCCCTTCACGCCCGACGAGCTGCGCGAGTTCACCACCGCCACGCGGGGCGAGCCCCTCGACGAGGCGGAGTTCGACGCCGTCCGCTCCCGGTCGGACGGCAACGCCTTCTTCGCGGAGGAGCTGCTCGACGCGGGGCAGACCACCGCCGGCCTGCCGTGGTCGCTGGCCGACGTGCTCCACGCGCGCCTGCAGCGCCTCGACCCGGCGGTGCAGCAGCTGGTGCGCCTCGCCGCCGTCGCCGGCCGCCAGGTGGACGAGGCCCTGCTGCGCGCCACCGCGCCGCGCCTGCCCGGGCTGGACGCGCCCGGGGCCGCCGACGCCGCGCTGCGCGAGGCCGTGGCCCAGCAGGTGCTCGGCGTCGAGGGCCAGCACGTCGCCTTCCGGCACGCCCTCGTCGCCGAGGCGCTCGTGCTCGACCTGCTCCCCGGCGAGCGGACCTCGATGCACCGCGCGTACCTCGACGCGCTCACGACGGATCCCGCCCTCGGGAAGGCCGCGAAGCGCGCCCACCACGCCCTGGAGGGCCACGACCTGCCCGCCGCGCTCGTCGCCTCGCGCGACGCCGCCCGCAGCGCCGCGACGATGCTCGCCCCGGCGGAGGAGGCGCGGCACCTGGAGCAGGTGCTCTCCCTGTGGGAGTCGGTGCCGGACGCCGCAGAGCTGCTCGGCACCGACCGGATCGACCTCGTCCTCGAGACCGCCGCCGCCGCCAGCTCGGCCGGTCAGGCGTCGCGGGCGGAACAGCTCGCCCGGCGCGCCGTCGAGGGCCTCGACGGCGACCCCGAGCGGCAGGCCCGCCTGCGGCACGTGCTCGTGCGGTACGTCCTGGACCTCGAGGACCTGGACGACGCCCTCACCCAGAGCACCCGCGCGCTCGACGTGCTGCTGCCCGGCGCGACCGGCGACGACGGCCGCCCCGCGGCGGCCACCGGCACCGCGGTGCCCGCCGACGCGGCGACGTCGGACCTCGCGTGGACGCTCGCCGTGCACTCCCGCGTGCTGCTCAACAACGACCGTGACGAGGAGGCGGGCGCGTTCGCCCGGCAGGCGGTCGACGTCGCCCGCCGGGCCGACGCCCCCGACGCCGAGGCCGACGCCCTCACGACGCTCGCCATGCTGGAGGTCGGCACCCCGGACACCGCGGCCGACCTGCTCGACCGCGCCCGCGAGCGCGCCGTCGTCGCGGGCGACCTGCGCACCGAGATGCGCTGCTGGTACAACCTGGCCGCCACCCACTTCTACGCGGGGCACCTCGACCTGTCCGCCCAGGTGCTCGACGCCGGCATGGCGCGCGCCCGCTCGACCGGCGTCACGTGGGGCGCGTACGGCCTGGAGATGGTCGACCTCGCGCAGATCCGCGCGTACCTCACGGGCGACCTGTCCCCGTGGCCGCTGCCCGAGGGCGCCCCGGCGAGCGTGGTGCCGTACCTCGCCGCGGGCGGGCTGTACGCGCGGGTGGCGCGCGAGGGCGCGGACGCGATCGGCGCGGCGCAGGACATGCGCGCGCACTGGGGGAACGACGGCCAGATCGCGCTCATCGCCGGCGGCACGCTCGCGGACGCGCTCACGTGGGCCGGCCGGTTCGACGAGGCGGTCACGACGGCGGAGGAGGTCGCCACCCACCTGGGTGCCACGTGGTCCGAGTTCTTCCTCGGCCGGATCTGGCTGTCCGCGCTGGCCCTCGCCGCGCTCGCGGAGGACGCCCAGAGCGGCCCGCACCCCGCCGACGCCGCCCGCGAGCTGCTCGACCGCGGCGACACCCTCCTCGCCGTCGCGCGGGAGACGGCGCGGCGCGGGCGCCCGCGCGGCGGCCGCCTCGGGCCGGAGGGGCGCGCGTGGCTGAAGCGCGCCGAGGCGGAGCACTCCCGGCTGCGGGCGGCCCTCACGGACGAGCCCGCCGACCCGGGCCTGTGGGAGGCGACCGTCAAGGAGTTCGACTTCGGCTACCGCTACGAGGTGGCCCGGTCGCGGTTCCGCTGGGCGCAGGCGCTGCGGGCGGCCGGCGACGTCCCCGCGGCCGAGGTCGAGGCGGCCGAGGCGCTCGGCGAGGCGACCGACATGGGCGCGGCCCCGCTGGCCGACGCCGTCCACGCCTGGGGCCGGCGCGCCCGTGTGCCGCTGCCGGGCGGCCGCCGCACGTCGTCCGTCCTCACGGAGCGCGAGGAGGAGGTGCTGCTCCTCGTCGCCCAGGGGCTGAGCAACCGCCAGATCGGCGAGCGGCTGTACATCTCGACCAAGACGGTCAGCGTGCACGTGTCGAACCTGCTCGCCAAGCTCGGCGTGTCGGGCCGGGCGGAGGCCGTCGCCGTCGCGCACCGGCGCGGGCTGATCGGCGTCTGACCGGTCAAGGTCCATACTGGGCCCGTGCCGGAAGCCCAGGCTGTCGGCTCCCTGTCCGGCCCGTCGCCCGGCCCCGTGCCCGGTCCCGCGTCCGACCGCGTGCCCGGGCCGCCGCCCGGACCGGACACCAGTGAGCCCGTCGCAGACGAGGTGTTCGACCGCATCGCGCGGCTCGTGCACCGACAGCTCGGCGTGCCCGCCGCCGCCGTCGTCATGCTCACCGAGGACGGCGACATGAAGACCCTGCCGGGCGCCGTCGGGCTCCCGGACCCCGTGCAGCGCACCCGCCGCCTCGAGCTGCCCCAGCCCCTGACGACGACGGTCGCGCGCACGCGTACGCCGCTCGTCGTGCGCGACGCCGACGAGGACCCGCGCATGTCGGGCCGGCACACGATCGGCGGCCTGGTGCTCGCCGCGTACGCGGGCTACCCCATCGAGGACGCCCGCGGCCACGTCGTGGGCGCGCTGTGGGCCGTGTCGTCCGTGCCGCGCACCTGGACCGAGACCGACCTCGCCACCCTCGCCGACCTGTCCGCCGCGGCGTCGGGCGAGCTGCGGCTGCGCGCGGAGCGGGAGCGCGCCCGGCTGGCCGAGCAGGTGGCGTTCCGCGCGCACCGCCGGTCGCGGTTCCTGCTGGGGCTGTCGGAGCGGTTCGCGCGGGTCACCACGCTCGACGAGGTCGAGGACGCGATCGCGCACGTCATCGGCACCGGCACGGGCGCCCGCTGGGTGTCGCTGGCGCTGGTGGACGCCGACCGGCGGCACCTGTCGTTCTTCACCGTGGGCCACCACCACCCCGGCGAGCCGGCGCTGCGCAGCACCCGGCTCGACGCGCCCCGGCCCGACACGCACGTGGTGCGTAGCCGCACCGCGCTGCGGTTCCGCGACCACGCGGAGATGGTCGCGACGTACCCGGAGATGGGGCCGGTGGGGTCGGTCTCGGAGGGCGCCCGGTCGTTCCTGCCCGTGATGTCGAACGGCATGGTGGTGGGCGTCATCGCCTGCGTGTGGGACCAGGCGCGCGAGCACGACGCCGAGACGGCGGCGCTCGAGTCGACGATCAGCCGGTACGTGGCCCTCGCGCTGGAGCGGGTGGCGCTGCTGGAGGCGCGCCGGCGGGTGGCGACCACGCTGCAGGAGTCGATGCTCACCGCACCGCCCACGGTGGCGCACCTCGACATCGCGACCACCTACTCCCCCGCGGCACGGACCGACCAGGTGGGCGGCGACTGGTACGACGCGGTGGTGCGCGACGACGGCACCGCGATCGTCATGATCGGCGACGTCGCGGGCCACGACGTGCACGCCGCCGCGCAGATGGGCCAGCTGCGCTCCATGCTGCGGGCGCTGGCGTGGAGCCACGACGAGTCGCCGGCCGGCCTGCTGACCCGCCTGGACAAGGCGAACGCGCGCCTCGGCCCGCGGGCGATGGCGACCGCCGTCGTCGCACGCCTGGACCGCGACCCGGCGCCGTGCCCCGAGGAGGCCCTCGAGGGGGTCCCGCCGGCCGAGCGGCCCGAGCGCGCCTACACCCTCACCTGGTCGGTGGCCGGCCACCCGCCGCCGATGGTGCTGCGCCGCGACGGCCGCGTGGAGCGGCTGTCGGAGACCCCGGACCTGCTGCTGGGCGTGGTGCCCACGACGCCCCGCGTCGACCGCACCGCCCGCCTCCTGCCGGGCGACACCCTCGTGCTGTACACGGACGGGCTGGTGGAACGCCGGGGCGTGCCGAGCGACGAGCGCCTGTCCGACCTGGAGGGGGTGCTGCGCTCAGCGCACGGCGAGGCCACGTCCGCCGTCCCCCGCGCGCTGGTGCGCGGCCTCGTCGGCGACGCGCAGCGCGACGACGTCGCCGTGCTGGCGCTGCGGGTGCGCGTCCCGGCGCCGTCCGGGCCGCCGTCGTCGGCCGGGCCCGCGAAGGCGGAGCGGCGCGTGGCCGACGACGACCTCAGCGACCTCGGGCCGGCCCGCCGGTGGGTGGACGACGTGCTCGAGTCGTGCGACGTGTCCGACGAGCAGCGGCGCACGGCGATGCTGCTCACCAGCGAGGTGCTGACCAACGCGCTGGAGCACGGCGAGGGGCCGATCACCGCGACGGTCGAGGTGGACGGCCGCCGCCTGCGCGTCGGCGTCCGCGACGGCAGCACCGCCGAGCCGGAGCTGCAGTCGCCGCAGCCGCAGGACCTCTCGGGCCGCGGCGTGCTGTTCCTCGACCGGCTCGCGTCCCGGTGGGGCGTGCAGCGGCACGACGGCTCCGACGCGGTGGGGCGGCACTCCGGCGTGGTCGAGGGCAAGACCGTGTGGTTCGAGATCGACCGCGAGGCCCGGCCGCTCACCGGCACCGTGGCGCGCGTGCGGCCCCCGACCCCCGCGACCGGCGCCGTCCCCCTGGTCGAGCGCGTGGCGCGCGGCGACCGCGGCTGACCGCGCCCCTGGGCGGCTCCGTCGCCCCGGGCGACACCCTCACGGGTGTCGGCGGTACGTCGTACGGTGTGAGACGTGACACACACCGCCCCGCGCATCGTCGCGCCGCCCCGACCCCGGGCGACGACGACCGGCGCCGCCCCCGCGACCACGTCCGACGGCGAGGGCGAGGACGTCGGCGCCCTGCTCGAGCCGTTCCGCCGCGAGCTCACCGGCTACTGCTACCGGATGCTCGGCGGCGCTTTCGAGGCCGACGACGCGGTGCAGGAGACGATGCTGCGCGCCTGGCGGTCCTACGACCGGTTCGAGGGGCGCTCGTCGCTGCGGTCGTGGCTGTACCGCATCGCGACCAACGTCTGCTTCGACCACCTGGGGTCGTCCAAGCGGCGCGAGCGGCCGATGGGGCTCGGCGGGCCGCAGCCCGCGGAGGAGCAGTACTTCGGCGACGTGCTCGCCGAGGACCGGTGGCTCGAGCCCATGCCCGACGACGCCGTCCTGCCGCGCGAGGGCGACCCTGCCGACGTCGCGGTGGGGCGGGAGTCGATCCGCCTGGCGTTCGTGGCCGCGCTGCAGCACCTCCCGGCCCGGCAGCGCGCCGTGCTGGTGCTGCGCGAGGTGCTGCGCTGGTCGGCCGCCGAGGTCGCCGCCCTCCTCGACACCACCGTCGCGTCCGTGAACAGCGCGCTGCAGCGCGCCCGCGCCACCCTCGGCGCCAAGGGCCTGCGCCGGTCCGGCGGCGAGGACGGCGACGGCGCGGACGCCCCCGAGCCCCAGTGGTCCCAGATCGACCACGAGCTGCTCGAGCGGTACCTCGACGCCTTCGAGCGCTACGACATGGACGCCCTGGTGGCGCTGCTGCACGAGGACGCCGTGCTCAACATGCCGCCGTACACGATGTGGGTGCACGGCCGCTCCGAGGTGATCCGCTGGATGACCGGCCCCGGCGCCGGCTGCCGCGGGTCGCGGTGCGTGCCCGTGCAGGCCAACGGGTCGATGGCGTACGGCCAGTACCGGCGCGACCCGTCCGGCGGGTGGTCGCCGTGGGGGCTCGCCGTGCTGGAGGACGACGGCAGCGGCCGCATCACCGGCATCACGACGTTCCTCGACACCGCCACCTGGTTCCCCCGCTTCGGCCTGCCCGACCGGCTGCCCGCCCTCTGACCTGCGGCCTCGCCGCGCCTCGCAGGCCGCCCTGGGCTACGTTTTCCGGCATGACCACGGACGCCCCGCAGCCCGAGGGCGTGCCCCACGACGGGACGCCCCCGCCCGCGCCGGACGGCAGGACCGACGACGCGCTCGACGACGTCGACGACTCGGTCCGCCCCGTCCAGCACGACAGCCGCAACCCGCCGCGGTGGCTGCCGAAGGCGCTCGCCATGGTCGTGGTGGCCGTCTTCGTCGCCGGCTTCCTGTCGTACGCGTTCGGTCAGCTCGGCGGGCTCGCGGTCAACGTCCTGCTCTCGTTCTTCGTCGCCCTCGCGCTCGAGCCGATCGTGGTGTGGCTCGTGCGGCACGGCTGGCGGCGCGGCGCGGCCGCGGGCGTCTCGCTGGGCGGGGCGATCGTCGTCGTCCTGGGCGTGCTGGCCCTGTTCGGCAACCTGTTCGTGCAGCAGCTCATCCAGCTCGTCTCCACGCTGCCGCAGCTCTACACCAACGTCCAGACCAGCATCGAGGCCCGCTGGGACGTGACCGTCCCGGACTCGGACGACCTGGTGGCGCAGGCCCTCGACCAGTGGGGGCAGGACGTCGCCACGGGCGCGATCAGCGTCGGCGTGTCCGTCGTGGGGGTGCTCTTCGCGATCACCACGATCCTGCTCATCACGTACTACCTCATGGCGGCGGGCCCGAAGTTCCGCGCGGCGATCTGCGCCTGGCTGCGGCCCGACCGGCAGCAGGAGGTGCTGACGCTCTGGGAGATCACGCAGGTGAAGGTCTCCGACTTCATCAGCTCGCGCGTGGTGCTCGCCGCCCTGTCGAGCGTGTTCACGTTCGTCTTCCTCATCATCGTGCAGACCCCGTACGCGCTGCCGCTGGCGGTGTTCACGGGCGTGGTGTCGCAGTTCGTGCCCACCATCGGCACGTACATCGGCGGCGCCCTGCCGGTGGCCGTCGCGCTCGCCGCGCAGGGGCTGCCGCAGGCGATCGCCGTGCTGATCTTCATCGTCGCGTACCAGCAGGTGGAGAACCTGATCTTCTCCCCGCGGGTCAGCGCCCGGGCCCTGGAGATGAACCCCGCCGTGTCGTTCGTCGGCGTGCTCGGCTTCGGCGCCGTGTTCGGCGCGCTCGGCGCGTTCCTCGCCCTGCCGATCCTCGCGACCGTCCAGGCCCTGGGGAACACGTACCTGCAGCGGCACGAGCTCGTCGAGTCCCGGCTGCTGCACGACCCGGACACGCCGGCCGGCAGGGCGACCGGCCGCGGCGAGGGGTCGTGGTCGTCCCGACGACGCCGCAACCTCGAGGCCGGCGAGCGCGCCGCGCGCGAGGCCGAGGCCCGGCGTCGCGACGGCGCGGAGGAGTAGAGCATGGATCTCGTCGGTGGCATCGCCCTCGTCGTGGCGGTGGGCGTGGCCGGTCAGGTCGCGGCCCGGGCGCTGCGCGTGCCGTCCATCCTGCTGCTGCTCGTGCTGGGCATCCTCGTCGGCCCGGTCTTCGGCTGGCTCGACCCGGACGCGCTGTTCGGCGACGCGCTCTTCCCGCTCGTGTCCATGGCCGTCGGCCTGCTGCTCTTCGAGGAGTCGCTCAAGCTGGACTTCGGGCGCCTCCGCGGCGGCGCCCGACGGCCGGTGCTCGGCCTGGTCACCACCGGGGCCCTGGTCACCGGCCTCGGCGCCACCGCGATCGCGTACCTGTTCCTCGACGTGTCGTGGGGGCGGGCCGCCGTGATCGGCGCGATCCTCATCGTCTCCGGCCCCACGGTCGTCGGGCCGCTGCTCGCCATCATCCGCCCCCGCCAGCCCGTCGAGTCGGTGCTCGCCTTCGAGGGCATCTTCATCGACCCGATCGGCGCGACCGTGGCGCTCGCCGTGGCGAACGTCGTGCTGCACGCGGAGCCCGTCAGCCTGCTCGAGACGGGCGGCTGGGGCCTGCTCATCGGCGTCGTGGCCGCCGCGATGCTCGTGCTGCTCATCCGCTTCGGCAGGGTCCCCCGGGAGACCGAGGTGGTGCTCGCGTTCGCCTTCGCCCTCGGCGCCTACGCGCTCGCGGAGGGCTTGCACGACGAGGCGGGCCTGTTCGCCACGACGGCGCTCGGCGCGGTGCTGGCGAACCAGCGGGTGGCGCGCACCGAGCCGCTGCACGAGTTCGGCACGCACATCGGCCTGCTGCTCATCGGTTCGCTGTTCGTCGTCCTGTCCGCCCGCATCGACCTGGACGCGCTGGCGCGGTACGCCCTGCCCACCATCGGGATCGTCGCGCTCCTGGTGCTGGTGCTGCGCCCGGTGGTGGCCGCCCTGTCCACCCTCGGCACCGAGCTGCGCTGGTCGGACCGGGCGATGATCGGCTGGATGGCGCCGCGCGGCATCGTCGCGGCGTCCACGGCCTCCGTTTTCGCCCTGCGCTTCGAGGACGCCGGCGAGCCGTTCCCCCAGCTGGTGCCCGTGGTCTTCGGCGTCGTGCTGCTCACCGCGATCGTCTACGGATTCAGCGGCGCGCCGGCGGCGAAGCTGCTCGGCGTGCGCTCCGACGAGCGGGAGCGGCTCGACGACGACGGCCTCCCGGTGCTCGACCGGTCCGTCTGACCGCCCGCTGCCTACGATGGCCGCATGACCGGTCCGGTGCTGGTGGGCGTCCCGCGCGGCCACGACCCGAGCGTGACCCGCCGCGCCGCGGACCTGGCCGTGGCGCTCGGCGCCGAGCTGCTGTGCGTGGCGGTGGACGAGGCGTCGGTGCGCGAGCCGTCGGGCGCCGTCGTCCCCGTGGACCCCGACGCGGGGACCCCGGCGGCCGACGACCAGGCCCTGCGCGACGCCGTCGCCGCTGCGCTGGCCGGGAGCCCGGTGCCCTGGCGGCTCGAGCGCACCGCCGGCGACCCGGCCGCCGAGCTGGCCCGGCTCGCGGCCGCCCACGACGCCGTCCTCGTCGTCGTCGGGGCGCGACGCCCGGGCGTGCGCGGCTGGGCCACGCACCTCGTCGGCGGCACCGTCGCCGGGCGCCTGATCCACGACCAGCCCCGGCCGGTGGTCGTGCTGCCCGACGAGCGCGCGGGCGACGCCTCGTGACGGCGGGCAGCCCGCCCGCGCGCGTGCGCCCAGCCCATCGTCGGCCCGGGCTGGTCGCCCTGGTCGCGGCCGGCGGCGCGGTCGGCACCGCGGCCCGGTTCGGGCTGGCGCAGGCGTGGCCGGCCGTGGACGGGTGGCCCGTCGCGACGTTCGCCGCCAACGTGCTCGGCGCCTTCCTGCTCGGCTGGCTGCTGGAGGCGCTCGCCGCCCGCGGCCCGGAGACGCCCGCGGCGCAGCGGGTGCGCCTCGCCGTCGGCACCGGGGCGCTCGGCGGGTTCACCACGTTCTCGTCGCTCGCGCTGGAGACGGAGCGGCTGCTCGCGTCGGGGGCGGCGGGCCAGGCGCTGGCGTATGCGGGCGGCACCCTCGTGCTCGGCTTCCTCGCCTGCCTCGCGGGCGTGCTGCTCGGCGCGCGCCGACGCGGGAGCGCCCGTTGAGCGGCGCGACGACGCTGCTGCTCGTGGCCGTCGCGGGCGGCCTGGGCGCCGCCGCCCGGTTCGTCGTCGACGGCGCCGTGCGGGCGCGCACCCCCGGCGCGGCGTTCCCGTGGGCGACGGTCGTGGTGAACGTGTCCGGCTCGCTGCTGATCGGCCTGGTGACGGGCGCGCTGCTCGGCGCGGGCGCCCCCGCGGCGCTCGAGCCGTGGCGCGTCGGCGTCGCGACCGGCTTCTGCGGCGGCTACACCACCTTCTCGACGGCGATGGTGGAGACCGTGCGCCTCGCCCGGTCCGGGCGCCGGCGGCTGGCCGTCGCCAACGCCGTCGGCACCATGGCGCTCACGCTCGCCGCCGTCGTCGTGGGGATCGGCCTCGGCGTCCTCGCGGGCCGGCTGCTCTGACCACCAGGGTGTGTCACCTGACGAGCATTTGGGGATACACTTTCGTCATGCCCACCATCCACGACCGCATCCAGGTCACCCGGGACAAGCGGGTCGAGAAGATCCTCGCGCTCGGGCAGCGCCGGTTCCCCGGCGAGCGTCCCGGCCGCGTGCTGGTGGATCTCGCCGGTGAGCGGGCGGAGCAGCTCGCCCGTGAGGCCGCGTACCCGCTCGACACGATCCCCGTCTTCCGTTCCCCGGCACGCACCGTGACCCGCGAGATGGTCGCCGACGCGCTGGACGACGATGAGTGAACGGGTCGAGCTCGCCGACGCCAACGTCCTGCTCGCGCTCACCCTCGCGGACCACGTCGACCACGCGGCGGCACGCGCCTGGCTGACGCAGGTGTCGCGGTTCGCCACGACGCCGATGACGGAGACCGCCCTGGTGCGGCTGCTGCTCAACCCCGCCATCACCGTCGACGACGACGGGCGTGCCCTCACCGTCGACGTCGCCATCGACACCTTGCGCGCCGTCAAGGGCCTGCCGAACGCGGAGTTCGTGGCCGACGCGACCTCGATCGCGGACGCCCGGGCGCTCACCAGGCACGTCACCGGTCACCGACAGGTGACCGACACCCACCTGCTCAATCTCGCCATCGCCCACGGTGGCGTCCTGGCGACCTTCGACACCAGGATCCACGCCTCCCTCCGGCCACGCGACCGCCGGCACGTCCACGTGATCGGCCAGGGCGAGCGGTGACGGGCACGCCACCCCGCTAGTTTGGGCGCATGCTGCCGTCCGCCTCGAAGCTTCTTCTGCTCGATACCGCGAGCCTGTACTTCCGCGCCTTCTACGGCCTGCCCGACTCGCTGCGCTCCCCCGACGGCAGGCCCGTCAACGCGGTGCGCGGCCTGCTCGACATGATCGCGTTCCTCGTCACCGAGCACCGGCCGGACCGGCTCGTGGCGTGCTGGGACGAGGACTGGCGGCCGGCGTTCCGCGTCGAGGCGATCGGCTCGTACAAACAGCACCGGGTCGCCGCGGTCACGCCAGCCGGCGAGCCCGACGTCGAGGACGTGCCCGAGGCGCTGACGCCCCAGGTGCCGGTGATCGTGGACGTGCTGGCGGCGCTCGGCATCGCCCGCGTCGGGGCGCCCGGCTTCGAGGCGGACGACGTCATCGGCACCCTCGTCACGCGCGAGGTGGCGCGCAGCGCCGCGACCGCGCTGCCCGTAGCGGGGGCCGTCGGGATGGTGATGCCGGCGAGCGTCGACATCGTCACCGGCGACCGCGACCTGTTCCAGCTCGTCGACGACGCGGCCGGCGTGCGCGTGCTCTACCCGGCACGCGGCGTGCGCGACCCCGACGTCGTCGACGAGGCCCGCCTCGCGGAGAAGTACGGCGTGCCCAGCGGCCAGGCGTACGCCGACATGGCGACCCTGCGCGGCGATCCCTCCGACGGCCTGCCCGGCGTGCCCGGCATCGGCGAGAAGACGGCGGCCAAGCTGCTCGCCACGTTCGGCGACCTGGCCGGGCTGCGCGCCGCCGCGGAGTCGGGGGCGAAGGGCCTCACCCCGACGCAGCGGCAAAAGCTGCTCGACGCCGCCGCCTACCTCGACGTCGCGCCCACCGTGGTGCAGGTCGCCCACGACGCCCCCGTCGCCGAGGTCGACGACGCGCTGCCGCGCACCCCGAAGGACCCCGAGGCGCTGGATGCGCTCGCCGAGCGCTGGGGCATCCGCAGCAGCGTGGACCGCGTGCTCACGGCCCTCGCCGCCGGTTGAGCACCGCTGGCTGAGCATGTCGAAACCCGGCCTCGTTGGTGAGCCTGTCGAAACCCGGCCCCGCTGGTTGAGCCTGTCGAAACCCGGTTCCTTCGACGGTCACCGGGTTTCGACACGCTCAACCAACGAGGCTCAACCACCGAAGGGGAAGACGCAGAACTCGTTGCCCTCGGGGTCGGCCATGACGGTCCAGCCGATCTCGTCGTCCTGCGGGCGCAGCACCCGCGCACCGCGGGCGACGAGGTCGTCGAGGGTGACGCCGTCGTCCAGCGTGACGTCCCAGTGCCAGCGGTTCTTGACCGTCTTCGGCTCGGGCACGGGGACGAAGTCGAACGACTCGAACGGCACGCCCGCGCCGCGGTCCAGGTAGGCGTAGGCGCCGCCCTCGTGGTCGTCCCAGGTCAGGTCGCCGCCCAGCAGGCCGTGCCAGAACTCCGCGACCACCGGGTAGTCCGCGCAGTCGACGACGATGTCCTTGAGCCGGTACGCCGGCACCTCGTCGTCGGTGAACACGCAGAGCTGGCCGCCCTCGGGGTCGGCCAGCGTCGTGTAGTGGAACCGGCCCGGCTCGCTCAGGCGCGGACGGTCGGGGAAGTCGTCGAGCGACCGGGCGCGCACGTCCGGGTGCACGCGGTGCTTGACCGTCTTCGCCTCGGGCACGGTGTTCACCCAGATCGTCCGCTCCGGGACGGGATCGGGGCCCGGGTCGCGCAGCACGACGTCGCCGTCGTCCAGCGGCTCCACCCGCAACCCGAGCGTGCGGGCCCAGAACTCCCCCAGCACGGCCGCGTCCGTGGCGTCGACGCACAGGTCCTTGAACGTCACCAGGCTCATGACCGGCACCATAGTCGTGCTGCGAGCGGGCGTTTGGCCCTGTTCTCGGTCGAGAACAGGGCCAAACGCCCGCTCACACAGAACGTCAGGGTCAGCCGGTGTTCTGGAGGCCGGCGGAGACGCCGTTCACGGTGAGCAGCAGCAGGTGCTGCCAGCGGTCCTTGTAGCCGCCGTCCACCCACTCGCCGTCGTCCACGGTGAGGCCCTCGCTGGCGCCCTGGCTGCGCAGCGCGCGCAGGGCGCGCACCTGGAGCAGCGACAGCGCGTCGACGTACGGCGAGCGCAGCTGGACGGCGCGGCCGAGGACGCGGCGGTTGGCGAGCGGCCACTCGTTGCCGGTCACCTTCAGCACCCACTCGCGGGTCAGCCGCAGCTCACCGAGCACGAGCTGTGCGAGGTCGTCGCGGTCGCCGAGCGCCAGGTACTGCGCGGCGATGTCCTCCTGCGTCTTGGCGAGGCCCATCTCCACGGTGTCGAGCAGCGTGGTGAACAGGGGCCACTCGCGGTACGCGGCCTGCAGCTCCTCCAGCCCGCCCGGCCGCTCACCGGCCGAGCGCAGCGCCGTGCCGAGGCCGAACCAGCCCGCGAGGTTGATGCGCGCCTGCGACCAGGAGAACACCCACGGGATGGCGCGCAGGTCGTCGAGCGAGTTGACCGACAGGCCGCGCTTGGCGGGGCGGGAGCCGATCGGCAGCAGGCCGACCTCTTCCAGCGGCGTCACCTGCGCGAACCACTGCGGGAAGCCCTCGGACTTCACGAGGCCGTGGAAGGCGGCGCGCGACGTCTCGTCGAGCGCGGCGGCCAGCGGCGCGAACCGCTCCCGAGCCTCGGCGTTGCGCTTCTCCACCGTCGGCGCGGAGGCGAGCAGCGTCGCCGCGGCGACCTGCTCGATGTGCCGGGCGGCGATCGTCGGGTCGCCGTAGCGGGCGAGGATGACCTCGCCCTGCTCGGTGAGCTTGAACCGGCCGTCCACCGAGTGCGGCGGCTGGGCGAGCACCGCGCGGTTGGCGGGGCCGCCGCCGCGGCCGAGCGAGCCGCCGCGGCCGTGGAACTGGGTCAGCGTGATGTCGTGGCGCTGCGCCCACTCGGCGATCCGGGACTGCGCCTTGTGCAGGGCCAGGGTCGCGGCGACGGGGCCGACGTCCTTCGACGAGTCCGAGTAGCCGAGCATGACCTCGACGCGGCGACCGTTCTCCGCGAGGCGGCGCTGCACCTCGGGGAACTCCAGCATCGCCTCGAGGATGTCGACCGAGTTCTCCAGGTCGTCGAAGGTCTCGAACAGCGGGACCGCGTCGACGACGGGAGCGTCGTCGGAGCCCTCGAACGCGAGCGCGGCCAGCCGGTAGACCGCGGCCAGGTGCTCGGGGGCCTGCGTGAACGACACGATGTACCGGCGGGCGGCGCGGATGCCGAACCGCTTCTGCACGGCGCCGAGGGCGCGGTACGTGTCCAGCACCTCGACGGTGCGCTCGGAGAGGTCGCCGTGGATGCCCTTCTCGTCGATCTCGGCGAGGGCCGCGGCGTGCACCTGCGAGTGCTGGCGCACCTCCAGCTCGGCGAGATGGAAGCCGAAGGTCTGCACCTGCCACACGAGCCTCTGCAGGTCGCCGTAGGCGGCGCGGGGTGCGCCCGCCTCGACGAGGGAGCGCTGCACGACCTCGAGGTCGGCGACGAGCTCCTCCGGCTCCCGGTACCCGAGGTCGGCGTCGCGGCGGCGGGTCGCGGCGACCCGGCCCGCGACGGCGAGGACGGCGGCGCGGTGCGGCTCGTTCGGCGAGTCGGCGGACGCGCGGGTGACGAGGTCGTCGGAGAGCTGCCGCATCCGCTGCCACAGCGCCTTGAGCTCGGCCGAGGCGGGGGTGCCCTCCTCGTCGAGCGTGAGCTTGCGCCCCGTCTCGACGGCGGCCGTCTCGAGCGCGCTGAGCGCGTGCTCCGCGGCGAGGGTCGCGGCCTGGCGGGTGACCTCGGCGGTGACGTTCGGGTTGCCGTCGCGGTCTCCGCCGATCCAGGAACCGAGGTGGACGAACGGCCGCGCGACGGGCGGCACGCTGCCGGCGGCGCCGTCGAGCAGCCAGTCGTCGAGGCGGCGGTACACCTCGGGGAAGGTGGTGAACATGGTGGCGTCGAACACGCCCATCGCGGTCTTCACCTCGTCCAGCACGGACGGCTTGTGCGCGCGGATGGGCGACGTGCGCCACATGGTGTCGATCTCGGCGAGCAGGCGGCGCTCGTTCTCGGCGAGCGTGGTGCCGCCGGGACGCATCGTGTCGCGGTCCGCGACCAGCGCGGAGATGCGGCGCACGGCGCCGGAGACGGCGCGACGGCGGGCCTCGGTGGGGTGCGCGGTGAGGACCGGGCGGAACTCGATCTCGCCCAGGCGCCGCAGCGCCTCGTCGCGGCCGACCTCCTCCGCGAGCTGGGTGAACGCCTGCGGCAGGGAGTCCTCGATGACGACGCCCGACGCGGCGTCGGACTCGCGCGCCCGCAGCACGCGGACGCGGTGGTACTCCTCCGCGAGGTTCGCCAGGTGGAAGTAGCAGGTGAAGGCGCGCGCGACCTGCTCGGCGCGCTCCGGCGTGAAGCCGGCCACGACCTCGGCCGCCTCCGCCAGCGTCGCGCCGCCGTCGTCCGCCCCGTAGGCGCGGATGGTCAGGCCGCGGAGACGCTCGACGTCGTCGAGCAGGCTCTGCCCGCCCGCCTCCTTCAGCACGGTGCCGAGCAGCCCGCCCAGCAGGCGGATGTCGTCCCGCAGCGGGTCGGGCATCTCGTGGCGTGCCACCACGCGTTCGATCGAGCCGGTGGATCCCAGGTTCTCGCTCACGGGACTAGAGGGTAAGCCGTCCCGCCGCCCGGGCGTCGAGCCGTCCGGCAGGTGACCCCGGGACTGTGGCTCAGCCCACCCACGACGGGTCGTCGAGCAGCTCCTGGAGCTCGTTCACCAGGCGCGCCGTGTGGAAGCCGTCGGCGGCGGCGTGGTGCACCTGCACGGCGAGCGGCAGGAGCACGCGGCCGTCCCGCTCGACGTACCGGCCCAGGGTGACGATCGGCGCGAGGTGGCTCCAGGCGTCCCGGATGTTCAGGGTGAACCCCGTGAACGACGCCCACGGCAGGCTCGACACGTCGAACGCGTTCGGCGGCGGCGCGCCCTGCGGGAAGAACTCCGCCGAGTCCCCGTGCTCGGCCAGCACCGCCGACGCGGCGTCGTGGAACGCGCCGAAGTCCGGGTCGTAGGGCGCCCAGACGCACGAGAACGTCTCCCGTTCCCCGTGGAACACCGTGAACGCCGGGTGCACCACCGGCCAGACGGCGGGCGCGCCGTCCTCGGTGAGGACCATGCGGAACTCGTCGTGCCGGTTCACGACCGTCGCCAGCGCCCACACCTGCGCCACGTACGTGCGGCGCGACGACGCGCGCAGCGCCGCCGCGAAGGCCGTCGCGTCCAGCTCCACCGTCATCGCGTACGTGCACGGCGACGCCCGGTAGTGCTCGAAGTGCTGCCGGCGCGGCCAGGTGCCCAGGTCGATCGGGGTGGGGGTCTCCATGCGCCCAGCGTCCCAGCGCGCGCCCGCCCGGCGCAGCGAATTTCGACTCCGTCGCTCCTCGCTACCCTCGGGTGGCGGCCGACCGGCCCGCGACGACCGAGGGACGGGGCGACGAATCCATGACGAGGGTGTACGCGGTCAGCGACGTGCACGGGTACCGCGACGTCCTGGTCCGGGCCCTGGCCGACGAAGGGCTCACGGACGCCGACGGCCGGTGGGCCGGCGCCGACGCCCGGCTCTGGTTCCTCGGGGACTACCTGGACCGCGGGCCGGACGGCGTGGGCGTGATCGACCTCGTCCGAGGTCTGGTCGAGGAGTCCGGCGGCGCGGTGCGGGCGCTCCTGGGCAACCACGAGGTGCTGGCCCTCGGGATGCGGCTGTTCGGCGCGACGCCGATCCCGCTCCCGGGCGAGCCCGGGCGGAGCTTCGCCCGGTCGTGGCGCCGCAACGGCGGCCTCCGCAGCGACCAGGAGCGGCTCACCGACGCCCGCGCCGACTGGCTGCGCACCCTGCCGATGGCGGCGCACGACGCCGGCGCCCTCCTCGTGCACTCCGACACCCTCGCCTACCTCGAGTGGGGCCGCACCCTCGACGACCTCGTCGCCGCCGGCCGGGACCGGCTGGCGAGCGACGACGTCGCGGTGTGGTGGGAGACGTGGCGGCTCCTCACCTCGCGCGGGGCCTTCCGCGGGGACGACGGCCCGGCGGCCGCCCGCGAGCTGCTGGAGCACCTCGGCGGCGACCGGGTGGTGCACGGGCACAGCATCGTCGCGGAGATGCTCGGCCGGCCGTACCCGGACGTCACCGAGCCGCTGTCCTACGCCGACGGCCGTGCGCTCGCCGTCGACGGCGGCATCTACGAGGGCGGGCCCTGCCTCGTCGCGCGGCTCGCCTGACCGGACGTCAGGCCGGGAGCTCGACCACGACCTTGCCCTTCGCCCGGCCCTGCTCCAGGTACGCGAACGCACGGGGGATGTCCGCGAACGGGAAGGTCCGGTCCAGGACGGGGCGCAGGTGCCCGTCGTCGACGAGGCCGGCCAGGACGGCGAGGTCCGCACCACTGGGATGCATGAAGAGGTAGCGGTAGCGCACCCCCGCGCGCCGGGCCCGCCGGCGGATCGCGGTGCTGGCCGCCCACAGCAGGGCGGTCTTCAGCGGCCCGGCACCCAGGTCGACGCGTGCCGTCGTCGCGTCCGGCAGGCCGGCCACCGAGACGACGGTCCGGCCGGGCCTGAGGATCGTGAAGGCGTCGGTGAGATCCTGCCCGCCGGTGAGGTCGAACGCCCCGTCGTAGTCGTGCAGGACGTCGGCGAACCGCTCCGTCCGGTAGTCGACGACCTGCTGCGCACCGAGCGAGCGGACCAGCTCGGCACCGCGGACGGACGCCGTCGTCGTCACCTCCGCCCCGAGCCAGCGGGCGACCTGGATCGCGAGGGTGCCGACGCCGCCCGCGCCGCCGGAGACGAAGACCCGGTCCCCGGGCGTGACGCGCAGCTCGTCGCGCAGCGCCTGCAGCGCGGTGAGCCCGGCCAGCGGCAGCGAGGCCGCCTCGACGAACCCGAGCGACGCGGGCATCGCGGCGACGAGGTCCTGGTGGACGGCGGCGTGCTCGGCGAACGCGCCGAGCCGCTGCTTGTCGACCCGGGCGAAGACGCGGTCGCCCACCGCGAAGCGCGTCACGCCGGGACCGACCGCCTCCACCTCGCCGGCGAGCTCGCTGCCCGCGACCAGCGGCAGGCGGAGCCGGGTGATCACCCGCAGCCCGCCGTCGCGCGTCTTGTAGTCGATGGGGTTGAGGCCCGCCGCCCGCACGCGGACCAGCACCTCGCCGGGTCCCGCGGCCGGGCGCGGCACCTCCCGCAGGTCCAGCACGCCCGGGTGGCCGTACCGCGTCAGCACGTATCCCTGCACCGTCGGTCCTTCCGTCGCCGTGACCCGATTCTCGCGTCACAGCGGCGCGGCGGCGAGCGTCTCGCCTCCCTGGGCGATCTCGACGCGCGCGATGCGGTCCAGCGGCACGGACGACGCCGCGCCGAGTCCGGTGGAGGCGGTCCCCGACCCGGTCCACGTCGCGGCGACGGTGCGCCCGCCGTCGTGGTCGACGAGGACGAGCGCGTAGGTCGGCACGTCCGCGGGGTCGTACCCGGAGCGCGGCGGGTACGTGCAGCTCCACTCCAGGCTCGTGCCCCAGGGGCGGGGCGTCGCGGTGAGCGAGGCGCGCACGTCGACCGCGCCCACCGGCTCGAGGTCCACGGCCGTGGACTGCGCGACGGGGGCGGGCGACGACGGCGCCGGCGCCTGCCCTTCCCCCGCGCCGCCGAGCGCCAGCCCCGCGCCGACGCCGCCCACCAGCAGCCCCGACGCGGCCACCGCGACCAGGGACCGCCGGCGCCGCCGCGAGCGCCGGGCCGCGCCGGCCAGGGCGGCGAGGGGCACGACGTCCGCCAGGTCGCCGTCGTCGTCCCCGCCGGCGCCCCCGCCCGCGGCCGTGTCCCGCGGGTCCGACGCGAGGGCGTGCCCCGCGGGCACGGACGCGAGCAGGCCGGGCACGCCGGCGAGCTCCGCGACCGCCGCGCGGCACGCGTCGCAGCCGGCCAGGTGCTCCTCGAACTCGCGCCGCTCGGCCGGGCTCAGCGCCCCCAGGACGTACGCGGCGTCCCACTCGCGGTACGGGTCGGTCGTCGCGGTCATGGCGTCACTCCCTTCTCCTGCAGCGCGAGCCGCAGGGCGCGCAGGGCGTAGTGCATGCGGGACTTCACGGTCCCGGCGGGGACGTCGAGCTCGTCGGACAGCTCGGCGACGGACCGCCCGCGGTAGTAGGCACCCACGACGACGGCGCGGTGCTCCGCCGACAGGTCGGCGAGCGCGTCGGCGACCAGCCAGGCGTCCAGGACGGCCTGGGTCCGGTCGGGCTCGGGCTGCTCGGGCAGACGCCCCGTGGCGCGCTCGCGGGAGTGCCGGGCGCTGCGGAGCTCGTCGACCACGAGGTGGCGCGCCACCGTGAACAGCCAGGCGCGCACGGACTCCTCCGGGCGCTCCAGCACCTCGGGGTGGCGCCACAGCCGCAGCAGCGACTCCTGCACCACGTCCTGCGCGTCGGTGTCGTCCGGCACCAGCCGCGCGACGAACCGTCGCAGGTCGGGGGCGTGCGCGGCGTGGATGGCCTCGAGGAGCTCCTCGTCGGCGCGGGAGCGCGGCCTCACGACGAACGCTCCAGCCGCACGGAGAACTCGACGGCGCCGTGGTCGTCCACGGAGACGAACCCGAGCGACGGCGGGGTGACGTCGTAGTCGGCGAAGGACACCGGGACGCTGCCCACCACCTGCACGCCGTCGCCGTCGGCCGCGACCTGCGCCGGGACCTCGACGTCCCGGGTGACGCCGTGCACGGTCAGCCGGCCGGCGAGGTCCACCTCGGTGGTGCCCGCGGTCAGCCGCACCGGGTCGGTGACCGTGAAGTCCGCCGTCGGGAACGTGCCCACCTCCATCACGCTGCCACGGAAGTAGGCGTCTCGTGGGGGCTCGTCGGTGTGGATGCTCGCGACGTCGACCTCGACCTTCCCTGACGTCAGCGTCCCGTGCTCGACGACGAGCCGCCCGGTCACCTGGTCCGTGCGACCGGTGACGGTGGCGTCCTGCCCCCGCAGCACCTCGTGCACGCGGTAGCCGGCCACCGACCCGGTGCCCACCTGCCACGTGCCGTCGAGGGACGCCGGGTCGGCGAGCGGCGCGTCCGTCGCCGCCAGCGCGGGCACCTCGGCCGCCGCCCGGTTGACGTGGTCGGCGTACAGCCCCGGGCCGACGAGCACGACGGCGCCGCCGAGCACGACCAGCCCCGCGCCGACCCCGACCAGTACCTTCGTCCGCCTGCGCACGACCGGCCCCTTCCGCCGTGCCGCGCCTGCCACGCGGCCTCCACCCCTCACGACGAGGCAGGCGCCGTCGAGGTTCAGCCGGATCGGGGAGGCGCCTCGGATGAACCTCGCGCGCCGCGGCCTCGTCGTCCCCCATGAGTGCACGAGCCGTGCACCGGCGGCGTGACCCGACGAAGGAGACACCATGCGCACCACGAGCAGACGACTCGCGGCCCTGGCCGCGACGGCGGCGCTCGCCGGCGCCCTGGCCGCGTGCAGCGGCGGGGGCGGCGGCTACGGCGGCGGGGCGAGCACCCCGGCCGGCAGCTCGACGACGTCCGGCGGGGACGCCTCGTCGGGCGGCGGGATGCTGACCACGGCCGAGACGAGCCTCGGCACGGTCGTCGTCGACGGCCAGGGCATGACCGTCTACTACTACACCCCCGACAAGCCGGGGTCGGGCGAGAGCGCGTGCACGGGCGAGTGCCTGGCCGCGTGGCCACCGGTGCACGCCGGCAGCGGCACGCCGGAGGTGCAGGGCGTGACGGCGACGGTCGGCACGATCACCGGCAACGACGGGAAGCCGCAGGTGACGCTCGACGACCGCCCCGTCTACCTGTACGCGGGTGACGGCGCGCCTGGGGACGTCGCCGGCCAGGGCGTTCAGGACATCTGGTGGGTGGTGGCCCCGGACGGCTCCGAGGTCACGACCATGCCGTCCGGCTCCGGCGGTGGCTACTGACCGCGGTCGCGCTGCGGCTCGCGAGGCGAGTCACGGCCCGGCGTGCCGCACGAGGATCGCGGCGGCGTCGGTGCCGCGCGGCAGGACGCCGTAGCCGTGGCCGCGCCCGGCGCCCAGCCGGGCCGCGACGAACGCGTCGGCCGACCCGGTCGGCGCGTGCCGCACCATGAGCGACGCCTGCAGCCCGACGGCGAGGGCCTCGACGACGCGGCGCGCGGAGGCCTGCTGCTCGGCGGGGTCCGCGCCGGCGAGCCCGGCCAGCAGCGCGCGCGTGGCGGCGAGGTGCGCGTCGAGGTCCCGGTGGGCGCCGGCGGCGAGCGCGAGCTCGGCGTCCACAGCCGCCAGCGATTCCGGCTCCCGCGTCATGGCGCGCAGCACGTCGAGCGCGACGACGTTGCCCGAGCCCTCCCAGATCGCCATGACGGGCTGCTCGCGGTAGCGCCGGGCCAGCGGGAATGCCTCGGTGTACCCGTTGCCGCCGAGGCACTCCATCGCCTCGTAGGCATGCTGCGGGCCGCGCTTGCACACCCAGTACTTCGCGACGGCGGTGGCCAGGCGGCGGAACGCCCGCTCGCCCTCGTCGTCGCTGTCGTCGTGCCCGCCGTCGTACGCCGCCGCGAGCCGCATCGAGGTGAGCGTCGCGGCCTCCGACTCGAGCGCGAGGTCGGCGAGCACGGCCGTCATCGCCGGCTGGTCGACGAGGCGCGCGCCGAACGCCGTCCGGTGCCGCGCGTGCCACAGCGCCTCGGCGACGCCCTGGCGCATCCCGGCCGCGCTGCCGTGCACGCAGTCCAGGCGGGTGCGCTGCACCATCTCGATGATGGTGCGCACGCCGCGGCCGGGCTCGCCCACCAGGTGCCCGACCGTGCCGTCGAGCTCGACCTCGCCCGACGCGTTGGACCGGTTGCCGAGCTTGTCCTTGAGCCGCTGGATGCGGAACTCGTTGCGCGTGCCGTCCTCGAGGACGCGCGGCACGAGGTAGCAGGACTGACCGCCCGGCGCCTGGGCGAGCACGAGGAACGCGTCCGACATGGGGGCCGAGCAGAACCACTTGTGGCCGGTGAGCACGTGCGTGCCGTCGCCGGCCGGCACCGCGCGGGTCGTATTGGCCCGCACGTCGCTGCCGCCCTGCTTCTCGGTCATCGCCATGCCCACGAGGGCGCCCGGCTTGGACCCGGGCGCGGCCAGCGCGCCGTCGTACCCGGTGGCGAGGAGGCGCGGCTCCCAGAGCGCCGCCAGGTCGGGCGCGTGGCGCAGGCTGGGCACGGCCGCGTGCGTCATCGACACCGGGCAGGCGTGGCCGGGCTCCACCTGGCCGAACAGGGAGAAGAGGGCGCCGCGCACGACGTTCGCCCCCGGCCGTGGGTCGGCCCACGCGCTCGTGTGCGCGCCGCGCGCGACGGCCGCGGAGATCACCTCGTGGTACGCGGGGTGGTACTCGACCTCGTCGACGCGCCGGCCGCGGCGGTCGTGCGTGCGCAGCACGGGCTCGTGGACGTTCGCGAGCTCCGCGGCCCGCTGGAACCCCGCGCTCCCGACGTGCGCGCCCGCCTCGACGAGCCGCTCCTCGCCCCAGCCGCCGCCGAAGGCGTGCACGGCGGCGCGCAGCACCGGGAAGTCGAGGTACTCGTTGACGTCGACCCGCTCCGGCGGCTGGTTGGTGACCTCGTGCGTGCGGCGCCCGCCCGCGTGCACGTCCTCGTCGACGGTCACGGCGGCTCCTTCCTCAGGTCGTCAGGAGGCGTACGCGCCCTGCCACACGGTGTCGAACGGCGTGCGGGCCTCGACGCGCGCCTCGATGCCCTGCGTCACCATGTCCTTCGCGACGCGGACGGCGTCCGGCACGTCGGCGCCCTTCGCGAGCTCCGCGGTGATGGCCGCGGCGAACGTGCACCCCGCGCCGGAGACCCGCTCCTCGCCCACCTTGGGCGTGGCGAAGACGGTGACCTCGTCGCCGTCGAACAGGACGTCGACGGCGTCCGGCCCGGGCAGCTCGACGCCGCCCTTCGCGACGACGTACCGGCGGCCGTGGCCGTCGCCCAGCCGGGCGTGGATGCGGCGCGCCGCCTCGGTCAGCTCCTCGACCGAGGTGATGTCGTCCATGCCGGCGAGCGTCTTGGCCTCGAACAGGTTCGGCGTCACGACCGTGGCCAGCGGCAGCACGCGCTCGCGCAGCGCGGTGTCGGTGTCCAGGGCGGCGCCGGGCTCCTGCCCCTTGCAGATCAGCACCGGGTCGAGGACGACGTGCCGCCACGGCTGCGTCTCGAGCGAGCGGGCGACGACGTCGATCGTGGCGGGGGTGCCGAGCATCCCGATCTTCACGACGTCCAGGGCGTGGGTCGAGGTCGCGGCCTCGAACTGGTCGGCGATGACCTGCGGGTCGACGGGCACGAACCGGTGGCCCCAGTCGTGCTTCGGGTCGAACGAGACGATGCAGGTCAGCGTCCCCACCCCGTAGGTGCCGAGCTGCTGGAAGGTCTTGAGGTCGGCCTGGATGCCGGCCCCTCCGGTGGCCTCGGAACCGGCGATGACGTACGCGAGCGGCGGCGTGGTACTCATGGTGGGCCAGCCTACGACCGTTGCCTGGCCACGACCGAGACCCATCGGTGGAAGACTGGCCCGGAGGGGAAGGCAGGTGACAGACCGGTGGACGCGTCGAACCTGCTGGGCCTGCTCGCCGACACGCTGGCGAGGCTGGACGCCGACATGCCGCTGGCGTCGCGGCTCTGCCGGGCGTGCGTGGAGATCTTCGGGGCGCAGAGCGGCGCGCTCACGCTGTCGCCGTCCCCCGAGGAGCGGCTGGTCGTGAGCACCTCGGACGGGATGTCGGCGAGGATCGAGGACCTGCAGGAGGTGCTCGGCGAGGGGCCCGGGCAGCTGGCCCTCGAGCAGGACCGCCTGGTCGTGACGCGGGTGGACGGCACCACCGCCGGCACGTTCCCCATGTTCTCGCAGATGGTCCGCTCCATCGGCGGCCCCGTGACGGCGTACGCCGTGCCGATGCGGGTCCGCGGCCTGGTGGTGGGCGTGCTGAGCCTGTACACGACCGACGGGCGCCTCTCGCACGACCTGGTGGACGTCCAGTTCCTCGCCGACGCGGTCGGGACGTCGCTCCTGGACGACGTCGAACCGCTCGA
This sequence comes from Isoptericola sp. F-RaC21, assembly GCF_038593535.1. Lineage (NCBI taxonomy): Bacteria > Bacillati > Actinomycetota > Actinomycetes > Micrococcales > Promicromonosporaceae > Isoptericola > Isoptericola sp. F-RaC21. The sequence goes on along the minus strand of NZ_JBCFYX010000005.1, from coordinate 469,539 downwards.
CTGGTCGGTCCAGGCCCGCGCCCACCAGGCTGCGGGCATGGTGACGGCCCAGCTGCGGATCCCGCCCGCCGACGCCCTCGCGGTGCTCCGGGCGCACGCCTTCGCCCGCTCGTCGACGTTGCAGGACGTCGTCGACGACGTCCTGGCCCACCGGCTCGACTTCGCGCACGACGACGCCTCGGACGACGAGACCGAGAGAACGGAGGAGCCATGACGCTGCACACGCCTGCCGAAGCGCTCGCCGACGCGGCCGCCGAGCTCCTCAAGGAGCACGACGCCGCCGACCTCCTGCTGCGGCTGACCCAGGACGCCGCCCGCTTCACCGGGGGCGACGCCGCCGGGCTCCTCGTGCGGACGGACGGCGGGCCGCTCGAGCTGCTCGCCGCGACCTCCCACCAGGCCATGCACCTGGAGCTCTTCCAGGCGCAGCGCGACGAGGGCCCGTGCGTCGACGTGGTCCGCAAGGGCGTGGGCGTCGTGGCGACCGGCCGCGACGAGATCCTCGCCCGGTGGCCCGTCGTCGGCCCCGCGATCGTCGACGCCGGCTTCTCGGCGGTGCACGCCTTCCCACTCGAGTGGCAGGGCGGGGTGCTGGGCGGCCTCAACATCTTCGGGCACGACGGCGCGGCGCTCGACGACGACTCCTCCCGCACGGCCCAGGCGCTGGCCGACATGGTCACCCTCGTCATCGTGCAGCCGGAGCACCTGCAGGCCGACGAGCTGGACCGCCGGGTGACGCGGGCGCTGGGCGGGCGCGTCGTCGTCGAGCAGGCCAAGGGCGCGCTCGCCTACCAGCTGGGCATCGACCCGGCCGACGCCTACGACGTGCTCCTGGAGCGTTCCGTGCGGCGGGGGCTCACCCTCACCCAGGCCGCGCGGGAGGTGCTGCGGGAGGCGCAGCGGCGCTGACGTCGTCCGCGTCGGACGGGGTCCGTAGGGTGGGCCCATGAGCGTGAAGATCGGGGCCCACGTCGACCTGTCCGACGCCGTCGCGCAGGCGAAGGAGATCGGGGCGGACGTGGTGCAGGTGTTCCTGTCCGACCCGCAGGCGTGGAAGGTGCCGCCGCTCGACGACTCCGTCCACCCCGGGGGCACCGAGGCCTTCCGCGAGGAGACGGCGGCCGCGGGCATCGACGTGTTCGTGCACGCGCCGTACGTGATCAACGTGGCCTCGACCAACAACCGGATCCGCATCCCCAGCCGCAAGCTGCTGCAGCAGATCATGACCGGCGCGGAGGCGATCGGAGCCCGGGGCGTGGTCGTGCACGGCGGGCACGTCACGGCCAAGGACGACCCCGACGTCGGCTTCGACAACTGGCGCAAGGCCATCGACGCGCTCGAGACGGACGTGCCGGTGCTCATCGAGAACACCGCGGGCGGCGACTTCTCCATGGCGCGCCGCCTGGACCGGCTGGAGCTGCTGTGGGCGGCGGTGATGCGGGCGAACGGGGCCGAGAACGTCGGCATCACCCTCGACACCTGCCACGCGTGGGCCGGCGGCATCGACCTCGCGACCGCCGTCCGCGACATCCGCGCGATCACCGGTCGCATCGACCTCGTGCACGCCAACGACTCCCGCGACACCGCCGGGTCGGGCGCCGACCGGCACGCGCACTTCGGCGACGGGAACATCCCGCCCGAGCTGCTCGTGGGCGTCGTCGCCGAGGCGGGCGCCCCCGTCGTCTGCGAGACCCACGGCGACATGGGCCCGGACATCGCCTGGCTGCGGGAGCGGCTGGCCGTCTGAGCCTGTCGAATTCCAGCCGCCCGGTGATTGAGCCTGTCGAAATCCAAGACTGGGTTTCGACAGGCTCAACCAGCGGCGGTCCGGGTTTCGACAGGCTCAACCAGCGGCGAGTCCCGCGTCGTGCACGGCGATGGCCGCCTGCACGCGGTTGGCGGCGTCCAGCTTGGTGAGGATGCGCGACACGTGCGTCTTCACGGTGGGGACGCTCATGTAGAGCTCCGCGGCGATGTCGGCGTTGGACAGGCCGCGCGCGACGGCGAGGGCGACGTCGCGCTCGCGGTCGGTCAGGGTCTCGAGCCGCGCGGCGGCGGCCCGGCGACCGTCGGGCGCGGAGCGGTCGGTGACCTGGGCGATGAGCTGCTCCGCCACACGCGGCGACAGGGTCGGCTCGCCGGACGCGGCGGCGCGGACCGCGGCGACCAGGCGGTCGGGCGGCGTGTCCTTGAGCAGGAACCCGGCGGCGCCGGCGCGGAGGGCCTCGACGATCATGTCGTCCGTGTCGAACGTGGTGAGCACGATGACGCGCGCGGCGGGCACGGACCGGAGCCGGCGCGTCGCCTCGATGCCGTCCAGGCGGGGCATGCGGATGTCCATGAGCACGACGTCTGGCCGCTCGCGCGCCACGACGTCGAGCGCCTCGATGCCGTCCGACGCCGTCGCGACGACCTCCAGGTCCGCGTCGCCGCCCAGGATGAGGCTCAGCCCGGACCGCACCAGCGGGTCGTCGTCGACCAGCACCACCCGCGTCTTCTCGCTCACGCCGTCCCCCTCATGCCGCCCACCTCATGCCGCCCATCTCATGCCGCCCACGGTAGCCACGCCTCCAGCCGGAACGCGGCACCGCGGTCCTCCGCGACCGTCCCGTACGTCAGGCGGCCGCCCACCAGCTCCGCCCGCTCCGTGAGCCCCACCAGCCCCAGGCCGGACGGCGGCGCGGCGGGGGCCTCGGGCACCGGCCCGACGCTCCGCACCGGGTTGCTCACCACGATCGTCAGCCCGTCGCCCGGGGCGCCCGCCACCGACACGGCCACCGGCGCCCACGGGGCGTGCTTGCGCGCGTTCGTCAGCCCCTCCTGCACGATGCGGTACGCGTGCCTGCTCACCGCCTCGCCGAGGCCGCCGGTCCGCTCCGCCAGGTCGTCGACCGGCCCGTCGACACGCACGTCGGCCCCGTTCGCACGGGCCTCGGCGAACAGCCCGGCGAGGTCGGCCAGCGAGGGCTGCGGCGGTTCCGGCGGCGCGTCCCCGGCGAGCGGGTCGCGCAGCACGCCCAGCACCTCCCGCAGCTCGGCCAGCGCGGCGTGCGCGTTGTCCCGGACCACGCCCGCGGTCTCCGCGACCTTCTCCGGCGGCAGGTCCGTGCGGTAGGCCAGCGCCCCCGCGTGCATCGCGACCAGCGAGATGCGGTGCGCCAGCACGTCGTGCATCTCCCGCGCGATGCGCGTGCGCTCCGCCGTCTGCGCCTGCGCCACGCGGCTCGCCTGCTCCCGCTCCGCGGTCTCCGCCCGCTCCCGCAGCGACGCCAGGTGCTCGCGGCGCAGCCCGATGTACGCGCCGATCCAGACGAACAGGGCGTACATCCCCACCCCGGCGGCGAGGTCCACCCAGGCGTCGTACGGCTCCGGCGTGATGTAGGGGTGCAGCTCCGCGTACGCGCGCCCGGCGACCACGAACACCACCCCCGCGGCCGCGATCCTCCACCACCGCCGCCCGGTGGCCAGGGAGATCACCGCGATCGTCTCGGCGCCCACCGCCAGCGTGGACACCGACGACGCAGCGCACAGCACCAGGGCGATCGTCAGCGGTGCCTTGCGTCGCAGCAGCAGCAGGCCCAGCGCGACCACGCCGACGAGGAAGTCCAGCGCCACCTCTCCGTCGGTCATGGCCCGCTCGCCGGTGTCCACCTCCCAGGCGACGAGGACCATCACCGTCAGGCCGGCCAGGAGCGCCACCAGCACGCGCCACGTCTCGCCCCACGCCCGGCGGGCTCGGGACGGACGGGCGGGGGCGGTCGGCACGACGTCGAGCCTAGGCAGCGGCGGGCCGCCGGGCATCCGCCGACGGTCTGCCCGACATCCTCCGGAAGGAGGACACGAACCATCCCCTCGCCGGACGCGGCGCCCGCCTGCGCCCGGGCAGGGTGGAGCCATGATCACCGTGGAGCACCTGACCAAGAGATACGGGCCGGCCGTGGCCGTGGACGACGTGTCGTTCACCGTCGAGCCCGGTCACGTGACGGGCTTCCTCGGCCCCAACGGCGCCGGCAAGTCCACGACGATGCGCATGATCTGCGGCCTCACCCCCGCGACGTCGGGCTCCGCCCGCGTGCTGGGCAAGCCGTTCACCGCGCTCGCCAACCCCGGCCGGCGCGTGGGCGTGCTGCTCGACGCGGCCGCCCAGCACTCCGGCCGCACCGGGCGCGAGGTCCTCACCCTCGCCGCCCTGATGACCGGCGTCGACCGCCGCCGCATCGACAGCACCCTCGACCTGGTGGGCCTCACCGACCGCGAGTCCGCCCGCCGCGTCGGCCAGTACTCGCTCGGCATGCGCCAGCGGCTCGGCATCGCGTCGGCCCTGCTCGGCGACCCCGAGGTGCTGATCCTCGACGAGCCGGCCAACGGCCTCGACCCGGCCGGCATCCGCTGGATGCGGGATCTCCTGGACGATTTCGCCTCCCGGGGCGGCACCGTGCTGCTCTCGTCGCACCTGCTGCGCGAGATGGAGGCGGTCGCCGACCGGATCGTCGTCATCGGCCGCGGCCGCGTCGTCGCCGAGGGGCACAAGGACGACCTGCTGCGGCAGGCCGGCGCGTTCGTGCGCTCCACCGACGACGCCGCGCTCGCCCGCGCCCTGCGCCAGGGCGGCGCCGGCGTGGAGGAGCTCGCCACCGGCGGGCTGTCCGTCGAGGCCGAGCCCATCGACGTCGGTCGCGCCGCCGCCGCGGCGGGCGTGGTGCTCGCCGAGCTGCGTGCCGCCGACTCCCGCGGCCTGGAGGACCTCTTCCTCGAGCTCACCGCCGACGACGCCCGCGAGCAGCCCGGCGCCCAGACCCGCATGGAGGTGTCCGCATGACCACCGCATCGTCGGTCGAGCCTGTCGAGACCAGGACCCGCCGCCCCCGTGCCACCCCCGACGTCCGGCCGCTCACCTTCGCGACCCTCACCCTCGTCGAGTGGCGCAAGCAGCTCGACACCCGCGCCGGCCGGTGGATGCTCGCCGTGATCGCGATCATCACCGCGGCGGTGCTCGCCGTGATGATGGCCGTGAGCGGCGGCAACCACTCGTTCAGCGCGTTCGTCGTGGGCACGACGACGCCCATGGCGATGCTGCTGCCCATCGTCGGCGTGCTCGCGGCCACCTCCGAGTGGTCCCAGCGCACCGCGCTGGTGACGTTCACGCTGGAGCCCCGCCGCACCCGCGTCGGGCTCGCCAAGGTGGTCGCGGCGATCGGCTCCGGCCTCGCACTCCTCGTGCTCACGATCGGGCTCGCCGCCCTCGCCCACCTGCTCGTCGTGGCCTTCCGCGACGCCGACCCGGCGTGGGACGTCAGCGTGCGCGCGGTGCTCTACCTGGCGCTGTCGGTCGTGCTCTTCATGGCGCAGGGCGTCGGCTTCGGCCTGCTCCTGCGCAGCACGCCTGCCGCGATCGTGACCCTGCTGCTGGCGCCGACGCTCTTCGGCCTGCTCGGCGGGCTCGTGCCGGGCATGGCCGACGTGCTGCCGTGGGTGGACCTCGGCACCGCGGGCGAGCCGCTGCTCTTCGGCAGCGCGCTCGACGGCGAGGGCTGGGCCCAGCTCGGCACCGCCACGCTCATCTGGGTGGTCGCGCCGCTGGTCGGCGGCCTGTGGCGGACGGCGCGCAGCGAGATCTCGTCGTCCTGACCACCCTCGCTGGTTGAGCCTGTCGAAACCCGTCGCCCCGCTGGTTGAGCCTGTCGAAACCTGGTGACTGGATTTCGACAGGCTCAATCAACGGCGCCATCGAGGTGCCCGCGCATCTCGACGGCGATCTGGTCGGCGTCGAGCTGGTCCAGGGCCCTGCTCAGCAGGTCCGAGTCGTACGTCCCCACGGCTCGGGCCTCGAGCAGGGCCTTGCGCTGCGCGGCGATGGTCGCGAGGCGCAGCTCGAAGAACTGCGCCGACAGCTCCTCGGGGGTGGCCTCCTCCTCGTCCTGGTCGGCCTGCTCGCGCACGACGACGGTCCGCACGCGCTCCACCACGTACGGCGCGTACGGGGTGCCGTCCTTGCGGCGCAGCCCCGGGTCGTCGAGCACGTCGCGGGCGGTGCCGTCGACGATCTCGCGCAGCCCCTGCGTGCCCTCGTCGAACCGCGAGGACGTCACCCCGGACAGCCCGAGCCGGCGCACCACCCACGGCAGCGTGCCGCCCTGCACCAGCAGGGTGCCGGCGGCGACGCCGAACGCGATGAGGATGAGCAGGGACCGCTGCGGGAAGCCCTGGGGCAGGGTCTGTGCCGCCGCGAGCGTCACGACGCCCCGCATCCCCGCCCACACGATGACGACGCCCTCCTTGGGCCCGAGCGGGGCGGCGAGCAGGTAGTCGACGTCGGCGATGCGGCGCGTGAACCGCCGCCGGAACTCCGCGATCCGGTCCACCCGCCGCTGCCGCATCCGCTCCCGCTGGTCGTCGGACAGCCGCCCGGACGCCGCGCGCCGCTTCGCCGCCTCGGCCTCGACCCGGCGCTGCACCCGCCGCACCTGGCGGCGTGGGTTCCCGGCCTCCCACACCCGCTGGTCGCCCTGGCTCCACACGGCCGAGAGGGCCTTCGCCGCCTCCGGGGTGATGATGCCGTTCGGGTCGGTGAACTGGTCGAGCTTGGCGGAGACGCGCTGCTCCATGCGGTCGAGCGTCTCGCGCACCTGCTCCGCGCGCCGCCGTCGGGCCGCGAGGTAGCGCAGCAGCGGCAGCACGAACATCGCCCGCAGCGCGACGACCCCCACCGCCGCGAGCGCGGCGACGCCGACCGCCGTCCACAGCGACCCGTGCGCCTTCTGCACGTCCTGGACGAGCCCGAACACCTCGAGCCCCATGGCGAGGAACAGCCCGCCCTCGAGCAGGGTCTCGATGGTGCGCCAGTTCATCCGCTCGGCCACGCGGTCCTGCGGGCTGAGGTGCCGGGCGGACAGCGTGCTGGTGACGAGGCCGGCCGCCACGGCCGCGACGATGCCGGACGCGTCCAGCTCCTCGGCGGGCAGGTAGGCCGCGAACGGCACGACGAACGACACGGCGGTGGACAGCGCGGCGTGCCGCAGGTGCTCGCGGATCCACAGGCCGAGCCGGCCGACGATCAGGCCGATGACGACGGCGATGAGCACGGCCTTGACGAAGCTGCCGACCACGCCCCACACGCTGACGCTCGTGGCCACCGCCGCGATGGCGGAGCGCAGCAGCACCAGCGACGTGGCGTCGTTGAGCAGACCCTCGCCCTCGAGCATCACGACCACCCGCTGCGGCGCCCCGAGCTTCTTGATGATCGAGGTCGCGACGGCGTCGGTCGGGCTGACGATGGCGCCGAGCGCGATGCCGGCGGCGAGGTTGATGCCGGGGATGACCCAGGAGAAGACGAGGCCGAGCAGCACGGCCGAGATGACGACGAGCAGGACGGCCATGCCGCCGATCGCCGTGAAGTCGCGGCGGAAGTCCATCGACGGGAACGACGCCGCCGACGCGTAGAGCAGCGCGGGCAGCACGCCGACGAGGATGACCTCGGGGTTGATCGGGATCGCCGGGACGATCGGCAGGAAGCTCACGGCGACGCCGATGACGACCAGGACCAGCGGGGCGGCGACCCCGGCCCGGGGCGCCAGCGCGGTGACGGCGATGACGACGACCGCCGCCAGCACCGCGAAGAGAAGGACTTCCATGCCGAACAACGTAGGCGCCCGCTCGCGCGATCTCCTGGGCCCGTCACCGAACCGTCGTCAGAGTGACCCAGGTCACATCTGACCGGGGTTGCCTAACGATATATCGAGACTTATCTTTGATGTGTCGCCGCTCGAGGTCGAGGCGCCGCCGGCGCTCCCCGGGCGACACCGACCAAGCACCCGAACCCCGTGAGGACACCTCCTATGCGTACCCCCCGAGACACCTCGTTCGACCCCCGCACCTTCGACCCCCGGTCCTTCGACCGGCACCCCTTCGACCGGCAGCCCGGCCCCCGCGGCGACCGCCGCCGGCGAGGCGACTTCCCCGGCCCCGAGGGCTTCGGCCCCGGGTTCGGCCCCGGCCCGGGCTTCGGCCCCGGCTTCGGCCCGCGCGGCCACCGGGGCGGCGGACGCCGCGCCGGCCGCGGCGAGATCCGCGCCGCCCTGCTCCTGCTGCTCGCCGAGCAGCCCATGCACGGCTACCAGGTGATCACCGAGCTGGCGGAGCGCACCGACGGCCGCTGGCGCCCCAGCCCTGGCGCCGTCTACCCGGCCATCTCCCAGCTCCAGGACGAGGGCCTCGTCACCGTGGCCGAGGACGGCGGACGCCGCCTCGCGTCGCTCACGGACACCGGCCGCACGTACGTCGAGGAGCACCGCGACGAGCTCGGCACCCCGTGGCAGAAGGTGGCCGAGGACCCGCGGCGTCAGGGCCACGAGCTGCACCACGCGATGCGCGCCCTCGGGGGCGCCGTCGAGCAGGTCGCGCGCGCCGGCACCCGGGCGCAGGCCGAGGCCGCGGCCGCGGTGCTCGACAAGGCGCGGCGCGAGATCTACCTCGTGCTCGCCGACGACACGACCGCCACCGACGACGTGACCGACGCCCCGTCAGCCGAGGCCGACGATCTCGGTCGGTGACCACCGCACGAGCCGGCCGGCGACCGCGAGCTGGACCCCCCAGCCGTCGCCGCCGAGCTCGACCTGCCACAGCTGACGACCCGAGGCGGCGTCGAGCGCTACCCAGTGCACGACGTCGCCTCGGGCGTAGTCCGGCACCACGAACGCGGCCAGCCGCCCGTCGGTGAACGCCGCGTCCACGAACCGCGGCCCGTACGCGCCCATCGCGTCCAGGCCGTCCACGAGGTCGGGCCGCGTCCACAGCACCTCGCCCGTGCCGAGGTCCAGCCCGTAGACGCGGCGCCCCTCGTCCACGACCACCGCCACCTGCGCGGTGCGCACCAGGACTGCCGTGCTGCGCACGTCCGTGCGCCACAGGTCGTCCCCGTCGTCGGACGTCCCCACGGTCACGGCGCCGCGCCGCTCGAGGTGCACGCCGTCCCCTCCGCCGTCCGTGCTCAGGGGCACGAGATAGCGTCCGCGCACCTCGCGGACCTCGGAGCCGTCGTCCCGCAGCAGCCGGTCGGCGTGCGCGGGCTCGTCGACGCCCAGGTCGGCCGCCTCCGTGCGGGCGACGTAGCCCCCGCCCGTGAGCGGCTCCACGGCGAACCCCTCGAAGGTCCCGGGGTCCCCCGGCCGGTCCAGGCGGACGCCGTCCGGCGTGTACCAGGCGTCGATGCCGCACCCGCCCAGCCACAGCACGCGGTCGGTGACCACGGTCTGCACGCCGCCGCGCAGGTCCACCCCCGACGTCGTGCCGTCGTCCGACCAGCGCACGCACAGCGACGGGTCCACCGTGCCGTCGAACCGCACCGTGTCCTGCCACCGCCGGTCGCCCGTCACCGCGTCCTCGACGCGGACCCGCACGTCGTACCCGTCCGGGATGGCGCCCGCGTCCGCGACGCCCGACACGACGTCGTCCGCCACCCTCGGGTCCACGGGCGACGCCTCGCCCACCCACGCCACGGACACGAGGGAGCCGTCCGCGCCCGGGAAGAGGTCCGCGGGCGAGCCCGCCACCTCCCGGGTGCCCTCCACCGTGCCGTCGGCGGCCACGACGGTCACCGTGCTGCGCCGCACCGTGCCGCCGTCGCCCGTGGGCCTCGCCGTCACGCACACGATGCGGTCCGCGGCCTCGGGCTGGAGGCCGCCCGACCACACCTGCATCCCCGGCCCGCAGGAGCTCGACGGCGCCGGCAGCCGCACCGTCCAGCGTCGCTCGCCGGTCTCGACGTCCAGCCCCAGCAGCGCGTCCTGGTGCTGCGCCACCACCAGCCCGCCGGTCACCGCCATGAGGCCGCCCGGCGCGCTGCCCTCCGCGGCGACGCGCCACTCCTCGCGCGGCTCGGCGCTGAGGTCCAGCACCCCGCCGGGGGCGGACCGCAGCGCGGCGGTGCGGCTGCGGTCGCCGACCGTGTCGACCACCACCGCGGTGAGCGCCGCCGCGACGACCACCACCGCGGCCACCAGCCGGCGGCCGCGCAGGGCGTCGCGCACGCGGTCCCGCGCGCGCCGCCACGTGAGCACGCCCTCGTCGTCCGGCCGGGCGCCGTCGTCACCGCCCTCGTCGTCGACGTCGTCGACCGGGTCCAGGTCGATGAGGAGCGGGCCGTGGGTGCCGGCGCGTCGCGTCGCCCGCACGACCGGCGCGGCAGCGCGTCCCTCGTCGCCGTCCGGCTCGTCGCCGTCGGGCTCGAGGTCGAACGTGTAGGCGTCCGAGCGGGCGCCGCGTCGCCGGGCCACCTCTCGAACCTAAGCCTGGCCCCCGCACCCGGCGACCCGTGCGCGGGGCCGCCGGTCAGATCACCCGGCGCCGCTCGAGGGAGCGGGCCACCGCCAGCTCCAGCAGCGCCGTGCGGGCGCGGCGGCGGCGGTCGTCGGGGTCCACCGTCATGCGGTCGCCGGGGTTCGCCCGGCGCTCGGGCGGGCGCGTTCCGGCGCCGGTGTGCGGCGACGGCAGGATCGGCCGGGTGGTGGTGGCGGGCATCGTGGCCGGGGTCGGGACTGGCATCGTGCGCCTCCTTCGCGCGGCCCGGGCGGCCGCTCGTCCCCATGCTGCGCGGCGCGGGTTTCCCCGGTGTTGCCCCGGCGTCACGACCGTGTCAGAGGAAGACGGCGGTGCGCGGCCCGAGCGGGCGCACGAGCACCCGCCAGCTGACGGCCTGCGCCACGAGCACGGCGACGAACGCGCCCAGCACCGGCCACGTCAGGCCGTGCAGCACCACGGCGGGGGCGGCGAGGGCGAGCGTCGCGGGCCCGACGACGGCCGCCGTCGCCGCCACCGGCACGACGGCGAGCAGCGGGCCGGCCGCCCGCACGACGCCCGTGCGGTGCACGCCGCGGTCGAAGTCGAACCGGGCCGCGAGCGCCACGCCGGCCACCGCGACCAGCAGCACGGCCGCCACCAGCGCCGACGCCGTGCCGAGGGCCGCGACCGCGAGGGCGCCCAGTGCCGCGAGGCCGGCCAGCGCCGCCGCCGGCACGAGGGCGCGGCGCACCCGGCGGCGCGCCTGGCTCGCCACCGCCCGCGGCGCCCGGGCCGCGACGACGAGCCCGCCGTGCACCCGCGCCGCCGCGACGGCGAGCCCCGCCGTGAGCACCGGCAGCCCGAGCGCGAGCGCCCGCGCCGCGCCGGAGCCGCCGTCGGCCTGCGCCCCGACCACCGACAGGTGGACCCACGCGACCCCGGCCAGCGCGCCGAACGCCGCCGGGAGCGCGAGGCTCGCGGCCTGCCCGGCGACGTCCCACCCCCGGCGCCAGCGCGGCGACGGCAGGCGGCTGCGCAGCCACAGCGCGGCGTCGCGCACCACCCAGGCCACGAGCAGCGCCACCACGACCGGGTACCCCGCCGCCCACAGGGTCGCCTCGACGTGCCCGAAGGCCGCGAGCAGCACGCCCGTCGCGGCGACGAGCCACACCTCCCCCAGCAGCAGGAACGGCGCGACCGTGGCCAGCACGGTGCGACGGAGGGCGTCGTCGCGGCCGCCGAGCGCGCGCACGAGCGGCACGCCGCCCTGCACGGCGCCGTCGAGCACGACCCAGCCGGCGAGCAGCGCGGCGAGCAGCAGGCCCCAGCCGAGGGCGTTCATCGGGTGCCTCCGAACGTCAGGAGCTCGTCGCCCTCGTCGCTGGTTGAGCCTGTCGAAACCGAGCCTGTCGACACCGAGCCTGTCGAGTCGCCGTCGCGCAGCACGTCGGCGGGCGGGGCGCCGAGGGCGAGGCGGGTTGTGCCGCGGCGGGCGAGCCTTGCCATCACGGACCAGTCGACGACGGCGAGGGTGACCATCACGCCGACGAGGACGACGAGGGACGTGATCACCGCGGCCGCGGACGCGCCGGACACGGCGTCCTCGGTGCGCAGCACGCCGGCGATCGCCCAGGGCTGGCGGCCGAGCTCGCGGGCGGCCCAGCCGAGCAGCGCCGTGAGGAACGGCACCGGCAGCAGCACCGTGAGCGTGCCGTACAGGCCGGCGCGCAGCGGCCGCCACAGGCGGAACAGCACGTTGCCGGGCAGCAGGAGCAGCAGCACGCACCCGACGACGAACGCCAGGCCCGCGACGCCCTGCATCACCGCGTAGGCGATGCCCACGACCGGCGGCTCGCCGCCCGGCGCGTGCTGGAGGTACGCGAACTGCGCGTACCCGAAGGCGGTCGCGACGAACGCGCCGACCGTGCCGGCCACGAGGCCGGTGCGCATCGAGCGCCGCCAGACGTCGTTCTCGGCCGACATGACGGCGCCCGGGAGGCCCGCCGCGACCACGCCGGGCAGCCGCGACGGCGCCCGGCGCAGGTGCCACGCGCTGACCCCCACCAGCCCGAACGCGCCCGCCATGAGGCACGCGCCCACCACGTGCAGCGCGGACAGCAGCGCCGCGGGGTTGGCGATCACGGCCGCCGCGTCGGTCACCCGGGCCACGCCGTCCACCATCTCGACCCCCACCGGGTTCCGCAGGAAGCCGTTCGCCACCATCACGGTGAACGCCGAGAGGTAGCCGGTGACCACCACCGCCCAGAACGCCGCGGTGTGCGCCCAGCGCGGCAGCACGTGCCACCCGAACACCCACAGCCCGAGGAACGTGGACTCCAGGAAGAAGGCCGCCATCGTCTCGATCACGAGCGGGGCGCCGAGCACGCCGCCGGCGACGTCGAGCAGGCCCGGGAAGTGCAGCCCGAGCTGGAGCTCCAGGACGATGCCGGCGGCGATGCCCAGCGCGTAGTTGACGAGGTAGAGCTGCCCCCAGAAGCGGGTGGCGGTCTCGAGCGTCGCCGCCCGGCCGGCGTCACGGGCGGCCGCCCACCGCGTCTGCAGGATCGCCACGACGGGCCCGAGCCCCAGCGTCACGAGGACGAAGAGGAAGTGGGTCCCCGCGAGCAGCGCGAACTGCAGGCGGGCGGCGTCGACGGCGGTCATGGGGCTGACGCTAGGGCTCCGGAACCCCGCGATCCCACGGTTTTCGGGACCTTCGGGGGACAACCCTGAGCGAATTCGGGGGACTCCCCTACCCCCCCTCCGGTGATTGAGCTTGTCGAAATCCAGGAACCGGGTTTCGACAGGCTCAACCAGCGGCGGGGACAGGTGTCGACAGGCTCAACCAGCGGCGAGGACAGGTGTCGACGAGCTCAACCCGCCGTGCGCAGCGCGCTCCTCCAGCCGATGCGCCCGCCCGTCTGCAGCAGCGCGCCGCGGTACGCACGCTCGCTCACGAGCAGCGCGACGACGGCGAACGCGGCGAGGATCAGGAGCGAGACGATCGGCTCCCACCAGGCGGCGTCGCCGGACAGCACCCGTACCGGCATGGAGACGACGTTCGCCACGGGGACGTACGACAGCACCGTCTCGAACGTGCCGCTGGCGGAGAACGTCAGGAAGTACACGCCCATGATGGCCATCGTCATCGGGGTGGTGGTGTGCTGCAGGTCCTCCGTGCGCGACGCGAGCGCGCCCGCCACGGCGTACAGGGCCGCGAGGCCGAGGAAGCCGACCGCGAAGAACAGCACGAACCAGACGAGCGACGTCGACAGCGACGGCAGGATCGACGCCGTCGGCGTGAACGACAGGGCCGCGAGCCCGACGGCGGCGAACACGACGTTCTGCGCCAGCGCCACCACCGAGCTGCCGAGGATCTTCCCCGCCAGCAGGTGCCGCAGCGGCACCGCGGTGGCCATGATCTCCACCAGCCTCGACTGCTTCTCCTCCACCACGCTGCCCGCGATCATCTGCCCGGAGCCGAGGGCCCCGATGAAGAACAGCAGCGCGAGCGCGAAGGACGCGAAGAACAGGGTCTGCGGGTCCACGGCGTCGCCGTCGACCCGGTCGGTGGACAGGGTGCCGCCGGCGGTGAGCTCGGCGGTCGTGGTGCCGGCGGCCTCGGCGTTGGCGTCGAGCGTCTGCTCCGCGACGCCGGCCGTGAGCAGGCGCGTGAGCGCGGAGTCGGGGTCGGCCTGACCGGTGAGCACCCAGCCGCCGGCGCCCGGGTGCAGCCAGCCGTCCGCGTCGCCGTCGGCGAGCGCGGCGCGAGCGGCCGCGTCGTCGGGCACCTCGAGCGCCGTGAGCTCGGCGCCGCCGCCCTGCTCCTCCGGGATCGCGGCGGCAGACTCGACCGCCGCCGTCGCGGCGGCGTCGCCGGCGGGCACGGCGACCGTGAAGCTGTCGGTCTTGCTGCCCTGCCAGGCCATGAACGCCGCCAGCGCGGCGATGATCGCCACCGAGACCAGCAGCCCCACGAGGAACGTCTTGTTGAGCGCGCGCACCACGATCTCGCGCTTCATCACGACGAGCCACGCGCCGCGCGTGCCCTCGTCGTCGCGCCCGCCCCCTCGCTGGTCGAGCCTGTCGAGACCTTCCCGCTGGTCGAGCCTGTCGAGACCTGGGTCCGTGTTCGTGGTCATGCCGTCACCTCGCGGTAGATCTGGGCCAGCGTGGGCCGGACGGGGGTGAGCTCGCGGACGCCGCCGCGCTCGAGGCCGGTGGCGAGCAGCCGCTGCAGGGCGGCGTCGTCGGCCACCTCGAGCAGCGCGACGGGACCGTCGACGTCGACGGCGTGCACGCCGGGGACGCCGCGCACCCAGCCGGCGTCGCCGCCCGCGACGAGGCGGTGGCGCAGCGCGCCGGTGCTCTGCAGGTCGGCGGGGGCACCGTCGGCCATGACGCGTCCGGACTTGAGGATGACGAGCCGCTCGCACAGCCGCTCGACGAGGTCGAGCTGGTGGGAGCTGAACAGCACCGGCACGCCGCGGGCGGTGTGCTCGGCGAGCAGGTCCACCATCCCGTCGACGGCGGCCGGGTCGAGGCCGCTGAACGGCTCGTCGAGCACCAGCAGCCGCGGCGTGCCCATCAGGGCGGCGACGATCTGCACGCGCTGCTGGTTGCCGAGCGACAGCTTCTCCACGTGCTCCTTGGACCGGCCGGCGAGGCCGAGCCGGTCGAGCATGTCGAGCACCTCGGCGCGCGCCCGCGGGGCGGCGATGCCGCGCAGCCGCGCCAGGTAGACGAGCTGGTCGAGCACCGGCTGCTTCGGGTAGAGGCCGCGCTCCTCCGGCATGTACCCGAACGCCCGGCGGTCCGCGCGGGTCACCGGGTCGCCGCCGAACCGCACCTCCCCGGCCGTCGGCGCGAGCACGCCCATGATCATGCGCATCGTCGTCGTCTTGCCCGCGCCGTTGCCGCCGACGAAGCCGGTGAGCAGGCCGGCCGGGGCGACGAACGAGACGTCGTCGACGGCCGTGAGGTCGCCGAACGTCCGGGTCAGGCCCCGGACCTCGAGGGAGTCGTTGTCCATGACCACGACGCTACGGACCGGGCGGCCCCGTGTGATCCGCCCGGCGGCGGAGATCCGCGCCTCCTCCGCCGGGCGGACGCGTCACTCCCGGGTGGCGGAGACCCAGTCCGGGTTCGACTGGTCCGAGCGGGCCCCGACCACCCGGTCGGCCAGCTCGCCGAGGGCTGCCAGGGCCTCGGCGTCGAGCGTCAGGCCGAGGGACGCGAGGTTCTCGTCCACGCGGGCCGCCCGGCGCGACCCGGGGATCGGCACCACGGGCAGCCCCAGCGCCTCCCCCTGGTGGCGGAGCCAGGCGAGCGCCACCTGGGCCGGCGTCGCGCCGCGCTCCCGCGCGATGCCGCGGACCACGGCGACGAGCGCCTGGTTCGCCTCGAACGCCGACCCGCGGAAGCGCTCGAGGTTGCTCCGCCAGTCGCCGGCCAGCGCGTCGGCGTCGGTGAGCGTGCCGGTGAGGAGGCCGCGGCTCAGCGGGGAGTAGGGCACGAAGCCCACCCCGAGCTCCGCCGCCGTCGGCACCACCGACCGCTCGACGTCGCGGCTCCACAGCGACCACTCGCTCTGCACCGCGGCGATCGGGTGCACGGCGCGGGCCGCCCGCAGCTCCGCCGCCGTGACCTCCGACAGGCCCAGGTGCCGCACCTTGCCCGCCCGCACCAGGTCCGCCATCGCGCCGACGACGTCCTCGATCGGCACCCGCGGGTCGCGGCGGTGCAGGTAGTACAGGTCGATGACATCGACCCCGAGCCGGCGCAGGCTGGCGTCGGCCGCCTCGGCGACGTACGCCGGGTCGTTGCGGGCCGCCATGCGGGTGTACGTGTCGTCCTCGGGCACGATGCCGAACTTGGTCGCGAGCGTGACCTCGTCCCGCCGGTCCGCGAGGAGCCGCCCCACGAGGCGCTCGTTCGAGCCCTGGCCGTACAGGTCGGCGGTGTCGATCAGGTCGATGCCGACGTCCACGACGTGGTGCAGCGTCGCGAGCGCGTCGTCCTCGTCGACGGCGCCGTACACCTGGGCGAGGCCCATGGCGCCGTACCCGAGCAGGGAGGTGTCGAGGCCGTCACCCAGGGTGATGCGGGGCGTACCGGTCGTCGTGGTCATGAGGCGTTCCTCTCGGTCTGCAGGGTGGGAAGGCACTGGAGCGCCGCGACGTCCGGGGTCACCGGGAGGCCCTCGCAGTCGAGGCCGGCGGCGATCAGCTCCCGGTAGTGCTCGATCTTGTGCCCGACGGCGGCCAGGTCGGCGGCGAGCTGGGCCTGCTGGCGCAGGATGCTCTCGCGTTGCCGCTCCAGCAGGGCCATGCGGCGCCCGTGCGACGCGGCGCCGTCGTCGGCCAGCGCCACGAACTCCCGCACGTCGGCCACCGGCATCCCGGTGCGGCGCAGCGCCACGACCAGCCGGACGAACCCGACCAGCCGCTCCGGGTAGCGCCGTCGCCCGTCCGGGCCACGGGGCGCCCGCGGCAGCAGCCCCTCGCGCTCGTACCAGCGCAGGGCGTCCACGCTCAGGCCGCTGTGCTCCGCGACCTCCCGGATGCCGACCGTCGTCGCGGTCTCCACCATCGTCATGGGTCGACCGTAGGAGCTGGAGCGCACTCCAGCGCAAGGGCTGTCCGAAAGGCGCCGACCCCCGACTTTCGTCGTGCCGCTCGCGACGGCGGTCGGTACCGGGTGACGCGGCGCCCTGGCAACGTCAGGCGCGGACGATCCACCGGCGAGCACCTGGCGCCTCGACGAAGGAGACACGATGACGTTCACGTACCCCCAGGGCACCCGCGGCTCCCGCCAGCCCCGCGGCCGGTTCCTGGCCTGGATCAACCGGCGGACGGCGCGCCGTGTCGGCGCCCGGGCCGGCACGGGGAGGCCCGGGGACCGGCTGGCTCTCACGACGATCGGGCGCAAGAGCGGCCAGGAGCGGTCGACGCCGGTGGCCGGGTTCCCCGCCGAGGGCGGCGGCTGGATCGTCGTGGCGTCCGCGGGCGGGGCGCCCGCGAACCCCGCCTGGTACCTCAACCTCGCGGCCCGTCCCGACCGCGTGACGGTCACGACCGGCGGCCGGACGGTCCCCGTCGTCGCCGAGGAGCTGCACGGGGCCGAGCGCGACGCCGCCTGGGCCACCGTCACGTCCGTGGCGCCGGGGTTCGCCGACTACGCGCGCAAGACCGACCGCGAGCTGCCCGTCATCCGACTGACCCCGCGCCGCTGACCGGGCTCGACGTAGCGATCGGCCATGGTTCCCGGGCGGGAAGCATGGCCGATCGCTACGCCGAGGGGCGGACGGACCGGTGGTAGAAGACGACCGCCTGGACGCGGTCGCGCAGGTGCAGCTTGGCGAGCACGTTGGAGACGTGCGTCTTGACCGTCGCCTCGCCGAGGAACAGCTCGCCCGCGATCTCGGCGTTCGACAGCCCCTTGCCGACGAGCACCAGCACCTCCTGCTCGCGGGGCGTCAGCCCGGCGGTCGAGCCTGTCGAGACCCGGGTCTCGACAGGCTCGACCAGCGGGGTGGTCGGCTCGGCCGACGACGCCTCCCCGGCCACCATCCGCTCGATGACCCGCCGCGTGACCTCCGGCGCGAGCAGCGCGTGCCCGGCGGCGACGGTGCGGACGGCGTCCACCAGCCGGTCCGCGTCGGAGTTCTTCAGCAGGAACCCGGACGCGCCGGCGCGCAGGGCGTCGTCCACGTAGGCGTCGTCGTCGAACGTGGTGAGCACGAGCACCCGGGCGAGGTCGTCGGCGACGATGCGCCGGGTGGCCTCGATGCCGTCCATCACCGGCATCTGCACGTCCATGAGCACGACGTCGGGGCGCAGCGCCCGCACCTGCTCCAGCGCCTGCGCGCCGTCCGCGGCCTCGCCCACCACCTCGATGTCGGGCTCGACCGACAGGATCATCGCGAACCCGGAGCGCACCAGCTTCTGGTCGTCGACCAGGAGCACCCGCACGGGCGCGTCGGGGCCGGTCACGGGCGGTCCTGGGACGTCGGCTGAGGCAGGGGCAGGCGCACCCGCACACGGTAGCCGCCGGTGGCGCGCGGACCGACGTCGGCGATGCCGCCGTGCGTCGCGACGCGCTCGCGCACGCCCACGAGGCCGAGGCCGGTGCCGGAGGACCCGGGCCGCGGGCGGCCGTCGTCGAGCACCTCGACCTCGGCGAAGCCGTGCGGGAACCGGTCCGCGGCCGGGTCGTCCCGCTGCGCCGAGCGGCGGTCCACCCGCACGACGACGCGCGCGGACCGGGCCGTGGAGTGCTTGCGCACGTTGCTCAGCGCCTCCTGCGCGGTGCGGTACAGGCTGAGGCCGACGGGCGCGGGCACGGCGTCCACCGCGCCGTCCTCCGCGACCACCCGCACCTCGACGTCGAGCCCGGCGTCGTCGGCGAGCGCCGGGACGTCGGCCAGCCCGGGCTCCGGCGCGCGCCCCGCGCCGCCCGGCCCGCCGCCGTCCTCGACGCCGCGCAGCGTGCCGAGCAGGCCGCGCATCTGCGCCACCGCCTCGCGCGACTCGCCCTCGATGGTGGCCAGCGGCGCGGCCGCGGCGGCCGGGTCGCCGGCGAGCATCCGCCGGGCGGCGGTCGCCTGGATGCCGATGACGGACACGTGGTGCGCGACGACGTCGTGCAGCTCGCGGGCGATGCGCAGCCGCTCGGTGACGACCGCCTGCCGCTGCAGCTCCGCCGTCTGGCGCTCGATGGTCGCGGCCTGGTCCTCGAGCTGCTCGCGCCGGCGGGCCCCGTGCCACATGAGCTGGCCGGCCACGACCGCCCCGTAGAAGTAGGCGAGGTTGATGAGCAGGTTGTAGGCGGTGAACGCCACGCCCGGGTCGACCAGGCCGGGCTGCTCGTCGGCCAGCCCCATCTGCTCGACGATCCCGTCGATGCCCGCCCCGACGGCGAACTGCCACGCCAGCCACCCGAACATCGCCAGCAGCGCGGCGCCCACGACGAGCACCATCGCCTGCCGGTCGCGCGCCCACGCGACCGCGCTGAACAGCGCGACGAAGTACACGACCTGCAGGGGCACGAGGATCGTGACCATGGGGACGGTCAGGCCCACCACGAGGAAGTGCAGGTACACCACGGACAGCACGACCAGGGGGAACCGCCGCCGCCACATGAGCGGCGCGGCGCCCACGGCCGCGAGCAGGTAGAGGAGCCAGACCGGGGCCGTCTCGTCCTCGAAGTACCCGATGCTGCGGGCGAGCTCGGCGCCCACGAGGGAGACGACGACGAACGCGGCGCCGAGCCAGAGGTCGTGGCGGTAGGCGCGCGCCGGGTCGGCGGGCACGCGCTCCCACCCGGAGTCGATCCCCCACCAGTCGGCGAGACGCGCGGTCCACGAGGCGCGGTGCTGGGGCATCCGGCCAGCCTAGAGAGGGGAATGCGGTGGGCGCCTCCGCCGCGAGGTGGAAGTCTGGGCCCATGACCCTCCCCGACACGGCGGACTTCTGGATCTGCCGCACCTGCGCCGTCGAGCACGCCACCCGGCCGGAGGTCTGCGCGATCTGCGCGGACGAGCGCCAGTGGGTGCCCGTGACCGGTCAGGAGTGGACCACCCTGGGCGAGCTCGCGGCCGACGGCCTCGCCGTCGAGGTCGCCGAGCTCGAGCCCGGCCTGCTCGCCCTGCACGCGACGCCGCGCGTCGGCATCGGGCAGCAGGCGAAGGTGGTGCGCACCGACGCGGGCGCCCTGCTGTGGGACCCGCTCGGGTTCGTCGACGACGCCGGCGTCGCCGCGGTCGTCGAGGCCGCCGGGGTCGGCGAGGTGCTGATCGCGGCCAGCCACCCGCACATGTTCGGCGTGCAGGTGGAGTGGAGCCGCCGCCTCGCGGCGGCCACCGGGCGCGACGTGCCCGTGCTGGTGAGCGAGGCCGACGCCGAGTGGGTCGCGCGCCCGGACGTCGTCATCGAGACGTGGTCCCCCGGCGCGGACGGCGAGCGCGAGGTGCTGCCCGGCGTCGTGCTCAGCCAGCCCGGCGGGCACTTCCCCGGCTCGGCGGTGGTGCACTGGACCGGCGCCGACGGCCGCGGCGTGCTGCTGTCGGGCGACACGATCTTCGCCAACCCCGACCGCACGGCGAGCTTCATGCGCAGCTACCCGAACCGCATCCCGCTGTCCGCCGCGGTCGTGACGCGCGTCGCCGAGCACGTCGCCCGCCGCCCGTTCGACCGGCTCTACAACAACTTCGACGGCGTGATCCCCGCCGACGCACGGGACGTCGTGCTGCGCTCCGCCGAGCGGCACGCCGCCTGGGTGCGGGGGGACTTCGACCACCTGACCTGAGCACCGATAATCGTGCCCATGGCAACCATCGTGACCGGGCGGCAGCGCGCCGTGGGCGTGGCGCTCGCGATCGTCGCGGGGTTCGCCGCCGCGCTGCAGAGCCGCGTCAACGGCACCCTCGCCACCGAGACGGGCACGGCGTTCGGCACCGCCGCCCTGTCGTTCGGCTCGGGCCTGGTGCTGCTCACGCTCGTGCTGCCGTTCTCCCGCGCCGGGCGCTCGGCGCTCGGCCAGGTGGCAGCGGGGCTGCGCCGCGGCGGGCTGCGCTGGTGGGAGTGCCTGGGCGGGCTCGGCGGCGCGTTCTACGTCATGTCGCAGGGGCTGACGGTCGACGCGCTCGGCGTGGCCGTGTTCACCATCGCGCTCGTGGCCGGGCAGTCCGTGAGCTCGCTCGTCATCGACCGGCTGGGGCTGGCGCCCGGCGGGGTGCGCCTGGTGACCGTGGGCCGCGCGCTGGGGCCGGTGCTCACCGTGGTCGCCGTCGTCGTGGTCTCCGGCGCGGGCGCGGCCACCGCGGCGCTCGGCCTGGCGCTGTTCCCCCTCGTGGCGGGCGTGCTGCAGTCGTTCCAGCAGGCGCTCAACGGCCGCGTGCGGGCGGCGGTGCGCCCGGCGCCGCCGGTCGAGCCTGTCGAGACCCCGGCACGGACGCGCGACGGTGGCGTGCTGGCCGCGACGTTCGTCAGCTTCCTCGTCGGGACGGCGGCGCTGCTCGTGGTGTTCGGGGTGTCCCTCGCGGTCGACGGCGCCCCCACGGGCTCGCTGCCCACCCAGCTGCCTACCGACCTGCTGCTCTACTCCGGCGGCCTGCTCGGCATCGTCTTCATCGCGCTGCAGGCGGCTGTGGTGCAGCGCATCGGCGTGCTGCTGCTCGGGCTCGGCATGATCGCCGGCCAGGTGGTCGGCGCGCTCGTGCTCGACGTCGTCTCCCCCGACGTCGCGCCGCCCGGCGCCGCGACCTACCTCGGTGCCGCGCTGACCCTCGTCGCCGTCGCCGTCCCTCTCGTCGAGGGCGCGCTGCGCCGCCGCTGACCCGCGTGGACGACGGCGGCCGGCCCACCCGCGAGGTGGACCAGCCGCCGTCGTGACGCTCTCCGGCCTGCTGCCGGCCGGGCTCAGCGAGTCAGAACTTCTCCTGCATCTGCGGGTTCAGCGACTTGAGGTTGGTCTTGGCCTTCCCGTCGATCGCGTCGTCGATCTCGAAGGTGTCGAAGCCGATCCCGAGGTCGTTCGAGTAGGCGTAGCCGTTGTACCAGTAGGTCGACCAGGTGCCGCCGCTGGAGACGCCGGCGCCGCGGTCGAACCAGGCGACCTCGGTCGGGTTCGACGAGTCGGTGAAGTCGAGCACGGAGACGCCGCCCTGGTACCAGGACTGGACCATGAGGTCCTTGCCCTTGACCGGGATCAGCGAGCCGTTGTGGGCCACGCAGTTCTCGGAGGCGTCGTTGATGCGCGGGATCTTGTAGTAGCTCTGGAACACGAGCTTCGTCTCGTGCTTGCCGCCCTTCTTCTTGCCCCGCTCGATGTCGTAGATGCCGTTGGCGCCCAGCTCCGGGGCGTACTCGCCGGTGCAGGTGGCCAGCCCGCCGCCGCCGAGCTCGTCGGTGAAGACGACCTTGGTCGCGTCGTTGTTGAACGTGGCCGAGTGCCAGAACGCGAAGTTCTCGGTGTCGCGGACCGTGCTGATCACCTTCGGGTGGGCGCGGTCCTTGATGTCCATGAGGATGCCGTCGCCCATGCACGCGCCCGCGGCGAGGTCGTACTTCGCGTACGTGGTGATGTCGTGGCAGCCGGACGTCGCCGAGGCGCTGCGGTCCGGGTCGCCCGCGTAGCCGCCCTCCGGGAAGAGGTTCGGCGTGCCGACGAGCCTGGCAGCCGCGGGGTTCTTCACCGGGACCTTCACGATCGAGATGATGTCGTGCGGCGGCTGGCAGTCCGGGTAGGACGAGCTCGGGCTGTACGACGAGACGTAGACGTACAGGTCCTTGCCGTTCTTGGACGGCGCCAGCGAGTGGGTGTGGGAGCCGCACGCCGTCTCGACGGACTTCACGTACTCCGGCGCGAGCGGGTCGGAGATGTCCCAGACCTTGATGCCCTCCCAGGCGTCCTTCTCGGTCGCCGGTCGGGTCGTCGAGGCGCACGAGTCGTCGCTGCGCGACGAGTCGGTGGAGAGCACCAGGACGTCGCCGTAGACGGAGACGTCGTTCTGCGAGCCGGGGCAGTACACCTGGAGCGCCTGGACGGGCGCCTCCGGGTCGGACAGGTCGTAGACGGTGAACCCGTCGTAGTTGCCCGCGAAGGCGTACTTGCCCTGGAACGCGATGTCCGAGCCGGTGCCCTGCAGGGCGCCGTTCTTCGGGTTGTTGCTGAGGTGCTCGATGTTCGACGACGCCACCTCACCCGGTGGGACGTCGGGCTCCAGCACGTCGGACGCGGACGCCGGGGCCGCGAGCCCCAGCACCCCTGCTGTCAGGGCCAGCGAGAGGGCGGCGCCGGCGACGCCCCTCGCCCGTGCACTTCTCATCCGTGATCTCGGGGTTGAACGACGCACAGGCGCCACACCTCCTTGGTAGGTCACACTGAGTGTTGCCTGGAAGCATGCTCCCAACCAGGTGGGCGGACATCTTTTTACGCGAAGGCAACATTCCCCAGGAGAGGATCGTCCGGTGACCACAGGCCCCCAGATCCGCCGCACCGGCGGCCGCCGCGCCGTCCTGACCGGCGCGGTCGCGCTCGCCGTGGGGCTCGCCGCCGCCGCGTGCACCGCCGACGAACCCGAGGCCGCCCCGACGCCGTCGTCGGCCGTGCTCGCGCCGGGGAAGCCGGGCGAGCCCGCCCGGACGATCGCTCCCGACGACTACGAGGGCATGGGAGACGCCGCCGTGGTCACCGACGCGGACGCCGACTTCATGACCCGGATGATCGGCCACCACGCCCAGGCCGTGGACATGGCGCGGCTGGTGCCCGACCGGTCGGCGTCGCAGCCGATCGCCAAGTTCGCCGAGCGCATCCGCCTGACCCAGGAGGGCGAGATCGACTACATGGGCCGCTGGCTGGCGGACCACGACCTGCCGGTGCCCGCGGTGGCCTCGCCGTCCGCGGCGCCGTCGGACGGGAGCGGGCCGCGCGCCCCGGAGGCCCACGACCACGACGCCATGCCCGGCATGCTGACCGACGCCGAGATGGCGGCCCTGGCGGACGCCGAGGGCACCGAGTTCGACCGGCTGTTCCTCGAGGGCATGATCAAGCACCACGCCGGCGCGCTGGAGATGGTCGAGGACGTCAGCTCCGCCGGGCGCGACGAGACGGTCCAGGAGTTCTCGGGGAACGTGGCGGCGGACCAGATCGCGGAGATCGACCGGATGTCACGGCTGCTCGACGAGCTGTGACGGCTCGACCCGTTCACACGCCGCGGCCCACCTCGGCCACGAAGGCCCGCAGCAGCGGGGTGACGCCGGACGAGCGCCACACGAGCGCCCAGCGCACCGCGGGCGCGCCGTCGAGCGGCACGTAGGTGACGCCCGGCCACGGGTAGTAGCGACGCCCCTCGTCGGGCACGGGGCAGACCACCGTCCCGGCGGCCACGAGGGCGAGGATCTCCGTGTAGGTGGCGGCGCCCGGCCCCCGCGGGATCTCCCGCCCGGAGGGCGTGCTCCAGGGCAGGACGCCGGCCAGCCAGGACGGCGGCGCGGAACCCCGGATCGCCGGCACGGCGTGGTCCGCCAGCGCCTCGACGTCCGCCCGCCCCGCCACGGCGAGCGGGTGGTCGGTCGCGACCATGAGCCGCAGCGGCTCGGACCGCAGCACCGGGCCGACCGTGAGGTCGGGCTCGCCGACGGGCAGCCAGGTGGTCAGGAGGTCGACCTCGCCGCGGCGCAGCGCGTCGAAGGGGTCGCTGAAGACGACCTCGTGGAGGCGCAGGTCGGCGTCGGGGTGCCGGGCCCGGAACCGGTCGAGGACGGGCTCCAGCTCGTGCGCCTGCGCGCCCATGAAGCCGAGCACCAGGGTGCCGGACAGGCGCCGCGCCGCGGCCGACGCGGCGGCGACGGCCGACCCGATGCCCTCGTAGGCGGGTCGGAGCCCGGCGCGCAGCACCTCCCCCACGGCGGTGAGCTCGACCTTCCGGCTGGTGCGCTCGAACAGCGGCGCCCCGACGGCGCGCTCCTGCTTGCGGATGGACTGGCTCACGCGGGACACGGACACGTGCAGCCGCTCCGCCGTCCGGCCGAAGTGCAGCTCCTCCGCGAGGGTCAGGAAGATCTCGATCTCGCGCAGCTCCACGCCCCGTCGCACCTCTCGCCGTCGTGCCCCGTCCTCAGCGCCGACGATCGTTGACCCGGCGGTGAACGAGCGTAACCGGAGCAGCCGTTGATCCGTGCCGGGGGCGCGGCGAGCCTGGGATCGCCCGCAAGGGTCGGATCGACCGCACCACACCCAGGAGGACCAGGACCCCATGCGCCCACCCTTCGTCGCCGAGCACGGTTCCTCACGCGCCCGGGTGGACGGCGGACCGGGCCGCCACGTGCGCCCGCTCCACCGCCCCGCCCCGGCGCGCCGCCTGCCGCCGGCGTCGGTCCGGCGGCGTCACCGCACCGCCGCAGCGCCCGCGCCGCGCCACGCCGAGACGACCGCGCACTCCGTCGTCCTCGCCGCCGTCGCCGAGGTGACCGGCGGCGAGGACCCCGACCCGGCCGACGAGGTCACGGCGCGGTGACGAAGACGTCGAAGAGCTCGGGGTGGTGGCCGTGCACCAGCACCGCGAAGACGACGAGGTCGAACAGCAGATGCACCGCCACCACGTAGGTGAGGCTCTTGTAGCGGCTGAAGATCCAGCCCTGCACCAGGGCGAACGGCACGGTGAGCAGCGGCCCCCACTCGCGGTAGCCGAGCTCCCACAGGAACGACACGAAGATCGCGGCCTGGAGCACGTTCGCCGTCCACAGCCCGAAGTGCCGGCGCAGCAGGGCGAACACGGTGCACACGAAGAACAGCTCGTCCCAGATGCCGACGGCGTTGACGCCGACGAACAGCCGCGCGACGTCCTGCCCGCCCTCCAGCGGGGGCCAGTTGAGGTAGGCGCCCGAGCCCAGGAAGTACCAGGGCAGGACGAGGTAACCCACCGCCACCACGACGACGAGGTAGACGTACTGCCCGCGCGACCAGCGCCGGCCGGTGGCGACGGGGAACCGCACCGCACCGGGTCCGCCGTCGGCGCCGACGTCGCGGAACCAGAACCGGGACGCCGCCCACGGCACCAGCACGGCGAGGGACAGCACGACGGCGAACCGCGCCATCCCGGCGTCGGACAGGTCGGCCTCGAGCGAGATCGTGGAGATGATGCCGAGCGCCAGGGCGATCAGCGCGAGGTCGCGGCCGAGCCGCCGGTCGACGGCCAGGCCGAGCGCGACGCCGGCCACGAGCGGCACGTAGGCGAGGGGCCGCACGTGCACCGCGAACAGCAGCACCGCCGACGCGGACACGAGGGCGGCGGCCAGGAGCCGCGGCAGCGCGGCGGGGACACGGCGGGTGACGTCCATCGTGTGGCGAGGATATCCGGCGGCCTGCGTGGGAGAATCCGGGGCATGGTCGCGGGTCGCGGAGCGCACAACCGTGACGGGGGTGCGCGCCCGACGACCTCACGGCCCGTCGACGGCTCGCCTCTCGCGCCGGCGGCGACGGCGGTGCAGGCGCTGGTCGCGGCCGGGCTCGCCCGGCCGGTCGCGGACGAGTCGTTCGACCGCTTCGCCCGGCTGGTGCAGCGCCAGCTCGACGTCCCCACCGCGCTCGTCACGCTCGTGCTCCCGGACGCGCAGGTGTACCCCGGCGCGCTCGGGCTGCCCGACCCGTACCAGGCCACGCGGCGCACCACGCTGTCCGAGCCGCTGTGCGGGGAGACGATCCGGTCCGGCGGGCCGCTGGTCGTCGAGGACCTGCGCGCCGACCCGCGGTTCGCGAGCCGGGAGACCGTCACCGAGCTGGGCATGGGGTCGTACGCGGGGTTCCCGATCTTCGACCGGCACGGCACGGCCGTCGGCACGGTGTGCGCCCTGGACACCCGGCCGCACGCGTGGAGCGCCAGCGACCTCGCCACCCTGTCGGACCTGGCCGCCGCCTGCACCGCCGAGCTGCGCCTGCGCCTGGAGCGGCAGCGCGCCCACCGCATCCAGCAGGTCGCGGTGCACGCCACCCGGCGCACCCGCATGCTGCTGGACCTCACCGACCGGTTCGCCGCCGCGACCACCCTCGACGAGATCGTGGACGCGCTGCGGGCGTCCGGCCCCGGGCTCGGCACCGTCTGGGCCGCGCTGGCGCTGGCCGAGCCCGGCGGGTCCGGCCTCACCCTCGTGGAGCGCGACGGCGCCTACCCGTACCTGCCGCGGCACTGGCGGTTCGACGACCCTGCGGTGGCGTCCGTCGCCCGCGCCCGCCGGCCGGCGTTCTACCGGGACGGCACGGCCGCCCTGCGCGACCAGCCCACCTGGGAGCCGTGGATCGACCCGTCCCTCGGCGGTCTCGCGCTGGTGCCGATGGTCGTGGACGACCGGCTGCTCGGCGTCGTGGTGCTGCTGTGGCGCGGCCCGCACGAGCACGACGACGAGAGCCGGCGCACGGCCGCCACCCTCGCGTCCTGCGTCGCCCAGGCCCTGGTACGGATCCGGGTGCTGGAGGACCGGCACCGCGTGGCGACCACCCTGCAGGCCGCGATGCTCACGGATCTGCCGCAGGTGCCGTACCTCGAGCTGGCGTCCACATACGCGTCGGCGACCCGCACCGACAAGGTGGGCGGCGACTGGTACGACGCGGTCGAGCTCGACGCGCGGTCGACCGTGCTGATGATCGGCGACGTCACCGGCCACGACATGCAGGCCGCCGCCCGCATGGGTCAGCTGCGGGCCATGCTCCGCACCCTCACCTGGTGCCAGGACGCGCCGCCCGCGCGCCTCCTGCGCGAGCTGGACCGCGCCAACCGCGGCCTCGGGCTGACCGCCAGCGGCACCGCCGTCGTCGCCCGCCTGGACCGCACGGGCCGCGGCGAGCCCGGCGCCGGCGACGACCGGTGCCGGCTGTGGTGGGCGAGCGCCGGCCACCCGCGGCCGGTCGTGCTGCGCGCCGACGGCGCCGTGCACGAGCTGGCCGGCCGACCGGACCTCATGCTCGGCGTCGACCCGTCCGTCCCGCGCCGCGACCATGCCGCCGAGCTCGGCCCGGGTGACACGCTGCTGCTGTACACGGACGGGCTCGTGGAGTCGCGCACCGCCTCGTTCGCCGCCCGCGCCGCCGACCTGCGCGGCGTGCTCGCGGACCTGCACGGGACGCCGACGGCGGACCTGCCGCAGCGCCTCGTCGACCGGATGGTGCACGGGCAGCAGCGCGACGACGTGGCCGTGCTCGCCGCCCGCGTGCGCTGAGCCCCGCCGTCCCGCGAGGTAGTTCAGGTCTCCGCGAGGTAGTTCACGATCCCGCGAGGTAGTTCAGGTCTCCGCGAGGTAGTTCACGATCCCGCGAGGTAGTTCAGGTCTCCGCGAGGTAGTTCAGGCCTGGGGGCGCGCGGTGTCGGAGGGCGCGGGCAGGCTGTGCCCATGACGACGACGCCTCCGGAGCCCAAGGCCGTGCTGCACCGCTACCTGCGCTCGGCGCGGGAGGCGCTGCTGTGGAAGGTGGAGGGCCTGTCGGAGCGGGAGGCGCGGATGCCCCGCACGCCGACCGGCACCAACCTGCTCGGGCTGGTCAAGCACGCGGCCACGGTGGAGATCGGCTACTTCGGCGACGTGTTCGGCCGCCCGTGGCCGCGCCCGCAGGACGCACCGTGGCTGGCAGCGGCCGACGACCCCGACGCGGACGCGGACGCCCTGCAGGCGGAGTTCTTCGCCACCGCCGACGAGTCGGTCGAGCAGATCGTCGGCCTGTACCGCCGGGTGTGGGAGTTCGCCGACGTGACCGTCGACGAGCTGCCGCTGGACGCGCCCGGGCACGTGTGGTGGTGGCGCGAGGGCCAGCAGGACGTCACGCTGCACCAGATCCTCGTGCACGTCACGACGGAGCTGCACCGGCACGCCGGGCACGCGGACATCCTGCGCGAGGAGGCCGACGGCGCCGTCGGCATGCGGCCCGGCAACGACAACCTCGCGGGTGGGTTCGACTACGCCGCCTACGCCGCGACGTTGCGCGGCATCGCGGAACATTTCCCCGAGGAGGCCCGATGAGCGTCCCGACGATCCGCCAGGTCGTGCTGGACACCACCGACGCGCGCGGCCTCGCGGAGTTCTACCGCGAGCTGTTCGGCCTCGCCTACCGCCCCGGCGATGAGCCGCCCGCCCCGGGGCACCCGGACAAGCGCGGCGCGGACTGGCTCGTGCTGCGCAACCCGGGCGGCGTCCCGCTCGCGTTCCAGCAGGTGCCGTCGCTGCCCCCGTCCACCTGGCCGGACGACGGCGTGCCGCAGCAGCTGCACCTCGACGCGACCGTGCCGGACGTCGCCGAGCTGGACCGCCAGCACCAGCGTGCCCTGGCCCTCGGCGCGCGGCTGCTGCACGACCGGTCCGACGACCCGGAGGAGCCGCTGCGGGTCTACGCCGACCCCGCCGGCCACCCGTTCTGCCTGTTCGTGGGCTGAGGGCTCAGCCCCAGGAGTCGCAGCCCCAGCCGTCGCCGTCGGCGTCGAGGCGGTGGTAGTCGTTGCTGCCGACCCACACCTTCTTGCGGACGTCGGAGCAGTCGAGGTCCTTGCCCGGGTAGTTCCACGGACCCTTGACGTAGGTGCGCACGTAGTCGGTGGCGCGGTCGGCCTTGAGGTTGTACTTCCCGGCGTACTTGACGATCCAGGTGCCCGACCGCGACTGCGAGTGCTTGTAGCTGTACGCGCCCTTGGTGTTCGTCTTCAGGGTCTTGATCTTGATCGGCTTCGCGTCGCCCGACGGGTCGAACCACACGACGATCGACTTGCCGGCCGACGGCGCCACCCAGCGGCCCGCCTTCTTGTACTTCAGCGTGCCGCCGAGGGTCACCGTGCCGCCGACCGCTACCGGCTCCGGCTTGGCGTTGAGGGTGAGGCTGGTCGGGTAGACCGTGGCGGCCTGTGCCGGGACGGTGGCGGCGCCGAGCGCCACGGTGGCGCCGAGGAGCACCGCGACGGAGCGGCGGATGGTGCGACGAAGCATGGAGTTTTCCGTTTCCTGAGGACGAGCGGCCGGATCGTACCCCCGTGACGCGGCCGCGTCACAACGTCCCTGGTCCCGGTCTCGTGGGCCTCGCGTCAGGCGGCCCGACGGCGCAGGAAGTGCCACGCCAGCCCGAGCAGCAGCGTGAACACGACGGCGAAGACCAGCATCGTGACCCGGTAGGCGTCCACGTAGGCGTCCTGGCCGGCCGCCACCACCTGGTCGAACAGGTCGGTGTCCCGCGCCCAGTCGGGCACGGCGCGGTCGGAGAACCAGCCGACGACGGTGCCCTGCTGGGTCGGCGTCAGGCCGAGCTCCGCGAGCCGGTCGGACAGCCCGCGGCCCAGCCCGCCGTACAGCAGCGTGGAGCTGAGCGCGGACCCGAGCGCGAACGACGCCTGCCCGATGGCGGGCTTGCTGGCGACGGTGGCACCCACGAGGTCCGGCGGCGGCACCTCGACGAAGAACTCCCCCGCGGCGGTCTCGGTGAGCATGCGGGAGAACCCACCCAGCACGAGCGAGACGCCGAACACCCAGTACGGGGTGGAGGCGCCGCCGAGCACGAACAGGTACATCGACAGCGCGACGCCGGCGAGGCCGAGCAGGACCAGCGTCTGCGGGCGCCGGCCGCGTGCGGCGAGCCGGCCGGCGGCGAACGCCCCGAGCACCATGGCGAGCGACGCCGGGAGCTGCCCCAGGGTGACGTCCAGCGGGCTGTAGGCGTACACGTACTGCCACAGCAGCGACAGCTGCAGCACCATGACGGCCTGCCACATGTTGAACGACACGTCCGCGGTGAGCGCGCCGGCCAGGTTGCGGTCCTTGAACAGGTGCACGGGCAGGGCGGGCTCGTCGTGGTGCTGCTCCCACCACAGGAACCCGGCCAGCGCGACGACGCCGACCACGACCGGCACGAGCACGCGCGCGGTCAGCCAGCCGTTCGCCGCGTCGCTGACACCCCAGATGATCCCCACGAGGGCGACCGCGACGAGCACCAGCCCGATCGGGTCCGACTTGCGCCGGTGCACCGCCTTCGAGCGCGGAACGAACAGCTTGTTGAGCACCAGCGCCACCGCGGCCACCACCGGCACCACGACGTACCCGAGGCGCCAGTCCACCCCGATGAGCCATCCGCCGAGGATCGTCAGCGGGAGCGTGAACCCGACCTGGCCCGTGAAGTACAACGACATGGCGCTGGGGATGTGGTCCGGCGCCACCGTGCGGATCAGCGCCATCGACAGCGCGAGGGTGCCCGCCAGCCCGACGCCGGTGATCACCCGCCCCGTGAGGTAGACGCCGAAGCCGGGCGCCGTCGCCGTCACCACGCCGCCGAGGACGAGGGCGACGGCGCACCACATGAGCGTGAGGCGCCGCCCGAACCGGTCGCCGACTGTCCCCACCGTGAGGATCGACGCCGCAAGGGCCAGGGTCGCCGCCGACGCGGCGACGGACCGCTGCGTGGCCGACATGCCGAACTCCGCCGCGGCCGAGGCCAGCGCGGTGTTGTGCAGGGAGACGTCGGCGGCCTGGGCGACGCCCGCCACCGTGAGGGCGAGGATCGCCAGGCCCGGGCGCCGCGCGACGCCGTCGGGCAGCTCGCCCGACGGCGCACCGCCCGCGGGGCTGCCGCTCGTCGCGGCGCCGGAAGGTCCGCTCACGACGCCTCGTGCACCGTGACGCCGCGCTTGATGGTGCGCAGCACCTGGATGTGCTGGATCGCGTCCACGTCGACGTCGAGGGGGTTGTCGCTCAGCACCACGAGGTCGCCGAGCTTGCCCACCTCGATCGATCCGCGGTCGCCCTCCGTGCGGTGCTCGTACGCGGCGTTGATGGTCAGCGCCCGCAGCCCCTCGAGCGGGGTGACCCGCTCCCCTTCGCCGAGCACGACCCCGCCGGTCGACGTCCGGGACACCGAGCTCCACAGCAGCAGCAACGGGTTGATGGGCGTGACCGGGTAGTCGGAGTGGTTGGAGGGGCGCAGACCCTTGTCGATCGCGGAGCGCATGGGCGAGATGCCGAACGCCCGCTCCTCGCCGAAGTTGGCGACGTGCGTGTCCCCGAACAGCAGGGTGTGCACGGTGAACATCGACGGCTCGAACCCCTCGGCCACGTAGTCGTCCAGCTGGTCGAGGCGCATCACCTGCGAGTGGATGGGGATCGTGCGCCCGGGAGGCGTGGCCCCGGCAGCCTTGGCCGCACGGTGCGCGGCCAGCAGCTGGTCCACGGCGCCGTCGCCGTTGCAGTGCGCGAACACCTGCACGCCGTGGCGGTACGCCGTCGTCACGATCGCGTCGGTGGTGTCCTGGTCGATGTTCGCGATGCCGTGCCAGTGCTCCTGACCGCCCGGACCGCCCGTGAGGTACTCCTGCGTGACGTTCGCCGTCTTGCCCTGCGGCGACCCGTCAAGGATGAGCTTGACCCCCTGCACCGTGTGCCCGCCGACCGTCGTGTCGACAAGGCCCGACGCCACCGCCTCGTCGAGCTCGTTGAAGATCACGAGGCTGCGCACGTCCACGGGCAGGTCGCCCTCGGCGGCGAAGCCCCGCACCTTCTCGACCTGCAGCCACGTGGCGGCGCCGTCCTGCACGGTCGTCATGCCCCAGCGCGCGTACTCGGCGAGCATCGCGTCGAACTCCCCGCGCCCGTAGTCGAGGAGCGAGAACGCGAGCGGCATCCACGCCCCCTCCCACAGCACGCCGTTCGGCCGGTCGGTGCCGGGGACGCGCACGATCGTGCCGCCGTCGGGGTCCGCGACGCCCGGCACGTAGCCGTGCTCCTCGAGCACGCGCGTGCTCACGACCCCGCCGTGGGCCGACACGTGCACGACGGCGACACGGTGGTCGGGGAACTCGCGGTCCAGGATCTCGGCGGTGAGCTCGCCGCCGTCGTCCATCGAGTCCGGGTAGTAGCCCCAGCCGATGACCCAGTCGCCCGGCGCGGGGCGGTTGCGGTCGGCGGCCTCGTGCAGCTTGCGGAGCACGTCGCCCACGGTCCGCGTGTCCCCGACGGGCGGGGGCGCCAGCGCGGCGTGCTTGACGAACGGCGCCCCCATCGAGACGTGGCTGTGCGCGTCCACGAAGCCGGGGACGACCGTCCGCCCCTCGAGGTCGAGCACCTCGGTGCCCGGCCCGGCGAGCGCGCCGACGTCCGTGGCCGTGCCGACGGCCGTGATCGTGCCGTTCGTGACGGCGACCGCCTCCGCGACGGTGTCCGCGTCGTCGACCGTGAGGACGGTGGCGTTCGTGAGGATGAGGTCCGGGGTGGTCATGCGATCTCCTGCGGCTCGGAGGGTCAGCCCGCCGACGGCGCGTCGCCGCCGGCGAGCGCGGCGGGGCGGCCGTCGAGGGTCAGCGGGCCGTCGACGAGCCGGCCGGCCTTGCGGTCACGGTTCGCCTTGGCGAAGAACAGCGTGGAGATGATCGCGAAGAACGCCAGGAAGCCCGCGATGATGAACATCGTCCCGTTGAAGGAGCTGAGGAAGACCTCGGACGCCTGGTCGATCACCTTCTGCACGAGGGCGGGGTCGTAGTCGGACAGGTCCCCGCCGGAGATGTACTGCTGGATCATGCCGGTGTACTGGCCCTGCTGCGCCGGTTCCACGTTGGCGTCGGCGAACGCCTCGGCGATGCCGCGGCCGTACTGCCCGAACAGGAACGTGGACGACAGGGCGGTGCCGAGCGCGAAGCTGGTCTGCCCGATGGCGGTCTTGGACGACGCCATCGCACCCGTCAGCGCGGGCGGCGGCTTGGCCACGAAGAACTGGCCCATCGTGGTCTCGTTGAGCATGCGAGCGAAGCCGCCCACGATCATCGGGATCGCGAAGAACACGTACGGCGACGTGGTCGTGGAGAACCCGAACAGCACCATCGTCCCGATGAGCAGCACGTGGCCGATGATCAGGTTGAGCGAGGCCGGGATGCCGCGCGACAGCAGCCGGCCCGCGATCACGGCCCCGACCACCATCGCGAGGCTCATGGGCAGCTGCCCGAGGCTCACCTGGAGCGGCGTGTACTGGTACACGTACTGCCACAGCATGGACAGCTGGATCATCACCACGGCCTGCCACATGTTGAACGAGAAGCCGACGGCGACGGAGCCCGCGAGCTCGGGGTCCTTGAACAGCTTGACCGGGAACGCCGGGGCCTCGACGCGGTTCTCCCACCAGATGAAGACCACCATGAACACGACGCCGACCAGCACCGGCACCAGCACCTGGGCCGAGCCCCAGCCGTAGCTCGCCGCGTTGGACAGGCCGTAGATGAGCCCGATGAGCGCGACCGCGACCGACCCGAGGCCGACGTAGTCGAACGCGCCGACCGTGTCCGCCTTCGCCTCCGGCAGGCCGCGCATGCACATGAGGAAGGCGACGACGGCGACGATCGGCATCGTCAGGTAGCCGAACCGCCACCCGAAGCCCGCCATCCAGCCCGCGACGACGCCCAGCACCAGCGCCGCGGCGGTCTGCCCCGCGAGCCAGAACGCGACGGCCTTGGGGATGGCGTCCGGCGCCACCTCCCGCAGCAGCGCGAAGCTCAGCCCGAACGACGCCGCGATGCCGATGCCCGTGATGCCGCGCCCCAGCATGAAGACCGCCGTGGTGGGGGCGATCGCCGTGATGATGCCGCCCGCGATGGCGGTCAGGAGGCCGAGCAGCATGATGCGCCGGCGCCCCAGCCGGTCGCCCAGGGCGCCGGTCGTGAGGATGAAGGCCGCGAGCGACAGCGTGCCGACGCTGGCCGCGAACGCGCGCGACGAGCTCGACATCCCCAGGTCGACGCTCGCGCCGACGATGGCGATGTTGTTCGCGGTCGGGTCGACCACCTGGAGGCAGGACGCCGCGGTGAGCGCCACTAGCGCCGCCGTCGTGCCCTTCATGTGCCCTACGACCTGCGTCGACATGCCTGGCCTCCCCGTCCGGTGGCCCGAAACCCGGCCCGAGCACAACGTACGGTCGGCCCGCGGGCGGCGCATCAGGAAGCGGACGGCGCCCGGGGGACAATGGACGCGTGCAGTGCCCCCACTTCGACGCCGGCCGCTGCCACTCGTGCACCCTCCTCGCGACGCCGTACCCCACGCAGGTGGACGAGAAGGTGGCGCACGTGCGGGCGCTGCTCGGCTCCGCCGTCCCCGAGGCCCGCATCGACTGGCTCCCCGCCGTCACCGGCCCGGAGTCCGCGTTCCGCAACAAGGCGAAGATGGTGGTCAGCGGCACGGTCGAGGAGCCGGTGCTCGGCATCCTCGGGTCGGCGGCCGGCCCGTTCGCGGGACAGGGCATCGACCTCACCGACTGCGGCCTGTACCCGCCCGCGCTGCAGGAGTCGTTCCCCGTCCTGGCCGAGCTGATCACGCGGGCGCGGCTGCAGCCCTACGACGCGACGTCGCCGTCGCGCGGGGCGCGGCGCCGCGAGACGCCGCGCGAGTCGGCGTGGCGGGGCGAGCTCAAGCACGTGCTGGTCACGCTGTCCGCGGACGGCGAGCTCATGGTGCGGTTCGTGCTGCGCAGCCAGGAGCCCGTCGCGCGCCTGCGCAAGCACCTGCCGTGGCTGCTCGAGGCGCTGCCGCAGGTCGCGGTGGTCAGCGTCAACGTGCAGCCCGCCCACGCCGCCGTGCTCGAGGGCGAGCAGGAGATCGTGCTCACCGACCGGCAGTCGCTGCCGATGCGGCTCGACGGCGTCACCCTCCACCTGCGGCCGCAGAGCTTCTTCCAGACCAACACCGCCGTCGCCACCGCCCTGTACGCGCAGGCCCGGGAGTGGGTGGACGAGGCGGCGCCCGCCTCCCTGTGGGACCTGTACTGCGGCGTCGGCGGCTTCGCCCTGCACTGCGCCGCCCCCGGCCGCGCCGTCACCGGCATCGAGATCTCCGCGGAGGCCATCGCCAGCGCCGGGGTGACCCGGGACGAGCTCGCCCACCTGCCCGCGGACGTTGTCGTCGGCGGCCGCGACGCCGCCTGGTGGGCCGACGCCGTGGCCGACGTCCGCTTCGCCGCCGGCGACGCGACCGAGTTCGTGCTCGGGTCCGCGCGCGACGGCGCCGCCCCCGAGCTGGTGATCGTCAACCCGCCGCGGCGCGGCATCGGCGCCGACCTGTCCCGGCTGCTCGAGGAGTCCGGAGCCCGGCACGTGCTCTACTCCAGCTGCAACGCCGTGACGCTCGCCGAGGACCTCGCCCGCATGCCGTCGCTGCGGCCGACCCGCGCCCGGCTGCTCGACATGTTCCCGCAGACCAGCCACTACGAGGTGCTGGTGCTGCTGGAGCGCACCCTCGCTGGTTGAGCTTGTCGAAACCCGCACAGCCGCTCAACCCACGGCGGCAGGGGTTTCCTGAACGTGCGCTGGGGCCTACGCTCGCGCCAACCGCACCCCGCAGCGTCGCGTGGTGCGTCGCGGGCCCTCCCGGGGCCCCGCCGAGTCACCCATCTGGAGGTCGACCGTGAGAGTTCGAAAGTTCCCCGCGGTCGTCGCGACCACAGCCCTCGCCGGGCTCGTCGTCGCGGCGTCCCTCACCCCCACGGCGACGGCGGCACCCGCCGTCGCCACCGGCCGGCACGGCACCCACGTGCCCGGCCCGGACCTGTCGAAGAAGGTCACCGGCGAGCGGGTGTTCCGCCACCTGGAGGCGTTCCAGGAGATCGCCGACGAGAACGGCGGCAACCGCGCCGCCGGCAGCCCTGGCTACGAGGCGTCGGCGCGGTACGTCGAGAGGACCTTGCGCCAGGCCGGCTACCAGCCGGAGCGGCAGTACTTCGAGGCCGACACGTTCGACGTGCTCGACCTGTCGGTCACCGTCCCCGGCGTCGACATCACCCCGGTGCCGATGACCTACTCCACCTCGACGCCCGACGACGGCGTCACCGCGGCCGCGGTGCAGCCCGCCGTCGCGGACGGCTGCCCGGCCAGCGACGACCCGGAGGCGCCGCACGACGACTCGTGGGCCGGCGTCGACGCGACCGGCAAGATCGCCGTCGTGCAGCGCGGGTCGTGCGCGTTCGGCGCGAAGGCGCTCGCCGCGGGCGAGGCCGGGGCGGCCGGGCTCATCATCTACAACAACGAGGCCGGCGCGCTCAACGGCACGCTCGGCGAGCGCAACGACGGCTACGCGCCCACCGTCGGCGTCACGCAGGCGGAGGGCGAGGCGATCGTCGCCGCGCTGGGGGCCGACCCCGCGCTGCAGGTGTCGTTCGACCTGCAGGCCGAGATCGGCACCGCCGAGACCTTCAACGTCGTCGCCGAGACGACGCGCGGGCGGCACGACAACGTCGTCATGCTGGGCGCGCACCTCGACAGCGTGCCGGAGGGCCCGGGCATCAACGACAACGGCACCGGCTCGGCCGCGATTCTGGAGACCGCCGTCCAGCTGAACAAGAAGAGCGCCAAGCTCAACAACGCCGTCCGGTTCGCGTGGTGGGGCGCCGAGGAGCTCGGGCTCGTCGGCTCCACGCACTACGTCGACGACCTCGTGGCGAACGACCCCGAGGCGCTGGACGACATCGCGACCTACCTCAACTTCGACATGGTGGGCTCGCCGAACTACACGATCGGCGTGTACGACGCGGACGAGTCGACGTTCCCCGCGCCCGTCACCGTGCCCGAGGGGTCCGTGGCCACGGAGGCCGTCTTCACCGACTACTTCGACGGCATCGAGCAGCCGTGGGTGGACTCGGAGTTCTCCGGCCGGTCCGACTACGACGCGTTCATCAGCAACGGCGTGCCGGCCTCCGGCCTGTTCACCGGCGCGGACGCGATCAAGACCGACGAGGAGGCCGCCGTCTTCGGCGGCGTCGCCGGGGAGACGCTCGACCAGAACTACCACTCCGCCGGCGACGACCTGTCGAACGTCAGCCTCGAGGCGCTGGACATCATGTCCCGGGCGATCGGGCACGCCGCGCAGCAGCTGGCGTGGAGCACCGAGGCCGTCAACGGCGTCGAGCCCGGGCGACCGGGCCACGGCGGCGGTCACGGTCACGGCGGCGGCCACGGCCACGGCGGCGGCCACGGCCACGGCAAGGGCGCGCACGGCTTCGACGCGCGCTGATCAGTGCTGGTCCCGACGGGCTCAACCGGCGGACGGGCTGGGCGACGCGCTCGGTGAGGCGCTCGGTGATGCGCTCGGTGCCGCCTCGTCGTCGGACTCCGACGACATCCGCTCGAGCGTCACCGTCGGCTCGACGTCCTCGGGGGCTTCGACGTCGACCTCGATGCTGTAGTACCTCGGATCGCCCCACCCGCGCCGGGGGACGCCGACCGTCCAGCCGTCCGTGCTGTTGCTGAGCACCAGGACGTGGTCGTCCTCGGCACGCACCTCGACGACGGTGGACGACGAGGGTGCGACGACGCGGTACCACCGGCGGTCGTGCCACCCGGCCTTGGCCGACACCGTCACGGTGGTGACCACGAGCTCCGGCTCGGGCTCCTCCGGGATCGACGGCTCGTCCGTCGGGGAGGGGTCGGGCGTCGAGGGCGGCGACGTCGGCGACGTCGACGGCGTCGACGGCGACGTGGAGGGTGACGGGCTCGGCGACGCGGGCGGCGTCGTCGGACGGGCGGAGCCGGACGGGTCGGGGGACGGCGTCCGCCCTGGCTCCGGGTCGTCTCCCGGCTCCGGCGACGACGGCGTCGTGCCCGGCGACCCGGTCGGTGATCCGGTCGGCGCGGTGGTCGGCGTCGTCCCCGGGTCGGGCGTCGCGCCGTCCGACGCAGGGGGCGGCGTGGTGTCCTGCGGCGTCGGAGCGGAGGACGTCGCGCTCGGCTCGGCCGGGGCGTCGGGCGCCGTCGCGTCGGTCGGGGCGGGGGCCGGGGCGACCGCCGACGACGTCGGCGCGGGCGCCGGGGGCGCGGCGGCCGGACCGCCGCCCCCGCCGCCGCTCATCGCCACGGCGACGGCCGCGACCGCGACCCCCGCGACCGTGCCCGCGCCGATCATCCCGGCCGTGCCGAGCTGCTGGCCGAGCTGGCCGACCCGCAGCGCGAGCGCCCGCACCCACTCCCAGGCGGCGAGCAGCACGGCCCCGACCGGCCCCGACCACGCGAGCGCGCCCGCGCCCGTCGTCCCCGCGCCGAGCGCGCCGACGACCACCGGCGCGCTCGCGGCGGCGCCGGCGGCCGTGCCCGCGAGCAGCAGCGGGCCGGCGTCGCGCACCGCCCAGCCGGCCTCGCGCACGTCGATGAAGGCGCGCATGCAGCCCTGGCAGCCGAAGAGGTGCGCCTCGAGCACGGTGCGGCGCGGCGGCGAGAGGCGGTGGCGCACGTAGGAGTGCAGCGACTGCCGCGTGTCGAGGCACCCGGGCGGGCAGGAGCGGGCGTGCGCGGCGGCGAACGCGGCGCCCAGCCGCTCCTCGGCGCGACGCAGGCGGTGCAGCACCGCGCGGGCGTGCATCCCCAGCTCGGCAGCGATCGCCGAGAGCTCGCGCCCCACGACGTGCCGGTCCCACAGCAGGCGCTGGTCGTCGTGGGGCAGCGTCGCGAGCACCGTGCGCAGCACCGCGGGGTCGGCCGTGCCGGCGGCCCCCGGGGCGTCGTCCCGCCCCTCCGCCGCGGCCGCCGCGCGCATCTTCCGGATGGCGTCGTCGACGGCGCCCCGGCGCGCGGGCGCGTCGCCGTCGTGGATCGCGGTCACGCGACGCCCCCGTCCTGCCGATGCTCGCCGGTGCCCGCCGTCGCGGGCCGATCACGGCGCGCGGCACGGGCACGCCGGGGGCCATGATCGCAGCGGTCCACGGGGCGATGGCAAATCCCCTGGCCCGGGGCCACGCGGCGGAGCGACGTCCCCGGTGGCGCCGAGCGCTACTCCGTGGGCGGCTCCGACCCGTCCGTGGGCTCCGGGTCGGAGGTCGGCGTCGCGGTCGGGCTCGGCGTCGACGACGGCGTCGCGCTGGGCTCCTCCGGAGACTCCGTCTCCCCCGCATCGGGGGTCTCGCCCGTCCCCGTGTCGGTGCCGCCGGTCGACGTGCCGGAGTCGTCGGTCGGCGTGTCCGTGTCGTCCGTCGACGGTCCGGGGTCCTCCGACGACGGCACCGACGCCGACGACCCCGGCGACCCGGACGACGGCGAGCTCGACGACGAGGTCGGCTCGTCGCGCCCGGGCGACGAGGTGGGCGATGTCGACGGGTCGGACGTCGCGGCTGCGTCGTCCGACGACGGGGTCGGCGAGGGCTCGCCCGACGGCGTCGCCGACGCGTCCCCGGACGGCGTCGGCGACGCGCTCGCGCCGCCGTCTCCCCGCGGCACGGACGAGGATGACGACGCG
The DNA here is from genome assembly GCF_038593535.1 of Isoptericola sp. F-RaC21. NCBI lineage: Bacteria > Bacillati > Actinomycetota > Actinomycetes > Micrococcales > Promicromonosporaceae > Isoptericola > Isoptericola sp. F-RaC21. The sequence continues at coordinate 429,556 of NZ_JBCFYX010000005.1, read as the reverse complement.
GGCGACGTGCCGCCGCCGGGCACCGTGCCCACGGTGGTCGCCGCCGGCGACGAGCCGGGGTCGGGCGCTGCCGGCGCGGGGTCTCCGCTGCCGAGCGCGACCGCCGTGGCCGCCACCGCGACGCACGCGACCGTGCCCGCGACGATCAGCCAGCTCTGCCGGCGCGCGGGCCGCGAGACGACGCCGGACGAGTCGCCCGGGCCCGCCGCGGCCGCGACCGCGGGCGGGTGCCACCCGCCCGCGAGCAGCCGCGGCCCGGCGTCGCGCAGCGCCCAGGCGGGCTCGCGCACGTCGACGAACGCGCGCAGGCAGGCGGCGCAGTCGAGCAGGTGGTCCTCGAACGCCTCCTGCCCGGCCGGGACCCGACGGTGGACGAGGTCGTCGAGCGCCCGCCGCGTGTCGGCGCAGCCCGGCGGGCAGCCGCGGGCGTGCGCGTCCGCGAGCGCCGCCGCGAGGGTCTGCTCGGCCTGCGGCAGGAGGCGGGCCGCCGCGCGGGGGTGCGTGCCCAGCGCGGCCGCGACGGCGGACGGCTCCTGCCGCTGCACGTGCGTGGCCCACAGCAGCCGCTGGTCGTCCGGCGGGAGCGTCGCGACGGCGGCGCGCAGCACCTCCGGGTCCGCGGTGCCGGCGGCGCCCGGTGCTCCCCCGCGTCCCGCCGCCGCGGCGGCGACCCGCATCCGGCGGATCGCGTCGTCGACGTACCCGGCGCGCGACGGCGCGTCGTCACCGCCGGTCTCCGTCACGGTGCCCCCGTCCCTGGGTGTCCGGAGCGCGCCGACGGCGCGCTCGCGGGGCTCATGATGGCAGCGCGCACCAGGGTTTCGGCAAGCCCCTGTTCAGCCCGGTCTCAGGTGGCGGGACGACGGAGGCGCGGGCGGGTCAGCGCCGCGCGGTCGCGAGCGCCTCGACGCGGCCGCGGCCGGCCAGGCCCATGAGCCGGTCGAGGGCCTGCCGGGCGTCGGCGCGCTGCTCCTGCTCGGCGGCGGCCACCAGGGAGTAGAGGTCCTTCGGGTCCTCCGGCTCGGCGACGAGGTCCAGGTGCTGCAGCAGGTCCGCGGGGACGTCGTCGCGCACGAGGCGCAGCGCGGTCCAGTCCTCGACGGCGAAGCCGACGGAGTCGAAGACGGTCACGGTCGTGTCGTCGGGCGTGCGCCGGTCCCCGGCGTGCCGGGCGAACGTGCCGCCCGGACCCGCGGTGGCGGGCGCGCCCCGACGCCCCTCGCGCCGGCCGGCCACGACCTCCCACAGCTCCGTGACGACGAGGTCCGGGGTCTGCTGGATCTCGCCCTCGATGCGGGTCTGCGGCTCGTACTCGACGAACACGTCGGCGGCTCGGAGGATCGCCGGGTCGAGCTCCGTCTTGCCGGGGCAGTCCCCGCCGATGGCGTTGACGTGCACGCCCGGGTGGGCCAGGCGCGTGACCATGTCGTGGGTGAGCACGGTCGCGTTCGCCTTGTCCGCCGTGCAGGTGGTGACGACGTCGGCGCCCGTGACGGCGTCCTCCCCGCTGGTCGCCTCGTGCACCTCGAACCCGAGGGCCCGCGCGTGCCGGGCGAGCTTGGCCTGCGCGCCCGGGTCGGTGTCCCAGACGCGCAGGTGCGTGATGCCGAGCGCGACCCGCATGCCCAGGGCCTGGAACTCCGACTGCGAGCCCGCGCCGATCAGCGCGAGGGTCCGCGAGCCGGCGCGTGCCAGGTAGCGGGCGGCCAGGGCCGACGTCGCCGCCGTCCGCAGCGCGGTGAGCAGCGTCATCTCGGCGAGGAACGTGGGGTAGCCGTTGCGCACGTCGGCGAGGACACCGAACGCGGTGACCGTCTGGTAGCCGCGCGCCGGGTTGCGGGGGTGGCCGTTGACGAACTTGAAGCCGTAGGTGACGTCGTCGGACGTCGGCATGAGCTCGATGACGCCGTCGCGGGAGTGCGACGCGATCCGCGGGCGCTTGTCCAGGTCGGGCCAGCGGGCGAAGTCGGCCTCCAGGGTGTCCACGAGGCGCCCGATGACGGCCTCCGGGCCGCGGTGCGCCACCCAGCGTGCCATGGACGCGACGTCGAGGAACGGGACCGTGCTCGGGTGCGTGCTCATGCGCGGGCCTCCTGGCTCACGGGGGTGATGGCTGGGCGCAGCTCGAGGGTGCAGCACTTCACGGAGCCGCCGCCCTTGAGCAGCTCGGACAGGTCGACCCCGACCGGCTCGAAGCCGCGCTCGCGCAGCCGGGCGTGCATCCCGGTGGCCCGGTCGGTGAGGAACACGTGGAGCCCGTCCGAGACGGCGTTGAGGCCGAGCACCGCGGCGTCCTCGGGCGTCGCGAGGACCGCGTCCGGGTAGCGCTCGGCGAGCACGGCCTGCGAGGCGGGGCTGAACGCCTCCGGCAGGTACGCGATGGTCGCGGGTGAGGTGCCGCCGTCGAGCACGGCCAGCGCCGTGTCGAGGTGGTAGTAGCGCGGGTCGACGAGCTCGAGCGTCACGACCTCGACGCCGAGCAGCGCGGCGACCTCGGCGTGCGCGGCGCGGGAGGTGCGGAAGCCGGTGCCGGCCAGCAGGACGTCGCCGGCCAGGAGCAGGTCGCCCTCGCCCTCGTTCTGCTCCGCGGCCTGGCCGAGGCTCGTGACGCCGTCGCCCGCGCCGGCGAACCACGACTCGTACGCGGCGCCCTCCGGCCGCCGCTCCGGGTAGGTGAACCGCGCGGCCAGGGCGCGCCCGCCGAGCACGACGCCGCCGTTCGCGGCGTACACCATGTCGGGCAGCCCCGGCACAGGGTCGATCAGCTCGACGCGGTGGCCGTGGGCCTCGTAGGTGGCGCGCAGGTGCTCCCACTGCGCGAGCGCCCGGCCGGCGTCGACCGGCACGCCGAGGTCCATCCACGGGTTGATCTCGTAGACCACGTCGAAGTAGGTGGGCGGGCACATGAGGAAGCGGCGCGGGGTCGCCGTCCGCTCCCGGGTGCTCTCGGGCTGAGGAACCGTGGCCGACGTCGTCGTCGGCGTGGTGAGGGCCGTCATGTCCGGGACGCTAGGGCCGCGGACGTTGCGCACGACGCGCGATCCGTTGCGCGTATCCGGGCTGGACCTGGCGGATCGTGCGCGGCGGCTGAAGAATTCGGGCATGAGACCGCATGGGGACGGCATGGTGACGACATGGACGCGCTGAACCGGCGGATCGTCGGGCACCTGCTGCGCGACGGGCGCGCGACCTACGCCGACATCGGCGCCGACGTCGGCCTGTCCGCGCCCGCGGTGAAACGGCGCATCGACGTCATGATCGCCCGCGGCGAGATCACCGGGTTCACGGTGCGGGTGTCGCCGGAGGAGCTGGGCTGGGGCGTCGAGGCGTACGTCGAGCTGTTCTGCCGCGGCAACGTCTCCCCCGCCACGCTGCGCCGCGACCTGGCGACCATCCCCGAGATCGTGCGCGTGGACACCGTCACGGGCGAGGCCGACGCGATGGTGCAGATCATGGCCGGGAACATGGCCGACGTGGAGCGCACGGTGGAGGCCATCCGCGGCAGCGCCCGCGTGGACAAGACCCGAACGTCGCTGGTCATGACGCGCGTCATCGACCGGCCCGCCCGCACGTCGTCGGCGGAGGAGGCGTGACGTGCGCGCCCGCCGCGCCGTCGTCGGGATCGCGGGCCTCGCGCTCGGGGTGGCGGCCGCGCTCGCGGCCTGCACCACGCCCGGGGACGACACCGAGCCCCTCCCGGCCGACGTCGCGCCGGCCCTGACCGCCGCGCTGCGACAGGACCGGACGCAGTACGCCGACCGCACGGCCGCGCTGCACGTGGTCAACGGGTCGGACCGCGCGGTGACGCTGCTCGGCGGCACCCTGGACGCCCCCGGCTTCGGGCCGAGCACCCCGGACGGCGACCCGCGCGCCCGCACGCTCGCGCCCGGTGCGGGACGAGACGTGCGGCTGCGGCTCGGGGAGGTCGACTGCGACGCCGACGCCCCGGAGCCGCTCACCGGCGCGGCCGCGCAGACGACGCCGGTGGCGACCGCGACCGTCCGCCTGGCGCCGGGCGAGCTGACCACCGATCCCCGGGACGCGGCCTCCGACGCCGACGGCGGGACCGCCGTCCAGGTGGACGTCACCGACCCGCTCGGCCGCCTCTCCGCCGTGCACGCGGAGGCGTGCGCCGAGCGCCTCGTCGCGTCCGGGGTCGCGCTCCGCGTCACCGGCGTCGAGTCCGCCACGGTCCGCACCGCGGACGGTGAGGCACCCGGCGGACGGCTGACCCTCGCCGTCGACCCCGTGCCCGGCGGCCCGCCGGTGCGCCTCGTCGAGATCACCGGCACCACCCTGCTCACCCCCGCCGCCGGCGACGCGTGGACGGGCGACGACCTCGCCGGCCAGGCCGACGGCCAGGTCGTGCTCGACCTCGTGCCCGCGCGCTGTGACCCGCACGTGGTGGCCGAGGACAAGCGCGGCACGTTCCTGCCCGTGCACGCCGAGGTCGACGGCGCCCCGCAGCCGGTCGTCCACGTCCCCATGACCGACGAGCAGCGCGCCGCGACCTACGACCTGGTGCGCGACGCCTGCGGCTGGTAGGTGTCAGCCGACCCAGACCGTGGCGAGCCAGACCGCGGCCGCGGCCAGCACCACCAGGACGAGGTTGAGCCCGACGACGTTCCTCTCGCCCCGGGAGAGGTGCAGCGCGGTGGCCCCGACCTGCAGCACGACGAACCCGGCCGCCGCGACGAGCGCGAGCCAGGGGGCGACGCCGGTGAGCGGGGGCAGCACGAGGCCGATCGCCCCGAGGATCTCGAGCGTCCCGATCACCCGGACGGCGGGCATCGGGATCGTGTCGACCCAGCCCATCATGGGCCGCAGCTGCTCCTTGGCCTGCAGCACCTTCTTGCCGCCCGCGTACCCGTAGAAGACGGCGAGCAGCGCGGCGACGATCCAGTAGGCGACGGTCATGGTGTTCTCCGACTCTCGGGCGCCGGACGATGGTGCGGCGCAATGGTGACGACTTGTGCGTAGCCGCATCATTCGTGACTATCGGAGGGCCTACAAAAGGCACACCGGTGTTCGTGACGCACAGGAGACGGTCATGTCGCACTACGAGGACACGTGCAGGATCCGCGGCGACCAGGGGCAGGCGATCCGCGGGATCCTCGACCGGGTGGCCGACAAGTGGACGCTCCTGGTCGTGACGACGCTCGACGACGAGCGCCTGCGCTTCACCGACCTCCAGCGGCGCATCCCCGGCATCTCCCAGCGCATGCTGACGCTGACCCTGCGGCACCTCGAGCGGGACGGTCTCGTGACACGGACCGCCTACGCCGAGGTGCCGCCGCGCGTCGAGTACGAGCTGACGGAGATCGGGGCGACGCTCATCGGCCCCGCGCTCGCCCTGGCCGACTGGGCCATCGCGAACAACCCCACGATCGAGGCGAACCGCGAGACCTTCGACGCCCGGTGAGCCGGCACGGCGTCACCCCCTCGCTGTCCCCGACGGGCTTCCGCCCCACAGTGCTTCCAGCGCGTCGGCGCAGGTCGTGTGGATGACCAGCGGATGCCCGGCCACCCACGACATGGGAGAGCCAGCGCCCTCGACGGATGACGACACAGGACGGTGACCGTTCGCGCCAGCGGACCTCAGGACGTGTCAGGCAGGCTTGGTCCGGGCTGACAGCCAGGACCCGGCGCACCCGCCCCAGAACTCGGGGGCCAGGCCGAGCCCTTCGACGCGGCGCTCGTGCCGACGGTCGAACAGGTGCGCCTCGAGCGCACGGTCGCGGTCATTCTCGCTTTCCCCGCTTGCGGATCGGCGGCACGCGCAGCTCGGGCATGGCACGAAGCATGAACTGATCGAAGTGCGGAACGGTGAAGGCCGCGTACCCGTGCTCCGGCGTGTAGAGCAGGCCCATGTTGATGAGCTCGGCGCGGGTGGGAGCCACCTGTGTCGAGTCGCGACCCATGACCTCCGCGACGGCCGCGGCCTTCTGAGCATCAGGTCCGAGCTCCGCCATGGCTCGCATGTAGACGCGCTGCAGCTCCGTCGCCCGATCGAATCGCACGCGGAAGAACGATGAGTCGAGCTTCGACGCGTAGACGGGCTCCGCGTCCCGCACGTCGTCGAGGGTGATCACCGGACCTCGAGCGCGAAGCCAGACCGCCGAACCCAGCTCCTGGATGAAGTAGGGGTAGCCACCCGAGATCTCCGCTGCCAGGCCCAGCGCCTCCTCGCTGAACTCGGCGCCCTCTTCGCTCGCTGGTTCGGCAAAGGCTCGCCTTGCGTCGTCCGTGCCGAGATATCCGATGGCAGGGAACTTGAAGAGTCGCTCCGAGTACGACTTTGCGTCGCCGGTCAGCTCGGCGATCTGGGGCAGACCGGCGCCCACGAGCGTCACCGGCAGCTTGCGTTGGACGCACTTGTGCAGCGCGGCGATGACTGCCTCGAGCTGTCGGGCGGACAAGAACTGGATCTCGTCGAAGAGCAGGACGAGTCCGCGGTCATGCTCGCGTGCGGCCTCACCCAGGGCCACGAAGACATCCGTGATGTCGAGCGCGAGGTCAGCATGATCCGCGAAGCCGGTGACGACGTCGACATCGAGCCCTGCCTGGAAGCTGCCGTCCTGATCGACTCGCACACTGAACGACTTGAGGATCCCCGCGGCCCGCCGCAGGCGGTCGCTCCAACGAGCGCGAGGAGCGATCTCGTACAGCGCCGTGCGCAGCTTGGCCGCCAGGAGCCGCCGGAACGCGTCGTCGGCGTGCTTGCTGCCCTCGAGCTCGACGACGACCCAGTCGGCATTGAGCGCCTTGAGGCGGAACTGTCCGAGCAGGACAGTCTTCCCGACGCCGCGCAGCCCGGTGATGATCATGGACTGCTCGGTTCGCCCCCGCACCAACCTGCCGAGCAGCAGGTCGAACGAGGCCAGCTGGTCGTCGCGTCCCACGACTGCTTGTGGCTCGGCCCCAGCGTTGGGTGTATAGGGGTTCGACACCGCGTCCATCGCTCGACCTTAGCGACCTTAGGTGGGTTTATCTAGATCGGATAAACCCACCTAAGGTCAGCAAGACACAGCTGCGAAAGGTCCGCCGCGTCGGTCAGAGGCTGCTGAAGATGACCTCCCACAGGCTCTTCACCCGCAGGGTGGTCGTCGTCGTGGCAGCCTCGGTGGCGTCGTCGCCGGAGTAGCGCAGCTCCACCTCCACGGTGCCGGGCTTGAACGGCCCCACCCACAGGCGGGCGTCGCCCTTCCGGTTCAGCGTGTCGGCGTCCACCTTCTTGCCCTTGATCGTGGCCGTGACCTTGCCGGTGGGCGTGCCGTCGGGCGTCTCGACCGACACGTCGAGGCGCGCCGGCTGGAGCCACGCGACCACGGTCTCCGGCGCGTCGACCGTGAGGGTCGGGGTGGCCTTGGCGGGCTCGGTCACCTCGATCGGCACGGTCACCTCGGTGCCGGTCGCCGCGCCCGACAGCGTGAGCGAGGCGGCGCCGGCGGGGGCGTCGGCCGGCAGCTCGACGGCGACCGACGCCGTGCCGGTCGTGTCGTACGGCTCGGCGCCGGCGGTGCTGTCGACGGCGGCGGTGCCGAGCTCCTGGTCGCCGAGGGTGACCGTGAGCTCCGGGTCGGTGACGTCGCCGGGGGCCGACATCGACCACGACGAGACGTCGAACGACACCGTGTCGCCGGGCGCGTACGCCTCCGGCGCGTCGGCCGGGAACGAGACGCCGACGGCGCGCTGGCTCGGGTCGACCGCGAGCGGCTCGTCCGCGGCGTGGCTCGCCATGTAGTCGACGAACGCGGCCAGGTCGGCCTTGCCGGTGTCGCGGGCGTTCGCGCCGTCCGCGAAGGCGCGGAAGTTGTCGCCCCCCGAGGCGAGGAACGAGTTGACCGTGACGGAGTACGACGCGGCGGGGTCGATCGCCTCGCCGTCCAGCCAGATGCCGGTGATGCGGTCGCCCTCCTCGCGGTTCGCGTCGAAGGTGTACGTGAACCCGTCGGAGACGCCGAGGCGCAGGAACGGCCGCGACGGCACGTTGCCGTCGGCGTCGCGCTGCCACTGCTGCTCGAGGACGGCCTTGAGCTGCTCGCCCGTGAGGTCCATGTTGACGAGCGTGTTGGCGAACGGCTGCACCGCCGCCGCCTGCTTGTAGGTGAGCGTGCGCGGGAAGGCGTCCGTGCCGGAGCCCACCATGTCGGCGCGCAGGCCGCCCGGGTTCATGAACGCGATCTGCGCCTCGCCGGACTCCGGCGCCTCGGTGGCCCACCGCTGCACCTCGGCCACCAGGTTGCCGAGCGTCGACTCGCCGCCGCGGTTCTCCGCGCCGGACGACAGCTTGGCGCGGTGGAACGCCCCGCCGATCTCGCCCAGCGGCTCGGCGCCCAGGACGTCGGCCTCCTTGACGGCGTCCGACACGATCGTCGTGACGTCCGGGTCGGCCGGGTAGTTGCCCGCGAGCGGCAGGACGCCGGTCTCGACGCCCACCGGCTCGCCGGTCGCGGCGTCCACGGAGTACGTGAGCTGGTTGAGGTTGTAGCCGTACTGGCCCGCCGAGACCACCGGCCGCTCGGTCACGGCCTCGCCGGCCCACTCGTCCACCGGGAACGCGCAGTCGTACGCGAGGTGCGTGTGCCCGGAGACGATGGCGTCCACCTCGGGGCTCACGTCGTTCACGATGCTCGCGAACGCGTTGTCCGCCGTCGGCATCGAGGCGCAGTCCGTGGACTCCGCACCCTCGTGCACCAGCATGACGACGAGGTCGGCTCCCTCGGCCTTGAGCGCGTCGGCCTCCTCGTTCACCGAGTCGACGATGCCGCGCACCTCGAGGTCCGCGATGCCCGCCGGGCTGACGAGGGCGGGCAGCTCCTCCGTCACCGCGCCGACGAACCCGACCTGCACGTCGCCGAAGTCCTTGATCCACGTGGCGGGGACGGCGTCGTCGCCCGTCGCCTTGACCTTGAGGTTGGCCGCCACGTACTGCCACTGCGCGCCGCCGTACGGGTTGGTGTCCGCGTCGTAGGGCGCCATCACGCGGCTGGTCAGGTCGTCGTAGCCCTGGTCGAGTTCGTGGTTGCCGACCGCCGACACGTCGAGGCCCGCGGCGTTGAGGGCGTCGATCGTGGGCTTGTCGTGCTGGATGAACGACTCGAAGGTCGAGGCGCCGATCAGGTCGCCGGCCGCCGCGAACACCGTGTTCGGGTTCTCGGCGCGCAGCTGCTGCACCGCGCCCGCCAGCACCGCGGCGCCGGCCTCGGTGCCGTTCGCCTGGATGCGGCCGTGGAAGTCGTTCGTGGCGAGGATCTGCACGTCGACGATCGGGTCGGCGCTGGCCGTCACGGCGCCGGCGGTCGTGACCCCCGCGAGGGCGAGGGTGACGCACGCGACGCCGGCGGTCCGCCGGCGGAGGTGGGGCCGAGCAGAGGACATGGGGTGCTCCCGGTGACAAGGACTGTGGTGGGCGTCACCGTAGCGGCGTCGTGCGACAGCGGCATGACGACCGTGAGAACCGGGAGAGAACGGGAGCTCGAACTACCTCGCGGGGGTTCGAACTACCTCGCGGGGGTTCGAACTACCTCACGGGGATCTGAACTACCTCGCGGGGTTTCGGACTACCTCGCGGAGACTCGAACTACCTCGGCGGGCTCGGCGGGCTCGGTGGGCGCGCTCAGGTGGCCCGTGCGGCGCAGCCACCACTCGGCGAGCAGCGTCGTCAGGGGCGGGACGGCGGCCGCGAGCGCCACCAGCGCGCGGAACCAGCCCCAGCGCAGCTTCACGGCGGCGACCAGCGCGACCACCACGTACGCGACGAACGCCGCGCCGTGCAGGCGCCCGAACAGCCAGACGCCCGCCTCCGTCGTCTCCGTGACGTACTTGAGAAACATGCCGACCAGCAGCCCCGCCCAGGTGAACGCCTCGATCACGGCGACGACGGCGAACACGCGGCCGACGACGGACAGCGGCGGGCGGGCGGGCGACGGGGACGCGGAAGACATGCGGGACCTCTCGGGCGGTGCGGGACGGCGGCGCGCCCAGTCTGCCCGACGTGCGTCGTCGTCCCGCCCGACGAGGTGACAGCCCGTCGGCACCGCCCGGGCGCACCCGGCGGCGGCCGGGGCCGCGGGTACGGTGGCGGCCGTGCCCGACGCCTTCCCCGGCCCCGCCGCCCCGCTGGTCGGCGCGCCCGACGACGACCTGCTGCACGTCATGAGCCTCAACGTCCGCGTCGCGATCGACGACACGACCTCCGGAAGCCCGGACCACTGGCCGGACCGCGCGCCGCTCGTCACGGAGCTGCTGGCCCGGGAGCGCCCGACGCTGCTCGGCGTGCAGGAGGCGCGCTTCGGCCAGCTCACGACCGTCGCCGGCGCGCTCGGCGACGGCTACCGGTGGGTGGGGCACGGCCGGGAGGGCGGGGCCGCCGGGGAGCACGCCGCGATCGTCTACGACGCGCGCCGGCTGACCCTGCTGTGGTGGGACCAGTACTGGCTGTCGGACACGCCCCGGCTGGCGGGCTCGACGTGGGACCACGTCTACCCGCGCGTGGTGACGTGGGCCCGGTTCCGCGACGAGCGCACCGGACGCGAGCTGCTGCACGTCAACTCCCACCTGGACCACGAGTCCGCCGACGCGCGGGAGCGCGGCGCCCGCGTGGTGCTCGGCGAGATCGCGAGCGCCGGGCTGCCCGCGGTGTTCACGGCCGACACGAACGCGCCGACGGAGGGCTCCGCCCCGTACGACGTGCTCGTCACCGACGGCGGCCTGCTCGACACGTGGCGCGCGGCGGCCGAGCGGCTGACGCCCGAGGTCGGCACGTTCCCCGACTACGGCGACCCCGTGCCCGGCGGGGAGCGCATCGACTGGATCCTCACCACCGCCGGCGCCGAGGTGCGCACGGCGGCGATCAACACCTGGCGGCGCGACGGCCGCTGGCCCAGCGACCACACGCCCGTGCAGGCGCTGCTGCGACTCTCCTGACCCGGCGCCTGCACACCCCGTGGGTCCGCGCCCCCGTCGCCGATGAGTTCGGCGGCCCGCCGGCGTCTGGCCCTCCATGACGTCAGGCACGGGGACAGCAGGCGTGGGTACAGCAGACGCGGGGACCGCGGGCATCGGGCCCGCCGACGGCGACGCGCTCGGCCCGGAGCGGTACGCCGAGGTCGACGGGGTGCGCCTGTGCTTCCAGGCCGTCGGCGACCCGGCCGATCCGACGATCCTGCTGCTCGGCGGCGTCGGGTCGCCGATGGACTGCTGGCCGGCGGACCTGTGCCTCGCGCTCGCCGGTCGGGGCCGGCACGTCGTGCGCTACGACCACCGTGACACCGGGCGCTCCACCACCTGCCCGCCCGGCGCGCCGGACTACACCGGCCGCGACCTCGCCGAGGACGCCCTGCGCGTGCTCGACGCCGTCGGCGCCGAGCACGCGCACCTGGTCGGCATGTCGGCGGGCGGCGTCATGGCACAGGAGCTCGCGCTCGAGCGCCCGGACCGCGTCGTGTCCCTCACGCTGGTGGCGACGACCCCCGTCGTCCGCGGCCCGGACGAGGACGAGCTGCCGCGGCCGGCACCCGAGCTCCGCGGCCTGTGGGACGGTCCGTACCCCGACCCCGCGGACACCGCCGCGCTCGTCGAGGCCGCCGTCGCCGAGGACCGCGCGCTCACCGGCCGGGGTTCGTTCGACGAGGGACGCGCCCGCGCGGTCGCGACCCGGGCCGTCGAGCGCTCGATCGACGCGACGGCCGGGACGAACCACTTCGCGGCCGAGCCAGGAGCGCCGTTCGCCGGCACGCTCGCCGACATCCGCGTGCCGACGCTCGTCGTGCACGGCACCGAGGACCCGCTGTTCCCGGGGCACGGCGCGGCGCTCGCGGCCGCGATCCCCGGCGCGCGGCTGCTGCTGCTCGAGCACGTGGGCCACCAGGTGCCGCCGCCGACGTCGTGGGACGTGCTGCTGCCGGAGCTCGTGGAGCACACCCGCGGGTAGCGGGTGGAGGATGACGCCATGCCATCTCTCACCCTGACCACCTGGGGCCACGCCGGTGTCCGGCTGGAGCGGGACGGGCGCGTCCTCGTCGTCGACCCCGGGACCTTCACCGACCCGCGCATGCTGGACGGCGCGGACGCCGTGCTCGTCACCCACGAGCACCCCGACCACGTCGACGTCCCGCGCGTCGCGGCCGCGCTCGCCGCCGACGCGGCACCGGAGCTGTGGGCGCCGGCGCCGGTCGTCGAGCAGCTCGCCGGCGCGGGCGCGCCGGCCGAGCGGCTGCACGCGGTGGACGACGGCGCGTCGTTCGATGCGGCCGGGTTCGCCGTGCAGGCCCTGGCCCACGAGCACGCGACGATCCATCCGGACGTGCCCCGGCCCGCGAACGTCGCGTTCCTCGTCGAGGGCACGGTGCTGCACCCGGGCGACTCGTTCGCCCCGGCGCCCCCGGGCACAAGCCTCCAGGTGCTGGCCGTGCCCGTCGCGGGGCCCTGGATGAAGCTCGCCGAGGCGGTCGACTACGTGCGGCAGGTGTCGCCCCGGGTCGCGGTCCCGATCCACGACGCGATCCTCAACGACGCCGGCCACGGGCTCGTGGACCGGCTCGTGGGCGGGCTCGGCGGCGCCGAGTACCGCCGTCTCGCGCCGGGCGAGCCGCTCGAGGTCCCGCTCGCCGGCTGAGCCTGTCGACACCCAGCACGACCGGTGATTGAGCCTGTCGAAATCCAGTCACCGGGTTTCGACAGGCTCAACCAGCGGTGGGGGCGGGTCTCGACAGGCTCAACCAGCGGTGGGGGCGGGTCTCGACAGGCTGGTCCAGCGGGACAACGGTGCCTGCAGCTCCGCCGACCCGCCGGCGGGCCGGAAGCCGAGCGCCACGTTGATCGCCAGCATCGGCGCGTTCGTCTCGTTGTTCCACGTGGAGATGCGGCGCGTGGCGGGGCGCAGGCGGGTGTGCTCGCGCAGGTTCGTCGCCTTGAGGAGCATGCCGAGACGGTGGCCGCGGTGCTCGGGCAGCACCACGGTGCTCTCCTGCTCGGTGAGCTCGGGGCGGTCGGCGTCCCACACGAGCAGCGTCATGCCCGCCAGCGTGCCGGTGGCGACGTGCTCGGCGGCGGTCACCAGGGCGCCCTGACTCCGCTCGGCGCGCTTGGCCTCCTCGCCGCGGATCCGCGGCCCGTCCCACCGCTCCGTCTCGAGCGCGAGGCCGCCGTTCGGCTCGTCCTCCGTCAGCCGCTGCTCCAGCGCGGCGAGCTGGTCGACCCACTCCTCGGGCACCGGGTCCTGCCAGGTGTGCAGGCGGTAGGCGTCGCCGGCGTGGGCCGCCGCGTCGGCGACGAACCGGTCGACGACGTCGTCGGGCAGCGGGACGTCGAGCACGGAGCGGCGCGCGACGATCTCCAGCCCCAGGCCCGCGCGCCGGGCGAGGCGCATCCCGGGCAGGTCGGCGGAGACGCGCCCCGGCCCCTCGGCGGGCGCGAGCGCGTCGGGGGCGTCCGCGGCCGGCTCGTCGGCGAGCTCGACCTCCGCGAACACCGTCGTGCGCCCCTCGGTGAGGGCGACCCGGCGGAGGCGGTCCGCGATCGCCGAGCCGATCCCCCGCCGCCGGTAGGAGGGGTGCACCGCGACCCGCACGACGGCCAGGTGCCGGTTGTCCGTGACGGGCAGCGTGAGGTCGCCGTGCCCGACGACGCGCGGCGACGCGGCGCCGTCGTCCACCACGGCGACGAGGCGGCACCGCCGCAGGTGCTCCTGGTGGAGGTCGTCGACCAGCAGGTCGACGGCGCGGGGCGCGAAGTCGTCGTGCCCCAGGTCGGTCAGCGCGACAGCCCGCTCGAGCGCCGCGACGCCGTGGTGCGCCCAGGCCTCGGGGACGTCGAGGCGGTCGGCGCGGGGTGGCTCGACCAGGCGCCACGTCGGTGTGGTCGCGGGGGTGCTCATGCGTCCCACGGTGCGCCGCGAGGGTGGTCCGCGTCACGGGCTTTTCGACGGGCGACGTCGCACGTCGGGGGCCCCGACGCGTAGGGTGCCTGCGATGACGACCGAGACCCCGCTGCCGGTGACCACGGGCCGCCTGGTCCTGCGCGCGCACCGCGCGGACGACCTCGGCCCCCTGCTCTCCTACTACGCCGACCCCGAGGTGGCGCGCTACCTGCTCGAGGACCCCTGGACCCCCGAGGTGGCCGAGGCCCAGCTCGCGAAGCGCCTCGCCCGCACCCGGATCGACGAGCCGGGGTCGGCGCTGGCCCTCGTCGTCGAGCACGAGGGCCAGGTCGTCGGCGACGTCGCACTGTGGACGACGGGCGACACCGTCTCCCGCGGCGAGATCGGCTGGGTCTTCCACCCCGACCACACCGGCCAGGGCTTCGCCACCGAGGCCGTCCGCGCCGTCCTCGGCCTCGCGTTCGACTTCTACCGCATGCACCGCGTCGTCGCGCAGCTCGACTCCCGCAACGAGGCGTCCGCCCGCTTGTGCGAGCGGGTTGGCATGCGCCGCGAGGGCCACCTGCGCCAGGACTGGTGGTCCAAGGGCGAGTGGACCGACACGCTGGTGTACGGCGTCCTCAAGGGCGACCGGGCTGCCTAGGCTCCCGAGCGTGGCCTCAGCGTCTCTCCCTCCGGCCGAGGACCGCACGGACCGGCTCGACCTGTACCGGCCGGTGCCGGCGGACGTCGACGAGCTCTTCGCGATCGGCAGCGACCCGCGCGTGTGGACGCACTACCCGAGCCTGCGCCAGACCGACCCTGCGCAGAGCGCGGCGGACGTCGCCCGGCGCACCGCGTGTTGGGAGGCGGACGGGCTGGGCCCGTGGACGGTCCGCCGCCGGGGGGAGCCCGGCATCGTCGGGTACGGGGGCTGCTCGGTGCTGCACGGCGCTTTCTGGAACCTCGGGTACCGGTTCGCCGTCGCGGCACAGGGGCAGGGGTACGCGACCGAGATGTCCCGGGCGGCGATCCGCCGCGCCGGCGAGGTCCGGCCCGACCTTCCGGTGATCGCCTACCTGCTGGAGCACAACCTCGCCTCGGCGGCCGTCGCCCGCAAGCTCGGCCTGACGCTCCAGCACCGCGGCCCCGACGCCGGCAACCCCGACCCCGGGGCCGTGCGCCTGGTCTTCGCCGACCGCCCGCTCGACGACGCGCAGCTCGCGGCCGTCATGCGCTGAGGCGGCGTCCGCCACGCCTCAGCGCCGCTCGACGTGCTCCGCCAGGAACTCCGCCCACGTCTGCTTGCCGACGGCGCGGTCGGGCGCGAGGTTGCCGCCCGCCGCGTACGCCCGCGACGCCGCGCCGGGCACGCGGACCGGCATCGTCGGGCGTCGCGACCCGACGGCGTCGAGATAGGACCGCACCATCCCGCGGAACGTGTGGATCTCCGGCCCGGCGAGGTCGGGCACGCGCCCCTGCGGGTCGCCGAGGGCCAGCTCCACCAGGCGGGCCGCGACCTCGTCGGCGGCGACCGGCTGTGCTCGCCAGCCGGACGGCGTGGGCACCACCGGCAGCTTCGCGAGCGCCCGGGCGGCGATGAGCACCAGCTCGTGGAACTGCGTGGCGCGCAGGTTGGTCCAGGCGATCCCGGACTCCTCCAGCACCCGCTCCTGGGCCAGCTTGCTCGCCATGTAGCCGAGGGCGCGGCGATCGAAGCCCGACCGCACCGGCACCTTCTCCGCCCCCACCACCGAGACGTTCACCAGGTGCGGCGCCGTGCCGGCGTCCCGGACCGCCCGCACCAGCGCCCGCGCCATCGGCTCGTTGTGGAGCTGGTCGCCCGCGAGGTGCACGATCACGTCAGCGTCGGCCACGGCCTGCGCCAGGCCCTCGCCGGTCGCCCAGTCCGCGACGACGTACCGCACGCCGTCGCCCTCCGCGTGCGGGCTGCGGCTGACCACCCGCACCTGCGCGCCCGTCCGGACCAGCCGCGGCACCACCAGCCGGCCCAGGTGCCCCGTGCCGCCCGTGACCAGGATGCGTGCGCTCATCGCTCCTCCTTCGTCGTCGCGCGACCACCGCGCGTCCTGCACCTCCGACGACGCCGGCCGTCCGGACGTGACGGCGGCACCGCCAGGGCGGCCGGTACGGTGCGGGACGTGAGCGACGAGGACGGGACCACGCACGACCGGCCGCGCGCGAACCTGGTCCGTGCCGGCACGGTGCCCGGGTCGTTCGGCGCGCTCGCCTGGTTGGCCGGCCTCGCCACGAGCGGCGCGGCCCTGCTGCAGGTCGGGCAGGCCTTCATGTCCGCCGGTATCGGCGCGCTCACGGCCGCCACGGCCCGGACGCTCTGGGAGCAGCGGCACGATCGCCTGCATCCGGTCGCCCAGGTCGCGGCGGGCGTCGCCGGGGCGGCCGTGATGTACGCCCTCCTCGGCGACGTCGCCGCGTTCACGGGCCTCTGAGCCGTCACCCTGCGGCGTCGGCGTCGAGCGGGAACCGGCGCCGCAGCAGGATCCGCTGGACCAGCGTCCACGCCACCGTCACCAGCAGGTACAGCCCCGCGGCGAGCGGGACGACGCACGCGACGACGGCGGTGACGAACTGCAGCGCGCCGAGCGCGCGCCGCATCCCCGGGGCCCCGGCGGGGGCGCCCGCCGCCGGCACCGCGAGAAGGCCGCCCGGCAGCGTGGCGCGCCGCGTCAGCTCGCCCACGAGGGCGACGGCGAGCACGAGCAGCCCGAGCACGGCCGCCGTCGCGACGTCGGGCACACCGGCCGAGAGCGCGCCGACGACGCTGGTGCCGAGCGGCACCCCGAACAGGGTGTGACCCAGCAGGGCGTTCGCCTGGCCGGCGATCTGGGCGTGGACGAACACCGCGTAGATGACGCCGACCACGGGGGCCTGCAGCAGCATCGGCAGGCACCCGGCCAGGGGCGTGGTGCCCTCGTCGGCGTAGAGCTGCATCGTGGCGCGCTGCAACGCCTCGGGGTCCTTGCGGTGGCGACGCTGCAGCTCGGCGATCCGGGGAGCGAGGCGCACCCGGGTGCGCTCGGCCCGCGCCTGCGAGACGCCGACCGGGATGAGTGCGGCCCGGACCGCGAGCGTCACGACGACGACGGCGGCCGCCGCGGCGCCGGCGCCGAGGGCCGGTTCGAGCAGGTGGGACAGGCCCATCAGGGCGTGGTAGGCGCCGCCGAGCACGGCGGCGACAGGGGGCAGGGCGAAGAGATCCATGGGGGTGCGTCCTCGGTCGAACGGAAGGGGGTTCGCGTTCGCCGAGCACCCGTAGGGCGCGCGGGGTCGCCGCTCGCGGCGCGCACGACGGCGCGCCGTCCGGGCGGGACGGTCAGGACAGGGCCCGACGGGAGCTCAGCCGGCGAGGACGCCGGGAGCGCGCGGCCGGGGGCGGCCGGGCGCGTGGGGATCGCTCTGCGTGACGAGCGGCGGGAGGTCGCCGTCGCGCCGCACGACGGGCGCGGTGACGGGCACGAGGCGCGGGCCGACCGCCGTCGCGCGGGCCACGAAGGTCAGCGCCATCGCGACCAGGCCGGCGGCGCCGACCAGGAGGAGCAGGGTCGTCAGCGTGGGCGTGCCGAGCAACACCGCGAGCGACGACGACACGTCGCGCGCCAGCACGAGCAGGGCGTCGCCCATGTCGTCCCCTCTCGTCGTCCCGCCACCTTCCGCCAGCCACGATAGCCCGTGGCGGACCGCGTCAGGGGGCGACGTAGTCCGCCAGGTGCTCGCCCGTCACGGTCGACCGGGCGGCGACCAGGTCGGCGGGCGTGCCCTCGAAGACGACCGTCCCGCCGTCGTGCCCGGCGCCCGGGCCGAGGTCGATGATCCAGTCGGCGTGCGCCATCACGGCCTGGTGGTGCTCGATGACGATGACCGTCTTGCCGGCGTCGACCAGCCGGTCGAGGAGACCCAGCAGGTTCGCGACGTCCGCCAGGTGCAGGCCGGTGGTGGGCTCGTCGAGGATGTACGTGCCGCCCTTCTCCCCCATGTGCATGGCGAGCTTGAGCCGCTGGCGCTCGCCGCCGGACAGTGTGTTGAGCGGCTGGCCGAGCTTCACGTAGCCGAGGCCGACGTCCTCCAGGTGGGCGAGGATCTTGTGCGCGGCGGGGATCTTCGCCTCCCCCTCGCGGAAGAACGCGTGCGCCTGGGCCACGGACAGGTCGAGGACGTCGGCGATGTTCTTCCCGCCGAGCGTGTACTCCAGCACCGACGCCATGAACCGCTTGCCGCCGCAGTCCTCGCACGGCGTCTCGACCGTCTCCATGAAGCCAAGCTCGGTGTAGATGCGGCCGTTGCCCTTGCAGGTGGGGCACGCGCCCTCGGAGTTCGCGCTGAACAGGGCCGGCTTGACCCCGTTGGCCTTGGCGAACGCCTTGCGGATCGGCTCCAGCAGCCCCGTGTACGTGGCGGGGTTGGAGCGACGCGAGCCCTTGATCGCGCCCTGGTCGACGACGACGACGCCGTCGCGCCCGGCGAGGTTGCCGTGGATGAGCGAGCTCTTGCCGGAGCCCGCGACGCCCGTGACGACGGTGAGGACGCCGGTCGGGACGTCGACGTCGACGTCACGCAGGTTGTTCTGCGCCGCGCCGCGGATCTCCAGCGCACCGGACGGCTCCCGCACCGACTCCTTGACGCTCACGCGGTCGTCGAGGTGCCGGCCAGTGAGCGTGCCGCTGGCGCGCAGCCCGTCGACCGTGCCCTCGAAGCAGATCGTGCCGCCGTCGGTGCCGGCCCGCGGGCCGAGGTCGATCACGTGGTCGGCGATCGCGATCGCCTCCGGCTTGTGCTCGACGACGAGCACCGTGTTGCCCTTGTCGCGCAGCTCGAGCAGCAGCCCGTTCATCCGCTCGATGTCGTGCGGGTGCAGGCCGATCGTCGGCTCGTCGAAGACGTACGTGACGTCGGTGAGCGCCGACCCGAGGTGCCGGATCATCTTGGTGCGCTGGGCCTCGCCGCCGGACAGCGTGCCGGCCGGCCGCTCCAGCGACAGGTAGCCCAGCCCGATCTCGACGAACTTGTCGAACAGGTGCAGCAGGCTCCCGACCAGCGGCGCGACGCCCGGGTCGTCGATCCCCCGCGCCCACGCGGCGGCGTCCGTGATCTGCATGCGGCACACGTCCGCGATGCCGGCGCCGTTGACCTTCGCCGACCGCGCGGACTCGTTGAGGCGCGTGCCGTCGCAGGCCGGGCACGGCACGAAGACCGCGGCCCGCTCGACGAACGCGCGGATGTGCGGCTGCAGCGACTCGGGCGCCTTGCTGAACATCGACTCGCGCAGCTTGGGGATGAGGCCCTGGTAGGTCATGTTCATCCCGAGCGCCTTCACCTTCCCCTTCTCCCGGTAGAGGAAGTCGTGGCGCTCGGCCTCCGTGTAGTCGCGCACGGGCTTGTCGCCGTCGACGAAGCCGGACTCGGAGAAGCCCCGCACCAGCCAGCCGTCGGCCTTGTAGCCGGGCACGAGGATCGCGCCGTCGTTGAGGGACAGCGACTCGTCGACGATGACGGACAGGTCGAGGTCGGAGACCGTGCCGCGCCCCTCGCACTCCGGGCACATGCCGCCCAGGTACACCTGGTTGCGCACGACCTTCTTCTCGACCCCGCCGCCCGCCTTGCCGGTGCTGAACACGCCGCTCGCGGTCGACGTCGGGATGTTGAACGAGAACGCCGTCGGCGGGCCCACGTACGGCTCGCCGACGCGGCTGAACAGGTTGCGCAGCATCGCGTTCGCGTCGGTGACCGTGCCGACGGTGGACCGCACGTTGGCGCCCATCCGCTCCTGGTCCACCAGGATCGCGGTGGTGATGCCCTCCAGCACGTCCACGTCCGGGCGCGGCAGCGACGGCATGAAGCCCTGCACGAACGTCGAGTACGTCTCGTCGATCAGCCGGCGCGACTCGGCGGCGATCGTCGCGAACACCAGCGAGCTCTTGCCCGACCCCGACACCCCCGTGAACACCGTGAGCCGGCGCTTGGGGATCTCGACGTCGACGTCGCGCAGGTTGTTCTCGCGCGCGCCCTGCACGCGGATGACGTCGTGCGCGTCGGCGGCGTGCGACGTCGTGCCGGCGGACTCGGCGCGGGACTGGGTGGCGGTCACCGAGGGTCTCCTTCGATCGTGGGGTGGCGGGTCACACGCGGGTGAGCGGGAGGTGCGGCGGGGCCGGCAGCGCGACGTCGATCGCGTCCCCGGGGCGGACCGTACCGCCGCGCGAGACGATCCCCATCACCCCGGCGAGCCGCTCGACCTCGCCGTCGTCCCCGCGGCGCAGCACCTGCTGGAGCAGGCCCGGCCGGAAGTCGTTGATCTGCTGGCACGGGTTGCGCAGGCCGGTGACGGTCACGACGGCGCCGCCGATCGTCAGCCGGGCGCCCACGGGCAGCCCGAGCAGGTCGATCCCGCGGGTGGTGACGTTCTCGCCCAGGTCACCGGGCGCGACGTCGTGGCCGACCTTGCGCAGCACGTCGAAGAGCTCGGCGTGGATGAGGTGCACCTGGCGCACGTTGGGCAGCGACGGGTCCCGCGCCACCCGGCTGCGGTGCTGCACGGTGACCCCGGCGTGCGCGTCGCCCGCGACCCCCACGCCCTCGACCAGCACCACCTCGTCGACCGCCGGCTTGCTGAAGCCGTGGACGGCGCTCGCGTGCACCGAGACGACGCTCGCCGTCGAGCCGGACGACGGGGCCGTGGACGAGGGGGCCGTGACGGTCACTGGGGTCCTCCTGGAGATCGCTGGTCGAGCCTGTCGAGACCTGGTTCCCCGGGCTCAACCCGCGGGTGCGCGCAGCTCGGCAAGAGCCTTGTCGATGCGGCGGGCGCGTGTCGAGGCCTGCTTGGCGCCGTCGACGTCGAGCACGAGGCGGCGCCGGCGGCCCGGCGGAAGGGCATCGTACGCCGTACGGGCGACGGGGTCGGCGTCGAGCGCCCGGGCGAGGTCGTCGGGCTCGGCGACGACGCGCGGCTCGGTGTCGAGCGCCAGCTCGACCTCGACCTCCGCGCCGACCTCGAGCCCCGCGGCCTCCCGGTTCGCCCGGCTGAGGCCGAGCAGGTGCCGGCCCCGCATGATCGCGACCCGGCTCCGCCAGGTGTGGTCGTTGACGGTGATGACGACCGGCGGCCGGGCACCGCCGCCGAGGGCCTCGACGACCTCCGGGGGCACCTCGAGCCCCCGCATCTTTTCCGCCGGCTCGACGACGGACCGGAACCGCATCACCGTTCCTCCGCTCTCGGTGGTGGTCCTGGTGAGGCGCGGGATCCCGGGGACGCACACGTCAGGCGCCCACGGGGACGAGGCGGACGACCGGGTACTGCCGGTCGCTCTTGCTCTGGTGCTTGTCGATCGTCGGGGCGGCCGCGGCGATCGCCGGCCACACCCGGGCGCGCTCGGCGTCGTCGAGCACGTGGGCAGTCACCGCGACGGTGCCGGTGTCGTGCAGCTCGACGGCGACCTGGTCCGGGTGCGCGACGAGGTTCGCGAACCAGCCGGGGTGGCGGCTGCCGCCGCCCGACGCGACCACGAGCCGGCCGCCCGCGCCGTCGTCGAACCAGGCCAGCGGGTTCTCCCGAGCCTCGCCGGTGCGGCGCCCCACGGTGTGCAGCACCAGCAGGTCCATGCCCATCATCTGCCCACCCTTGCGGCGGATCTTCTTCGCCGTGCTGGCGTTCGCCTGCCGCTGGATCCACAGGGAGAGCGGTCCGGGGGTGCCCTTCGGGCGCTTCGTGGTCGGCGTGGAGGTCATGGCGCTCAGCCGACCTGGTCGACGCGGACCATGTTGCCCGCGGGGTCGCGGAAGGCGCAGTCGCGCACGCCCCACGGCTGCTCGGTGGGCTCGGAGACCACCTCGGCGTCGGCGGCCTGGAGCTTGGCGAAGACGCCGTCGAGGTCCTTCGTGCCGAGGATGATCGACTGGTAGCTGCCCTTGGCCATGAGCTCGGTGATGGTGCGGCGCTCGTCCTCGGTGACGCCGGGGTCGGCGGCGGGCGGGGTCAGGACGAGACGGACCTCCGGCTGGGCCGGCGAGACGAAGGTCAGCCAGCGCATCGCGCCCTGGCCCACGTCCTGGACCAGCTCGAAGCCGAGCAGGTCGCGGTAGAAGCCCAGCGAGGCCTCGGGGTCGGTGTGCGGGAGGAAGGTCGTGTGGATCGTGATGTCGATGTCGTTCGTGGAGTCGCTCATGGAATTCACGCTAGGTGGACGTCCACGGCCGGCGCTTCTCGATTCCTGACCGGTCGGGTCGCCTGCTTCGTGACGCACGACGGCAGCTCCCCCGCCCCCGCCGTCCGGGCCCGCCGCGCGTACTCGCTGGGCGACATCCCCACCAGCTCCGTGAACCGCGTGCTGAACGTGCCGAGCGACGACGACCCCACCTCGAAGCACACCTCCGTGACGCTCAGGTCGCCTCGGCGCAGCAGCGTCATCGCCCGCTCGATCCGCCGCGTCATGAGGTAGCTGTACGGCGACTCGCCGAACGCAGCCTTGAACTGCCGGCTCAGGTGCCCGGCGGACATGTGCACGCCCCTGGCCAGCGCCTCCACGTCCAGCGGCTGCGCGAACTCCCGGTCCATCCGGTCGCGCACGCGCCGCAGCAGCGCGAGGTCGCGGAGCCGGTCGGCGTCGGTGCTGGTCACGGTGCGATGCTTCCACGGGCCGCCGGCGCCCGCCCGCCGGTGAGATCGGTCATCCGGTGCCAGATCGGTCATCATGCGGACCGATCTCGTCCCGGACGACCGATCTCACGCGTCGGCGACCAGGCCGTGCAGGTGCATGTCGTGCCAGCCGTCGAGGTGGCGCACCGACTCCCGCAGCACGCCCTCCGCGGCGAAGCCCGCCTTCTCGGCCACGCGGCACGACGACGCGTTGTCGGTGGAGTGCACCAGCTCCAGGCGGTGGAAGCCCGCCGCGAGCGCCCAGGTCGCGGCGACGTCCAGCGCGGCGGGGGCCACGCCACGGCCGCGCGCGGCCGGGGCCGTCCAGTACGCGACGGCGCCCACCCCGTGCGGGTCGAACGTCTTGACGGCCATGCGGCCCAGGACGACGGCGTCGTCCGCGGCGTCCGCGACCGCCCAGCTCGACTCGCGCCCGTCGGCCCAGCCGGCACGCCAGCCGTCGATCACCTCGCGCGCCTCGTCGTCCGACTCCAGGACGCGGACGTGCCAGCGCTGGATCGCCTCGTCGGCGTACACCGCGCGCACCGCCGCGGCGTCGTCCGGCCGCCACGGCCGCAGCCGCGCGCCCACCGCGGGCACGTCGAGCACCGGCTGCTCAGGGTCGGTGAAGGGCGCGAACGTCACGGGCAGCAGGGTGGGCATGCCCGTGATCCTGGCACGTCGGTCACCCGGCGTGGTCGTGACCGCCCGCAGCCTGCCGCGGGCCGTACCCGTCGCCGACCACGGGCCCGGAGGCGTCGTGCCCCGCGGCGTGCCCGCCGTCGTGCCCGACGTCGTGGCCCGACAGCGCCTCCGACGGCCCGGGCTGCGCGCCGGACCCGGGCTCCACGACGAGGAGCTGGCCCATCATCCCCTCGTCCTCGTGCAGCAGCATGTGGCAGTGGTACATGTACGGCAGCACGTCGTCCGTGTAGTCGTCGAACCGCATCAGCAGCCGGTAGGTGCGGCGCGGCTCCAGGTAGACGGTGTCCTTGGGGCCGGCGAGCTCCGGCGGCGGGGCCTCGCCGTCGACGGTCAGCACGCGGAACTGCACGTCGTGCACGTGGAAGCTGTGCGGCATGGGGATGGTGTTGCGCACCTCCCACACCTCCGTGCTGCCGACGGTCGCGACCTCGTCGATGCGCCCGGCGTCCATGCGCCGGCCGTTGATGGTCCGCTCGTCGAGGTCGAACGTGCGGGTCACGGTCGCCTCCTCCTCGTGCAGGGCGTCCGCGGCGGTGTGCCGCGACGGCCCCCACGAGGGCTCGGGCGACGGCGCCAGGCGGTCCGCCGCGCGCAGCTCCAGCACGTCGAACGCGTCGTTGCCGCCCATCGCGAACGGCGCGGCGACGCCGCCGAGGTCCGCCTCGAAGGAGCGCAGGCGAGTCGTCTCGCCGGGGTGCATCGCGACCACCACCTCGGCCCGCTCCCCCGGCGCGAGGCGGACGTGGTCGAGCCGCACGGGCGCGTCGAGGAGCCCGCCGTCGGTGGCGACGAGGTCCGTCTCGCGGTCCGCGAACCCGAGCGAGTAGGTACGGGCGGTCGACCCGTTGAGCAGCCGCAGCCGGATCCGCTCGGTCGTGACGCGCTGGTAGGCGCCGGCGACGCCGTTCGTCACGACCGTGCCGCCGAGCGTCCCGGGCTCGCCGCCGTCGTCCTTCAGCACGAGCCGCCCGTCGTCGTCGAGCACCTTGTCCTGCACGACGACGGGGATGTCGTCGACGCCGTACTCCTGCGGCAGGTCGGCGGCGCGCGACGCGTCGTCGTCGAGCAGGAACAGCCCCGCGAGGCCGCGGTACACCTGGTCCTCCGTCTCCCCGTGCGGGTGCGGGTGGTACCAGAGCGTGGCGGCGGGCTGGTCGATCGTCCAGGTGGGGCGCCACGTGGCGCCCGGCTCGACCGGCTGGTGCGGGCCCCCGTCCATCGCCGCGGGCAGGTGCATGCCGTGCCAGTGCACGCTGGTCGTCACGTCGAGGTGGTTCGTCACCTCGACGGCGACCTTCTCGCCCCGTTCGGCCCGCAGCGTCGGGCCGAGGTACGGGCCGTCGTAGCCCCAGGTCGGGGTTCGTGTGCCGGGCAGCAGCTCCGTGCTGCCCTCCTGCGCGGTGAGGCGGAAGGTGCGCACGCCGTCGGCCACGGTCGACTCCGCGAGCGGCGGGACCGGCAGCTCGCGCGCGAACTCCGGCTCGTCCACCGACGTCACCGAGCCGGGGATCCCGCCGCAGCCGGCGGCCAGCAGCGCGACGACGGCGGCGAGCGCCGCCGTCGTCGTCCGACGGCTCATCGCGGCCCACCGCCGCGGCCCTTCTGGACGCCGAGCGCGACGACGCCGGCCAGCGCGCCCCAGCCGGCGTCCATCGCGAGCGCGGGGATCGCCGTCCACGCGGCCGCGCCGTCTCCGCCCGGGCCGACGCCGCCCAGGCCCACGCCGCCGACCAGCGTCGAGACGAGCAGGGTGACGACGCCGGACGCGAGGCCGGTCATCGTCAGGGTGAGCACCGGCCTTGGCACGCGCCCGAGCCCGACGACGCCGATCCACACGACGGCGGTCAGCGCGACGATGCCCAGCGCGCGCGGCGCACCGGTGCCGCCGATGCCGGTCAGCCCGGTGAGCGGCCAGAGCAGCGCCATCGACGCCAGCCCGGCCACGAGCGGCCAGGAGAGGCCCGCACCGCCGGCCGGAGGCACCGGCGTCGGCTGCGGGGAGGGCTGGTTCGGGGGCGAGGGCTGGTTCGTGGTCATGCCTCGACGATCCCGGCGGACCGGGCCCAGCCACATCGGCCCGGGAGCGTCTCCTGCTGTCGCCCCGGGGCGACACGGACCCTCAGGCGACCCTGATGCCCGGAGGACGGACGCGCTCTTGCCCGTCGGGGACCGGGGTGGTTGGCTGCGACCAGAAACCTTCCGACAGGTAGGTATCTCGGGTCACGACGGCGTGGCCCGCCCCGGCCCTGCCGGGGACGAGCACCACGAAGGAGTTCGTATGACGACGACGTCAGCGCGCCTGCGGCGCATCGGCACGACCGGCCTCGCGTGCGCGACGGTCGCGGCCACCCTGGTCGCGACGGCCCCCGCGAGCTCGGCGGACGGCCGCGGCGCCGGTCAGGGACCGGGCCACGCGCGACAGGCCCAGCCGCACCTGGAGAGCCGGTCGGCCGACATCATCAGGGTCCACGGCCAGCGGTTCCGCGACCTGGACGGCAACGGCCGGCTCACCCCGTACGAGGACTGGCGCCTGGATCCCGAGGCCCGCGCCGCCGACCTCGTCTCCCGGCTCGACCTGGAGCAGAAGGCGGGCCAGCTCATCCACGGCAGCCTCTCCGGCCAGGGCGCCTACGACCGCGAGGCGTTCCGCGGCCTGCTCGACCAGCACGTCACCACCTACATCTCCCGACTGGGCGCCGACGCGGGCACGCTGGCGTCCGAGCACGACGCGCTGCAGGAGGCCGCGGAGGCCGAGGAGTTCGGCATCCCGCTGAAGATCAGCACCGACCCGCGGCACGGGTTCACGATCACCGAGGGGCAGACGGTCGCGAGCGGCGACTTCTCCCCGTTCCCCGACGCCATCGGGCTGGGCGCCGCCGACTCCGTCGCGCTGACGCGCGCGATGGGCGACGTGATCCGCGAGGAGTACCGCGCCGTCGGCATCGCGGAGGCGCTGTCGCCCCAGGCCGACATCGCCACCGAGCCGCGCTGGACCCGCATCAACGGCACCTTCGGGTCCACCGGCGAGCTCGCGAAGCGTCACGTCGGCGCGTACGTCGCGGGCCTGCAGGGCGGCGACGACGGCCTTGACGACGAGAGCGTGAGCACCGTCGTCAAGCACTGGGCCGGCTACGGCGCCCAGGTGAACGGCTACGACAGCCACTACTACTACGGGCGGTTCGCGGCGTTCCCCGGCGGCAACTTCGCCGAGCACCTCGAGCCGTACGAGGCGGCGTTCGACAACGGCGCCGGCGGCGTCATGCCGACCTACTCGATCCTCAAGGACCTCACCCTCGACGGGAAGCCCGTGGAGCAGGTGGGCGCCGGGCACAGCGAGGACATGCTCGGGCTGCTGCGCGACGGCTACGGCTTCGACGGCGTGATCACCAGCGACTGGGGCATCACCGGCGACTGCCCGCAGGCCTGCAAGGACAACCGCCCGCCGAGCTCGTTCATCGGGCCGTGGGGCGTCGGCATGTCGTGGGGCGTGGAGGACCTGACGCGGCCCGAGCGGTTCGCCAGCACGATCAACGCGGGTGTCGACATCGTGGGCGGCGACGACCACCCGGAGTACGTCGTCCAGGCGGTCCGGCAGGGCCTGCTGAGCGAGGCGCGCGTCGACGAGGCCGCCACCCGAGTGCTGGCGCAGAAGTTCGAGCTCGGCCTCTTCGAGGACCCGTACGTCGACCCCGACCGGGCCGACCGCGTGGTGGGCAACCGGGCGCACACCCGCCTCGGCGAGGTGGCGCAGGAGCGCTCCCTGACGCTGCTGGAGAACGAGCACCGGACCCTGCCGCTGACGACCGGCGCGCGCGGCGCGCGCACCGTGTACCTCCACGGCGTCGCCCCCGAGGCCGCGGAGCGGCTGGGCCTGCGCGTCGTCGACGACCCGGCGGACGCCGACGTCGCCGTCGTGCGCCTGTCCGATCCGAGGGCGGGCGACGACCTCACCGGGCTCGCCTGGACCGGCGCCGAGGAGGACTACCGCGCCCTGGTCGCGGCGCACGAGGCCGGCGCGACGACGATCGCGTCGCCGCAGCTGTCGCGGCCGCTGATCCTCACGGACGTGGTCGCGCACTCCGACGCCGTGCTCGCCAACTACGGCGTGAGCGACGACGTCCTGCTGCGCACCATCGTCGGCAGGGCGCGCCCGGGCGGGCACCTGCCGTTCGAGCTGCCGTCCAGCACGGCGGAGGTCGAGGCCCAGCTCGGCGACGTGCCGGACGACACCGCGCACCCGCTGTTCGAGGCGGGCTTCGGGCTCTCGTACCGCTGACCCGACCGCCGGCTCGGCGGCGCGGGGAGGGCCGCCCTAGCCTGGCGGCATGACCTCGTCCGCGGCCGCGCCGCCGAGCCCGTGGGTGACCGACGTCGTCCTGGCGCTGGCGTCGGCGCTGGTCGTCGCGCTGGTCATCGCCGCGGACCCGTCGGGGCAGGGCGCCGCCGGCCCGGCGGCGTACCTGTTCGCGGCGGGCTTCGGCGCGCTGGTGCTGCTGCGCCGGTTCGCGCCGCGCACGATGCTCGTCCTCACCTTCCTCGGCGTGTGCGCGTACTACGCCCTCGGCTTCGCGCCGATCGGCATGGTGCTGCCCGCCGTCGCGGCGCTGTACGCGGCATCAGAGCGCGGGCGCACGGGCTGGGCGGTGGGGACGGGGGCGGTGCTCATCGTCGTCGCCACGTACTTCCGCGTGACCGACGACGACGTCGACCCCACCGCCGCGCTCACGGCATACGACCTGGTCACGAACGTGGCGCTCACGGCGGCGGCGGTCGCGCTCGGCGTCGCGGTGCGGCTCGCCCGGGAGGCCCGGGAGCACGCCGCGCTGGTCCGCGAGCTCACGGCGGAGCAGGAGGCGCACGCGGCGCAGGAGCGGCTGCAGGCCGAGCGGCTGCGCATCGCCCGCGACCTGCACGACACCGTCGGGCACCACCTCTCCGTCGTCGCGCTGCACGCCGGCGTCGCGGACGAGGCCGTCGGGCGGGACGACGACGCGGCCCGCGGCGCGCTCGCCCGCGTCCGGGAGGCGGCGTCGGGCACTCTCGACGAGCTGCGGGCCACCGTGAAGGTGCTGCGCTCCCCCACCCCCGACGCCGAGCCGCGGGGCGCGCTCGGCATGACGGGCTTCGACGCGCTCGTCGCGCCCGTGCGCGCGGCCGGCGTCGAGGTCGAGGTGCACGACGACGTCGCGGCCGGCGTGCTGAGCGACGCGATCGGCGCCGCGGCGTACCGCATCGCCCAGGAGGCGCTCACGAACGTGCTGCGCCACGCGGACGCGCGGCACGTGGGGATCGAGGCCGTCGTCGACGCAGGGCGCCTGCACCTGGCGGTGACCGACGACGGACGCGGCGCCGGGCCCTCCCCCCGCGCCGGGGCCGGGCTGGCGGGGATGCGCGAGCGCGCCGGCCTGCTGGGCGGCACGCTCACCGCGGGCGACGCGCCGGACGGCGGGTTCGCCGTCGTCGCCGACCTCCCGGCCAGGCTGGGGCCATGATCCAGATCGTGCTGGTCGACGACCAGGAGCTGGTGCGCGCCGGGCTGCGGCCGCTGGCGGAGCGCGACGGCGACATCGCCGTCGTCGGCGAGGCGGCCGACGGCCGCGCGGGGCTGGCACGCGTGCGCGAGCTGCGCCCCGACGTGGTGCTCATGGACGTGCGGATGCCCGGGCCGGACGGCATCGAGGCGACGCGGGAGATCGTCGCCGACCCGGCGCTGCGCGGCGTCCGCGTCCTCGTGCTCACGACGTTCGACGAGGACGAGCACGTGGTCGAGGCGATCCGCGCGGGCGCGGCCGGCTATCTCCTCAAGGACGTCTCCCCCGGCGACCTGCGCGCCGCGATCCGCACCGTGGCCGCCGGGGACTCGCTGCTGGCCCCGGCCGTCACGGCCACGGCGATGCGGGCGGTCGCCGAGGCGCCGCCCCGGCTCGACGACTCCGCCGTCGCCGGCCTCACCGAGCGCGAGCGCGAGGTGCTGACGCTGGTGGGGCGCGGGCTGACCAACGACGAGATCGCCCGCGACCTGTACCTCAGCCCCGCCACCGCCCGCACGTACGTCAGCCGGCTGCTCACCCGGCTCGACGCCCGCGACCGCGCCGCCCTCGTCGTCCTCGCCTACGAGACGGGACTGGTGCGACCGGGCGGCTGACCCGGTTGTCGGTCCCGCCCATAACTCGTACTGTGGTGTTCAAGTAACGAGGGGGCGGCCCACCGACCGAGGGAGCTCATCGTGGCCACGACCTACACCTTCGACGTCTTCTCCAGCCTCGACGGGTTCGGCGCCGCGCACGGCGACTGGACCGGCTACTGGGGCAAGCAGGGCCCCGAGCTGCTCGAGCACCGGCTCCACCAGTACGACACCGAGCAGCGGATGGTCCTCGGCGCCACCACGTACCGAGCGTTCGTGCAGATGCTCGCCGCGAGCACCGAGGGGTCCGACGTGCGCGACCCGTGGGTCACCCGCATGGTCCACACCCCTGCGACCGTGGTGTCGAGCACCCTGCGCGAGCCCCTCGAGTGGCCGGGCGGCGCGACCGTCGCCGCCGCCGATGCGGTCGACGTCGTCGCCCGGCTCAAGCAGAGCTCCCCCGTGCCCCTGCGCTCGCACGGGAGCCTGTCGCTCAACCGGGCGCTGATGGCCGCGGGCCTCGTCGACGAGCTGCGCGTCACCCTGTTCCCGGTGATCACCGGGCAGACCGGCGTCGACCCGCTGTTCCGCGGCGCCGCCGACTTCGACCTCGAGCTCGTGGAGACGCGGACGCTCGACGGGCGCACCCAGGAGCTCGTCTACGTGCCGACCGGGCACGGCTGAACGCGGCTGCGCTGCCCTGACCGGCTCAGACCAGCCCGAGCTCCCGCGCCCGCACGCCCGCCTGGAACCGGGACTCGGCGCCGAGGGCGGCCATCAGCTCGGCGACCCGACGCCGGTAGGTGCGCACGCCCATCCCCATCGCCCGGGCCGCGGTCTCGTCCTTGACGCCCTGCCCGAGCAGGTCGAGCACCTGGGGCGCGATGGCGCGGATCTCGGCGATGCGGGCGTCGAAGACGTCGAGGTCGACGGCGGACCGCCACACGGCCTCGAACAGCGACGCGACGCCCTGCACCGCCTCGGGCTGGGTGATGACGCCGTAGCTGCGGCGTCCGGCCCGGACGTCGCCGGCGAGGATGGCCAGGCGGCGGTCGAAGAGGATCGTCTCGTTGACCTCCTCGGTGGTGATGCGGATGTGCGCGCCGTGCTCCTCGCGGGCGCGCGCCAGCCCGCGGGCCGCCACCGGGTCGAGGAGCACGCCGGGCCGGTAGACCTTGCGCAGGTGGACGTCGTCGCGCCGGGGCGGCACCATCGCGTCGCCGTCCTGCGGCACGTGCGTGACGACCCACGTGCCCAGGTCGTTCGCGGCGCACGAGATCTCCGTCGCGTGCGCGAACAGGTGCGCCGTGCGGG
This sequence comes from Isoptericola sp. F-RaC21, assembly GCF_038593535.1. Taxonomy (NCBI): domain Bacteria; kingdom Bacillati; phylum Actinomycetota; class Actinomycetes; order Micrococcales; family Promicromonosporaceae; genus Isoptericola; species Isoptericola sp. F-RaC21. Next base: position 398,881 of record NZ_JBCFYX010000005.1, on the reverse strand, counting down.
CGAGCAGCTCCTCGTCCCCCTGGACGACCGTGACGGCCTCTCCGGTCTGCATGCCCTCGATTCTGCTCCGCCCGGCAGGGAGCTGCCAGGGTCGGCAACAAGCTGCCAACCACGTGATCCTCTCCCCGGGCGCACCGAGGCTGGCGGCATGACCACCACGACCAGCACCCCGTCCACCACACCGCCCACCACCCCCGACGCCGCCGCTGCCGGCACCTGGCAGCTCGGTGACCGCACCGTGAACCGGCTCGGCCTCGGCGCCATGCGGCTCCCCGGCGTCCTCGGCGCCCCGACGCCCCGCCCTCGCGAGGACGCGATCGCCGTGCTGCGGCGCGCCGTCGAGCTCGGCGTGAACCACATCGACACCGCCGCGTTCTACTTCCTGCCCACCCGCTCGGCGAACGAGCTCATCAGCACGGCCCTGCAGCCATACGCCGACGACCTCGTCATCACCACGAAGATCGGCGCCTCGCGGTCGCGCGACGGCGACTTCGAGCCGTACGCGCGCCCCGACCAGCTCCGCGGCCACGTCGAGGAGAACATCCGGCAGCTCGGCCTCGACCAGCTGGACGTCGTGAACCTGCGCTGGGGCGCGGGCCTGACGACCGAGCCCGGGTCGGTCGCCGAGCACGTCGGAGCCCTCGCCGAGCTGCGCGACGCCGGGCTGGTCCGGAACATCGGCATCTCCAACGTGCTGCCGGAGCAGCTCGACGAGGCGCTGGAGATCGCGCCCGTCGTGTGCGTGCAGAACCGCTACGGCCTCACGGAGCGCGACGACGACGGGCTGCTCGCCCGCTGCGGCGAGCTCGGCGTCACCTTCGTGCCGTTCTTCTCCATGGGCGCCGCCGTGCCCGGAGCCGTCCCCGGCGGCACCCCCGACGACACCGGCAGCGACGTCGTCGCCGCCGTCGCCGCGGCCCACGACGCGACGCCCGCCCAGGTGCGGCTGGCCTGGACGCTGCACCGCGGGTCGCACGTGCTCGCCATCCCCGGCACCGGGAGCGTCGCGCACCTGGAGCAGAACGTCGCCGCCGGCGCCCTCCGCCTGACCGACGACGACCTCGCCGCCCTCGACGCGATCGCCTCGGCCGCCGCCTGAGCCGCCGGGGCGGTCAGCCCTTGAGCCCGGTGTGTGCGAGCCCCTGGACGAACTGCTTCTGCGCCACGAGGAAGACGGCGAGCACGGGCAGCACGGTCAGCGTCGTCGCGGCAAGCTGCACGTTCCACATGGGCCCGCCGTAGGCGTCGACGTACTGCGTCAGCGCCTGCGGCAGGGTGAAGTGGTCCTTGGAGGACAGGTAGACGATGGGCTCCAGATAGAGGTTCCACGACTTGAGGAACGTGAAGATCGCAACGGCCGCGAGCGCCGAACGGGACAGGGGCATCGCCACCCGCCAGAACAGGCCCCACCGGCCGAGCCCGTCCAGGCGGCCCGCCTCCTCGAGCTCGTGCGGCAGGCCCAGGAAGAACTGCCGCATGATGAACGTGGCGAGCACGCTCGGCGCGCCGAGCACGGGGATCACGATCAGGGGCCAGTGGGTGTCGATCAGCCCCGCGGAGTTCACCAGCCGGAACAGCGGCACGATCGTCACCTCGGACGGCACGAGCAGGCCGACCAGGACCAGCAGGAACAGCGCGTTCGCCCCGGGGAACCGGATGCGCGCGAACGCGTACCCGGCCATCGCGGACACCAGCATGGTGCCGCCGGTGACGAGGGCCGCGATGTACAGCGAGTTCCAGTACTGCTCGGCGAACGGTTGCAGAGAGAACACCCGGCCGTAGGCCTCGAAGGTCGGGTCCTGCGGCCACAGCGTCGGCACCGACCGCAGGATCTCGCTCATCGGCTTGAGGCTGGACGTCGCCATCCACCAGGTGGGGAACACGAACGGCAGGCTGAGCACGAGCAGCACCGCGACGAGCACCCATCGCCTCCAGCGGCGGCGCCGTCGGCCGGGGCGGGCGGGCCGGGACGACGCCCTCGAGCGCGTGGGGCCCGCACGCCCCGGCGTCGGCGGGCCGGCGGGCGCGGGACGGTCCGTGAGCACGTCAGACTTCATGGAAGACCCACTTCTTGCGCGACTGCCACTGCAGCAGGGTGAGGACGAGGACGATGGCGAAGAGCAGGACGGCGATCGCGCTGGCGTAACCGAAGTCGTTGAACTGGAACGCCTGCTGGTACAGGTAGTAGACGAGCACCGTCGTCGAGCTGCCGGGGCCGCCGCCGGTGAGCACGTCGATCTGGGCGAACACCTCGAGCGAGCCGACGATCGTGATGATCGAGACCAGCAGGATCGTCGGGCTGATGAGCGGCAGCGTGATCGACCGGAACCGGCGCCAGGCGCTCGCCCCGTCGAGGCGGGCCGCCTCCTGCAGCTCCTCCGGCACCCCCTGCAGGGCCGCGAGGAACAGGATCATGTTCAGGCCCACGTTCTTGAAGACCTGCACCACGATCACGGAGAGCATCGCGGTGGTCGGCTGCCGCAGCCAGTTCGGCCCTTCGATCCCGAGCAGCGACAAGAACCCGTTGATCCCGCCGTCGGCCTGCAGCAGGAAGCTCCACACGATGGTCCACGCGACCAGCGAGACGACCACGGGCGAGAAGAAGAACGTGCGGAACGTGGTGGTGCCCGGCAGCCGCTGGTCGAGCAGCACGGCCAGCAGCAGGGCCAGCACGATGTTGAGCACGACCAGCCCGATCGAGAACCAGAGCGTCGCCCACAGGGCGTCGTGCAGGCCCTGGTCCTCGACGAGCCGCTGGTAGTTCTCGGCGCCGCTGAACTGGAAGGTGTTCGCCAGCACGTTCCACTCGTGCAGCGAGTACCACACCACCATCCCGAGGGGGACGACGACGAACAGCAGGGCGCCGAGCACGACCGGGGAGACCATCGCGTACCCGACCCACCAGTCGCGGCGGGCGCGCGCCGAAGCCGTGGTGAGGGACACGTCAGTCCTCCAGCAGCGGCGTGATCGCGTCGCAGGTGTCGCCGAGCACGCCGGCGACGTCGGCGTCCGCCGTCCACATCGCGTCGAGCTGGGAGCGCACCGTCTCCTGGAGCTTGGCGAAGTTCTTGTGGGACGGCTTGGTGACAGCATCCGTGATGCCGTCGACGACGACGTCCTGGAGCTGGTCGGCGCTGAGCAGCGGGTTGGCGGCGGCCAGCGAGTCCGCGGTGAGGAGCGACTCGCGCGGCGGCGGGAAGTAGGCCGAGAGCTTCTCGGCGTTCTCCGGGTCGGTGAACCACGCGAGGAAGTCCGCGGCGACGTCGGGTGTCTTGCCGGCGGCGAAGACGCCGATCCCGGCCTGGCCGATGACGTTCTGCTTGCCCGACGGGCCCGCCGGGAGCGGCACGACGTCCCAGCCGAAGGAGTCGTCGAGCGACGACGCCCGGCTGATCTGCGTGATCGTCATGGCCGCGTCGCCGGCGAAGAAGTCCGCCGTCGTGCCGGGCCCGGGCATGGCCCCGTCGGCGAAGGTCGCGTCGTGGATCCAGGTCATGGCCTCCACCATCGCGGGGTCGGTGAAGGTGCACTGCGTGCCGTCCGCGCTCCAGGGCGCGGCGCCCCAGCCCGACCAGACCGTGGCGAGGTTCTCCCACGCCTGGTAGTCGAAGTCGCGCACCACGAGCCCCTGCTTGCCGGACTTCTCGGCCGCCGCCGCGGCCATGTCGCGCGCCGCGTCGAACGTCCAGTCCCCGGCCGCGACGAGGTCGGCCGGGTTCTTCTGGCCCGCGGCCTCGAGCTGGTCCGTGTTGACGAACACGCCGAACGGGCTGTTCGAGAACGGGTAGGCGTAGAGGCCGTCGCCGTCCTTCCAGAGCTCCAGGGCGCTGGGCTCGAGGTCGTCGTACTGGTACCCCTCGGCCTCGGAGAGCACCGGCGCCAGGTCCACGAGGGCGCCGCTGGAGACGAACTCCGGGGCGTTGCTCTCGAAGATCCACGCCAGGTCGGGCGCGTTCCCGCCGGCGAGCTGGGTGGTGAGCGCCGTCGTGTAGTCCTCGAACGGGATCGAGTCGAAGGAGACGCTCGACACGAGGTCGGGGTTCTCGGCGACGTAGGCGTCGGCGATCTCCTGGAACATCGCGAGCTGCTTCTCGTCGGCGGTCCACACGGTCATGCGCAGGTCGACGGGCTCGTCGGGCGTGTCCGGCTCGCCGGCGACGCCCTGGCCGTCGCCGCCGCAGGCGGTCAGGGCGAGCAGCGCCGCGGCGGCGGAGGCCGCGGCGAGGGCCGCGCGGGGGCGGTGTGCGGTACGGGGGTTCATCAGTGCTCCTTCGGACTGAGTGCTCGGACGGGGTCGGGCCGCGGTCAGTACGGGTGGACCTGGTCCGCGGGCCAGCGGAGCTCGACACCGGCCGAGACGAGCTCGGCCTGATAGTCGGCGAGGAGGTCCGGCTTGGCCTGGACCTCGTGGGGGGCGCGCCCCGTAGCGAGGCAGTGGGCGGCGAGATGACCGGCCGCCTCGCCGATGTTCCACTCGACGGGGTGCAGCCGGTAGCAGCCGTTGGTGATGTGCGTGGTGCCGATGTTCTTGTTCGCGGCCAGCAGGTTGGTGACGCGCTGCGGCAGCAGCGCGCCCAGCGGGATCTCGAACGGGGTGGACGGCACGTCGATGTACGTGTCGCCGCCCGTGGAGGGGTGCAGGTCGATCCGGTACATGCCGACGCCGACGGAGTCGTCGTAGCGGGTGGCGCCCGCGTCGCCGCGCACGGCGTACGACACGTCGTTCTCGGTGACGGTCGTGACGGCGCGGATGCGGCGCGACTCGCGGTGGTACACCGCCTGGGCGAGCCCGTCGGCGGAGCCCATGACGTCGGGCCGCAGCCGCAGCCCGGGGTAGCCGGTGCCGCCGTCGGGCCGCGGTGCCTCGGTCTGCATCCAGTACAGCATCGAGAGGCTGAGCTGCCGGGCGTCGGCGACCCGTGCCTCCTCGACGTCCCGCGGGACGTCGAGGACGGGCGCGAGGAAGTAGTCGATGCTGGGCCAGTTCACCAGGCACAGGTCGCTCGCGTAGTGGCCGGGGGCGAAAAGGTCGCGAGCGGCGATGCGGCGGAACGTCCACAGGTTGCCGTCGCCCGGGTTCTTCGACTGGTCCGCCGCGACCGCACGGGCGTCGTCTCCCGGGTTCGGGGTGAAGGTGCGCACGTCCATGGCGAGGGTGCGCGGGTTGGGCGCCTCCCACGACAGCATCCGGCGCCCGTTCCAGGCGTCGGGCCGGTAGGCGCTCCAGAAGTCGTAGCGCTCGGGCCGGTCGATCGTGTGGTCGCCGTCCACGTGCTCGACGGCGAAGCAGACGCTCAGCGCCTGGACGTTGTCCGGCTGCGCGGCGTCGGGGGCGCTGGGCTCGCCGGTCTCGCGGCTCGACTCGAACCCGGTCACGTACTCCGTGCCCGTGAGGGGCAGCAGCTCCCCCGTCTCCGTCGCGTCGACGACGAGCGCGGCGGTGACCGTGACGGGCTCGCCGCCCACGACCGACCGGAGCGTCACCGACGTCACGCGGTCGCCGTCGGTGGTGGCCGACGTCGGCCGCACACGCTCGACCAGCGTCAGCCGGCCGGACGACCGCCAGGGCGCCAGCATCTCCTCGAGCACCCCGACCGCCACCCGGGGCTCGTGGCACAGCTTCGACACCCAGCCGGCGCCGGGGTTGAGCGCGTCCCACGACCGGGCGGCGTCGGTGAGCGGGTACGAGCGCCGGTAGACGTCGCGGATGCCGTCGCGCAGGCGGCGGTAGCGCGCGGTGACGCCGAAGTCCTCCACCCAGGCGCTCTCGTCCGGGGGCACGCCCTGCGACGTGAGCTGGCCGCCGATCCACGGGTGCTCCTCGGTGAGGACCACCCGCGCGCCGCGGTCCGCCGCGGCGAGGGCGGCGGCGATGCCGCCGAGGCCGGCTCCGACGACGAGCACGTCGGTGTGCAGTTCCTGAGGGGTCACGCGGGTTCCGTTCTGTCGTGGGAGCCGGTCGGCTCGGGTGGGCACGGTGCGAGGGTCGCGCCGTCGACGTCGACGCACTCGAGCAGCTGCCGCAGCTCGTCGTCGGGGACCTGGGCTGCCGCGCGGCTGCCCGCCTGGCCGGCGTCCGCCGTCACGAGCCGCGACAGGAGGTACAGGGCCCGGGCACCCATCTCCTCGCGGGGGATGGAGAACCCGGACCACCGGCGTCCGCCGGGGCGCGGACGGTGCGGCTGACCGAGCAGCAGCACGGAGACGTCGACCGGTACGCGCAGGCCACGGTGCTCGAGCGCGTCGGCGAGCTCCTCCGGAGAGTTCTCCGGCGCCACGACGATGGCCGTGAACCGCTGGTCGCCGATCTCCGTCGCCGCCGCCGCGACGTCGTCCAGCTCCACGAACCGCGCGGTGAGGCCGCGCTGCTTCATCGTCAGGCGGTATCCCTCGACCCGGTCGAGCGTGGGCTGGTCGGTGCCGCGTGGGCCGACGTAGCCGATGCGCGTATGCCCCAGCGCCGCCAGACGCTCCACCTGCCGGCTCGTCGCCGTCGCGTAGTCCACGCCCACGTAGGGCAGCCGACCCCCGTCGCTGCCTCGCTTGCCGATGAAGACGAACGGGTAGTTCGTGTCGAGCAGGTGCTGCAGCTCGCCGCGGTCCTCCTGCTGCCCCAGGAGGAGGCACCCGTCGGCGACGCCGAGCCGCTGCCAGCCCTCGCGGGTCAGCCGGCGTCGGCCGTCCTCCACACGGGCGCTGGTGAAGAGCAGGATGTCGACGCCGAGCTTCTCGGCGGCGTGCTCGATGCCCACGAGGAAGGGCCCGTAGAAGTCCCGGCCGCCCTGGGGGAACGTCGCCTCGTAGGTGAAGACACCGAGGATCTGCGTGAGCCCGCCCGCCAGGCGCTGCGCGGCGGGGTTCGCGGAGTACCCGGTGATGCGGATCGCGTCGAGCACCCGCTGCCGGGTCTCCTCGCTGATCCGCACCCCGCTCGGGTTGCTGTCGTTGAGCACGAACGACACCGTGGCCTGGCTGACGCCCGCCATGGCGGCGACGTCGGCCTGCGTGATGCGACGACGGGGCAACACTCCTCCTCGAGCTCGGACGTCGGCGGTGACGTGCCAGGAGTCTCGGGGGTCCGCTGAACCGGGGTCAACAAGATGATGCGCATTATTAATGACGGTGAGATCACGCTGCCGACCCAGGAATGCCCTGACATCCCGGGCGTCCGGCCGTCGTGGGGATCAGGTGCGGCGCATTATCCGAACATCTGCTCATGGGTTCGATAAGGCTCCTTGACCGGCGCCCGCCCGGCGCCGAAGGCTGCAGCGGTGCGGTCGCCGACGACGGCGCCGCCGTACCGACAGCCCCGCCACGAAGGAGTGCGCGCCATGTCAGCCAGAACCGTCAGAGGGGCCCGGCTGGTCGCCGGCCTCGCCGTCACCGCCGTCATCGCTCTCGGCGCCGACGCCGCTCACGCTGTCCCGAACGCCGACGACGACACCGGTTCCGGCGACGTCGAGGTCACGACCGCCCCGGACGAGGCGTTCACCTTTCCGGAGTTCACCTACGTCGGTCCCGCTTTCGACAAGAGCGACCTGACCTACAACCCGACGAACGAGTTCATCTTCCCCAGCGTCATCCGTGCGGCCGACTACTTCGCCGAGCCCCTGGGGGCCTACTACATGTACTACGCCCCCCACGAACGGCCCGGCGGAATCGCCCTGGCCTACGCCGACTCGATCGACGGCCCGTGGACCGAGTACGACGGCAATCCCCTGATCAGCAACACCTGGTCGCCGCACTACGAGGCGGTCAGCCACATCTCGTCACCCCATGCCGTGTGGGTGGAGGGCGAGCAAAAGCTGTTCCTGTACTTCCACGGTGAGAACACGATCACCCGGTACGCCACCTCGGACGACGGCATCCACTTCGAGTACGGCGGGACCGCGGTCCAGCGAGACGAGTCCACGGGCCGGGAGACCTCGTACGCGCGAGTCTTCGAGCAGTCGGTGCCCGGGCAGGGGAACCGCTACCTGATGCTGTTCATGGACAACCCGGCGAACGCGCTGCCCGGCGAGACGGGGCCCGTCGCTCGGCGGATCCGCTGGGCCGTGTCCGACGACGCGCGCAGCTGGGAGGTCCAGCCCGAGCCCCTCGTGACACCGCGCGGGATCGAGGAACCGAACGCTTCAGGGCCGTTCTTCCTGCGCTGGGAGGGCCGAAACCTCGTCGTCTTCCACGCGAGCGACGGCAACATGCACGCGGTGGACGTGGGGAAGAACTTCGACCAGGAGATCCACCTCGGCGTGGTCCACGACTCGATGGCCGACGCCCCGGACCTCGGTCGGTCGGCGGCTCCGACGTTCTACTTCGACGGCCGCAGCGCCCACATGTACTACGAGTCCGGCGGTCGGTTGACCGCGACCATCGCTCATGCCGTCGCCACCCTGGACGAGCCCGTCCCGGCGAGGGAGCTCGATTGCACCGTCGACCGGCCCGTGCTCTGGCCGCCGAACCGCAAGCCTGTGGACGTGACCGTCGACGTCGACCTCCGGGACGGCGTCCTGGGGCCGCGAGCGTTCGAGCTCGTCGACGTCTCCGGGGGTGGCACGGGGGACGTGTCCGGATTCGTCACGGGGACGCCGTCGGTCTCCGGCCAGCTGCGCGCCGAGCGCGCGGGCGACGGTGGTGACCGCGTCTACACGCTGACGTACGCCGGGCACGACGAGCTCGGCCGCGCGGTGGGATGCAGCGTCGACGTCACCGTCCCGCACGACCGGGGGAACTGACCCGACGGCCGCCCCGGCGAACAGGCGGTTGTGCACCTTCTGAGGCGTCAGTAGGTGCACAACCGCCTGTTCGGCGGCGCCTTTAGTACAGGGCTCCATGTACGGTTGCCCTCATGGAGACCGTGACGCTCACGCACACCGCCGCGCTGGCGCGGCTCGGGCACGCGCTGTCGGACGGGACGCGCACGCGGATCTTGCTCGCGCTGCGCGACGCGCCCGCCTACCCGTCCGACCTGGCGGCGGCGCTGGGCGTCTCCAAGCAGGTCATGAGCAACCAGCTCGCCTGCCTGCGCGGCTGCGGCCTGGTCGTGGGCCGCCAGGACGGGCGGCGCACCGAGTACCGGCTGTCCGACCCGCACCTCGCGCACGCGCTCGGCGACATGCTGCGGCTCGCCCTCGTCGTCGACCCGGACTGCTGCGGGCCGGACTGCACGTGCGCGACGCCCGCCGCCCACGGGCCGACCGACGCCGAGGACGCCGCGTGAGCCACGACCACGACCACGCGCAGGTCGTCGCCGACCACCGCGGTCGCCTCGCGGTCGCGTTCGGCATCACTGCGGCCATCCTCGTGGCGCAGGCGGTCGGGGCGCTGCTCACCGGCAGCCTCGCGCTGCTGGTCGACACCGCGCACATGCTCACGGACGCCGGGGGCCTCGCCCTGGCGCTGTTCGCCGCGCACCTCTCCCTGCGGCCGGCGTCGCCCCAGCGCACCTGGGGCTACCGGCGCGCCGAGGTGCTGGCGGCGCTGGCGCAGGCGGCCGTGCTGCTGGTCGTCGGCGTGTACGTGCTGGTGGAGGCGGTGCTGCGGCTCGCGCACCCGCCGGAGATCCCGTCCACGCAGCTCGTGGTCTTCGGCGTCATCGGGCTGGTCGGCAACCTCGCGTCAATGGCCGTGCTCGCGGGGCGCCGGGACGCGAACCTCAACCTGCGGGCTGCGTTCCTCGAGGTGGTCAACGACGCGCTCGGTTCGGTGGGTGTCATCGTCGCCGCGATCGTCATCGCGACCACCGGCTGGCAGCGCGCGGACTCGGTCGCCGCCCTGCTCATCGGGGCGCTCATCCTGCCGCGCGCGGTGAAGCTGCTGCGGGCCGCCGGGTCCGTGCTCCTGGAGTCCACCCCGCCCGGTCTGGACCTCGACGAGGTGCGCGCCCACCTGCTGGAGGTGGAGCACGTGCGCGACGTGCACGACGTGCACGCCTCCCTCATCGCCACCGGCCTGCCGATCCTGTCGGCGCACGTCGTCGTCGACTCGGGGTGCTTCACCGACGGTCACGCCGGCCGCATCCTCGACGAGCTGCAGGAGTGCGTGGCCACCCACTTCGACGTCGCCGTCGAGCACTCCACGTTCCAGGTCGAGCCGGAGACCCATCCGGAGCACGAGCACCCCACGCACGCCTGATCCGCCGGCTGAGCCTGCCGGCACCGTGGCGAGGTTTCGACAGGCTCAACCATCGAGGGGATGCTGTGCTGGGCCCATGTCCTCCCGCACCGACGCCGACCTCACCGGCCACCCCGACGAGCCGCACGCCGGCGGCCTGGCCCAGCGGCTGAACTGGCTGCGGGCGGGCGTGCTCGGCGCCAACGACGGCATCGTCTCCGTGGCGGCCGTCGTCGTGGGCGTCGCGGGCGCGACGCCGGAGCGGGCGCCGGTGCTCACGGCCGGCCTCGCGGCCCTCGTCGGCGGCGCGATCTCGATGGCCCTGGGCGAGTACGTCTCCGTGTCGAGCCAGTCGGACAGCGAGAAGGCGCTCATCGCGAAGGAACAGCACGAGCTCGCCACCATGCCGGACGAGGAGTTCGACGAGCTCGTCGGCCTCTACCGCGAGCGGGGCCTCAGCGAGGGTACCGCCCGTCAGGTCGCCACCGAGCTCACCCACCACGACGCCCTCGGCGCGCACCTGTCCGCCGAGCTCAACATCGACCCCGACGACGTCGTCAGCCCCTGGCACGCCGCCTGGGCGTCGCTGCTCGCGTTCCTGTGCGGCGGCGTGCTGCCGATGCTGGCCGTGCTGTTCATCCCCGAGCCGTGGAAGGTCGCCGGCACGTTCGTCGTCGTGCTCGCCGCCCTCGCCGCGGCCGGCTCGATCGCCGCCTGGATCGGGGGGTCGTCGCGCACGCGGTCCGTCGCCCGGGTCGTCGTCGGCGGCGCGCTGGCGCTGGGCGTCACGTTCGCCCTCGGCTCGCTGCTCGGCACCACCGGCGTCGTCTGACCCGTCCACCCACCCGAAGGAGCTGTCCCTTGCCGACGTCCCCGCACGCCGCCACCGACCTCGCCCCGCGCCTCGGGCGCACCGTCCTGTACCAGCTGTACCCGCAGAGCTTCGCCGACTCCGGACGACCTGGGACCGGCGACGGGATCGGCGACCTGCCGGGCATCACCGCCCGGCTCGACTACCTGCAGTGGCTGGGCGTCGGCGCCGTGTGGCTCGACCCGTGCTTCGTGTCCCCGTTCGCCGACGCCGGCTACGACGTCGCGGACTTCCTCACGATCGCGCCGCGCTACGGCACCAACGACGACCTGGCGGAGCTCACCGAGGAGGCCGGCCGGCGCGGCATCTCCGTGCTGCTGGACCTCGTCGCGGGGCACACGTCCGACCAGCACCCGTGGTTCACGGCGTCGGCGGACGACCCCGACGACGACCGGTACGTGTGGAGCGACGTCCCCGTCGACGGTTTCGAGCCCGGCCCGGGCCGCCGCGGCGGGTTCTACCGGCCCAACTTCTTCCCCGTGCAGCCCGCGCTCAACTTCGGGTACGCCCGGCAGCACCCCGACGAGCCGTGGCGCAGCCCCGTCGACGCCGCGGGCCCGCGCGCCAACCGCGCCGCCCTGCGCGAGATCATGGCCCACTGGTTCGACCTGGGCGTCGCGGGGTTCCGCGTCGACATGGCCGCGTCGCTCGTCAAGGACGACCCGGGCCTCGTGGAGACGGGCCGGCTGTGGCGCGAGACGCGCGACTGGCTCGACGCCACCTACCCCGGCCGGGTGCTGATCAGCGAGTGGGGCGACCCGCGCGTCTCCGTGCCCTCGGGGTTCCACGCCGACTTCTTCCTGCAGTTCGGGGGCGACGACGACGGCCTGCCGCTGCGCTCGCTGTGGAACAACGGCGCGGGCACGGTCAACCCGTCGTGGGGCGACGTGCCGAGCTGGGCCGACGCCGAGGCGCGGGGCGACGCGGGCACGTTCGTCCACGCCTGGGAGGAGGCCACCGGCGCGATCGCCGCGGCCGGGCGGGGCGGGCTCACCGGCCTGCCGACGTCGAACCACGACTTCACGCGGCTGGTCGCCGGGGCGCGCGACGCCGGCCAGGCCCGTGCGGCGCTCGTCCTCACGCTCACCTGGCCGTCCATGCCGTCGGTCTACTACGGCGACGAGATCGGGATGCGGTTCGTGCCGGGCACGCCCACGCTCGAGGGCTCCCGGCTCAACCCGACCTACGACCGGGCGGGGTCGCGCACCCCGATGCAGTGGGGCGACGTGGCGCCCGGCCGGCTCGGCCCGGACGTGGCGGAGTCTCGCTACCTGCCGCAGGACCCGGACCCCGACCGTCCCACCGTGGCCGCCCAGCTCGACGACGAGGGCTCGCTGCTGCACCTGGTGCGCCGGCTCGCGCACCTGCGCACGACGGACCCGCGGCTCGATGCCACCGCCGACGTCGAGGTGCTCGCCACCGGCTACCCCTTCGCCTACCTGCGCGGCGGCACGCTGGCCGTCGTCCTCAACCCGGGCCGCGCGGCCGTGTCGATCGCGGTGCCCGGGGCGGCCGGAGCCCGCGAGGTCGAGACCCGCGGCCACCGCACCGACGGCGACGTCGTGCACCTCGACGGGCACGGCTACGCCGTCCTCGACCTCGCCTGACCTCGCCCGGCCTCGCCCGTGTCGGCACACCGCGACACCCTGGGCGCATGGAGCTCGAGGTGCGCGGCGAGGTGTTCCAGTGGCGCGGCCCCGCGCCGTACTACTACGTGGCGGTGCCCGACGCCGAGGCGGAGCGGATCGCCGCCGTCGCGCCGCTGGTCACCTACGGCTGGGGCGTCGTCCCCGTGACCGGCCGCCTCGGCGCCACGACGTTCACCACGTCGCTGTTCCCCCGCGACGGCGGCTACCTCGTGCCGCTCAAGGACGCCGTCCGGCGGGCCGAGGGCGTGGACGACGGCGACGGGGTGGTCGTGCACCTCACGCTCGACGGGGTCTGACCCGCCGGGGCATCCCCCGCGAGAGCTACCCGGGCTGCTCCCCTGGGGGCGATTCGCGCGAGCACGTGCGCTCGTAGCGTCGTCGCAGGTCGTGCAACGGCGCGGCCCTCAGCCACGGAGGCCCTCATGAGCACGACAGCCACGACGCCCCGCCAGCAGCCCCTCCGCGAACCGGGCGGCCGCCTCGCCCGCGTCCTCCGGTTCCCCCTCACCTGGATGCTGATCGGCCTGCTCGGCGTCGGCGTCGTCGCGGGACTGACCGCCCAGGGCCCCGGCGTGGTGCCGGTGCTCGGCGCGGCGGTCGCCCTCGTCGTCTACCGCGTGGTCATGCGGGTCGTCGCCGGGCGCCGCACCCCCGAGCTCGCACGCCGAGGCGCGGTGAGCGAGGCGCTGTCCGGGGCCGCCGTCGGCCTCGGGTTCGTCGCGGTCGCCGCGGCCGTCGTCGCCGCCCTCGGCGGCTACTCCTTCAGCCCTGCCGACGACGTCGACCTCCTCGCCGTCGTGGGCCCGGTGCTCGCCGTCGCCGTGGGCGGGGCCGTCACCGAGGAGCTCACGTTCCGCGGCTTCGCCCTGCAGGCCCTCGAACGCCTCCTCGGCAGCTGGGTCGCGCTCGCCCTCACGGCGCTGATGTTCGGCCTGTCCCACCTGCTCAACCCGGGTGCCACCGTGTGGAGCACCCTCGCCATCGCGATCGAGGCCGGCGGCCTGCTCGGCGCCGCGTTCCTCTGGCGCCGCAACCTCTGGTTCGCCATCGCGCTGCACGTCGCCTGGAACGGCGCCGTCGCGCTGCTCGGCATCCCCGTCTCCGGGCACGTCGCGCCGGGGCTGCTGGTCGCCGACGTCGCCGGCCCGAGCCTGCTGACGGGCGGGGCCTTCGGCATCGAGGGGTCGGTCGTGACGGTGGCGCTCAGCGTGCTCCTCACCGTCCCCATGCTCCTGCTCGCCCGGCGGCGCGGGACGCTCGTCCCGGCGCGCGGCCCCCGACCGTAGGCTCGGGCCGTGCCCGCCACGTCCGCCCCCGCCCGGGGCCAGCGCCTCCGCGCGGCGCTCGGGCGCTGGCGCACGCTCCAACCGACCGCCCGGGACGGCCTCCTGGCGGCGGCGCTCGCGGCGCTCGCGCTGGTCCCGACGCTCTCGGCCATCGGCGTGGAGCTCGGCGACCTGCCCTCCCGTCCCCCGGACGTGCTCGCCGTCGTGCTCGTCCTCGGGCAGTGCCTCCCCCTCGCGGCCCGGCGCCGCCGGCCCGCGGCCTGCCTGGCGGTCGTCGGCGCCGCCTTCGCTCTGCACGAGGCCCTGTCCTACCCGCCGACCTTCGCGAGCGTCGGCCTCTACGTCGCGGTGTACTCCGCGGCGGCGCACCTGGCGCGGTCGCGCGGGCGCGTCGCCGCCCTGGCGACCGTCGCCTACGCCGGCCTGGCCGTCGCGCTGGCCGCCCTGGGGTCGCCCAACCGGCTGCCGGCCTTCCTCGCCTTCTACCTGGTCCTGGCCGTGGTCTGGGCCGGAGGGGCGGGAGTCCGACGCTGGCGGGCCGAGGAGGTCGAGCACCGGCGCCTCGCCGCCGCCGCGGCGACGGCCCAGGAGCGCGCCCGCATCGCCCGGGAGCTGCACGACGTCGTGACCCACCACGTGACGGCGATGGTGGTGCAGGCCGACGCGACGCAGTACCTCCTGCCGGCGCGCCCGGACCGGGCCGGCGAGGGGCTCGAGGCCATCAGCGACACCGGCCGGCGGGCGCTCACCGAGCTGCGGTACCTGCTGGGCGCGCTCGAGGCGACGGGCGAGCCGGAGACGGCCGAGCGAGCACCGGCGCCGGGGCGGGTGAGCCATCTCGTCGAGCAGGCCCGACGGTCCGGCCAGCCCGTGGAGTGGACCGAGGACGGCGACGCGCGGCCGCGGCCCGACGCCGTCGAGCTGGCCGCGTACCGGGTGGTGCAGGAGTCGCTCACCAACGCGCTCAAGCACGCCGCGGGGCGGCCGACCGCCGTGCGCGTGCGGCACTTCGACGACCGCCTCGAGGTCGAGGTGACCACGCAGGGGCCCGGCGTCCCGGGCGCGCCGGCGGTGCCGTCCGGCGGGCGCGGCCTGGCCGGCCTCCGGGAACGCGTCCGGGTGCTCGACGGCGACCTCGACGCCGGGCCCACCCCCGACGGCGGGTTCGCCGTGCGCGCCCTGATCCCCACCGACCCCACCCGGAGCCGCCCATGACCACGCCGCCGACGTCCCCTCCCCCGATCCGCGTGCTGGTCTGCGACGACCAGGAGCTGGTCCGGGTCGGCTACGCCACGATCTTCGCCGCCCAGCCGGACATGGAGGTGGTCGGCGAGGCCGAGGACGGGCGCGCGGCCGTCGACGCCGCGCTCCGGCTGCACCCCGACGTGGTGGTCATGGACGTGCGGATGCCGGGGATGGACGGGATCGAGGCGACCCGCCGGATCGCGGGGCCCGACGCGGAGACGCCCGCCAAGGTCCTCGTGGTCACGACGTTCAACGTCGACGAGTACGTCTACGAGGCGCTCCGGGCGGGGGCCAGCGGGTTCCTCCTCAAGGACTCTCCCCCGGCCGAGCTGCTCCACGGCATCCGGACCGTCGCCCGGGGCGAGTCCCTGCTGGCCCCGACCGTCACCCGCGCCCTCATCGGCCGGTTCGCCGGCCGCGTGCGGCCGGCCGACACGTCGCCCGCCCGGGACGAGGTCGTCCGCAGCCTCACCGCGCGGGAGCTCGAGGTGCTCCGCCAGCTCGCCGCCGGGCTGTCCAACGCCGAGATCGCCGGCGAGCTGGTCATCACCACCGAGACGGTCAAGACCTACGTGTCCCGGATCCTGGCCAAGCTCGGCCTGCGCGACCGCGTGCAGGCCGTGGTGCTCGCCTACCGCGTGGGGCTCGTCCCGCCGGCGGGTTGACCGCCGCTACCGGGCGGACGAACGCCCGTCGACGAACGCCACGGCCGCGGCGGAGATCTGCGCGCGGGCGTCGTCGTGGCTGATCGTCGGCGTGCCGTCGCCGGGCTGCGGGCCGTAGTCGCCGAAGTACGCGTGCACGGCGCCCTCGACGACGGTGAACGCGGCGTCGGCGGGCAGGTCAGCGCGCGACGCGTCGATCTTCGCGGGCGTCGCGAGGCCGTCCTCGCTGCCCGAGACGGACGCGACGGCGGCGGTCAGCGTGCCGCTCATGTCGCCGGCCGGGTACGACGCGAGCAGGAGCAGCCCCGTGGCCGGGGCGGCGGCGTCTGCCGCGTCGTCGGAGGCGTCCGCCTCCATCGCCGCGACGGTGCCGCCGAGCGAGTGGCCGCCCACCACCCACCGGTCCACGTCCACCGCCGCGCGGGCGTCGTCGAACGCCCCGACCGCGAGGAACGCGATCCCGAGCGGCTGCTTCGCGACGACGACGGTGTGCCCCGCCTCGGCGAGCGGCCGCAGCACCGCCGCGTACGCGCGCGCGTCCACCCGCGCGCCGGGCTGGAAGAACACGGCGGTGCCGTCGTCGCCCCCGGCCGGCGCGAGCACGTACCGCGTGGCGCCCTCGGTCACCGTCACGGCGTCGTCCGAGCGCATCGCCGCGAGCGCCGGCTCCACGGCGACGAACGGCCGCAGCCACCCGACCACCACGACCCACCCGACCCCGAGCACCAGCAGCGCCACCCGCCCCGCACGCCGCCACCCCGGCCGCGCGGGCGGACGACGCAGCGCCCGCACCCCGGCGACCACCGCGCCCGCGACCGTCAGCACGAGCAGCACCGCGTACGCCGGGTGCCCGTGCACGACGACGCCCCACGCCGTCGCGCACACCCACGCGACGACGAGGACGGCGGCCGCCGCGACGACGAGGGTGGTCGCGCGGAGCCAGGTGGGCGCGGGGGTGTTCGGCACGCGAGGAGTCTGGCATCCCGGGGGCGGTCCGCGGGTAGGGTCTGACCGCCACCTGCAACGTTGGAGGATTCCCCCGTGACCGACCTGCCCACGACCGCGCCCGAGAACGGCCTCGCCCTCGACGCCGTCGTCGACCTCGACGTCCCCGGCCCCACGATCAGCCGCCACCTGTACGGGCACTTCGCCGAGCACCTCGGCCGGTGCATCTACGAGGGCTTCTGGGTGGGCGAGGACTCCGACATCCCGAACGTCGGCGGCATCCGCACCGACGTGGTGGAGGCGCTCCGCGAGCTGGCCATCCCCAACCTGCGCTGGCCGGGCGGCTGCTTCGCGGACACGTACCACTGGCGCGACGGCGTGGGCCCGGCGTCGGAGCGCCCGCGCATCGTCAACACGCACTGGGGCGACGTCGTCGAGGACAACGCGTTCGGCACGCACGAGTTCATGGCGCTGTGCGACCTGCTCGGCACCGCCCCGTACATCTCGGGCAACGTCGGCTCCGGCACCGTGCAGGAGACCGCGGACTGGGTGGAGTACCTGACGCGCGGCGACGACTCGCCGATGGCGCGCCTGCGCCGCGAGCACGGCCGCGACGAGCCGTGGGGCGTGTCGTTCTTCGGCATCGGCAACGAGCCGTGGGGCTGCGGCGGCAACCTGCGCGCCGACCAGTTCGCGTCGCTGGCCCGCCAGCACGCGACGTACGCGCGCGATCACGGCGGCAACCGCCTGGTGCGGGTCGCGGCGGGCGCGTCGGACGACGACTACGCGTGGACCGAGACGCTCATGCAGCAGGTGGCGAAGCTCGGCGACGCCGAGCCGCGCGACCTGTGGCAGATGGTGTCGTTCCACTTCTACACGTTCGCCGGGACGTGGGGCGACAAGGGCGCGGCCACCGAGTTCACGCGCGACGAGTACTGGGCCACGATGCGCAAGGCGCTCGACGTGCGCCGCATCATCGCCGGCCACTCGGCCGTCATGGACGCCTACGACCCGCAGGCGAAGATCGGGCTGGCGCTCGACGAGTGGGGCACCTGGTGGAACGTGGAGCGCGGCACCAACCCGGGCTTCCTGTACCAGCAGAACGCGATGCGCGACGCCCTCGTCGCGTCCGTGCACTTCGACGCCTTCCACGACCACGCGCGCCGGCTGCGCCTCGCGAACATCGCCCAGACGGTGAACGTGCTGCAGTCCATGCTGCTCACCGACGGCGCGAAGATGATCAAGACGCCCACGTTCCACGCCTTCGCGATGAGCGCCGGCCACCACGACGCCGCGAGCCTGCCGGTCCGCGAGCGGTCGCCGCGGGCCACGCACGACGTCGACGGCACGGCCGTGGGGACCGTGTCGGCGTCGGCGTCCACGAAGGACGGCGCGGTGCTGGTGTCGCTGACCAACCTCGACCCGGACGCCCCGGCCACCGTGCGCATCGACCTGCGCGGGCAGTCGGTGAGCGACCCCGTCGCGACCGTGCTCGCCGCCGACGACCCGGCCGCGCACAACACCTTCGACGCGCCCGACGCCGTCGCGCCGCGCCCGCTCGACGGCGTGCGCCTGGAGGACGGCGTCCTCACGGCCGAGCTGCCGCCGGCGGCGTTCGCCACGGTGCGCCTCACCGTGAACCCGTAGCCACGATACGAGACAGATGGTCCCACTCAGCGGACGTCGGGTGTAGACCTGGGGCATGACCACCCCTGACGTCGAGGACCCGTCCGTCGCCGACCCCGAGCAGCGGTTCTGGCGGCGCAACCTCGCCGTCGGCACGGCCGGCTCGTTCACCACGCTCGTCGCGATGACGCTGCTGGTGCCGTTCCTGCCGGAGTACGTGCGACAGCTCGGGGTGGACGGCCCCGGCGCCGTCGTGCGCTGGTCGGGGATCGCGTACGGGGCCACGTTCCTCACGGCGGCGCTCACCGCGCCGCTGTGGGGGGCGCTCGGCGACCGGTTCGGCCGCAAGTCCATGCTGGTGCGCGCCAGCCTGGGCATGGCGGTCGCGATGACGCTGCTCGGGTTCGTGCAGAGCGTGGAGCAGCTCGTCGCCGTGCGCCTGCTGGTGGGCCTGCTCGGCGGCTACTCGTCGGGCGCCACCATCCTCGTCGCCGCGCAGACGCCGAAGGACCGCAGCGCGTGGGCGCTCGGCGTGCTGTCGTCGGGCATCCTGGCGGGCAACGTCGTCGGACCGCTGGTGGGCGGGTTCGTGCCCGCGTGGGTGGGCATCCGTCCGACCTTCGTCGTCTGCGGCGCGGTGATCTTCCTGGCGTTCCTCGCGACGACGTTCCTGCTGCGCGAGCCGCCTCGCGCTGCCAGGCGGGCCCGGCCGCGCGACGCCGGGCGGCGCGCGAGCGTGTGGTCGCAGGTCCAGCGACCGGGCGCCGTCGTCGTGCTGCTGGCGACGTCCAGCCTGCTGCTGTTCTCGACGATGTCGATCGAGCCGATCGTCACCGTGTACGTGGAGGACCTCGGTCAGCTCTCGCACGCTGCTGGCGTCGCGGGGATCCTCGTCGCGCTGACCGCCGTGGGCAGCGTGGTCGCGGCGCCGCGGGTCGGCCGGCTCGCGGACCGGGTCGGCCACGCCCGCGTGGTGGTGGCGTGCCTCGCGGCGGCGGGGGTGCTGGCACTGGCGCAGGCGGCCGTGACGAACGTCTGGCAGCTGGGCGTGCTGCGCGTCCTGCTCGGCCTGAGCCTCGGGGGCCTGCTGCCGTCGATCACGGCGGCCGTGCGGCACCTCGCGCCGCCCGACGCCGTCGGCCGCGTGCTCGGCCTCGGCGTCTCGGCGCAGTACGTCGGCCAGGTCACCGGCCCCGTGCTCGGCGGCCTCGTCGCCGCCCAGGCCGGCCTGCGCGCCGTCTTCGTCGCGACCGCCGTCGTCCTCCTCGCCGCGGCGGCGATGAACTTCGTGGTGCTGCGCCGCGGCGGCGCGCGAAATCCGTCGACCGAGTCGCCGGAGCCCGTGACACTCGGGCCATGACGATCACGCGCCTCGACCCCGACGGCCTCCACGCCACCCCGGGCTACCACCACGTCACCGTCGTCGAGGCGGGGCGGACGGCGTACCTGGCGGGCCAGTGCCCGCTCGACGCGGACGGCCGGCTGGTGGGGCCCGGCGACCTCGCGGCCCAGGTCGACCAGGTCGTCACCAACGCGCTCCTCGCGCTCGACGGCGCGTCCGCCGCGGCGGACGACGTCGTGCGGTCCGTCGTCTACGTCCGCAGCGACGACCGGGCTGACCTCGCGACGGCGTGGCGGCGGCTGCTCGACTCGCCCCTGGCCCCCGCGTTCACCAGCGCCAGCACGCTGCTCGGCGTGGCCCAGCTCGGCTTCCCGGGCCAGCTCGTCGAGGTGGACCTGACCGCCGCGCTCCCGCGCACCGGCTGAGGTCGGTCATCTGGCGCGAGATCGGTCGACTTCCTGACCGATCTCGCACCAGATGACCGATCCCGCCACGCCAGTCGTCGGATGAATCCTTCCAATCGCCGATTGAATCGTGCTAATTTCCCGTGGCATGACCACATCGGCCGCAATGACGCGGCGCACGTTCGGGAAGCTCGCCGGAATCACCGCGACCGCGCTGCTGCCGTGGGCGCAGGCCCCACGCGCCGCCGCGTCGGGCCCGCCTGAGGTCCTCGAGACCGACACCCAGGTCGTGGTGGACAACGGCCTGGTCCGCCTCACCGTCGACAAGTCGAATGGTCGGACCACCTCGCTCGTCTACGACGGCGTGAACCTGGTGGGCCGCGGCAACTACGACATGAACACGGTCCGCGAGGGCGCAGGGCTGCCGCTGCCGCCGGCGGACGACCACCTGACCGTCCGGCGCGAGCAGGACTTCGTCGACATCGCCTACCACCACAGCCCCACCGGCGACATGCCGTGTCGGCTCGTCCGCCACCACATCGTGCGGTCGGGCGAGGCCGGGATCCACCTCGCCTACAGCTACGACCACCCCGCCGCGCTGCACGGCTTCCGCACCGACCAGCACCGGTACGTCTTCTACACCGCGGGCGGCGTCTTCACCCACGCCTCCGTGGAGGACGACGCCGACGCGGTCGCCTGGCGCGAGGAGGCGGCCCGGATGCCCACGGGCGCCGAGATCTCGAGCGCCGAGATGGTCATGGACGCGACCTACGACCTGGAGGGCACCGGCTCCGCCTACCCCCGCCGCTACTACACGAAGTACGACTGGGCCGTGTCGATGAAGGACCACAGCCTGCACGGGCTGTACGGCAGCGGCTACGGCATGTGGGCCGCGCTGCCGAACCTCGAGGCGTTCACCGGCGGCCCGGTGCGCCAGGACCTGATCCTGCACCAGACGGGCAGCACGCCGGTGCTGCTGGTCGAGCCGCAGGCCACGCACTACGGCGCCCCGCCGGTGCGCGTCGCGGCCGGCCAGGCCTGGCAGAAGACGTACGGCCCGTACTTCGTCTACCTCAACAAGGGCGACGACCCGAAGGCCCTGCGGCGCGACGCCGCCCGCCAGGCCCGGTTCGAGGCGCACGCGGAGTTCTACGACCGGCTCGCGATCGAGGGCTGGACGCCCACCGCGCAGCGGTCCCGCGTGCGCGGCACGGTCCGGGTCCCCGGCGTGCCGAACCTCGACGGCGCCGTCGTCGTGCTCTCCGACAACGGCACGCCCATGCAGGACACGGTGCTGGGCCACAACTACTGGGCCGACCTGCAGGAGGGCGGCCGGTTCACCCTCGACCACGTGCGACCCGGCACCTACCGCCTCACCGTCTACGGCGGCGGCCTCTGGGGCGAGTACGTGATCGACGACGTCAAGGTCGGCGCCGGCCAGGAGGTCACCCTCGGCCGCATGCTCTGGGAGCCGACCACCCACGGCCGCACGGTGTTCCAGCTCGGCACGCCCACCCGCACCTCCGGGGAGTTCCGCCACGGCCGGGAGTTCCGGCGCTACGGGCTGTTCGCGTCGTTCCACGACGACTTCCCCGACGGCGTCACGTACACCGTCGGGAAGAGCTCGCCGCAGGACTGGAACTACATCCAGTACCAGCGGTCGTACCCGGTGCAGGCGCCCGAGGGCACCGTGCTCCCCGAGGACGCCGACGGCGTCTGGCTGTTCGACCTCGGCACGGCGTCCAGCCCGGTGGCCGCCGGGTACCAGCGGGTCGCCCAGAACACCCTCTACGCGGCGGGCGGCGGCTTCGGCCTCGACCGCGCCGTCGACTCCCGCGACCGCGAGTCGGACGGCGACCTGCGGCGGGACTTCCTCGTCGGCTCCGGCTACACGTTCTCGGTGGACCTGCCCGACGGCGAGTACGAGGTCACCGTGCTCTCCGGCGACGACATCGCGGCGAACAACACCCAGGTCTCCTTCGCCGGGGACGCGCCCGTGGCCCTCGTCTCGGGCCGGGGCGAGTACGCCGTCCACACCGCCACGGTCACCGTCTCCGGGGGTCGCCTGGACCTCGTGGCGAGCGGCGACGGACGGATCAACGCCGTCGAGATCCTGGCCGCGGACGCCGCGCTCCCGGTGCTCGAGAACCTCTCGGTCGACGGTGCGGACCTGGTGCCGGGCTTCAGCACCTTCCGCTCCGACTTCGCCGCCGACCTCCCCTGGGACCAGGAGTCGGTCACCGTCCGGGCGACAGGGCGGGGCGGCGCGCAGGTCACGATCGAGGGCGACGTCGTCCCCGCGGAGGGGCTCGCCGTACCGCTGACCGAGCAGCGCACCGTCGTCGAGATCGTCGTGACCGACGACGGCGGGTCGCCGACCACCTACCGCCTGCACGTCACCCGGCAGGAGAGCCCGTGGCGCATCCTGTTCGACCTCGACCGCGCCCCCGCGGCCGGCGAGCGCGCCACGCTGACGATCGCGCTGGCGGCGTGGGCCATGGGGTCGGCGCTGCCGGTGCCGCCGGAGAACAGCAACCTCACGGTCCGGGTGAACGGCGAGCCGTTCGTGTGGACCTTCGGCCCGGAGGACGCGAAGGGCGCCACGTACCGCAGCGGGCGCGGCGGGCGGAACTACACCCGCGAGATCACCTTCGACGCCGGCCTGCTGAGGCCGGAGGGCAACGAGATCACGCTGCAGATCAACGACGGCGCCGAGCACCTGTGGAACGAGGCCGCGTACGACGCCGTCCGGCTCGAGATCGCCTGAGCCGAGATCGGTCAACCGGTACGAGGTCGGTCGACATCCCGACCGATCTCGTACCGGACGACCGAAGTCACCGGACGACGTCGGGCCGCAGGTCCAACCGCCGCAGCAGCTGCGCGTTGAGCGCCACCACCACGGTGGACAGCGACATGAGCAGCGCGCCCACCGACATCGGCAGCACGAACCCGACCGGTGCGAGCACGCCCGCCGCCAGCGGCACGGACAGCAGGTTGTAGCCCGCCGCCCACCACAGGTTCTGCTTCATCTTGCGGTAGCTCGCCCGCGACAGCTCGATCACCGACAGCACCGACCGCGGGTCGTCGCTGGCGAGGATGACGCCCGCCGAGGCGATCGCGACGTCGGTGCCCGCCCCGATGGCGATGCCGACGTCGGCCTGCGCCAGCGCCGGGGCGTCGTTGACACCGTCGCCGACCATCGCGACCTTGCGGCCCTCGGCCTGCAGCTCCGCGACGCGGGCCGACTTGTCCTCCGGCCGCACGCCGGCGAAGTACCGGTCGATGCCGAGCTCCTCCGCCACGGACCGCGCGACGGCCTCCGCGTCCCCGGTGATCATCACGACCTGCACGCCGCGCCGGTGCAGCGCCTCGACCGCCTGCGCCGACTCCGGCCGCACCTCGTCCGCGAGCTTCAGCCCGCCGACGACGACGCCGTCGCGCAGCACGTGCAGGATGATCGATCCATCCTGCTGGTCGAGCTTGTCGAGACCCTCGGTGGTTTCGACAGGCTCGACCGACATCGTCTCCAGCAGCCGCGGGCCGCCCACGCGGACCTCGTGACCGTCGACGGTCGCGACCACGCCGACCGCGGGCGACGACGAGAAGTCCGTCGCGCGCGGGACGACGAGCCCGCGCTCCTGCGCCGCGCGGACGATCGCCCGCGCCAGCGGATGCTCGCTGTCCGCCTCGGCCGCCGCCGCGAGCGCCAGCACGGCGTCGCCGTCGAGGTCCGCGCTCGCGCCGGTCGCCGTCGCGACGTCCGCGACCGTCGGCTCGCCCTTGGTGAGGGTGCCGGTCTTGTCGAACAGGACGGCGTCCACGGTGCGCATGCTCTCCAGCGCCAGGCGGTCCTTGACGAGCACGCCGCCGCGGGCGGCCCGCTCGGTGGCGATGGACACGACCAGCGGGATCGCCAGCCCGAGGGCGTGGGGGCAGGCGATGACGAGCACGGTGACGGTGCGGACCACGGCGTCGTCCGGGAGCCCGACGGCCGTCCACACGATCGCGGTGACGACGGCGGCCCCCAGGGCGAACCAGAACAGCCAGCCCGCCGCGCGGTCGGCGAGGCGCTGGGCCCGCGACGACGACGCCTGCGCCTCGGTGACGAGCCGCTGGATGCCCGCGAGGGCGGTGTCGTCGCCCGTCGCGGTGGCCTCGACGCGCAGGCCGGAGTCGGTCGCGACCGTGCCGGCGGTGACGTCGTCGCCGACGGTGCGGGCCACCGTGCGCGACTCGCCGGTGACCATCGACTCGTCCATCTCGGCCCGGCCGTCGACCACGCGCCCGTCCGCGGGCACGCTGCCGCCCGGGCGGACGAGGACGACGTCGCCCACGCGCAGGTCGGTGGGCGCCACCGGGACGACGTCGTCGCCCTCGACCCGCTCCGCCTCGTCCGGCAGCAGCGCCGCCAGCGAGTCCAGCGCCGACGTGGTCTGCGCCAGCGAGCGCATCTCGACCCAGTGGCCGAGCAGCATGATCACGACCAGGAGGGCGAGCTCCCACCAGAAGTCGAGCTGGTGGTCCAGCAGACCCGCGCTGGCGCCGAGCGACGCGACGAACGCGACCGTGATCGCCAGGCCGATGAGCAGCATCATCCCGGGCTGGCGTGCACGGAGCTCCGACACCGCCCCCGTGAGGAACGGCCGCCCGCCCCACACGTAGATCACCGTGCCGAGCACCGGCGAGACCCAGGAGACCCATGCCGCGTCGGGGAGCTCGTAGCCGAGCACCGTCGCGAACATCGGCGACAGCGCGACGGTCGGCACCGCCAGCGCCAGCATGATCCAGAACAGGCGGCGGAACTGGGCCACGTGATCGCCATGGCCGCCGTGACCGCTCATGTCGTGGCCCGCGTGCATGTCGTGGCCCGCAGGCATGTCGTGGCCGGCGTGCTGGTCGTGCGTGGTCATGTCGTGGTGCTCGTGGTGCTCGTGGTGCTCGTGCTCCAGGACGCGCGCGTCGTGGGGGCGCCCGTGCCCGGTGTGCTGGTCGGGAGAGGAGTGGTCCACAGCTCGATCCTTGCCTCGGACGGTCATGTTCGCGATCTCGTCGATACCCCCCTGGGGTATCTGCGTCTCCGCCAACCATATACCCCGGGCCCGTATTCCGCGACCCGGGCCGACGTCACCCTCCCGGCGAATCGCCGCAGCACCCTTGCGCCATCTCTACAACGATGGAAACATCGCCCGGGCACGCGAACGCTCACTGCGAGACCTCGACGAAGAGGAGCACCATGAACGCCCGCACCGCCTGGACCAGGCTCGTCGCCACCGGGATCGCCACCGTCACCGCCGCCGCGCTGTCCGCCGGCACCGCCGTCGTGGCGGCGGCGCCGGCCGGGGCCGCCGACTATCCCGGCCCCGGCGTCGTCACCGGCGACACCGGGGTGCACGACCCCGACGTCGTGAAGAAGCCCGACGGCACCTACCTCGTCGCGAGCACCGGCGAGGGCGTCCGCCTCAAGACGTCCACCGACCGCACGCACTGGACCGAGGTCGGCGCCGCGTTCCCGGACGGCACGCCCTGGGCCGACGCGTACACCGGGGGCAGCACGCACCTCTGGGCGCCGGAGATCCACTACGCGAACGGCCAGTACTACCTCTGGTACTCGGCGTCGTCGTTCGGCGTGAACACGTCCGCGATCTTCCTGGCCACCAGCCCCACCGGCGACCCGGGCACCTGGACGCACCGGGGCGCCGTCGTCGAGTCGTCCCCGTCCGACGACTTCAACGCCATCGACCCGGCGCTGGTCGTCGACGACGAGGGCCGGTGGTGGCTGAGCTTCGGCTCGTTCTGGTCGGGCATCAAGCTGATCCGCCTCGACCCGCAGACCGGCCTGCGCTCGGGCAGCGACCTCCACGCCATCGCCGGGCGCGGCGGCGGCGCGATCGAGGCGCCCACCATCCAGCGCCACGGCGGCTACTACTACCTGTACGTCTCGTTCGACGCCTGCTGCCAGGGCGCCGACTCGACCTACCGGGTGATGGTCGGGCGCTCGACGTCGGTCACCGGCCCCTACGTCGACCGCGCCGGAGTGCCCATGACCGAGGGCGGCGGCACGCAGGTGCTCGCCGGCCACGGGTCCGTCCACGGGCCGGGGCACCAGACCGTCTTCTCCGACGTCGACGCGGACGTGCTGATGTACCACTACTACGCCGACTCGGGGGCGTCGTTCCTCGGCATCAACCTGCTCGGCTACGACGACGCGGGCTGGCCCTTCGTCTACTGACGCCGCCGCCCACTGCTGCCGAACGGGCGGTTGACACCGTTATCGGGCCTCCCGCCGGCCCATCAAGGTGTCAACCGCCTGTTCGGCACACGGGGTGGGATCGTCGGCGGGAACAATCTCGCAGGGGCCCACGTTGGCGCAGGGTCTCCGTACGCCGTACGAATCGAGGTCCTGTGCCCCAGCCCACCCCCACCAGCACGTCCACCGTCCTCACCGACGCCGTCGAGGAGGAGCAGGCCGCCCTCGACGCCGCCTGGTCACGACGCGCCACGGTGCTCGACGACCTCGAGGCCACGCTCGCCGCCGCCCGCCCCGAGGACGCCGCCGCCCGCGCGCGGATCGTGCGGCTGCGGCACCGGCGCGCGGAGCTGCGGCAGGCCGACCACGGCCTGGTGTTCGGCCGGCTCGACGGCGACGACGGGTCGGCGCGCCGGCTCGGCCGGGTCGGGCTGCCCGGCGCGACGGAGGACGACGAGCCGCTGGTCGTGGACTGGCGCGCCGCCGCCGCCCGGCCGTTCTACACGGCGACGCCGCTGGACCCGCAGGGCGTGCGTCGCCGGCGGCACGTGCGGACCCGCGGGCCCGAGGTGGTCGGCGTCGACGACGAGCCGCTCGACGGCGGGCTCGACGACTCCGGCCTCGTCGGCGAGGGAGCGCTGCTGGCGGCGCTCGACGAGCGGCGCACCGGCCGCATGGGCACCGCCGTCGCGACCCTGCAGCGCGAGCAGGACGACGTGGTGCGCGCCGACGCCCGCACGCCGCTGGTGGTGCAGGGCGGCCCGGGCACGGGCAAGACGGTGGTGGCGCTGCACCGCGTCGCCTACCTGCTGTTCGCGCAGCCGCACCTGGCCGAGCGCGGCGTCCTGGTGCTCGGCCCCTCGACGCACTTCCTCGACTACATCGCCCAGGTGCTGCCCGCGCTCGGGGAGACGGCCGTCGTCTCCGCCACCTGCGACACGCTGGTGCCGGGCGTGCGGCCCACGCGCGCCGAGGAGCGCGACGTCGCCGAGCTCAAGGGGCGCGCGTCGTGGCTCCCCGCCCTGCGGAGCTTCGTGGCGTCGCTCGAGCCGGACGACGGCCCGCTCGCCCTGGCGCTCGACGGCGAGGAGTACGTGCTGCCCGCGGCCCAGGTGGCCGCCGCCCGCCGCGCCGCGACGGGCGCGGGCTCCTACCACCGGGCCCGCGACCGCGTGACCGACCGGGTGCACGACCTGCTCGTCGACGCCGTCGCCGACCGCCAGGCGGAGCTGCTGGCCCGCGCCGAGGAGGGCTTCGAGGACGTGCTGGGCCAGCTCGACGCCCGGCTCGCCGCCTCCGACGACCGGGCCCTGCCCACCGGCGCGACGGGATCCGACGTCGACGGCGTGCTGTCGGACGCGGACCTCGAGGCGCTGCGCGAGCGCGTCGCAGCCGACCGGACCGTCGCCGCGGCGCTGGACGCCTGGTGGCCGCGCCGGGACTCCGCCGCCGAGCTCGCGCGGCTGCTGCACGACGCGGACCTGCTCGCCGCGCACTCCCCCGCCCTCACCCCCGCGGAGGTCGCCCGCGTCGTCGCCGAGCCGGCGGGCGGACCCGGCGGCTGGGCGAGCAGCGACGTCCCGCTCCTCGACGCGCTCGCCGACCTCCTCGGCGACACTGGCGACGACGAGGCCGCCGGCGCCGATCAGGACGACGACGGCGTCTTCGTCGCCGCGCGCGCCGCCGCCCGCCGGGACTGGACGTACGGGCACGTGGTGGTGGACGAGGCGCAGGAGCTGTCCGGCATGCAGTGGCACATGGTGGTGCGCCGCTGCCCCACCCGGTCGGTCACCGCCGTCGGCGACATCGACCAGGCGTCCTCGGCGCACCGGCAGACCGACTGGGACGAGGCCGTCGGCGACGCCCTCGGCGACCGCTGGCGCCGGGCCGACCTCACCATCTGCTACCGCACCCCGCGCGAGGTCATGGAGCTCACCGCCCCGGTGCTGCGCCGGGCGGGCAGCCGCAACGATCCGCCCCGCGCGGTCCGGTCCGCCGCGGTCGCGCCCTGGCGGGTCGACGCCGACGGCGACACGTGGCCGGACGTCGTCGCCGACGCGGTCGCGGGGATGGCCGGTCGCTACGACGGCGGCACCGTCGGCGTCGTCGCGCCCGCGGCCCGGCTCGCCGCGCTCCGCGACGCCCTGCCGGACGGGGTGCCCGCGATGTCCGCGACGGACGCCAAGGGCCTCGAGTGGGACGCCGCCGTCGTCGTCGACCCGGACGGCATCGCCGCCGAGCCGCGCGGCTGGAACGGGCTCTACGTCGCCCTCACCCGCTGCACGCAGGAGCTGGCCCAGGTGGTGGTGGGCTCCCTCTGACCTTCCTCAAATCGCCTGCGAGCGACCCGGCCCGGCCACCAAGATGACGGGGCGACATCAACTGCCGTGAGCTGCGAAGCGAGGAACTCCCATGCGCGTCCTGGTGACCGGAGGCGCCGGGTACGTCGGGTCTCACACCGTGCTCCGGCTGCTCGGGGCCGGGCACGACGTCGTCGTGGTGGACGACTTCTCCCGGGGTGCCCCCGCGGCGCTGGAGCGGGTCGAGACCCTGGCCGGCCGGCCCGTGCCGGTGCACGTCTTCGACGGGGCGGACATCGACGCCCTCGAGCGCCTCTTCGACGCCGAGGGCTTCGACGCCGTGCTGCACCTGGCGGGCATCAAGAGCCCGAGCGCCCGCGGCGTGCGGCCGCTGGACAGCTACGAGACCAACCTCGGCACCACGTTCACGCTGCTGCGCTGCATGGCCTGGTACGGCGTCGACCGGCTCGTCGTGTCGTCGTCGGCCGCCGTGTACGGCGAGGGCCGCGACCTGCCGCACGCCGAGGACGCGCCGCTCGCCCCCACGGGACCGGTGGGCCGCAGCCACGCGATGAACGAGCAGATCCTGCGGGACGTCGTGGCGGACGCCGGCCCTGCGCTGCGGGTGGGCGTCGTGCGGCACTTCTCCGCTGCCGGCGCGCACCCCTCCGGCAGCCTCGGCCCGGACCGCACCGGCGCGTCCGCGAGCCTGCTCACCGCCGTCGCCGAGACCGCGGCGGGGCTGCGCGACGCCCTCGAGGTGCGCGGCGCCGACCACCCCACGCCGGACGGCACCGCGATGCGCGACTACGTGCACGTGGACGACCTCGCCGCCGGGCACGTCGCCGCCCTCGCGGCGCTCGGGGAGGCGGACCAGCAGCTGTCCACCTGGAACCTGGGCAGCGGGCGGCCCACCAGCGTGCTGGAGCTGGTCCGCGCGTTCGAGGCCGCGACCGGCCGCACGGTGCCGTACCGCGTCACGGAGCGCCGGGAGGGCGACGTCGCCGTGTCGTACGCGGACCCCGCCCGCGCAGAGGCCGAGCTCGGCTGGCACGCCGCCCGCGGCATCGAGGACATCTGCCTCGACCTGTGGCGCTGGCACCGGTTCCACCCCCACGGGTACCCGACGTCGCTCGCGCCGTCCGCCCCCTGGCGGGGCGGCGTCGGACACCGCCTGCGGCTCGTCTCCTCCGTGCCGGCCGCCTCGGCCTGGTAGGCAGAGCGGGTCGACCTAGTCCTTCGTGTCGCGGTAGTACTGCAGCGCGCCGGGGTGCAGCTCCACCGGGTCGGTGAAGATCGCCCGCACGCGGTCGAGGTTCGCCGCCGAGGGCACCTGCGTCGCGATCTGGCCCCGCGCGTCGAACAGCGTGGACACCAGGGTGCGCGCCTCGGCGTCGGGCATGTCGGCGCGCACCATGAGGAAGTTCGGCACGGCGAGGGTCTCGACCACCTTCGACGACCCGTACATCCCCTCGGGCACGATGCCGTGCCGGTACCCGCTGCCGTACCGGGACCGCACCTCCTCGACCAGGTCGCCCAGGGGCACGAGCCGCACGGGCTGGTCGTCGGCGAGCGCGGTCAGGCCCGGGGTGCGCAGGCCGCCGGACCAGAAGAACGCGTCGACGTCCCCCGCCCGCAGGGCGTCGATCGAGTCGTCCAGGCCGAGGCGGGCGTCGGTGAGGTCGCCGGCGGGCACGTCGGCCGCCGCGAGCAGCCGGTGCGCGATGAGGGCCGTGCCGGACTGCGGCGCGCCGAGGGAGACGCGCTTGCCGCGCAGGTCGTCGATGCTGCGGATGTCGGAGCCGGCGGGCACCACGAGGTGCAGGAAGTCGTCGTACACGCGGGCCAGGGCGCGCACGTCGAGCGGCTCGGTGAACTCACCCTCGCCCGCGACGGCGTCCCGGGCCGCGTCGGCGGCGCTGAACGCCACCTGAGCCGTGCCCGCGTCGAGGCTCTCGAGGTTCTCCACCGACCCGCCGGACTGGTCGACCTCGACCGGCAGGTCGTAACGCTCCTCGAGCACGTGCGCCAGGGCGGTGCCGTACGCGTGGTAGATGCCGGTCGAGCCGCCGGTCGCGAGGGTGAGCGCGTCCGGGCGCTGCCCGTCCCAGGGGTCGCCGGCGGCGTCGTCGCCCACGCAGCCGGCGAGCACCGGCAGCGCCAGCAGCGTCGCGGCCAGGGCCGCCAGGACGCGCGCCGCCCTCACGACGCCACCTCCGCCGGGCCGACGGTCGCACCGTCCGCCGTCGCGAGCGCGGGCACCCGCAGCCGCACCTCGAGCCCGCCGCCGTCGGGCAGGCCCAGGCGCAGCGAGCCGCCGCCCGTGGCGAGCAGCTCGGACGCGATCGCGAGCCCCAGTCCGGAGCCGCGCACGGTGCTGTGGCCGGGCGAGCGCCAGAACCGCTCCGCGAGCCGGTCCAGCTCCTCGGGCGGGACCCCGGCCCCGTGGTCGCGCACGACGACCTCGACGGCGCCGCCGCCCGCCCCGGCGACCGTGACGTCGATCCGGCCGCCGTCGGGCGAGAACTTCACGGCGTTGTCGAGGACGGCGTCGAACGCGCACTCGAGCACGATCGGGTTCAGCTCGGCCCAGGCGCCGCCACCCGGGTCGGCGAAGGTCAGCTCCCGCCCGACGGCGATCAACCGCCAGCTCTCGACGCGCCGCGCGACCAGCTCGGCGACGTCCAGCGCATGGGCGCCCGCGGCCAGGTTCGCGTCGTCGGCCAGGAGCAGCAGGGCGTCGAGGATGTGCGCCATGCGCACCGCCTCGGCGCGCACGTGCGCCACCTCGGTGGTGTGCTCCGGCGGGGTGGACAGTGCGAGGTCCTCGACCCGCAGCATCAGCGCGTTGAGGGGGTTGCGCAGCTCGTGCGACGCGTTGGAGACGAACTCCTGCTGCCGGTGCATGGAGTGCTCCACCTGGGCGGCCATCGCGTTGAACCGGGTGATGACCTCCCGCAGCTCGGGCGGGCCGGTGGACGGCGGGATGCGGGCGTCGAGCCGGCCGCGCCCGATCTCGCCCATCGCGGTGTCGACGGCGCGCACGGGCCGCAGCACCCAGCCGGCGGTGCGGTGCGCGATGACGACCGCCAGCACGCACATCGCCAGGCCGGCCGCGACGAGGATGCCCCAGCTCGACCAGATGCTGCGCGAGACCTCCTCCGCGTCGGAGACGGTGACGACGGCACCCACGAGGTCGCCGCCGTCGTACACGGGCTCGGCGACGACCACCCGGTCGGCCTTCCACGGGAGCGAGCTCAGGTCGGCGGCCTCGCCGCGCCGGCCCGCGAGCGCCGCCTGCCGCTCGTCCACCCCCTGCGGGTCGAGACCGTTCGTCGCCCAGGTAGCGCCCGACTGGTCGACGACGGCGGCCGCCACCCCGTACACCTCGCGGTAGCGGTCCAGGTCGCCCTCGACGATCGCCGGGTCGTCCGCGGTCAGCGACTGCCGCGCCGTGATGACCAGGTAGCCCGCGTCGGCGAGCCGGTCGAGGTAGACCTCCTGCTGGTTGGCGCGCGCGACGTTGCCCGCGTACGCGGTGCCGAGCAGCCCCAGCACCAGCACGCAGGGCACGAACAGGATGATCGCCAGGCGGGTCCGCATCGACGTCTAGGCCCCCGCGCCGTCGCCGCCGTCGGGTACGGCCACCCGGTAGCCCACGCCGCGCACCGTCTCCACGACGTCGGGCTCGCCGAGCTTGCGGCGCAGCGACGCGACGTGCACCTCGAGGGTGCGGCCCAGGCCCTTCCAGCTGGAGCCCCACACGTCACGCAGGATCCGCTCGCGGGTGAGGACCGAGCCCTGCTGGCGCACGAGCAGCGCGAGCAGGTCGAACTCCTTGCGGGTCAGCTCGACGACGGCGCCGGCGGCGTCCGCGACGGCGCCCGTGGTGCGGCGCACCTCGCGCCGCGCCAGGTCCACGACCAGGCCGCGCACCCGGACGCGCGCGTCGGCGGCCTCCGCGCGGGCGCCGTCCCACTCGCGACCGCGGCCGCGGCGCATGACGGCGTCGATGCGGGCGAGCACCTCGCGCACGTCGTACGGCTTGGTCACGTAGTCGTCCGCGCCCAGCTCGAGGCCGCGGATGCGCGCGTCCAGGCGCGTGCGCGCGGTGACCATGATGATCGGGGTGTCCGAGACGCGGCGGATGCGGCGGCACACCTCGAACCCGTCGATGTCGGGCAGCGACAGGTCGAGCAGCACCATGTCGGTGCGCGGGCTCAGCTCGCGCAGGGCGGACGCGCCGTCGCGCGCGCGGACCACCTCGTACCCGTGCCGGCCGAGCACGGACACGAGCGCGCCGGCGACATGGTCGTCGTCCTCGACCACGAGCAGCTGCACGGGACCGTCCCTCCGTCGGGCTCCTGGAGCGCACAGGGTAGCGGAGCGTCGCACCTCGGTCAGAGCCAGCCCACGCGGCGGAAGACGCGGTAGAGCACCACGCAGCCCACCGCCATGAGGACCAGCGCGAACGGGTAGCCGAGCAGCCAGTGCAGCTCCGGCATGTGGCGGAAGTTCATGCCGTAGACGCCGGCCACCACCGTGGGATACACGAGGATCGCCGCCCACGCCGAGATCTTGCGCATGTCCTCGTTCTGCCGCACGGACACCTGGGACAGGTGCACCTGCAGCATGTCGGAGAGCAGGTCGTCGTGGGCGTCGAGGTGCCGGTCGATGCGCTCGACCGTCGACGCCACCCGCTCCAGCGTGCGCCGGTCGGCGACGGCGCGGCGCTCGTCGCTGCTCTCCGTGAGCTCGGGCAGCTCCGCCGCCACCGGCAGCAGCGCTCGCCGGGCCTCCGTGATCTCCCGCTTGAGGTCGTACAGGCGCTGGACGGGGTCGGCCATCGTGCGGTCGAAGACGACGCGCTCCGTGTCGGCCACGGCGTCCCCGAGCGCCAGCTCCACCTCGGACGCGACGCCCACCAGGCCGAGCACCACCGCGAGCGTCACCCGTTGCGCCCCCGACCCGTGCGCGGGGCCCGGGCCGCGCAGGCGGTCCAGCGCGTGGTCGTGCACGCCCGCCCGGCCCGCCTCGAACGTCAGCACCGCGTCCGGCCCGGCGAGCATCCCCAGCTCCCCCGTGTGCACCTGCCGGTCGTCCTCGGTGAACCACACGGTCGGGGTGAGCACCATCACCCAGTCGTCGTCGAGCCAGCGCACCGCGGCCGCCGGCCGCCTCGGCACGTCCCGCGCGACGCCGTGCACCTGCGCGAGCCGCTCCCGCAGCGCCGGGTCGATCTCCTGCGCCGCGGCGAGGAACGCCTCCTTGTCCGTGACGTGCAGCCAGCGCGCCGGGTGGTCGTCGTCCGCCGACCGCGCCGGCGCGCCGTGCGTCCCGACGAACCACTCCGTGCCCGCCGGCCTCTCCTCGTCCGTCACACCCGCATTCTCGGACGAACCGGGCCGAACGGCGCGGTGGACGTCACCGCGTCCGGGCGGCCCCCGGCGCGCGGTAGCGGAACTCGAGGTCGGCGTCGGTGATCTCGCGCAGCACGCGCGCGGGCGCCCCCGCGACGACGACGCCGGGCGGCACGTCGGAGCTGACGACGGAGCCGGCACCGACCACGGACCCGGCGCCGACGGTCACGCCGGGGAGCAGCACCGCGTGCGCGCCGATCCAGACGTCGTCCTCGATCACCACGGGCGCGGAGAACTGGCCCCCGTCCTTGCGCAGGTCCGGGTGCACCGGGTGACCGGTCGTGGTGACCGTGACGTGCGGGGCGAACATCACCCGGTCCCCGACGCGCACCTCGACGTCGTCGACGAGCGTGAGCCCGACGTTGACGAAGACGTCGTCGCCCAGGTGGACGGTGTTCCCGTACGACACGTGCAGCGGCGGCTCGACCCACACCCGCTCCCCCACGCTGCCGAACAGCTCGCGCACGAGCTCCTCCCGGCGGGCGAGGTCGCGCGGGGAGCCGATGTTGATCGCGTGCTCCAGCTCCTTGGCGCGCGCCCGTTCGGCCGCCAGGCCCTCGAGCCCGGGTGCGCCGTCGGTGTAGAGCTCGTGCGCCGCCATCCGGCGCCGCACCTCCTGCTCGCGGGGGTCCATCGTTCTCCTTCGCCGGTCGTGACGGGCGTTGCCGCCCGGGGCAGTCTCCCCCACGGGCCGGTCAGGACGTCGCGACCGTCGCCTCCGTGGACCGGCCGGCGTCCGAGGACGACGCGGCGTCGGCGCGGTCGGCGGCCCGCCGCGCGACGGCCGCCGCGCCCGCGCCGGCGACGACGAAGATCCCGCCCAGCGCGAGCCAGCCGGGCGTGCCGAACCGGATGGGCAGGGCGGTGACGACGACGGGCGCAGCCATGCCCGCGAGCGCGTAGCCGGTCTGCGACAGGCCCTGGTAGGCGCCCGCGCGGCGCGGGTCGGCGAGCTCGAACGCCATGCCCCAGCCGCCGGCCTCCGACAGCACCTCGCCGAGCGAGTGCGCGACGGCCGCGAGCACCAGCAGCGCCGTCGCCGCGACGAGGCTGCCGTGCCCGGCCGCCGCGTACAGCACGCAGGCGCCAGCCAGCAGCACGGCGCCTCGGCGCACGGCGCGGCCGGCTCCGCGCACGTCGTGCGTGCCGCGCGACGCCCGCACCTGCAGCAGCGCCACCACCGCCGTGTTGACCACCAGCAGGGCGGAGACGACGGCGGTGGGCGCTTCGGTGCTCGCGACCCACAGCGGCACGCCCACCGTCATGACGCCGAACTGCATGGCGACGACGGCGTTGAGCGCGACGCTCGCCACGTACGTGCGGTCGCGCAGGGGGTGCGGGGCGTCCGGGGGCGCGTCGGTGCCCGCCGACGACGACGGCGCGTCCTCGAGCATCCGCGCGGGCAACTCGGGCACGCGGCGCGGCAGCAGCAGGAGCGGCACGACGGCGCCCAGCAGCAGCACCGCCGTCGCGACCATCGCGGTGCGGTACGCGGCCGCGGTGTCGACCAGCAGCGCGACGGCGGCGGCGAGGGTGCCCAGCCCGATGAGGACGTTCGTCACGACGCGCAGCCGCGCCCGCACGTCCACCCGCTCGGGCCCGGTGAACCATCGGGCGAGCAGCGCCTGCCGCGCGGTGGACTGCACGCCGCGGCCCGCGCTGACGACGACCGCCACGAGGGTGAAGCTCACGGCGTCGGCCGTGAACGAGTACGCGGCCAGCGCCACCGCCTGCGCGAGCAGGCCCCACACCTGGACGCGGTGCGCGCCGCGCCGGTCCGACCAGCGCCCGGCCAGGAACGACCCGAGCACGCCCGCGCCGCCGGCGATCCCGAGGCCGAGCCCGACCGTGGCCGCGGACAGCCCGACCACCCGCGTGAAGTACAGCACCGAGACGG
Source organism: Isoptericola sp. F-RaC21 (assembly GCF_038593535.1). NCBI lineage: Bacteria > Bacillati > Actinomycetota > Actinomycetes > Micrococcales > Promicromonosporaceae > Isoptericola > Isoptericola sp. F-RaC21. The sequence continues at coordinate 362,874 of NZ_JBCFYX010000005.1, read as the reverse complement.
TGTAGAAGATCCCGGTCGACGCGGCGAAGGCCATGGTCGAGAAGGTGAGCGCGCGCGCCACGGGGTCCCGCGGCAGGAAGGTCTGGATCACGGCACCAGTAGGCGGCATGCGCCGCGAGGGACGAATAGATGTAGCGATCTCCTACATCTATGCTCGCTCCGTGGGATGGATGCGCTACGAGCTCGCGGGCATGGACCTCGCCGACGTCCGGTTCGCCGTCTCCCCGCTGAACGAGCTGGTGCTGTCGCTGCGCACCTGGCGCGACCCGGGTCGGTACCCGCTTCACCTGCCGTGGCTGCGCCGCACCCAGGAGGCCCGCTCGCGTCTCGATGGCGACGTTCTCCTCGCGCTGACCAACGAGGTGCTGTGGACGCCGGACTACCTCACCCCGCGCCCGCGCAGCCCGCTCACCCGGATCGACGACGAGCTGGCCGTCGTCGCCGCGACCGGGGACGACGTCGTCGCTCGCGAGCTCGCCGCCCTGCACCCGGGCGGCCGCCCCGCTCCGCTCCGCGGCCCGCTCCCTCGCGTGCGGCGACGGGTGCTCGACGCGCTGACCACCTACTGGGACACCTGCTTCGCGCCGTACTGGCCGCGGATGCGCGCCGTGCTCCAGGCGGACGTCGTGCACCGCGGAGCGGTGATCTCCGCGCGCGGCGCAGGCGCGATGTTCGCCGACCTCTCCGACCGGGTGTCCTTCGCCGACGGTGTGGTGAGCGTGCAGCTCGGGAGCTCGACGAGGGACCTGCGACGGGCCACGACCGGTGAGGGCCTGACGCTGGTGCCGACGCTGTTCACCCGCGCCGCGTCCGCCCCCATCTCCGCCGACGAGCCGCCGATGATCATGTACGGCGCCCGCGGCACGGGCACGCTGTGGGAGGCGGAGCGGCACGTGGCGGACGACGCGCTCGTGGCCGTGCTCGGCCGCGCGCGGGCCGGGCTGCTCACCGCGCTGGACCGGCCGACGTCGTCCACCGAGCTGGCCCGCCGCCTCGACGTCACCACCAGCGCCGTCAACCAGCACCTGCGCGTGCTGCGCGACGCGGGCCTGCTCACCTCCGCCCGTGCCGGCCGGTCCGTGCTGTACCTGCGCTCGGAGGTGGGCGACGCCCTGGTCGGCCGGGCCCGCTGAGGCCGGACGACGAGGGGTCAGCGGCCGAGGCGGGCCAGGTGCGCGTCGAGCACGGCCAGCGCCCAGCCGGCGTCGGCGCCGGGCTCCTGCCGCACGACGTGCAGCGCCAGCCCGTCGACGAGGGCGTGCAGCTCGCGCACCTCGACGTCGGACGGCGCGCGGCCGGCGAGGGCGGCCAGCGCCCGCGCGCACACGTCACGGATGGCCTGCTGGGAGGCGCGGTGCCCGTCGCGCAGGCCGGGGTCGGTCATGGCCGCGGTGCCGAGCGCGAGGTACGCCTCCATCTCCGTGCGCCGCTCGGCGTCGAGCGGGAGGAGCTGTGCGAGCACGGCGCGCGACCAGCCCGCGCCGTCGGGGACGGCATCGACCCGCTCCAGGAGACGTTCCAGGACGAGGGCGACGGCGCGCTCGCGCACGCTGGCCACCGTGGGGAAGGTGTAGCGCAGGGAGCTCTGCGGCAGGCCGGCCTCGGCGGCGACGTTGCGCACGGACAGAGCCTCGAGGCCGTCGCGGACGAGGACGCGCCACGCGGCCTCGGACACCTGGCGGCGGCGTTCGTCACGGTCGAGCTTCTGGGGCACCCGGCCATGTTCGCACAGTCGTGCGAACTGTGCTAGAACTGTCTTCGCACGATCGTGCGAAGACCTTTCCGAGAGATCCCGACCGAGGGGAAGTGAGAGCCGTGGACTGGCTGATCCTCATCGCCGCCGGCGTGATGGAGGCCGTGTGGGCGACCGCGCTGGCCGCGTCGCGCGGCTTCAAGCGACCAGGGCCGACCGTGCTGTTCGTCGTCGGCCTGGCCCTGAGCATGTGGGGGCTGGCGCACGCCATGCTCACCATCCCGGTCGGCACCGCCTACGCCGTGTGGGTGGGCATCGGCGCGGTGCTCACCGTGCTCGTCGCGATCGTGCGCGGCGACGAGCGGCTGACCGTCGCGCGGGCGCTGCTGCTGGTCGGCCTCGTGGGGTCGGTCGTCGGACTCAAGGTGGTGAGCTGACATGACGAAGAGCTCGAACACCCTCGCCTGGGTGGTGCTGCTGGCCAGCGCGGTGCTGGAGGCCGTCTGGGCCACCGCCCTCGACGCGAGCCACGGCTTCACGGTGCTCGGCGACACGATCGTGTTCGTCGTCGCCCTGTCGGCGAGCATGCTCGGCCTGGGCTACGCCGCGAAGCACATCCCGATCGGCACGGCCTACGCCATCTGGACCGGCATCGGCGCCGCCCTGACCGTCGCGTGGGCGATGATCACCGGCACCGAGTCGGCGTCGCTGCTCAAGGCCCTGTTCCTCGTCGGCATCATCGGCTGCGCCATCGGGCTCAAGCTGGTCGGCCACGACGACGAGGACGCGGGACCGCGCGAGGTCAGCGCCGGTGGACCACCTGAGCCGCGGCCTGGTCGCGAGGCATGAGCAGCACCTGGTCGACGTTGACGTGCGCCGGGCGGGTGGCGATCCACGCCACCGTCTCGGCGACGTCCTCGGCCGTGAGCGGCTCGACCCCGGCGTAGACGGCGTCGGCCTTCTCCTGGTCGCCCTTGAAGCGGACGAGGGAGAAGTCGGTGTGCACCATGCCGGGGTCGATCTCGCTGACCCGCACCGGCTGGCCGAGCAGCTCCAGGCGCAGCACCCGGGTGAGCGCGGCTTCGGCGTGCTTGGCCGCGTTGTAGCCGGCGCCGCCCTTGTAGGGCTCGCGGCCCGCGATGGAGCCGATGGTGATGACCTGGCCGTCGCCGCTGGCGACGAGCCTCGGCAGCAGCGCCTTGGTGACCCGCACGGTGCCGAGCACGTTGATGTCGTACATCCGCTGCCAGTCGGCGAGGTCGGCGTCGGCCACCGACTCCGTCCCCAGCGCGCCGCCCGCGTTGTTGACGAGCAGGTCGCAGCGGCCCAGCCGCTCCTCGACCGCCGCCGCGAAGGCCTCGACCGACGCGTCGTCCGTGACGTCGAGCGGGAGCGCGGTGCCGCCCGTCTCGGCGGCCACCTGCTCGAGCCGGTCCATCCGCCGGGCGCCGAGGACGACGTGGAAGCCCGCCGCCGCCAGGGCGCGGGCGCTCGCCGCCCCGATCCCGCTGCTGGCTCCGGTGACGACGGCGACGCGGGCGCTGCTCGGCATGAGTCCTCCTCGAGACGGTCGGGATGCCGTCACAGCCTAGGCGCCGCCCGCCCGCGGACGCCGCGTGCGGGACGTGTCGGTGCCCGATGCCACGCTCCGGGGATGCCGATCACCGTCGATGAGCTGCGCGACCACTTCCTCGCCGCCTGGGGACCCGACACCTGCTATCCCCACATGAGCGACGAGTGGACCCCCGAGAACCCGTCGCGCGACCAGTGCGGCATGACCGCCCTGGTCGTCCAGGACGTCCTGGGCGGCGACCTGGTCCTCGCCGAGGTGCACGTCGACGGGGTGCAGATCGGCCACCACTACTGGAACCGGCTGCCGGACGGCTCGGACGTCGACCTCACCGCGGACCAGTTCCGACCCGACGAGACGGTCGTCGGCGGCCAGGTGGTCGTCCGTCCGCCCGACGCGCCCCGCTACCACCGCGAGCAGTACGAGCTCCTCCGCGACCGCGTCCTCACCGCGCTGGCCGCCGCCTCCGACGCCTGAGGCGCCTGAGGCGCCGGCACGGCGGAGCGCCACGACTCAGGGGCGCGGGTCGACCTCGCCGCGCCGGATCCCCGCCGTGGCCAGGAGGTCCTCGTGCAGCTCCATCCACACCCCGTGGACGGACGCCGCGCCGACGCCGGCCACGCGCGCGCCGTCCCCGGCCCGTGCCGCGGCGAGCGCGTCGTCGAGCCGCCGGTCGTAGCCCGCGAACCGGTCGAGCTCCGCCGTGAGCAGGGCGAGCACCGGGCGCACCCCGTCGACGACGGCGCCCAGCTCGTCGAGGACCCGGGCGTCCCAGGCCGCGTCCGCGTGGTCGTTGACATCGAGCCGCCCGCCGCCGCCGGGCCGCAGCTGCCAGTCGGTGCACGCGCGCAGCAGCCGGGCGTTCAGCGGGTGGAACGCGGCGATCGCCTCGCGCACGACGGCGGCGGCACGGCCGCTCGGGTCGGTGGCCAGCTCCACGGCGAGGCGGCGCTCGCCCTCCGCCCGGCCCCGCTCCGTGAGGGACCAGCCGCCCGCCCCGGCGAACTCCGCCCAGGTCACGTGCCCGAACGCCTCGAGGTCGAGCAGCAGCTCGTGCGCGACGTCGCGGCCCAGCCCTGCGCGGTCGGCCACGGCCGCGTCGTCGGCCGTGCCTTGCACCCGCACGGCGTGCAGCACCCGCAGCCCGGGCTCGGACTCCCGCGTCACGACCGCTCCCCCGCGCCAACCGACCGCGCGACGAGCCGGTCGAGCCGCTGCTGCACCGCCTGCGGGGAGCCGAGTCCCAGCGCGCCCGCCATCCGCCCCCACGTATGCCCGGCGGCGCGGGCGGAGAACAGCGCGGCGGTCTCCAGCTGCTCCGCCTCGGCGCGCACCGCGGGCACGAGCCCGAGGGCCGCGAGCGCCCCGGCGGCGTCATGCTCGGGGGTGAGCTCGCCCCGCGCCGAGCGCCACAGGTAGTGGCGCACGAGGTCCGTCGCCGACGGCGGCACGGACGCCGGCTGCCAGGGCCGCGGCGCGAGGTCGTCGGCGCCCAGGTCGAGGAGCACGCGACGGGCGCGGGTCTCGTCGTCGGCGGCGCCCTGGTCGGCGTCGTGGGGCTTGCTTTCCATGCAGCGACCGTCCACCATCAACAGATGGTTGTCAACATTTCGTTGAAAAGCGCGACGTGATCGTCCCGCTCGACGACGCCGTCCCGGCTCACGGCGCCAAGGCCGCCGCCCTGGGGTCGCTACGACGCGCCGGGCTGCCCGTCCCCGACGGGTTCGTCGTGCCCGCCGCCGTCCCGGACCACGACCTGCCGGCCGCCGTCGACGCCGGGGCCCGCGACCTCGCGCAGCGCTCCGGCACCGCCGTCGGCTCCCCCGTGGCGGTGCGCTCGTCGGCCACGGACGAGGACGGCATCCGAGCATCGGCGGCCGGGCAGTACGACACGGTGCTCGGCGCGGTCGGCACGGACCGGGTCGTCGAGGCAGTCGCAGCCTGTCGCGCGTCGGCGGCCGGACCACGGGCCACGGCCTACCGGGCGGCGACGTCCGGCACCCCCGCCCCCGCCGACGTCGCGGTCGTCGTGCAGCGGCTGATCGACGCGCGCGCGGCGGGCGTGCTGTTCACGGGCGACGGTCGCACGGTCGTCGAGGCTTCGTGGGGGCTGGGCGAGAGCGTGGTGCGGGGCGCCGTCGACCCCGACCGCTGGACCGTCGCCGGCGGACGCGTCGTCGAGCGCCGCACCGGCGTCAAGCGCACCCGCGTGGACCGCTCCCCCGGCGGCACGACCGTCCGCGCCGTCCCGCCCGAGGACGCCGGCCGTCCGTGCCTCGACGACGACACGGTGCTGCGGCTCGCCGCGCTCGGACGCCGGGTCGCCGAGCTGTGCGGCGGGCCGCAGGACGTCGAGTGGGCGGTGGACGACGCCGGCACGACCTGGCTCCTCCAGGCCCGCCCGGTCACCGCCGCCCTCCCCACCGACCGCTGTGAGCGGGCGTTTGGCCCCGATTCGAGGGCAGAACAGGGCCAAACGACCGCTCACAGCGATGGCGAGGTGCTGTGGGGCACGGGGGCGAGCGGCGGGCGGGCGAGCGGTCCGGCGCGGGTGGTGCGCGGCCCGGACGACTTCGGCGACGTCCGGCCCGGCGACGTGCTGGTGTGCCGGGAGACCGACCCGGCGTGGACGCCGCTGTTCGGCGTCGTCGCCGCCGTCGTCACGGAGACAGGCGGCCTGCTGTCGCACGCCGCGATCGTCGCTCGCGAGCTGCGCCTGCCCGCGGTGCTCGGCGTGGCCGCCGCGACGGACGTCCTGCGCGACGCCGGGACGGTCGTCGTCGACGGCGACGCGGGCACCGTGGACACCCCGTGGACGCCCGATCCCGGCCGTGGAACGATCCGGCCATGACGACGACGGCGCCGCCGCTCCCGCCCGCGGGATCCGCCGGGGGACGACGACGCGTCCAGCACTCCCTCGGGCCGTTCACGGCGAAGCGGCCACCGGCCGCGTGGGGGCTGCGCGTGCTCGCCACGCTGCTCGACTCCGCGCTCGTGGCCTCCGTGGTCTTCCTCGCGACGGGGGCGTCGCCGAGCCTCGCCGCGCTCCCCGGCCTCGGCAAGCCCGGCGGGACCGGCGGCGCGGGCTGGACGGCCGGCACCCTGCTCGCGCTGGCCGTACTCCAGGCGTACACCGGCATGACGCCCGGCAAGCGGGTGGCGCAGGTCGCGGTGGTCGACGACCGCACCGGTCGCCCGATCGGGCTGCCGGGCACGGTGCTGCGCTGGTTCGCGCACCTCCTCGACGCCCTCCTGCTGATCGGCTACCTCCGGTCCGCGTTCCGGCGCGACGGCCGCACGTTCGCCGACTCCCTGCTCGGCACGGTCGCGGTGCGCACGACGTCGCCCGAGGCGCACCCCGTCGTCCGCCGGCTGCGCGCCGTCCGCGACGCGCGAGCGCCCTGGCTGCGCGTCCCGCGCCGCGTGACCGGCGCCCTCGCGCTCGTCCTGTGCGCCGCGTCGGCGGCGGCGAGCCTCACCGCCGGTACCGGCGGCAGCCAGCAGATGTCCGAGGACGGGACGTCCTGCGTCAGCACCGGAGACGTCGCCGCGTCCGCCCTCTTCGGCACCTCGCGCAGCTTCGAGCACGCGTCGCGCCTCGGCATCACCCGCGTGAGCGACACGCGCTGGGAGGTGGGGGTGGGGTGGTCCTCCGCGTTCGGCGTCGACTCCGCCCGCAGCCCCGTCGTCGGAGCCGTGACCGCCGCCCTCGCGGTGACCGGTCCCGACGGGACCACCTTCACCAGCCCGGACTCTTCGTTCGACGGGATCGTCGTCGGGGAGGACGCCTCCCCCGAGGGCGACGGCGACCTGGACGAGAACGACCTGTGGTGGACGGTTCCGGAGCCGATCGCCTCGACGACGATCACGACGGACCAGGACGTCACAGGATGGACGGCCCGCGCAGCCCTCGTCGACGACGACGGCACGGTGCTCGCCGAGTGCTCGGCCCCCGTACCGACCATCGACGCCGGACCGGTGAGCCCGTGACCGGGCGCGGCATCTACGTCGAGACGACGATCGCGGCGCCGCTCGAGACGGTCTGGGCACTGACGCAGGACCCGGCGCAGCACGTGCGGTGGGACGTGCGGTTCTCGCGGATCACCCCGACGACCCCGGCACCCGGCGGCGGGACCCGCTTCACCTACTCCCGGCGCACGCCGGTCGGGACGGTCGTCGGGGACGGGGTGAGCCTCGGCGAGCGCGACCGTCCGGACGGTACGCGCACGTCGGCGCTGCGGTTCGCCACCGCGGACCGACGCTCCCCCATCCGCGCCGGCCGCGGCTACTGGCGGTACGCGCCCGACGGCGACGGCGTCCGCTTCGTCACCGGCTACGACTACGTGCCCGGCTGGGGGCGGCTGCTGGACCGGGTCGCCCGCCCGCTGCTGGGCTGGGCGACCGCGTGGAGCTTCGACCGGCTGCGCCTGTGGGCCGAGCAGGGCGTCGAACCCGAGCGGTGGCCGCTGCGCAGCGTGCTCTACGTCTGGCGCGGCGACCGGCCGCGTGCCGCCCGGTGCCGACGCGCGCCCGCCCGCGGCCACCGGCACGGCGATCACCTGCGCGACGCGCCGACCGCCCTCGCCGAGCTGCCCGACCCCGAGGAGCACCCGTGACCGCGACCGCGCCGTCGATCTTCCGCCGCACCATGGGCGCGGAGTTCGACCGCCTGCACCCGATGCTGCGGCGACGGTTCGACGTCGGGCTGGGCACGGCGGAGGCGTGCGTGGGCACCGGCGTCATGACGGAGATCCGCCGCGGCCCCTGGTGGACGGTGCCGTTCCTGCAGGTGGGGCGGCTGCGGAACATCCTCGTCCCCGACGTCGGCACCGACGTGCCGTTCACGATCGAGAACTACCCGTACCGCGACCCGCTGGGCCGCGAGACCATCACGTTCGTCCGGTCGTACGACATCCGCGGCCACCGCCGACGGTTCGACGCCACGATGATCGACGTCGGCGGGCGGGTGGTGGACTACCTGGGCACGCACCAGCACCTCGCCGTCGACCTGGAGCTGCACGCCGACGCCGACGGCGGCCTGGTGCTCCGCTCCGACGCGCAGCGGTTCTACGCCGGCCCGGTCGGCTTCCCCTTCCCGATGCTCTTCAGCGGGCGGGCCCTGCTGCGCGAGCGGTACGACGACGCGGCGCACCGGTTCGAGGTCGACCTGCGCGTCACGAACGAACGCTTCGGCTTCCTGTTCGGCTACCGCGGCTGGTTCACGTGCGAGTGGCTTCCGGCCACGGACGCGCCGGACCGGCTCAAGCCCGTCCGGCACGAACGCCGCACCTGAGGTCGGGCGCGCCCTTCAGAACCGGAACGACGTCTGCCCGTGCGGCGACTTGGCGAACGCGAGGACCTTGTCGGTGACGACGCGGTAGACGAGCGCGCGCTGGCCGTGCGGGTCGAAGGACTCGTCGTCGTTCTCGAAGTCCCAGGCGTCGCCGTACTTGGCACGGAATCCGTCGGCGAGCCGACGCAGCTCCGGCCCTCCGGTGGCGCGGACGACGACGCCCTCCACGACGACGTCGAGCCCGGTGTCCCACTCCGGGGACCCGATCGTCACGGCGACGTGCGGGCTGTGCGCGAGGTTGTGGGCCTTCTGCTCGCCGGGGCCGGTGCAGAAGACGAACCCGTCGTCGGTCCACAGCCCGACGAGGGGCGTGACGTGCGGGCGGCCGTCCGCGCGCACGGTGACGAGCCGGTAGAGGGTCGCGGCCGTCAGCGCGGCCTCGACCTCCGGCCAGGGGGTGGGCGCGGTCGCCTCGCTGAAGCGGGCATCGAGGGTGCCGGTGGGGGTCATGACAGGACAGACCCGCCGGGCCGACGGAACTCGTCGGCCCGGCGGGTCCGGGAACCTGCGGCGGGTCGGCTCAGCGCGTGTGCGCCGACACGTCGCCCAGCGTCGTGGTGGCGCGGATCTGCACCGCCACGTCACCGCCGCTGTTGGCGATGGCGTTGCTGATGCGGCCGAGCGTCGTGCCGGAGTCGAGCGACGCCGAGACGCCCGAGGCGACGCCCACCGTGATGTCGCCGGCCTGGGTGCGCAGGTCGAGCGCGCCCTGCACGGCCTCCTCGACGCGGAGGTCGCCCTTCGCGGTGCTCAGCGTGCCAGGGCCGGTGAGGCGGCCCACCGTGATGTCGCCGGCCTGGGTGGCGAGGCGTGCGCTCGCGGCCTCGTCGATCTTGACGTCGCCGTGCGCGGTGTCCACGACGACGGCGCCGAGGCGGCCGACGCCGCGCAGCGGGGCGCTCGCGGCCTGGACCTCGACGGCGGACCCGGCGGGGAGCTGCACGGTGACCTCGACGTACCCGGAGGGGCCGAAGGCGCGACGGCCGTCGGGGGCCGTGACGCGCAGCACGCCGTCGGCGTACGCGACGGCGGTCTGCTCGGCGGCCTCGACGTCGCGGCGCTTCGAGGCGTCGGCGGGCCGCACCTCGACCGTGGTGTCGGACCGGTCGGCGGCGACGAAGGTGAGGCGCCCGGCCGGGACCTCGACGACGGCGGAGACGGGGGCGGGGGTGGCGAAGTTCTGCATCGTTCTCAGCTCCAGCGGTGGTCGGTGCGATGACTTTCTGACATGCGAAACGCTACGTTGCGTTCGCACGGTCGGCAAGAGCAATGTTGCATCTGAAACACGTCATCGCAGGTCATCGACCACATATCATTGCATCAAGCGTGAACATCAACGCAAGCTTCGGTCACCGCCTCGTTGCATCAGCCTGGCGGTGAACGTAACGTGGGCGCGGCCCCACCCCGGGCCCCGACCCCAGGAGGACGCCATGCCGGGAGGCCGGCTCACCGCCCAGGAGCGCCAGCAGATCGCGCTGGGCCTCGCGGACGACCTCGCGTACGCCGAGATCGCCCGCCGGCTCGACCGCCCGACGTCGACGATCACACGCGAGGTGATGCGCAACGGCGGCCCGGGCGGCTACCGCGCCGACCTCGCGCAGCGCGCCACCCAGCAGCGCGCGCACCGTCGTCGTCCCGCCACGCCGCGCACGTCCTCCGCCACCGCGGCCGCAGCCGACGACGCGGCCCTGCGGGAGTACGAGGAGACCTTCACGACACTGCTCATGCAGTCGGGCCTCCCCCGCATGGCCGCGGCCGTGCTCACGCGGCTGTACGTGGCCGACTCGGGCAGCCTCACCGCGGCAGAGCTGGTCGAGCGGCTGCAGGTGAGCCCGGCGTCGGTGTCCAAGGCGGTCGCGCTCCTGGAGAACCTGGGGCTGGTGCGCCGCGAGCGCGGGGACGGCCGCCGCGAGCGCTACGCCGCCGACGGCGACGCCTGGTACCAGTCGATGATCGCGGCCGCGCGCTCCAACGCCGCCCTCGCCGCGACCGCCCGCCAGGGGGTCGACGTCCTGGGCCGTGACTCGGCCGCCGGCGCCCGCCTGGAGAACATGGCGCGCTTCATCGACTTCGTCGCCGACAGCATCACCCGCGCCGCCGAGCAGGCGCGCGACCTGCTCCACACGAGCCCCCCGCGCGACGCCGAGGGGTCGACGTCGCGCTGACCGGACTCACGCGAGAGCCGCGAGCCGGTCCCAGGCCCGGTGCAGCCCGAGCGCCTCGCGCAGCGTCGGCGCCACCTCCGCCCCGGCGTCGGAGAGCGTGACCCCTGGCGCACCCTCCGGCATCCCCGCGGCCACCAGCACCTCGCGTCCGGTCCCGAGCGCCGCGATCGCCTTGCCGTGGCGGAACGCCTCCTGCAGCAGGACGACGGTCCGCGGGTCGGTCCCGGCGGGCGTACCCGCCGTCCCGTCGGCCACCACCACCGCGTCGTACTCGATCGACCGGGTCGTCAGCAGGGTCCGCTCCACGGTCTCCCGCTCCGCCCCCGAGACCACCTCGCCGCCGTGCGCGGCGACCACCCGGACGACGACACCCTCCGCACCGAGAGCCGACCGCAGTGCGCCGACCACCCCGAGGTCGCCGCCGTCGGCCACGACCACGCCGACCACCCTGCCGTCGACGCGGCCGGGCTCGCTCGGCACCTGCGAGAGGGCGGGTGACGGCTCGACACCCTCGGGCGGCTCGGCCGCCGGCGCCTCGAGCCCGAGGCCCGCCGCCACGCGGGAGGCCAGGTCGCCGTCGACCCGGGCGAGGCTGCCCAGCATGCGCTCGCGGACCTCGTCGGAGGCGCACTTGCCGAGCTCGAACGTGTACGCCTCGACCTCGTGCGCCTGCTCGACGGGCGTGAGCGACAGCCAGAACAGGCGTGCCTGGGTGAAGTGGTCGGTGAACGACACCGGGTTCTCCCGGACCTTCACGCCCTCGACGGGCGTGGGGACGGTGACGAAGCCGTCCTCGGGCGACGCCACGGGCCGGTCGTCGTCGATCGCGTTCGGCTTGTAGGCGACGACGCCGGAGTGCACGGCCGTCTGGTGCATGCCGTCGCGGAGCATGTCGTTCACCGGGGCGTGCGGCCGGTTGATCGGCAGCTGCGCGAAGTTGGGCCCGCCGAGCCGGGTCAGCTGGGTGTCCAGGTAGGAGAAGAGACGCCCCTGCATCAGCGGGTCGTTGGTGACGTGGATGCCCGGCACCAGGTGGTCCACGTGGAACGCCACCTGCTCGGTCTCGGCGAAGTAGTTCGTGGGGTTGGCGTGCAGCGTCATGACGCCGACGCGCTGCACGGGGCACAGCTCCTCCGGAACGATCTTCGTGGGGTCCAAGAGGTCGATCCCCTCGAACGTCTCGTCGGGGGTGTCGGGCATGACCTGGAACCCCAGCTCCCACTGCGGGAACGCCCCGGCGTCGATCGCGTCCGCCAGGTCGCGGCGGTGGAAGTCCGGGTCGGCCCCCTGGGCGATCTGGGCCTCCTCCCACACCAGCGAGTGCACGCCCAGCAGGGGCTTCCAGTGGAACTTCACCAGCGACGTCGTGCCGTCGGCGGCCTGGAGGCGGAACGTGTGGACGCCGAAGCCCTCCATCGTGCGGTAGCTGCGCGGGATCGCCCGGTCGGACATCGCCCACATCGCCATGTGGGTCGACTCGGTGTGCGACGAGATGAAGTCCCAGAAGGTGTCGTGCGCACTCTGCGCCTGCGGGATCTCGCGGTCCGGGTGCGGCTTGCCGGCATGGATGATGTCGGGGAACTTCACGGCGTCCTGGATGAAGAAGACGGGGAAGTTGTTGCCCACCAGGTCGAAGACGCCCTCCGCGGTGTAGAACTTCGTCGCGAAGCCGCGCACGTCACGGACGGTGTCGGCCGACCCACGGGACCCGAGCACGGTCGAGAAGCGGACGAAGACGTCGGTCTCCCGGTCCGCCTCCGCGAGGAACGCCGCCCGGGTGATGCTCGCCGCGTTGCCGTAGGCGCGGAACGTCCCGTGCGCGCCGGCTCCCCGGGCGTGCACCACCCGCTCCGGGATCCGCTCGTGGTCGAAGTGCGTGATCTTCTCGCGGAAGTGATGGTCCTCCATCAGCAGCGGGCCCCGCGGGCCTGCCGTGAGCGAGTGGTCGGTGTCGTCGACGCGCAGGCCCTGCGCCGTCGTCAGCCGGTCCCCCGACTGCGCGCGAGGGTCGGGGCCGTCGTCGGGCTCGGCACCCGGGTGGAACGGGCAGCCGGTCGGTCCCCGCCGGGCGGGCCCGGCGGTACGGGGTGCAGGCGCACCCGGCACCACTCCGCCGGGGACGGGCTGGTCCGCATCGTTCGAGGGGCGGGTCGCGGTCATCGGGGGTCTCCTCCGCAGGTCGGAAGCACGGTCGCGCCCGTGACGGGCCGGCGCTCCCCACCCTCCGGCAGGCCTCCGTTGCTCGCAGCAGCGGTGCCGCCCCTACTTGATGGCGCCCATCGACAGGCCGCGCACGAGCTGCTTCTGCGCGATCCACCCGGCGAGGATCACCGGCAGCGACGCGAGCAGGGCCGCAGCGCACAGCCGGGCGAGGAACAGGCCCTCGCTCGTCATCGTCGAGACGATGAAGATCGGCACGGTGGCGGCGCGCGACGCCGTGAGGTTGAGCGCGAAGAAGAACTCGTTCCACGCGAAGATCACGCAGATCAGCGCCGTCGCCGCGATGCCCGGCGCCACCATGGGGATGAGGACGGAGCGCAGCGTCTTCATCAGCCCCGCGCCGTCGACGGCCGCGGCCTCGAGCACCTCGACCGGGATCTCCTGGAAGAACGACCGCATCATCCACACCGCGATCGGCAGGTTCATCGCCGTGTAGAGCACGACGAGCGTCCAGATGTTGTCGAGCACCTTGAGCTGACCGGCGATGACGTAGATCGGCACGATGACGGCCACGACCGGCAGCATCTTGGTGGAGATGAAGAAGAACAGCACGTCGCTGACCTTCTCCACCGGCCGGATCGACAGCGCGTACGCCGCGGGGATGCCGAGCAGCAGCACGAGGACGGTCGAGACGCCGGTGGCGATCGCCGAGTTCGCGACGTACGACCCGGACTCCCCGATCACGGCCCGGAACTGGTCGAGCGTCGGGCTGAAGAACCAGGTGGGCGGGTCGGACGACGCCTGGTTCTCCTGCTTGAAGGCCGTCATCGCCATCCACGCCACGGGGAAGAAGAACCCGAGCGCGAGGATCCAGGTCAGGGTGGTGAGCAGCCCCCCGCCGACGCCGCCGCGCCGCGCCCGGCGCGCGGGCGGGGGCGACGACGGCGCGGCGGGCGTGCGCGGGGCCGTGGTGGTGGCGGTCATGCTCACTCCTTGACGTCGAAGCTGCGGAAGATGAGCCGCAGCGCGGCGGAGGCGACGATGATCGTGGCGATGACGACGACGACGCCCATCGCGGCGGCCTGCCCGACGTCGAAGCCGAGGAAGGCGCGCTGGTAGATGTAGAACGGCAGGTTGGCGCTCGCCGTACCGGGGCCGCCGGCGGTCATGAGGTAGATCTGGTCGAACGTGTTGACCACGTAGATGATCCCGAGCAGCACGCCCAGCTCGATGTACCGGCGCAGCTGCGGCATCGTGATCGAGCCGAAGGTGCGCCACCAGCCGGCGCCGTCCATGGCGGCGGCCTCGAGCACGTCCTTCGGCTGGGCCTGCAGGCCGGCGAGCACCAGCAGCATCATGAACGGCGTCCACTGCCACACCAGGGCCATGAGGATCGCGACGATCGGGTACGTCGAGGTCCAGTCGACGGGGTCGATCCCCACCAGCCCGAGGGTCCAGTTGAACAGCCCGTAGGTGGGGTTGAGCATCGCCATCGACCACAGCACGGAGCTGGCCACCGGCATGATGAGGAACGGCGTGATGAGCAGCGTGCGGGCCACCCCCCGGCCGCGGAACGGCCGGTCGAGCAGGATGGCGAGCACGATGCCCAGCACCATCGCGACCAGCACGCACCCGAGCGTGATGATCACCGAGTTGAGCGCCGTCTGGCGGAACACCGAGTCGCGGGCGATGTCGCCGTAGTTGGCCAGCCCCACGAACAGGTCGGAGTCCGGGTTCAGCAGGTTCCGCGAGTGCAGCGAGTACCAGATCGTCACGAGGAACGGGATCTGCGTGACGACGATCGTGAAGATCAGCGCGGGCAGCAGCGGCCCGCGGCGGCGCCACCGCTCGGCCCGCGGGTACTGGTGCTTGTCCGCGCGTTCCGCGCGCTGGGCCTGGGCGCGCCGGAGGCTGCCGGCCTGCGCGGTGACGGTGGTCATGGCTTGCCTCCGGCGGTCGTGTCGGGTGCCGCGTCCTGCTCCTTGCGGTAGGTCTGGGCGACGGTGTCGGCGTACCGCTGCGACTGCTCGAGCGCGTCGTCCACGGACTTCTGGCCGGCGATCGCCGCGGACATCTGCTGCCCCACGCGGGTGCCCAGGTCCTGGAACTCCGGGATGCCCACGAACTGGATGCCGGGGTACGGCACGGGGGCCGTCATCGTCTCGTCCTGCGTCGCCTCGCCCATCGCCGTGAGGGTGGCGTCGGCGTACGCCTCGGAGACCTCCGCGTACTGCGGGATCTCGTAGGTGGAGAGCCGGCTCCCCGGCGGCACCCGCTCCCAGGACAGCTTCTCGCCGACCAGCTTGATGTAGTCCTTGTCCGTCATCCAGGAGACGAAGTCCCACGCGGCGTCCTTGTGCTCGCTGGTGGACGGGATCGCCAGCGACCAGGAGTAGAGCCACCCGGCCGCGTCGGTCTCGCTCACCGGCGCCGGCACGTAGCCGGTCTTGCCCGCGACGGTGGACGACGCCGGGTCCTCGATCGACGACACCATCGACGTCGCGTCGTACCACATGGCCGCCTGGCCCTGCGCGAACCGCGTGAGGCAGTCGCCGAAGCCGGACGTCGCGGCGCCGGGCTGGCCGTACTGCTGCACGGTGTCGACGTACGTCTCGACGGCCTCGCGCACCTCGGGCGAGTCGAGGCGGGCGTTCCAGTCCTCGTCGAACCACTGCCCGCCGAACGTGTTCATCACGGTGGTCATCGGGGCCATGACCTCGCCCCAGCCCGCCAGGCCGCGCAGGCAGATGCCCGCGAAGTCCTCGGCCGGGTCGTTGAGCTCCGCCGCCAGCTCCCGAACGTCGTCCCACGTGGGGCGGTCGGGCATCGTGAGGCCGGCCTGCTCGAAGAGGTCCTTGCGGTACGCGAGGAACGAGGACTCCCCGTAGAACGGCACCGAGTAGAGGTCGCCGTCCACCGACAGCGCCTCGCGCACGCTGGGCACGAAGTCGTCCGGGTCGTAGCCCTCGGTGGCGTCGGCGTAGGGCTGCAGGTCCTCGATCCAGCCGTTCTCGGCCCACATCGGCGTCTCGTAGTTGGAGATCATCACGACGTCGAACTCCCCGCCGCCCGTGGCGACGGACGCGGTGATCTTGGCGCGCGCCTCGTTCTCGGGCAGCGACACGAACCGCACGTCGATGCCGGGGTGCTCCTTGCGGAACTCGTCCTGCAGGGAGATCGCGTCCTGCATCTGCGGGTTGGAGACGATCGCGACGACGATCTGCTCGCCGTCTCCCCCGCCCACCGCGCCCGCCCCGGCGCAGGCGGCCAGGGAGAGGGCGAGGGCGGCGGCGCCGCCCGCGGCGGCGAGCCTCCGGGCTCGTGGTCGGAACATCGCTGTCCTCACGTCGCTGGTCGGTCGTGGTGCCTCGACGAGCGCCGGCCGCGCACAGATGAGATGCGGCGCTGCGCTCATCTGTCTGGACAGTAGTTGGTTATGCTCAGGTGAGCAAGACCCGGATGCTCACCCGATGGCCGCCGGACGGTTTCGACAGGCTCAACCAGCGATGGGGATGATTCCGTGACCGACGCCGATCACGCCCGGCTCCTCGTGGAGGTGAGCCGCGACTACTACCTCGACAACCGCTCGAAGGTGGACATCGCGCAGCACCGCGGCATCTCCAGATTCCAGGTGGCCCGGATGCTCGCCGAGGCGCGGGAGAGCGGCGTCGTGCGGATCGAGATCTCGCCACCCGCCCACCTCGACACCGACCGGGCCCAGCGCCTGGCCGACCGCCTCGGCGCGCGCGAGGTCGTGATCGCCGGCTCGGGGGGCTCGCCAGGCGCGACCCGCGAGTCGGTCGCGCGCGCCCTCGCCGGCGTCGTCGCCGGCCACGTGCGCGAGGGCACCACCCTGGGCGTCTCCTGGTCACGCACCATCGAGCTGGCCGTGCGGCACCTCGAGCCGCTGCCGGCGTGCGACGTCGTGCAGCTCGTCGGCGCGCTGCCCGTGGACGGCTCGGGCGACTCGCTCGACATGATCCAGGCGTTCCGTCGGATGCCCGGCGTGCACACGTGGCCGGTCTGGTCGCCGCTGCTCGTGGCCGACCCCGGCACCGCCGCGGGCATGCGCCGCCAGCCCGAGATCGCCGCCGCGCTCGACCGGGCCGACGGGCTCGACCTCGCCGTCGTCGCCGTCGGCGCCTGGACGCCCGCCGCGTCCACGGTGTTCCCCCAGGTCACCGGCGACGAACGGCGGGCGGCGTCCGCCGCCGGCACCGTGGCCGAGTGCTCCGGCCGCCTCTTCGACGCCGACGGCCGCCGCGTCGTCACGTCGCTCGACGCCCGGGTGGTCGGCGTGACCTTCGACCAGCTCGTGCGCACCCCCGAGGTCGTCACCGCCGGCTACGGCCGCGAGGCCGCCCCGGGCCTGCGCGCCGCCGTCGCGGGCGGCATCGCCACGACCGTCGTGTGCGACGACGACGCCGCGAGCGCCCTCGAGGACCTGCTGGGCGCCACCGCCGACGCCGACTGACGTCCGTTTGCGGGCATGACCTGCGGCGTCGAGCCTGGGGGTGACCGAGGAGGCCACCATGACCGAGACCGCTGTCCCCGAGACCCCACGCGCCCCGTCCGACGCACCGAAGCCGTCCTGGGGCCGTGCGCTCAAGGCCACGGTCCGCGAGTTCGGCGCCGACCAGTGCACCGACCTCGCCGCCGGGCTCACCTACTACGCCGTGCTGGCCTCCGCGCCCGCCCTGCTGGCACTGGTGTCGCTCCTCGGGTTCGTGGGCGACCCGAACAAGGCGCTCGACTCCGTGATGAACACGGTCTCGGAGTTCCTCCCGGAGGACATGATCAAGATCGTCGAGCCGCTCGTCGACAACGCCGTGCGCAACACCGGCGCGGGGATCGCCCTCGTCGTCGGGCTCGTGCTGGCGCTCTGGTCGGCGTCCGGCTACGTGGGGGCGTTCGGCCGCGCGATGAACCGGATCTACGACGTCGAGGAGGGGCGCCCGGTCTGGAAGCTGCGCCCCGCGATGTTCGCGGTGACGCTGGTCGTGCTGATCATCGCGGCCGTCGTCGTCGCGAGCCTGGTGCTCTCCGGCCCGATCGCCAGGTCCGTGGGCGAGGCGATCGGCCTGGGCGACGTCGCGCTCACCGTGTGGGGCATCGCGAAGTGGCCGGTCGCGCTGCTGCTCGTGATCGTGGCCGTGGCGATGCTGTACCACTTCACGCCCAACGTGAAGCGGCCGCGCTTCCGCTGGCTGAGCGTCGGCGCCGTGGTCGCCATCGTGGTGACCGCCGTCGCCTCCGCCGCCTTCGGCTGGTACGTCGGCAGCAGCTTCTCCAACTACGGCTCGTACGGCATCCTCGCCACGTTCATCGTGCTGCTCCTGTGGCTGTGGATCGTCAACCTCGTGCTCCTGTTCGGGGCGGAGCTCGACGCCGAGGTGGAGCGCAGCCGCGAGCTCAACGACGGCCTGCCCGCCGAGGAGCGGATCCAGCTGCCGCCGCGGGACACCAAGGCCAGCGACAAGAAGGCCGGCAAGCGGCGCGACGCCGTCGCCGACGCGCGCGCCGTCCGCGCGGCCGCGGCCCGCGACGCCACCACCTCGGACGGTTGAGCCTGTCGGGTTTCGACAGGCTCAACCACCGGACCGGGTGCCGACAGGCTCAGCCGGCGACGAGGTGCTCCACCGTCGCCCGCGCGCCGAGCGTGTGCAGCGAGTCCAGCGCGGCGGTGTACGCCTCCACGAACCGCGGCTCGGTGGCCAGGTCGCCGAAGAGCTCCTCGTCGCGCACGAAGACGAGCGCGTCCTCGCGGTTGCGGGCGGCGGCGGCCTTCAGCCGGTCGGCGAGGCGGTCGACGATCGCGATGGGCTCGCCCTGCTCGTCGACGGCCTCGTCGTACCGCGCCCACGCGGCGACGACGGCGGCCGAGCGGTGCACCTCCCCGCCCGACGCGAGGTTCGCGCGGATCACCGGCACGAGCCACTTCGGGATGCGGTCGGAGGACTCGGCGCACAGCCGGGCGAGGGTGTCGCGCACGTGCGGGTTCGCGAACCGCTCGATCAGCGTGGCCTGGTACTCCTCGAGGTCCACGCCCGGCACCGGCAGCAGCGTCGGGGCGCCTTCGCGCGCCATGTAGTCGCGCAGGAACCGCACGAACGTCTCGTCCGCGCAGACCTCGTGCGCGTACCGGTACCCCGCGAGGTAGCCGAGGTAGCACAGCGCCTGGTGGCTGGCGTTGAGCAGCCGCAGCTTCATGAGCTCGTACGGCTCGACGTCGTCCACCAGCTGTGCGCCGACCTTCTCGTACGGCGGCCGGCCGTCCGCGAAGCGGTCCTCCACCACCCACTGCGTGAACGGCTCCGCCACGACCGGCCACGCGTCGTCGACCCCGAACCGCTCGGCCACCATGGCGCGGTCATCGTCCGTGGTGACCGGCGTGATGCGGTCCACCATCGAGTTGGGGAACGGCACGTGCTCCTCGATCCACGCCGCGAGCTCCGGGTCCTTGAGCCGGGCGAAGGCGGTGAACATCCGGTGCGCGACGTCGCCGTTGCCCTGGATGTTGTCGCAGCTCTGCACGGTGAACGGCGGCACGCCCCGGTCCCGACGGCGGCGCAGCGCCTCGGTGACCAGGCCGAACGTGGTGGCGGGCACGGCACCGGGCTCGAGGTCGGCGCGCACGGCCGGGTCGTCGGCGTCGAACTCCCCCGTGACCGGGTTGACGTTGTAGCCGCCCTCCGTGACGGTCAGCGACACGATGCGGATCTCGGGCGAGGCCATCCTCTCGAGCACGGCCTCGGGGTCGTCCGGGGCCAGCAGGAACTCCAGGATCGAGCCGATCACGCGGCCCTCGAGCGTGCCGTCCGGGTGCTTGAGCACCAGGGTGTACAGGCCGTCCTGCGACGTGAGCGCGTCGCGCATCCGGGCGTCGTGGGGCAGCACGCCGACGCCGCAGATCGCCCAGTCGAGCGCCTCGCCGGCGTTCATCAGCCGGTCCAGGTACATCGCCTGGTGCGCGCGGTGGAAGCCGCCCACGCCCAGGTGCACGATGCCGGCGCGCAGCCGGCTGCGGTCGTACTGCGGGACGGCGAGCGGCAGGTCGCCACCGGTCAGGGATGCCACGGTCTCGGCGGTGAGTGCGGTCATGGTGCGTCCTTGCTCGGTCGGGTGCGGGAACCACCAACGTAGCAAACGAGCACCGTGACCGTCACAGATGAGCGGGACGCCGAGCGCTCAGCGTCGGGTCAGCCGGAACACCGGGATGACGCGCGACGCCTTGCGCTCGTACTCGGCGAACCCGGCGGACATCGCCTTGAACCGGTCCCACACCTCGTCGCGGTCGTCATCCAGCAGCTCCTCCGCCCGGACGTCGACGGTGCCGTCGTCGGGCGTCTCGATGCTGACGTCCGGGTGCGCCAGGAGGTTGTGGTACCACGCCGGGTGCGCCGGGCTCCCGCCCGCGGACGCTGCGATCAGCCACGACTTCTCGTCGTCCCGGATCGCGCCGAGCGGGGTCACCCGTTCCGCGCCCGTCCGCGCGCCCCGGTGGTGCAGGAGCACCAGCCCCCGCCCGAACCCCATGGTGGTGACGGTCCCGTCGTTCGCGCGGAACTCGTCGATGATCTGCTGGTTCCAGTCGGCCATGCGGGCAGTATGCCCCGGCGGTCAGCCCCGGCCGGAGGTCGCGCCGCCGGGGCGCTCCCGCGCGTCGACCATCCGCGCCCCGGTGAGCACGCACGCCAGGCCACGCCGGTCGCGGGTCGCGACGACGCCGACCAGCGCGGCGAGCGCGACCGTGTTCTGCAGCGTCCCGGCCCACGCGTTCGACGCGTCGCCGGGCGGCACCGCCTCGACGATCCCCAGCGCCCCGTACAGGCCGAGCAGCACGTACCCGCGGGCGAGGCGCCGGGCGAGCGACCCCCGCCGCAGCCCTCCGCCGCCGTCGGGCCAGCGCGGTTCCAGCCACACCGCGCGCTGCCCCAGCGACGCGCCCGACCCGAGCCACGGCGGCACCCCGAACACGAGGACGGCGGGCACCACGGTGCCGAGCAGCACGTCCGCCCAGGTCGTGGCCGCGGGGAGGTCCCGCCCGGTCGCCAGCATCGCCACCCGGTAGGCGAGCTGCAGCGCGCTGCCCAGCACGAACGCGGCGAGCAGGTCGGTGACCATGCCCAGGAACCGGCGCCAGAACGTCACCGGCCGCGGCTCCAGCCGGGCGGCCGCGAGCTCGCGCGACTGCGGCATCCAGCGCAGCACGACCGGCGCCACCAGCGCGCCGAGGAGGCCGCCGAGCGTGTTGGTGAGGACGTCGTCGACGTCGGCCACGCGGTAGGAGCACGGGATCAGGCCGAGGATGCCGGTGTACTGCACCGTCTCGACCGCCACCGACGCGACGAGCGCGCTCGCGGTGGACGCCAGGACGCCCCACCCGAGGTAGCGCCGGGCCAGCACGCCCCACGGCACGAAGAGCAGCACGTTGAACGCCACCTGCAGGACGGCGGCGCTGCGCAGCGTGGCGACGAGCCCGAGCCCGGCCGTGTCCCGGCGGATGTCGTCCAGCGAGTGCAGCGGCACCAGCTCCGCGCCCGCGACGCCGTGCGCGGCGCACCACTGCGTCAGCTCCCCCGACGGCAGCGGTAGCAGCGTGTACGCGAGCAGCGTCACGACGTACACCGCGAGCGCCGCCGCGCCGAGCACCCGCCGCGCGTCGAGCCGGCCGTACCGCCGCTGCTGCACCAGCAGCACGGGGATCAGCACCCCGAGGAAGACCAGCACCCCGAAGCCGACGCCGACCGCGGCCGGCCATGTCCATCGATCGATCACGCGGCCGACCGTAACGGCCTAGCGCTGGGTCAGCGCGCGCAGGTCCTCCGACGTGCCGTCGAACACGTTCATGTCGATGTGCTGCTCCTCGCCCTCGTAGCCGGGGAGGGTGTCGCGGTCGGAGTACTGCCAGAACTCCCAGTCCCGGCGGGGCAGGTCGGGGCGCGACGTGACGGACCGGATCCACAGGGGGTACCGGTCGTAGTCGTCGCCCAGGTAGTCGGCGCGGATCTGCTGCGTCGTGTAGAGGATGGGCGGCACGCCGTAGTGCTCCTCGAGCGCGTCGAGCATCGGGTCGAGGATCCCGCGCAGCTCGTCGACGCTCGGCGGGTCGGCGGCGAACTCGCCGTAGTACTCGACGTCGACGACGGGCGGCAGGGTGCCGGGCTCGGCCGGCACGACGTCGATCATGTGCGCCGCCTGGTCCGCGCCGGGGCTCTCGAAGCTGAGGAAGTGGTACGCCCCGACGACCAGGTCCGTGTCGCGGGCCGCCGCCCAGCTGGCCGCGAACCGCTCGTCCACGTGCTCGGACCCCTCGGTGGCCTTGACGAACGCGAAGTCCAGGTCCTGGTCGGCCAGCACGGGCCAGTCGATCTCGCCCTGGTAGGCGGAGACGTCGACGCCGCGCACCGCGTACCCGTCGGCGGCCAGGCGGTTGGGCCAGAGCACGCCGTTCCACACCAGCAGCGCCAGCACGCCGAGCAGCACCACGACGGCCCCGGCGACGATCCCGAGGACCCGCCAGGACCGACGGCGTCCCGGCCGGCTGTCGCTCACGCCCCGATCCTGCCCTACCGCCCTCGGCCGGGGCCAACCGCCGCGGGAAGGGGGCACCCGGCGGCGGTCGGCCCGGCGGTCACTTGATCCCGGTGGTGGCGATGCCGCGCACCAGGAAGCGCTGGCCGAAGAGGAAGACGAGGAACACGGGCAGCAGCGACACGATCGACATCGCGAACATGGAGCCCCAGTTGCTCTCGCCCTGCGAGTCGACGAACAGCCGCAGCGCCACCGGGACGGTCATCATGTCCGTGTCGGTGAGGTAGATGAGGGCGCTGAAGAACTGGTTCCAGGTGCCGATGAACGTGAAGATCGCCGTCGTCGCCAGGGCCGGCGTCATCAGCGGCAGGATGATCCGCAGGAAGATCCGGGCGTGGCCCGCGCCGTCGATCCGCGCCGCCTCGTCCAGCTCCTTCGGAAGCCCGCGGATGAACTGGACCATGAGGAAGATGAAGAAGGAGTCGGTCGCCAGCATGTTCGGGCCGACCAGCGGCCAGAACGTGTTGACCATGCCGAGCTGGGAGAACAGCACGTACTGCGGCACCAGCGTGACGTGCCCCGGCACCATGATCGTGATGAGCATGATCGCGAAGAGCAGCGTCTTGGCGCTGAACCGCATGCGCGCGAACGCGTACGCCGCCATCGAGCACGACACGAGCGTGCCGAGCACCGACCCGAGCACCACGACCGCCGAGTTGAGCAGGTAGCGGCCGAAGGGGTGGCTGAGGGCGTTCCAGCCGTCGGGGTAGTGCGACAGGTCGACGTCGCTGAGCCACAGGCCCGGCTGGCTGAAGATGAGGTCGTCCGGCCGCAGCGACGAGACGACCATCCACAGCAGCGGGTAGATCATCACGGCGCCCGTGACGATCAGCACGACGTGCTTGAGCAGGCTCTTCACGGGGTGGGACGGGCGCCGCCGTCGCGGGGCGGCCGGGGTGAGCTGCTGCGCGACCGGGGTCGCGTCGACGTCCCGCTGGATGGTGTCAGTCATCGTAGTAGACCCAATACTTCGAGGCGATGAAGTTGACGGCGGTGAGGGCGCCCACGATGACGACCAGCAGCCACGCCATCGCCGACGCGTAGCCCATCTCGAAGTCCTTGAACCCCGTGTTGTAGAGGTACATCGTGTAGAAGAGCGTCGAGTCCGACGGGCCGCCGATCCCGCCGGAGATGATGAACGCCTGGGTGAAGGACTGGAACGCGCCGATCGTCTGCAGCACGATGTTGAAGAAGATGATCGGCGTGAGCATCGGCATCGTGATGCGCCAGAACTGCTTGGCCTTGGTGGCCCCGTCGACGGCGGCCGCCTCGTAGTACATCGTCGGGATCTGGCGCAGCCCGGCGAGGAAGATGATCATCGGCGACCCGAACGTCCACACGTGCAGCAGGATGATCGTGCCGAGCGCCGTGTCGGGGCTGGAGATCCAGCCCATCCCCTCGATCCCGAAGAGCCCGAGCACCTGGTTGACCAGGCCCGTGGTCCCGAAGATCTGGCGCCACAGGATGGCGATCGCCACCGACCCGCCCAGCAGCGACGGCAGGTAGAAGACCGAGCGGTAGAACGACAGCCCGCGCATGCCCCGGTTGAGCGCCACCGCGATGAACAGCGCCACCGCGAGCTGGAGCGGCACGCCCACGACGACGTAGGTGAGGGTGACGCGCAGCGACTGGTGCAGGCGCTCGTCGGTGAGCATGTGGAGGTAGTTCTCGAGGCCCACCCAGTTCGGGTCCTCCAGCAGGTTGTAGTCCGTGAAGGACAGGTAGAACGACGCGACCATCGGGCCGGCGGTGATGATCACCAGGCCGAGGAGCCACGGCAGCAGGAAGACGAGCGCGGCCTTGTTGTCGCGGCGCGCGGCCTTCCGCTCCCGCGGGTCCTTGGGGCGCCGGCCCCTCTTCAGCGTCGACAGCTCGGCGATCGCACTCATCGGCGCGACACCCTCGCGGGGAGGACGAATGCCCAGGTCAGGGCTTTGGAACGATTCATCACGCGGGCCTCCTCGACCACGGACCCGTCACGCCACATCGCGCAACTTTTGGGGTAACCGTTGACCACAGTATCGAACTCTCCGTAGTCTGGGAAGCGCCTTCCCGCTCCCGACACCGACCGTCGCGAGCCTTCCAGGGGACGGGCTGCTCGTACAGGGAGGTACGACCCCATGCACAGACTCAACTCCAGGACGACCGCCGCGATCGCCTCGGCCGGCCTCGTGCTGACGGCCGCCGCAGGCTGCGCCGTCGACCAGCCGGGTACCGACGCCGCACCCTACGACCCCGACGAGAAGGTGACGATCACCTTCGCCTGGTGGGGCGGCGAAGAGCGCAACCAGATCACCAAGCAGGCGATCGAGGGCTTCGAGAAGGACCACCCGAACATCACCGTCGAGACGCAGAGCAGCGACTTCGGCAGCTACTGGGACATGCTCGCCACGCAGGTCGCCGGCGGCGACGCCCCCGACCTCATCACGATGGGCGGCTCCTACCCGAGCGAGTACGCCGGCCGCGGCGCGCTGCTCGACCTGGCCACCGTGTCCGACTACCTCGACACCTCCAAGGTGCCGGCGGACACGCTGAAGATCGGCCAGATCGAGGGCAAGCAGTACACGGTCCCGTCGGGCGTCAACGCGCTGGCGGCCTTCCTCAACCCGGCCGTCTTCGAGGCCGCGGGCGTCGAGCTCCCGGACACGTCGACGTGGACGTGGGACGACTTCGCGAAGGTCACGCAGCAGCTGTCCGACAAGAGCCCGAAGGGCACGTACGGCACGGTGCCGTTCGCCAACTCCTCGCTGCTGGACGCCTGGGCCCACCAGCACGGCGAGTCGATCTTCGCCGAGGACAGCACGGTGGGCGTGAGCCCCGAGACCGTCTCCGCCTGGTTCCAGCTCTGGCTGGACGCCCAGAAGGACGGCGCGACGCCGAAGGCCAGCATCTTCGTCGAGGACTCCACCGCCGTCCCCGAGCAGTCCCTGTTCGGCACCGGCAAGTCCGGGATCACCTTCGCCTGGAGCAACTTCAAGGCCGACGCGCTCGGCGACTCGGTCGTCGAGGCGAACCTCCCCGGCGAGGCCGAGGCCCGCGGCAACCGCGTCGGTTCCACGATGGAGTACGCCATCACCTCCAAGACGGCGCACCCCGAGGCCGCGGCGATGCTGCTCGACTACCTCATCAACGACCCGCGGGTGGTCGACGCGGTCGGCACGGACCGCGGGGTCCCCGCGAACGAGGAGGTGCGCGACCACCTGCGCGACAGCCTCACCACCGTGCAGCAGAAGGAGGTCGACCTCATCGACGAGATCACCGCGTCCGACGCCGGCGCCCGGCTGCCCGCCCCCGAGGGCGCCAGCAGCACCGGCGACATCTTCACGCGGCTGATGCAGGACGTGCTGTTCGAGCGGACCACCCCGGACGACGCCGCCGAGCAGTTCATCTCCGAGGTCGAAGGCTCGCTGAAGTGACCGCCCCCGGCGTCGCCCTCGTCGGCGGCCACGGCTTCGCCACCCGCCACCTGGAGCACCTGCGGGGCGCGGAGCGCTCGGGCCGTGCCCGGCTGCTGGGCGTCGCGGACCCGCGACCCCCGGAGGGCGACGCCGGCGGCGTCCCCTGGTTCGACTCGCTCGACGACCTGCTGGACGCCGGCGTCGAGCCCGACGTGGTGGTGATCTCGACGCCGCCGCACACCCACGCGCCCCTCGCGCTGCGGGCCATCGCGGCCGGGGCGGACGTCTACGTCGAGAAGCCGCCGGTCGCGTCCTGGGCTCAGTACGTCGAGCTCGAGCGGGCCGCGCGCGACGCCGGCCGGGTGGTGCAGGTCGGGTTCCAGAGCCTCGGCTCCGAGGCCCTCGACATCATCGACGACTGCCTCCGCGCCGGCGAGATCGGCGACGTGCTGGCCGTGGGCGCCGTCGGCACCTGGTCGCGCACCGTCGGCTACTTCTCCCGGTCCCCGTGGGCGGGCAAGCGGGTGCTCGACGGGGTCGACGTGGTGGACGGCGTGGCGACCAACCCGCTCGCGCACGCCGTCGTCACGGCGCTGCGCCTGGCCGGGGCACGCCGCGCCGAGGACGTGCTCGACGTCGACGCCGACCTCTACCACGCGCACGCGATCGACAGCGACGACACCTCCGTCGTCCGCGTCCGCACGACGAGCGGCGTCGCGGTGACCCTGGGCCTCACGCTGTGCGCGGCCGAGCAGACCGCGCCGGTGATCCGGGTGCGCGGCACGCGCGGCACGATCGAGCTGAGCTACACCACCGACGAGATCACGGTGGACGGCGTCGACGGGCGCCGGACCCGGACCGCGGGCCGCGCGCACCTGCTCGACGACCTCCTGGCCCACCGCGCCACCGGCGCGGAGCTGCTCAGCCCCCTGGCCGACTCCGGCGCGTTCATGCGCGTGCTCGAGGCCGTACGCGTGGCCGACCCGCCCCGGCAGATCCCGCCCGAGGCCGTGACCTGGACCGGCACGGGCCCCGACCGCCGACCCGTGGTGCACGACGTCGACGCGATCCTGGCGCGGGCGGTCACCGCGCAGGCGACGCTCGCCGAGCTGGGCGTGCCGTGGGCACGGCGGCATCCCGCGCTCGACGTGCTCGACGTCGGCGGAGTGCCCGTGGCCGAGCTGAGCGAGGGCTCCGACGTGGCGCCGACGCTGTCCCCGCGCCCCTACCTGCACCCGGTCTCCACCCTCGACGGCGTGATCGTGACCGACCACCTGCCCGCCGACCACGCCTGGCACCTCGGCGCCGGGATGGCGATCCAGGACGTGGACGGCACCAACCTCTGGGGCGGGCGCACCTTCACCGCAGCGGACGGCGAGTACGTCTGGCGGGACGACCACGGGCGCGTGCGGCTCGACCACCACGCGCGGGAGGCCGGCGTCGTCGAGCAGGCCCTCACCTGGTGCGACCCGGCGGGCGCCCCGCTCCTGGCGGAGCGGCGCCGCTGGGAGGCGGCGCCCGCGCCCGACGGCTGGTGGCTGGACCTGCGGACCGAGCTCCGGAGCGCCACCGGCTCCCCCGTCCTGCTGGGCGGCCCGGGCAGCAACGGGCGGCCCGGCGGCGGCTACGGCGGCTTCTTCTGGCGCATCGCCCCGTGCTCGGACGTCCACGTCCGGACGGCGGACGCCGACGGCGAGCAGGCCGTGCACGGCAGCACGTCCCCGTGGCTGGCCTGGACCGCCGAGTTCGCCGCGGGCCCCGCCACGCTCGTGTTCGTCGCCCCGCACGACGACGACGCGGACCCGTGGTTCGTCCGCGCCGCCGGGTATCCCGGCGTCGGGCTCGCGCTCGCCTGGGACCGCACCACCACCGCGCCCGTGGACGAGCCGCGACGACGCCGCGTCCGGGTGCTCGTCGCCGACGGCGTCCTCGACGACGCCCGCGTCGCGCGGCTCGCCGCCGACGCCCTGGCGCAGGACCTCGCGCCCGCACCGCTCGCCGCCCGACCCGCCTGAAGGGGCCCCACCCGTGCACTCCCAGCCCATCGACCGGCGCGCGCTCGTGCGCCGGCACGACGTCGAGCAGACCGCCCTGGACCCGCGCAGCCCCGTATCGGTCGGGAACGGCGAGCTCGCGTTCACCGTCGACCTCACCGGCCTCCAGTCGATGCCCGGCGAGTACCCCGTGCAGCGGCGCGGCCACGAGCCTGACCGGGACGCGCCCGGGACGCTCCTGGGGACGCAGTCGCAGTGGGCCTGGCACTCGATCCCCGGCGACCGCGAGTACGAGCTGGAGGAGACCACCCGGCGGTACGAGGTCGACGGCCGCCTGGTCCCGTACCTGGAGGAGAGCCGCCGGGGCACCCCGGGGTACGACGCCAACCGGTGGTTCCGGGCCAACCCGCACCGCCTGGACCTCGGCCGCATCGGCTTCGTCGCCGTGCAGGACGACGGCTGCGACGGCGACGGCGACGGCGACGGCCTCGTGGCGCTGCGCCCGGGAGACCTCGCGGACACCCGCCAGGTGCTGGACCTCTGGTCGGGGACGGTGGACAGCGCGTTCTCCCACCGCGACGTGCCGGTGCGGGTGCGGACCGCCGTCCACCCGGACCGGGACCGGATCGGCGTCACGGTCCGCTCCGCCCGCGCCGCGGGGCTCGCGATCGCCGTCGACTTCCCGTACGGCTCGTCGGACTGGCACAACGCCGCCGACTGGGGCTCCCCCGACGCCCACTCGACGAGCGTCCGGACCGTGCCGGGCGGCTGGGTCGTGGAGCGCCGTCTCGACGACTCGGCGTACCGCGTGCACGTCGCCGCGACCGGTGCGGAGCTGACGCACGTCGCCCCGCACCGCGTCGTGCTGCGCCCCACGGCCGACGACGTGAGCGTGACCGTCGAGCTCACCACCGACGGGCAGGGCGACATGGTGCTGCTGCCCACGCGGGCCGGGCACGAGGACACCGCGGAGACCGCCGGCGACGCGCAGGAGGTCTTCCGGGCAGCGGCCGCGCACTGGCAGCGCTTCTGGGAGTCCGGCGCGGCCCTCGAGCTCGCGGCGTCCGACGACCCGCGCGCCCGGGAGCTCGAGCGGCGCGTGGTGCTCTCGCAGTACGTCACCGCCGTGAGCTGCGCCGGGTCCCTCCCGCCGCAGGAGACCGGGCTGGTGTGCAGCTCGTGGCGCGGCAAGTTCCACCTGGAGATGCACTGGTGGCACGCCGCGCACTTCCCGATGTGGGGGCGCCCGGAGCTGCTGCGCCCGAGCCTCGGGTGGTACCGGCACGCCCTGCCGCTCGCCCGGGACACCGCGCACGCCCAGGGCTACGCCGGGGCCCGCTGGCCCAAGCAGCTCGGCTCCGTGCTGCGCGAGACGCCCAGCTCGATCGGTGTGCACCTCGTGTGGCAGCAGCCGCACGTCGTCTACCTCTCCGAGCTGCTGTACCGCGTGACGGGCGACGACGCGTTCCTGCGCGAGCAGGCCGACGTCGTCTTCGCGTCGGCGGAGTTCATGGCCTCCTTCGCGCGGAAGGGGCCGGACGGCTTCACGCTCGGACCGCCGCTCGTGCCCGCGCAGGAGAGCTACGCGGGCGAGCGGGCCCGCCTGTCCAACCCGCCGTTCGAGCTCGCGTACTGGCGCTGGGCGCTGCGCACCGCCAACGCGTGGCGCGAGCGGCTCGGCCTGCCCGCCGAGGAGCACTGGGCCGAGGTCGCCGAGGGCATGGTGGCGCCGCACGTGCGCGACGGCGTCTACACCGGCGTCGACGTCGAGCCCTACACGATCCGCACCGACCATCCGTCGATGCTCGGGGCGCTGGGCATCGTGCCGGACGTCGGCCTGATCGACGCCGACGTCATGCGCGCCACGTACCTGGACGTGCTGCGCGACTGGGACTGGACGACCACCTGGGGCTGGGACTACCCCATGATGGCGATGACGGCGACGCGCCTCGGCGAGCCCGGGTGGGCGGTCGACGCCCTCATGAACCCCGCGGGCAAGAACGTGGTGCTGCCGAACGGCCACAACCACCAGACGGAGTCCCTGCCGCTGTACCTGCCGGGCAACGGCGGCCTGCTCGCCGCCGTCGCGCTCATGGCGCGCGCCCGCATGGACGACCCCGCCGGCGGGGCGGGGTTCCCCTCGGACTGGGACGTCCGGGCCGAGGGGTTCCCCGCCACCGTCTGAGCTACCGCGACGCGGGCGGGGTCGTGACGTCGAGCGCGGCCGACGGCTCCGACGTGCCCGCCGCGTTCACGGCCACCACCCGGTAGGTGTACGCCGTGCCGGGCTCGAGGCCCCGGTCGTAGGTGGTGTGCACCTTCGCGACGCCGACCTCCTCGGGCTCGCCGCCGGCCGCGGACCGCAGCACGCGGTACTCCGTCGCGCCCCCGCCCGCCGTCCAGACCAGCCCGGTGTACGTGGCCCCCTGCAGGCCCACGCGCAGGTCGGTGGGCGGCGCGGGCACCGGCAGCGGCACGGTGACGGTCGCGCTCCGCTCCGACTCGCCGAGCTCGTTCACCGCCGCGACGGCGTAGTCGTACGAGGCCACGGAGGCGCTGATCGTGTCGTCGGTGAACCCGGGCTCGGTGGTCGTGCCCACCGGGGCGAACGCGCCCCCGCCGTCCCGCCGGTACACCTGGTACGTCTCGGCGCCGTCCACCGGCTCCCAGTCGAGGGTGAACGCCGCGGCCGTCACGTCCGTGGCGCGCACCTGCCCCGGGGCCACGACCGGGTCCAGCGGGCCCGACGTCGCGGCGGAGACGTCGGCGGACGGCTCCGACTCGCCGCCCGGCGAGACCGTCGTGACGGCGTAGCGGTAGGCCGTCGACGGCTCCGCGGTGTCGTCGGTGTACCCCGGGTCGGCCACGTGGCCGAGCAGCTCGAGGTCGCCGCCGTCGGCCGGCGCGCGATACACGCCGTAGGCCGTGGCGCCCTCGACCGCGGACCACCCCAGGTCGACGGAATAGCTGCGCTGGGCGGTGACGTCGAGGTCTCCCGGCGCGGGCGCCGTCGTCGACCCCGAGGTCACGAGCGCGCTCGCGGCGTCCGACGCCGCGGAGGCGCCGCCCGGCCCGACCGCCGTCACCCGGTACCGGTAGGGGACCCCGGGCTCGACGTCGGCGTCGCGGAAGGTGGTGTCCGCGGTGCTGGCGACGACCCGCATCGCGGGCTCGGACGACGACGCCCGCTCCACGAGGTACGCGGTCGCGCCGTCGGAGCCCGTCCAGCCGACGTCGATCGCCGAGTCCTCCGAGGCCTCCGCGCGGACGTCGGCGGGCGCGGTGGCCACCGGCTCGTCGTCGCCCGCCGACGGGTCAACGGCCACGAAGTAGTTCAGCACCGTGCCGCCCCCGTTGGCCCCGGTCACCACGCGCGACCCGGCGGGGAGGTGCGCCGTGAACACGTCCCACTCGCCGCCGTGGTCGTCGGTGACGGTGTCGCCGGTGGGCTCGTAGACGTCGGTGAGCCACGCGGGGCGCGGCGAGATGCGGGTGTCGTGCGCGACGTACACGTCCGCGTCCACGGGCAGGTAGAAGGAGAGCAGGTCGTCGTTCGTGGCGCCGCGCGACTCGACGGCCGACCGGACCCACTCGAGCCCCTGGAGCCGGTCCGGCACCGCCGTGAACCGGTACGCCTTGCTGCCGGTCGTCCGGTCGCCGGCGACGTAGTCCCCCACCTGCAGGTTCTGCTGGATCGACCACAGCGCGGCGTTGGCGGCGCCGTTGCTGCTCGAGTCCGTGACGACGGCGCTGCGGATCGCGTCGCCGTTCAGGGATGCTGCCGGGGCCGCCTCCGGGGCCTCGGGCGCCGGTGGCTCGAACGCCTCGCCGGACCAGTCCACCGGCGTCATGGGATACCCCTTCGGGAAGCCCGGCGCCGCGAGCTCGTTGAGGTACTCCTCGAGGTTCGTGTACCGGTCGCCGTCGTCGTCGCCGTTGCGGTCCTCGGCATCGGTCGGGTCCAGTCCGCGCGCACGCTCCCAGCCGTCGGCCATGCCGTCGCGGTCGGCGTCGGGCGCCGGCGTGCCCTCGTCGAGCTCGGGGTAGCCGCCGACGTCCGACTCGTCGCCGATGATCGCGCCGGACTGCTCGCGGACGCTGTCCACCACCCGCTCGTCGACGGCGTCGCGCACGACGGACGCGCCGGCGTGGTCGAGCGTCAGGCCGAGCGCGCGGCGGGGGCTCTGGGTGTGCACCGGCGGATACTCGAAGCGCTCGGGCACCCGGACGGCCGGGCGGGCGGCCTCGATCATCCCCGAGCCGGTGTCCTTGCCGTTCAGCACCCCGTCCCGGTCGCTGTCGATCCGGTTGTCGTCGAGGAAGACCTGGTAGTTCTCGTTGCCGCGCACCACCGCGGCGGTGGGGTTCGCGGAGTTCACGCCGGCGACGAAGTAGTTGCCCACCACGTTGCCGTACCCCTTGGTCCCGGACTCCCCGCCGGCCACGTAGGGGAAGTCGCCCCAGTTGTAGACGACGTTGTTCACGAAGTCCATGACGCCCTTGGTCTTCGGGTTCCGGTCGTTGTTGTGGGCGTAGAGGTTGTGGTGCATCGAGATGGTGTTCATCTCGACGAGCCCGCCCATGGAGTGGGTCAGCCGGCCCTCGGACATGATCGACCACTGCACCGTGATGTTCTTGGACTTCGGGTTCTCGTAGTCCTTGCTCTTGATCGAGAGGACCTCGTCCCCCGCCCACGAGAACGACGAGTGGTCGATGACGACGTCCTGGCAGTCCTCGAGGTACATCGCGTCGTCGGTGGACCCGGAGCCCAGCCGGAACCGCATGTTGCGGATGACGACGTCGCTGCTGTCGACGAAGCGCACCGTGTTGCCCTTGATCGTCACGCCGTCGCCGGGCGCCGTCTGGCCGGCGATGGTGATCCCGTGCTTGTCGCGCACGACGATCTGCGGGATCTCGACGTCGCCCGCGATCTCGAACACGACCGTGCGCGGGGTGTCGCCCGCCGTGGTGAGCGCGTCGTGGAACGTGCCCGGGCCCGTCAGCTCCTTGCTGGTGACGTGGTAGACCTCGCCGCCGCGGCCCCCCGTCGCGGCGTAGCCGAAGCCCTCCGCCCCGGGGAACGCCGGGAGGGCGTCGTACCCCGCCGACGCCGGTGCCGCGGGGACCGCGACAGCCGCGAGCGCGGCCGCCGTCCCGGCGGCGATCGCCACTGCGGATCGTGCTGCTGACCGTCGTGCCCTCATCGTCCGTACCTCTCTGTACGTGCGCAACATTGTGGGAATGCGGTTTCCTGAACGTAGCCCCCACGTCCGCGCACGTCAACAGGGACGAACGACGGTGGACAGGCCGACGGCGGGGTCGGAGAGCGTTCAGAGACCGCGCGTCGTCGAGCCGCGCGGCACCAGCTCGCACGGCATCGCGACGACCCCCGGTTCGAGGCCACCGCCCGCGAGCGCACCGTGCAGCAGCCGCGCCGCCTCGCGCCCCATCTCCTCGAGCAGCATGTCGACGCTCGTGATCGCCGGGTCGGAGTTCCAGACCAGCGGGCCGAAGTTCTCGTACCCCACGACGGCCACGTCCTCGGGCACGCGCACCGACTCCCGCCGCAGCCGGTCGATGACGCCGAGCGCGATGGCGTCGGAGTCGCACACGACGGCGTCGACGGCGTCGCGGCCGTGGCTCTCGAGGATCCGGAGCATCGCCGAGCGGCCCCACAGCGCGGTCCGCGGACCGTCGGCGAGCTCCGCGACGAGCTGCACCCCCAGGGTCTCCGCCGCCTCGGCGAGACCGACCTTGCGGTCGGCGGCCACCCGGTACTGCGGCCGCCCGCTGATGTGCGCGACCCGGGTGCGCCCCAGCGCCGCGAGGTGCTCGATCTGGAGGCGGCCGCCCTGCGCGTCGTCGACCACCAGCGAGGTGTCGCGCGGGTCCCGGGACCGGCTGTGCACGTAGACGACCGGCACGGGCAGGTCCTCGCCCACCGGGTCGCGCTCCTCGGTGCGCCCGCCCACCACGATCAGCCCGTCCACCCGGCGGTCGAGCAGCGCGTTGAGCTGGTGGCGCTCGCGCAGCCGGTCGCCGCGGGCGTTGCAGAGGTGCACGAACGAGGACGAGGAGCTCAGCCCGTCCTCGAGCCCGTCGAGGATGGGCAGCGAGAACCGGGACTCCAGGTCGGCGGCGAGCACCCCCACGGAGGTGACGGGCTGCCGGCCCGGCCCGCTGCTGGCGACGAACCCGAGCTCGCGCGCGCTGTCGAGGATGCGCCGTCGGGTGGCGGCGCTGATCCGTCCCCGACCGTTGATGGCCTTCGACGCGGTCGACATCGACACGCCCGCGGCCTCGGCCACGTCAGCCAGCCTCGCACGGTGTCTGCGCACGCCAGCGCTCCCTTTCGTCGACGCGCCACCAGGTGGCGTCCCCGCTGAGGACCCGACCGTACTGCACACGGGAACGGGCAGCCGCCCGATCCGCCCCGGGTTCCCGGCGCCACCCCCGGGAACACCAGAGGGCGCTTGCGCGTTATGTCACAAGATTCACCCGCACCATGAGGAGCACTCTTGCGACGCATCCCCCGTAAGGTCGAGGTCGAGCACGAGCCGGGGAAGTTCACCCGATACCTCCGGCACGACAACGGCGAGGGCTTCGTCTCGCCCCACGCCAGCGTCCACCCCGACGCCACCATCAGGCCCGGCGCGTACGTCGAGGCCGGCGCCCGCGTGGGCGCGCACGCCAAGGTGGGCCGGTTCAGCTGGGTCGACGTCGACGCCGTCGTCGGGCGCGGCGCCCGCGTGGACGAGAACGTGCACGTCGGCGTGCGAGGCGTCGTCGGCGACGACGCCCGCGTCGGCTCCGGCACCCGCCTCGGCACCGACAGCCGCGTGCCCGCCGGCGTCGTCGTGCCGCCCGACGCGATCGTCCCCGACGGCGAGACGGCGCACGGCGACCGCCGCCGGAAGGACTTCGGCACCGCCGCCTGACGCGCCGCGTCAGCACGGGTCCACGCACGGTCGGGCCGGCCATCGTCTGGCGATGGCCGGCCCGACCCGTGTCGTCAGGGCGTCGTCTGCTTGCGTCCGCCCATCCCGGCGACGATGGACACACCGATCGCGGCCAGCACGATCTGGAAGATCAGCTCGAGCCAGTCGAACCCGCCCGTGTCGTTCACGTCGAACAGGCTCGCGATCCACGTGCCCAGCAGGGCCGCGACGATCCCGATGATGATCGTCACGATGATCGAGATGTTCTGCTTCCCGCGGACGACCAGGCGCCCGAGGGCCCCGATGATCGCGCCGATGATGATCGCGGTGATGATGCCGGTGACGGTCACGGTGCTGCTCCCTCCTCGACGACGGCGCAGGTCGCGCCGCATCGAACCTACGACGGGTGCCCGGTGCCCGCCGGTCGAACCGATCGAGCCCGCGCTGGTTGAGCCTGCCGAGCCCTCGCTGGTTGAGCCTGTCGAAACCCGACAGGCTCAACCAGCGAGCGGGGTCACTGCTGGTGGCGCCTCCGGATCCCGACGAGCACGATCCCGCCGGCGACCAGCAGGACGGCGAGGCCGACCCACAGGGCGATGTCGGCACCGGTGGTCGGCAGCCAGCCGCCCCCGTTGTCACCCGTGCCGTTGTCGCCGCCACCGTTGTCGCCGGTGCCACCGCCGCTCGGGGGCGGCGGGACGGCGTCGAACGTGTTCGTCACCGTGACCGACGCCGCGTCCGCAGCGATCGTCACCGCGCCCGGGTCGCCGGACTCCCCTGAGCCTGTCGAAGGGTCGCCCACGGTCGAGACCGTGGACGACGCCGCGCCCCCGTCGTCCGTCTCCGTCACGACGCACTCCGCGCCGATCGGCAGCCCCGCGTAGGTGACGGTGTCGCCCGCCGCGATCTCCCGCGCCGCGCCGCCCGGGACCGTGATGTCCTCGCCCTGGAACGTGCAGGCGAGGGTCACCTCGAACGGCCCGACGTCGTAGGAGTCGCCCTCGAAGTCGACCTTCTTGGTCACCGCGACCGACCCCACGTCGAACGTGTTGGTCACCGTGATCGTCGCCGGGTCGGCGTCCGCGGCCGGCACCACGACCTGGCCCGGGTCGCCGTCCTCGACCGCCGTCGAGACGGTGGACGACGTCGCCCCGCCTGCGTCCGTCTCGGTGACGACGCAGTCCGCTCCCACCGGCAGCCCGTCGTAGACGACCATCCCGTCGGGCGAGAGCTCGCGCGTGGCGCCGCCGGGCACGTCGATCGGCTCGCCCTGGAACGTGCACTCCAGGCTCACCTCGAACGGCCCGGTGCCGAACGCGGCCCCGTCACCGTCCACGGCCTTGTACACCGAGACCTCGCCGACGTCGAACGTGTTGGTCACCGTGATCGTCGCCGGGTCGTCGTCCGCGCCGGGCACCACGACCTGGCCCGGGTCGCCGCCGTCCACGGTCGTGCTGACGGTTGTCGACGCCGCGCCCGCCGCGTCCGTCTCGGTGACGACGCACTCGGCGCCCACGGGCAGCCCGTCGTAGGTGGCCGGCTCGTCCGGGGTCACCGTGCGGGTGGCCCCGCCCGGCACCTCGATCTCCTGCCCCTCGAAGGTGCAGGCCAGCGACACCTCGAACGGTGCCGTGACGAACTCCGCGGCCGGCCCGTCCAGCACCTTCTCGACCTCGATCGACCCGGTGTCGTAGGTGTTGGTCGCCGTCACCGTGAGCGGGTCGGCCGGAAGGTCCGTCTCCTCGATCTCGATCGGGTTCGGCTCGAGCGTCACGGAGGTGGCGCCGCCGTCCTCGGTCTCGGTCACGGTGCACACCGCGCCGTCCGGGAGACCGAAGTACACACCCGGAAGGCCGGGCCCGAACGGGCGTGTCGCACCGCCGGGAATCTGGATCTGCGCACCCTGGAAGGTGCACTCCAGGGACGCCTGGTACGGGACGTTCTCGAGCGGGAACTGCGCGTAGTAGTCCTCCAGCTGCGCGATCAGCTCGTCGAGCTCGTCCTGCGAGACCGGGTCCTCCGGCAGGTCCGGGAGCGGCGGGATCTCGGGCATCGTGGGCGCGAAGTTCGCACCGTCGCCATCCACCACCTTCTGCACCAGGAGCGGGCTGGTGAGGAACGTGTTCGTCACCGTGACGGTCACGGCGGTCGCCGCGCCGTCGTCCGCGGGCGGCACGACGACGTCCGCCGTGTTCCCGTCGACCGGGTCGCCGCCGTCGACGCTCACCGAGGTCTCGGTGGCGCCGAAGTCGTCCGTCTCGGTCACCGTGCACTCCGCGCCGACGGGCAGCCCCTCGTACGTCGCAGGCTGGCCCGGGACGAACGTCCGCACCGCGCCGCCCGGGATGGCGATGGTCACCGGGTCGCCGTCGGCGTCCTCCCCGTAGGTGCACTCGAGCGTGACCTCGAACGGCCCCGGGCCGTAGAGCGCGCCCAGGCCGTCGAGCTCCTTGTCCACCTCGACCGTGCCGACGTCGAACGTGTTGGTGATGACCACCTGGGCGACCTCGTCGGCGTCCACCGTCACGGTGTCCGGCACGACGACGGACCCGGTGGCCCCGCCGTCGTCGGTCTCCGTCACCTGGCAGTCCGCGCCGACGGGAAGGTTCGAGACCTGCGCCTCGAGGGGCCCGGCGCCGCCGAGCACCACCTCGCCGTCGTAGACCGTGCCCGCCTCGCCCGGACCGTCGCCGTCGGCGTCATACGTGCAGACCACCTGCATGTGGAACGGTCCGGTGCCGTAGGCGTCCCCGCCTTCGCCCTCGACCACCTTCTGCAGATTGATCGCACCGACGTCGAACGTGTTGGCGATGCCGATCTGGGTGCCCGCCGTGCCCTCGTCGTCCGGCACGATCGTCACGTCGGCCGACGTGCCGTCCGTCTCCACGGGGTCCTCGCCCGGCTGCGTCACCGTGATCGTGGTGGACGCCGCGTTCGCGGTGTCCGACTCGGTGACGGTGCAGTCGGCGTTGACGGGCAGGCCCGAGAGGGTCACGGGCGTGCCGTCGCCGGCCAGCTCCACGACCATCGGGTCGTCTGCGGAGTAGCCGTCCGCGTACACGTCCTCGCCGAGGAACGTGCACTCCACGGTCGCCTCGAACGGGCCGTACGCGATCGCGTTGCCGTCCTGGTCGACGGCGTCGCTCACGACGTCCTTCGACAGCTCGAGCGAACCGAGCTCGTACCAGTTCACGGCCGTGATACCCACCGTGTCCGGCTCCTCGCCGATGGTCACCGTCCCGACGAACAGCTCCGTCTCGCCGTTCACGCCGTCGTCCTCGGTGATGGTGCACTCGGCACCGTACGGCAGGTCGTCGACGGTCACCGCGCCGCCGTTCGGCACGGTAATAGGTATCGGGTCGAGTTCCCGTTCGACCCATGTCCCCACGGCGGACGTGCACTGCACGTTGAGCTGGAACTCGTCCGGGGCGTACTCCTCGCCAGGGCCCCCGGCGAACTTCACCACGTTGAGCGAGCCGGTCGCCGTCGCGACGCCGACCTTCTGCCCCTCGGTCGGCAGGAGGTTGCGCATGGACCCGTCGGCGCGTTCGTACGCCGCCGCCGCGGCCGCCGAGTTGTACGCGATCGACCGGTCCCCCGCCGCAGGGGCGGTCGGGGGCGTGGTCGTCGTCTTGTCCACCGTGACGAAGTCGCCGGGCATCATCGGGCGGTCGTCCGGGAACGTCGCGACGATCTTGATCGCGCGGATCGCGGCGTACTCGTCGTCCGTGAGGCCCGGAGTCAGCCGGACCCATCCGGTCTCCGGGTCGTCGGTCGGGCAGATCGGCTCGTTCAGCGGGTCCTCGATGTCATCCATGCAGTAGTCGGCCGACGTGGAGTAGTAGAGGCGCCCCTCGACACCCGGCGGCAGGTCCCGGAAGGCCGGGAGCCGCTCGGCCGACAGGTACGGCCGCCACGCCGAGCCGCGCGGGTCCGTGTCGTACGACCCCGTGTCGCCAGGGGCCGGGATCCGGTCGTACGTCACGAGCTTGGTGATCGGGTCGTTGCCCACGTTGTCGATCCGGATGCGCCACGTCTCGTCGTGGCCGGGCGGCACGACAGGTGTACACGGGTATCCGTAGAAGCCGTCCTCGTCGGGGGTGCAGGTCGTGCCCGGGTCGGCGGCCGGGTCGACGAAGACCTCCAGCTCGTCGTTCTCCGTCGCCTTGACCCGCTTCGACTGCGAGAGGGCCGCCGACTCCGAGGGACGGACGTCGGCGGTCGCCTCGCACGCGCCCGACTCCTCGTCCAGCGTCGGCGAGCACTCGTCCCAGGGCCTGTCGCCCGTGACGCCCGCGGTGTTCGACACCACCGTGTCTGGCGGGAGACCCACCCGGAACATCACCATCACGGTGACCGTGTACGTCTGGTTCGGTTCCAGCACCGAGCCCTCGGGGAAGGTGAACCGCAGTCCCTCGAGGTCGCCCGTCTGGTCCACCGTCACGTCGCCCGCGTCGGTCGGCAGGTTCGGCGTGTCGGTGTCCGGGTCGTCGCCGGCCAGCGCGTAGGAGAACGGCTCGTCGACGTCGGCCAGCCGCAGCTGCGCGCCGTCGTCGTCCGTCGGCATGGGGTCGTCGAGGATCACCGGATCGGTGATCGGTCGGTCACCCGCGTTGGTCACCTCGATGTTCATCGGGAACACGGCGTTGGGCGCCTTGATGCCCCCGGACACCTTGCCGTCGAAGTCCTTGGCGATCTCGACGCCGTTGGTCGCGTGCTGGTACAGCATCGACGCGTCGGCCGAGTCGTCGTCGGAGACGGGGACCAGCTCGCCCGTGTCCGGGTCGACGACAAGGTCGGCTCCCGTCGTGGTGCCGGTGACGGTGTTGCTCGCGACGCCCGGGTCGGTCTCCCCCGGTGCCGGGGCGTTCGCCTCGAGGTCCGGCAGCACCGGGCCGCCGGTGCGCAACTCGTCGCGGCGCAGGATCTGGATCGGCACCTCCTGGGTGGGGGTGGCGGGGTTCTCCCAGATCGAGCCGTCCTCGCGGCTGAAAGTGAAGCGGAGGCCCTGCACGTCTCCCGGCTCCACGCCGTCCGGCAGCGTGAAGGTGCTGGACGGCGTGCCGGTCTTCCATTCGCCCCCCGTCACGGTGACACCGTCGTCGTCGCCGGTGAACGTGCCGCCGGTGTAGGCGTCCACCTGAACCAGCTGGATCGGCGCCGTCAGGGCGGCGCCCTCGAAGCCGACGAAGTCGTACTGGTTCCAGAACTGCGGCTCGTCGTCGGTGAGCACCATCTCGACGCTGCGCGACGGCCCCTGCGGCGTGCCGCTGATCGTCATGGTGACGGGCGTGTCGTCGGCGTCCGCGCCGTGGTTCGGCTCGACGACCGTGTCCGGGCTGAACGACTTCGTCACGTCGAGAGAGATGTCCGCCGTCTGCAGCTGCATGTCCGCGTCGTCGTTGGCGAGTCGCGTGTCGCCTTCGACGCCGCCGGGGTCGGCGATGGTGGCCGCGGCGCCGTTCGGCACCGGGTTCTCGTCGACGACGATCTCGCCGTCGCCGCCGTCGATCGGTTCTCCGGTGTACCGGTCCGCCGCCCGGAGCTGGAGCGTGAGCTCCATCGACCCGGACGCGCCCGCCTCCACGAGGCCGTCGTAGGACGTCTCGATCCCGACCACCGTGGCCAGGTCGGCAGCCGTCAGCGCCTCGGCCTGCTCCTCGGTGAACGTCGCCGTGTCGCCGCCCTCGTAGGTGAGGGTCACCGTGGTCGACGTCGCGCCCGCGGGCGGCGTGAGGGCGATCTCCGTGAGCGTGAACGTGTCGAACGGGTGGGTGCCCTCGGCGGTCTGCACGTCGCCGGAGCCCTGGTCCGCGGGGTCGACGAGGCGCAGCTGATCCACCTTGGCGGCCGACTCGTTGGTCCCCGTGACGGTCACGGTGGTGGACGGGTAGAACTGCGGTTCCGTCCCGTCCGGCGGCACGGAGATCGCCCCGCCGCTCCACTCCTTCGTGACGCCGACGTTCAGCGGCTGGTCGATGATCAGCACGTCGTCGAAGTCGGAGTCGGTGAACTCTCCGCCGTCGTACGTCGCCGTCCCCTCGGCCGTGTTGCGCACCATGCCCGGGTCGTCCGGCAGGTTGTAGATGGTGCCCTTCGTCGACCCCAGCGCGGGCGAGCCGTCGCTGCGCTTGTAGTCGCGCACCTGGAACGTCAGGTCGAGGTGGCGCCCGTCGTCCTGCGTCGAGCGCGCGACCCCGTCACCGGCGGCCGGCGCGGTCGGGTCGGAGGGCGTGGCAGTGCGGTTCGGGTTCTCGGTGTACGTCAGCCGCACCGACGTTGCCGACTCCTGCTCGTCCTCCGTCAGTGTGTAGCCGGGGAACGACCCCGCGCAGGGGGCGGCCTCGGTGCAGGGGGTGTTCGTCGCGTCGACCCACGCGCCATCGATGAACAGCTCGACACCGGTCACGGCGTCGTACTGGATGAGCGGGTCCACCGAGCTGTCGATCGCCTCGACGCGGATCAGGTCGAACGCGTCGTAGAACGAGTCCGCGATGTCCGTCGTCTCCGGGTTCTGGATGTCGGAGATGACCATGGGGTTCACGCCCGAGAACCCGCCTGTGGACCACGTGATCTGGCCGGTCACCTGGCCGTCGGACCGCGCCAGCACGCTGGGCGGGTCGCCCTCGAGGAAGGTCTTGTCGATGAAGTCGCCCGGCCCGTCGCCGTCCACGGGGTAGGGGTCGACGGTGTCGCAGCCCTCGGCGGGCTCTGTCGGATCGACCGTGCCGGACGACGCGCTGGAGGCGCCGCAATTCGTCAGCTCGGCGTCCCAGTCCTCCGGCCCGGTGAAGTCCGCGGTGAAGTTCGGCTGGAACTGCGTGCCGGGCGGGAACCCGTCGCCGGTCGAGTCGTAGACGAACTGCACGCCCTCGGCGCCCGCCGGAAGGTCGCAGCTCACCGTCGCAGGCCCGGTGTACGGGCCGCAACCGGGCGCCGGCTCCCATGAGTTGCCGTCCCAGTAGTTCACCGTCAGGGTCGAGTTCGCCGGGACGTCGGTGGAGCGCACGCCGGTCGCGGCGAAGTGGTCCCAGAAGTCGTCGGCGGCGTTCGGGTCCGTCGGGTCGGAGATGACCACCTGGTCCGCGTTGGTCGTGGAACCGTCCTGGCCGAAGCCTGCGAGCTGGCTCGGGAGCTGCACGATCACGCCCTGTCCCGGCACCGCGGGGATCGTGGACGGCGAGATGTTCTTCGTCGTCGCCGTCGCGAGCCGGTCGTTCAGGGTGACGAGCTGGTCGTTCGCCGTCGCGGCGTCGGCGTTGGGCACGTCCGCCTCGACGGTGTTGTCGTGCGTGACGTCGTCCTCGGTCTGGTCCGGGTCGGTGTCGGCCGTGAACGGGATCGACGCCTCGGCACCGGTGGGCAGGTTACCGGTGAACGTCACGGTGAAGCCCTCGACCACGCAGTCCGCCGGTGGGTTGGGCAGGGTGTTCGGCGTCGTGGCCTCGAGCGTCGGAGTGGAGCCGTCAGCGCACGTGAACGTCACGCTCGCCCCGCTCGCGCCGTTGGGCCACTGCACTCCCGTGCCGTCGCTGTCCGGCCCGAACCCGGTGAACGTGATGGCGTCGGGGCCGGTGAACGGGCTGTCGGTGCCCGGAGCCGGCTCGACGATCGTCATCGAGTCCACCGCCGTCCCCGTGTTGGTGCCACCCAGCGTGACGGTCGTCGGGTCGCCCGCGCTGACCGTGTCGGGGTCGAAGCTCTTGGACGCCGTGACGCTGTTGTTCGGCGGGGTGATGACGTAGGTGTCGCTGTCGGTCGTCGGTGCGGACTCCTCGTCCCCGTGGGTCACGTGCGATGCGACCTCGTTGGTGACGGTGGCGGTGTCGTCGAGGCCCTCGACGGCCTCCGTCTGCTCCACCGAGAACGGGATGTCCGCGGACGCGCCCTGCTCGATGTCGCCGGTAAAGGTGACCGTGAACCCCTCCACCACGCAGTCCTCGGGCGGGTTGGGCAACGTGTCGGGCGTCGTGGACGACGCCGTGGGCGTCGAGCCGTCGGCGCAGGTGAAGGCCACGTCCGCGCCGGTGGCCCCCGCCGGCCAGCTCACGCCGCTGCCGTCGCCGTCGGGGCCGAACCCGGT
The DNA here is from genome assembly GCF_038593535.1 of Isoptericola sp. F-RaC21. Taxonomy (NCBI): domain Bacteria; kingdom Bacillati; phylum Actinomycetota; class Actinomycetes; order Micrococcales; family Promicromonosporaceae; genus Isoptericola; species Isoptericola sp. F-RaC21. The sequence continues at coordinate 319,926 of NZ_JBCFYX010000005.1, read as the reverse complement.
GAAGCCGAGGTACGTGAACGGGTTGGGATCCGCGGCCGGGTCGGACGGCTCGGTGAGGACGAGGGAGTCGACCGTGTCGTTCGAGGTGTTCGTGCCGCCGATCGTCACCGTCGCCGCGGTGCCGGGCGCGGCGAGCGCGCCCTCCGGGTCGATGGTCTTCGTGGTCTCCGAGTCGAGGGCGAGCTCGACCTCGGGGGTGATCGACGCGTCGGCGGTGTCTTCGGCCGCGTTGTCCGCCACGACCTCCGCGGTGTTGACGATCGGCACGCCGTCGGCGCTGAACGGCAGGTCGGGGTCGATCTGCACCGTGATCTCGATCGTGGCCTGCTGGCCGTTGGTGAACGACGGCCACCTCGCGGAGACGACGTCCCCGTCCGTGTCCTCCGTGAGCTCTCCGTTCGTCCCCGACGGCTGGCTGACGATCTCCGCGTCGATCAGCTCGAGCCCGTCCGGCAGCTCGTCGGTGAACACCGTGCCTTGGCAGGGGGTCGACGCGTCCGAGCAGGAGATCTGCACCTCGTAGGTCACCCGCTGGCCGGGCGTGTACGGCCCTGGGGTCTCGACCGTCTTGGTGATGCCCCACGTCGCCGCGGACGCCGACGTCGCCGGGATGATGACCCCCACGAACGCGAGCGCGAGCGCGCCCAGCACGGAGGCGCCGCGGCGCACGCGCCGTCGTGCCCGCAGCCGCGCCCGCTGACGCTGCCGTTCCCCCGCAGTCTTCCGACCGTCCACCATCAGTGCCCCTCCACACATCGGTGCAATCCGCCCGCGCGCGACGCTGTGCGCGAGCACCGTCTCCGAACGTGCCAGACATCGGGGGACTTGGCTCGGCGAACGACGGTTCCTCCCGAACATGTGGAACGCCCGGATCGTCCCCATGCGTCGGAACGGTCGCGAGCGGCGCGCGGGACGACGACAGTCGAGGTGAGGGCGTCAGTCACGACGAAGGAGCCGGCGATGGACCACCCGAGGGCGGGACGAAGGATCGCGCTGCTGGGCGCGACGGCGCTGCTGCTGGCGGGCTGCGGCGAGGAGAGCACGGACGCCATGGGCGACGACACCGCGCAGGTGTGCGCGGACGCCGCCGCCTACACGGACGCCCTGCGCGGCCTCGCGGACACGCTGGGACCCGACGCCACCGTCGCGGAGGTGCAGGACGCCCGCGACCAGGCCACCGCCGCGCAGCGCACCCTGCGCGAGAGCATCGCCAACGTGAGTGACGACCGCACCGACGACGTCGAGCGCGACTGGGACGCCCTGGTGACGGCGTTCGGCCAGGTCGACGACGACGCCACGCTCCAGGAGGCCGCGACCTCTCTCCACGACGAGGCCGAGGCCGTGGCCGCCGACGTCCGGAGCATCGTGCACGACCTCGACTGCGGCTGACCGCCTACCCCTCGCGCCCCGGCCGGAACCGGTAGAGCAGGCCGCCGGCCAGCGTGAGCAGCGCGCCGAGCGCGAGCAGCGTGCCCACCCATCCCGCGCCGGTCTGCGGCAGGTACCCGGGCGGGGTCGACCCGCCCGCGTCCGGGCCGGGGCCCGGGGGCTGCGGCGACGGCGTCGGGCTCGGAGTCGGGCTCGGTCCGGGCGGCGTCACCGTCGTCGTGGTGGTGCACTCGCCGTCGCCGGCGCAGGTCCCTCCCGAGCCGTCGGGCGTCACGACGTTGGTCAGGACGCCGTCGCCCTCGTCGGGGTCGTCGATCCGCAGCGCGTACGTCACCGTCACGGTGCCGTCGACGTCGAGCGGGCCGCGCCACTGCAGGATCGGCGCGGTGAACCCGAGCTCACCGGCGCTGGCGGTCGGCTCGCCCTCGGGCGTCGCGTCGTCGAGCACCTCCGACAGGTCGTCGGTGAAGCCCGCGGGCTCGTCGTCCGTGTACGGGGCGGCGCCGGTGGACGTCACCGTGACGGTGTACGTCACGACGTCGCCCGGGTCGGCCTCGGTGACGTCCACGGTCTTCGACACCTCGAACGCCCGCACCGGCGTGATCACCTGGCAGCCGTCCGGCATCTCGGGGATCGCCGTCGAGACCCCAGACGCGGCCATCCCGCCGCCGGTCGGCATGACGACCGGGCAGTTCGACTCCTGCGGCCCGAGCACCGCGTTGGCCAGCGTGCCGTCGCCCGACAGGGGGTCGTTCACCGTGACGGAGTAGGTGACGGTGGCCGTCTCCCCCACCGGCAGCGGTCCGCTCCACGACAGCTCCGGCTCGGCGTACGACACCGCGCCCGTGTCCGCCGCCGCGTCGTCGTTGTACGCCGCGTCGTCCAGCACGTTCGTCAGGTCGTCGGTGAACGACGCCGGGTCCTCGGCCGTGTAGTCGGCGCTGCCGGTGTTCGTCACCTCGACCGTGTACGTCACGGTGTCGCCCACGTCCACCGGCCCCTCCGGGTCGGCGGTCTTGAGGATCTCCAGGTCCTTGACCGGGTCCGGCTCCACGCAGTCCGGGTCCTGCGAGTCCGGGTCGGTGCAGTTCGACTCCTCCGGGCCGACGACGACGTTGAACAGCTCGCCGTCCCCGGTGGCCGGGTCGTTCACCGTCACCGAGTAGGTGATCGTCGCCGTCTCGCCCGGCTCCAGCGCACCCGACCAGGACAGCGTCGGCTCGGCGAAGGACACGTCCCCGGAGGAGGCCGTCGCGTCGTCGTTCCACGCCGCGTCGTCCAGCACCTCGGTGAGGTCGTCGTCGAACGTCGCCGGGTCGTCCTCGGTGTACGCCACCTGGCCCGTGTTCGTCGCCGTGATCGTGTACGTCACCGTGTCGCCGGGCCGCGCCCCGGCCGCGCCGTCCGACGTCTTCTCCAGGTGCAGGGCCCTGACCGGCACCTCGGTGGAGCAGTCGGGGTCGTCCGAGCCCGGCGGGCACGTCGACTCCTCCGGCCCGACGACGGCGTTGGTCAGCGTGCCGTCCCCGCTCACCGGGTCGTTCACCGTCACCGAGTACGTGATCGTCGCCGTGTCGCCGGCCGCGAGCGCGCCGCTCCACGACAGCTCCGGCTCGGCGTACGAGACCGCGCCCGCGGACGGCGACGCGTCGTCGTTGTACGTCGCGTCGTCCAGCACCTCGCTGAGGTCGTCCGTGAACGTCGCCGGGTCGTCGGTCGTGTAGTCCGCGCCGCCCGTGTTCTCCACCGTCACCGTGTAGGTCACCGTGTCGCCCGGGAGCACCTCGCCCGACGGGTCCGCCGTCTTGGCGATCTCCAGCGCGCGCACCGGCGTGACGGTGCCGCAACCGTCCTCGGTGCCCTCGTCACAGTTCGACTCGTCCGGGCCGACGACGGCGTTGGTCAGCGTGCCGTCGCCGGACACCGGGTCGTTGACCGTCACCGAGTAGGTGATGGTCGCGGTCTGTCCGGCCGCGAGCGGCCCCTGCCACGACAGGGTCGGCTCCTCGTATGACACCTCTCCGACGTCGGCCGCCTCGTCGCCGTTGTACACCGCGTCGTCCAGCACCTCGGTGAGGTCGTCGTCGAACGTCGCCAGATCCTCAGCCGTGTAGTCCGCGCCACCGGTGTTCTCCACCGTCACGGTGTAGGCGACGGTGTCGCCGGGAGCGACGTTGCCGTCGGGCTCCGCCGTCTTGGTGATCTGCAGCGCGCGGACGGGCGTGACGGTGCCGCAGTCTGGGTTCGCCGGGTCGGCGCCCTCGTCGCAGTTCGACTCGTCCGGCCCGACGACGGCGTTCGTCAGCGTCCCGTCACCGGTGAGCGGGTCGTTCACCGTCACCGAGTACGTGATGGTCGCCGTCTCGCCGGGCTCCAGCGCGCCGGACCACGACAGCTCCGGCTCGGCGTACGAGACCGTGCCGGACGACGCCGTCGCGTCGTCGTTCCAGGTCGCGTCGTCCACGACCTCGCTGAGGTCGTCGGTGAAGGTCGCCGGATCGGTGGCCGTGTAGGTCGCGCCGCCGGTGTTGGTCACCTCGACCGTGTAGGTCACGGTGTCGCCCGGCAGCACCGGGCCGTCCGCGTCGGACGTCTTGGCGATCTGCAGCGCCTTGACCGGGTCGGGCTCCACGCAGTCCGGGTCGGTGGACTCCGGGTCGGTGCAGTTCGACTCGTCCGGCCCGACGACGACGTTGAACAGCTCGCCGTCGCCGGAGACCGGGTCGTTCACCGTCACCGAGTACGTGATCGTGGCGGTCTCGCCCGGCTCCAGCGGGCCCGACCAGGACAGCGTCGGCTCCTCGTACGACGTCGTGCCGATGTCCGCGCTCGCGTCGTCGTGGTAAGTGGCGTCGTCCAGCACCTCCGTGAGGTCGTCGTCGAACGTCGCCGGGTCGTCGGCCGTGTACGGCACCGACCCCGTGTTCTCCACCGTGATCGTGTAGGTCACCGTGTCGCCCGGCTGGGCGCCCGCCGCGCCGTCCGACGTCTTCTCGAGGTGCAGCGCGCGCACCGGCACGTCGGTCGAGCAGTCGGGGTCGTCGGACCCCTCGGCGCAGTTCGACTCCGGCGGCCCGACGACGGCGTTGGTCAACGTGCCGTCAGCGTCCGTGGCCGCCGGGTCGAGCACCGTCACCGAGTAGGTGATGGTCGCCGTCTCGCCCGCCGCGAGCGCGCCGGACCATGACAGCTGCGGCTCGGCGTACGTCACCTCGCCGGCGTTGGCCGCGGCGTCGGCGTTGTACGTCGCGTCGTCCAGCACGCCCGAGAGGTCGTCGGTGAATGTCGCCGGGTCGTCGGCCGTGTAGTCCCCGCCGCCCGGGTTGGTGACGGTCACGGTGTACGTCACCGTGTCGCCCGGGCTCACCTCGCCCGACGGGTCCGCGGTCTTCTCGATGACGAGGTCGCGGATCGGGACGACGGCGGTGCAGTCCGCGTCGTCCGACCCGTCGGCGCAGTTGGACTCCTCGGGCCCGACGACGGTGTTGGTCATGGTCCCGTCGCCGGAGACGGGGTCGTTCGCCGTCACCGTGTACGTGATCGTCGCCGTGTCGCCGACCGCGAGCGGCCCCTCCCACGACAGCACAGGTTCGTCGTAGGTCACCTCGCCGACGTCGGCCGCCGCGTCCTCGTTGTACGTCGCGTCGTCGATCACGTCGGACAGGTCGTCCGTGAACGTCGCCGGCTCCTCGGCCGTGTAGTCCACCTCGCCGGTGTTCTCCACCGTCACCGTGTACGTGACGTCCGTCCCGGGCGCGACCGGGCCGGCCGGGTCCGCCGTCTTGGTGAGGGTCAGTCCGGGGTTCGGGACGTCCACCTCGACCGTGTAGTCCTCGACCTCGCCGTCCGCCGCGAGGCCGGTCGGGCTCCCGGCCTCCGTCTGGGACGAGGCCGTGCGCAGCCGCAGGAAGGTCGCGTCGTCGCCGAGGGAGTCGACGGCGTCGTCCGGCACGGTCCACGTCAGCGTGGCCGTCCCGTCCGCGCAGGGCACGACGTCGGACCGCTCGCCGTCGTCGAACGTGCCGTTCGCGTTCCAGTCGATCCAGCCGGACACGAACCCGCCGCCGGAGCAGCGCACGTCCTGCGTGTGCGTCTCCCCCCAGGTGGTGTCGATGGTGCCGGGCGGGTCGATGCCGTCCTCGTCGGCCTCGCTCGTCTCGTCGTCGGCGAGCGCGTCGTCGCTGGGCTGGTAGTCGCCCTCGGAGTCGATGAGGTCGCCCAGGCGCAGGACGGGCTCCTGGGGCGTGCCCAGCGTGAAGGAGTCGTCCGAGACGTTGGTCTGCGATCCCTGCGTGTTGGGGGTGATCTCCCCGCCCTGCCACGACGGCTGGTTCAGCGCGCCCGCGGAGCCGTAGCTCTCGGGCGCGTCGCCGAAGTCGGTCTGCAGCATCACGCCGACGGCGACGGCGCTCGTGCCGCCGCCCTTGAGCTCCACACGCGCGCCGGTGGCGCCCTCCATGAAGCCGACGGCCATCGGCCCCTCGCCCAGCTCGTCGACCGGCTGCACGTCGGAGCACTGGTCGGCGTCCGGGCCGAGCTGGAGGCGGTCGTTCTCGAGCCAGGCCAGGACGGACGTGTCGCACGTGCGGTACCGGTCGATGACGCGCCAGGTCACGTCCTCGTCGGTCGTGGCGGCGACGAACTCGCCCTGCCGGAGGTTCGAGCTCTCCGCGTCGGCGAAGACCAGTCCGCCGACCGGCACCGGCTCCCCGTCCAGGGTGACGTCGCAGTCGAAGTCGAAGGCGACGGTCGCGGCGTTGTTGGTGTTCGCGATGCCGTTGACCAGGGTGTTCGCGTTGTCCGGCCCGCCCACGTTGTACAGGTCGTCGAGGCCGTCGCCGCGCCACGTGCCCGGGCGGTACGTCTGGATCTCGCCGTCGAGGTCCGAGAGCGTGCAGGTCGTGACCAGCTCCTGGTCGCCGATGGTGCGGGTCGTCGTGTCGGTCTCTCCCTCGACGATCTGCCTGCCAGCCGTGTCGAAGTCGAACCAGTCGATCGCGCCCTTGTAGAGGCCGTCGCCGCCGGTGGCGAACGTCGCCGCGGCGGGTGGCGCCGTCGCCACCTCCGCGACCGTCGCCGTCACCACGACGGACGGCGCGGCCACCAGGGCCAGCGCGACCCCCGCCGCCGTCCGGCGCCGCGGCGCACCTCGCTCCCGCATCGGTCTCCCCCTCCGTGCCGGGACATCTCGGTCCGCTCGCCAAGGTAGGGGCGACGGCCCGGGGTCGCCACCGCGAACGGCGCCCCGGTCGCGGCGTCACGACTGGTGGGGCAGGGTGCTGGTGCAGTCACGGCCACAGCGGGAGGGGTACCGGTGAGCGACGCGCGGGCGAAGCGACGCCTCCCGAGACCCACCCCGCGCGACGTCGTCTCCGGCTTCGTGACCGGCCTGTTCTCCATCCCCGAGGGCATGGCGTACGCGACGGTCGGCGGGTTCTCGGCGCCGATGGGCCTGTGGTCGGGCGCCGTGCCGACGGTGATCGGCTCGGTCTTCTCCCGCACGGTCCTCATGGTCACCACGCTGACCAGCGCCATCGCGCTGTCGGCGAAGAGCGTGCTCACCGACGCCGGCCTGGACCCGTCGGACCTGGGCTCGGTCGCGGCGCTCACGCTGATGGTGGGCCTGTGGATGGCGCTGCTGGGCGTGCTGCGGCTCGGGTCGGTGATGTCGTTCGTCTCGACGGCGGTCATGACGGGCTTCACCGCCGGCATCGCGGTGCAGATCGTGGCCGGCGTGGTGAAGGACGCGACCGGCTACGTGCCGCAGTCGCACAACACGGTCGGCAAGCTCGTCGAGGCCCTGGCGCACGTGGGCGACTGGGACGGCCCGACGGTCGCCGTCGCCCTCGCGACGGTCGCCGCGTGGGCGGCCCTGAGCCTGGTGCCGCGGCTGCGCAAGACGGCGACGCTGCTGGCGCTCGTCGTGGTCACCGTCGTCGTGACGCTCCTGGGCAGCGACGTCGAGCTGGTCTCCGACATCGCCGCCATCCCCCGGTCCCTGCCGCCGTTCACGCTGCCGGACGTCGGCGCGCTGCCGGACCTCGTGTCCGGCGGCTTCGCCATCGCGCTCATCGCGCTCGCGCAGGCCGCGGGCATCGGCGCCGCCGTGCCGAACCCGGACGGGTCGCGCACGAACGTCTCGAAGGACTTCACCGCCCAGGGCCTCGCGAACGTGGCGGGCGGGTTCTTCGGCGCCCTCCCCACCGGCGGGTCGCTGTCGCGCACCGGCGTCGCGACGAGCGGCGGCGCGCAGACCCGCTGGGCCGGCATCTTCTCCGGCGTGTGGCTGATCGTCATCGTGCTGGCCGTGGGCCCGCTGGCCGGCGCCATCCCGATGGCGGTGATCGGCGGCCTGCTGCTCGTCATCGGCGGCGAGCTGGTCGCGGGCCGGTGGGCCGACATCGTGCTCGTGTTCCGCACGTCGTGGCTGTCCGCCGCGGCCCTGGTCGTGACGTTCCTCGCGACGACGCAGCTGCCGCTGCAGCAGGCCATCTTCCTCGGCGCGGCGCTGTCCATCGTGCTGTTCGCCGTGCAGGCGGCCAAGCGCGGCAGGCTGATCCAGCTCGTCCCGACGGGCGACGGCGACTTCGGCGTCGAGGACGCCCCCTCCGACCTGCCGAGCGGCCGCACCACCGTGCTGCACTACGTCGGCACGGGGTTCTTCGCCGAGGTGAACCGCCTCGAGGAGGAGTGGCCGCACACGGCGCACACCCGCGACGCCGCGCTCGTGATCTCGCTGCGCGGGTCCGCCGGCATCCCGTCGACCACGTTCCTCAAGTCCCTCGACCGCCTGCTCGCGCGCTGGCAGGACCACGGCGTCGAGGTCGTCGTCTGCGGGGTGCCCGAGGAGCTGGCGCGCCGCTTCGCCGTGAGCGGCGTCGCCGAGCGTCTCCGGGACGCCGTCGTGCCGCAGACCGACGTGCTCCTCGGGTCCGTGCGCGAGGCCTACGACCTGGCCGAGCGCCGTCGCACCGCCCGGGCCTCCGGCACGTCCTCCAGCAAGGAGCACCCGTCATGACCGACGTCCTCACCGGCATCGCGCAGGTCGCGATCCTCGTCTTCGTGCTGACCTCGATGGTGGCGCTCGGGCTGTCGCTCACCGTGGCGCAGATCCTCACGCCGCTGAAGAACGCGCGGCTGGTGGTGCTCGGGCTCGTGCTGAGCTTCGTCGTCGCGCCCGCCGCCGCCTGGGGCGTCGCGGCGCTGTTCGGCCTGGGCGACGACCAGACGCTGGGCCTCCTGCTGCTCGGCGTCGCCGCGGGCGCGCCGTTCCTGCCCAAGCTGGCGCAGCTCGCGAAGGGCGCCGTCCCCTACTCCGTCGGCCTCATGGTGCTGCTCATGGTGGTCACGGTCGCCTACGTGCCGCTGGTGCTGCCGCTGCTGGTCGACGGCGTCACGGTGAGCGCGTGGGACATCGCCCGGCCCCTGCTGCTGCTCATGCTGCTGCCGCTGGCCGTCGCTCTCGCGGTGCGGGCCCGCTACCCCGACTCCGCGCACCTCGCGCCGGTCCTCAACCGCATCTCGTCCGCGGCGCTGGCCCTGGGCATCGGCGCGGGCGTCCTCGTCGGGCTGCCCGCGATCTGGGACCAGGTCGGCACCGGGCTCCTGCTGGCGACGCTCCTCCTCGTCGTCGTGCTGCTGGTGCTCGGCTGGCTGCTCGGCGGGTCGACCCGCGAGCAGCGGGCCGTGACCTCGCTCGGCACCGCCCAGCGCAACCTGTCCGCGGCCCTGCTCATCGCCGGCACGAGCTTCGTCGACACCCCCGTCGTGCTCGTGACCGTCATGGTCGCGAGCCTGCTGCTCACCGCCGCGCTGCTGCTCACCGCCGCCGAGCTCGGCAAGCGCGCCGGCGCCCGCGGCGCCGAGCCGGCCGCCTCCGCGGAGGGCTGAGCGCTCACCGCGCGGAACCCGACGAACGGTGCCAACCTGGCGCCATGCCTACGACGCCCAAGCCTGCATCCGCCACCGTCGTCAGCCAGCAGCAGGCCCTGCTGAACAGCCTGCCTTTCTCCGACACCCAGGACTTCGAGGACGCGACACGCGGCCTCGTCGGCCGCCGCCAGCCCAACGCGGTCACCGACGCCGACGGGGCGGTCGTGTGGGACAACGACACCTATGCCTTCCTCGAGGGCGACGCCCCGGACACGGTGAACCCGAGCCTGTGGCGCCAGTCGAAGCTCAACACGGCCGAGGGCCTGTTCGAGGTGGTCCCGGGCATCTACCAGGTGCGCGGCATGGACCTGTCGAACACGTCGTTCGTCGAGGGCGACGAGGGCGTCATCGTCATCGACACCCTGCTGACCAACGAGACCGGCGCCGCCGCCCTCGCCCTCTACCGCGAGCACCGCGGGGACCGGCCGGTCAAGGCGATCGTCTACACCCACTCGCACGCCGACCACTACGGCGGCACCAAGGGCTTCATCTCCACCGAGGACGTCGAGTCCGGCGCGGTGAAGATCTTCGCGCCCGAGGGCTTCGTGGAGCACTCCATCGTGGAGAACGTCTACGCGGGCACGGCGATGAACCGGCGTGCGGCGTACATGTTCGGCGCGGCGCTGGCCCGCGGCCCGCAGGGGGCGGTCGGGGCGGGCCTCGGCCAGACGCTCTCGACCGGCGAGGTCTCCTTCGTCCCGCCCACCGACATCATCTCCACCACCGGCCAGGAGGTGACCGTCGACGGCGTCCGGATGGTCTTCCAGATGGCGCCCGGCACGGAGGCGCCGTCCGAGCTGCTGCTGTACCTGCCCGACTTCAAGGCGCTCTGCGCGGCGGAGGACGCGACCCACACGCTGCACAACACGCTGACGCTGCGCGGCGCCGTCGTGCGCGACCCCCACGCGTGGGCGAAGTACCTCACCGAGACCATCGACCTGTGGGGCGGCGACGTCGAGGTCGTCTTCGCGTCGCACCACTGGCCGACGTGGGGCAAGGAGCGCGTCGTGAAGTTCCTGCAGGACCAGCGCGACATCTACGCGTACCTGCACGACCAGACCCTGCGCATGCTCAACAAGGGCCTCACCGGGCCCGAGATCGCCGAGGAGATCACGCTCCCGCCGGCGCTGGAGAACGCGTGGAACGCCCGCGGCTACTACGGCTCGGTGAGCCACAACGTCAAGGCGATCTACCAGCGCTACCTCGGCTGGTTCGACGGCAACCCGGCGCACCTGTGGGAGCACGTGCCCGTCGAGCGCGCCAAGCGGTACGCGAAGCTCGCCGGCGGCGTCGACGCCCTGGTCGCGAACGCGCGCGAGGCCTTCGACGCGGGCGACTTCCGCTGGGCCGCGGAGGTCGCCAACCACGCGGTCTTCGCGCAGCCCGACCACGCCGAGGCGCGCGAGGTGCTCGCCGACACGTACGAGCAGCTCGGCTACGGCGCGGAGAACGGCACCTGGCGCGACTTCTACCTGGCCGGGGCGATGGAGCTGCGGGACGGCCAGTTCGGCACCCCGACCGAGACGAACGCGCCCGACGTCATCGCGAACCTCACCCCCGAGATGCTCTTCGACGCCATCGCCATCCAGGTGAACGGCCCGAGGGCGTGGGACGAGAAGCTGTCGATCGACGTCGTGCTCACCGACTCGGACGACCGCTACCGGCTCCGCCTCGCCAACGGCGTGCTCACGTACAGCGCGGCGCCCCAGCAGGGCGACGCCGACGCGACCATCACGTCGGCGCGGGCCGCGCTGCCAGCGCTCGCCGCGGGGAACCCGGCGGCGCTGGCCGCCGCCGGCATCGAGGTGTCGGGCGACGCCTCCGTCCTCGGCCGCCTGACCGCCGTCCTCGACCCCGGCGACAAGAACTTCGCCATCGTCACGCCCTGAGGCCGTCTCCCGGCCCGCTCAGCGCACGAGCGGGCGGGCCGGGCGCTCAGCCACGGTCAGAAGACGACGACCGCCACCAGGCCGGCGACGCCGAGCAGGGCCGTGCCGCCGCACATGAGCGCGATGCGGCGGCCGTGCCGCAGCCGCGGCTGGTCGGCGCCGAGATGCCGCTGCGTGTGCCGTGCGTGCCGCTTGGCGAACCACCACAGCGGCGGCGTGAGCACCAGACCGACCGCCGCGGCCAGGAGGAACGACGTCGGGCCGTCCACGCCCGGCAGGGTCTGCCACGCCACCGCGCACGCCGCCGTGAACGACAGCAGGGTGCGCCGCCAGGCCAGCGCGGTGCGCTCGACCTGGAGGCCGCGGTCGCGCTCGGGCCCGACCAGCGGGGGGCTCGGCCGGTCCGTCATCGTCAGCCCTGGTGGAGCAGGAGGGCGAGCAGCACGAGGATGCCCACCACGGTGATGGTCACGACCAGCACGAACCCGGTGATCGCGCCCGGCAGCGGCCCGTGCTCGCGCATCGCCCGCTCGGAGCGGGCCCACTCGACGGCCGCCGCGACGGGCACGGCGGCGCCCGCCACGAGCAGCACGATCGCGGACGCGAGGCGCAGGTGCGGCTCCATGGGCAGGTCCAGGGCCTCGAGCGCGGTGCCGCCGGCGATGAGCCCCAGGGCCGTGCGCAGCCACGCGAGGATGGTGCGCTCGTTGGCCAGCGAGAACCGCGGGTCGGGCTCCGTGCCCCTCTCGTAGACCCAGCGGGGGAAGCGTTCGCGGCTCACGAGGCCCGAGCCTAGCCAGCGCCGGCCGCGCGGGCGCGGGCGGGCGTCGGACGCGGTGGCTAGCGTCGGCGTCATGTCCGCCCCCTTCCGCGCCCTCCACCGCCCCGGCGACCCGCTCCTGCTCCCGAACGCGTGGGACGCCGGCTCCGCGCGGATCCTCGCCGCCCTCGGCTTCGCCGCGGTCGCGACGACGAGCAGCGGGTTCGCCGCGACGCTCGGCCGGCGCGACGGCGCCGTCACGCGCGACGAGGCGCTCGCGCACGCCGCCGCGCTCGTGGCCGCCGTCGACGTCCCCGTGAGCGCGGACCTGGAGAACGGCTTCGCGGACTCCCCCGCCGACGTCGCGCGCACGGTCGCGGACGCCGTCGCGGCCGGGCTGGCCGGCTGCTCGATCGAGGACGCCACGGGCCGCGACGACCACCCCGTCTACGACCGCGCCCTCGCCGTCGAGCGCGTCGCCGCCGCGGCCGAGGCCTCCGGCGACCTGGTGCTCACGGCCCGCTGCGAGAACCACCTGTTCGGCCGCGACGACCTCGCCGACACCATCTCGCGCCTGCAGGCCTACCAGGAGGCCGGGGCGGACGTGCTCTACGCGCCGGGGCTGCGCGACGTCGCCGCGGTCGCGACCGTCTGCCGCGAGGTCGACCGGCCCGTCAACGCGCTGCTCCTCGCGGGCGGGCCCACGCCCGCCGAGCTCGCCGACGCCGGGGTGGCGCGGATCTCCGTCGGCGGCACGTTCGCGTGGAACGCCCTGTCCGCGCTGGTCGACGCCGCCCGCGAGCTCCAGGCCGGCGGGGTCGGGTTCCTCGAGCGCACCGGCCCCGCCCGCGACGTCATGCCGCGGGCGTTCCGGGGCTGACGGACCGGGCCGGCAGGCGGCTACGGCGCCAGCCGCTGGGTGATCACCGACTCCTCCGGCCCGTGCTGCACGCGCGCGAGCGCGCCGTTGACCAGCGCGAGGTACGGCGGCACGTGGCCGCACTCGACGTCCGCAAGCACCGGAACCCCGAGGCCGCCCAGCGCGTCGCGGACGGCGTCGTGCTGGGTGAAGCCCTCGACGTCCGGCGCGTGCGTGCGGCTCACCAGCACCGCGTTCGCGGCGTCGAACCAGCCCGCGTGCCGCATCGCCCACAGGGCCCGTGCGACGTCGGTCGCGCCCCACTCGCACACGTCCAGGGAGACGACCAGCCCCTCGGGGCCGTGCTCGGCGGCGAACCGCGGCACGTCGCCGTACGGCGTGCCGGCGAGGAACGACACGGTCTCCACGCAGCCGCCGAACAGCCTGCCGGTGACGTCGACCGGCGCGTCGGGGTGCGTGCAGTCGAGCCGCCGCCACGAGCCCTCGGTGTCGAGGGTCCACGTCGAGACCTCGGGCTCGTTCTCGTAGTCGTCCCAGCCGGACGACCGGTACCGGCGCGGGGAGCGCTGCACCACCTCCGCCCCCACCGGCGCGGCGGCGACGTCCCACCAGCCCAGCAGACCGTCCGGCACGTCGTACGGCGTGTCCATGAGGTTCTGCCCGTGCAGCGTCGCGACGCCGGTGCGCAGCGTGAGCGGCAGCTGGACGGTCGAGACGTCCGAGAAGCCCACCAGCCACGTCGGGTCGGCCGCCAGCGCGTCCCAGTCGAGCCGGGCCAGCAGGTCGATCGCGAGCTCCCCGCCCCACGGCGGCACGACGGCGCGCACCGCCGGGTCGGTGAGCATCGCGGTGAGCTCGGCCGCGCGCACGGCCGCGGGGCCGGCGACGACCCCGTCGGTCGTGGCCGTCTCGCCGACGCGCACCTCGAAGCCCTTCGCGCGCACGACGTCCGCGGCGTGGCGCAGCCGGCCCTGGAGACGGGGCGCGACGCCAGCGGACGGCGCGGTCACGCCGACGGCGTCGCCGGGGCGCAGAGGGCGGGGGTAGCGGATCGTCATGGCCGGACTGTGCCCGAACGCGACCGTCGCGGGCAACGGGATTCGGGGGCCTCCCGCGGTTGTCCACAGGCGGCCGTCGGGCCTGGTGCGGGGGCTCGGTCTTCGCTAGGGTCGAACACATGTTCGAGCACCTGCTCGAGCCGCGACCTGGACGAGGGGGTGACGACGGATGTCCGCTGCGGTGCTCGAGAGCGCGCTCGACGAACTGCCCGTCGTCACCACGCCGTGGGACGACGTGCTCTCCCCGGCCGGCCCGACGACGGTGCACGACGTCTCGGCGGCGCTCGACGACGCGGAACGGATCCAGGAGCGCATCAACGCCCTGGAGGGCGAGAAGCTCCTCGCCGTGGAGCGCGCACGTCGCGCGGCCGTGCGCTGCGAGCCCGACCTGCTGGCGGGCGAACAGCTCCGCGTGCTGCGCGCCGGTACCGACCGGCGGCACGAGCTGGCGCGCCGGGCGTTCGTGGCGGACGTCGCGACCACGCTGCACGTGAGCGAGCAGCAGGCGGACCACGTCGTCGAGACCGCGCGCACCCTCACCTCCTCCGGGGCCGCCACCCTCGCCGAGCTCCGCCGCGGCCGGATCGGCGCCCGGCACGCGACGGCGATGGCCGACGTCCTCGCCGACCTCCCCGACGCCCAGGCCCGGGCCGCCGTGCAGGCCGAGGCCCTCCCGCGCGCGGCCACGTCGACGCTGGCCCAGTTCCGCACCTGCCTGCGCCGCGCCCGCGACCGCGCGCACCCCGAGCCCTTCACCCTGCGCCACGCCAAGGCCGCGGCCAAGCGCGCCGTGTTCGTCGACCCGGCGGCCGACGGCATGGCGTGGCTCAGCGCCCTGCTGCCCGCCACCACCGCCCACGCCGCGCTCGACCGCCTGACCATCGCCGGGCGCACCGCGCGCGAGGCCGGGGATCCGCGCACCCTGTCCCAGCTCCGCGCCGACGCGTGCGCCGCCCTCCTGCTCGCCGGTGCCGAGGGTCGGCCGGCCGAGCCCCTCGAGGGCGAGGCCACCGAGACGACGCCCGCCGTGCCCGACCTCGCCGACCACGCCCGACGGATCACCCCGCGCGTGCAGGTCACGGTGCCGGTGCTGGCGCTCCTGGGCCGCACCGACGAGCCGGCCGAGCTGGCGGGGCACGGCCCGATCGACCCGGCCGTCGCCGCCTTCCTGACCGCCGAGGCGCCGTCCCTGCGGCGGTTGCTCGTGGACCCGATGACGGGCGAGGTCCTGGGCGCCGATCCCGGCACCTACACCGTCCCGACGGCCCTGCGGGCGTACCTGCGCGCCCGCGACGACGGCTGCCGCTTTCCTGGCTGCACCCGCCCGGCCGAGCGGTGCGACATCGACCACACCGTCGCGTGGGCCGACGGCGGACGCACCGTCGCGGACAACCTGGCTCACCTCTGCCGCCGCCACCACACGGTCAAGCACGAGACGCGCTGGCAGGCACGGCAGGACCCCGACGGCACGCTCGTCTGGACCTCACCGACGGGACGCGTCTCGCGCGACCCCGTCGCCGATCCCGTCGACCTCACCGGCCGCGAGCTGGTCCCCCCGGCCCATGCAGACACCGGGCCCGACGACGGCGACCCGCCGTTCTGAACCGCTCAGCGCACTGATCACCCGTCCGAGAGAGACCGCCCTCGGCCCGGAGCAAGTGGCCACGTTCGCGCGGCATTGCTCCATGTCTTCGTGGCCGCCGCTTCCGTCAGATCGACGCCTGTGGTGTTCGCGAGGGCGCAGAGGTTCCAGATCATTCGAAGATCTCCATCCCGAGCGCAGCCCTCGCGGTCTCGACGTCACCTTCCTCGGCGGACTGCAGCGCCCGCACGGCGTCGGCCACCTCCCCGACTTCGGACATGACGTGCAGCATCCGTGCCGCGGGATCGCTCTGGTCCCATCCGTGGGTGGTGCTGAGCT
This sequence comes from Isoptericola sp. F-RaC21, assembly GCF_038593535.1. Taxonomy (NCBI): domain Bacteria; kingdom Bacillati; phylum Actinomycetota; class Actinomycetes; order Micrococcales; family Promicromonosporaceae; genus Isoptericola; species Isoptericola sp. F-RaC21. The sequence continues at coordinate 304,097 of NZ_JBCFYX010000005.1, read as the reverse complement.
GGCGGGCGTTCTCGCAGATCTCGTCGAGCGTCATGTCACGGGACGCTAGCCCCGCCCACCCTCAGAGCATCCCGCGCTCGCGGGCGACGGCGGCGGCCTCGGTGCGCGACTGGGTGCCCAGCTTGGTGTTGATGTGCGCCAGGTGGGACTTCACGGTCGCGACGGACACGAACAGCTCGCGCGCGATGGCGTCGTTCGACCGGCCCGCGGCGACGAGGCGCAGCACCTCGAGCTCGCGGGCGCTGAGGTTCTCGCCCGGCGACCGCATGCGCCCGAGCAGGCGGCGCTGCACGTCGGCGCCGAGGATGACCTCGCCGGCGGCGGCGGAGCGGATGGCACGGGCCAGCTCCTCGGTGGGCGCGTCCTTGAGCAGGTAGCCGGTGGCCCCGGCCTCGACGGCGGCGAGGATGTCGGCGTCGGTGCCGTACGTGGTGACGACGAGCACGGGCGTCGCGTGCCGGTGGACCACGGTGCCGGTGGCCTCGGCGCCGCCGAGCCTCGACCGGCCCGGCCCGGCGTCGCCGAACCGCAGGTCGAGCAGGACGACATCGGCCCGCCCGCCGCCGCCGAGCCAGGCGAGCAGGTCCTCGGCGGTGCCGGTCTCGTGCACGACGCGCATGTCGGGCTGGCCGTCGACCACGGCCCGCAGCCCGGCGCGAACGACGGGGTGGTCGTCGGCGAGCACGACGTCGATCACGGCGCCCCCTCGACGGGCGCGAGGGGCAGCGTGACCGCGAGGGCGGTACCCGCGCCGGGCGAGGTCTCGAGCGCGACGGTGCCGCCCAGCTCGCGCGCCCGCGCACGGACGGAGGGCAGCCCGAAGCCGCGCCCGGACGTCCCCGCGGCGCCCGCGACCGCCGGGTCGAACCCGCGCCCGTCGTCCACGACGTCGAGGGTGACGGTGTCCCGCTCGTAGGTGAGCGTGAGCCGGGCGCGGCGCGCGTCGGCGTGCTGCACCACGTTGGCCAGGGCGGACTGGGCGATGCGCAGCAGCGCCGTCTCGACGGGCACGGGCAGGGGCCGCACGTCGCCAGCGGTGTGTACGGCCACGTCGAGCGGTTGGCGTTCGGCCACCCGGCGCAGCGCCGCGACGAGGGTGGTGCGGTCGAGGTCGGGCGGCGTGAGGTCCTGCACGACGCGGCGCGCCTCGGCGAGGCTGTCCCGCGCGGCGCCGCGCGCCTGGCCCACGAGGTCGCGGGCCCTGGCGTCGTCCGTGCCGACGGCGTCGTCGGCGGCCCGCAGGAGCAGCTCGATGGCGGACAGCGACTGGGCCAGGGTGTCGTGGATGTCGCGGGCCAGACGGGCCCGCTCGTCGGTGACGGCCCGCTCCCGCTCCGCCTGCGCGAGGTGCTGGCGCACCTGGGTCAGCTCGTCGACCGTCCGCTGCCGCGTCTGGGACTCGCGGACGAACGCCTCGATCCCCAGCACCACGCCGACGGCCACGGCCGCGCCGAGCACGGGCCCCAGCACGAACCCGGTCCACGGGTCGTCGGCGCCAGCCTGCACCAGCAGCCCCTCGGCGACGGCGAGCGCCGTCGTCACGACGACGGCGACGACTCCGCGGCGCGGCCCGAGCACGTGCATCTCCAGCAGCATGAGCGGGAACGCGAGCCAGAGAGCCGCGGGCGAGAGCCACAGCAGCACCACCCACGGGATCACGAGGGCGACGACCCACGCGGTGTCCGGCCACCAGGCGCCGCGGCGGGTGTCGACGGGCCGGTCGTGCACCCGCACCGCCCGCCGCCCCGTCACGTAGACGGCGACGAGCACGGCCGCGACGGCCGCCGACGGCCACGTCCGCCCCGGCGGCGCCTGCACCACGGCGACGACGGCGAGCACCGCGAGCAGGACGTCGAGCCCCAGGATCAGGGCGCGCGTCGCCGACGGCCGGGGGCGGTGGATCACCCCGTCCACGGTAGCCGCGCCCGCCGGCGCCGCATCGTCCGAAAGGTGGAAAGGCCGGGCCACCCTTCAGCCCCGCAGGATCCCCCCGGATCCCGATGATCGCGGGCCCCCGGCCGCGGAGGCTGGACGCAGTCCCGTCCCCGTCGACCCGTGGAGGTCTTCTCGTGTTCGTCGCCCTGCGCGACCTGCGGCACGCTCGCGGCCGCTTCGTCCTCATGTCCGTGGTGATCGTGCTGATCACGTTCCTCGTCACGTTCCTCGCGTCCCTCACCGCAGGCCTGGCCCGCGAGTCGACGTCGGCGATCACGGACCTGCCCGCCGACCACCTCGCGTTCTCCATGCCCGCCGGCGGCGACGCCCCGGAGTTCACGGCCTCGCGCGTGACGAGCGACCAGTGGGAGGCCTGGGCTCGGGTGCCGGGCGTGGAGTCCGCCGAGCCGCTGGGCCTGGCCACCACGCGCGCCGGGTCGGACAGCACGACGGCGTCCGTCACCGCGCTCGGCGTGCCCGACGGCGTCGAGGCCGGCACCGTCGTGCTCACCCCCGCCGCCGCGGACGCGCTCGGGGCGCGGACCGGCGACACCGTCACCCTGGGCGGCACCGAGCTCACGGTCGCGGCGACGGCCGACGCCGACGAGTCGTTCTCGCACACCCCGGTCGTGTGGACCACGCTCGACGACTGGCAGGACGTCGGCGCCCGCGGCGCGGGGACCGACGACGTCGCGACCGTCGTCGCGCTCACCACCTCCGCCGACGCGGATGCCGCCGCGCTGGCCGACGCCGACGCGGCCCTGGGCACGACGACCGTGACGACGTCGGACGCGCGCTCCGCGGTGCCGTCGTTCGCCGGCGAGAACACGTCGCTGACGACGATGCAGGCGTTCCTGCTCGTCATCTCGGCGCTGGTGGTGGGCGCGTTCTTCACCGTGTGGACCATCGGGCGCTCCGGCGACGTCGCGGTCCTCAAGGCCCTGGGCGCGTCCACCCGCTACCTGCTGCGCGACGCGCTCGGGCAGGCCGCGGTGCTGCTGGTCGGCGGGGTCGCCCTCGGCACCGCGCTCACCGCCGCGGGTGCGGCCCTGCTGCCCGACGCCGTCCCGGTCCTCGTCACGGCGACGACGACGCTCGTGCCCGCCGCCGGCCTCGTGCTGCTCGGCCTGGTGGGCGCCGCCGTCTCGATCGCCCGCATCACCCGCATCGACCCGCACGCCGCGCTCGCGGCGCGCTGAAGGAGCTCCGATGGACCTGCACCTCGACCACGTCACCCTCGTCTACCCCGACGGCGACGGCACGCTCACCGCCGTCGACGACGTCGACCTCGCCGTCCCGGCAGGTACGACGACGGCGCTGCTCGGCCCGTCCGGGGCGGGCAAGTCCAGCCTGCTCGCCGTGGCCGCCGGGCTGACGAACCCGACCCGCGGCGCGGTCCGCGTCGGCGACGACGTCGTCTTCACGCCCACGACGACGGTCGCGGCCGCGACCCGCGCACGCCTCGACCGCATCGGCATGGTGTTCCAGTCGCCGCAGCTGCTGGGCTCCCTCACGGCGCTGGAGCAGCTGGAGCTGCACGCGCACCTGCGCGGCCGCCGACCGGCGAGCGTCCGGGAGCGGGCCCTGGAGCTGCTCGACGCCGTCGGGGTGGCCGACCACGCGGGCAAGCGGCCCGCGCAGCTGTCCGGCGGGCAGCGGCAGCGCGTCGCGATCGCACGCGCGCTGGTCGGGCGGCCCGAGGTGCTGCTGGTCGACGAACCGACGTCGGCCCTCGACCACGAGCGCGGCACCCGGGTCGTCGAGCTGATCACCGGCCTGGCCCGCGAGACCGGCGCGGCCACGCTGCTGGTGTCGCACGACGCGTCCACGCTCGCGTCCGTCGACGCGACGGTGCGGATGCTGGACGCGCGCCTCGAGCGGGTCGAGGCGGCGGCCGGCCGCGGCTAGCAGGTCGGGCAGGGCCGCTCGGCAGGCTGCCGGCGCATGGCGCCCCGGACGGCGTCGACGGCGTCCTCGACGCGCTCGGCCCAGGTCGCCCGGCGGGGGCGCACGCGGAACGTGCTCGCGGCGGCCACGTCGGAGGTGACGGCGGCCGCCTTCTCCGGGGAGCAGCGCCCGTACTTCGCCAGGTACGCGTCGTCGAGCAGCGTGTGCAGCTCGGGCGCCACCTCGGCCAGCACCACCGGCCGCCGGGACCCGTCGACCTGCAGGTGGGCGCGACCGCCGGCGACCCCGGTCGAGCCGGGCGCGGACCGCACGTACAGGTCGCGACCCAGGCGCACGACCCAGCTGCGCGACGGTGCCCCGGGTTCCGCCGCGGGCACGATCCGCACGGCGGCGGCCGTCGCGAGGTCGCCGAGGAGGTCCAGGTCGTGCGCGGGCGGGGCGGTGCGGGTCAGCAGGGTCACGCCAGGTCGAACCGTGACCCGCGCCACTTCTATTCCGGACGCCGGCGGCGCCGGCCCGTCAGTCCAGCGGGTCGCGCGAGATCGGGCAGGTCATGCAGTGCCCGCCGCCACGCCCGCGGCCGAGCTCGGCCCCGACGATGGTGATGACCTCGACGCCGGCGCGACGGAGCGCGGCGTTGGTCAGGGTGTTGCGGTCGTAGGTGAAGACGACGCCCGGCTCGAGGGCCACGGCGTTGTTGCCGGAGTCCCACTGCTGGCGCTCCGAGGCGTAGGCGTCGCCCGCGGTCTCGACGACGCGCAGGGCCGGCAGCCCGAGCGACCGGGCGACGACGTCGACGAACGGGGTGTCGCCCTCGTCGGTCACCTCCACGCCCGGGGCCTTGTCCGAGGGGCGCAGCGTGAAGGCGTGGATGCCGTCGACGATCGTCGGGTGCACGGTGACGAGGTCGCGGTCCGCGAACGTGAACACGGTGTCCAGGTGCATCGCCGCGCGCAGCCGCGGCATCCCGGCCACGACGACCTGCTCGACCTCACCGCCGTCGAACAGCGCCTTGGCGAACTGGGTGATGCCCTGCCGCGACGTGCGCTCGCTCATGCCGACCAGCACGGTGCCGTTCCCGACGGGCATGACGTCGCCGCCCTCGATCGTGGCCTGCGCCCAGTCCTGCTCCGGGTCACCCCACCACACCCGCGAGCCGACGTAGTCCGGGTGGAAGGAGTAGATCGCCTTCATCAGCAGCGTCTCGTCCTTGCGCGCCGGCCAGTACAGCGGGTTGAGCGTGAGCCCGCCGTAGATCCAGCAGGTCGTGTCGCGCGTGTACAGGGTGTTGGGCAGCGGCGGGAGCAGGTACTCGGGCGTGCCGGTGGACTCGCGGGCCAGGTTCACGTAGTCGCTGCGGAAGTCGGCGGGCAGGTCGTGCGTGGACAGGCCGCCGACGAGGAAGCGCGCCAGCTCGCGGTCGGTCAGCGAGTCCAGGTACGCGCGGGTGCCCTCGACGAGTCCCAGGCCCACCTGGTTCGGCACCACCTTGCGGTCCAGCAGCCAGTCGCGCGCCTGCGGGATGGCCATCGTCTGCGCCAGCAGGTCGTGCAGCTCGACCACCTCGACGCCCCGGTTGGTGAGCTTGTTGACGAAGTCGAGGTGGTCGCGCTGGGCGGACTCCACCCACATGACGTCGTCGAACAGCAGGTCGTCCGAGTTGGTCGGGGTGAGCCGCTCGTGCGCGAGCCCGGGCGAGCACACCAGCACCTTGCGCAGCCGCCCGACCTCCGAGTGGACGCCGTGGGCCGGGGCGGAGGGGGCGGTGGTCATGGGGAGGTCCTTTCGGTCGGACGACGGACGATGAGGCGGTGGTGGCGGGTCAGATCGAGATCCAGCCGGCGGCGAGGCCGACGACCGCGAGCACGGCGATCGCCAGCACCACGACGAACAGCACCAGCTCGGCGGGGGTGAAGACCCTGCGCCCCTGCTCGCGCCGGGTCATGACGAACAGGATCGTCGCGGGGGCGTAGAAGAGGAACGAGACCAGGACGAGGCTCAGCCCGGCCGCGAACACGAGGAAGGCCGTGTAGGCGGTCGCCAGGACGGTGATCACCAGGTCGCCGCGCAGGGTCGACGGCGGCGCGCCGTCGTAGGTCTCCCGGGTCGCGCGCAGCTTCACCGCGTAGAGCGCGGCGAGCAGGAACGGGATGAGCGTCATGACCGCGGTCATGTCGAGCGCGAAGTCGAACGCGTCCTCGGAGAAGTAGGTGAGGATCAGCACGACCTGCGACAGGGACGTGCTCAGCAGCAGCGCGTTGACCGGCACGTCCTGGTCCGTCTGCCGGGACAGGAACCGCGGCATGTCGCGGTCCTTGGCGGCGACGAACAGCACCTCGGCGGCCATGAGGGTCCACGCCAGGTACGCGCCGAGCACGGAGATGATCAGCCCGACGCCGACGAAGACGCTGCCCCACTCGCCGACGGCCGCCTCGAGCACCCCCGCCATCGAGGGCTGGCGCAGCTCGGCGATCTCGGCCATCGGCATGACGCCGTAGGACACGATCGTCACCGACGCGAAGATGGCGAAGACGCTCACGAAGCCGAGGATCGTGGCCCGGCCGACGTCCTCGCGGCGCTTCGCGTGCCGGGAGTAGACGCTCGCGCCCTCGACGCCGAGGAACACGAAGACGGTGACCAGCATGGTGCCGCGCACCTGCTCGAACAGGTTCCCGGCGTAGTCGGCGCCGCCCCAGTTCTCCGCGAACGCGCTGGGGTCGAAGACGAACAGCGCCAGCAGGACGAAGACGATGATGGGGATGATCTTGGCGACGGTGACGATCCGGTTGATCGCCGTCGCCTCCTTGATCCCGCGCCGCACCAGCAGGAAGAAGAGCCACAGGCCGACGGTGGACAGCGCGAGCGCGAGCACCGTGTCCCCGGCGCCGAGCGCGGGGATCCACTGCCCGAGCGTCGACATGATGAGCACCCAGTAGGTGACGTTCCCGACGCACGCGCTGGCCCAGTAGCCCGCGGCGGCGAAGAAGCCGGTGTACTCGCCGAAGCCGGCCTTCGCGTACGCGTAGACGCCGGCGTCGAGGTCGGGCTTGCGCATCGCGAGCCGCTGGAACACGAACGCCAGCATCAGCATGCCCGCGCCCGCCACGACCCAGGCGATGAGGGCGCCCATGACGCCCGTCTCCTGCGCGAACCGGCGGGGCAGCGAGAACACCCCCGCGCCGACCATGGAGCCGACGACCATCGCCGTGAGTGTCAGGAGCGACACCTTGGTGGTCGTGCCGCCGGACGGGGTCGCTGTGTCCTGGTGCGCCATGCGTCGCGCCTCCCGCGCTGGACATTTCCGGGTGCTGCGGCCGATCGTCGCACCGTCCGCCCAGGTCCGCGCGTCGAGCGGCCGATCGGCGCATCCTGAAGGTTGACAGCCCGACGTCGTCCGGGCATCCTCGTGAAACGACTCAATTTGAAGCGCTTCAAAGTAGAAGTGGGAGAACGATGACGACCTCGACAGCGCCGGGAAAGATCCCGGGCAGGACCTGGTACCGCACGACGGTGGCGGGCATGGCGTCGTACCTCGACGCCGGTGCCATCATCACCACCGGCACGGCGCTGGTGCTGTACAAGGAGCCGCTGGGCATCAGCGACGCGCAGTTCGGCCAGTACTCGGCCCTGCTGACGTTCATGATCGCGGCGGGCGCGCTCGTCGGCGGCCGCCTGGCCGACCTGTTCGGCCGCAAGCGCGTCTTCCTCGCCACGATGGCGGTCTACGCCGCCGGCGCCGCGATCCTCGTCGCCGCGCCGGGCACCGGCGCCCTCTACGCCGGCGTCGTGCTGCTCGGCCTCGCGGTCGGCGCGGACCTGCCGGCGTCGCTCGCGATGATCGCCGAGGAGGCGCCGCCCGAGCACCGCGGCAAGCTCGTCTCGTTCTCGCACATCCTGTGGCTGGTGGGCATCATCGCCGCGCAGCTGTTCGGCATCGTCGTCGGCGGCCTGGGCATGACCGGCGGCCGCATCATGTACGGGCAGCTCCTGGTGCTCTCCCTCGTGGTGCTGGTGCTGCGGGCCGGGATGCCGGAGTCCTCGCGCTGGCGGGCGGCGCACGCCGGCACCGCCGCCGCGGGCGCGACGGAGTCCGTCGACCTGGGCACCCTCAAGCGCCTGCTGCGCGGGCCGTACCTCATGCCGATGATCGCCGTCGCGCTCTTCTACGCGCTGGTCAACGTGGGCGCCAACACCGGCGGCCAGTTCTCCACCCTGATGTACACGGAGATGGCCGGCACCACGGTGCAGTTCGCGTCCACGGTCGGCTTCGTGACCTTCGCGATCGCGTTCGCCGCGACCTACTTCCTCATGCGCATCGTCGACGGCGCCCACCGGATGCGCTGGTTCGCCGTCATGGCCGTGTTCTACACGCTCGGCTACCTGATCCCGGTCGCGTTCGGCGTCGAGGTGTGGACGCTCGTGACCATGGGCGTCGTCGGGTCGATCGCCGGTGCCGTCGCGGGCGAGCCGATGTTCAAGGTCTGGGCGCAGGAGCTCATCCCCACCACCTACCGCAGCACCGCGCAGGGCGTCATGATCGCGTTCACCCGCGTGGTCGCCGCCGTCGTCGCCCTGTGGACCCCCACCCTCCTCGCGGCCAGCCCGGACGTGCTGTTCGTGTTCGTGGCGGCGTGCATCGCCGTGGGCGGCGTGATCGGGTACTTCTGGATCACCCGGTACCCGCGCGTCGCCGACGACGAGCCCGCCGCGCCGACCCTCCCCACCAGCACCGCCAGCAGCACCGCCACGAGCACCGCCGACGAAGGAGCCCGATGACCCCCTCCGCCCCCGTCCTGCGCGTCGAGCACCACCCCCAGCCCGCCCTGGGCGTCGGGGAGGACCGGCCCCGGCTGTCCTGGCACCTCGAGGACGCGCCCGCGGCCTACCGGCAGGGCGCGTACGAGGTCGCGTGGCGCACGACGGCGCCGGACGGCGCCGTCCTCGAGGACACGGCCGCGGTCGTCGACGGCGCCGCGCAGGTCCTCGTGCCCTGGCCCGGCGCGCCGCTCGGGCCCCGGGCGCGGGCCGAGGTGCGCGTGCGGACCCGGGACGGCGGGGCGGACGACGCGGGCTGGGGCCCGTGGAGCGAGCCGGCCGTCGTCGAGCGCGGGCTGACCGCGGCCGACTGGACGGCCGAGCTGGTCGGCCCCGGGTACGACGAGGGCCCTGTCGAGACCCGGCGCGCGCCGCTGCTGCGCCGAGGCTTCGACGTCCCCGGCCGCGAGGTGCGCTCGGCGCGCCTGCACCTCACCGCGCACGGGCTGGTCGAGGCGGAGCTCAACGGGCAGCGGGTGGGCCGCGACGAGCTCGTGCCCGGCTGGACGCCCTACGACGACCGCCTGCGCGTGTACGCGTACGACGTCACCGACCTGGTCCGCACCGGCGAGAACGCCCTCGGCACCTGGCTCGCCGACGGCTGGTTCCGCGGCCGGTACGGCTTCGAGGGCGGCACGCGGGACCTCTACGGCACGCACGTCGGCGTGCTCGCCCAGCTCGAGGTGGTCACCGACGCGGGCACGGTCGTGGTGGGCGGCGACGCGTCGTGGCGCAGCGCCCCCGGCCCGCTCACCCGCGCGTCCCTGTACGACGGCGAGACCTACGACGCGCGCCTGCTCCCGGCCGGCTGGTCCGAGCCCGGGTTCGACGACGCGGGCTGGTCGCCCGTCGCCGTCCTCCCCCTGGACCGGTCCGTGCTCGCCGCGCCCGACGGCCCGCCCGTGCGCTGCACGGGCGAGCTCGCGCCGGTGAGCGTGACCCGGGCGCCCGGCCCGGACGGCGAGGACGGCTGGCTGGTCGACTTCGGGCAGAACCACTCGGGCCGCCCGCGCCTGACCGTGCCGGCGGCCCCCGCCGGCACCACCGTGCGGGTGCGGCACGCCGAGGTGCTGCAGGGCGGCACGCTGTACACCCGCACGCTGCGCGAGGCCGCCGCCACCGACGAGGTCGTGACGGACGGCGCCGCGATCACCTGGGAGCCGCGGTTCACCGTGCACGGCTACCGGTACGCGCACGTCTCGGGCTGGCCGGGCGAGGACGCCCCCGAGATCGTCTCCCGCGTGCTGCACAGCGACATGGCCCGCACGGGCTGGTTCGCCAGCAGCGACCCCGACCTGGACCGGCTGCACGAGAACGTGGTGTGGAGCCTGCGCTCCAACTTCGTCGACATCCCCACGGACTGCCCGCAGCGCGACGAGCGCCTCGGCTGGACCGGCGACATCCAGGCCTTCGCGCCCACCGCGGCGTTCCTCTACGACGTGCACGGCATGCTCGGCGACTGGCTCCGGACCCTGTCGGCGGAGCAGCGGCGCTTCGGCGGCACCGTGCCCGTGTACGTGCCGTGGATCCCAGGCGGCCGGTTCTGGGACCCCGCGCAGGACGTCGCGGGCTGGGGCGACGCCGCCACGCTGGTGCCGGAGGCGCTGCACCGCGACTCCGCGGACGTCGCGCTGCTCGAGCGGCAGTACGCGAGCGCCGTCGGCTGGGTGGACAAGGTGGCGGGCCTCGCCGGGCCCGACCGGCTCTGGGACACCGGGATGCAGCTCGGCGACTGGCTCGACCCGACCGCCCCGCCCGAGGACCCGCTGCGGGCGCAGACCGACCCGCACCTCGTGGCCACCGCCTACCTCGCCCGCTCCGCGCGGTCCGTGGCGGAGATGGCCCGCACGCTGGGCCGCGACGACGACGCGGCCCGCTACGGCACGCTCGCCGACGAGGTCGCCGCCGCGTACCGCAAGCGCTACGTCGACAGCGGCGACCCGATGCACGACACCCAGACCGCGCACGCGCTGTCGATCGTCTTCGACCTGCTGGACGGCGACGACGCGCGCCTCCGCGCGGGCGAGCGGCTCGCCGCGCTGGTGCGGGACGGCGGCTGGACGGTCGGCACCGGGTTCGCCGGCACGCCGCTGGTCGCCGACGCGCTGAGCAGCACCGGGCAGCTCGACGCCGCGTACGCGCTGCTGCTCAGCCACGCGTCGCCGTCGTGGCTGGCCATGGTGGACCTGGGTGCCACGACCATCTGGGAGCGCTGGGACAGCATGCTCACGGACGGCACGGTGAACCCGGGCGAGATGACGTCGTTCAACCACTACGCCCTGGGGTCCGTGGCCGACTGGCTGCACCGCGTGGTCGCCGGCCTCGCGCCCCTCGAGCCCGGGTACCGCACCTTCCGCGTGGCCCCGCGGCCCGGCGGAGGGCTGATCCGCGCCCAGGCGCGGCACGTCACGCCGTACGGCACGGCGGAGGTCGCGTGGCGGATCGAGGACGGCGAGCTGGTGGTCCGGTGCGTCGTGCCCGTGGGGACGACGGCCGAGCTGGACGTGCCGGGCCTCGAACCGGCCGTCCTGGGCCACGGCCGGCACGAGGTGCGGGCACCCGCGGCCCGTCCGGAGTCGCCTCTACATCGTTGACACGGGCACCGGACGTCCCTACCGTCGAGCACGTTCATCGACCGGAAAGCGCTCACAGCGACGTGACGACGAAGGGATCGATCCACATGACACGCACCACCCGACGCGGGGCGCGGCGGCGACGCCTCGGCGCGACCGTCGCTGCCGCCCTCACGGTGGTCGCCACCGGCGCCGCCGGCGCGACCGGCGCCACCGCCGCGGCCGAGAGCACGGTCGCGGCGGACGGCACCGGCGACTTCACCACGATCCAGGAGGCCGTGGACGCCGTCCCCGCCGACAACGCCAGCGAGCACGTCATCACGATCGAGCCCGGCACGTACCGCGAGCGGGTGCTGGTCGACAAGCCGAACGTCGCCCTGGTCGGTGCCGGCAGCGCCGAGGACGTCGTGATCGTCGAGGGCGTGAGCGCCGGCGAGGGCGGCAGCCACCGGGACAGCGCCACGGTGCACGTCACCGGCGAGGGCTTCCGCGCCGACAACGTGACCTTCGAGAACGACCACGACGAGTCGGCGAGCGAGGAGGGCAACCAGGCGCTCGCGCTGTACCTGGAGGCCGACCGCGCCGTCATCGACGACTCCCGCGTGATCGGCGACCAGGACACGTTCATGATCGACGACCCCACCCGCGCCTACGTCAGCGACTCGTACATCGAGGGCACCGTCGACTTCATCTACGGCGAGGGCACCGCCGTCTTCCACCGGTGCGACATCTACGAGAAGCGCCAGCAGGGCGGGCCGATCACCGCGGCCCGGACGGCCGCGGGCACGAAGTACGGCCTGCTCTTCTACCGGTCGCACGTCACCGGGGCCACCGACGGCACCACGCAGCTCGGCCGACCTTGGGGCCCGGACGGCCAGGTGCTCTTCCGCGAGTCGGAGCTGTCCGCGACGATCGACACCGACCAGCCGTGGATCGACATGTCGGGCAACGACTGGCGCGAGGCGCGGTTCCTCGAGTACCGCAACACCGGCGCGGGCGCGACGGTCAACGGCAACCGCGCGCAGCTGCCCGACGACCAGGCGGACGAGTACACCCCCGAGAAGTACCTGGCCGGGTCGGACGGCTGGGACCCCGTCGACCGCTCCGGCGAGTCCGCGGGCGGGACGACGGCGGCCGGCTAGCGGCGTCGCCCCACGGCCTTGACCGCCTCGACCAGCAGGAAGACCACCAGCGCGAGCCCCGCCGTCTTGCCCCACTCCGCCCAGCCGATCGCGGCGGAGTCGAACCAGTCGTGCATGAACGGGGTGTAGACGAACACGCACTGCAGGGCGACGAGCGCGACGGCCGAGAGCCAGACGACGCGGTTGCCGCGCAGCACGTCGACCGTGAGGCTCGAGCGGTCCAGGAACCGGCAGTTGAACAGGTACGCCAGCTGGCCCAGGGCCAGCATCGTCACCGCCGTGGTCTGCGCCTCGGCGAGCGGTGCGCCCTGGGCCCGCTCGGCGTAGAAGACGAACAGCGTGGCGCCGCCGATGAGCAGGGACACGACGAGGATGCGGCGCACGAACGCGGCGTCGAGGATCGACGCCTTCGGGTCGCGCGGCGGCCGGGACATGACGCCCGGCTCCGCCCTCTCGTACGCGAGGCCGAGGGACAGCGTGACCGCCGTGATCATGTTGATCCACAGCACCTGCACGGGCGCGAGCGGCAGCACCAGGCCGAACAGCACCGCCACGAGGATCACCAGCGACTGCGCGCCGTTGGTGGGCAGCAGGAAGAGCACGGACTTGCGGATGTTGTCGTAGATCCGCCGCCCCTCCTCCACGGCCCGCTCGATGGTGGCGAAGTTGTCGTCGGCGAGCACCACCTCGGCCGCGTCCTTCGTGGCCTCGGTGCCCTTGATGCCCATCGCGACGCCGACGTCGGCCTGCGTGAGCGCGGGGGCGTCGTTGACGCCGTCCCCCGTCATCGCGACCACCTCGCCGTGCGCCTGCAGCGCGGAGACGATGCGGATCTTGTGCTCCGGGCTGGTGCGGGCGTAGACGTGCACGTCCTGCACGACGGCGCGCAGCTGCTCGGTGGTCATCGCCTCCAGCTCCGCACCGGTGAGCACGGCCGGGCCCTCGCCCGCGCCGTCGTCGTGGACGATCCCCATCTCGCGGCCGATCGCCACCGCGGTGCCCGCGTGGTCGCCGGTGATCATCGTGACGGCGATGCCCGCGTCGCGGCACTGGGCGATGGCGTCGATCGCCTCGGGGCGCGGCGGGTCGACGATGCCGACCAGGCCGCACAGCTCCAGGCCGTCGTCGACGTCCGACGCCTCCAGCGCGCTGGTGCCCGCCGACGCGCGGGTCCTCGCCGCCGCCAGCACGCGCAGGCCCCGGCCGCCGATCTCGTCGATCTGCGCCTCCCAGAAGGCGCGGTCCAGCGGCTGCGCGGTGCCGTCCGGCGCCGTCTGCGTGGTGCAGCGGTCCAGCACGCGGTCGGGCGCGCCCTTGACGTGCACGACGACCCGCCCGTCCGCGGCACGGTCCAGGGTGGCCATGTACTTGGTCTCGGACTCGAACGGCACCAGGTCCAGCCGCGACCAGCCCGAGGTGTCGAAGCCCGCCTTCATGCCGAGGCTGCGCAGCGCGCCCTCCGTCGGCTCGCCGACCAGCCGCCAGTCGTCGTCCTCGCCGGGCACCACCCGGGCGTCGTTGCACAGCATCATCGCGGCGACGACGGCGGCGGCGTCCGGGCGGTCGAGCAGCTCCGGACGCGCCGGCAGGGGCGCGTACCCGGCGCCCGCGACCTCCAGCTCGCCGCCGGCGGTGCGCACCAGCCGCGCGGTCATCTCGTTCTTCGTGAGCGTGCCGGTCTTGTCCGAGCAGATCGTCGTGACGGAGCCCAGGGTCTCGACGGCGGGCAGCTTGCGCGTGATGGCGCGGCGGCGGGCCATCTGCTGCACGCCGAGCGCCAGGGTGATCGTCACCAGGGCGGGCAGGCCCTCCGGCACGGCCGCGACGGCGAAGCCGATCGACGCGGACACCAGCTCCGGCACGGAGAAGTCGTGCACCACCCGGCCGATGACGACCATCACCACGGCCATGCCCAGGATGAGCACCGCGAGCAGCTTGCCGAACCGGTCGAGCTGCCTGGTCAGCGGCGTCTCCAGGCTGGTGACCTCGGAGATCATCGTCTGGATGCGGCCGATCTCGGTGCGCTCGCCGGTGGCCGTGACCACGCCGACGCCCTGGCCCGCGGCCACGAGCGTGCCGGAGAACAGCATGCTGGTGCGGTCGCCCACCCCGGCGGCGGCGTCTACGGCGTCGACCCGCTTGCTCGCCGCGACCGACTCGCCCGTGAGCGCCGACTCCTCGACGCGCAGGTTGGTGGCCCGCAGCAGCCGTACGTCGGCGGGCACCCGGTCGCCGGAACGCACGCGCACGACGTCCCCCGGCACGACGTCGTCGGCGTCGACCTTGGCCCACGCCCCGTCGCGGCGGGCCTCGGCGTGCACCGAGAGCATCTGCCGGATGCCGTTCAGCGCGCTCTCGGCGCGCCCCTCCTGGATGAAGCCGATCGCCGCGTTCACCACCGCGACCAGCAGGATCACGGTGAAGTCGACCCAGTCGCCGAGGATCGCCTTCAGCACCGCCGAGACCAGCAGGATGTAGATGAGGACGTCGTCGAAGTGCACCAGGATCCGCTTCCACAGCGGGTCCTTCTCCGGCGGCGGCAGCCGGTTCGGGCCGACCTCCGCGAGCCGCGCCGCGGCGTCGGCGGCGGACAGCCCGCCGTCGTCCGTCCGGAGCGCGGCGAGCACCTCGGCGGGCGGCCGTGACCAGGGGGCCGGGTCCGTGGCGACGTCCTGCGTGGGTCCCATGCGGCCCATTCGACCCCGGTTCGACCCGTGGCGCGCGGCGGGTCAGCGACCTGTGTCGTACGGCACCAGCTCGAACACGGGGTGCCGGTCCGCCTCGGCGACGAACTCCTCCACCGGCGAGTCGAGCGTCGCCGCGAAGTACGGCCGCGTGGGCCGGGACTGGCGCAGGTACTGCCGCAGCACGGGCCCCGCCTCCGCCGGCGACGCCGCGCGCACGACGCACACCTGCCGCGAGAACCCCCGGCGCAGCAGCACGCGCGGGTCGGCCCGGACGTTGTGCACCCAGGAGACGACGCCGTACGGGGCCACCAGCCAGCGCCGCCCGTCGAGGCTGACGAGGGTCGCGGGGTGGGTGCGCGGCAGCCCGGAGCGCCGGCCCCGGGTGGTCAGCAGGAAGGTGCCTGGGACCAGCCCGAGGCGGGCGAACACGCTGGTCACCGCGTCGCCCACGTCCCGGGCACGGCTGCGGCGGAACGTGCGCGGGGCCTGCGGGCCGCCCTCCTGAGGACCGTCGGTCATGGCGGGCTCCCTCCCCCGAACTCCTGCGCCCGGAGCCGGGCGAGGTGGTCGTGCACCAGCGGCAGCACCGACGCGCCCTCGCCGCTGGCGGACGCGACGCGCTTCATCGAGCCCGCGCGCACGTCGCCGACGGCGAAGACGCCGCGCAGCGTCGTCTCCAGGCTGGCCGGCGGGCGGCCGTCCACCCAGCGGTCCTGGGGCACGTCGCGGCCGGTCAGGACGAACCCGTGGTCGTCGCGCGCGACGCCGTCGGGCAGCCAGCCGCAGTCGGGCTCCGCCCCGAGCAGGCAGAACAGGCCGTCGGCGTGGGTCTTCGACCGCTCGCCCGTGTCGAGGTCCTCGGTGATCAGCCACTGCAGCCGGCCGTCGCCCCCGCCGTCGACCACCGCGGTGCGCGGCCGTACCGTGACCGTCGGCGTCGCGGCGATCTCGCGGACGAGGTAGTCGGACATCGTCTCGGCGAGGCTTCCCCGCCGCACCAGGATCGTCACCGAGCCGGCGAACTTCGCCAGGTGCACGGCGGCCTGGCCGGCGGAGTTGCCGCCGCCCACCACGACGACGTCGCGGTCCGTCATCTCGCGCGCCATCGAGCTCGCGGCGCCGTAGTGCACGCCCGCGCCGACCAGCTCGTCGACCCGCGGCACGCCGAGCCGGCGGTAGGAGACGCCGGTCGCGAGCACGACCGTGCGGGCGCACAGCTGCGCGCCGTCGACGTGCACGTGGTGGTGCTCCGGCTCGTCGGCCGGGCCGGGCTCGATCCGCGCCACCGGGCGCCCCGTGTAGAAGCGGGCGCCGAACCGCCCGGCCTGCACGCGCGAGCGCTGCGCGAGCCGCATGCCGGAGATGCCGCGCGGGAAGCCGAGGTAGTTGCGGATCATCGAGCTCGACCCGGCCTGGCCGCCGATCGCGTCGCGCTCCAGCACCACGGTCGACAGACCCTCCGACGCCGCGTACACCGCGGCGGCCAGCCCTGCGGGTCCCGCGCCGACCACCGCCACGTCTGCGATCTCGCCCGGCGGGATGGAGTCGAAGCCGCCGTACATCGCCTCCGCCACGGCCGACGGCGTCGCGCCCGTCAGCACGCGCCCGGCGAACGTGCGCACCACGGGCAGGGCGGCGCCGGGGCCCGCCGCGTCGAGGATCGCGCGCGCCTGGGCGTCGTCGGGGGCGAGCACGCGGTTCGGGATGCCGAGCCGCTCCAGCAGGTCGCGGACGGCGGCCGCCCCGCGGTCGCCCGGCTCCGCGACGACCTCGGTGGACGTCACCGTGGGCCGGGCCACCGACCAGCCCCACTCCGACAGCAGCTCGACGAGCGCGGTGTGGAACTCCTCGTCGCGGGCGCCGCGCGGGATGCCGACGAACGTGTCCATGTCGCGGCGCAGCAGCGCGGCCCGCATCTCGTCCAGGGCGTCGGCGTACTCGTCGCCCGAGATCAGCGCCACCCGCCGCGCGGTGGACACGACGGCGGGCACCTGGTGCAGCAGGTCGACGCCGGTGGAGTCGGGCAGCCGGCGCTCCGCGGCGATCATCGCGACCGGCTCCCGTGCCGCCACCAGGTCGCGCAGCCGATCGAGCGCGGCGTCCGCCGTGCGCACCACCTCGACCCGGTAGTCGCGGTCGTAGCGGGCGCGGAACTCCGCCTCCACCTGCGAGGCGTGGGCGTCGGCGACGAGCAGGATCACGGGACGCTCCGGCATGCGGTCAGCGTAGGCGGGCGCGAGGCTCGGGGCATGACCACGACGTGCGAGCACCTGTCCCGGATCACGCCCGTCCCGCCGGAGACCACCGGCGAGTGCCCCGAGTGCGTGGCGTCCGGGGGGACGTGGGTGCACCTGCGGGCCTGCCTGGAGTGCGGGCACGTCGGGTGCTGCGACTCCTCCCCCGCCCGGCACGCGACGGCGCACTTCCACGCCACGGGGCACCCCGTGATGCGGTCGCTCGAGCCGGGCGAGTTCTGGGGCTACTGCTTCCCGGAGGAGCTGCTCATCTCCGGCCGGGACATGCCGGGGGCGCCCTGAGGCATCGCGCTTGCCCGGAGTAACAGACAATTAACAGAACACCCGTTGACGATCCCATTCCCACCTCGCCACGATGTAGTCACCGCATTCCCGTGCGGCATTTCCTGTTCCGATACGAGGGGGATTCTTCATGCTTTCTGGCCCGCTGAGCGAGCTCCTGGCGTCCGTCGGAGGCCTGGTCACCGACCTGCTCCACCTGCTCGGACTCTGACGGCCTGACCCGACGTCGCGCCGCACCAGAAATGGTGCGGCGCGACTTTTTCATGCCCGACAGAGTCATGTCGTGCGGACATTTCCCGAGCCATTCCTCTCGCCGTACGGAAGCCGAGATGACACCGGAGTGTGAACCACCTCACGCCGGCGACCGGCCGTCGCGACCCGCGCAACTGGTTAGGGTTGCCTTGCCTTAGTCACCGCCGGCGTGCCCGGCCCGTCCACCAGGAGCCCCGTGCGCACCCGGTCCCGCCTCGTCCCGTCCCTCGCCGTCGCCGCGCTGGCGCTCGGCCTCGCCGCCTGCTCGTCCGCCGACGCCGACACGTCCGACGGCGAGCCCGCCGCGGACAGCGCGTCGAGCGGGGCCCCGGGCGCCGCGGCGCCGGAGAACCTGCCCGACGGCTGGACGTTCGCCGCCGGCTCGGACGTGCCGTCGGTCGAGGCCGAGCCCGCGCTGCCCGTCGACGTGGTCGACGGCACCGGCACGGAGGTCACCGTGACCGACGCGAGCAAGATCATCGTGGGTGGCGACGACGTCGCGGAGATCCTCGGCGGCCTCGGGCTGGCCGACCTGGTCTACGCGGCCCCGACCAACAGCGCGTCCGAGGTCTCCCTCGCGGCCCCGGAGCAGTACGAGTTCAGTCAGGAGACCGGCACCGAGGGCCTGCTCTCCCTCGACGGCACCCTGTTCATCGGCAACAACACCGCCCGTCACGGCGACGTCGCGGAGCAGTTCCGCAAGGCCGGGGTGGACGCCGTCGTCGTCGACGACCAGCAGAGCACCGGCGACAAGATCCGTGCCGTCGCGTCGTACCTCGGCGTCGACGAGGCGGGCGAGGAGCTCGCCGCCGACGTCGACGCCCAGCTCGCCGAGGCGTCCCAGACCGCGTCCGGCCTGGGCGACCTGCGGGTGCTCCAGGTGACGTCGTCCGGCGCCGGCGGCGCGAACGCCGTCGTCGGCACGGGCACCGCGGGGGCCGACGTCGCCGAGGCGCTCGGCGTCACCAGCGTGGGCGTCGAGGCGAAGCTGCGCGGGTTCTCGCGCGACTACAGCGACGAGGGCCTGCTGGGCACCGAGCCCGACGTGCTGCTGATGGGCACCGCCGACCTGGAGGAGTGGGGCGGCATCGAGGGCTTCGCGGCCGCCTTCCCGACCCTGCTCGAGACGCCCGCCGGCCAGGCGAACCGCGTCGTCGTCATGCCCGACGACCAGATCAAGGTGAGCGGCCCGGCCTCCGGCGCCGGCGCCCTCGCGCTGGCGCAGGCCCTCGCCGAGACCGCGGAGTGAGGTCCGGGTCCGTGCGCACGGGCTCGGTCCGCCGGGCGCCGCTCCTCGCCGGCGTCACCGTGGGGGGCGTCCTCCTGCTGGCCGCCGTCGTGCTGTCCATCGGCATCGGCCCGATCGGGCTCGCGCCCCGCGAGGTCGTCGCCGTCGTCGCGCACGAGCTGTTCGGCGCGGGCGACGGCGGCGAGCGCCTCGCCACCACGGTCGTGATGGACCTGCGCATGCCGCGCGTGCTGTTCGGGGCCCTCGCGGGGGCGGCGCTGGCCGCGTCGGGCGCCGCCCTCCAGAGCCTGTTCAACAACCCGCTCGCCGACCCGGGCGTCATCGGCGTGAGCGGCGGGGCGTCCGCCGGGGCCGTGCTGGCGATCGTCGCGCTGCCGGCCGCGGGCGCGTCCGCGTGGGCCGTCCCGGCGGCGGCGTTCGCCGGCGGCCTGCTGGCCACCGGCCTCATCTACGCGCTCGCCCGGCCCGGCCGCGGCACCGGCACGTCCCGGCTGCTGCTGGTCGGCATCGCGGTGGGCGCCGCGTGCGCGTCGATCACCGGGTTCTGCACCTTCATGGCCGACGACGACCAGCTCCGCGACATCGTCTTCTGGCAGATGGGCTCCCTCGCCTCCGTGGACTGGACGGAGCTCGCGATCGGGGCCGTCGTCGTGGTGGCCGGCGTCGCCGTGCTGGTCGGGATGCACCGCCGCCTGGACATGCTGACGCTCGGCGAGCGGCAGGCCCGGCACCTCGGGCTCGACGTGACGCGGGCGCGCGCGGTGCTGGTCGTCGTGACCGCGCTGCTCACCGCCGTCACCGTGGCGTTCGCGGGCATCATCGGCTTCGTCGGGCTCGTCGTGCCGCACATCGTGCGGATGGCGTTCGGGCCCGCGCACCGCGCGCTGATCCCGATGTCCGCGCTGGTGGGCGGGCTGCTCATCGTGCTCGCCGACACCGCCGCGCGCACCGTCGCGCCGCCGTCGGAGGTCCCCATCGGGCTGTTCACCTCCGCGCTCGGCGCGCCGTTCTTCCTGTGGCTCGTGCTGCGCGAGCGGCCGGGGGCCGGAGCATGAGCGCCCCGGTCGAGCAGGCCCCGGTCGTGCAAGCGCAGGGCGTGGGCTTCCGCGTCGGCGAGCACGCGCTGCTCGACGACGTGTCCCTGGAGCTGCACGGCGGGAGCGTCGTCGCCCTTGTCGGGCCCAACGGGGCCGGCAAGTCCACGATGCTCGGGCTCGTCTCCGGCGACCGGACACCGACGTCGGGCCGGCTGCTCGTCGCCGGGCGGGCGCCCGCCGCATGGAAGGCCGCCGACCTCGCGCGGCAGCGGTCGGTGATGGTGCAGCAGCACGACGTGCGGTTCGCGTTCAGCGTCCGCGAGATCGTCGCGATGGGGCGCATCCCGCACCCGGCGTCGGACCGCGACGAGTCCGTCGTCGACGCCGCCCTGGCCGACGCCGACCTGGACGCCCTGGCAGGGCGCGACGCCACCACCCTGTCGGGCGGCGAGCTCGCGCGCACCGTCTTCGCGCGCGTGCTGGCGCAGGAGACGCCGCTGGTGCTGCTCGACGAGCCCACCGCCGCGCTCGACCTGCGCCACCAGGAGGCGGTGATGCGCACGTCGCGGCGCCTCGCCGACGCCGGCGCGTGCGTCGTCGTCGTGCTGCACGACCTGACGCTCGCCGCCCGGTACGCGGACCGCGTCGCCGTGTTCCACGGCGGCCGACTCGTCGCCGACGGCGACCCGCGCGCCGTGATCACCGAGGAGCGCGTCGCCGAGGTGTACGGGCAGAAGGTGTGCGTGCTCGACCATCCAGTGTCCGGGCTGCCGCTGGTGGTGCCGGTATGACGGGCTGGGACGACTGGCGGCCCCTGGAGCGGCCCGCCGGGCGACCGGCGGTCGAGGTGCTCCGCGCCCCCGAGCCGATGCTGACCGGCGGTAGCCCGGACGTCGCGCTTCGACCGGGCGGGCGCGCGCACGTGACGTTCCGGCTGCACGCGCCGGAGGCCCGCGCGGTGGCGCTGGCCGCGAGCGGGTGGTGGCAGCCGCAGCGGCCCGACGTGTGCGACCTCGCGCCGCGGCCCGACGGCTGGTGGCAGGGCACGTTCGACGTCCCGGACGACTGGGAGGCGAGCTACCGGTTCCTGGTGCACCAGGGGGCCGGCGAGCCGGGCTGGTGGGCCCACGGCCTGCGCGACCCGGGCAGCCCCGGCCGGCGGGACCCGCTCAACCCGCGCGGCCACGCCGCCGGTCGCGGCATGGCGAGCTCGGCGCTCTGGCTGCCCGGCGCGGGCGAGCGGCCCTGGCTGGCCGGCTTCGGCGACACCGACGCCGTCCCGCCGCGCCTCACCAGCCATGGCCCTTCGACCCGCGACGGCGAGCCCCGCGCCTGGTGGTGGGCGCCCGAGACGGACGACCGGCTGCCGCTGCTCGTGCTGCTCGACGGCGAGGCGCACGCCGAGCGCCTCGGCACCGCGCGGGTGCTCGCGGACGCCGTCGCCGCCGGGGCTCTGCCCCCGGTCGCCGTGGTCATGGTGGCGTCCGGGCCGGACCGTGCGGCGGTGCTGGGGGTGCCCGGCGGCGTGGCGCGCTGGGTGGGCGAGGACCTGGTGCCGCGGCTGCGGCGCGACGGGGTGGGTGGCCGTCGCGTCGACGACGACCCGCGCCGCACCGTCGTCGCCGGGTCGAGCTTCGGCGGGCTGTCCGCGCTGTTCGTCGCGGCACGGTTCCCCGACGCCGTGGGCTCCGCCGTCGCGCAGTCGCCGTCGCTGTGGCGCTACCCGCCCGGCGCGCTCGTGGAGCCGCTGGCCCGCGCCGCGCCGCGGCTCCGGCTGCAGGCGGGCCGGTACGAGGGCGCGGCCGCGTCCGAGGAGCTGGCTCGCGCGCTCGTGCTGCGCGGGGTGGACGTGTCGTCCCAGGTCGTGACCGGCGGCCACGACTGGGCGTGGTGGGTGCCACGCACGGTCGAAGCGACGGCGGACCTGCTGGCGTGAGGTCCGCCGGGCGCCGTCACCCGACCGCGGCGACCGTGCCGGCCGCGGCGGCGAGCAGCGCGAGGTAGGTCCAGGCGTGCAGCCGGTCGGGGATGCGGGGCGGGCGGCGGCGCAGGAGCACCACGACGGGGATCGCCCCGACCAGCAGCGCCGCCGCCGATCCGACGTCGACGCCGCCCACCAGGCCCGGCGCGGGCGCCACGCCACCCCGCACGAGCAGGGAGACCGCGAGCGCCGGCGCAGCGATCGCGAGGGTCAGCGGGTTCGCCAGGGCGGTCGCGGCCGCCATGGTGGCGCCGCCGCGCCGCATCATCGGGACGGTCATCACGCTGCCGCCCACGCCGAGGAACGCGGCGACCGCCCCGACCGGCGCGCCCACCCAGCCGGCCAGGGCGCCGCGCGCCGACCCGCCGGGGCGGGCGGACGACGGCGGCCGGAGGAATCCGGGGCGCACCAGCAGGTCGACGATCGTGACGCCCACGTAGGCGACGAAGCCCCAGCGCAGCAGCGGGTCCGGGGCGAACCGGCCGGCGAAGGCGCCGAGCGCCCCGCCGGCGGCGAGCAGGACGAGCAGGACGCCGCCGCCGCGGAGCCCGCGCAGCACCTCGGGGCGGGTGGCGGCGGTGGCCACGGCGGCGTTGACGAGCATGACGAGGGCCGACGTCGCGACGGCGACCCGGACGGCGTCGCCGCCGAGACCGACGTCGACCACCGTGATCACGGGCACGGTCACGAAGCCGCCGCCGAAGCCGAAGAGCACGGTCGTCACACCGACGGCGAGGCCGACCAGGACGAGCAGGAGGAAGGACACGCCCTCCATGACACGCCCCCGCCCGCGGGGCGGACTACCGACGGACCGTCGATTTCCTTCGAGACTTCGCCACCGGCGCCCGTACGGTGGAGGAGTGCGCAACGTGCCCGTCGCCGACTACGACCACCTCCCGGTCGACGTCCTGCCGATCGGGACGGACTACCCGCCCGGCTACCTGCTGCCGCGTCACGAGCACCGCCGGGCGCAGCTGCTCTACGGCGCCAGCGGGGTGATGCTCGTCGAGACGGACGAGGGGTCCTGGACCGTGCCGACCGACCGTGCCGTCATGATCCCGCCGCGCGTGCCGCACGAGGTCCGCATGCTCGACGTCTCCACCTGGAGCCTGTACATCGAGCCCGCGGCCGTGCCGTGGTGGCCCACGCAGTGCATCGTCGTCGACGTCCGCCCCCTGCTGCGCGAGCTCCTGCGCGCGTCGGCCGCATTCCCCGCCGAGGTCGAGGCGGGCGGGCACGAGGACGCGGTGCTGCGCCTGGCGCTGTGGGAGCTGCGCGACGTCTCGCCGGTGCCGCTGGCGATCTCGCTGCCGCGCGACGAGCCGTTCCGCGCGCTGTGCCGCGGCTACCTGGCGGCGCCCGACGTGGCGGTGAGCAACGCGGGCTGGGCCCGGAGCGCGGCGATGAGCGAGCGGACGTTCGACCGGCGCTTCCGCGAGCAGGCCGGCACGAGCCCCGCCGCCTGGCGCGCCCGCGCCCGCCTGCTGGCGAGCCTGCGGATGCTGCCCGGCTCGTCGGTGACGGCGGTCGCCGCGCGCCTCGGGTACGCGTCGCCCGCCGCCTTCACGGCGGCGTTCACGCGAGCCTTCGGGACGCCTCCCTCCCGGTTCTCGTGACAGACCGTCACCCGACCGGGCGCACGCGCAGGATCTCGGTCCGCGCGATCGCCCGGTCGCGCACGTCGAGCCGGGCCTCCCGGTCGGGGTCGGCCAGGTAGGCCGCGAGCGCGTCCTCGTCGGGCATCTCGATGAGCTGCACCTCGGTCGGCTGCACCGCGCCGTGGGCGGCGTCGTCGGTGTGCGCCACGTTGGTCACGCGCTGCAGCACCCTCCCCCCGTGTCGCGGCACCAGCGCGAGCACCTCGGTCTCGTAGTCCTCCAGCGCCCGGGCCTCGCCGTCGGCTGCCCACAGCAGCACGCACAGGGTGATCGCCATCGTCCACCTTCTCTCTCGCGGTCGTGCCGCCGATCCTGTCAGCCCGGCGTCGTCAGGCCTGCGCGCCTCGCGGATGCGACGCGCCCTGGCCGTAGCGGCGACGGAACTTCTCGACGCGGCCGGCGGTGTCGACGACGCGCGCTGCCCCGGTCCAGAACGGGTGGCTGGCGCTCGAGATCTCGACGTCGACGACGGGGTAGGTGTTCCCGTCCTCCCACTCGACGGTGCGCGCGGGGCGGCCCGGGCCGGACGCGGCGTCGCCGGCCAGCGTGGAGCGCGTGAGGAACGCGGTGCCCGCGCTGGTGTCGCGGAAGACGATGGGCCCGTAGGTGGGGTGGATGTTCTGCTGCATGGTTCAGCGCTCCTCTCGGAAGTCGACGTGCCGGCGCACGACGGGGTCGTACTTGCGCAGCACGACCCGGTCGGGGTCGTTGCGGCGGTTCTTGCGGGTGACGTACGTGAATCCGGTGCCCGCCGTCGAGCGGAGCTTGACGATCGGGCGCAGGTCGGTGCGGGTGGCCATCCGGCTGCTCCTCGCGCGGTCGAGGTGAGAACCGTTCTCACCTGCCGAGGTCACAACCCGCGACCCCCCTCGGACATTCCCGGGAACACCCGCGCCGCGGGCCGACGTTGCCCCCGACGGCCGGCGGGCCGGGGGCGACGTACGCTCCTCGCGGGCCCGCACCTCACGACGGACGGGAGACACGCATGGCGCCACGCGCACTGGCCGAACGGCTGCGCACCGAGTCGGGCGCGGCCCTGCTGCTGGTGGGCGTCACCCTGCTGGCGCTGCTGTGGGCCAACTCGCCGCTGTCCGGCTGGTACGAGGACCTCTGGGCGCTGCCCGTCAACGTCGACGTCGGCGACCTGCGCTTCGACATGGACCTGCACCACTGGGTCAACGACGGCCTCATGGTGCTGTTCTTCTTCGTCGTCGGCCTCGAGGTGCGCCAGGAGCTGGCGATCGGCTCGCTGCGGCAGCGCAGCTCGCGCCTGGTGCCGCTCGTCGCGGGGACGCTCGGCGTCGTCGTGCCCGCGCTGGTCTTCCTCGCCGTCGCCGGCCGGGCCGACCCGCACGGCTGGGGAGTCGTCGTCGGCACGGACACGGCCTTCCTGCTGGGCGTGCTCGCCCTGGTCGGGCCGACGATGTCGAGCCAGCTGCGCGTCTTCCTGCTCACGCTGTCCGTGGTGGACGACTTCCTCGCCGTGGGGATCATCGGCGTCGTCTACTCCGAGGACGTGCGGCTCGCGCCGCTCCTCGTGGCGCTCGCCGCGCTCGGCGTCCTGTGGCTGCTGGGCCGCATGCGCGAGTGGCGCAGCGCGCCGTACGTGCTCGTCGTCGTGGTGCTGTGGGGCGCGACCGTGCAGGCCGGCGTCCACCCCTCGATCGCCGGCATGCTGGCCGGACTGCTGGTGCCCGCCGTCGCCACCCGCCGCGACGACGTGCTCGAGGCCAAGAGCCTGTTCCGCGACTACTGGCAGTCGCCCAGCGCCAGCGTGGCCCGCAACGCCCGCGTCGGCCTCGCACGCTCCATCTCCGTCAACCACCGCCTGCACGACGTGCTGCGTGGCCCCGTGTCCCTCGTCGTCGTGCCGCTGTTCGCGCTCGCCAACGCGGGCATCGACCTGCGCGGCGGCGCGCTGGGCGCGGCCCTCGGCTCCGTCATCACGTGGGGCGTCGTGGCGGGGCTCGTGGTGGGCAAGCTCGTGGGCATCGGGCTCGGCACCTGGGGCGCCGTGCGCGCCCGCCTCGGCACCCTGCCCGACGGCGTCGGGCCCGGCAGCGTGCTCGGGGGCGCCGCCCTGTCCGGCATCGGGTTCACCGTGTCGCTGCTGGTCGTGGACCTGGCGTTCGACGGCACGCCCGCCGGCCAGGCGGCGACGGTCGGCATCCTCATCGCGATGGCGGCGTCCACGCTGCTCGGCTGGGCGATCTTCACCGTCGCGCGCGTGCGCTACGGCGAGGCGAGCGCCGACCTGCCCGTGGCGCTCACCCCCGCCGTCGACCCGGAGCGCGACCACGCCAAGGGCGACGACGACGCCGCGCACACCGTGGTCGAGTACCTCGACTTCGAGTGCCCGTTCTGCGCCCGCGCCACCGGGATGGGCGCCGAGCTGCGCGGGCACTTCGGCGACCGGGTGCGGTACGTCGTGCGGCACCTGCCCCTGGAGGACGTGCACCCGCACGCCTACCTCGCCGCCGTCGCGTCCGAGGCCGCGGAGCGCCAGGGCCGGTTCTGGGAGATGCACGACCGGCTGTTCGCCCACCAGTCGCGGCTCGAGCCCGACGACCTGCGCGAGCACGCCGCCGCGATCGGGCTCGACCTCGAGCGGTTCGACGCCGACATGGCCGACGATGCCCTGCACGCCCGGGTCCGCGCGGACGAGCAGAGCGCCGCCGCGTCCGGGGCGCGCGGCACGCCGACGTTCTTCCTCGACGGCGTCCGCCACCGCGGCCCGCACGACGCGCGCACGCTCATCGCCGCGCTCGAGGCGAACGAGACCGACCCGGCGGCCCGTCGGCGCTCGTGACCCGGGCCCCGGCGGGCAGGCGGAGCGGCGTCAGCGGCCGAAGCCGACGGCCTTGAACGCCTCGGTCTGCTGACGGATGCCGACCTCGGTGGGCAGGCGCTCGATGGAGCTCGCGCCGAAGAAGCCGACCACGCCCTGCGTGCCTTCCAGCACGTACTGCGCGTCCGCCGGCTCGGCGATCGGGCCGCCGTGGCACAGCACCAGCACGTCCGGGTTCACCTTCACCGCGGCGTCGCGGATCTCCTGGATCCGCCCGACGCACTCGTCGAGGGTCAGGGCGGTGGACGCGCCGATCGAGCCCTTGGTCGTCAGGCCCATGTGCGGCACCAGCACGTCGGCGCCCGCCTGCGTCATCGCGACCGCCTGCTCGACGTCGAACACGTACGGCGACGTGAGTAGCTCGCGCTCGTGCGCCGCGGCGATCATGTCCACCTCGAGGTCGAACCCCATGCCGGTCTCCTCGAGGTTCTGCCGGAAGACGCCGTCGATGAGGCCGACCGTCGGGAAGTTCTGCACGCCCGCGAAGCCCGCCTCCTTCACCTGGTCGAGGAACCGGCCCATGACCCGGAACGGGTCGGTGCCGTTGACGCCCGCGAGGACCGGGGTGTCCTTGACGACCGGCAGCACCTCGTCGGCCATCTCCATGACGATGGCGTTCGCGTCGCCGTAGGCCAGCAGCCCGGCGAGCGAGCCGCGGCCCGCCATCCGGTAGCGGCCCGAGTTGTAGATGATGAGCAGGTCGATGCCGCCCGCCTCGGCCGACTTGGCCGAGATGCCCGTGCCGGCGCCGCCGCCGATGATGGGGCGGCCGGCGGCGACGGTGGCGCGGAGGCGGTCGAGTGCGGTGCTGCGGTCCATGGCGTGGCTCCTGTGCTGTCGGGTCTGCTGTCGGGTGTCCTGAGGGGCGCGGGTGCGGGTCAGTCGTGCTGGGCGACGAGCGCGTGCAGGCGGCGGGCGGCGTCGCGCCCGAAGCCGGGGTCGTTGAGGTGGGCGTCGACGTCGACGACCTCGACGTCGCTGCCGGCGAGGCCCTCGCGCAGCGCGCCGAACAGGGCGGCGTCCGCGGCCTCGTCGCGGAACGGCTCGCCGTCGGCGTCGATCCCGCTGACGCCGCGCAGCGGCAGCAGGAGCGTCACGGGTCCGCGCGCGGCGCCGAGCTTGGCCGCGATGCGCCGGCCGAGCTCGGCGTTCTCCTCGGGCGTGGTCCGCATGAGCGTCACGGTGGGGTTGTGCACGACGAACGTGCGGTCGTCGAAGCGCGCCGGGACGGTGGCCCGGGGGCCGAAGTTCACCATGTCGAGCGCGCCCAGCGAGACGACCTGCGGCACGCCCTCCTGCCCGGCGGCCTCGAGCCGGTGCGGCCCGGCGCTGAGGACCCCGCCCACCAGGTCGTCGGCGAGCTCGGTCGTGGTGAGGTCGAGGACGCCCGCCAGCCGCCCGTCGCGCGCGAGCTTCTCCAGCGCGCGGCCGCCCGCCCCGGTGGCGTGGAAGACCAGGGGCTCGTAGCCGAGCTCGACCAGCTCGGCACGCGCCTCGTCCACCGCCGGCGTCGTGAGGCCGAACATGGACAGCCCGACCAGCGGGCGGTGCGCGCCGCCGGCCCGGGCCTGGGTGCGGTGCGCCCGGTGCTCGCCCGCCATCGCCACGACGGCGGCCACGGCGTTGCCGAAGACCTGCTCGGAGACCGAGTTGATCCCGGCCACGTCGACCACGGAGTACACGAGCGTCACGTCGGACTCGCCGACGTACGGGGAGACGTCCCCCGACGCCATCGTGGACACGAGGAGCTTGGGCGCGCCGACGGGCAGCGCCTGCATCGC
This sequence comes from Isoptericola sp. F-RaC21, assembly GCF_038593535.1. Lineage (NCBI taxonomy): Bacteria > Bacillati > Actinomycetota > Actinomycetes > Micrococcales > Promicromonosporaceae > Isoptericola > Isoptericola sp. F-RaC21. Next base: position 275,694 of record NZ_JBCFYX010000005.1, on the reverse strand, counting down.
GCGCGACGCCACCGACGAGCCGCCGGAGCCGCCGACGGCCAGGACGCCGTCGACGCGCCCCTGCTCGTACAGGTCGACGACGACGGCGGCCACGCCGGCGGCCATCGCCTCCATCGCGGCGCCGCGGTCGCCCGACGCACGCAGGGCGTCCAGGTCGTGGCCCGCCGCGGCCGCGACGTCGTGCGCCGAGACGTCCGCCGCCGCGTCGGAGAACGTGCCGACGTCGATCGTCAGCGCCTCCGCGCCGTGCGAGCGGACGCGGTCCGCCAGCCAGGCGTACTCGGCGCCCTTCGTGTCCATCGTGCCGATCAGTGCCACCGTGGGCTGGGTGGGCATGGGTTCCTCCTTCTGCTCGTCCTCGAGCGGTCTGACGACCATCGTGCGTCGCCGCCGCCCGGCCGGCGTGGTCCACTTGGAGGCAAGTGGACCAAGGTGTGGACCACGGTGCGGGAGGGGGCGGCGCGTGGCCACGTCGGCGGAGGCGGACCGCGTCGCGCGGCTGCTCGGCGCGTGGCGGCGCGACGACGTCCCCGCGCACGCCGCCCTCAGGGAGGGTCTCACCGAGCTCGTCGACGGATCCCACCTGCCCGCCGGGTGGCGTATGCCCGGGCAGCGCGAGCTCGCCGACGCGCTCGGGATCGCGCGCGGCACGGTCGCCCGCGCCTACGCGGACCTCACCGCGCAGGGCCGCCTGGTGGGCCGGCACGGCTCCGGCACGTACGTGCGCCGGGCCGGCGGGCTGCGGCGCCCCGGCGAGGGGCGGCTCATGACCTTCGACGACCGGGTGGCGCCCGTCGTCGACCTCTCCTCCGGCGCGCTCCCCGGCAGCGAGCACGTCGCGCGGGTGATGCCCGAGGTCGGGCGGCTGCTGCACGAGCACCACCTCGACGAGTCCGGTTACCACCCGGCCGGCCTGCCCGAGCTGCGCGCCGCCCTGGCCGCCGAGCTCACCGCGCGGGGCACGCCGACCGCCGCCGAGGAGGTCATGGTCACGGCCGGCTCGCAGCAGGCGGTGTGGTTGGTGGCCACCGCGCTCACCGGCCCCGGCACGCTCACGGTCGTCGAGGACCCGACGTACCGGGGCGCGCTCGAGGCCTTCGCCGGGGCGGGTGGGCGGGTGCGCGGCGTGCCGTTCGGCCCGACCGGGATCGACGTCGGGCTGCTCGACGCCGCCCTCGCGAGCGCCGACCTGCTCTACGCGCAGACCTCCCTGCACAACCCGACCGGCGTCCACACCGCCCGCCCGCGGCGCCGCGCGATCGCGGAGGCCGCCGCCCGGCACGACGTGCTCGTCGTCGACGACCAGTCGCAGGCCGACCTCGGCTGGACGCGGTCGGAGCCGGTGCGAGGGCTCGACGGCCTGGTGGACCCCGCGCGGCTGCTGGTGCTCGGCACCCTGTCCAAGCTGTTCTGGGGCGGCCTGCGCATCGGGTGGGTGCGGGGGCCGCGCGAGATCGTCGCCCGGCTCACGGACCTGCGCCGGGGCCTCGACCTCGGCAGCCCGGTGACCGACCAGCTCGCCGCCCTGCTGCTGCTCCCGCGGGCCGCCGACCAGCGGGAGTCGCGCCGGGCGTTCCTCGCCGAGCGCTTCGCGGCCACGCGTGCGGTGCTCCGGGAGTCCGTGCCGACCTGGCGGTGGTGGCTCCCGGCCGGCGGCTCGGGCCTGTGGGTGGACACCGGCGTCGACGCGGCGGACCTGGCGGGCCGCGCCCTCGCGCACGGGGTGCGGCTCACCCCCGGCCCGTCCTTCTCCCCGCACGGCGCCCACCGCACGTTCGTGCGCCTGCCCGTGTGGCACCCCCAGGACCAGCTCGCGGAGGCGATGGCCGTCGTCGCGGAGCTGGCCGGCGCGGCGCAGAGTGCGAGAGGATGACCAGATGGCATACCAAACCGACCCCGTGACCCCGGACGACCTCCCGTTCCTGCGGCGGTGCGTGGACCTCGCGCGCGAGGCGCTCGAGGACGGCGACGAGCCGTTCGGCTCGCTGCTGGTGGACGCCTCCGGCGCGGTGGTGTTCGAGGACCGCAACCGCGTCGCCGGCGGCGACCAGACCCGTCACCCCGAGCTCGAGATCGCGCGCTGGGCGGCGGCGCACCTGACGCCGCAGGAGCGCGCGGGCGCGACGGCGTACACGTCGGGCGAGCACTGCGCGATGTGCAGCGCCGCGCACGCCTGGGTGGGGCTCGGCCCCATCGTGTACGCGACCAGCACGGCACAGCTCATCGCGTGGCTGCAGGAGTGGGGCGTCGCGCCCGGGCCCGTGACCCCGCTGGCCGTGGGCGACGTCGCGCCCGGCGTCCCCACGCGCGGCCCCGCCCCGGAGCTCGCCGACGAGGTCCGCGGCCTGCACGCGCGCCTGCACGGGATGCAGGACCCCGCCTGACGATGTTTGCCTGGGGAACATGAGCGACTCCCCCGATCCCGCCCCCGCCCGCAGCCCCTGGACCTGGCGGGTGATCGTGCTCGCCGCCGTCGTGGTGGTCGCCGTCGTCGTCTGGCTCGTCGTGCGCGACGGCGACGGCGACGGCGCCACGGCCGCGTCGCAGTCCCCCACCGCGACGGCGACGCAGGACGCCTCCGCGTCCCCCGATCCCTCTGCCTCGCCCACGACGACGGGCGCCGCCGGCTGCGCGGCCACCGACGACGGCACCCCGGAGGACGCGGACACCCACGAGTCGGTGGACGTCGACGGCGACGGCGAGGCCGACACGGCGTGGCTCACCGGCGGCGCCGACCGCCGCTTCGGGATCACGACGGCGTCGGGCGCCACGTTCTCGGCGGCGATCGACTCGGCGAGCCCGCAGCGCGCGTCGGCCGTCGTGAACGTCGTGGCGGCGGGCGACGGCACGGCCCCGATCGCGCTCGTCGACACCGGCCGCGAGGTGCTGCTGTTCTCGGCCGCCGACTGCGACCTCGCGGCGACGCAGAACCTCGCGGGCGCGCCCTACACGTTCGACAAGGGGTTCACCGGCCAGGGCACGGGCGTCGGCTGCACCGAGGTCGACGGGGCGCTGCACCTCGCGGGCCTGAACGCGACCTCCGCCGACGGCAGCGCCTTCACCGTCGAGCGCACGTTCGTCGACCTGGACGACGGCGCCCTGAACGCCTCGAACGGCGACCGGTCGACCGTCGCCGAGGACGCCGGGCCCGACGACCCGGCGGTCGTCACCGCGCAGGAGACCAGCTGCGGCGAGCTCGTCGTCGGCGAGGACGGGCCGGTGGAGCCGGAGTCCTGACCTCCCGGCGCCCGACCTCCTTGCGCCGCGCATCGACGTCGATCAATATGAGGGCATGCCCGCCCTCCCCGACGGCACCCGGCCGTCCGTCCTGTTCGTCTGCGTGCACAACGCCGGCCGCTCCCAGATGGCCGCCGGGTTCCTGAGCGCGTTGTCGGGCGGCGCCGTCGAGGTCCGTTCCGCCGGCTCGATGCCCGCCGACCGCATCAACCCCGTCGCCGTCGAGGCGATGGCCGAGGCGGGCGTCGACCTCGCCGGCGAGCAGCCGAAGGTCCTCACCACCGACGCCGTGCGCGCCTCCGACGTCGTGATCACCATGGGCTGCGGCGACGCCTGCCCGATCTTCCCCGGCAAGCGCTACGAGGACTGGGAGCTCGACGACCCCGCCGGCCAGGGTCTCGACGCGGTGCGGCCCATCCGCGACGACATCGAGCGCCGCGTACGCGGGCTGCTCGCCTCCCTCGGCGTCGGCCCCGTCGAAACCCGGCACCCACTGGTTGAGCCTGTCGAAACCCGGTCGCTGGGTTTCGACAGGCTCAACCGACGGTGGGGCTGAGGGTGACCAGCTGCGGCTCGGCCGGAGCGGGCCCGCAGCACGACCCGGCGGACTCGCCGTCCGCCTCCAGCGCGAGGTCGCTGGAGCACACGCCGGTGGCGGGCAGGTCCAGCTCGACGGCGTCGGCCGCCGCACGGTCCCCAGCCAGCGCCGCGGCGACGGACCGCACCTGCTCGTACCCGGTGGCCAGGAGGAACGTCGGGGCGCGGCCGTAGGACTTCATGCCGACCAGGTAGAAGCCGTCGTCCGGGTGCGACAGCACCGCCTCGCCGTGCGGCGGCACCGTGCCGCACGAGTGCTGGTTGGGGTCGATGAGGGGCGCCAGCGCGCTCGGGGCCTCGACGACGGGGTCGAGGTCGAGGCGAACCTCGCGCAGCATGCCCAGGTCGGGGCGGAAGCCCGTCGCGTTGACGATCGCGTGCACGTCGAGCTCGAGCCGCTGGTCCTTGGCCGTGCCGAGCACCCGCACCGACTCGGCCCCCGGGACGAGCTGCTCGATCGACACCCGGGTGAGCAGCCGCAGGCGCCCGGCCTCGACGGCGTCGCGCAGCCGGGTGCCCAGCAGCCCGCGGGCGGGGAGCTCGTCGTCCGTGCCGCCGCCGAACAGCCGGCGGGCCGACCCGCCGCGGATCGCCCACGTGATCGTGGTGCCCGGCGCCGTCTCGGACAGCTCCACCAGGCCGAGCAGGGTGTTCGCCGCCGAGTGGCCCATGCCGACCACGAGGGCGTGGCGGCCCGCGAAGCGGTCGTGGTCGGCTCCCAGGACGTCGGGCAGCGGGCCGGTGACGAACGGCGCAGCGTCGGGCTCCCCGGCCGCGGGCAGCCCGCTCCCGCCGAGGGGGTTCGACGTCGAGAACGTGCCGGACGCGTCGATCACCGCGCGGGCGAGCACGTCCTGCACGCGCCCGTCGGCGCCCACCGTGCGCACCCGGTAGCCGCGACGGTCGCGGCCCAGCGAGCGGGTCTTGTCCGCCCCGTCCCGCGCGACCGCGAGCACCCGCGTGCCCGTGCGCAGCCGGGAGGCGATCTCCGGCGTCGCCGCCAGCGGGGCGAGGTAGCCGTCGACGAGCTCACGCCCGGTCGGCAGGGCGTCGGGGTCGGGCGACGTCCAGCCGGCGGGCTCCAGCAGGCGGCGCGCCGCGGCATCGACGTCGTACCGCCACGGCGAGAACAGCCGCACGTGCCCCCACGACGAGATCGCCGCGCCGGCCCGCTCGCCGGCCTCCAGCACCCACGGCTCCAGCCCACGCTCCAGCAGGTGCGCCGCCGCCGCCAGCCCCACCGGGCCCGCCCCGATCACGATCACCGGCAGCTCTGCTCGCGCCGTCTCGACCATCTCGCGCTCCCTCATATAGATGAACTTCGATGACTGACCGAGGTCAACGTATCCATGTTCTTCGATGCGTGGCAAGATGGTCGCATGACGACGACAGACGCCTGCTGCGGCAGCGTGGCGCCGGCGGTCGACGTCGCCGCGGCCCGCGACCTCGCCCGCACGTTCAAGGCCCTCGCCGACCCGACGCGCGTGCAGCTCCTGTCGATCGTCACCGCGCACGAGGGCCACGAGGCGTGCGTCTGCGATCTCACCGAGCCGGTCGGGCTGTCCCAGCCCACCGTCAGCCACCACCTCAAGATCCTCGTCGAGGCGGGGCTGCTCGAGCGCGAGCAGCGCGGGCGCTGGGCGTACTACCGCGCCGTGCCGGGCGCCGTCGCCGAGCTGGCCGACTCGGTGGCGACCCTCGTTCCGGCGCTCATGCCGGAGCCGGCGCCCGCCTCCGCGTGAGGAACAGCACCGGGATCAGCAGCAGCGACAGGACGCCGCCGCCCAGCGCCAGGGTCGCGTAGCCTGCCCCCGCCATCACGACGCCGGACATCGCGCCGCCGCCCGCTCCGGCGAGCGCGATGAGCACGTCCACCGTGCCCTGCGTGCGGGCGCGCGTGGCCGGGGTCGTCGCGTCGACGATGAGCGCCGTCCCCGCGATGAGGCCGAAGTTCCACCCCAGCCCCAGCAGCGCGAGCGACAGCACCAGCAGGCCCGTCGAGTCGCCGGGCGCCACCGCCCCGGTGACGCCGGCGAGGAGCAGCGTCACGCCGGCGGCTGCGGCCATAGGCACCCGCCCCACCCGGTCCACGAGCACGCCCGTCACCAGCGACGGCAGGAACATCGCGGCCACGTGGATGCTGATCACCAGGCCCACGTCGCCCAGGTCGTGGCCGTGGCCTCGCATGTGCACCGGCGTCATCGTCATGATCGCGACCATCGCGACCTGCGTCAGCACCATCACCGTGGCGCCGACGACGACGCCGGCGGGCACGGCACGGCGCGGGCCGGCGTCGTCGTCGGGCGGCCGCGCGGCCGCGGCGTCGTCGGCGCGGGCCAGGTCCTTCGCGACGAGGAACGGGTCCGGGCGCAGGAAGGCGAACAGCGTGCCGCCGGCGGCGAGGAACGCGACCGCGGCGAGCAGGAACGGCCCCGCCAGCGCCGGCAGGCCGAGCGACGTCGCGAGGCCGCCGAGCGGCTCCACGAGGTTCGGCCCCGCCACCGCGCCCAGCGTCGTGGACACCATCGCGACGCTGACCGCCGTCGCCCGCCGGTCCGGGGCCGCGAGGTCGGTGCCCGCGTACCGGGCCTGGAGATTGGTCGACGTGCCGGCGCCGTAGACGAACAGCGACACCAGCAGCAGCGGGACGACGTCGAGGGCCGCGGCCGCCACCACGCCCACCGCCCCGAGCCCGCCCGCGGCGAAGCCCAGCCCCAGGCCGGTGCGCCGTCCGGCCCGCTGCGTGATCCGGCCGACCAGGAACGCCGCGAGCGCCGAGCCGAGCGTGAACAGCATGGTGGGCACCCCGGCGAGCCGGTCGGTGCCGAGCATCTCCTGCGCGAGCAGCGCCCCGACCGTGACGCCCGCGGCCAGGCCCGCGCCACCCAGCACCTGGCTCGCCACGACGACGATCAGCGTGCGGCGCTGCAGGCGACGCAGCTCCTCGGGCGTGGGCACCACCGAGCACCTCCGGGTCCGTCGCGGGCACCGGCAGCGTAGCCCGCCCGGCACGGTCAGAGGGCGGTGACGACCTGCGGCACCCGCGCCCGGTCGGGCCAGGCGACGCCGAGCCGGCGGGTGGTGCGCGGCGCGAGCGGCACGTAGACCGGGTCGGCGGCGTCGGGCCGCTCGGGGCGGGGCAGCACGGCGACGCCCATCCCCGCGGCGACGAGGCCGCGGATGGTGTCGACCTCGCTGGACTCGAACGCGACGTCCACCTCGACGCCGTGCTCGGTGAGCATGCCCTCGACGACGCCCCGCAGCTCGGTGGTGCGCGAGAACGCGACGAACCGCTCCCCCGCCAGGTCCGCGACGCCGGCTCCCGCGCGGCCGGCCAGCCGGTGGCCGGGCGGGACGGCGACGCACAGCACCTGCTCGTGCAGCAGGCGCCAGCCGGTGGTGCGCGTGGGCGGCGGGGGCGTGACGAGCGCGAGGTCCAGCACGTCGTCGTCCAGCCAGCCGAACAGGTCCTGCGCGAAGCCCTGGCGCAGCTCGAAGCGGCGGTCCGGGTCGTCGCGACGCAGCTCGGTGACGACGCGCGGCACCAGCCACCGCGCCACCGACTGCAGGAAGCCCAGGCGCACCGTCCGCGCGCCGAGCGCCTCCTGGCGCACGTGCCGGCGCGCCACCTCGATCTCGTCGAGCACCCGCGCGGCGTCGCCCCGGAAGCTCACGCCCGCGCGGTTGAGCGCGATCCGGCGCCCGTGCCGGCGGAACAGCTCGACGCCGAGCCCCGCCTCCAGCCGGGCGAGCGTGCGCGACACCGTCGACTGGTCCACCCGCAGCAGCGCCGCCGTGTCGCGGGTGCTCTCCGTCTCGCACAGGGACAGGAACACCCGCAGGGTCTGCTCGTCCATGACCTCTCCCCTCGTCAGATGCGATCCTCGCATCATGACCGGCGCCTGGATCATTTGGCGCATCGACCCCGGCGAGGCACCGTGGTCCGGTGACCACCGCCCCCGCCGTCCAGGCACCGCCCCTGACCGGCCACCGCCCCGGGTCGCGGGCGTACCGCCGCACGCTGCTGGGGCTGGCGGCGGGCGGCCTCGCGAACTTCTCCCTGCTCTACTACGTGCAGCCGCTGCTGCCGCAGGTCGCCGCCCACTACGACGTGTCGGCGGGCGCATCGGCCCAGGTGCTCTCGGTGACGACGGCGGCGATGGCGGTCGCACTGCTCGCGGTCGGGCCGGTCGCGGACCGGTTCGGTCGGGTCGAGGTGATGCGCTGGTCGCTGCTGGCGTCCGGCGTGCTGGGGCTCGCGAGCGCCTTCGCCCCGACGTGGGGCAGCCTGCTGGTGCTGCGCGGCCTGGCAGGCGTGGCGCTCGCCGGGCTGCCCGCCGTCGCGCTCGCGTACCTGCGCGAGGAGATGCACCCCGGCGCGCACGCCCGCGCCAACGCGGCGTACATCGCCGGCACGGCGGTCGGCGGCGCGGTCGGGCGGCTCGTACCCGGGCCGCTGGCCGCCATCGGCGGGTGGCCGCTCGCCACCGAGGTGCTCGCCGGCACCACCCTCCTCGCCGCCGGCGCCCTGTGGGTGCTCGTGCCGCGCTCGGCCCGGTTCACGCCGCGGCCGCTGCGGCTCGGCAGCGTGCTGACCGCGACGGCATCGGCGTTCCGCGACCCGGTCGTGGCGCTGCTGTGCGCCGTCGGCTTCGCCAGCATGGGCACCTTCGTCGGCGTCTACAACGCCGTGGCGTTCCGCCTGGAGGCGCCGCCGTTCTCGCTCGGCCACGCCGTCACGCTCGTCTACCTCGCCTACCCGGTCGGGATCGTCACGCCGTCGGTCGCGCAGGTGCTGGCGCGACGCCGCGGGCGCGGCACCGCCGTCGTCACCGGCCTGCTGCTGCTCGCCGTCGGGGTCGCCGTCACCGCGCCGCCGTACGTGGCGACCGTCGTCGCGGGGCTCGGCGTGCTGACCGTCGGGTTCTTCTGCGCGCACTCGCTGGTCAGCGGCTGGGCGGTGGACCGCGCGCACCGGCAGGGGCGCGGAACGGCGCAGGCGTCCAGCGCGTACCTGTTCGCCTACTACGTCGGCAGCGCCGTCATGGGCGCCGTCACGACGCACGTCTGGGAGGACGCCGGCTGGTCGGGCGTCGTGGTCGTGTCGGGGCTGACCACGGCCGTCGCCGTCGCCGCGGCCGCCGTCGCGGCGCGCCTCGACCGGCGGCCTGCCACGGCCTAGGGACGCCTAGGCCCGGCGCACGGTGTAGCGCAGGTGGGTCACCCGGTGCCCCTGCGTGGTCTCGGGACCGTCGAGCACGACCGGCGTCGTGCCGATCGCGTCGAAGTACCGGGTGCCGCCGCCGAGCAGCACCGGCACGAGGTCGAGCACCACCTCGTCCACGAGCCCGGCCGCGATCCCCTGGCTCGCGATCTCGCCGGCGTTCAGCCCGACGTCGAGCCCGCCCGCGACCTGGTGCGCTGCCGCTACGGCGTCGTGGAGGCCCGTGGTGACGAACGTGAACGGCGCGCCCGGGTAGCGCTCCACCCAGTCCTGCGGCACCCGGTGCGTCAGCACGACGACCGGCTTGTCCAGGGGGTGGAGGCCGTCCCAGCCGTTCGTCATGTCGAACAGGCGCCGTCCGACCACCAGCGCGCCGATCCGCGCCATGGCGGCGGTGAGGTAGTCGTGGTCGGCGTCCGACAGGCGGAACGGGATCTCCGGGTGCGTGCTCGGGAACGTCCGCTCTCCGCCCTCGTACCAGGCGAAGAGGTGCTCGAAGCCCGAGCCCTCCGGGCCGGCGATGAACCCGTCCAGGGAGACGCTCGCGCTGACGCTCACGAGCCCGGTGGCTGCGCTCATGGGATGACCTCCGTCGGGTCGGTTCGTCCTCCCCTGTCCGACGACGGGGCCGCCGCGGACTCATCGGTGCTCGGGTGATCCCCTGAGCCGGCCCTGACCCCGGCGTCGTCCCCAGGTCGTACGGACCTGCCGCCAGGTTCCCCTCCCGGGCCGACGACGGCGCCACCTGCGGGTTCGTAGCGTCGAGGACATGACGCAGCACGAGAACCACCACGACCACCACCGCAGCACCCACCGCACCGACGTCTCCGCCGTCACCACGTCGCCCGTGCGCCGCTACCGCGGCGTCGGCGTGCTGGCCCTCGCGTCCGTCGTCGCCGTCACGACGACGGCGTGCGGCGCCATCTCGGAGGCGCTGCAGGACCGGAGCTCCGGGCACACCAAGGCGTTCACCTACGACAGCGGCGCGGACGGCAAGGCCGACGAGGGCCTGCCCTCCTGGGTGTCCGACGACGCCTCCGACGTCCGTGGCGTCTTCCGCACCACGGGCGACGAGGTGATCCTCACCATGGACGCCGACGTGGCGTCCCTGCCGTCCGACTGCACGTCCGTGGACGCCGACCACCCGCTCGTCGCGGAGCCCGCGCGAGGCACCCTCACCGCCGACGACTACCGCACCGGCTCGACGCTGAAGGCGAGCTGGTGGACCGCCGGCCAGGAGCAGGACGCGACCCTCCAGTGCGACGGCTGGTGGGTCGGCACGAAGGACGGCGCCCTGTTCGCCTTCACGCCGGAGCTCAAGGCCGTGAAGATCGAGGACCAGCTCGACCCGGCGTGACCAGGGCACCGGGCTCTGTCAGAGCTGCCTGATCCGCTCGACCAGCCGGCGCAGACCGATGACGACGGCCCCGTGCGCCGGGTACTCGTCCTCACCCGGGTGGACGACGAAGCGCTGCGTGACCGCCAGGTCCTCGGCCGCTCGGTGGAAGCCGGCAGACACGGTGGGCGCGCTCGACCGCTTGACCTCGACCACCACCTCGGGTCGACCACCGCGCACCAGGACCAGGTCGACCTCGTCGCCGCGCGCGGTGCGGTAGTGGTACGGCTGAAACCGGTCGCCGGCGGCGTCGACGAGGCACTCGACCGCAAAGCTCTCGTAGCTCGCGCCCGCGACCGGGTGCCCGAGCAACGCCTCGAGCGAGTCGATGTCGAGCAACGCGTGCAGCAGCCCGCTGTCCCGCACGTGGATCTTGGGCGCCTTCGTCACCCGCTTCCCGACGTTGGCGTGCCATGACGACAGGCGACGGACGAGGCCGAGGTCGACCAGCAGATCCACATAGCGAGTGACCGTGGGGCTGCTCACGCCGAGACTCTGCGCGAGCGCGCTGGAGTTCAGCAGACCACCGCTCGCGTGCGCCAGCATCGTCCACAGCCGGCGCAGGGTCGTCGCGGGGATCCGCGGGGCGAACATCGGCACGTCTCGTTCCAGGTACGAGCGCACGAGATCGTGGCGCCACCGGAGGGACGCCTCGTCGTCCCCGGCGACGAGCGCGTCGGGAAATCCGCCACGCACCCAGAGCACGTCGGGGTCGATCCCGACGGCGTGCGCCTCGTCGACGTTCACCCCGCCCAGCTCCACGAAGGAGACCCGCCCGGCCAGGCTCTCGGACGGGAGGTGGAGCAGGTCGAGCGCGGCCGAGCCGAGCAGGAGGAACTGCCCGGAGCGGAAGCCGGACCGTCTGTTGTCGTCGATCACGCCCCGCAAGATCTCCGTCAACGCCGGGACGCGTTGAACCTCGTCCAGCACCGCCAGACGCGGAGCCTGCGCGCGCAGATAGGCGTCGGCATCGCTCAGGCGCCGCGTGTCGGCGGGACGTTCGAGGTCCAGATAGACGGCGCCCGCGGGCCACTCGTCCGCGAGGTCGCGCGCCAGCGTGGTCTTTCCCACCTGCCGCGGGCCCAGGAGGACGACGGAGGACGTCGTCTCCAGGCGTCGTCGGACGAGGCCTTGAGCCATCCGGGGAATCATGTGCGCAAATTTAACAGCAGGTGTTCGATCTGCACGTTCCGGTTCCCGGAGCGGGCTCGGAACTTCACCCAGCGACCCGGTCGAACAATGCAGCGTGCACGCCCGACCGGACGGATCCTGGAGGGGTCCGGCACCCGCGTGACGGCTCCCCGACGTCCGGGGTCCGGCGGTCACGAAGGAGTGGACGGCGATGGTCACGACTCGGCGAGGGTTCTCCAGCTTCTCGGTGGACGACCTCGATGCGGCACGCAGCTTCTACGCGGACACCCTCGGGCTCCGCGTCACGACCCTCGACGACGGCATGGGCCTGGTGGTCCACCTCGGCGACGGCGCCCCGGTGTTCGTGTATCCGAAGGAGGACCACACGCCCGCGGCGTTCACGGTGTTCCACCTGGCGGTCGACGACGTCGACCCCGTGGTGGACGACCTCACCGGGAAGGGCGTGTCGCTCCTGCGGTACGACGGCTTCGACCAGGACGAGCGCGGCGTCGCCCGCGGCTTCATGGAGGGCGGCGACGGCGCCTGGTTCACCGACCCGGCGGGCAACGTCATCGGCCTCATGGACGGCGACGGGGTGGCGCAGCTGCTCGCCGAGCTCGGCTGACGGGTCCGCTGGTCGAGCCTGTCGAAGTCCGGCGACCCGGGTCTCGACAGGCTCGACCAGCGAGGGGTCACTCGACGGTGACGGACTTGGCGAGGTTGCGCGGGCGGTCGACGTCCTCGCCCAGCGCGACGGCGGCGTGGTAGCCGAGCAGCTGGGTGGGGATGGTCAGCAGGATCGGGTCCAGCTCCACCTCGTTGCGCGGCACCTCGATGCGCCGGGTCGCGGCGTCCCCGAGCTCGACGCCCGGGTGCGTGATCGCGACGACGGCGCCGCCGCGGGCGCGGATCTCCTGCGCGGCGGTGATGTTGCGCTCCAGCAGGTCGTCGGCGGGCATGATCGCGACCGTCGGCAGCTCCGGGCTGATGAGGGCGAGCGGCCCGTGCTTGAGCTCGCTGGTCGGGTACGCCTCCGCGTGGCGGTAGGTGATCTCCTTGAACTTCTGCGCGCCCTCGCGCGCCACGGGGTAGCCCCGCACGCGGCCGATGAAGAACAGGCTGGGCGCCTCGGAGAGCTCCTTGGCGGCGCCGGCGAGGTCCTCCTCGTCGCCCAGGATCTGCGCGATCTGCCCGGGGATCGCCCGCAGCCCCGCGATGATGCGCTTGCCGTCGGCGAACGACAGGTCGCGCACGCGGCCGAGCGCCAGCGCGAGCAGCGCGAACCCGACGCCCATGTGCGTGAGCGCCTTGGTCGACGCGACGGCCACCTCCGGGCCGGCGTGCAGGTAGATGCCGCCGTCCACCTCGCGGGCGATGGACGAGCCGACGGCGTTGACGAGCCCGACGACCGTGCCGCCCTTGCGCTGCACCTCGCGGACGGCGAAGAGCGTGTCGGCGGTCTCGCCGGACTGGCTGACCACCACGTACAGGGTGCTCGGCTCGATGATCGGGTTGCGGTAGCGGAACTCGCTGGCGGGCTCGGCGTCCGCGGGGACGCGCGCCAGGTCCTCGATCATCGACGCCCCGAGCTGCCCCACGTAGTACGCGGAGCCGCAGCCGAGGATCTTCACGCGGCTGAAGCGGCGCAGCTCGCGCGGGTCGAGGTTGAGGCCGTCGAGCTTGGCGGTGCCGAACCGGTCGTCGAGACGGCCGGACAGCATCCGCTCCACCGACTCGGGCTGCTCGTGGATCTCCTTGTGCATGAAGTGGGCGTGGCCGCCCAGCTCCAGCTCCTCGACGGTGAGGTCGATGGTGACGGCGGCACGCGCCGTCTGCTCCTCGTCGGCGGTGAAGGTGCGGAAGCCGTCGGCGGTCACGGAGGCGAAGTCGCCGTCGTCGAGCAGCACGACCTGGCTCGTGTGGCGCACGATCGCCGCGGCGTCGGAGGCCACGAACATCTCGCCGTCGCCGACGCCGAGCAGCAGCGGCGAGCCGTTGCGCGCCACGACCACCCGGTCCGGGTTCTGCACGTCGGTCACCGCGAGCGCGTAGGTGCCGTCGATCTGCGCGACGGCGGCGCGGACGGCGTCCTCGAACGCCAGCCCGCCCGCGAGCTCGCGCGCCACGAGGTGCGCCACGACCTCGGTGTCGGTGTCGGAGGTGAGCTCGATGCCGTCGGCCGTGAGGCGCGACCGCAGCGCGTGGAAGTTGTCGATGATGCCGTTGTGCACCACGTGCACGCGGCCGTCGTACGAGGTGTGCGGGTGGGCGTTGCGCTCGCTCGGCTCGCCGTGCGTGGCCCAGCGGGTGTGGCCGATGCCGACGGTGCCGGCCAGGCGCGCGGGCAGCGCCGCCTCGAGGTCGCGCACGCGGCCCTTGGCCCGCACGACGCGCGAGGGGTGCGCGGTCGAGCGCGGGTTGAGGACGGCGATGCCGGCCGAGTCGTAACCGCGGTACTCCAGCCGCGTGAGGCCCTCGACGAGGACGGGTGCTGCCTGCTGGGGGCCGACGTAGCCGACGATTCCGCACATGGGGACGGTGCTCCTAGCCGTAGGGGTTCTGCCGTGGGTCTAGCCGTAGATGACGCGGCGGACCTGGCGCTCGGTGAGCGCCGGGGCCGCGACGAGGCGCTCGCGCAGCTCGGCGGCGATCTGCGCGTAGATCTCCTCGTTGCGGCGCCCGTAGGTGCGCAGCGACGCGTGGCGACGCCGCACGTAGTCCTCCACCGGTTCGTGGTACCAGGCGAGGACGTCCTCGACGACGCGCGCCGCCTCGGCCGGGGACAGCCCCGTGGAGGTGGCGATGCGGGCGACGAGGTCGGCGTCGGTCACCGGGACATCATGCGCCCCTCGTCACCGACATGCCAGATCCTGCCCGAAATCGGGCAGGATCCCTCAACCTTCGCGCACGGCCTCGCCGTAGGCCTCGGTGAACCGGCCGAGCAGCTCGAGGAAGACGCCCGCGTCGTCGCCCAGGGCGGCCAGCCCGTCGGCGTACCCGCCGAGCGCCTGGCTCGTCGCGTCCTCGAACCGGGCGAGCCCCTCCTCGGTCGGCTCGAGGAGGCGGGCCGAGCGGCCGGGCGCGGTGAACCGGCGCAGCAGCCCCGCCGCGAGCGCCCCGTTCACCTGACGGTTCACCGTCGACTGCTCGAGCCGCAGCGCCTCGGCGATCTCCCGCAGCGTGCGGGCCCGGCCGTCCGAGAGCAGCCACAGGAGACGACCGTCGGCGGTGCCCAGCGGGCTGCGGTGCTCCGCCAGCCGGCGGTGCACGTCGAGCCGGAAGAGCAGCCCCGCGGCCCTGCGTCCGCCCGAGAGCTCGTCGGCGGGGCGGGGCCGTGCGGTCGGCGTCGACGCTGCGGACGACGGTGTCACGGGCGGCATCGGGATCCCTTCGAAGGGTTGACGCGGGTCGATGTGCAGGTAGCATACACACGGTCATATGTAACTTACACATCTCGAGGTGCGCCCTGTGAGCCCGTCCCCGTCCCCCGCCGCCGGAGCGCCCCCGCGCACCGACCGGCGCGCCGTCGCCGTCGTCGTGGTGGTCTGCTTCAGCAGCCTGTGCGCCGCGCTGATGCAGTCGCTGGTCATCCCCATCCAGAGCGAGCTGCCCGCGCTCCTGAACACCTCCGCCAGCACGGCGTCGTGGGTGGTCACCGCCACGCTGCTGGGCGGCGGCGTCGCGATGCCGGTGACCGGCCGGCTCGCCGACCTCTACGGCAAGAAGCCCGTCCTCGTCGTCTCGGCCGCCGTGCTGGTGGTCGGCTCCCTGGTCTGCGCGGTCTCCGACTCCGTGGGCCCGGTCCTCGTGGGCCGCGTGCTGCAGGGCGTCGCGATGGGCTACATCCCCGTCGCGATCAGCATGGTCCGCGAGATCGCGCCGCCCCACCTGCGCAACACCGCGGTGGCCGGCGTCAGCGCGACGCTCGGCGTCGGCGGCGCCCTCGGCCTGCCCCTGGCCGCCTGGATCGCCCAGGACTTCGACTGGCACATGCTGTTCTGGGTCTCCGTCGCCCTCGCCGTCGTCATGACCACGCTCACCGCGACGGTCGTGCCGCACGTGCGCGACGCGCACCCCGGCCGGCTCGACGTCGTGGGCGCGATCGGCCTGGCGATCGGCCTCGTCGGCGTGCTCGTCGGCGTGTCCAAGGGCAACGACTGGGGCTGGGCCTCCGCGGGCACGCTCGGCATGATCGTGGGCGGCGTCGTCGTGCTGCTGCTGTGGGGCTGGTACGAGCTGCGCCACCACGACCCGCTGGTCGACCTGCGCACCACCGCCCGCCGTCCCGTGCTGCTGACCAACATCGCGGCGGTGCTCATCGGCTTCGGCATGATGGCGCAGTCCATCGTGGTGCCCCAGCTGCTCGAGATGCCGACGGCGACCGGCTACGGCCTGGGCCAGACGATCCTCGAGGCCGGCCTGTGGATGGCGCCGGCGGGCCTCATGATGATGCTGTTCACGCCGGTCTCGTCGCGGCTGCTGACGCGGCTCGGCGGCCGCGGCACGATGGCGATCGGCGCCGGAGTCCTCGCGCTCGGCTACGTCGTCGCCGTCTTCCTCATGGACGCGCCGTGGCAGCTCATGCTCGCCTCCTGCGTGGCGTCCGCCGGCGTCGGGATCGGCTACGCCGCGATGCCCACCCTGATCCTCACCAACGTGCCGGCCGCCGAGTCGGCCGCGAGCGTGGGGCTCAACAGCCTCATGCGCTCCATCGGCACCACCGTGGCGGGCGCCGTGATGGCCATCGTGCTCACGAGCCGGACCACCGTGCTGGCGCCGGGCACGCCCCCGATCCCCACCGGCGGCGCGTTCCAGCTCTGCTTCGTCATCGGCGCCGTCGCCGCGGCCGTGGGCGCGGCGATCGTGCTGTGCATCCCGCGGCAGCGCGGCGGGCAGGACGAGGGCCCGCACCTGGCGGCGGTCCCCGACGCCGACGACGAGCCCGCCCTGGCGCGCTGAGGCGCGGCGTTCCCGACCGGTCGTCGTCAGGCCGCCGTCAGGCCGTCGTCACCGCCGCCGGCTCGCCCGTGAGCATCTCGCGGGCGAGCCGACGGCGCGCGTCGGCCACCTCGCCCAGGCGGCGGGCCAGCGCGGGCTCGGCCAGGGCCACCTGCCGTGCGGCGTCCGCCGGCACCAGCACGGCGCGGGTCTCCTCGAGCGCGCGCACGGTGAACGGCTCGGCCTGGCGGGCGAGGCACGCCTCGCCCGTGTACCCGCCGCGCTCGACCGTCGCCTCGACGGCCTGCGCGTCCGGCTCGGCGGACGTCGCGAGCTGGAGCCGGCCGCCCAGCACGAAGAGCAGCCCGCGCGCCCGCTCCCCCGCCCGGTGCACCACCTCGCCGGTGCCGTAGACGACCAGTCGGGCGCGGTCCCGGGCCGCGAGCGCCACGTCGTCGGGGACGCCGAAGAGCTCGCCCACCTCGGCGAGCGCCGCCCTCGACGCGTCGTCGCCCGCCGCGGCGCCGGGCGTGCCGCCGTCGAGCGAGAGCCCCGCCCGGCGGGCGGCGTACCAGAGCCAGAGCCGGAACTGCGAGGCCGCCTCGCCGGCGTCGACGACGCTGCGCAGCGGCAGGGTCGTGGTGAACGCGTGCGGGCCGGTGAGCGCGACGGACGGCCGGGCCCCGGGCCGCAGGCGCGGCAGGTCGCGGGCGACGTCGAGCAGGAGGCGCACGACGGCGGCGGGCGGGTCGTCCGCGGCGAACGACGCCTCGACCGTGGCGTCGTGGCGGCCCTCCGGCTGGCTGCGGTTGACGAAGCTCGCGCCGCCCAGCGACGCGTTGGGGATGATGTGCACGCCCGAGCCGGTCTGGATGTGCACGGACCGCCAGTTCACCTCGACCACCCGGCCCGACGTGCCGTCCGCCGTCAGGTGGTCGCCGATCGCGAAGGGCTGCTCGAACAGCAGGAGCAGCCCCGACACCACGGACCCGATCGCGCCCTGGAGCGCGAAGCCGAGCACGATGCCGGTGACGCCGAGGGCCGCGAACATGCCGCCCACGTCGGCGCCCCACACCCACGACAGCACGGCCGCGATGCCGAGCACGACGAGCACGAGGCGGGCGATCTCCACGAAGATCGACGGGATGCGGGCCCGCCAGGAGCCCTCGCGCGCCCGGGTGAACATCATGGCGTTCAGCGCGGACAGCACGAAGACCAGCAGGGTCACCGCGGCGATCGTCGCGAGCACCTGCGCCCACACGTCGTCGGGCGGCACCTCGGCGGCGAACCGCACCAGCACGAACAGGCCGAACGCGGGCACCACGACGTTGCGCAGGAAGGCCACCGGCGCCAGGAGCGCGCTGCCGCGCCGCCGCAGCAGGTCCTGCACCTGCGTGAGCGCGAACAGCAGCACCGGGACGCCGACGACCACCACCACGACCCACGTGAACCACGGCTCGGTCAGCAGCGACGTCATGCCCGGTCCTCCAGCCGCCACACCGGGTGCTCGCCGTCGGGCTCGCGGACCGTGCCCGCCTCGACCAGCTCGAACTGCCCGCGCACGGTGTCGTAGACCCGGTCGGTGACGTAGATCCCGGGCTCCGGCTCCTGGGCGTGCATCCGGTAGGCGAGGTCGACGGCGTCGCCCCACAGGTCGTACATGACGCTCGCCCGCCCGACGATCCCGCTGGTGACCGTGCCGACGTTGACGCCGGCCCGCAGCGCGAGGTCGGCGTCGTGCCGGGCGTTGAACGCCGCGACCGCCGCCTGCAGCTCCTGGGCGAACTCGACGACGCGGCGCGTGTGGTCCACGCGCGGCACGACCAGCCCGCAGCTCGCGAGGAAGCCGTTGCGCAGCGAGCGCACCTTCTCCACGCCGGTGCGCTCGGCCGCCTCGTCGAACGACCGCACCAGCTCGTTGAGGTGGTCCAACGACCGGCGCGAGTCCATGTCGGACGTGAACTCCTCGAAGCCCACCAGGTCGGCGAACACCACGGAGACGTCCTGGTAGTCGTGCGCGATCGTCTCCTCGCCGCCCTTGACCTCCTCCGCGACGTCGGGCGGCATGAGGCTGTGCAGGATGCGGTCCTTCTCGCGCTGCTCGGCGTCGAGCAGCTCCTGCTTGGTGCGCAGGCTGCGGCTCATCTCGTTGAACGCCTCGGACAGGTCGCCGACCTCGTCGTTGGTGCGCACGCGCACCTGGGCGTCGAGGTCCCCGCCGGAGACGGCGCGCACGCCCGTGACCAGGTTCCGGATCGGGCGCACGAACACCTGCGCGAGCGCGAGCGACGCGATCGCCGCCAGCAGCAGCATGCCCGCGATGGCGAGCACGAGCTGGCGCTGGAAGTCGTTCACGGGCGCGAAGACCTCCGACGGGTCGACGGCGGCCGCGACCACCCAGTTGAGGCCCGGCACGTCGACCGGCGAGTACGCGACGATGACGTCCTTGCCGCGGTACCCGGTGGTGCGCACGATGCCGGTCTCGCCGTCGAGGGCCTCCTCGATCGCCGTCGACTGCACCGACTGCCGCAGGATCGGGTTGCCGAGGCGGACGATCGTCTCCGCGACGTCGCGCGGCGTCCCCGCCCCCACGACGCGGTCCAGGTACTGCTCCGGGTCCTCCACCAGCAGGCGCGACGTCGAGCGCATGAGGCCGTCCGGGCCCACGAGGTAGGTCTCCCCCGTCTCGCCGAACCCGGCCTCGCGCCACCGGCCGCCGCTGGTGAGCACCTCGTTGAGGCGGTCCGTCGACGCCTGGATCGCCAGGACGCCGACCGTGCGGCCGTCGTCCTGGATCGGCGACATGGCGAACTGCGTGGGCTCGTCGGCCAGCGGCTGGTAGGGCTCGAAGTCGGCCAGCCCCACGTAGTCCTCGCCGTTGGACGTCACGGCCTCGCGGAACGTGTCCTCCAGCGCGCCCCCGGCGTACGGGCCGGAGAGCACGTTGGTGCCGAGGTCCACGCCCTTGTACGCGGAGTAGACGACGTCGCCGTCCGGGTCGATCAGCAGCAGGTCCTCGAAGTCGTTCTGCGTGACGATCTCCCGCAGCGTGTCGTGGAACCGCGCGTGCGCCGTCGACCAGGCGCTGCCGTCGCCGGCGTCGTCCACGGCGAGGGCCTTGTCGTAGTCGAGCGCCGGGTCCAGGTACTGCGCCTGGAGGTACCACGCCGCGTCGGAGGTCGGCAGGAACGACTCGACCGTGAAGTCCTGCCCGGTGTTCTCCGCGAGCTGCGGCAGCAGGACGTCGGTGTACGCCGAGGTGACCTGCGCCCGCTGGGCGTCGGAGACGTCGGCGTCCTCGAGCTCGCGCCAGCCGGCCTCGAAGGCCTCCATCGCGCGCTCGGCGGTGCGCGAGTTGAGGACGACCGAGCGTTGCAGGCCCGTGAAGTAGGACGCCACCTCCCGCGCGCGGCTCTCGCGCACCTGGGTGACCTGCTGCTCGGCGGCGCGCTCCAGCGCCGCGCTGCCCGACCGGTAGCCGATCCAGCCCACGACGAGCGCCGTGACCAGCGCGATGCCCAACAGCATCACGAGCAGCTTCGTCTGGATCTCGATGCGCAGCCGACGGCGACGGCGCGGCGGCCCGGCCGGCGGCGAGGCACCCTGGCCTCGCCCCGCGGGCGGGTCGGTGCCCTCGTCGTCGGGCGCGACAGGACGGACGGTCTGAGTGCTCACGGACTTCCCCCCGGTGCCCGGATCGACCGATACGGCAGTGCTGCGGTGCGGCCATTCTGCGGGGAGCGCACCGATCCTGCGCGTCGAAACGGTACGAGGGTGGTCCCGCCGGGTCAGGTCGCGGCGACCGCCGCGAGGGTCACCAGCGCGGCGACGAGGACGACGCCGACCGCCGCCGCGACGTGCACCGCGGGGCGGCGGCGCAGCACCGCGACGAACTCGCGCAGGTACGCGCTGGGGAAGAAGTAGCCCGCCGTCGGGGCGCCCACCGCGTGCACGTCGAGGCCGAGGTCCATGGCCTCCATGGCGGCGCGCGGCGCGTGGTAGTTGTTCGTCGCGAGGAGGTACGGGCCGGGTGTGCCGTGCTCGCGCAGGACGGCGACGCCGAGCGTGAGGTTCTCCCGCGTGGTGCGGGCCTTGTCCTCCACGAGCACGCGGTCCGCCGGCACGCCGCGGTCGACGAGCCACTCCCCCATCGCGACGCCCTCCGGCCGGTCCTCGTCCGCGCCCTGCCCGCCGGACGGGACGATCGGGACCGGGGCGCCGGCGGAGCCCAGGCGTTCCGCGGCCTCCCGACCGGCCTCGAGCCGCGCCGCGAGCAGCGGCGGCACCCGCCCGCGGATCACCTTGGAGCCGAGCACGATGACACCGTGCGCGGGCACGCGGGCCGCGTAGCGCCGGTACAACAGCGTCTGGGTCACGAAGCCGAGGAACACGAACCCGAGCCATGCGGTGCCCAGCACGGCGGCCACGACCACGCCCCACACCCACGGGGCCCGCAGCAGCAGGGGCGCCGCGACGACGAACGGCGCGGCCAGCATGGCCAGCCCCACCAGCAGCGACAGCAGGTTGCCCAGGCTGCGCCGTTCGCGTCGCACCATCGTCAGCCCGTTGACCACCAGGACGACGGGCAGCACCAGCAGCCCCAGGCCCAGGAGGGCGAACAGCGCGAGGCTGAGCCACCCCATGGCGGTCGCGCCGCCGGGGACGAGGGCGGCCACCTGCCCCAGCACCCCCACGCCCGTGTACACGACGGCGAGCGCGAGGAAGCCGTTGCGCAGCCGGCGCGGGTCCGCGCGCCACGAGTACGCCAGCCAGGCGGCCCACAGCCCGCAGACCACCGCCGACCCGACGACGGACCCGACGCTGGCGTAGTTCTCGGCATCCACGCCCGAAGGATAGGTGCGTCGAGGCGATAATCCCGGGATCGTCGGCGGCTGACGTGGTGCGATGCGGGGATGACCTCACGCATCTCGCACACGACGTTCGACGCCCGCGACGCCTACGCGCAGTCCGAGTGGTGGAAGCAGGTGCTCGGCTACGTCGACGTACCGGGCGACCCCAACCTGCCGGGCCACGAGGAGTGCATGATCGTGCCGCCCGCCGGCCACGACGCCCCCGCCGAGAGCCACGGGCGCCTGCTGTTCATCGAGGTACCCGAGCCGAAGACGGTGAAGAACCGCGGGCACCTCGACCTGCGCCCCACCGACCGCACGCAGGCCGAGGAGGTGGAGCGCCTGCTCGCGCTGGGCGCCACGCAGGTGGCCGACCTGCGCCGGCCCGACGGCGGCGGGTGGGTGGTGCTCGCCGACCCCGAGGGCAACGAGTTCTGCATCCTGCTCAGCGACGCCGAGCGGGACGCGCTGGGGTGATCCGCTCGACGGCGTCGGCCACGAGGGCGACGTCGGCCGGCGTCAGGACGCCCGGGGCGTCCAGGGCCCGGTGGATGGTCAGCCCCTCGATCAGGGCGTCGAGGAGGCGGGCCGTCGTCGGGTCGAAGTGCCGCTCCAGGGCCCGGCGCGAGCGCGCCATCCACGCGTCGGTGATGTCGCGGAACGCGGGCTCGCGCGCGGCGAGGGTGTACAGCTCGTGCGTGAGGACGAGGTCGCGGCGGGACGTCGCCACGTCGGCCGTGACGAGCCCGACGACGGCGCGCCGCGCCTCCTCGGCGTCGCGCGCCGCCGTCATCCGCTCCTCGAAGCGGTCGCTCACGGAGCGGGCGTGGCGCGAGAACGCCTCGCGCAGCAGCTCGTCCATGCCGGTGAAGTGGTAGGTCATGGAGCCGAGGGGCACGTCGGCCGCCGCGGCGACGCGGCGGTGCGACGTCCCGCTGACGCCGGAGGCGACGACGACGTCGAGGCAGGCGTCGATGATCCGGTCCCGGCGGTCGGGGTCGGTGCGGCGAGGACGCCGCTCAGGCATCGGCGCCCGGCTCCTCCGCGATGCTGCGCACCACACGGGCGGGGTTGCCCACCGCGACGACGTTCGCGGGGACGTCGCGCGTCACGACCGACCCCGCGCCGACCACCGAGTTGTCGCCGATGGTGATGCCCGGGCAGACGATGACGCCGCCGCCGAGCCACACGTTGTCGCCGATGGTGATGGGCCGCGCGGCCTCGAGCTTGTCGCGCCGCGGGGCGGGCTCCACGGGGTGCGTCGGGGTGAGGAGCTGCACGTTCGGCCCGATCTGGCAGTCCGCGCCGATGGTGATGGGTGCGACGTCCAGCGCGGTGAGGTGGTAGTTGACGAACGTGCGCGCGCCGACGTGCAGGTTCTCCCCGTAGTCGACGAACAGCGGGGGGCGGATCACGGCGCCCTCACCCAGCGTGCCGAGCAGGTCGGCGAGGACGGCGCCGGCCGAGGCGTCGCCCTCCACCGCGGCCCGCCGGTACTCGTCCTGCAGCCGCATCGCGCGCTGCGTGCGGCGCCCGATCTCCGGGTCGTCCGCGATGTACAGGTCGCCGGCGAGCATGCGCTCGTGGTGGGTGCGCGGGTCGCCCGCGAAGTAGTCGGTCGGCATGCGGACGAGCGTACACATCTCCGGGCACATGATCGCCGGACACAGGGCGGGAGCTCGCACTGTTGCGCACGCCTCGGATGACGGGCGGCGGTCCGCCTGTTGCACGGGGCGCCACCGTCCGTTGACCTCCGGAGCATGCCCTGTGACCTCTGCCCTCTTCGCCCCGCTCCCCCTGCGTGCCGTCACGCTGCCGAACCGCGTCGTCATGGCGCCGATGTGCCAGTACTCGGCGCAGCCGTCCGGCCCGGAGGCCGGCGTGCCGAACGACTGGCACGTGCAGCACTACGGCTCGCGCGCCGTCGGGCGCCCCGGCCTGATCCTCGTCGAGGCCACCGGCGTGAGCCCCGAGGGGCGGATCTCGCCGTACGACCTGGGGCTGTGGAACGACGCGCAGGAGGCCGGCCACCGTCGGCTGGCGGCGCTGATGCGCGCCCAGGGCGTGGTGCCGGGCATCCAGCTCGCGCACGCCGGCCGCAAGGCCAGCACCGGGCGGCCGTGGGACGGCGGGGGCGCGCTGGCGCCCGACGCCGAGCTCGGCTGGCAGGTGCTCGCGCCCAGCCCCGTGCCGTTCGAGGACGGCGCCCCGCGGCCCGAGACCTTGAGCCCGGCGCAGGTCGCGGACGTCGTGGAGCAGTTCGCCGCGGCCGCTCGTCGCGCGGTCGCCGCCGGCTACGAGGTGGTGGAGGTGCACGCCGCGCACGGCTACCTGCTGCACCAGTTCCTGTCGCCCCTGTCGAACCACCGCACGGACGAGTACGGCGGGTCGTTCGAGCACCGTGCGCGCCTGGTGCTCGACGTGGTCGACGCCGTCCGCGGCGCGGTGGGCGAGGACGTCCCCGTCCTCGTGCGGCTGTCCGCGACGGACTGGGTGGAGCCCGAGGGCTGGACCGGTGACGACACGGTGCGACTGGCCGGCATGCTGCGCGACCACGGCGTCGACGTCGTCCACGTCTCCACCGGAGGCAACGTGCCGGACGCGACCATCCCCGTCGGGCCCGGCTACCAGGTGCCGTTCGCCGCGCGCGTGCGCCACGAGGCCGGCGTGACCACCGCCGCCGTGGGGCTGGTCCGCGACCCGGAGCACGCCGAGAGCGTCGTCGCCGACGGCGAGGCCGACCTCGTCGCCCTGGGCCGCGAGCTGCTGCTCGACCCCTACTGGCCGGTCCGCGCCGCCCGCGAGCTGGGCGCCGACTGGTCCCTGCCGCCGCAGTACGACCGCGCCGAGTCGTTGGCCCGCCGCGACACCCGCGTGGCCGTCTGACACAGCGCGCGGCGATCGTCGTCGCTCCCCGGGCCGCGCCGGCGTCGTGGCCCTACTGTTCCCCCAGGAACCCCGCCGGAAGGGCGCGGTCCGAGCGGACCGGAGGCGGGGATGAGCGAGACGCAGCACGGCACGACGCCCACGACGACGCGTGGCTGGCGCGGGTTCTGGGAGCGCGGCGGGGTGTGGCGGGCCCTGCTCGTCGCCGTCGTCTACCTCGCCCTGTACCTGGGGGCCGGGTGGCTGGGGAGCACGCTGTTCAGCGACGCCATCGTCCTGGACGACCTGTTCGCCACCCCCGGGAGCGTGTTCGTCGCCCTCGCCCTCCCGCTGCTCGTCGGGGCCGCGCTGCTCGTCGCCTTCGTCGGTTCGCTGCGCTGGTTCCCCGTCCTCTTCGGCGCCCAGCCCGCGGGCCGCGGGTGGATGTGGGTGGCGCCGGCGCTCGTGCTGGTCCCCGTCGTGCTGCGCCTGTTCGGCGTGGACTACGGCGCGTACGCGTCCGGCGTCGTCGCGACCACGCTCTTCGCCGGGCTGCTCGTCGGGTTCGTCGAGGAGGTGCTGTGCCGCGGCGTCGTCGTGCAGCTCCTGCGGCGCGGCGGGGCGTCGGAGTGGGTCGTGATGGTGGTGTCGTCCCTCGTGTTCGCCCTGCTGCACTCGGCGAACGCGCTGACGGGCATGGCACCGGGCACCGTGATCGCGACCGTCGTGTACACCTTCGGCTTCGGCGTCGCGATGTACCTGACGCTGCGCGTCACGGGGAACCTGGTCTGGCCGATCCTGCTGCACGGGCTGTTCGACCCCCTGCTCTTCCTCTCCACCGGCGGGATCGACACGGTCGCGGACGGCGGGGCGACGAACCTTCTGCTCACCCTCGCCGGCCCGTTCAACATCCTGTTCATCGCCCTGGGAGTCGTCGCGCTGTTCCTCGCCCGGGCGGTGAACCGCCGCTAGGTTCGTCCCCATGTCTCCCACGTTCGTGCTGGTCCACGGCGCATTCGCCACCTCGTTCTCCTTCGCGCCGCTGCAGGCCGAGCTCGCGCTGCGAGGCGTGCGCTCCCTCGCCGTCGACCTCCCCGGGCACGGGTTCGAGGCGACCTACCCGGCCGCCTACCAGGCGCCGCAGGACCCGGCGGCGCTCGCGACGACGCCGGGCGCCATCAAGGGCGTGACGCTGGCGGACAACGTCGCCCGCGTCGTCGCCGTGCTGGAACGGGTGCGCGAGCACGGGCCGGCGATCCTCGTCGGCCACAGCCGCGGCGGCATGACCGTGACCGCGGTGGCCAACGCGCGGCCCGACCTGGTCGACCGCCTCGTGTACGTGTCGGCGTGGGCGCCCGTGGAGCTCGACGCCGCGGCCTACAACGCCGAGCCGGAGATGGCGTCCGTGGACGCCGCGGCCCTCGCCGGGGCGCTGGCCGCGAACCCCGCCGACGTCGGCCTCCTGCGGTGCAACTTCCGCACCGCCGACCCGGACGTCCTCGCCGGCCTCAAGGCCCTGTTCCACGCCGACGGCACCGACGACGAGTTCCGCGCCGTCCTCAACCTGTTCCAGCCGGACGAGAACCTCGACACCGGCACCGCGGACGACGTCGCCCAGGCGGACACGTGGGGCACCGTGCCGCGCACCTACGTGCGCCTCACCGAGGACGCGAGCCTGCCGCTCGCCATGCAGAACCGGCTGATCCGCGAGGGGGACGCGCTCACGCCCGACAACCCCTACGACGTGCGCGACCTCAGCTCGAGCCACCTGGGCTGGCTGGTGCACCCGGCCCCCGCCGCCGACCTGCTCGCGGAGCTCGCGGCGCGCTGAGCGGCGGGTGCAGCACCAGCACCACGACGACCGCCACCATGATCACGGCGGTGAGGGTGACGGGGACGGGCACCACCGGGTCGCACAGCACGAGCAGCGCGCCCACCGGGACCACGGCGTTCACCACGCGGTCGGCGCTGTCGCGCAGCGCGATCCACCAGATGCCGAGCACGAACACGGCGATGGGGATCGTGACCGTGAACGACGCGCCCACGTCGCTCAGCGCCGTGTGCCCGGTGAGCGCGTCGACCTCCACCTCGATGCCCGCGGAGAACGCGCCCGCCGCGGCGAAGACGAAGTAGTGCACGTAGCCGTAGCGCAGCGACCGCGACAGCCGGGCGTCCGTCCCGAGGGCGTGGTGGTGCGGCGGCCAGAAGTAGACCCACCACAGCGCGGCGGTCACGACGACGGTCAGCACCGCGAGGGAGATCAGCGAGCCGAGGTCCGCCTCGTCGTGCAGCGCCTCGATGATGGCGTTGGACGACGCGAGGAGGCTCTCGCCGAGCAGGATCAGCGTGAACAGGCCGTACCGCTCGGTGATGTGGTGCGGGTGCCACGGCGTGCGGCCGCGGTGCTCGGCCACCACCGGGACGGCCAGCTCGGCCGCGGCGAGCACCACCCACGCCGCCCCCTGCACGCCCTCGGGCAGCACCAGCAGCGCGAGCCAGCACACCTGGACGACGGCGATGCCCGCCGCGTAGGCCCGCGTCGCGCCGCGCGTCGGCCCCTCGGCCCCCGACGCGCGCAGCCACTGCGCGATCATCGCCACGCGCATCACCACGTACCCGATGATGACGACGGTGAAGTCGCCGTCGACGAACACCGGCTCGATCCCCGCGGCGAGCACGAGCACGCCCGACATCTGCACGATCGTCAGGACGCGGTACAGCCAGTCGTCGGTGTCGAACGACGTGGCGAACCAGGTGAAGTTCATCCACGCCCACCAGATGGCGAAGAACACCATCCCGTAGGACGCCAGGCCGCTCGCGACGTGGCCCTCCGTGAGCGCGTGGTGCAGCTGCACGGACGCCACGCTCACGGCGACCACGAAGACGAGGTCGAAGAACAGCTCCAGCGTGCTCGCGGTGCGGCCGGGCTCGTGCGGGTCGCGCGCGGTCATCCGCACCAGGCGGGACCGGGCGGGGTTCTCGGGCGTGGTCACGCAGGTCATCGTGCACCCGGCGCGGGCGCCCGGCGCGGCGTCCGCGCCGCGGCTACGCTGCCGGGGATGTTCTCGGACCGCAGACGCCGGCGCGCCGCCCGGCGGATCAGGCCCGGGGACGGGCATGCCCTGAAGCGCTACCGGTGGTGGCAGCCGCTGTCGCGCGCGCTGTTCCACCTGGACCTCGTCGGCGCCGACGGCCGGCCCGAGCGGTGGTCCGTCGACGTGCGGCTCTGGGGCGACTCGGACGACGGCGAGGTGCGGGCCCGGCTGTACCGCGACGCCGTGCACGTCGCGACGTCGAAGCTCCCGGCCGAGCTCCCCGTCACCGGCGGCGTCGTGCAGGTCGCCACCAGCAGCTACGGGCTGCGGCGCTGCCACTACGTGACCCCCGACGGCCGCGAGCGCCAGCTCACCCCGGACCCCGCGTCCGCCGAGGGGCGCCGCGCGCGGCTGGAGCGCAACCGCCCGGGACTCAGCCGCGGCATCGGTGCCGCGACGTGGGTGGTCCTCGCCGTCGCGCTGGTGCTCGGCGTCCCGCAGATCGTCGAGCAGGTCTCGCAGATCCCGCCGGTCGCGGAGCGGTTCGGCACCTTCACGTCCCCCGTCCACCTCCCGGCCGGTCTCAACGTCGCGCTGACCGTCGCCGCCGCCCTGGCCAGCACCGAGCGCGCGCTGCGCCTGCGGTACCACTGGCTGCTCGACGGCGGGCTGTTCGAGGGCGACGAGTGAACGGCGGCGAGCTGCTCGCGCAGGCACGCCAGGAGCTTCGCGTGCCGCGGGCCCAAGAGGTCGCCGAGGTCGTGGCACTCCTCGAGAGCTGGGGCGCCACGCCTCTGCCCGTGGGGACGTTCGAGGCGAACCTCTTCGATGAGTACGTCGAGGAGGACCTCGTGGTCCACCAGGCGAGCATCGACGACGAACGGCTCATCGCGAGCCGCCTCACCCCCGACGAGCGCGAGGCATTCCTGCCCGAGGCCGTGGACGACGACGATCCGGAGCCTCTCGTCGACGGCGACGACGAGGGCTGGGGGGCGCTCGCCGACGGGCTCGACTCCGCCCGGAGGGTGATCGTCGTCCTCGAGCGCGACCGCAGCGCCCCGCAGCGCGTCGGCAACTTCCGGGTCCACGGCGCGGGCCAGTGGATCCGCGAGAGCCTCTGGGCGGCGACGGGAGTCCTGCCCCGCGACCCGGGGAGCTGCGGTACCGGCCTGTACGCGCAGGCCCTCGATCTCGCGCGTCCCGAGCGGCCCGACGTCCCGGTGTCGGCGTACGACAGGCTGCCCGGCCGACTCTGGACCGTCTACGTGGCGTTCCAGCGTCCTCGTTGGCGGCGTGCCCGCCGCCGACACCTCGGGGCCGACGTGGGGCGCGACGGCTCGATGTACTGACCTGACAGGTTGGTACAGCCAGACCCGGACGAGGAGGTTCTGCGAAGACGCTGCGAAGCGATCAATATCTATTGACTTTCGATAGGGCGTGACGCCACGCTCGTCGGCATGTCCCGCACCCAACGCCTCGTCGGACCGCTCCGCGGCCTGCTCGTCGCCGTCTTCGCCGCCCTCGTCGTGACCCAGGTCGCCGTGCTGCCCGCGGCTTTCGCCCGCATGGCCTCCGAGTCGCCCGACCTGGCGTCCCTGCGGTGGCCGCTGCTGGTGCTCTCCGTCATGGGTCTCGTCTGCGTGGAGGTCGTCCTCGTCTGTACGTGGCGGCTGCTGACGATGGTGCGCGACGACCGGATCTTCTCCGACCAGGCGCTCGGCTGGGTGAACGGCATCGTGGCCGCGGTCGCCGGCGCGTGGCTGCTGGTGCTCGTCGCGTTCGTGCTGCTCGTGGCCGCCGAGGGCCTGGCCGGGCTGGCGGCGCTGCTCCTCGGGGTGCTGCTCGTCGGTGCCGCCGTCGGGCTGCTCGTGGTGGTGCTGCGCGCGCTGCTGCGGCAGGCCACCGAGCTGCGCACCGACCTCGACGGGGTGATCTGATGCCGATCGTCGTCCGCCTCGACGTCGAGCTCGCCCGGCGCAAGATGAGCGTCGGCGAGTTTGCCGAGCGCGTGGGGCTCACCCCCGCCAACGTCGCCGTCCTCAAGAACGGGCGCGCCAAGGCCGTCCGCTTCGCCACCCTGGAGGCCATGTGCCGGGTGCTCGGCTGCCAGCCCGGCGACCTCCTGGAATGGGTCGACGACCAGGCCGACGGGGGTGCGGACGATGAGGGCTGACGTGCTCGTGGTCGGGGCGGGCCTGGCCGGGCTGTGGACGGCGACCGAGCTCGCGTGGCGCGGGCACGACGTCGTCCTCGTCGACCGCCGCACCCGCCTCGACACCACCGTCCGCACCACCGGGATCTTCGTGCGGCGCACGCTGGAGGACTTCGCCCTGCCGCCCGAGCACCTCGGGCCGCCGATCCGCCGCATGGTGCTCTACCCGCCGTCGCACCGCGACCCGGTCACCCTCGACAGCCGGCACGACGAGTACCGCGTGGGCGACATGGCCGCCCTGTACGTGGCGCTGGCCGAGCGGGCCGTCGCCGCGGGCGTGCGGCTCGAGCTCGGCACGCGCTACCTCGGCTCCCGCGGCGGCGTGCACGCCCTCCGCGGGCCAGACGGCCCGGCCGAGGTGCACGCGACGTTCGTCGTCGGGGCCGACGGCGCCCGGTCCGCCGTCGCGCGCGAGCTGGGGCTCGACCGCAACCGCGAGCTGCTGGTCGGTGCCGAGGAGGTCTTCGCCGTCCCGCACCGCGCCGACGCGGTGCCGGCGTTCCACTGCGTGCTCGACCCGCGGCTCGCGCCCGGCTACCTCGCTTGGGTGCTCGACGACGGGCAGCACGCGCACGTGGGGGTCGCGGGGTACGCCGACCGCTACCCGGACGGCCTGCGGGCCGCGCTGCGGCGCTTCGCCGCGAGCGCGCCGGGTCTCGACGGCGTCACCCGACCGGAGACGGTCGAGCGGCGCGCCGGGCCGATCCCCGTGGGCGGGCTGCTGCGCCGCATCGCCGGGCCGCACGGGCTGCTCGTGGGAGACGCCGCGGGCGCGGTCTCGCCCCTCACCGCCGGCGGGCTGGACCCGTGCCTGCGGCTGTCCGCGCACGCGGCCGACGTCCTGGACCTCGCCCTGCGCACCGGCGACCGGCGCGAGCTCGCGCGGTACGACGGCGCCGCGCTGCGCACCGGGTTCCGCGGCCGGCTCGCCATGCGCCGCGGTCTGTCGCTGGTGCGCGCGCCCGCCGTGGCCGCCGTCGGGGTCGCCGCGCTGCGCACGCCGCCCGGGCGCGCCGCCGCCCGGCGCATCCTGTTCGGGCACGGGTCGTTCCCCGACCCGGAGCCTGCTCGCGGCGCCGCGCCGGTCAGGCGGGCGACGTCGCCGGCGGCCTGACGCGGGCCGCCAGCCGGTCGCGGGTCGCGGTCAGGCGGGCGATCTCGGCGTCGAGGGCGGCGAGACGGCGCAGCACGACGGCGCTGCCCTGCCGGCACGCGCCGTCCGAGACCTCCTCGGGCAGCCGGTCGCCGTCCAGGAGGTGCAGCCGGCCGACGCAGGCGCGGACGTCCGCGACCGTGAGGCCCAGCTCGAGCAGCTGACGGACGACGCGAACGCGGTCGACGTGCGCCACGGTGTACTCGCGCTGCCCGGCCGCGGTCCGCGGCGGCGGGTCCAGGAGGCCCTGCTGCTCGTAGAACCGGAGCGCGCGAGGCGTCGCCCCGGCCGCCGCTGCTGCCTCGCCGATGCGCATTCAGACCTCCACGACCACCGTTCCGGCGTACCGCCCTGCCATCGTGTCGGCGAGCGCTGCCGGCGCCCGGTCTATTCCCGGGATGCGCACGTGGGGGAAGGCGAGCTGCCCCCGCGCGGCCCACTCACCGACCCGGGCGGCCCAGTCCGAGGGCTGCGCGTGGCTGAGACCCTGCACCGTGATCTGGCGCAGGACCAGCCGGAAGCTGTCGAGGGCGACGGTGGGGTTCCGCAGCGCGTCGGGGTCCAGCTGGCCGGAGAGCGCGCCGACCAGCACGATGCGGGCGCCGGTGCGTGCCGCCGCCAGACCGGCGGCGAGCTGCTCGCCCCCGACGTTGTCGACCATGACGTCGATGCCGTCCGGCGCGACCTGCTCGAGCTGGGCGGCCGGCGGGGTCCCGTCGCGCAGGACGACGTCGTCATAGCCGAGCTCCGCCACCATCCGCGCCGCCTTCTCGGCGGACGACGTGCTGCCGATCACCCGCCCGGCGCCCAGCAGGCGCGCCATCTGGCCCGCCATCGAGCCCACCGACCCCGCCCCGCCCGACACGAAGACCGTCTCGCCCGGGGCGACCCGGCCCTGCCGGAGCGCCTCGTACGCCGTCCGCGCCTGGGTGAGGTGCGCGACCGGGGGCAGGACGTCGTCGAGCGGCGCTACCTGGTCGACCGGGACGACGGCGTGCTCGCGCCAGCCGAGCCAGTGCGTGACCAGGGCGCCGCGCGCCAGGCCGGAGCCCGGCGGCGGCGCCAGCACCTCGCCGACCGCCGATCCGCTCAGCGTGTCGCCGGGCCGGATCGGCGGCAGCGGGGTGTCCGGGACGTCCCCCGCGAGCAGGGTGCGCAGCCCGGCGAAGACGTGGAAGGCGCGGTTGCGCACCAGGACCTCGCCCGGGCCGGGCTCCGGCACGGGGACCCGGACGACCTCGAAGTGCTCGGGCCCGGGCAGGCCCTGGGGGACGGACCGCAGCCGGACCTCGCGAGTATCAGTCATGCGGGCAGGCTAGGAGCTGACCCGCACGTCAGGGTCAAGCCCGCGCTTCCCCCCGCCCGGGCCGCCTCAGACGGTCAGCAGCACCTTGGTGGCACGCCGCTCGTCCATCGCCGCGTAGCCCTCGGCCGCCTGCTCCAGGGGCAGGGTGAGGTCGAAGACCTTGCCCGGGTCGATCTTCCGGTCCCAGACGAGCTGGATCAGCTCGGGCAGGAATCGGCGCACGGGGGCGGGGCCGCCGTGCAGGTGGATCTCGGAGAAGAACAGCTCCTCGCCCGGGATGGTGACGTCGTGGGAGACGCCGACGAACCCGACGTGGCCCCCGGGGCGCGTGGCGCGCATGGCCTGCGTCATCGCCTCCTGGGTGCCGACCGCCTCGATCACCGAGTGCGCGCCGAGGCCGCCCGTCAGCTCCTTGATGCGAGCCACGCCCTCGTCGCCGCGCTCTTCGACGACGTCGGTGGCGCCGAACTGCCGGGCGAGGGCCTGCCGGTCGGCGTGGCGCGACATCGCGATGATGCGCTCCGCGCCGAGCTGCTTGGCGGCGAGCACGCCCATGAGGCCGACGGCGCCGTCACCCACCACGGCGACGGTCTTGCCCGGGCCCACCTCGGCGGCGACGGCGGCGAACCAGCCGGTGCCGAGCACGTCGGAGACGGCGAGGAGCGACGGGATCAGGTCGGGGTCGGGGGTGCCGGGCGTCGCGACGAGGGTGCCGTCGGCCAGCGGGATGCGCGCGAGCTCCGCCTGGGTGCCGATGGTGCCGTGCACGAACTGGGCGTGGACGCACTTGGACTGGTAGCCCGCCCGGCAGATCTCGCAGGTGTTGTCGGAGATGACGAAGGACCCGACGACGAAGTCGCCGACCTTGACGTTCCGCACCGCGTCGCCGACCTCCTCGACGACGCCGACGTACTCGTGGCCCATGGGCAGGTGGTCCGCGGGCTCGAGGCCGCGGTACGGCCACAGGTCGGACCCGCAGATGCAGGTCGCGGCGAGCCGGACGATCGCGTCCGTCGGCTCGACGATGGTCGGGTTCTCCCGCTCGGCGACCGTGACGGTGCCGGCGGCTTCCAGGACTACTCCACGCACGATGGTGCTCCGTTCGTTGCTTGCTCTGGGATGGGGTGGCTCAGGAGTGGACGGGGTCCGCGTCGAGGTCGACACGGAGGACGGTGGGCGCGGCCGCGCGGGCGCGTGCGGCCAGCGCGAGGAAGGCGACGGCGGCGAGCGCGACGGCGACGACGGTGACGAGGCCCAGGGGCAGGATCGTCGCCGCGCCGGCGAGGCCGACCAGCGGGGCGGCCACGCCGCCGAAGCCGAAGCGGACCATGCCGAGCAGGGACGACGCCGTGCCGGCGAGCCGCGGGTAGCCGACGAGGGCGAGCGTCGTCGCGGGCGGGGAGGTCGTGGCCACGCCGCTCGCGAGCGCCAGCAGGGACACGACGACGACCCACAGCGGCGTCGTCGTCAGCCCGGACACCAGCAGGCCGACGGCGCCGAGGCCCGCGAGCCCGGTGCCGACCGCCAGCGTGCCGGACTGGCTCCAGCGCTCCGCCGCACGGCCCGCGAGGAAGCCGCACAGCATGAAGCCGGCGGAGTTCAGGCCGAAGGCGAGCGCGTACCCCTGCGGCGACAGGCCGTAGATGCCCTGCAGCACGAAGGTCGCGCCGGACAGGTAGGCGAACAGCGCCGCGTACATGAACCCCTGGTGGAGCACGGCGCCCAGGTACACGCGGTCCGTCAGCAGCACGCGGAAGTCGCGCGCGGTCTGGGCGAAGCCCCCGGCGGTGCGCCGGTCCGCGGGCAGCGTCTCGGGGAACGCGACGAGCGCGGCGACGAGGATGGCGGCGCCCGCGGCCGCGAGGAAGACGAACAGGCCGCGCCAGTCGGTCACCGTGTTGAGCTGGCCGCCCAGCAGCGGCCCGACGATCGCCGCGAGCCCGCCGACCACCGTGAGGCGGCCGTAGAACCGGATCAGGGCACCGCCGTCGTAGACGTCGCGGCCCGCGGCCTGCGCGATGACGATGCCGACGCCGCCGGCCAGGCCCTGCACGAAGCGCGCGCCGATCAGCAGCTCCACGGACGGGCTGAGGGCGCACAGCGCCGACGTCGCGACGTACGCGACGACGCCGACCAGCAGGACGCCGCGACGCCCGAACCGGTCGGACAGCGGGCCCGCCACGAGCTGCCCGACGGCGAGCCCCACGAGGCAGGCGGTCACGGTGAGCTGCGCGACCGACGTCGCCGCCCCGAGGTCCGCCGTCAGCGCGGGCAGCGCCGGCAGGTACAGGTCCATGGAGATCGGCCCGAAGACGGTCAGCAGGAGCAGCAGCGCGGGCAGCACCCGGGCGAACCGGTGCTGGGCGACAGGGGTGACGGCGGGCATGCGTCCAGCATCCGGCGCCCGCCGGCGGCGCGGGAGTCACTGTCGAGGGGTGTACCGACAGTGCACCCCTGCGACCCCCCGCGACGGCCCGACCGTGCCTAGCCTGGACGGCATGGACAACCGAGCCGAGGTGCGCGAGTTCCTCATGTCGCGCCGCGCCAAGGTCACCCCCGACGAGGTGGGCCTGATCGGGGGCTCGAACCGCCGGGTGCCCGGCCTGCGGCGCAGCGAGGTCGCCCTGCTGGCGGGGGTGAGCGTCGAGTACTACGCGAAGCTCGAGCGGGGCGCGATCGCCGGCGCGAGCGCGTCGGTGCTCGACGCCGTGTCGCGCGCCCTGAACCTCGACGACGCCGAGCGGGCGCACCTGCTCGACCTCGCCCGGGCCGCCGACGGCATCCCGACCTCGGGGCGGCCGCGGGGCCGGTCGACCAAGCCCGCCGTGCCCCGCCCGAGCCTGCAGTGGGCGCTGGAGGCGATCAGCGACGCCGTCGCGTTCGTCCGCGACCCGCGGCAGAACCTGCTCGCGACCAACGCGCTGGGCCGCGCGTTCTACGCCCCGGTCATCGGCGACGGCGGGCGCACGCCCAACCTGGCCCGGTTCCAGTTCCTCGACCCCGCGGCGCGCGACTTCTACCCCGACTGGGACGTCATGGCCGAGATGTGCGTGGCCGTGATGCGTGCGGAGGCCGGCCGCAACCCGCACGACAAGGCCTTCCAGGACCTGGTGGGTGAGCTGTCCACCCGCAGCGAGACGTTCCGGGCGCTCTGGGCCGCGCACGACGTCCGCATCCACGGCACGGGCACCAAGCTCTTCCACCACCCCGTGGTCGGGGAGCTCACCCTCGCGTTCGAGGAGCTCGCCATCACCGCCGAGCCCGGTCAGGTGCTGCTCGTCTACACCGCGGAGCCCGGCTCGCCGTCCGCCGAGCGGCTGCGGCTGCTGGCGTCGTGGGGCGCCGAGGTCGCCACACCCTGACCGGCGCCCTGGCAGGATGACGATCCATGGCCTACTTCCGCCGCACCGGCGCGACGACGTTCCAGCCCACCGAGCACGTGGGCGGCGCCTGGAGGACCGACGAGCAGCACGTGGCGCCCACGCTCGGGCTGCTCGCCCATCTCGTGGAGGCGGACCGGGAGAAGCGGGGCCGCGACGACCTGGCCGCCACGCGGCTGACGTTCGACATCTGGGGCCCCTACCGCCTCGAGGAGATGACCACCGACGTGCGCGTGCTGCGGCCGGGGCGCGGCGTCGAGCTGGTCGAGGCGTCGGTGGCGTGCGCCGGCCGTACGGTCGTGACGCTGCGCGCCTGGCTCACCACCGTCGGCGGCACGACGTCACTCGCCGGGGGCGCACCCGCGCCCCTGCCCGGACCGGACACGACGCCGGCGTGGGACCCGGCGGCGGACTGGCCGGGCGGGTTCGTCGAGTCGATCGACGTCCGACGCACCCTGGCCGAGCCGGGGCGCGGCCACGTCTGGGTCCGCACGGGGCACGCGCTCGTCGAGGACGAGGACGTGAGCGGCCTCGCCCGCACCGTCGGGCTGTTCGACCTCGCGAACGGGATGACGGTGCGCGCCGACCCGCGCCGCGTCGCCTTCCCCAACGTCGACCTGTCGGCGCACCTGCACCGCGCGCCCGAGGGCGAATGGCTGGGCCTCGACACGACCGTCGTCTTCGGTGCGACCGGCGCCGGCCTCACCTCCAGCGTGCTGCACGACGAGCACGGCGCCTTCGGCGCCCTCGCGCAGGGGCTCGTGGTCCGCGCCTTCGACACGCCGTGACCCCCGAGGGCCTGCGCGCCCGGGTCGCGGACGCCTACGACCGTCTCGGCCTGCCCTCCTGGCCGCCGCCCCGGGCCGAGGGCGACGAGCCGCGCGACGAGGAGTACTCGCGGGTCTCCGACCTGCACAAGTACCGGGTGGTGCACGGCCGCGCCCGCGCGTGGACGGCGGTGCTCGGCGTGCTGCCCGGCGTCGTCGTCGAGGACCTCGGGCCCACCACGTCCGAGCGGCGCCGGTACGCCCGCGGGGTGCGGATCGTCTCCCCCGTGCCGGGCACCCTGCCGCTCGTGCTGCTGGAGCAGGACGCCGGCCACACGGAGCACGGCGAGACGACCGACGCCCTGCAGATCGCGGTCCGGTCCCCCGACCACCGGATCGGCTACGGCGTCCCCGACTGCGGCTGCGACGCCTGCGACTGGGGCTCGGCCGGCCTGCTCGACGAGATCGACGACGACATCCTCCACGTCGTGGCCGGGCCGTTCGTCCTGCTCGAGGGCACGGACTGGACGGCGGCCTGGCACCCGGACGGCGGCAGCATGGAGGGCGGCGCGAGGCAGCCCTGGAGCTTCGAGGCCGCGATGCGGGCCTGCCGGGTGCTCGCGGACGGCGGCGACCCGCGCCTCCCGAGGTCGTGCACGGCCCTCGTCGGGCGCTCCTGGCTGGACGCGACGCCCTGACGACCCGGGGCATCGCGGCCGCGTGTCGTGCGGCGTGTCGTCGGGCGACACGCCGCTGTCAGGCCGGGGAGTCCTCGCGAGCGTCGTCGACCTTGCGCCGCACGAGCTCCACGATGCGTCCGAGGTTGAGCGTCCAGCCGACGCCGAAGACGTGCGGGCTCAGCAGGTGCTGGCCCTCCGGGTCCCAGACACGCTCGCGGATGCGCTCCACGGTGGGCACGCGGAACTCGTAGGGGACGAACCCGGCGACGGTGCCGTGCCAGGTGCGGTCCTCCTTGTCCTTCTGCAACTCCTTGGTCACGGCCGCGACCACCAGCCCCACCATCACGAGCTGGAACAGGCCCGGCCCGCCCCGCTTCCGGCCGTGCTGCCTGCCGTGCTCCTTGAGGTGCTGCTTGCCGTGCTGCTTGCCGTGCTGCTTGCCGTGCTGGATCTCCTGCTTCTTGCCCATCTCGGCCTCCGCTCGTCGTTCCCGCCGGGTCGTCACCACCCATCGTGCACCGTCGCGCGCGACGGTTCAGCGCCGGGGTCGGGTGAGAAGGACGGCGACGGCCGCGACGACGCACACGACTGCGGTCGTGAGCAGCCCCACGGAGAAGGACGTGCCCGCGGCGATGAACCCGACCACGAGCGACCCCAGCCCCGTCCCGGCGTCGAACCCGATGTTCCAGACGGCGCTGGCGGTGCTGTGCTGCCGCGCGGGCACGGCGGCGAAGGCGGCGACGAGCGTGAGGTTCTGCAGGCTGCCGTAGGAGACGCCGACCACCGTCATCCCCAGCACGAGCAGCGCCGGCCGGGGGCCGCCGGCGGCGATCGCCCACGCGCACACCGCCAGCCCGGCCGCGCAGACGGCGAGCAGCGGCGCGAGGAAGACGCGCGGGCCGAACCGGTCGGCGAACCCGCCCACCCCCCAGCGGGACAGCGCGGTCGCCGCCGTGAAGCCGAGCAGCCCCGCCACCGCCGCGCCCGCCCCGCCGGCGAACTGCGGCGCGAACGTCAGCAGCGCGCCGCCCGGCGTCGTCACGGCCAGCAGCACCAGCGACGGCATGACGAGCGCGAGCAGGACGCGACCGCGCCCCGGCCCGCCGTCGCCGACCTGCCCCGCGTGCGCGGCGTCCGCGTCGGCCGCGGCGGCCTCGGCATCGAGGGCGTCGAGGCACCGGCCCAGCAGCACCGCGAACGGCGCCGCGAGCACCGGCAGGGCGCCGAGCGCGAAGACGACGCGGAAGTCGAGCGTCTCGGCGATCCACGCCGCGCTGGGCACCAGCACGAGCTGCGGGAACGCGATCGACAGCCCGTACAGGCCGATCGCGCGGCCGTGCCGCGGCCCGTCGACGAGGGCGGCGACGGCGCTCGACCCGCACACAGTCAGCACGGCGAAGCCCATCCCCCGCACCGCGGACAGCGCGAGCAGCCAGCCGAGCTGGTCGGTCGCCATGAACAGCAGCGACGGCGCACCGAGCAGCACCACGCCCACCGTCATCGTCAGGCGCCACCCCACCCGGCGCAGCAGCCCCGGCACCATGGTCTGCGTCAGCACCGTCGCGAGCATGAGCACCGCGTTGACCAGGCCGGCGCCGCCCTCGCTCGCGCCCCCGTGCACCGCCCACAGCGGCGCCGCCGGCAGCAGCAGCGCGTACCCCGAGAACCCCAGCGCCGACATCGCCAGCAACGGCCGGAACCCCGGCACGCGGGCGACGGACGACGAGGGCTGAGGAGCAGGACGGCGCATCGGGCGAACCTATCGCGTGGCGGCCTGCCGAGGGATATCCTCGGGGTATATCCCAGGAGGTCACCATGCGCACGACCGTCTTCCGCAACAACCGCACGCAGGCCGTCCGGCTCCCGAAGGCGGTCGCGCTCCCGGACGACGTCCGGGAGGTCACCATCCGCGTCCTCGGCCGCGCACGGGTCATCGAGCCGGTCGGGTCCGGCTGGGACACGTGGTTCGAGCACGGGCTGCGCGCCGAGACCGGCTTCCTGGCCGAACGCGACCAGGGCACCGACCAGGAACGCGACGCCCTGTGAGCAGCCTCTACCTGCTCGACACGAACATCCTGATCGCGCTGCTGCGCGACGAGGGGGACGCGGCACGGCCCAGGCTCCGGGCGGCCGAGGGGCGCATCGCCGTGTCCACGATCAGCGAGATGGAGCTCGAGTTCGGGATCGAGCGGTCCCGCGACCCCGTCCGCAACCGCCAGGCCGTCGACGAGCTGCTGTCGCTCGTCGAGATCGTCCCGTTCGAGACGACGGCGGCGATGCACGCCGGGCGGATCCGCGCCGTCCTCGCCGGACGTGGGACGCCCATCGGCCCGTACGACGCGCTCATCGCCGGGCAGGCCCGGTCACTCGGGATGGTCGTCGTCACGAACAACGTGCGCGAGTTCTCCCGAGTGCCGGGCCTGGAGGTCGAGGACTGGCTCGGCTGAGCCGGATCGCCGACCCGGCTCAGAGCACCTTCCACGGGCCGTGCTTGCCGGCGCCCGGCTCCTGGTTGCGGGTCCACCATGCCGCCTCGTACCGCGCGCCGTCGTGCACGACGACGTCGCCGGTGTCGAAGACGCGCGTCGCGGTCCACACGGCCGTGCCGTCGCCGGCGCGGACGAGCTCCTGCCACGGCCCGGTCGCGGAGGCGCCCGGCTCCTGGCCCCGGGCCCACCAGCCGGCGAGGAACTGCCCGCCGTCGTGGAAGACGACGTCGACCTCGTCGTAGGTCGCCTTCGCGTCCCACGCCGGCTCGGCGTCGCCGGGCACCTTCGCCAGCACCTCGACCTCGCTGACGACCAGGTGCGTGTCCTCGTGCGCCGTCATCACCACGCGCACCGCGTCCGCGCGCACGTCCGCGGGGACGTCGGCCACGAGCGTCCCGTCGTCGGTCGTCGCCTCGCCGACGGCCTGCCACGCGCCGTCGACCCGCGCCTCGACGGCGACGCCGGTCGCCCAGCTGCGGTGGGAGCCGTCCCGGAAGAACCGGGTCACGACGCCGGTCACGTCGCGGGCGGACGGCAGCGTCACGGTGAGCGTGTCCTCGGCGTTCTTCGCGTCGGAGCGCCAGTTGGACCAGCCCTTGTCCCCCGTGTCGCCGTCGATCACGCGCGACGCCGGGTAGTCGGGCTCCGTGTACGTGGCCGACGCCGTGGTGCCCTCGGCGAGCGCGGCGTTCGCCTCGCCGGGCTCGGTGACCAGCACCCGCACCGTGGCGGGCAGCGTGCCGCCCGCGCCGTCGTCGGCGGCGCCGGTCAGCTCGACCACGCCCACCTCGTCGAACGCCCCGGCGGGGACGTCGGCCCAGGTCGCCGGGCGCCGCACCTCGCCGCCCCCGGCGGCGACGGCGGTCACCGTGGCGGGCAGCTCGACCTCGGCGGCGGCCTCCCCGACATAGGCCTCGGCACGGGCCGTGGTGGTCCGCTCGAGCGTGTCGACCAGCACCGTGGCCCTCGCCTCGACGGTGCCGCCGCCCGGCGCCCGCACCGTGCCGGCGACCTCCACCGTGCCGGCCTGCGCCCAGGCGTCCTCGCCGGGCGCGTCCCACGCCACGGGCAGCTCGCCGCGCGCGCCGCCCGGGTAGACCGGCGTGACGACGTCCGGCAGCTCGGGCGCGACGCCCGGCGTGGTGAACACGTCCACGGGCTCGGTGCCCAGCACCGTCTCGTCGACCACGGCCCAGCGCTGGTTCGCGCCGGAGGTGGCGCGGTAGGTCCCGACGGGCGAGCCGTCGGCCGTGGCCTCGCCGCCCACCTCCAGCAGGGTGCGCGACGACGCGTTGACCAGCGTGAACGTGCCGTCGCCGGTCGTCGAGAGGATCCACCGCGCGGCGGCG
The DNA here is from genome assembly GCF_038593535.1 of Isoptericola sp. F-RaC21. Classification (NCBI taxonomy): domain Bacteria; kingdom Bacillati; phylum Actinomycetota; class Actinomycetes; order Micrococcales; family Promicromonosporaceae; genus Isoptericola; species Isoptericola sp. F-RaC21. Next base: position 235,085 of record NZ_JBCFYX010000005.1, on the reverse strand, counting down.
GGCGTGTTGGCGGGGTCCGCGGGGGCGTCCGCGAGCACCGCCGAGGTGTCCTCGCCCACGGCGAGCTGCTGCCCGGTGGCCACGTTGGTCACGGCGTACCGGGTGCGGTGCGAGCCGGAGCCCTCGGGGGCGCCGAGGTCGTCGAGCGTCCACAGCTGCTCGGCCGCGGCGGGGTCGTCGGTCGCGATCTGCAGGCCGTCGCCCGCGGGCGCCAGGGACAGCCCGGACTGCGCGCCGTCGAGCCGGACGACGTGACCGTCCTGCGCCAGCGGGGCGTCGTCCGCGACGCCGGAGACGCCGGCGACGACGAACGTCGTCACCGACTCCGCCGGCACGGTGAGCGTGGCCGCCGCGTCCTCGACCGCCACCGGGTCGCCCTCGACGAGGTAGCCGTCGGTGCTGGTGGTCACCGGCGTGACCGTCGCGCCCGCGGTGTCGGCGAAGCCCGACAGGTCGAGCGTGACCTCGCGCGCCGCCGCCGTGTCGTTGACGTGCACGACGGTCGCGGCGTCGCCCGCGGCCGAGACCGCGGCGGTGCTGTCGGCGTCGTCGACCCCGACCAGCCGGTCCCCCGGCGCGATGTAGTGCGTGAAGTTCTGGGTGACCCAGTACTTGGTGTTGGTGTAGATCGGGCAGGTCTCGAGCGTGTCGTCCGCGGTGCACGAGAACGACAGCTGGATCTCGCCCCAGTTGCCGCCCTCGGGGCTCTCGCCGCCGGGCGCCATGTTGTCGTAGTCCTCGACGGGCTGCCAGAACACCCACGCCGACGGCTCCAGCTCGCGCAGGTCGTCCACGATCTGGTGCGCGCTGCCCAGCCCGGACTCCATGGACTCGAAGTCCTGGCCCGTGCTCGACCAGGAGCCGCCCACCTCGCTCATCCACAGCGGCTTGTCCTCGCCCTTGGCGATGTCGCGCACCGTGGTGCGCTGGCCCGTGCCGTAGGTGTGCACGTTGAGCTGCGACACCTGGTCGCGCACGGCGTCCGGGTAGGAGTTCCAGTTGGTCGCGAACCGGCCCGGGTTCGTCTCGTCCATCGCCGAGATCACCGCGTCCGTCGACGCGCCGTCGAGCGCCTCCGCCAGCGCCGGGATCACCTGCTGCTGCCGCTCCGGGCCGACGTGCGCGCCCTCCTGCCGGCCCCCGGTCGGGTTGCCGTCCGCGCCGAGCTGGGTGCCCCAGTAGTCGGTGTTCGGCTCGTTGAACGGGTCGACGGTGTCGACGTCGATGCCGTGCGCGTCCTCGAGCCGCTCGACGGCGCCCACCAGGTACTGCGCGAAGTCGTCGACGCTCTCCGGCTTGAGCTGGTCGGTGCCGGCGTCGAAGTTCCCCGACACGTAGCCGGACTCGGTCATGAACCACGGCGGGGAGTTGCTGAACGCCTCCCAGTGCGTGACGTCGTCCTTGATGCGGTCCACCCACCACCGCTGCGTGGCGTCGGCGTCCGCGTCCCAGTGGTCGGGGTCGGCCGGGTCCCACCAGTCCACGTCCTCGCGGGTGGTGCCCTCGGGCGCCTTCCACCAGCCGTCGACGGCGCCCCCCGCGCGCAGGTAGTCCGGCACGTCGGGGGCGTTCCCGCCGCCCACGTTGTAGCGGGCGATGTTGAGGTTCAGGCCCTCGTCGCCGAACACCATGTCGGCCAGGCGGTCGCGGATCTCGTCGGGGTAGCCGCCGGTGGCGTTCGCGAACCACACGAGGCTGGTGCCCCAGCCCTCGAACGGCTCCCCCGCGTACGACGGGTCGGGGCGGACGGTCACGCCGGCGTCGGCCGCCGAGGTGGGCGCGGCGGACACCGCGGTCGCGGCGGGCTGCGCGGACGCCGGGACGAGGCCGGCGGCCAGCAGCGCGCCCGCCGCCCCGGTGACGACGGCGAGCCGTCGTCGGGCGTTCCTTCTCGTCGGGCTCATCGGTGAACCTCTCTCTCGCGTCGGTGCGATGGGTGGGGTCGTGCGACGGGTCGTGCGGTCAGTCGGTGCGGTCAGTCGGTGCGGCCGGCCGGGGCCGACGGCGGGGCGAGCAGGAAGGCGGGCGCGGCCAGGCCGGCGTCGGCGAACGCGCCCCGGACCTCGGCGACGACGGCGTCGACGTCGCCGGCGCGCACCAGCGCGAGGGTGGAGCCGCCGAAGCCGCCGCCCGTCATGCGGGCGCCGAGCGCCCCGGCGGCGAGGCTCGCGACCACCGCCAGGTCGAGCTCGGGCACGGTGACCTCGAAGTCGTCGCGCAGGGAGACGTGCGATCCGGTCATGAGCGGCCCCACCTGCGCGTACGCGCCGGCGCGCACGAGGTCGACGACGTCGGCGGTGCGCGCCGTCTCGGTGACGACGTGCCGCACGCGGCGGCGCAGCACGTCGTCCGGGTCGTGCGGGGTCAGCGCGTCGAGCGCGTCCTCCAGGGACCCGGGGCCGAGCTCGCGCAGGCTGCCGAGGCCCAGCAGCGCGGCGGCGCGCTCGCACGACGCGCGCCGGGCGGCGTACTGCCCGTCCACGAGCCGGTGCGGCGCCCGCGTGTCGACGGCGAGCAGCACGAGCCCGGCCGACGCCAGGTCCCACGGCAGCGGGACGGCGTGCTCCTCGGGCGGCAGCCCCGGGCGGAAGTCGAGCAGCAGCGCCTCGCCGGCGCGGCACAGCAGGGACGCGGACTGGTCGAGCCCGCCCGTCGCCGCGCCGGCCACGTCGTTCTCGGCGCGCACGCACGCCTCGACCAGCCGGGACCGGCCCGCGACCGTGCCGCCCAGCCCGAGCCCGTGCACGTCGTCGAGCGCCACGGCGACCGCGCTCTCGAGCGCCGCGGAGCTCGACAGCGAGGCGCCGAACGGCACGCACGAGTCGACCGCGGCGTCGAAGCCGCCGACGGCGTGGCCCGCCTCCCGCAGCGCCCACGCGACGCCGGCGAGGTACGCGCCCCAGCCCGTCACGCCGGCGGCCGTGGGACCGACGTCGGCGAGGTCGGCCTCCCACAGCCCGTCGGCCTGCGCCGACGCGAGCCGCACGACGTCGTCCGGCCGCGGCCGCAGCGCGACGTACGTGCGGTGCGGCAGCGCGGTCGGCAGGCACAGCCCGGCGTTGTAGTCGGTGTGCTCGCCGATGAGGTTCACGCGCCCCGGCGCGGACCAGACCCCCGCCGGGCCGGCCTCGTCGCCGAACGCCCGGGCGAAGAGCTCCCGGGCCCGGCGGCCGCCGTCGGCAGGCGACCAGGCGTCGTGCCACGCGGCGGCGGTCGGCATCGTCAGGCCTCCGTCGGGCCGAGGTCCGGCGCCGCGACGAACCGGGCGCGGGCCGCGGCCGCGCCGTGCAGCTCGAGCAGCACCAGCTCGTTGCCCTCCGCCCGGACCAGCGGGCCGGGCACGAAGTACGTGCCGGTCGGCCCCTGGCTCGAGTAGCGACCGAGCAGCTCGCCGTTGACCCAGACGAGGCCGCGCGACCAGCCGTCCAGCCGCAGGAAGTGGTCCGCGCCCGCCACGGAGTCGAACGTGCCGCGGTGGAACGACGGCCCCCCGACCGGCGAGGCGTCGTCGTCCGCGGCCGTCCACACGTCGTCGCCCAGCAGCGCGGGGGCGTCGTCGAGCCGCAGGGGCACGGCCTCCCAGTCCGTGAGCCGGCGGGTGGCGGTGCGCACCGGCCCGACGACGCCCTTGGGCTCGCCGATCCGGGCGCCGTAGTTCACGCGGCCCCGGTCCTCCACGAGCAGCGTCAGGGTGCCCGCCCGGCGCGGCAGGGGCACCGACCGGGCGTGGGTGGCGCGGTCGAGCACGCCCACCGGGTCGCCGTCGAGCGCCACGAGGGCGCGGTCGCGCACCTCGTCGGCCACGAGGACGGCGTCGTCGGCCTCGACCCGCGTGCCGTACAGCGCGAACCCGGACCACTGGCGCAGGTCGTCCATCGTCGGGGGCACCGCGGACGACGTCCGCGACCGCCGGCCGGACACCAGGTCCAGGACGCCGTCGAGCGGCACGCTCCGGTCCAGGACGACGTCGAGCTCCGGCGCCGGGGCCGGCTCGACGGGCACCTCGTCGGGCACGGGCGCGTGCTTGGCGATGACCGCGCGCAGGGCGTGGAACTTCGCCGTCGGGGCGCCGTGCTCGGACAGCGGGGCGTCGTAGTCGTACGACGTGGTGATGGGCAGGTAGGTGCCCTTGTCGTTGGCCCCGTTCGTCAGCCCCAGGTTGGTGCCGCCGTGGAACATGTACAGGTTGACCGACGCGCCCACTCCGAGCAGGTCGTCCAGGTCGGCGGCCGTGGTCTCCGGCGCGGTGACGTGGTGCTCGAGCCCCCAGGAGTCGAACCAGCCGTCCCAGAACTCCGAGCACATCAGCGGCCCGGTGGGCTGGTGGCGGCGCAGCACGGCGAGCCGCTCCAGGGACCGCGAGCCGAAGTTCGCCGTCTTGTGCAGCTCGGGCAGGCCGCCGAGGGACAGGTGCTCGTCGTCGGCCTGGTCGCACGTGTACAACGGCACGTCGATCCCGTGTACACGTGTCATCTCGACGAGCGCCCGCAGGTAGCGGGCCCGCTCGTCCGCCGGCACGCCCGGGTAGGCGCCGTACTCGTTCTCCACCTGCACCATGAGCACCGGGCCGCCGCGCGTCACCTGGCGCTCGGCCACGACCGGCAGCAGGTGCGCGTAGTAGCTGCCGATGGCCTCCAGGAACGCCGGGTCGTGCCGCCTGACGCTGGTTGAGCCTGTCGAAACCGTGCCCGTCGACGAGAACAGCCACGCCGGCAGCCCGCCGCCGTCCCACTCCGCGCAGATGTACGGGCCGGGCCGCACGATCGCGTGCAGCCCCTCCGCCGCGACCAGGTCCAGGAAGCGGCCCAGGTCGCGGCGGCCGGTGAGGTCGAACTCGTCGGGCTGCGGGGCGTGGAAGTTCCACGCCACGTACGTCTCGATCGTGTTCAGCCCCATGAGCCGGGCCTTGCGGATCCGGTCCGCCCACTGGTCGGGGTGCACGCGGAAGTAGTGCAGCGCCCCGCTGATCACCTGGAAGGGGCGGCCGTCGAGCAGGAAGTCCCGCTCGCCGATCTCGAACGTCGGCATGGGGTGGTGCGCCTCTCGGTCGGTCACTTGACGGTGAAGCCCTGGCCGTTGCCGTACGTGGCGGACTGCTCCTGCCACTTCGCGAGGCCGTCGTTCAGCGTGGTGCCGGAGACGTACGCCTGGCCCACCGTGTCGTTGAAGATGGAGTTCGCGTAGACCTGGAACGGCAGGTACTGCCAGCCCTCGACGACGTTCGCCGCGGAGTCGGCGAGCACCTCGTTGATCTTCTGGCCGCCGAAGTACTCGGACTCGGTGCCGCGGAACTCCTCGGACTCGAGGTCGGCCGTCGTGGCGGGGAACGCGCCGCCGTCGATCCGGGCCTGGACGCCCTCGCCGTGCGTGGCGTAGTCGACGAACGCGTAGGCGAGCTCGGCGTTCGTGCTCGCCGCGGGGACGGTCAGCGAGGAGCCGCCGTTCTCGGAGGTGGCGTGCTGCCCGGCCTCCCACTGCGGCATCTCGGCGACGCGCCACTTGCCCTTGCCCTGCGGGACGCCGGACTCGAGGTTGGCGGGCATCCACGCGCCGATGGTCAGCGACGCGATCGTGCCGTTGCCGAGGCCCTGGTACCACTCGTCGCTCCACGAGCCGACGGGGGCCAGCAGGTCCTCGTCGATCAGCTGCTGCCACACCTCGGTGAACTTCTGGGTGCCCTCGTCGCCGGCGAAGTCGATCGCCACGTCGGTGCCGTCCACCTGGTACGGCTGGCCGCCGGCCTGCCAGATCATGCTGGTGGTGAAGCCGGCGTCGCCGATGTCGTTGGCGATGTACGCCTTCGGGTCCTTCTTGTGGATCGTGCGCGCGGCCTCGAGGTACTCGTCCCACGTGGTCGGCACGTCGACGCCGTACTTGTCGAAGACCTCCTCGTTGTAGAAGAGGGCCATGGGGCCGGAGTCCATCGGCAGGCCGTAGACGCCCTCGCCGCTGTGCACCGAGCTCCACGGGCCGGTGCTGAACGTGCCGTCCAGGTCGTCGGCGCCGAGCGGGCCGAGGTTCGTCAGCGCCTCCGAGATCGCGAACTGCGGCACCGCGAAGTACTCGATCTGCGCGACGTCGGGCACGCCGTCGCCGGCCGCGATCGCGTTCTGCAGCGCCGTGTACTGGTCGTTGGACGTGCCGACGTTCTCCAGGTTCACCGTGACGTTCGGGTACTTCTCCTCGAAGTCCTTGACGACGTCCTCGAGGGTGGGCTCCCACGCCCAGACGGTGATCTCGCCGCCCTTGTCGAGGACGGCGGCGGTGTCGACGGGCGCGGCGTCGCCGCCGCCGGAGCCGCTGTCGTCGCCGGAGCCGCAGGCGGCCAGGCCGAGGGCGAGCACGCCGGCGAGGGCGGTGCCGCGCACCAGATGGCGGGATCGTGCGTTCATGAGGTCCTCACTTCGTTGTCCAAACCCGGTGGCCGAGCCTGTCGAGACCCGGCGGTCATTCCTTGACGGAGCCGGCGGCGAGGCCGGACTGCCAGTAGCGCTGCAGCAGCAGGAAGGCGGCCACGAGCGGCAGGATCGTCAGCAGCGCGCCGGTGATGACGAGGTTGAAGATCGCCTCGCCGCCGGCGGTGGCGGCCTGCGCGTTCCAGGCGTTGAGGCCGAGCGTCAGGGGGTACCACGACGAGTCGCGCAGCATGATCAGCGGCAGGAAGTAGTTGTTCCAGGTGGCGACCATCGTGAACAGCAGCACCGTGACGATCCCCGGGGCGAGCAGCGGAAGGCTCACCCGGAAGAAGGTGCGGAACTCCCCCGCGCCGTCGATGCGGGCCGCCTCGAGCAGCTCGCCCGGGACGGCCTCGGACGCGAACGTCCACATGAGGTAGAGCCCGAACGGCGAGATGAGCGACGGGATGATCACGGCCCACGGCGTGTTCGTCAGGCCCAGCTGGCTGAACATGAGGAACGTCGGGACGGCGAGCGCCGTGCCCGGCACGGCCACCGCGCCGATGACGAGCGCGAACACCCCGCGCTTGCCGGGGAAGTCGAACTTCGCGAGGGCGTAGCCGCCGAGGATGGCGAGGAACGTCGCGCCGCCGGCGCCCACGACCACGTACAGCACGGTGTTGCCGAACCACCGCACGAAGACGCCGTCGTCGTAGGTGAGCGTGGCGACGACGTTGTCCCACAGGGAGAACGAGCCGCCGAACCACAGCCCGAACGAGGAGAACAGGTCCTCCTGCGTCTTGGTCGCGTTGATGAGCAGCCACGCGAGCGGCACCAGCGAGTAGACGAGCACGAGGGCGGTGAGCACCGTGAGCAGCGGGCTGCGGCGGGGCCGTGCCACCGAGTGGTGGCGACGGGTGCGCAGCCGCGGTGCGGGGCGGGCGGGGGTGGCGGTCAGCGTCGACACGGGTCACGGCTCCTTGCGCATGCCGCGCAGCTGCACCACGTAGGCGATCACCATGGTGATCAGGCCCATGATGATGGCCACGGTCGCGGAGTAGTTGTACTGCTGGCCGGAGAACGACAGCGAGTAGGCGTACAGGTTGGGCGTGTACGACGTCGTGATGGCGTTCGGGGCGAGCGACTGCAGGATGCTCGGCTCGTTGAAGAGCTGGAAGCTGCCGATGATCGAGAAGATCGTGGCGATGACCAGCGCGCCGCGGATGGCGGGCAGCTTGATGGCGCTGATGACGCGCCACTGGCCGGCGCCGTCGATCTCCGCCGCCTCGTACAGCGAGTGGGGCACCACGCGCAGCGCGGAATAGAAGATCAGCATGTTGTAGCCGACGAACTCCCAGGTGACGATGTTGCCGATCGACGCCAGGACGAGGTCCGGCGACAGGGGGTTCGGCAGGCTCACGCCGAGGGCCTCGTTGATGTTGCCCACCAGGCCGAAGCGCGTGCCGTACATGAAGCCCCACATGAGGGCGGCGACGACGGCCGGCACGGCGTACGGCATGAAGATCGAGATCCGGAAGAAGCTCTTGCCGTACAGGCGGCCGCTGTCGATCGCGAGGGCCACCAGCAGCGCGATGCCGAGCATGATCGGCACCTGCACCACGAGGAACAGGCTGACGCGGCCCAGCCCCTCCCAGAACTGCGGGTCGCCCAGCGCCTGCGCGTAGTTGTCGAACCCGACGAACGTGGTGCCGCCCACCATCTGCGTGCGGAACACGGACAGGTACAGCGAGTAGACGATCGGCGCCAGGAAGACCAGCGCGAACACCAGCATGAACGGGCCGACGAACATCCATCCCGTCCAGCGCCGACGACTGCGGCGCACCGCGGGCACGGCGGTCGGGGCGGGCGGCGAGGATGCCGGAGCGTCTGCGGTCACGAAGCAACTCCCAGGAGGACGGGCCAAATGTTTACGTAAACATCTTGGCGGGATTAGAGTGTCGCGAGGCGCCGGGGATGTCAAGCCCGCGGCGCCAGGCAGAGCCCGAGGAGTGGCTCGAGATCGCACGAGAGGCGGGGATGGTGGGGACGAACGGCGCGCCCGGCGCGCAGGCCCGGGGGCAGCGACGCCCCCGCACGGCGCCGTCGATGGCCGAGGTCGCGGCGCTGGCCGGCGTCTCCTCGCAGACCGTCTCCCGCGTCTCCATGGGCCTCGACAACGTCAAGCCCGCGACCCGCGAGCGCGTGCTCGCCGCCATGGCGGAGCTCGGGTACGCCCCCAACACCGCGGCGCGCGCGCTCCGGTACGGCAGCTTCCGCACGATCGGCGTCATCGCCCACCGCCTGGCCCGCACGGGCGAGTCGCGCACCGTCGAGGCGGTCGTCGAGGCCGCGCGCGCCGAGGGCTACACGGTCACCATCGTGGACGTCGAGAGCCCGTCCCCCGACGACGTCTCCGCCGCCGTCGCCCGGCTCTCCCACCAGGCCATCGACGGGCTCGTCATCGTGCGCGCCGAGTCCGCCACCCCGGACACGCTCGCCCTGCCCGCCCAGCTCCCGGTGGTCGTCTCCGACTCCCGGTTCGTCGGGACGCACCCCGCCGTGCGCGCCGACCAGGCCGAGGGCACCCGGCTGGCCGTGCGGCACCTGCTCGACCTCGGGCACCGCACCGTGCACCACGTCGCCGGCCCCGACGACTCGCTCCCCGCCCGCAGCCGCATCGACGCTTGGCGCGCCACGCTCGAGGAGGCCGGCCGCCCCGTGCCGCCGCCGCTGCACGGCGACTGGACCGCGCAGACCGGCTACGCGGCCGGCCGGCAGCTCGCCGCCGACCCCGACGTCACCGCCGTCTTCTGCGCCAACGACGAGACCGCCGCCGGCGTGCTGCACGCCCTGCACGAGGCCGGCCGCCGCGTGCCGGACGACGTGTCGGTCGTCGGGTTCGACGGCATCACCCTCGCCGAGCACCTGTGGCCGCCGCTGACCACCGTGGAGCAGGACTTCGCGCGCATCGGCAGCAGCCTCGTCGACCTGCTGCTGCGCCAGGTGCACGACGACGTCGACCTCAGCGGCACCCACGAGACCGTGCCCGTGCGCCTGGTCGTGCGGGAGAGCACGGGCCCGGCGCCGCGGTAGCCGTACCGACCCGCGGCCGGCAGGTCAGAGCGCGATCGCGGCCCGCGTCGTCACGAGGCCGACGTCGCCGAGGAAGCGCTCCAGCGCGATCATCGCGACCCCCGTGGCCACGGAGTTCCCCCGCACCGTCGAGATCTCCAGGCTCAGCCCGGCGGCGGACTCCCCCGGGGCCTCCTCGTCCACCCGCGCGCGGGTGAGCGGCAGCAGGCGGTCGCCGAGGGCCCACGTCGTCCAGCCGGTGAGGGTGACCCGCTCCGGGTTGACGACCGCCACGAGGTCGGCGAGCGCCGACCCGAGGTAGCGCGCGGTCGTCGCCAGCGTCTCCTCCACCGCCGGGTCGGGGGTGTCCGCCGCGGCGGCCGACGCGAGCGCCTGGATGAAGTCCCGCTGCATGTCCAGGCCGCACAGCGGATGCTCGGGGGCGATCTCGCGGAGGGTCTGCTGGATGCCGGGCGCGCCGACGTAGGCCTCCACGCAGCCGCGCCGCCCGCACCGGCAGCGGCGGCCGTCGACCGCGAGCAGCGAGTGTCCCCACTCGCCGGCCGCGTTGGTCGCGCCGCGCAGGATCCGCCCCTCGAGGACGATGCCGGCACCCACCCCGGTGCCGAGGTTCACGGTCACCATCGACCCGGCGTCCCGGCCGGTGCCGAACCACAGCTCCGCGGTCGCGATGGCCTTGAGCGGGTTGTCGAGCACGAGAGGGGCCCCGATGCGGTCGCGCAGGCTGTCGAGCTCCACCGAGTGCCAGCTCCAGTGCGGCACGACGACCGCCACCCCCGACGCGCGCTGCACGATGCCGGGCAGCGCCACCCCCACGCCGAGCACGTCGTCGACGCCCACCCCCGCCTTCTCGAGCGCGGCCTCGAAGGTGCGGCCGATGCCCTCCACGACGTACTCCGGCGCGCTCTCGTGCTCGTCGCGGGGCGTCTCGACCGCCGCCACCTCGTCGAGCGCCGCGTCGAAGACGATCGCGCGGACGTAGGTCTCCGCGACGTCGACCCCGACCACCCGGCCGCGGTCGGCGTTGATGCGCAGGCTGCTGGTGGGCCGGCCCACCCGCCCGGCGCTGAGGCGGGACTCGGTGACGATCCCCTCGGACAGCAGGTCGCCGACGACGGTGGCCACGGTGGCCGGGCTGAGCCCGGTCGTCCGGGCCAGGTCGTTGCGGGTGGCCTCCTCGGCCGACAGCAGGGCGTGCATCACGTCCAGCCGGGACTCGCTGCGGATGTCGCGCGACGTCCGCCTCTCGACTGCCATGGTCACTCCCGGGTGGAGACGGTGCGAAGGCGCGTCAGCCGCGGCCGGTCCGGCCCGGCGGTCGCGCGCACCAGCAAGCGTAGTCCGCCGTCGTTCCAGGCCGCGGGCAGCCAGAGCCGCGTGGGCCGGCCCCCGGAGAACCGCGGGGCGGCGGGGTCGTCGAGCCAGACGCGGCCGAGCAGCTCGCCGCGCGCGAAGGCGCTGACGCGCACCTGGGCGCCCTCGAACCACAGGGAACGCCCGCCCGCCGGGAGCGCGACGTCGAGCCACGCCTCGTCGCCGGGCTCGAGGTGCAGCGGCAGCTCGACGCCGGCCCCCGCGGCGGCCCGGGTGGAGAGCTCCAGCAGCGCGGCGTCCGGCTGGGCCTCGACCTGCCAGCCGTGCACCGGCTCGAGGCGCAGCAGCTCCGCCCCGCCCAGCGCGCCCGGCAGGTGCCCGAGCGTCACCTCGACCTGCCGCCCCTCGCCCGGCGCCAGGTGCAGCCACGGGTCCTCGGCCGTCACGGTGCGCCGCGCGCCGCCGTCCACCCGCACGTCGACCGAGCCGGGCATGCCGTCGAGGCGCAGGGCGTGGTGACGCGCACCGTCCACCGGCAGCGACCGGCGGTACGTCACCGCGCGCCCGACGCGCGTGCTGCTCCACCCGCCGAGCGTGCGCAGCGGCGCGGGGTCGCCGGCCCACTGCTCCCCCGCCGCGACGCCCCACAGCGCGGACACGTCGTCGCGTCCCACGACCGACCACACCCGGCCGAGCCCCCGGAGGGACCCGGCCCGCAGCGCGGGCAGCCGGGCGTCGTCGAAGTTCGCGTGCCCCCAGGTCTCGACGGTCGCCGCCAGCCGGCGGGCGCCGTCGGTGGGCACGACGACGGTGGCGCCGAAGCGCGCGAGGGTCGGGCGCGCGACGCCGTCGAGGGCGAGGTCGACGACGTCCGCCGCCCCCTCCAGCAGCAGCTCGCCGGCCCCGTCCAGGTCGGCGGCGTAGTGCGTGCGCCCGCGGTGGACGCCGACCTCCTCCGAGCTCGGCGGCAGGTCGTACCGCTCCGGGCGGCCGTCCCGGACGGGCAGGTCGAGCCGCACCGCCTCGGCCACGTCGACGGCGGCGACGGTGGGGTCGTCCGCCGGGTCGGTGTCCGCGGCGGCCGAGGGGCCGCGCGGGGACGTCTCCCCCGGGCCGGGCACGTCGTCGGGGTGGCGCAGGACGACGTCCCACCGGGCGGCGCCGGCCCGCACGACCGCGCGGACCTCCGCCCCGGGCTCCGGGGCGCGCAGCTCGACGAGCGTGCGGGCCCCCTCGTCGTCCTCCAGGACGACGACGGCGGGGCCCCGCCCGGCGAGCTCGAGCCCGGCCGGGCCCGCGCCGACGAGGTCCGCGGTCGACAGCCGCAGCGTGCCCGCCGCCCCGAACCGGCCGAGGGGCAGGTCGCGCAGCACGAGCAGGCACGACTCGGGCGGCAGGGCGACGTCCACCTCGGAGCGTCCCTCGACGTCCACCCGGACCGTGGCCACGGACCACGACTCCCCGAGGTTCGGTACGCCGAGCAGCGTGCCGCCGCCGTCGAGCTCCAGGAGCGACGGCGACGCGCTCGTCGGGGCGTCGGTCGGGCACGCGCCGGGCGCCGGTCGCGGCACGGCGCGCGCCAGCGCCGGGCCGAGGGTCCGCACGACCGCCGCCAGCACCCGGGCCTCCGCCACCTCGGGCCGCGCGACGCCCGTCGGGGAGAGGAACCCGCCGAAGTCGTAGTCGTGCGTCATGAAGCTGCCGGGGTCGCCCCAGTTGCCCACCGACGGCGTGTAGCCGAGGTCGACGCCGGACGCCTGCAGGTACGGCGCGAGCAGCGTCGCGCCGCTGACCAGGAGCCGGCGCAGGGTGACGTGGCGCCGGTTGGTCTCGGTGACCAGGAGCGGCAGCCCGCGCTCGGCGACCAGGTCGGCGTAGCGGCGCACCTCCGCCTCGACGTGGGGCGACCGGTCGTCGGGGTAGAAGTTGAACGCCGGCGCGACGCCCTCGGCTCCGCCCGTGGCGCCGACCAGGTCTCCCTGGCCGGCGCACGCGACGAGCGGCACGGTGATGCCGTGGGCGCGCGCCAGGTCCGCGAGCGCCCCGACGTAGCCCGCCCGGTCCTCGCAGTCGAAGAAGTCGAGCTCGTTCTCCAGCTGCACGGCCACGACGCTGCCGCCGCGCCCGTGCTGCCGGGCCGCCAGGACCGGCAGGGCCCGGTCGAACCACTCCCGCACGTGCGCCAGGTACCGCGGCTCGGCCTGGCGCAGCCGCAGCCCGGGCTCCAGCGCGAGCCAGGCGGGCAGCGCGCCGCCGTCCCACTCCGAGCAGATGTACGGCCCGGGCCGGGCGACCACCAGCAGCCCCGCCTCGTGGGCGAGGTCGAGGAAGGTGCCGACGTCTCGCCGCCCGGTGAAGTCCCAGCGGCCCGGCTCGAGCTCGTGGAAGTTCCACGGCAGGTAGACGTCGACGGCGTCGTACCCCGTCGCCCGCACCTGCGCGAGCCGCTCCGCCCACTCCTCGCGGGGCAGCCTGAAGTAGAACAGGGAGGCGCACAGCAGCACCTTCTCCGCGCCGTCGACCACGAGGCCCGAGGGCCCGAGCTCGACGGCGGTCCGGGTCGTCACGTCCGTCACTTCACACCCGCGCTTCCCACGGAGACGTTCATCTCGTACAGGTACTTCTGGCCGAGGTAGTACACGACGATCATCGGCAGCGTGAGCATGATCGAGCCGACCATGACGAGGTTCCACGGCGGCAGCTGCATGGCGTTGCTCGTCGACGTCATGTACTGCAGGCCGAGCGCGAGCGGCATCGTCTCCTCGGCGTTGAGGTAGATGAGCGGCCCCATGAAGTCGCCCCACGCGTGCGTCAGGGTGAAGATCGCGATGGCCGTGAGGATCGGCCACATCATGGGCAGCACGATGCGGCGGTAGATGCCGAAGTAGCCGAGCCCGTCCACCTGCGCGGCCTCGTCCATCTCGCTCGGGATGCGCGAGACGAACTGCCGCACGAGGAACACGTTGAAGGCGTTGGAGAAGAAGCTCGGCACGATGAGCGGCAGGTACGTGTTCACCCACCCCAGCTCCTTGAACAGCAGGAACTGCGGGATCATCGTGATCTGCGCGGGGATCATCATGGTGGCGAGGACGACGACGAACATGACGTTCTTGCCGGGCGCCCGCAGGCGGGCGAAGGCGTAGCCGACCAGCGACGACGAGAGCACCTGGCCGACGGCGGACAGCGTCGCGATGATCACCGAGTTGAGCACGAACCGGCCCACGGGCAGGCCCGTGGCGGTGAAGACGGTGGCGAAGTTCGACCACCGGAACTCGGTCGGGATCACGGTGAACGCGTTCTGCGCGCTGGTCTGGTCGCTCGACAGCGCGATGGAGACCATGAGGATCAGCGGCACGAAGAAGACCGCCGAGACGATCAGCAGCACCGCGTAGGTGGCCGGGGTCGCCTTGAAGGCCTTGAGCGTGCGGGCCGTGGCACCGGTGCCGGGCGCGACGCCCGGGTCGGCGGCGGCCACGGGTGGGGCCTGGGTCGCTGCGGCCATCACCGCACCTCCGTCTCGTAGAACACCCAGCGGCGGGACGTGCGGAACGCCAGCGCGGTGAAGCCGATGATCACGACGAACAGCAGCCAGGCCACCGCCGACGCGTAGCCGAAGTGGTAGAACCCGAAGGCCTGGTCGAAGAGGAGCGGGACCATCATCATGCTGGCGTTGTCGGGCCCGCCCTGGGTGAGGATGTACACCTGGGAGAAGATCTGGAACGCGCCGATCAGCCCCATGATGAGGTTGAAGAAGATGATCGGCGTGATCTGCGGGAACGTGATCGACCAGAACTGGCGGAACGGCCCCGCCCCGTCGATCTCGGCGGCCTCGTAGAACTCGCGCGGGATGCCGTTCATGGCGCTGAGGAGCAGCACGGTCGCGCTCCCGGCGCCCCAGGCCGACAGCACGATGAGCGCAGGCTTGACCCAGAGGGGGTCGAGCAGCCAGTTCGGCCCGTGCACGCCGAACACCCCGAGCAGGTCGTTGAGCGGCCCGGACGGCGCCAGCACCATCTTGAACACCATCGCGGTGGCCACGAGCGGCACCAGCGTGGGGAGGTAGATCATCGTGCGGAAGAACTTGCGGCCGCGGACCTTCTTGTTGAGCAGGTTCGCCAGCCACAGCCCGACCGCCAGCCCCAGCGGCACCGAGATCGCGGCGTAGTAGAAGGTGTTCCAGAGCGCCTTCCAGAACACCGGGTCGCCGGTGAGCGCCTGGACATAGTTGTCCAGGCCCACGAACACGGGCGGCGTGAACGAGTCCCACTCGGTGAGCGAGATGTACACCGACGCGATCATCGGGCCCAGCAGGAACCCGACGAAGCCGACGAGCCACGGCGAGATGAAGAGCCAGAAGAACAGGGCCTCCGTCCTGCCGCGCCGGGAGAGCTTGGGGCGGGGCAGGCGGGCGGCGCGCCGGCCGCCGGCGCGGCGCGAGCCCTGGGCCCGCGCCGCACCGATGACGGCGCCGAGGTCGGCGGCCACGGTCAGCCCTGGCCGACGATCGACTCGAGCTTCGTCTGGATCGCGTCGAGCTGCGTCTTCGCGTCGCCGCCCTCGTTCCAGAACGTGCCCAGGTTGTCGTCGAAGGCCGCCTGCATCTCGTTCCACTCGGGGATGAGGGGCGACGTGAACACGAAGTCGGACGACTCGGCGAAGGCTGCCATGTTGATGTCCTTCGTGGCCCACTTCGGCTTGAGGAAGGCGTCCGACTGCTGCACCTGCACGTTGGCGGGCACGTCCTGGGCGTTGTCGATGATGACCTGCTGCGCCTCGGCGTCGGTGAGGTAGTCGATCGCCTCGAACGCCTTGTCCGGGTGCTCGGAGTCGCGCGAGATCGCCAGCCCGGAGCCGAAGGCCGACACGGCCTGCTCGTCGCCCTGCCACATCGGGGCGATGTCCCAGTCGAAGTCCGACTCGAGCAGACCGCCGATGGCCCAGAACCCGGTCGTGTTCATCGCGACCTTCTGGGCGGCGAACGCCGGGTCGCCGCCCATGTCGGGGCCCATGTCCGCGTACTCGGCCGCGGTCGGGACGACGTGGTCCTTGAAGGTCAGGTCGTTCGCCCACTGCAGCGCGTCCACGACCTCGGGGCTGTTCACCGTCGGCGCGCCCGCGTCGTCGATGATCTGGCCGCCGTTCTGGTACGCGAAGCTCCACCACTGCGCCCACCAGCCGGCGCCGCCGTAGCCCCACTGCTTGCCTGGCACGGTGAGCTTCTCCATCGCGGCCTGGGCGTCCTCCTGGGTCCAGTCGGCCGTGGGGTAGTCCACGCCGGCGGCGTCGAAGAGGTCCTTGTTGTAGTAGACGATCATCGCGCCGGAGCGGTCCGGGATCGCGTAGACCTTGTCCTGGTAGGAGTACAGCTCGCCGGTGGGGCCGAAGCGCTCCTGGAGGTCCATGCCGGACTTCGACACGTACTCGTCGAGCGGCAGGATCTGGTTCTTGGACGAGTAGACGTTGACGCCCTCGGCCACCTGCATGATGTCGGGGCCGTTGCCGCCCGCGATCATCGTCTGCACCTTCTGCTCGTACTGCTCGCTCGGGATGAGCTGCAGGTCGACCTTGATGTCGGGGTGCGCCTCCTCCAGCATGTCCACGCGCTGCTGGTAGGACTTCTTGTCGACGTCGCCGCCCCAGACGGTCATCGTCAGCGTCGTGACCCCGCCGTCGGCGGAGTCCTCCCCCGAGCCGCACGCCGCCAGCGCGGTCATGCCCAGCGCGGCGACCGCCAGGCCGGCGACCCCCTTGGTCCATCGCGTCCTTGCGTTCATCGTCTCCGCCTCTCTGCGGTGGGGCCGGTCGTCCTCGACCGTCCCTCGATTGCAACGGTGGTAAATCTAACCCGTAGATAAATTAATCGCGAGGTTCTGGCGATCACGAACTGGTCACGGCGGGCCGGGCCGGCACCGAGGCGCCGGCCCGGCTCACCGTCAACCGCAGGTGTGCGCCGTGTACCCGACGGTGACCTGCGGCCCCTCGCCGATCGCGACCGTCGCCGTCCCGGCGGCGAGGGCCTGCTCGCGCGTGCTCACCACGGCAGACCCCGTGGCGCCGGGGGCCACGCCCCGCACGGTGCGGTCGCCGAGCGCCGTCCGGACCTCGACGTCGCCCGCGCGGTCGGTCACGTTGCGGACGGTCGTCACGAGCTGGGCACGCCCCTGCCCCACGCAGCGCGTGGCGACCGCCGGCTCGACGGTCGTGGGCGGGGAGTCCACCGTGAGCTCCGAGATCTTGAGGTACGAGCCCGGGGTCGCGAAGGTCAGCCGTACGGCCGACGCCCAGACCGGGTCGAAGGCGACGGCGGTGCGGGTGCCGTTCCCCTCCGGCGCCACGTCCTGCGCCGTCGTCGCGTGCCAGGTGCCGTCGCCGTCGCGGTACTCGACGCCGAACTGCGCGATCGTGCCCTCGACGTTCGTGAACGCGACCTGGTCGACGACGTGCGCCGCCGCGGGCTCCACGGTGAAGGTGACCTCGTCCTGCGTCGAGCCGCTCGCCCACGTGGACCACGACGTCGACGCGTCGCCGTCGCAGGCGTTCTCGGCGGGCATCGTCTCCCAGTCGGTCTGGTGGAAGCTCGCCGAGACCGCGGTGCCGTCCGCGCCGCACAGCTCGACGACCCCGTCCTCGGACACCTCGATCGTGCGGCTGAAGGTGCGGCCGGCGGAGAACCGGTCGTCCGCCGCGAGGGTGCCGGTGATCGTGTGCTCGCCGCGCGTGGCGAACGACGTCGCGTCCCAGGTCACGGCCACGTCGGTCGTGACGCCGTCCACCTCGACCGGGACCGTCGCCGGGAGGACGTCGGTGAGGTCCTCACCGGGCGCGACCCGCTCGGGCAGCCCGTCGTCGACCACCGACCAGACGCCGTCGCCCAGACCGCGCGAGTCCCACCAGCTCTCGTCCCAGCCGCCGCCCCAGCGCTCCGGGTCCTCCGCGGCGGGGTTGCGCAGCTCGGCGCGCCCGTTCTCGCCGATCGTGATCGGCAGCCACACGTAGGTGGAGTCGGCGGCGCCGGCGTTCCAGCGGTCGCCCATGTAGACGAACCGGCCGCCGCCGAGGTCGAGCACGTTGGTGGACTGCGAGCCGAAGGTGGACCGCCGGGTGTCGCCCACCGACAGCAGGCCGTCGCCGCCCTCGGGGATGGTGTTGTACGGGACGTCCTCGTACCGGTCGTCGGCCTCGACGCCGCGGATCCACGGCCCGAGGATGCTGTCGGCCGTGTAGTACGTCTGCGGGTTCGGGTCCCACCCCGTCGCGCCGGACGCGACGGCGTAGTACGTGCCGCCGTGCTCGAACAGCGCGGGCGCCTCGAGCATCCCGCACTCCTTGACGATCTGGAAGTCCTCACCGCGCACGGGCGCCTCGGCGGAGCCGTCCGCGAACAGGTACGGGTACCGGCCGTCCTCGGAGTACTGGCCGGCGTCCGCCATGTCCGTGTCCGTGGTGTGCGTGACGTTGGTGTACGTGTCGTCCAGCTCGGCCACGTAGAGCGAACGGTTCTCCTCCGACGAGTACACGATGTATGCCGTGCCGTCGTCGTCCTGGAACACGGTCATGTCGCGCGCCTGCCCCGGCACGGCCGCCGAGATGCAGTCCTGGTAGTTCGTGCGGTTCGGCATCCGGTACACGCCGGTCATCCGGAACGGGCCGGTCGGGCTGTCCGCCACCGCCACGCCCGCCATCGAGCGGGCGTACATGCTGCCGCCGGCCGTCGTCTGGCCGTCGGAGTGCCACCACAGCACCCACTTCCCGGTCTTCTCGTTGTGCAGCACCTTGGGCCGCTCGAAGATCGTGGTGCGGTCGGCCGCCTCGTTCGTGTCGAGGTGGTAGTCCAGCTCGGCGATCCGGTCGGCGCGGGGCTGCCCGGCGTCGTCGACGGTGTCGTAGAGGTCGTCGAAGTACGGCGACTCCAGCTCCGCCGGGTCGGACACGGACCGCATGACGACGCCCTCGTCCGTCCAGCTCCTCGTGTCGTACGACTTGTACGCGTGCACGCCCGGGCTGCCGTAGTAGCCGTTGCTGCGGTCCTCGCCGTACCAGTAGTAGACGGTGCGGCCGTCCTCCTCGCTCTGCACCACCTGACCGCCGTGCGCCTGGATGTGCTCGCCCTGGTCGTCGGGCCAGGCCGGGGAGAAGTAGTCGTCGGCGCCCGGGCCCGGGTCGAGGACGGCGGGGTAGGTCGCCCCGCCCGTGTCGCCGGCCGCGTCGCCGGACGCGTCGTCGGACGCCGTGCCGACGGTCGCCTGCAGGCCGACCAGCGCGAGCGCCAGGCCCACGCCGCCGGCCGTCACGCGGAGCCGGACGGGCCGCCCGGGTCCACGCTGTCCTGGCTGGGGATGTGGCATGTCGTTCTCCTTCGTCGTCGAAGCGAGTCGAGCGGCGGGGCCACCTCGAGCCCGCCGTGCGGCAGGCTGGCACGGCCGAATGTTGACGTCAACATTTCGGCCGCGCCCGCCGTGTCGCGTCTGCTGGAGAGGGCACGGTGGTCCGCAGCGCGTACCGGGCCGCACCCCACACCGCGAAGAGCAGGGGAGCGGCGGCCAGCCCCAGACCGACGGCGGGTCGCGCGGTGACCACGCCGGCCAGGAGGGCGAGCACGAGGAGTGCCGGCCCCGAGAGGTACCAGCGCCGCACCGCGACGTACAGGCTCGCGCGCAGCACGTCACGCAGCCGCGCGCCGGGCAGCTCGGGCACGGCGGCGAGCGCGATCACGGTCGTCGCCAGCGCGAGCACACCCAGCACGGCGAGGACGGGGATCGCGGCGGCGCCGATCGGACTTCCCCAGGCGGCCGCGCCGTCGACGGCGAGGACGAGGAGCGTCGTCGTGCCCAGCCCGCCGACGGCGACAGCGCGTCGGAAGTGCCGCCGGTAGGCGCGTGCGAAGGCGCGCACGACCGCCGTCGAGCCGTCGTCCGAGAAGGCGGCGAAGGCGCCGAAGGTCGCGACCAGCGCGGGCCCGAGCAGAGGGGCCACCAGCACCAGCGCGGGCCACGACGCGCGCACGTCGGTGCCCAGGAGCAGGGCCAGCACGGGCAGCGCGGCCAGCGCCAGCAGCAGGTTGGCCGCGAGCCCCGCGTAGACGGCGCCGAACACCGTCTCGTACATCTCCTGGTGCACGATCCGTGGGCGGCGGGCCGGCCGGCCGGGCGCGGGGATGGACGTCATCCCTTCACCCCCGACGTGGCGATGCCCTGCACGAAGTAGCGCTGCCCGAACAGGAAGATCAGCGCGACCGGCAGCACCGACAGCACGGAGCCGGCCATGATGAGCGCGTACTCGGCGTTGTACTGGCTGATGAACGTCTTGAGGCCGAGCTGGATGGTCCACAGCTGCGGGTCCCGCAGGTAGATCAGCGGGCCCAGGTAGTCGTTCCACGTGTTGACGAAGGTCAGCAGCACCAGGCTCGCGATCGCGGGCTTCGACAGCGGCAGCATGATGCGCCACCAGATGCCGTACTCGGACATGCCGTCGATCCGCGCGGCCTCGCTGAGCGACTCGGGGATCGACTCGTAGTACTGCTTCATGAGGAAGACGCCGAACGCGCTGAACGTCTGCAGCGCCACGATCGCCCACAGCGTGTTCGACAGGCCGACGTCGGACAGCATCACGAACTGCGGGATCATGTACGACTGCCAGGGCACGGCGATGGTGCCCACGTACACGAGGAACAGCACGTTGCGGCCGGGGAAACGCATCTTGGCGAACCCGTACGCGGCGAAGCTGCCCGTGGTCACCTGCAGCGCGGTGACCGTGACCGACAGGACCAGCGTGTTCTTGACCCACGTGACCATGTCGGACTTCGCCCAGATGTCGACGTAGTTGCTCCACCGCACCGGGTCCGGGATCCACTCGAGCGGCACCGTGAAGACGTCGTTGTTCTCCTTCAGGGAGGAGATGACCATCCACGCGAAGGGCAGCATGATCGCGGCGGCCGCCGCGACCAGGACGACGTACCCGAGGAGCCGCACCGCGCCGCGACGGCGGCGAGCCCTGCGCTGCGCGGGCCGGGGCGCGGACGACGGCGGGGCCCCGGTGGCGGCGGGCGCGGCGGGGGCGGAGACGGCGGCCATCAGGCGTCCCTCCTTCGGTTCCAGAGGAACTGGACGATCGTCACGGCGATGCAGATGAGGAAGAGGGTCACGGCGACCGCCGAGGCGTAGCCGAACTGGTTCTCCTCGAAGCCCTTCTGGTAGATGTACTGGCTCAGCACGAGCGTCGACTGCCCGGGGCCGCCGTCGGTCATCACGAGGATCAGGTCGAAGACCTTGAGGCTGTTGATCGTCAGCATCACGGTGACGAAGAACATCGTCGGGCGCAGGCACGGCAGCGTGACGTTCCAGAACCGGCGCCACGCGTTCGCGCCGTCCATGCGCGCCGCCTCGTACAGCTCCGCGGGCACGGTCTGCAGGCCCGCGAGGAGCAGCAGCATGAAGTAGCCCATCTCGCGCCAGACGCCCACGAGGATCACGGCGGGCATCGACCAGTCGCCCGACGTCGTCCAGCCGGGCGGGTTCTCCACCCCGAGGAACCGCAGGAACTGGTTGACCGGCCCGTACTCCGGGCTGAAGAGCATGTTCCACACCACCGCGATCGCGACGATCGACGTGATGTAGGGGAAGAACGCCACGGTGCGGAAGAACGCGACGCCGCGCAGCTTCCGGTTGAGCAGCAGCGCCAGCGACAGCGACGCCACCAGCGTCAGCGGGATGTGCAGGCCCGAGTAGTACAGGGTGTTGAGCAGCGCCTTGTGGTAGCTCGGGTCGCCGAGCATCCGCGTGAAGTTGTCGAGGCCGATCCACTCGGCCACGCCGAACACGTTCCAGCTCGTGAACGAGATGTAGAACAGGGTCAGCACCGGGACGAGCGTGAGCAGCGCGAAGCCGACGAAGTTCGGCAGGATGAAGCTCCAGCCCACCAGCGTGTTGCGCAGCCTCAGCCGGCTGCCGGGCCGGCGGCGGGGGCGCACGGCGCCGGGGCGCGGCACGGACGGCCCCGGCGGGCCGCCCGGGCGGTGGTCGACGGCGGTGGTCGCCATGAGATCTCCAGGGTCGATCGGGTCGTTCGGGGTGCTGGTCAGCCCACCTCGGAGGCGGCGCGCTTCTCCGCCTCCGCGATGCCGTCCGCGACGGACGACGAGCCCGACATGATCGCCGTGTGCGCGTCGTTGAGGATGTTCGACAGGGTCGCGGCACCCGGGTCGACCGGGTTCTCGGGGCGCACGTCGTGCGTGGAGAACGCGAACCTGGACAGGTCGTCGCCGGGGACCCCGTCGATCGAGAAGAACGCGTCGACGGCCGCGTCGCTGAGCAGAGCGGGCGTGATGCCGATCTCGGCGAGCTTCTCCGCCCCGCCCTCCCCCGCCGCGAACGCGAGGAACTCCTTGGCCGCGGACACCTTCGCGTCGTCGATGGCCGGGTTGATGCCGATCCCCGTCGGGTCGCCGAACGTCACCGGGGTCGCGTCGGTGCCGGCGGTCGACGCGTCGGCCTGCGGCGCGGGCGCCAGGCCCCACTCGAACTCGTCGGCGTCGCCGGACTCCTGCTGCGCGAGCAGGGTGGCGACGTACCACGAGCCCATCGGCATCATCGCGGCCTTCTGCGTGCCGAACTCCGCCTGGTACTGCAGCTCGTTGGTGGTCGCGGTGCCGAAGCCCACCTGCGCCTCGGCGTCCTGGAGGTCCAGGGCACGGTCGTAGAACGGCTGCAGGTAGCCGAAGTCGCCGCTCGTCATGTCGGCGCCCTCGGTCTGCGCGAGCGCGAAGCCCTGCACCACCGACTGCCACACGTGCTGGTAGGTGCCGTAGGTCCCGCCGTCCAGCCCGGCCTTGAGGTCCTTCGCCGCCTGGTCGTAGTCGTCCCAGGTCCAGGAGCCGTCGGGCTCGTCGACCCCGGCCTTCTCGAACAGGTCCTTGTTGTAGTAGAGGAGCCAGGCGTCCTGCCGGTAGGGCACCGCGTACGTGGCGCCGTCGACCTCGTAGGTGTCCAGGCCGCCGGTCGCGGGGTCGAGCCCGGACGCGACGTCGGACACGTCGAGGAGCTGCTGGCCGGACTGGTAGGTGAAGAAGTTCTTGAGGTTCTTCAGCACGTACAGGTCGGGCGCGGAGCCGGCCGCCAGGTCGGCGGTCATCTGGGTGTCGTAGTCCGTGGCGTCGTACTCCTTGAGCTCGACGGTGACGTCCGGGTTCTCCTCGTGGAACGCGTCCGCGAGCACCTGGAACTCGGGCGTGGTGGACAGGCTCCACCCCGCGAGGGTGAGCGTGACCGGGCCGGTGGCGTCGGCCTCGGGCTCGCCCCCGCCGCCGCAGGCGGACAGGGTCAGGGCGATCGCGGCGGCGGCGCCGATCGCGACCGGGGCGGTGCGCTTCATCGTTGTTCTCCTCCGGTGGGGCGGTGCAGGGCGGTGTCGGGGTGAGGCGCCGTCGGGTGGGCGGCGGTCAGGGCAGGCGGACGGTGGTGCGCTCGCCGTCCGGCCAGTCGACGGCGGCGGTGCCGGCGTGGACGGTCACGGTGGCGGAGCCGGGGCCGTCGTCGCCGCGGAGCGTGACCAGGCAGGCGGTCCAGGCCCCGGGCGCCGCGGGGAGGTCGACCCAGGGCACCCGCGCGTGGTCGCCGAGCGGGCTGACGTCGTCGCGCGCCGTCGTCCCGGGCGTCCCGGCGCCGAGCAGCGGCTCGACGAGGGACGTCAGGCCGTCGCCCTCGACGGTCGGCCAGCCGGACACGCGCAGCCGGACGCCCGCGGTGTCGACGCCGTCCGCGAGCGCGTCGACGCGGACGGCGCGCAGCTCCCACGGACCGCGGACGACGGAGACGACGGTGAGCACCCCCGCGTCGCGGGCCTCACCGGTCGCGCCGGAGCCGTGGCCCCGCTGGTCCGCGCCGGGCGCGACCCAGTGCGCCGCGACGCGCGACGCCGCCACCGCGGCCCCGCCGCCGTCGGCCTCCGGCTCGGGGACGACGCCGACCTCGAGCGTGGTCATCCCGGTGCGGTGCGTGGCCCTGCCGGTCGCGTCGAGGAGGCTCACGGACTGGTCGACGGGCGAGAGCCAGCTGTCGTCGTCGAGCCAGGGGCACGTCGTCGTGGAGTAGCCGAGGCGCGCGTACAGGGGCGAGTCGGCGGTGCGGTCGCCCTCGCGGGCGTGGTCGGTGCCGTGGTTGACCACCCGGACGACGCCGTCGGCGCGCGTGCCGCTGACCACCCACCCGGGCGCGGCGACCGTGCGCAGCACGTCGCCGCGCTCGATCGGCAGCGGCTCCTCCGGCGCGGTCCACGCCGGGTGGTCCGCGGGGAGCGCCAGCCCGAGCAACCCCTTGCTCGCCCAGTACGGCGACCCCGGGCCCGAGTACGACTGCGCGAGCCGCGGCCAGGCATGGTGCCAGCCGAGGGTGAGCAGGCCGCCGTCGTCGGGCGCCCCACGATCGACGAAGTGGCCCACGACGCCCGACGCCGCGCGGCGCAGCAGGCCGGGCGACAGCGACGGCACCTCGGCCATCGCGCCCACCCAGAACGGCGCGGCCGCGGCGAACCGGTACGTGAGGGAGCGGCCCTGCACCAGCGGCGAGCCGTCGCCGCCCACCAGCGCCACCGCGTCCTGCAGGTATCGGTCCAGCAGCGCGACGTCGCGCGCGCGCCGAGGCTCCGCGAGGTCGGCGGCGCCCGCCATCCGCGCCCACAGCGTGGGGTAGAGGTGCAGCGCCCAGCCGGCGTAGTGGTCGAAGGCCCGCTCCGCGCCGTCGGACATCCAGCCGTCGGCGCGCTCGAAGGAGTCGTGGGTCGCCAGGTCCGCGGCCATCTCGTCGAGGGAGTGCGGGCCACCGACCGAGCGGAGGAAGGTCTGCACGACCAGCCGGAACCACACCCAGTTGATCCGCGGGTACGTGTCGTCGCCGACGGCCTCCGCCAGGTACTCCACGACGCGCTCCTGGACCGCCGGCTCGAGCCGGTCCCAGATCCAGGGGCGCGTCAGGTCCAGCACCAGGGCGACGGACGCCGCCTCGACCTTGGCCTGACCGTGCTCCGACAGCCGCACCCAGCGCTCGGGGTGGTGAGGGTCGGTCCCGGCCGCGAGCCCCGCCGCGTACCGCTCGGCGTGGCCGTGCGGGTCGGCGCCCCGCTCCCCCGCCAGCCGGAACCCGGCGAGCAGGAAGGTGCGCGCGTAGCCCTCCAGGCCGTCCACGGCGCGGCCGTACCCGCCCTCGGGGCCGGGGAGCGTGACCAGCGCGCCGGACGGCGAGGCGAAGGGGCGCACCGAGGCGAGCATCCCGTCGGCCAGCGCGGCCCAGCGTGGCCGGTCCCAGCCGGAGAGGAGGGCTGCGTCGGGGTGGGGACGGGTCGCGCCTGCGAGATCCATCGCGCGTCCTTCCTCGTCGAAGCGGTGACCGCCGTCGGCGGCGATCAGATTCGATCAGCACAGATCGAACAGAAACAGAGTCAAGCGTTCAGGTTCTCGCCCTGTCAAGAGAGTTGCTGTACTCTTCTGATCGTTTGAGTTCGCTTTCTGGTCGATCGAGGAGCCATGACCACCTCCGAGGACCGCTTCGCCGGGCCGCTCGCCGCGGCCCTGCCGCTCCCGCCGCCAGGCCCCGCACGCGCCGCTGCGCTGGCCGAGGCGCTGCTGCCGCCGGACGCCGCGCTCCCGGTCCCCCCGGCCGTCGACCGGGACCGGTGGGACCCCGCCCGCGGCGCGCTCGACGCCGCCACCACGGCCGCCGTCGTCGCACGGGCCGCGGACGACCTCGGCACACCCTGGCCCCTACCGCTCGCGAGCACCGCGGCCCGGCTGCACCGCGATGGTGACCGCGACACCCACGAGCAGCTCGTCTTCCGGCGCGAGCAGCGGCTGTCCCGCGCCGTCGTGGCCGCGGCGGCCACCCTCGACGACCGCTGGGTCGACGAGGCGGCGGACGGCCTCTGGCAGCTGTGCGAGCAGAGCTCCTGGTGCTGGCCCGCCCACGACGACACCCGGGCCCGGCACGGCGCGGTGCTCCCCACCGTCGCGGACCCGTACCTCGACCTGGGCGCGGGCGAGACGGTCGGGCTGCTCGCGTGGGCCGACCACCTGATCGCCGGCCCGCTGGACGACCGCTACCCGGGGCTGCGCGCGCGGGTGCGGCGCGAGGCGCGCGCCCGTGTCGTCGAGCCGTTCCTGCGCCGCCGCGACTGGCACTGGCTGGGCCTGGACGGGCAGGTGCACAACTGGAACCCGTGGATCCACGGCAACGTCCTGGTCGCGGCGCTGCGCCTGCTCGACGGCGAGGGCGAGGCCGCGGAGCGCGCCCGCGTCGTCGAGCTCGTGCTGCAGGGCCTCGACCGCTACGTCGCGTGCCTGCCCGAGGACGGCGCGATCGACGAGGGGTACGCGTACTGGTGGAACGGCGCCTGCCGCGCGCTCGAGGCGCTCGACTTCCTGGCCCACGCCACGGGCGGCACGGTCGACGCCCTCGACCCCGCGCGGGTCCCGGTGCCCCTGCGGGCGACGGTCGCGTTCCCCCACCGCATGCACCTCGGCGGCGCCTGGTACCTCAACCTGGCCGACGGCCAGGCGCGCCCGCGCCTGACGCCCCCGTGGCGCGCCCTGCACCGTGCGGCGGTCCGGACCGGCGACGACGCCGCGGCGGCGCACGCGGCCGCGCACCGCGCGCCCGGGGCGGACGCCGTCGAGCAGCAGGGGCTCGGGCGGCTGCTGCTGGCGCTCACGGACCGCGACTGGCACGAGGCGCCCGACGCGACCCCGCCGCTGCCCGCCGAGTCGTGGTTCGGCTCCACCGAGGTGCTCGTCGCGCGCGAGCGGGCGGGAACCGCGACCGGGCTCACCCTCGCCGTCAAGGGCGGGCACAACGCCGAGGCGCACAACCACAACGACGTCGGCTCCGTCGTCGTCGCGTCGGACGGCGTGCCCGTCGTGGTCGACGCGGGGCGGCCCACGTACACCGCGCAGACGTTCGGCCCCGACCGGTACGCGATCTGGACCATGCAGTCGTCGTGGCACTCGGTCCCCGAGGTGGCCGGGACCCCGCAGGCCGTCGGCGCCGCCGCGCGGGCGCGCGACGTCCGGCCGGCGCTCGCCAGAGACGACGGTGCGCCGTCGGGCGTGACGTCGGGCGTGACGATGGACCTCGCCGCCGCGTACCCCGTGCCGGGGCTGCGCTCCTGGGTCCGCACGACGCGCCTGGACCGCGGGCCGGCCGCGCGCGTCGTGGTCTCCGACGTCTGGGACCTGGACGAGGACCCGGGGGCGGCGGCGACCACCGTCCGGTTCCTCCTCGCCGGTGAGGTGGACCTGGCGCCGGGGCGCGCCGTCGTGCAGCCGCTCGACGGCGCCCCCGCCGTGCGGCTCACCTGGCCGCCGGAGGTCGCGGCCACGCTCGTGGCGCGCCCCCTGGACGACCCCGTGCTGACCTCCGTGTGGGGCGACCGCCTCACCCGCCTGGACCTGGACGTCAGGGGGCGCGGCGACCTCGAGGTCGTCCTCGCGCGCACGGGCGGCGACCAGTGACGAGAATGGCCGGGCGCCGGGTCGCCGCCCGGCGGACCGAGGAGGATTCGTGACCACCGATCCCGAGCTGCGCGCCCCGCTCCCGGCGGAGCGTCGGGCCCATCTGCTCGCCGCCCTCGACCGCGACGGGGTGGTGCGCGTGGCCGACGTGTCGCGCGCCCTCGGCGTGACGCCCGTGACCGTGCGACGCGACATCACGCAGCTCGAGCAGGAGGGGCGGCTCGTGCGGGTGCACGGTGGCGCCGTGCCCGCCGAGGCCTCCGCCGCCCGCGACGGCGGCGTGCCGGTTCCTCCGCCGACCTCGCAGGCCATCGGCGTGCTCGTGCCCTCGCTCGACTACTACTGGCCCGGCGTGGTGCGCGGGATGGAGGCCGAGGCGCGGGAGCGCGGGCTGCGGGTCGTCCTGCGCGGCTCCTCGTACGCGGCGACGGACGAGCGGCCCGCCCTGGAGCGGCTCGCGGGGGCGGACGGCGTCAGCGGGCTGATCCTCGCCCCGCGCACCGACGGCGCCCGCGGCGGGGAGATCGCCCAATGGCTGCGGGCGTGCGGGCTCCCCCACGTGCTCGTCGAGCGCGAGGCCACCCTCCCGCAGCACCGCGAGGCGCTCGAGTCCGTCGTCTCCGACCACGCCCTCGGCGCGCTCATGGCCGTGCACCACCTCGCCGACCTCGGGCACCGCAGGGTGGGCCTCGTGCTCTCCCGCGAGTCGCCGACCTCGCGCAAGATCGCCGCGGGCTGGAGCGCGGCGTGCGCCGAGCTCGGGCTGTCGAGCCAGGAGCACTTCGAGCGGCTCGCGCCCGACCGGCGCACGCCCGAGTTCCCGGGGGTCGTGACGGAGGTCGTTGACACCGCCGTCGCCTCGGGGACGACGGCGCTGCTGGTGCACTCCGACCCCGAGGCGTCCGCGGTCGTCCAGGAGGCGATGGACCGCGGGCTCTCCGTGCCCGGCGACCTCTCGGTGCTGTCCTACGACGACGAGGTCGCCGGACTGTTCAGCCCGGCGCTCACCGCGGTGCAGCCGCCCCGCGCGGCCGTCGGGCGGGCCGCCGTCGACCTGCTGGTCAAGCGGCTCGCGGACCCCGGGCGGCCCGTGCACCGCACGGCGATCAGCCCGCGCCTCGTGGTGCGGGAGTCGACGGGGCCGGTCCGCCCGGTCACCTCAGGAGGCCGTTGACCTGCTCGTTCACCTCCGTGAGCGTGGAGACGTCGCGGTCGCCGATGTAGATCTCGTCCATCATCGGCGTCATGAGGGCGTCGATCGCGCCGAACTCCTCGGTCACGGGGAAGAAGAACGTCTGCTTCTTCTCCACGAGGTCCGTGAACACGGAGGCGTCCAGCCCCCGCTCCTCGAACGCCTCGACCGCCGCCTCCGTCCCGGCCGGCCGGGCGGGGAAGACCACGCCCGCCTCCCCCACGATCCGCTGGCAGTCGTCCGACCCGAGGAACGCCACCCACCGGGCCGCCTCCTCGGGGTCCGGGGACTGGGCGCTGATCGAGTCGGCCAACCCGTTGTACATCGACACCGGGTGCCCGACGGGCCCGCTGGGCGGGGGCGCGATACCCAGGTCCACGCCCTCCAGGTTGGCGTAGGTGCCCAGCATCCAGGAGCCGTTCGCCGAGATCGCCGCGCGGCCCGAGCCGAGGGCCTGCTGCGGGTTGGGCTCCGTGCCGACCTCCTCGTACGGCGCCATGTACCCCTTCTCCACCAGGCCGAACAGCCACTTCAGCGACGCCTGCACGCGCGGGTCGTCGAAGTGGTACTCGGTGCCCCACACGTCCTTGTCGGTGAACGTCCAACCGGTGGCGCCGGCCAGCCACGACCACGTCGTCTGGCCGGACATGCCACCCGACCCGTTCGAGGCCAGGCCGTACACGGCGACGCGGTCGGGGTCGAAGCCCTCCTCGTCGCCGCGGACCCCGTTCTCGTCCACGGTGAGGTGGGCGATCACCTTCTCGAAGCTGCCGCCGTCCTCCGGGTTCCAGTCGAGGTCCTGGAGGTCCTCGGGGCTCAGCCCGGCCTCGGTGACCGCGTTCGTGTCGTAGAACAGCGCGACGGTGTCGAAGTCCTTGGGCATCCCGTACTGGCTGCCGTCCTGACCCACCCACAGGTCCGGCAGGCCCTCCTGGAACTCGCCGTAGTCGACGTCGGCCGTCGCCTCGAGGGTGTTCAGGTCGCGCAGCAGCCCGCGCTGCGCGAAGCCGGGGTACTGGGTGAGGTGGTCGGTGAAGACGTCCGGCCCGGCGCCGGCCACGAACCCCGCCGTGAGCTTGCGCCAGTAGTCGTTCCAGCCGTACTGGCTGATCCGCACCTGCAGGTCCGGGTTCCGCCGCTCGAACTCGTCCGCGCAGCGCTGGTAGGCGGGCAGCTGGTTGGCGTCCCACAGCCAGTAGTCCAGGACGACGGAGTCCTCCGAGGCCGCGGCGGTGCCCGGCCCGGCACAGCCGGCCAGGGCGAGGGTGCCCGCGGCGAGCGCCGCGGCCAGGGATGCGGTGATACGACGTGCGTGGTGCACGGTGGGCCTCCTCACTTGATCCCGCTGAAGCCGATGGAGTTGACGATCCGCCGCGCGAACACGAGGAAGAGCAGGATCATCGGCAGCGCGGCCACGAGGGTCGCGGCCATCAGCCCGGCCCAGTCCGGTCCCGTCTGCGGCGTCTGCGCGTTGAAGTTCCCCAGGGCCACGGTGAGCACCCGGGAGTCGTCGGTGTACGAGACCATCAGCGGCCAGAAGTAGTCGTTCCACGACCCGATGTAGGTGAGGATCGAGATCGTCGCGATCGGCCCCACCGACATCGGGATGATGATCGCGAAGAACACCCGGACCTTGCTGGCGCCGTCGATCAGCGCGGCCTCCTCCACCTCGGTGGAGACGTTCATGAAGAACTGCCGCAGGAAGAAGATCGCGAACGGCGTCATGAACAGCCCCGGCAGCATGATGCCGAGCAGCGTGTCGACGAGCCCCAGCTCGCGCACCAGGAGGAAGTTCGGCAGCAGGGTGAAGATCACCGGCACCATCAGCGACAGCAGGAAGACGCCGAAGACGACGTTGCGCCCCCGCCAGCGCAACCGGGAGAACGCGTACGCGGCCATCGCGGAGAAGAACACCTGGCAGGCGGTGACGACCGTGGCCACCACCACCGAGTTGCGCAGGTAGAGCCAGAAGTCGATGGAGGCCCCCGACCCGCCCTGGGCGATCGCCTCCTCCGTGCTCTGCAGGCCGAACACGCGCTCGAACCCGCCCCAGCTGAAGTCGACCGGCAGCAGGGAGGTCGAGTTCGCGTACAGGGCGCCGTTGCTGGACAGCGCCGTCCGGAGCATCCAGTAGAAGGGGAACAGCGTGACGAGCAGCAGCAGGATCATCACCGCCCAGGCCAGCACCCGGCCGGGGCTGACCCGACGCCGACGACGGCGCGGGGGCGCCGCGCGCGGCGTGTCGGGCGCGGGGACGGTCGTGGGTGCGGCGGGTGCCGTCGTGGTCTCGGTCATGGTCGCCGCCTCCTAGTTCAGGTCCGTCTGGCCGGCCCGCGTCATGCGGTACTGGAAGAAGGTGACGACCACCAGGATCAGCAGCATGGCCACGCTCAGCGCGGACGCGTAGCCGAAGTCGAACTGCCCGAACGCCTTGTCGTAGATGTAGAGCTGCAGCACCCGGCTGGCGTCCACGGGGCCGCCGTTGGTGGTGACCGCCACGGTGTCGAACACCTGGAACGAGCCGATCACCGAGATGATCAGCACCAGGCCGAGGATCGGGCGCAGCAGCGGCAACGTGATCCCGAAGAACGTCCGCACCTCCGACGCGCCGTCCACCCGGGCCGCCTCGTACGTCGTGGGCGGGATGGCCTGCAGGCCCGCGAAGATCAGCAGCGCCGTGTAGCCCATGTGCCGCCACACGTTGACCACCGCGATGGTGGGGATGGCCCAGGCCTCGGAGGTGAAGAACCCGATCCGGTCGAGGCCCACCCACTCGAGCACCTGGTTCCCGATGCCCAGCTGGTAGTCGAGGATCCACAGGAACACGAGGGCCGCGACCACGTTCGAGACGAGGTACGGCGCGAGGACCAGCGACCGCAGCAGCGTGGACCGGCTGAGCCGCTGCATCAGCACCGCGATGACCAGCGCCACGACCGTCTGCAGGCCGATGTTGATCACCACGTACAGCAGCGTGACCCGCACGGCGTTCCAGAACACGGGGTCGGCCGCCATGGCGCGGTAGTTCTCCAGGCCGACGAACTCGGCCGGGCTGAGCAGGTCCCAGGACGTGAAGCTCAGCCAGATGCCGCGGACCAGCGGCCAGAAGTAGAACGCGACCAGGCCGATGCTGGCCGGCAGGATGAAGAGCAGGGCGAGCCGGGTGTCGTCCCGGCGGCCCACCCGTCCCGGGGCTCGGACGGACGGTGAAGCCATCAGATTCCTCCTTGCGTCGTTGCAAGCAGTGCTCGGCCGGTGCCGTGGGGTGCGGCCCGGCGTCGTCGACGACGCCGGGCCGGTGGTGCTCAGTCGCGCTCGGGGCGGCTGCCGAAGTCCGGCACGGCCAGACGCTCGCCGCCGGCCAGCGCGGAGGCGTGCGCCACGATCCCGGGTGCGGTGAACCGGGCGGCGAGCCAGGCGTCCACCGGCGCGTGCTCGCCGGTGACCACGGCACGCACGAAGTCGTCCGCGAGGAAGTGGTGCGAGCCCTCGTGGCCGTTCGGGGCCTCGGCGTAGGCGGCGGGCAGGCGCGTCCGGTCGTGCACGGGCGTGGACCCGGAGGTGAACGCCTCCCGCAGCGCCGGGTCGACGTCGGCGAGGTCGGCGTCGTCGGCCGCGCCGCGGACCGGGACGAAGTCCGCCGAGACGTCGGTCGACGCCTCCTTGTCGTTCCACACGCTCTGGTGCGCGAGCTGCTCGAAGCTCGCCTCCGTGCCGAAGAAGCGGAACCGGGACTCGCGGATGTGCGACGGGTAGCCCACCCGGCGCATCTCGTTGGTGCGCATCGCCCCGCCGTCGGCCAGCTCGAACAGCGCCGTCGCGTTGGAGAAGCTGTTGCCGAACTGGCTGATCTCCCGGTCGAAGACGCCGTCGCCGCGCCGGTCCTCGACGCCGATGCAGCTCACGCTGACGGCGTGGGTGGGCAGCGCGCCGAGCACCCCGCCGATGGCGTGCGTCGGGTAGAGCATGGGCGGGTAGCTCGCGGTGGCCTTCCAGTTCTCGCCGCCGCTGTACTGGTAGGCGGCGTAGAACCCGAGGTCCATGTCGTGCACGTAGTCGCCCTCGGCGTAGAACACCTGGCCGAGCGCGCCCTCGCGGACCTTCTCCCGGATGAACACCGTCGCGGGGTTGTAGTAGCTGGTCTCGCCCATCATGTAGGTGAGCCCGGTGCGCTCGACGGCGGCGATGATCGCCTCGATGTCGGTGATCTCGGTGGCCATCGGCACGGCCGAGTACACGTGCTTGCCGGCCTCCAGCGCGGCCAGCACGAGCGGCGCGTGCGTCCAGCGCTGCGTGAAGATCGCGACCGCGTCGACGTCGGAGTCGAGCATCTCCTCGAAGCTGTCGACGACGCTCGCGCGCTCGTAGCGGTCCGCGAGCGACTTCGCCCGCTCTGGCACCAGGTCGGTGATCGTGAGGCGGTCGACGTTCGGGTGCAGGTCCCAGAGCGTCGCGAAGCTCCGCGAGAACTGGCCGGCACCGACGATGCCGATGCTGATCGAGCCGGCGTCCGCGGCGAGCGGGGCCGTGGGGTCGAGAGGCAGTGCGGACAACGGTTCCTCCTGGGTGGTGGGACAGGTCTGCGTGCGTGCTGGGGTCAGGGTCGGCCGGGCGGGTCGACGAGCATCCACTGGCAGGCGACGACGGCGGCGCCGCGGGCCCACTCGTCGAACCCGGACGAGAAGGGCGTCACCGAGGGCGGGGTCGCGTGCGGGTCGAGGTGCTCGGAGATCGCCGCCTCCATGGCGGGGCGCGCGTGGGCGAGCATGTCCAGGCCGTCGCCGGCGAGGATCACGGCCGGCAGCCCGAGGATGTTGACGAGCTGGGCGACGAGCACGCCCAGGGCGTGGCCGGCGTCGGCGAAGACGCGCAGCGCGACGGCGTCGCCGGCGTCCGCGAGCGCGAGCGCCGTGGGCAGGTCGACGTCCGACCGCCCGAGCGGCACGCCGATGCCGTGGGTGATGGCCGCGGTGGTGAGGAACGCGGAGGCGCAGCCCCGGTGGCCGCGAGGGCACGACGGTCCGGAGTCGGAGACGCGGTGGTGCCCGAGCATGCCCGCGCGGCCGGTCGGCCCTGCGAGCACCGTGTCACCGAGCACGATCCCCAGGCCCACCCCGACGCCGACGGTCACGACGGCGAAGTCGCTGGTGCCGCGCCCCGCCCCGGCCCACTGCACCCCGGCGGTCAGGGCCCGCGCGTCCCCGCTCAGGACGGTGGGGATTCCGGTGGCCTCCTCGAGGATCGGCCCCAGCGGCACGTCGTCCCAGCCGAGGTACACGTTGCCGCGCACGGTGTCGTCGAACCGGGACATCTGCCCCGCCACCCCGACGCCGATCGCCTGGATGTCGACCGACCGCCCGAGTTCGTTCACCAGGTCAAGAATCTGGGCCACCACGGTGTCCTGCTCGACGTCGGCGAGGGCACGGTGCCCGGTCGCCTCCACGAGCCCGGCGGCATCCGTCCGGACCGCGTAGACCTCGTCCGAGGTGACCTTGACGCCGATGAACCTGTGCCGCGCGGCGTCGAGCACCAGGGGTGCGCCGGGGCGGCCGCGGCTCTCGCCGAGGGGCGCCGCGTCCTCGGTGATCAGGCCCGTGGCCAGCAGCGGCTGCGTGATCTTGGTGATGCTCGCCGGCGACCGCTCCAGGCGCCGCGCGAGCTCGGCCCGCGACAGGGGCCCGGCCAGCAGCAGGGCACGCACCACCGCCCGGGCGGACGGCCCGAGCGAACCGAGGCGGGGAACATCTGCGCGGCGCTGCACCCGGACACTCTCGCGCCCATTCCTTCACCCTGTCAATGAATGAGTGCCAGCGTGTCGGCGCGAGCCGCGGCGCGGCGCGCGCGACCTGCGTCCGCACCTCCGCCACGATGGGCCCGGCATGTGCGGGACGGCGCCTCCGCCGAGGCCCGACCGCCCGCCGGGACCAAGGAGAACCGCTGATGTCCTTCCAGGCCTACCTCGACACCGTCGAGACGAAGACCGGCCTCACCCCGCGCCAGCTCGTGGAGGCCGCGGCGGAGCAGGGGTTCGGACCGGAGAGCCGGACCACGCCCGTCGTCGCGTGGCTCAAGGAGACGTACGGGATCGGGCACGGGCACGCCCAGGCGGTGGCGCACGTGATCGTCAAGGGCGACCGGATCAGCTCCAAGCACGTCGGCACGACCGGCTCGCACCGCGACGCGAGCGACCGCCTGTGGCTCGACGGCAAGGACTCCCGTCCCGCGGACTGGTGACGGTCAGCCGGCGAGCGCCACGAGCCGCTCCGTCGCGACGCACGACACCAGGCAGCGCTCCTTGCCGTCGCCGAGGAGCCGCGCGGTCCACGTCGTGAGGCCGCCGTCGCCGAGCTCGGGCTCGTCGTCGGTCGCGACCCGCAGGGCGACGCCGGCGTAGTAGGCGCGGCCGCGCTCGCGGGCGGCGTCCTCGACCACGGGGACGACGTCGTCGCGGACGGCCGGCAGCACCGTGTCGGCCACGCGCTCCGCCACCGCGCCGTCGTCCCAGACGGTCAGGACGATCCGCGGCCGGCGGTGCGGGACCGTCGCGCCGAGCAGCCGCTGCCATGCGCGCACGTGCGTGACCAGCAGGCCGGCCTCGGTGCGCGCTGACGCCGACGCGCGGGCGCTCGAGACCAGCACGAGCAGGCGGAAGTGCGCCGCCGCGCCGGGGCCGAAGACCTGCGCGCGCAGCTGGCGCTGGATCGCGGCGACGTGGACCGCCTCGTCGCGGGGCCGCGCCGACCGGCGGTCCGCGGCCTCGACGGCGAGCACGTTGCTGGAGTCGCTCACCACCTCGGTGAGCCGGGTCGTCGTGACGACGCGGTGCTGGCTCACGCCGCCCAGCGCCGCGGCCGTCGCGAGCGGCGCGACCGGCGCCGGCTCGACGGCGTCGAACTCGGCCGGCAGCTCCGCCCACAGGCGGGCCTCCAGCGGCCACAGGCGGCGCGGGTCGAGGGCGGACGGCCGCACCATCCGGTCATGGCGCCACTGCGCGAGGACGTCGGCGGGCCGGGTGGCGGCTGCGCGGGCGGCCGCGACGTCGAGCAGCAGCGAGCGCAGGTCGGCGCCCGGCAGGCCGCCCTCGAGCAGCGGCCTCGCCGCGTCCGGCAGCCGGCGCCACACCCGGTCGGCGGGGCGCGTCCGGTCGTCGGTGGCCATCTGGTGCGTCGTCGGCCGTGGTCAGTCGCCCGGCCACTCCCCCGTCCAGCGCTCGAACGCCCGGGCGCCGCCGCGGTCGATCGCCGCCTTCACGACGGCGAAGATCGCGCCCTGCAGCAGCGACGCGAGCAGGATCTCCCGCAACCGGTACTCGGACTGCAGCGGGCCGGGCGCGTCGTCCGGGTGCCCGGGCGCCACCCGCTTGTAGACCTGCTTGAAGACCTGCCCCGCCACGATTCCGCCGACGATCGAGCTGACGATCCCCACCGGCCGGTACAGGATCTTGGCGGCCTTGCCGCCCGACCTCTCGGTCCGGACCACGTCGTTGTCCTCGCTCATGTCCCGACGCTAGGCCGGGCGCGGCGTTCCCGCACGGACGGCACGGGCCGGACAGCCCTCGGCCATACCAGCTCGTGATCGTTTCGTGACATTCCACCCACCGGTGCGGTACGTTCCTCCGGGCCGGTGGTTCAGGCAGCAAGAGAGGTCGCATGGCACCCCACGTTCACAGGAGCACCGCGCGCCGCGGCGTGCTCGCTCCGTCCGTCGTCTCCACGCGGGCCGCGCGATGACGCAGACCCAGCCCGCGCCGGCCCCCGCCACCCGCACCTACCCGAGCCGGCGCGACCCCGGCCGCGGCGGGCGCAGCCGCCCGGTCGACGCCCGCCGGCACGTCCCGGAGCCCGTCCGCGACGCCGGTCCGGCCCGCGCGCAGGCGCCCGCCGCTCCCCCGGCCCCCGTCGCTCCGGCGACCTTCGCCGCTCCCCCGGCCACGGTCGCCCCCGCCGTCGTGCACACGCACGTGTTCGACCCGGTCCGCCCTGCGGCGGGCCACGCCACGACCACCAGCGTGGAGGGGCGCACCGAGAACCGCGCCGAGCGACGTCCGGCGCGCAAGCCGGCACGCAAGGGCCGCGTGCCCGGCCGGCTGGCGGGCCTCGGCGTGGGGCTGACCGTCGCCGTCGCCACCACGACGACGCTCACCGCGATCGCACCGCAGGCCTCCGCCCCGGAGCCGGACGACCAGCCCACGACGACGGGCTCGCTCGAGGCGATCACGGCCGCAGCGGCCGCCGCCGTCGACGACCGCGACGGCGCGGCCTCCCGCAGCGGCGCGCGCGCCGGCGTCGCGCAGGCCTCGACCCTGAAGCAGGCCGCGGCCGGCGTGACGGTCCAGGTGTCCGACAAGGCGAAGATGTCGGTCGAGAAGCTCGACCGGGGCGAGATCGAGGGGCCGCCGCCCGTGCTGCCGGGCTGCGACGGCGTCGCCGCCGGGAGCGGCTCCAACGGGCAGATCCCCTCCAGCGAGCTGTGCACGCTGTGGGACGGACGCACCCAGGTGCGCGCCGACGCGGCCGTCGCGCTCGCCGAGCTGAACGAGGCCTACAAGGCCGCGTGGGGCGAGTCCATGTGCATCACGGACGGCTTCCGCAGCTACGCCCAGCAGGTCGCGACGAAGGCCGCCAAGGGATACCTCGCGGCCCGGCCCGGCACCTCGAACCACGGCTGGGGCCTCGCGATCGACATCTGCCCCGAGACGTACTCCGGCTCCCGGTGGGACTGGCTCGCCGCGAACGCCCCCGCCTACGGCTGGGACAACCCCAACTGGGCCCGCCCCGGCGGCTCCAAGTACGAGCCGTGGCACTGGGAGTACACCGCGGGCGTCACGCAGATGGGCGGCTACTGACCGGTCCTCCCGACCGACCCGCGGTGGTCGCCCGCCCGGTGCGGTCCTAGCCTGGCGTGCGACGCACGGCGTGCGGCGGAGGGTGGCGGACGGTGACCGAGAGCGACAGCGCGAGCGCGCGGCGCCGCCTGGTGCGCGTGCGGCTCCCGAGGTTCTCGCTGCGCCGCCGCTCCCTCGAGGCGCAGCCCGTGGTGGACGCCGCGTCCGAGCGGCTGCAGGAGTTCCTGGTGCTGCTCGGCGGCGCGCTGCTCACGGTCGGGACGGCGGCCACGGACATCCAGCACACGCTCAAGCGGGTGGCCGTCGCGCTCGGGTCGCCGCGGACCGCGCTGTTCGTCTTCCCCACGCTGATCCTCATCCGGATGCCGGGCGACACCGAGACCCGGTTCGACGTCGCGGAGTCGGCGGGCGGCGAGGTGCGGTTCGACCGGGCCGCGCAGGTCTACGCCGTCGTGGACGACGCCGTCGCGGGCCGCATCGACGCGGACGAGGGCGTCGTCCGGATGCAGGAGATCCGGGACGCGCACCCGCGCTTCCCGGGGTGGGTGCGCACGGCCGGGCACGGGCTGGCCGCGGCCGGGCTCGGGCTCGTGCTGCTCGGCGGCAACCCGCTCAGCCTCCTCTACGCCTTCGTGCTGGGCCTGGCGGTGGGGGCGGTCAAGCTCACCGTGCGGCCCGGCACGTACGCCGCGACCCTGCTGCCTGTGGTCACGGCGTTCGTGCTCGCGCTGCTCGTGTTCGGGCTGGCGGACACCGAGGTCGTGAGCGAGCCCCTGCAGGTGCTGGTGCCCCCGCTGGTCACGCTGCTGCCCGGCGCCGCCCTCACGACCGGGGTCCAGGAGCTCGCCGCCGGCGACATGGTGGCCGGGTCCAGCCGCCTCGTCTCCGGCATGGCGCAGCTGCTGTTCCTCGCCTTCGGGATCCTCGCGGCGCTGGCGATCACCGACGTGCCGAGCTCGGCCGCCCTCGCCTCCTCCCCGAGCTCGCTCGGTGCGATCCAGCCGTGGGTCGGCGTCCTGCTCTTCTCGGCGGGAATCTTCCTCTACCACTGCGGGCCGCCCCGGTCCCTGTTCTTCCTCACCGTCGTCCTGCTCGTGGCCTACGGCGGGCAGCTCGTGGGCGCGACGCTGACCAACGGCGTCTACAGCGGCTTCCTCGGCGCGGCCGCGCTGACGCTGTGCGCCTACCTGGTGCAGACCGTCCGGGGCGCGCCGCCCGCCGTGGTCTGCTTCCTGCCGGCGTTCTGGCTGCTGGTGCCCGGGGCGACCGGGCTGATCGGGCTCACCCAGACCGCCGGGGGCGCGCCCGTCGCCGCGGCCAGCCTGCCCACCATCGCCGGGTCGATCGTCGCCATCGCGCTCGGCGTCCTCGTCGGGACGGCGCTGTACCGGCAGATCTACACGATCGCCCCGGCGCGGTGGCGCCTGCGCCCCACCTGACGGTCGTCGCGGCCGGTCAGAGCAGGAGGAGGTCGAGGGCCGCGAGCGCCACGAGCACCGTGACCAGCCGCTCGAAGAGCTGCTGGTCCACGTGCCCGATGACGCGCCGGCCGACCCAGGTCCCGACCAGCACGACGGGCGCGAGGACGGCCCACAGTGCCACGGTGTCCGCGTGCACGATCCCCACGCCGACGGCGACCGGCAGCTTGATGACGTTCACCGTGAAGAAGAACCACGCCGTCGTGCCGAGGAACCGCCACTTCTCGTACCGCGCGGCCAGCAGGTAGAGGCTCATCGGCGGGCCGCCGGCGTTCGCGACCATCGTCGTGAAGCCGGCCAGCCCGCCGTAGCCGAGGGTGGCGGCGCGGGTGTCCACGCGCAGCCGGTCCCGCCAGAGGTTGAGCACCAGCAGCGCCAGCAGGATGCCGCCGATCGTGCGCTTCATGACGTCGTCGCTGACGACGTTCAGGAAGAGCGCGCCGAGCGCCACGCCCACCAGCACCGGCGCGAGCAGCCGGCCGATGACCCGGAAGTCCGCGTGCTTGCGGTAGGCCCAGATCGCGACGAGGTCGCCCGTGAGCAGCAGGAGCAGCACCGCGCCGGTGGAGTCCTTCGCCGGGACGACCAGCGCCATCAGCGCCGCCGCGATCATGCCGAGCCCGCCCAGCGCCGTCTTCGAGAAGCCGACGAGCAGCGCGACGACGACGGCGACGGCCCAGCCCGTCCACGGCAGTCCGGCGATCAGCGGGGCGGGTTCGAGCACCCGGGCAGCGTAGTCGTCGCCGCGGGGCGCGGCCGTCAGTCGAGGATCGCGTCGGCCTCCACCTCGACGAGCACGTCGGGCTCGAAGAGCATGGAGACGCCGATCGCCGAGAGCGGTGGCAGCGGGTCGGGCAGCCCGAGCTCCTCGGCGACCTGCGCGATGCCGGCCAGGAACTCGGGGTACTTCTCGGGCTGCCAGTCGGTCACGAAGAAGCGCAGGCGCACGACGTCGGCGAACGTCGCGCCCGCGCCGGCGAGGCCGCGCGCGGTGTTGCGGAGCGCGGCCGCGAGCTGGCCGGCGAGGTCGCCGGGGGCGAGGGGCCTGCCCTCCCCGTCCCGCGCGATCTGGCCGGCGACGTGCACGTGCGTGCCGCCCGTGGCGACGGAGACGTGGTGGTACGGGACCGGCTGGAACATGCCGTCGGGGGTGCGGAGCTCGACCGTCATGGGGTTCCCTTCGTCGGACTGTCTGGTATCGCATGGATACCTGGTGCCTGAAGGAAACTTCAACGAGACTAGGTGTCGTGGACGACACCGCCCCCTCCGACGTACCGCTCCGGCTGACCGCCGCGCACCGCCAGCTGCTGGACCAGGTGCTCGACAAGTGGTCGCTGCAGGTGCTCGACGCGCTGTGCGAGGCCCCGCGCCGGTTCAACGAGCTGCGCCGGGAGATCCCCGTCGTGACGCAGAAGTCGCTCACCGCGACCCTGCGCCGGCTCGAGCGCAACGGGATGATCGAGCGCGTCGTGCTGAGCACCCGGCCCGTCGCCGTCGAGTACCGGCTCTCACCCGTCGGCGCCGGCCTGCAGGACCTGATCGACGCGCTCTACCACTGGACCGCGAACGTCCTGCCGGCCGTCGACCGCGCGCGTGCGCGGTTCGACGGCGACACGGCGGACGGGCGGTGACAGCGCAGCGCCCTCACCCCTTGACCGATCCCGCTGTCAGCCCCTTCATGACCCTCTGGTTGAGGAACAGATAGATCGCGAGGGTCGCGAAGACGTTGAGGCAGATCGCGGCGAACGTCGGCCCGTAGTCCACCTGGCCGAACTGTCCTCGGAAGTTCAGCAGCCCGACCTGGATCGTCCTCAGCTCGTCACGGTTGGTGAACGTGAGAGCGATCAGCAGATCGTTCCAGATGAAGAAGAACTGGACGAGCGCGACGGTGAAGATCGCGTTGCGCACGAGGGGCAGGCCGAGGGAGAAGAACATCCGGAGGACATTCGCCCCGTCGAGAGTCGCCGCTTCGAAGATCTCCCGAGGCACGCCGCGGAAGAAGGTCGCCATCATGAACACCGTCAACGGCAGGCCGATGGCGGTGTACGTGATGATGAGCGGCCACAGGGAGCCGGTCAGCCCGATCTCGAAATACATGGTGAACAGCGGGAGCAGGATCATCTGCCCGGGCACCATGATGCCCGCGAGGAAGAGCAGCAGGATGGTCGCTCGCCCCTTCCAGACCATGACCTCGAGTGCGAACCCGGCAGCCACTCCGAACAGGATCGTCAGGGCAAGGGAGGGAAACACTGCCAGGACACTGTTGCGCGCATAGATGCCGAGGTTTCCGTCGGTGACTGCAGTGATGTAGTTGTCGAAGTTGGTCCAGTTCTCCGGCAGGGAGAACGTCGGGTCGTTGAGGAACTCGGGCTGCGTCTTGAGCGATCCGAGCACGAGCCAGATCAGCGGATAGACCACGATCACCAGGACGACGGCGACGATCGTCCCGGTCCAGATCGAGCGCCACACGGCACGAGCGGGACGCCTCCGACGCACCGGTCGGGCGGTGGGGCGGGAAGCGCGAGCAGGCGCGGAGATGAGTGTCTGGGACATGGTCATGCCTTCGTCAGGTCGCGGCGGCTCGAACGGAAGATGAAGAGGGTCACCAGGAGGCACAGCGCCGTGAGCAGCAGGGCGATCGAGCTGCCGAACCCGTACTCCCCGTAGGTGAACGAGGTCTGGTACATGTACAGCGTCAACGGCGTGGTCTGGTTGCCAGGGCCGCCGTTGGTCAGGGCCAGCACCGAGTCGAAGACCTTGAGCGTGCCGTTGATCGAGAAGATCACCGACGACAGCAGCACCGGCAGCGACAGCGGCAGCACGATGTGCCGCACGAGTCGGGGGCCGGAAGCGCCGTCGAGACGGGCGGACTCCAAGGTCTCCTCGGGGATGTCGACCAGTCCCGCGTAGAGCAGGACGGCGTAGAACCCCATCGACCGCCAGGTCTCCATGGCGACGATGACCCAGAAGGCCATGCTGCTGCTGGCGAACCAGTCGACACCGCCGATGCCGACGGCGTCGAGCAGCGCGTTGACCGGACCGGTCCGTGGTGCCGACTCGAACAGCTGCTGGAACATCAGCGCGACGGCCACCGTCGGCAGCACCACGGGGAAGAAGACCAGGGTCCGCACGATGCCGGAGGCCCGGCGCAGGATGAAGACGTACAGCAGGGCGAGCAGATACCCGACGACCACCTGGACGATCGTCAGGACGACGGCGAAGCGCACGGTGAACCACAGGGCGTCGCGTACGCTCGGGTCCTCGACGAGACGAGCGAAGTTGTCCAGGCCCACCGGCTCGAACCCCGTGATCGCGTTCCCCTCGTAGAACGTGTAGCCGAGGGACCAGACCACCGGGACGAGCATGACGAGCGTGTAGACCAGGAGCGCTGGGCCGAGCAGCAACGCGATCGCGCGCCGGTCGCCGAGGACGTGTCGCATGGGGCTCTCTCTACTTTCGAGGCTGCAGAGGGTGCCCTCGCTGGGCGGGCACCCTCTGCTCGGGATCAGGTCAGCCGAGGTCGGCCTGGACCGCGGCCATGTAGTCCTCGGGGCTCATCTGCCCCGTGACCAGGAGCTGCGCGTTCGAGGTCGCCGTCGTGGTGGCCTTCGGGTTGAACAGGGCCTCGAACCAGAGCACCGTCGTGTCCGCCTTGTCGATCTGGTCCAGGACGGTCGACGTCAGGGGCGGGACCTCCGCGTCGGTCTCCGCCTTGAACCCGGTGACCACGCCCTGTCCGGTCAGGGACTGCGGACCGAAGCCGTCCGCGATGCATCCGAGCCAGTCCTTCGCGCCGTCGTCGAAACGATCCTTCGACATGGCCAGCGGGACACCGATGTTGGCCGCGAGCTGGGACGAGTCGCCGGCCCCACCGTCGACGTCCGGGAACGGGATGAAGCCGATGTTGTCGGCCCCGACGGTGTTCTGGGCCTCGTCGTTGAAGTTCGCCAGGGCCCAGCTGCCCATGTAGTACATGCCGGCCTTGCCGGTGAGGAACTGATTCATCGCCGTCGTGTAGTCGATCGATCCGACCGACTTCCCGAAGGCGCCCTCCTCACCCAGCGCCGCGACCTGTGCTGCGGCGTCGACATACTCCGGGTCCGTGAGCTTCGCCTCACCGTCGGCGACCTTCTTCAGTGCGTCCGGCCCGAGCGTGCGGTAGATGTAGTTGCCCACGAGGCGGGTGAGCGGCCAGCCGTCCTTGCCCGCGGCCGCCATCGGCGTGACGCCGGCCTTCTCCAGCGCGGCGGACGCCGCGACGAGGTCGTCCCAGGTCTCGGGGACAGCGATCTCGTTCTTCTCGAAGAGCGCCTTGTTGTACCAGATGCCCTCGACGTTGAACTCGGTCGGCAGCACGTAGACCTCGCCGTCGTAAAGTGCCTCGATGGTCGACCGGGCAGCAGGGATGATGGCGTCCGGCTTCCCCATGGCCTCGAGCTCCGCATCGACGTCGACGAGCTGTCCGGACTCGTGGATGTCCTTGATGACGTCGGGCGAGTTGCCCGTGGCGAAGACCGACGGCAAGGCGCTCTGTCCCGCGAGGAGCTGGAGCTGTTGGTCGAAGTTCGCCTGCGGCTGAGTGGTCACCTTGAGCGGCGAGGCCGACTCCTGCTGGGCGCACAGATCAGTGCTCAGGGCGGTCAAGGTGTCCTTCACCGCGGTGTTCTCCGCCAACGACAGGTACTCGAAGTCCCCGGTGGCGCCGGTACCTTCGTCGCCGGACCCGTTCCCCGACGAGCACGCCGAAAGGGTCAGAGCCAGAGCCGCCACCGAAGCGGCGACGACCGTCGCGCGCCGTTGCGTCGCAGTGTTCATCACTTCCTCCTCGAAGTTTGTCGCGCCGCCTTTGAAGCGCTTCAATGCGTGAGGTTAGAGTGCGTCCACATCGCGTGGCAAGGGATCTTGAAACGTTCGAATATCACGTTTTGGCTACGTATCGCGCTGACGTGGGCCTATTCATCCTGCAGATGATGCGGATCATGTCGGCCTATGCTGCAGCGCAGCGTCGAGGAGGTTCGGCAAGGTGGCCGACGAAGAAAGATCCCGAGCACGAGCCTCGATTGCGGACGTCGCTGTGCTGGCCGGCGTCTCGCTCGGCACCGTCTCCAACGTGCTCAACCATCCGAGCCGCGTCTCGGCAGTGACTGCACAAAAGGTAGCGCGGGCGATGGCGAAGCTCGACTACGTCCCCGACGGCAACGCACGTTCCCTCGCCGCAGGGTCCAACCGGACGATCGGCATCGTCCTCCCGGACCTGAGCAACTCGCTGTTCGTCGACGTAGCGCGAGGCGCCGAGGACTCGGCGGATCGAGCCGGGCACGCACTGATGATCGCCAACAGCGACACCCGCCTGGAGCGCGAGTCCCGTCATCTGCGCACCTTCGCCCAGGCACGTGTCGCGGGCATCCTTCTGACGCTGAACGACGA
The DNA here is from genome assembly GCF_038593535.1 of Isoptericola sp. F-RaC21. Lineage (NCBI taxonomy): Bacteria > Bacillati > Actinomycetota > Actinomycetes > Micrococcales > Promicromonosporaceae > Isoptericola > Isoptericola sp. F-RaC21. Next base: position 190,852 of record NZ_JBCFYX010000005.1, on the reverse strand, counting down.
GGACCACTACGAGGCGATCGTCGGCGACACCCCGAAGAACCTGCCCACCGTCATGCTCAACCTGGCCGTCCCCGTCTCGCGGTCGTGCAGCGTGTCGGTGGACAACGAGCTCGGCGGCTGGATGGCCACGACTCACCTCATCGAGACCGGACGCCGACGCCTGGTGTTCGTCGGTGGTCCCGAGAGCCTCGACCCGGTGCGCGACCGTTCGAAGGGCTTCGCGCGTGCGGTCGGCGAACGCTCGCTCCAGCCGGTGCGGGCGATCAGCCCGCCAGGGGTCAACAGGGCCGACGGCTGGGGTGTCGGGACGGCCCTCGTCGATGAGATCCGAGCCGGCGTCGTCGACGGAATCTTCGCGGCGACCGACCTCCTCGCGGCCGGGATCGTCCAGGCCTTGACGGCCGCAGGCGTCCAGGTTCCCGAAGATGTCGCCGTCGTGGGGTACGACAACAACCAGGCGGCCTGGGACAGCCCCATCCCGATCACGACGATCGCCCAGCCCGGCGAGGACATGGGTCGAGTCGGTGCCGACCTGGTCCTCGAAGAGGCGCAGAGACGGTTCGAGCACCAGCATCGCTCGCTGGTGCTCGAACCATCTCTCGTCGTGCGCGCGAGCTCACGGCCCTCGGCGCGGCCCCCCGGCTAGGACGGGCTGGTTCCGACGCGGTCCAGGACCTCGTCGGGCAGGTCGTCCATGGTGGCACCCGCACCGAGGTCGACGGCTCCGAGCCACACCTCCCGGGCCCGGGCCCAGGGTGTCCCGCTCACGAGGGCGACCTGTCCGCCGTCCAGCGACACCACCTCGGACCACAGGGTCGACTCGAGGTCTCGCCACTCGACGTTGAGGTGCACCGCAGCGTGAGCGTGCAGGTTTCGCAAGGCCACGCCGGGCAACGTCGACCCGAGCTCGATCTCCTCGTCCCGGGCTTGCTCGGAGTCATACATCGGGAGGGCCCGACCCGTACGCACACCCTCGATCACCCGCGCGAGCGCCCGCGCGTGGTAGCCCACGTGAGCCACGACATGCGCTCTGCTCCAGCCTGGGACGCGCGACGGCCCCGACAGCTCGGCGTCAGTCAGCTCCCGCAGCTTGCGTGAGAAGTACGCCGTGCCACGGCGCGCCAGGAGCAGCTCCTCGAGTACCTGAGGATCAGTGACCAGATCGGTCCGCGCGCCCATCGGGTCACCCGCGGCTTCCGGGAACGAGACGCCCTGACTCCGGGAGGTAGGCGCGCTGGAAGTGGAGCCGCTCGACGATGGGCGCGTCCGAGAACCGGAACAGGTCGAACTCGCTCTCCGCTTCCAGCGACCACGCCGTCCAGGACGGCAGGACGAACAGGTCACCCTTCACCAGGTCCCGGCGTTCGCCGTCGAGCACGACGGTCCCACCGCCCTCGAACACCTGCCAGACCGAGGACCCGACCTCCCGTCGGGTCGCCGTACGCGCTCCCGCACGGAGCCGGTGGAACTCGCACCGTATCGTCGGCAGCACGTCGCCTCCGTTGGTGGGGTTCGTGTACTTGATGGCCGCATGACCCTGTTCGATGGTGGCAGGGTGCCCCTCGTCCTCCAGGGCGAGCTGCTCACGCAGCGCGGCGTCGGTGTGCTCCCATCGGTAGGCCCCGATGGGGGTCGAGACCTGCGACTCCTGAGAGGAGAGCGGCGTCAGACCGGGATGGGCCCAGAGCCGCTCGGACCTGGAGATGCGCGGTGACGCCTCGTCCGTGACCCGCTCGGAGCCGAACTCGAAGAAGCCGAAGTCGACGTCGTGCACGAACGGCACGTCGAGCCCGTCGATCCACGCCATCGGCTGGTCGGTGTCGTTGTGGTGCCCGTGGAAGTTCCACCCCGGGGTGAGCAGCAGGTCGCCGCGACTCATGCGGACCGGATCGCCGTTGACGACCGTCCACACCCCCTCGCCCTCGACGACGAACCGGAACGCGTTCTGCGCGTGCCGGTGCTCCGGCGCGGTCTCGAACGGCCCGAGCCATTGGATGGCGCACCACAGCGTCGGGGTGGCGTAAGCCGTCGGGGCGAGACCTGGGTTGGCGAGCCCGATGGCGCGCCGCTCGCCACCTCGCCCGACGGGGACGAGGCCCCCGGCGCGACGGGCGATGTCGAGCAGCTCGGACCAGCGCCAGACGAAGGGGATGGCCGAGGGTTTCGGCGCCAGCGGCATCAGGTCGTTCGTCTGCGTCCAGAGCGGCGCCATGCTGTTGCGCGCGAAGTCCGCGTACAGGCGGTCGAGCTCCGGGCTCGGCTCGGGCTGCCCGGGATCCCCGGGCTGGGCGTGGGTCGAGATCTGGCTGTCGGTGGTCATCAGCTTCCTCCTTCGCTCTGGGAGACGGCATGCGTGACCGCAGCGGCCGACGTCGGTGGGTGCGTCGTGGGCTCGGGGACGACGGGGCCACGCCTCAACAGGGCGATGGCCGCGGCGGCGACGAGCATGGGGATGACGAAGAGGTAGTAGAGCTGACCGGGCTCCCAACCGGTGTCGAGAAGACGTCCGGCGACGATGGGCGAGACGATGGCACCGACCCGGCCGAGCCCTATGATGAGGCCGACACCGGTCGCCCGGGCAGCGGCGCTGAAGTAGACCGGACCGATGGAGAACATGCCGGCCATCGCAGCGCTCGTCATCGCCCCGAGGGCTGCCGCGAGGACGAACGCGGTGACGAGCGAGCTCATCGAGGTCGCGTACCCTGCGAACGCCACGCCGGAGAGGACGAAACAGCCGATCAGCGTGGGACGGACGCCGAACCGGGCGGCGATCGGACCGAAGCCGAGCGAGCCGACGATCCCCCCGACGCTGAACATGACGCCGGCCTGGACGCCGTCGCCTGCTGTGAACCCGTTGAGGACCACCAGCTGGGGGGTCCACGAGTTCGCGAAGTAGAAGCCGGCCATGAGCATGAAGAACGCGATGCCCAGGGACGCCGTCACCAGGCCCGCCCTGCCGACGAGGATGTCGCGCCAGCGGGCGGTTGCCGTGCTGGCGGGTTCGGCCGGCGGGAGCTCCGCCGCGGTCGGCTGCCCGATCCGGGTGAGGATCGCGTTCAGGCGCTCCAGGGCACCTCGGGGGCGCCTGCTGACGAGGTAGTCGATCGACTCGGGAAGGACCCGCCACACCACGACCATCAGGACGGCGGTGGCGAGGGCGCCGAAGGCGAACACCGACCGCCAGCCGAGGGACGCCAGCAGAACGCCGGCGAGGATGCCGCCCAGCGTGCCGCCGATCGGCTGGCCCGCGGTGTAGAAGCTGATGGCGGTGGGACGGTGCTTGGCGGACGCGTACTCCGAGACCAGCACGTTGAGGCATGCCTGGAGCGTCCCGATCGCGAGGCCGGTCAGCACACGGACGGCGAGGAGCATCGCGTAGCCCGTCGCCGCCGCGGACAGGCCCATGCCGATGATGATCAGGACACCGCAGGCGAGGATCGTGGTGCGTCGTCCGATCACGTCCGCGACCTGCGAGACGAGTGCCGACCCCACGGCCATGCCGAGCAGGGCGCTGCTGAGCAGCACTCCGAGCTGCCCGGCGCTGAGCTGCCATTCGTCGGCGATGTGGGAGCTGCTGAAGGCGAGCGCGAGCACGTCGAACCCGTCGAGCATGTTCATCGCCACGCACAGCGAGACGACCGCGTACTGGGTGCGGCTCATCGGCGCGGACTCGACCCGTTCCTTGAGGTTCATGGTCATCGCCCTCATCCCGCCAGCGAGCCCACGCGGCCCTGGGGCCGTGAACGGTAGGGGACGGCGTGCTCCGCGGTCACGCCGACCTCGAGCGCGCCGATCCGCTCGATCTCGAGACGCACCCGGTCGCCGTCGTGGATCGGCCCGACGCCGGCGGGCGTCCCGGTGAGGATCACGTCGCCGGGCTCGAGCGTCATGACCGAGCTCGCGTACGCGATCAGCTCGGGAACGGAGTAGATGAGATCGGAGGTGCTCGTGCTCTGGCGCAGCTCTTCGGACACCCAGCAGCGCAGGTCCAGGTCGCCGGGGTCGCCGACCTCGTCCGCGGTGACGAGCCACGGACCGAGCGGGGCGAACGTGTCGAACGACTTGCGTGTCGATCGGTCCTCGGTCGAACGAACGGTGATGTCGAGCCCGCAGGTGTAGGCGAACACGTGTCCCAGCGCGTCGTCGGCGGTGACGTGGCGGGCGCGGCGGCCGATCACCACGGCCAGCTCACCTTCCTGGTCGGTGCGCTGGTCGGTGTAGGGCAGCTCGACGTCCTGACCAGGGCCGATCACCGAGCCCGGCGCCTTGAGGAAGACGCCGTACTCGGCGATCGTCTTCTGCTCGGACATCTCGACCTTGTGGTCGAGGTAGTTGACGGGCGCCGCCACGATCTTGCCGGGACGAGACAGCGGCGCCGTCAGTCGGGCGTCGTCGCGGCGATGGCGCGGGCTGCTGGCCAGGTCCAGGTCGCGCAGCTGGTCGAGGCCGTTCCCGGCGTCGAGCCAGGAGGCCCACGGGCCGCCGGAGCCGCCCGCCGGGACTCCCAGGACGTCGAGGACGTCGTACATCTCGTCGTCGGTCACGACGACCGGGATCCGGTCGTCCAGTACTGCAAGTCGCATGGTTGATCTCCGTTGATCGGGTGTTGATCGGTTGTCGCGTGCGTGCCGACGCTCAGGTGAGCGACAGCGGACGAGAGGGGGCGACGCGGTCGGCCACCGTCCCCGCGTAGAGCCAGTCGGTGTACTCGCTCAGGTCGTCGGCGTGGGCGAGGAGCGCGTTGCGCAGCGATCGGGTCGCACCGGCCGCATGGCAGATCTCGCCGAAGAAGCGGGCGCGCCGCTGCACCTCCGCAGTGCGGGGGACGCGAGTCTCGGTGAACCGGCGCACGAGCTGCGGCCAGTCGACCGGTCCAGCCCCGCGATCCGCCAGCAGCACCTCCAGGGTCCGGGCGTCCTCCAGCGCCTGGCAGCAGCCCTGCGCGAGGTACTGCAGCATCGGGTGCGCAGCGTCACCGGTCAGCACGACGCGACCCTCGCCCCAGAAGTCGGCCGGCTCACGGTCGAACAGCGGCCAGCGTCGCTGGGTGCCCACGTGCGACACGGCCTCGCGGACGCGCGGATGGCAGTCCCCGAACACGGCCTCCAGCTCCCCGGGGGTGCCGTACTCCGGCTCACCCCGGTCGAATCCCGGTGAGCGGAACGTGGCGACGACGTTGAGCACGCTGCCGGCGCGCAGCCGGTACTGCACCACGTGCGCGTTCGGAGCCACCCAGCACACGACGTCGTCGAGGCCTTGCTCGTCGGGCACCTGGTCGATGGGAACCGTGCCCCGGTACGCCACGAAGCCCGAGGGGATGACCGAGTCACCGACCAGCTCGTCGCGCAGCGCCGACCGGAGGCCGTCCGCCCCGAAGGTGACGTCGGCAGGGAACGTTCGCCCGTCGTCGGACTCCGCGACGGTGCCATGGTCGTGCTGGACCACTGACGCGATCCTCGTGCCGGTCGACAGCTCGACTCCGGCCTCTCGGCAAGCCTCCAGGAGGATGGCGTGCAGATCGGTGCGATGGATCACCACGTAGGGCGAGCCGTACCGCTCGAGGAAGTCCCCCTGCAGGTCCAGCGCGGCCAGCTCCTGCCCGTTCACGGCGTCCCGCAGGACGAGACGTCGGGGCTCGACCCCTACCTTCCGGACCTTGTCCATGAGCCCCCAGGAATCGAGAATCCTGGTGGCGTTGGGGCCGAGCTGCAGGCCCGCCCCGATCTCGCCGAACTCCGGCGCCTGTTCGACCACCCGCACGGGGAGCCCTGATCTTTTCAGCGACATCGCTGTGGCGAGGCCTCCGATGCCGCCGCCGACGACCAGTGCACGTTCCGTCGGGAACACCACGTTGTGAACCATGCCCGGGACCGTAGGCGCGCCGCACGACGCTCGGCGATAACGTTCCGCTGTGAGGAACACACGTCGGCACCCGCCGCTGCCCGAGCGCCCACCGGCCGCCGTCGAGGCCCTCGACCGAGGGCTGCGCCTGCTGCAGATGCTGCGGGACTACGGAAGCCTGCGGGTCGCCGACGCGTCACAGCACCTGGGGATCTCCCGATCCAGCGCCCACCGGCTGCTGCAGACCCTCGTCTTTCGGGGGTTCGCGGTACAGGACGAGGCGCACGTGTACCTGCCCGGACCGTCGATGGATGCGGGCCCCGCGCGGCTCGCGTGGACCAAGGACTTCCGCCGTCTGTGCCAGCCGCACCTCGAGGTGCTCTCCCGGCGAAGCCGCGAGTCCGCCAACCTCATGATTCGCGTGGGCCGCAACGTGCGGTTCCTCGTCATGGTGCGCGCCAGGACCGTGGACGCCACGCACGACCGCGACGGCGTGGTCATGCCGGCCAACGAGGCGTCCGGCGGCAAGGCGCTCCTGGCGGAGCTGCCCGACGACGAGGTTCGTGCCCTCTTCGGCACCGACGCCGCCTCGGGCCTGTCCGACCTCGAGACGACCAAGCTCATGACGGACCTCGCCGCGGTGCGCAAGCACGGGTTCGCGCTCAACGTCGAGGAGACCGAGCGAGGCGTTGCCGCTGTCGGCACGGCGATCCACGACCGGTGGGGAACCGCCGTGGGCGCCGTGTCCGTGTCGACCCGTGCCGACCGGTTCGCCGAGCGGCTGAACGGGGTGCTGCTCCCCCTGCTCCTCGACTCCCGCGCCCAGATCGAACGCGACCTGGCAGAGCTCGACCTGGGGTGAAGCGCCTCCGCCTCCGCTACCTGGAAGCCCCGCCGGTCCCCGCGACCGCGACCGCCGCCCGCAGCACGACGTCCCGCAGAAACTCGTGCTCCGGGTCGTGGTCGTTGACGGGGTGCCACCACATGGCCTCCACCATCGCGCCGAGATCGACGGTGGAGGGCACGGCACGCACGGCGAAGCCTGCAGGGAGGAGCCGCACCAGGCGCTCCTGCAGCAGCGCGACGCGACGCGTGCCGGCCACGAGCGCGGGCACGGTGAGGAACTGCTCAGTGACGACCTCGACCCGCGGCTCGATCCCCAGCATGCGCAGGTGTCGCGCGGCCGGCGTCGAGGCGGTGGGGCTGTGGAACGTCATCACCCAGGGCAGGGCGCGTAGCTGCTCCTCCGTGAGTTCGTCGCCCACCTCGCTGTTCGACTCCGCCACGACGCAGGTCCACCGGTCGTCGTGCAGGTCCGTGTGCGGGAGGTCGGTGAGGAAGCCGTGCGGCATGAGGATGAGGTCGGCGCCGACGAGCACCCGTTCGGCCTCCTCGATGAGGCTCGGCGTGTTCGCGGTGAAGTGCAGCCGCATGCCGGGCGCCTCGCGTGCCAGGATCCCCGCGATCGCGGCGCCGAGGACTGCGATGCTGTAGTCGCTGGCGATGATCCGGACCTCGCGGGTCGACGACGCCGGGTCGAACACCGGCTCCGCGGCGAACACGCGCTCCACCCCGGCAAGCACGGTGCGGATGCGCTCCCGCAGCTGCAGCGCGAGCGGGGTGAGGGTGTACTCGTTGCCGCGACGGCTGAGCAACGGATCGTCGAAATGGCGGCGCAGCTTCGCCAGCGACGCCGAGAGGGCCGGCTGACTGAGCCTCATGTGCGCCGCAGCCTTCGTCACGCTACGGCTCTGCAGCAACGCATCGAGGGCGACCAGCAGGTTGAGGTCCAGGTTCACCAGCCGCGACGCCATCGGCGCGGATCCGGCAGCGTCCAGAGAGATCGCATCCATGCGATTGATGTGCACCATCGGCACATCATGCCTTGCCATAGTCGCGCATCGGGTCGCACGGTGTGCCCATGACGCGACGCGACGATGCGAGGGACGGCCTCCAGGGGAAGGTGACGATCGTGACCGGGGCGGCCCGCGGCCAGGGCGCGGCGGAGGCTCGGACGCTGGCGCAGCACGGCGCGAGCGTGCTCGCGGTTGATGTCGCCGAGGTGCCTGACGACGACCTCGGTGATGCCCGCTACCAGCGGATGGACGTGACCGACCGGGCGGGGTGGGTCACCCTCGTCGAGCGCCTGCAGCGAGACCACGGACGGATCGACGCGCTGGTCAACAACGCGGGCGTCACGTGGCGCGCGCGGCTCGCAGACGTCGACCCCGACGACATGGAGCGGGTCTACCGCGTCAACGTCGTCGGCCCGCTGCTCGGCATCCAGCACTGCGCTCCGCTGATGCCTCCCGGGTCGGCGATCGTCAACGTCGGGTCGGTGGCCGCGTTCACGGGCCACGTCCCGGTGGCGTACACGACGAGCAAGTGGGCGCTGCGCGGACTGTCCAAGGTGGCCGCACTCGAGCTCGGCCCGCGCGGCATCCGCGTCAACACCATCCACCCCGGCTACATCGACACGCCGATGACCGCCTCCGCGGCCCCGACGTTCCGCGACGCCAACGTCGCCGAGACACCGCTGGGCCGAACGGGCACCGTCGACGAGGTCGCCGCGCTCGTCGCGTTCCTGGTCAGCGACCGGTCGTCGTACCTCAGTGGCGCCGAGATCGCCGTCGACGGCGGGATGACCGCGCACGGCGGGGTGAAGTCGATCGCCGACGCCGTGGGCTGACCCGCACGCCCCATCAACCCGATCTATACCGATCATCTTTTTTCGTCGCTTCCCTGACGCACGTCCGCGCAGGCAGGGTCGTTCCGGGCCGTGCGGCGCAGCGCGGCCCCTGATCCGACGACGCACCGACGTCGACGGAGCCGACTCCGGCCCGACCTGCACGGTCGCGCCGCTCGCTCGTGGCCACGCCGAGCGTCGGCACGAGCATGTCCACCCCCCGTGTTCCACGAAGGAGTGACAGCATGACGGCACGAAGCGCACGACGAACGATCCTGGGCGGAGGTACCGCACTCGCGGTGCTCGCCGCCGCACTAGCCGCCGGCGTGACGACCACCAGCGCCGCTACCACGTCGTCGAACGAGTGCGACGACGTCGCGTGGACGGACACCACGAGAACGCCCGAGGAGCGAGCCGACGCCCTGCTGGCAGCGAGCTCGCAGCACCAGAAGTACCGCTGGCTCGTGGAGCAGCCGGCGAACAACCCGCAGCAGACCGAGTTCGCTCCGCCGTACTGGGCCGCGGACGCTCCCACGACGACGTATCCCGCCCAGCTGCCGTGCACCCCGACCGTCGCGTACACGGACGGCCCCGAGGGCGTCCGCTCGGTGCACGGCGTCACCGCGTTCCCGTCAGCGATCGCCCTCGCCTCGACGTGGGACGAGCAGCTCGCCGTCGACCGGTTCGACGCGCAGGCCGACGAGGCCTGGGCGAAGGGCAAGAACGTCGTGCTGGCTCCGGGCGTCGCCGGCGGGCGCACCCCGCTGTCGGGAAGGACGCCGGAGTACCTCGGTGAGGACCCGGTGCTCTCCGGCACCATGTCCGCCGCGGGCACCCGCGGGCTCCAGCAGGACGGGCGGGTCCTTGCCAACCTCAAGCACTTCGTGGGCAACGAGCAGGAGCTGGACCGCGACACGAGCTCGTCGGACATCGACGAGCGGACGCTGCGCGAGACGTACCAGCTGCCCTTCGACATCGCCGTGAAGCGCGGGGACCCGGCGAGCGCGATGTGCAGCTACAACCAGGTCAACGGCACCCACATGTGCGAGAACCCGCTCCTGGGACGGCTCGCGGACTCCGGGTTCGACGGCTACACCGTCTCCGACTTCGGCGCCGTGCACTCCACGGCAGACTCGCTCGTGAACGGCCTGGACCAGGAGCTCAACGCCCCGCTCTGGTTCACGCCGGCCAAGCTCGACGGTGCCCTGGAGGCCGGAGACATCACGCAGCAGCAGATCGACGACGCCGCGCGGCGGGTGATCGTCTCGTACATCCGGGGTGGCCTGTTCGACAACCCGATCCCCGCCACGCCTGCCGAGGACGCCACCACGACCGAGCACACCCAGGTCGCCACCCGGGTCGCGGAGCAGGGCAGCGTCCTGCTGAAGAACGACGGGGCGCTCCCGCTCGAACCGGAGCCGGGGCAGACGATCGCGGTGATCGGGGCGACCGCCTCGGCCACTCCGACGGACGGCGTCAGCGCGATGCAGGCGTGCGGTCTCGCCCTCCCGGAGTTCACGGGCAGCACTCGTTCCATGACCTGCGACAACCTCGTAGCAATCGAGGACGCGGTCCGCGAGCGAGCCGCTCAAGACGGGGCGGACGTCGTGTTCGACCCGGGCACCGACCCGGCGGCCGCGGCGAAGGTCGCCGCGGACGCCGACGTCGCCGTCGTCGTCGGGTTCCAGGAGAGCGGCGAGTTCGCCGACCGCACCGACCTCCATCTCGACCACGGTGGCGACGCGCTGATCGACTCCGTGTCGGCCGCCAACGACAACACCGTCGTCGTGCTGCAGAGCGGCACCGCGGTCGAGATGCCGTGGCTGGACGACGTCCGATCCGTGCTCGAGGCCTGGTACGGCGGCGACCGGCAGGGGCCGGCGGTGGCGTCCCTGCTGTTCGGTGACACGAACCCGTCCGGCAAGCTCCCCATGACGTTCCCGCGGTCCGTCGACGACACGCCGACCGCCGGCGACCCCCAGCGGTACCCGGGAACGTTCGCGGACGGCTCGACGACCCGACCGGAGGGGTCGCACGAGATCCGCCAGGTGGACTACTCCGAGGGGATGCAGGTCGGGTACCGGTGGTACGACGCCCAGGGCATCGAGCCGCTCTTCCCGTTCGGGCACGGCCTGTCGTACACGACCTTCGAGTACGACGACCTCCAGGTCACCCCGGACTACACGGACGGCACCGAGGAGGTCGGGATCCGGTTCCGGCTGACGAACACGGGCGAGCGCACCGGGACGGAGGTCGCGCAGGCCTACGTCGAGCTGCCGCCGTCGGCCGGGGAACCTTCCCAGCGCCTTGCGGCGTGGAAGCGGGTGACCCTCGAGCCGGGCGAGAGCACGACGGTCGACCTCACCCTGAGCCCGCAGGACCTTCGGGATTTGCGCCTGCTCCAGCACTGGGACACGCAGGCCGGCGCCTGGGCCACCGAGCCCGGTAACTACCGCATCACCGTGGGCAGCTCGTCCAAGACGAAGCTCTGGGACGACCTGGCCGTCCGGTCGAACGGTCGGTGATCGACGGAGGTCATGATCGCGGGGCGGGGCGCGACGACCACGAACGTCGTCGTGCCTCGCCCCACTGCACATCACTGTGATCGATACCGTCCATCGACAAGTTCGTCTTCCCTGATGCTCGAGACGGGAGCAGGGTCGGAGTCAGACCGCGCGGCGCCGCGCAGCAGCGACGGCGCGCGGACGGACGACGACGACCGACGCGGAAGGACCGTTCGATGACGAACCTGCTGGCACACCTCGCCCACCTGGAGATCGCCTCCCCCGACGTGCAGGCCACGGCGGCGTTCTTCGAGAAGCAGTTCGGGCTGCGCCCGGTGCAGACCGACGACGACGGCACGACCTACCTGCGCTGCTGGGGCGACTACTACCCGTACAGCCTGATCGTCTCCCCCGGCGACGAGCCCGCGCTGGTGAACATGGCCTGGCGCACCGCGAGCGCCGAGGCGCTGGAGGACGCCGCCGCGCGCGTGCAGGCCAAGGGCGTCGAGGGCGCCTGGCACGACAAGCGGCAGGGCCACGGCCGGTCGTTCCAGTTCACCGGCCCGTACGGCCACACGATGGAGCTCTACTGGGACGTGCCGCAGCACCAGGCCCCGGCCGAGCTCGCGTCGGTGTTCCCGGACCGGCCGGAGCGCCGCAGCGCGCACGCCGCGGCGCCGCGGTTCCTCGACCACGTGACCATCGCGGCGTCCGACGTCAAGGGCTTCGCCGCCTGGTACAGCGAGGTGCTCGGCTTCCGCGTCATGGCGTTCACGGAGCTGGACCACGCCGAGGTCACGGTGTTCAGCGTGCTGACCACCAACGAGAAGTCGCACGACCTCGGCGTCGTGCTCGACTCGTCGCAGCGACCCGGCCGCGTCAACCACATCGCGTTCTGGACCGACTCGGTGCAGGAGCTGCTGGTGGCCGCCGACGTGCTCATGGAGCACGGCGCGACCATGGAGTACGGGCCGAGCATCCACGGCATCGGCGAGCAGTCGTTCCTGTACTTCCGCGAGCCGGGCGGCATGCGCGTGGAGCTCAACACGGGCGGGTACCGCAACTACGTGCCCGACTGGCGGGCCAACACGTGGAAGCCGTCGCTGGGCTCCAACAGCATCTACCGCAACTCGGCCATGCCGATGTCGATGACGGAGTCGTTCCCGCCGGACGAGGGGCGGCCGACCGCGACCGAGGAGGGCATCCTGCCCGGCACCGAGGACGCGATCCTCAACCCGTACGCCCAGCACGGCCAGGGCTGAGGGAGGCACCGTGTTCCAGTACTTCCCCGGCAACTACGTGTGGAACCTGTCCGTCAACCTCGCGATGGAGATGGGCGCGCAGATCGGCGAGGTCGACACGATCTGCCGCCCGCTGCTCGACGCCGCGACCCGCGGCGAGGACGCCGGCACCGCCGAGTTCATGGCCTCCTGGGAGCGGCAGGGCGACACGCTCGTCGAGCTCGCGGCGGAGGACGAGGCGGCGGGCCGGCTGCTGTCGGCGGGCGAGAAGCTCGGCCGCGCGGCCACCTACTTCCTCACGGGCGAGCGCATGCAGGCCGCGGGCCACGCGCCGCGCGTCGCCCTGTACGCGAAGTTCCGCGAGACGTTCGAGCGCGGCGTCGCGCTGGCGGGCGAGAACGCCGAGCGGGTCGAGATCCCGTACCTGGGCGCCCACCTGTCGGGCATCCTCACCCACGCGCTCAACCCGGACGGCACCCGGCTCGAGGGCCCCGCTCCCCTGCTGGTCCAGGTCAACGGCCTCGACAGCACCAAGGAGATGCTCTACCGCACCGGCCCGGCCGCGAAGCTCGCCGCCCGCGGCGTCGCGAGCCTCTGCCTGGACCAGCCCGGCACGGGCGAGGCGCTGCGCCTGCACGACCTGCCCGCCGTCCCGGAGGCCGAGCAGTGGGCGTCCGTCGTCTACGAGCACCTCGCCGCGCGCGACGACGTCGACGCCGAGCGGATCGGCATCCTCGGCGTCTCGCTCGGCGGCTACTACGCCCCGCGCGCGGTCGCGTTCGAGCCGCGGTTCGCGCTCGGCGTCGCGTGGGGGGCGAACCACGACTGGCGCGCCGTCCAGCAGGCCCGGCGTGCCCGCGAGGGCGAGCGCCCGGTGCCGCACTACTGGGACCACGTGCAGTGGGTGTTCGGCACCCAGGACCTGGACGAGTTCTTCGAGGTGGCCGAGCGGATGCACCTCGACGGCGTGCTGGACCGCGTCAAGGTCCCGTTCCTCGTCACCCACGGCGAGCACGACAGGCAGATCCCGCTGGAGTACGCGCACCGCACGTACGACCAGCTCACGTCGTCGCCCGACCGCGAGCTCGTCGTGTTCACCGACCGCACCGGGGGCACCGCGCACTCGAGCGTCGACAACGGATCGGTGGCCACCGACGTCATCGCCGACTGGGTCGCCGAGCGCCTGGGCGGGAGGACGAAGTGAGGGCTCTCGACCCCACCGATCTCGACGGCGCGCGGCTCGACCGCACCGACCCGGAGGGCGCGATCGCCGCCGCGGCGAAGCGGGTCTCCAATTGGGGCCGCTGGGGGGACGACGACGTCAAGGGCACGCTCAACCTCCTCACGGACGACCACCGCCGCCGTGCCGCCGCGCTGGTGCGCCGCGGCCGCAGCTTCTCCCTCGCGCAGCCGTTCGACATGGACGGCCCGCAGAGGGGCTGGCGCCGCCGCACCAACCCGGTGCACACCATGCTCGACACGGGCACGGACGCCGAGGCGGGGGTCCAGGGCTTCCCGCACGGTATGGGCGGCGCGGACGACGTCGTCGCGATGCCGCTGCAGTGCTCCACGCAGTGGGACGGGCTCGGGCACATCTTCGACCACGGCCGCGCATGGAACGGCCGGCGCGCGGGCGAGGTGGTGACCTCACTCGGCGACGGCGTCACCGGCATCCAGACCGTCGCCGCCGACCTCGCCGGGCGCGGCGTGCTGCTCGACGTCGGACGCGCGCTGGGCGACGACGTCGCCGGCACGGGCGGCGAGCTGCCCGACGGCTTCGCCATCACCCCCGAGCACCTGGAGGCGACGATCGCCGCGCAGGGCCCGTCGTCCGAGGTGGGGCCCGGCGACATCCTCGTGGTGCGCACCGGGCAGTACGGCCGGGCGCTGCGCGACGGCTGGGGCGAGTACGCCGGCGGCCCCGCCCCCGGCCTGTCGTTCACGACGGCGGACTGGCTGCGCGAGCGGGACGTCGCCGCCGTCGCGACCGACACCTGGGGCTTCGAGGTGCGGCCCAACGAGTTCGACGTGGCGTTCCAGCCGCTGCACCAGGTGGTCATCCCGAACATGGGCCTGTTCCTGGGCGAGATGTGGGCGCTGGAGGAGCTCGCGGCAGACTGCACCGACGACGGCTCGTACGAGTTCCTGCTGGTCGCGGCGCCGTTGCCCGTCACGGGGGCGGTCGGCGCCCCGCTGAACCCGATCGCCCTGAAGTAACCATCCTCTTTCGGAAGTGAGGCGACGATGCCTGCAGTTCGTTCCGTCCTGGTCGTCGGCGGCGGTGCCGCCGGCTGCGCCACCGCGATCCTGCTCGCCGAGGCCGGCGTGCAGGTCGACGTCGTCGAGGCACGGCCCGACGTGCCCGCCACCGGGTCCGGCATCACCCTGCAGGGCAACGCCCTGCGCGTGCTGCGCGACCTCGGCGTCTGGGAGCCGGTGAGCGCGGCCGGCTACGCCTTCGACTCGCTGGGGATCCGCGCCCCCGACCCCGCCGGCACCCTGGTGGCGGAGATCCCCGACGTGCGCACCGGCGGGCCCGACCTGCCCGCCACGCTCGGGATGTCGCGTCCCGTCCTCGCGCGCGTGCTGCTGGAGCGCGCCGCCGACGCGGGCGCCAAGGTCCGGTTCGGCACCTGCCCCACCGACCTGCGCCAGGACGCCACCGGCGTCGACGTGACCTTCTCCGACGGCTCCGCGCAGCGCTACGACCTCGTCGTGGGCGCCGACGGCATCCACTCCTGGACCCGGTCCACGATCGGGATCGACGTCGAGCCGCGCGGCACCGGCATGGGGATCTGGCGCGTCCACGTCCCCCGGCCAGCCGCCGTCGAGCGCACCGACCTCACCTACGGCGGCCGCTGCTACATCGCGGGCTACTGCCCCACCGGCGCCGACAGCCTCTACGCCTACCTGGTGGAGGACGTGCAGGACCGCTCGGGCCTGCCGCAGGCCGAGCAGCTCGCCGTCTTCCGCGACCTCGCCGGCGCGTACCACGGCCCGTGGGACGACATCCGCGCCGGCCTCACCGACGACACGCCCGTCAACTACGCCCGCTTCGAGACGCACGTCGTCGACGCGCCCTGGCACCGCGGCCGCGTCGTCCTCGTGGGCGACGCCGCGCACTCGTGCCCGCCCACCATCGCCCAGGGCGCGGCGCAGGGTCTCGAGGACGCCGCCGTGCTCGCCGAGCTGCTGACCGGCGCGGAGGCGCTCGACGACGCGCTGCTGGCGCGGTACACCGACCGGCGGCTGCCCCGCGCCCGCGAGGTGGTCGAGGCGTCGGTGCAGATCGGCGCGTGGATGCTCGACCACACCCCGCCGTCCGAGGCGGACGTGCCCGGGCTGATGCGCCGCGTCTCGACGCTCGTGACGGAGGCGCCATGAGGTTCGCGCGCTACGCCGCCGACGGAGGCACGAGGGACGCGCTGGTCGTGGGCGCGCCGGGCGAGGAGCGGCTGCACGACCTGCGCGCCGGGACGACGGTGCTGGGCCTGGCCGACGCCGGGCTCGACGCCGCCCGCGAGGCCGCGGCGTGGGCGGAGCGCTCGTCGGCGCCGGTCCCGGTGGCAGGCGGCCGGCTCCTGCCGCCGCTGCAGCCGCCGTCGGTGCGCGACTTCGTCGCGTTCGAGGAGCACGTGGAGGGCGTCGCCCGCGCGGTCTCCGGGGACGACGGCGTCACCGACGCCTGGTACGACGCACCCACGTTCTACTTCACCAACCCGCACTCGCTGGTCGGCGCGCACGACGACGTCGCCGTGCCGCCCGGCAGCCGCCGGTTCGACTACGAGCTGGAGGTCGCCGTCGTCGTCGCGGGCGCCGGCACGAACCTCTCGGTCGACGCCGCGCGCGGCCACGTCTTCGGCTACACCGTCTTCAACGACTGGTCGGCCCGCGACCTGCAGGGCCGGGAGATGCAGGTGAACCTCGGCCCCGCCAAGGGCAAGGACTCGGCCGCGACGCTCGGGCCGTGGGTCGTCACCGCCGACGAGCTGGAGGAGTACCGCGACGACGACGGGTACCTCGCCCTCGGCCTGCAGGCGTTCGTCGACGACCGCCGGATCGGGCACGACCTGCTGTCCAACGCCGGCTGGACGTTCGAGGAGATGATCGCGTACGCCTCGCGCGGCACCTGGGTGCGCCCCGGCGACGTGCTCGGCTCCGGCACCTGCGGCAACGGCGGCTGCCTGGCGGAGCTGTGGGGGCGGTCCGGCGTCCAGGACCCGCCGCCGCTCGCTCCCGGGAACGTCGTGCGGCTCGAGGTGGAGGGCATCGGCGCAGTCGAGAACCGCGTCGTCGCCGGCCCCGAGCTCGCCGACCTGCCGGTGGTGCCGCGGGCGCGCGCCCGCGACCGGCGACGGGCCCGCGTCACGGAAGGAGCCCTCCCGTGACGACCCTCGCCCCCGGCGCCCGCGCCGCGCTCGAGGGTGCGCTGCGCGACGGCATGACGATCGCCGTGGGCGGGTTCGGCCTGTGCGGCGTGCCGTACGAGCTGATCGACGCCGTCCGCGACTCCGGGGTCCGCGACCTCACGATCGTCTCCAACAACCTCGGCGTCGACGGGCTGGGCCTCGGGGTGCTGCTGGAGAACGACCAGGTCAGCCGCGTGCTCGCCTCGTACGTGGGCGAGAACAAGCTGTTCGCGCGGCGGTTCCTGGACGGCGAGCTCGACGTCGAGCTGGTGCCGCAGGGCACCCTCGCCGAGCGGCTGCGCGCCGGCGGCGCGGGCATCCCCGCGTTCTACACGCCGACCGGGGTCGGCACCCCGGTCGCCGAGGGCAAGCCGACGATCGACCTCGACGGCCGCACCTACCTGCTCGAGCGCGCGATCCGCGCCGACCTCGCCCTCGTGCACGCGCACACCGGCGACGCCGCCGGCAACCTGCGCTACCGGCTCACCGCGCGGAACTTCAACCCGGTCGTCGCGACGGCCGCTCCCGTCACCGTCGCGGAGGTCGAGCACCTCCTCGACCCCGAGCGGGACGGGTTCCTCGACCCGGACGACGTCGTGACGCCGGGTGTGTTCGTCACCGCCGTCGTCACGACTGACCGCGAGCGCCCGATCGAGAAGCGCACCGTCCGCCCGCGGGCCGAGCTCGCCGAGGCCCGAGGAGGAGCACGATGACCTGGACCCGGGACGAGATGGCGGCCCGCGCCGCGCGCGAGCTGCGCGACGGGGACTTCGTCAACCTCGGCATCGGCATCCCGACGCTGGTGGCGAACCACGTGCCCGACGGCGTCCGCGTCACGCTGCAGAGCGAGAACGGGCTGCTCGGGATCGGGCCGTACCCCCTGGACGGCGACGAGGACCCCGACCTCATCAACGCGGGCAAGCAGACGGTCACCGCCCTGCCGGGCGCCAGCTGCTTCGACGCCGTCACGTCGTTCACCATGATCCGCGGCGGGCACGTCGACGTCGCGATCCTCGGCGCCCTGCAGGTGTCGGCCCGCGGCGACCTGGCGAACTGGCAGGTGCCCGGCAGCATGGTCAAGGGCATGGGCGGCGCGATGGACCTCGTCGCCGGCGCGCGGCGCGTCGTCGTGGTCATGGACCACGTCGCCCGCGACGGCGGCCCGAAGATCGTCGACGAGTGCACCCTGCCGCTCACCGGTCTCGGCGTCGTCGACCGGATCATCACCGACCGCGCGGTGCTGGACGTCACCGGCGACGGGCTCGTCGTCCGCGAGCTGGCGCCGGGGGTGTCGCACGACGAGGTGGTCGCGTCGACCGGGCCGCTCAGAGCGTCGTCGTGA
This sequence comes from Isoptericola sp. F-RaC21, assembly GCF_038593535.1. NCBI lineage: Bacteria > Bacillati > Actinomycetota > Actinomycetes > Micrococcales > Promicromonosporaceae > Isoptericola > Isoptericola sp. F-RaC21. Next base: position 172,829 of record NZ_JBCFYX010000005.1, on the reverse strand, counting down.
GCGTCCCGCCGTCCGCGCGCAGGGCGGCGCCGTTGGTGGCCGAGGAGACGGGGCTGGCCAGGTAGGCGACGAGGGGCGCGATCTCGGCCGGCTCGAGGAACCGCTGCACCAGCGAGGTCCGGTTCGCCGCCGCGATCGCGCCCTTCGCCTCGTCCACGGGGACGCCCTGGGCCCGGGCGACGTGCTCGACCGCTCGGGCGACGCCGTCGGAGTACGTCGGCCCGCCGAGGACGGTGTTGACCGTGACGTCCGTCCCGCGGGTGAGCTTGGCCAGGCCGTTGGCCAGGCCGAGCAGCGCGGCCTTCGTCGTCCCGTAGTGCGTCATGTCGGCGGGGACGCTCACGCCCGACTCGCTGCTCACGAAGACGACGCGGCCCCAGCCGCGCGCCAGCATGCCGGGCAGCGCGTGCCGGGACAGGCGGACGCCGCTCATCACGTTGACGTCGAAGTACCGCTGCCACTCGTCGTCGGGGATCTCCTCGAACGGCCGGACGTCGAAGACGCCCACGTTGTTGACCAGCACGTCCACCTCCCCGAGCGACGCGAGCAGCCGCCGCACCTGGGCGGCGTCCGCGAAGTCCGCCGCGATGCCGGACACCGCCGCGCCCGGGACGGCGTCCTCCAGCCTCCGCACCGCCGTCGCGACGCCGTGCTCGCTCCGCCCGTTGACGACGACGGACGCTCCCTCGGCGAGCAGCGCCTCCGCGACCGCGTAGCCGATGCCCTGCGTCGACCCGCTCACGAACGCCCGCCTGCCCGCCAGCCCCAGCTCCACCGTGCCGCCCTCTTCTCGCCGTCGTTACTTGCTCAAGCAAGTGAACCGTAGGGCCGATGACTTTCCTGGGCAAGTCAATCGCGGTGCCGGGCACGCGCGCCGCCGCGTACGCTGACCGTCATGCCGGACCCCGACGCGCCCGCCGCCGCCCCCACCGAGCTCACCGGCGAGGACCTCGAGACCTGGTCCGCGCTGGCGACCTTGCTGGAGTGGCTGCCGCCCGCGCTGGACGCCCAGCTCCAGCGCGACGCACAGCTGTCCCACTTCGAGTACGGCGTCCTGTACGCCCTGGCCCAGGCGGCGGACGGCACCCTCCGGATGAGCGTCCTGGCCGGCTACGCGAACAGCACGCTCTCGCGGCTGTCCCGCGCGGCCACCCGGCTGGAGACCCATGGCTGGCTGCGGCGCACGCCCGACCCGGCCGACGGTCGCTACACCCTGGCCGTGCTCACCGAGCCCGGCCGGGCGAAGGTCCGGGACGCGACCCCTGGCCACGTGGAGGTCGTCCACCGGCTCGTGCTCGACCGGCTGACGAAGGCGCAGGCCCGGCAGCTGCGCGAGATCAGCCGGCGGATCGCCGGCGCGGTCCGGGACGACGGCGGCTGGCGGCCGCGCTGACGCGGCCTGGGCGCCGCTGCTCCGCCCCGCGACGTCAGTCGAGCAGGTGGCGCAGGTAGCGCTCCGGCGCGTCGAGGAACGCCCGCCAGTGCTGCACCAGCTCGAGGTCCTCCCACGTCGTCGGGCGCAGGCCCCACGGCCCGACCTCGAGGATCGTCGCGCCGGGCAGCGCCGCCAGCACCGGCGAGTGCGTGGCGCACAGGATCTGCCCGCCGCGACCGGCCAGGTCGGCGAGCACGCTCATGAGGCTCAGGGTCGAGGAGAAGCTCAGCGCCGCCTCGGGCTCGTCGAGGCAGTACAGCCCCGGCCCGTCGAACCGCGACTCGAGGACGGCGAGGAACGACTCGCCGTGGCTCATCTCGTGGAACAGCGGGTCCCGCGGGCCCGGGTGCTCCTCGAGGAACGTGTACCAGCCGTGCATCGTCTCGGCGCGCAGGAAGAAGCCCCACCGCCCCGACCCGACGCCGCGCTGCAGCCGGACAGCGCGGTGCAGCGGGGACTCCGTCTCGCGGGTCGAGTGCCGGCCGTGCGCGGTGCCACCCTCGGGCGACAGCCCGTACGCGACCGCCACCGCCTCCACCAGCGTCGACTTGCCGCTGCCGTTCTCCCCCACCAGGAACGTCACGCCCGGCGGGAGGTCCAGCCCGTCGCGCAGCAGCTGGTCGACGGCGGGGATCGTGCGCGGCCACACGCCCACGGGCAGCGGGTGCTCGGCGTCCGGCGCGACCCGGACCACCGGCGGCTGCGAGAAGTCCACGGGGGCATCATGCCCAGGCCTGGGGCGATCACACCGCGAGCGCCGGCTCCACGAAGCTGATGACCTTGCGCCTCTGCCGCGCGTACTCGATCTCACGGCAGGTCGCCGCACCGACGTAGCCGCCCTCGCTGACCACGCGGACCTCGTCCGCCAGGTCGATCCGCCTGAGGTGAAGCTCGCCCAGCGCCTCCCGCCGGGACGGCGTCAGCTCGTCGTCGATCGCCTCCGGTGCGAGCACGATCACGCCCCGGGCGGTCAGTCGCCGCCGCTCCGAGTCGAACAGGTCCTGGAAGCGCAGCGATCCGCACAGGCACACCACCGTCGGTCGTTCGACCACGTCCCCTCCCTCTGGCACTTGCGCAGCGCCCCAGATACAAGCATGGTCGCTCGCCCATGGTTCTGAGCCGCGCGGGAGAGCGCGAGCGCTAAGGCAGAAGCTTCGCCACCAGCGCATCGACGACCTCGTCGGTCGAGGTGTGCGGGTCGATGGGCGAAGTGAGGCGGTCGAACACGAGCCCCTCGATCGCGTAGTGGAAGTTCACGATCTCGCGGCGGCCTCCCGGGAGCCCGGCCGCCTCGTTGAAGGCGACGTCGGCATCGAGACCGGACTGCTGCCACTCGCCGAGGACGGCCGCCAGCTCAGGGCGCCGCGCAGCCTCCAGGCGAAGCTCGTAGAGGGCGAGAGTCACCTCGCGGTTGGTCGTCAGTCGACGCACGATGTCGCGGACATAGGCGGCGAAGAGGTCGCGGCTCGGTGCGGCGGACGCCCTCGCCGCGAGGTCGGCCTCAGAGGGCGCGAGCCGTGCACCGATCCGCTCGGACAGGCCGGCGATGAGCAGCTCCCGGTTGCGGAAGTAGTTCGACGCCGTGCCCACCGGGACGCCGGCCTCGACGTCGACCGCACGATGGGTGAGTCCACGCGACCCCTCCCGTGCCAGGACGGCGATGCCCGCATCGGCCAGCAGGGTACGGCGCGCGTCGTTCTTGGCCATGGTCCGACCCTAGCTCAACCACGACACCTGCTATGGTTTCAACCACTGCAGATGTCGTGATTGGAGATCGCATGCGAGAACTGACCTACTACGTCGCCGTCAGCGCAGACGGGTTCATCGCCGGCCCCGCCGGCGAGTTCGACCGGTTTCTCTTCGAAGGGGACCATGCCGACGGGATCTGGCAGAGGTACCAGGGGACCGCACCCACCGAGCTCGCCGAGACAGCGGGCCTTCCGTTCCGCGACGGACCGTTCGACACGGTGCTGATGGGCTGGAACACGTACGCGGTCGGGCTCCCCTCGCTGCCGAACCCCTACCGGCACCTGCGCCAGATCGTGTTCACCCGCGGGCACGAGGCGCCGGAGGGCTCCGCGGACATCGAGTTCACCGACCGGGATCCCGTGGACGTGGTGCGCGAGCTGAAGGCCGAGGACGGGGCCGGCATCTGGCTCTGCGGCGGCGGCACGCTCGCCGCCGTGCTCGCCGACGAGATCGACAGGCTCACGCTCAAGCTGAACCCCGTGCTCTTCGGGAACGGCGTCCGCCTGTTCGGCGACCGCCCGTACAGCCCTGAGGCCCTGCGACCGCTCGCCATCACGCCCTACGAGTCCGGGGTCGTGCTCGCCGAATACGCGCGACGCCGACACGCGTGAGGGTGACCACCGTGAAGACACCAGGCGAGGTCAGTCCGCCCGCGCCGATTCCAGGGCGCGTCCCCGCGTGCGAGCGCAGGGTCAGCGTCGTCACACACCCGGAGGCGACCCATCATGTCGACCACGTGGTGGGCGGGCACTTCGACTCGGCACTCACCCCTCGCGGGGAACGGCACGCTCTGATGATCGCTGCCGCTCTCCGCGAGCGCATCGACGAGACGGCCCACGTCACGGTCGCGACGTCCGACCTGAGACGCACACGGCGGACGGCCGAGGTCATCGGACAGGCACTGTCCGTCGAGCCCGCTCTCGACCCGCGGCTGCGTGAGAAGTCGTACGGGGAGGCCGGCGGACGCCCACAGTCGTGGCTCGACGCGCGGTTCGTCCCTCCGCCGGCGGTCGGCGACCGCCTCCGGCATCACGAGGGCCTGGACGGCGCAGAGACGCGGTGGGACGTGGCGCAGCGCGTCTACAGCGCGATGACGGATCTGCTCGCGCTCCCGGTCGACGAACTTGTGATCGTGACGCACGGCGGCACGGCAGGACTCGTCATCGCGGCCTGGATCGGCATGCCGATCGAGGCGGCCGGCCACGTGGCATTCCCGGTGCCGTCAGGCAGCATCACGACGCTGCGAGAGGACGGCTATTTCCACAACCGTGCCGTCGTCACCGTCGGCGACACCCGGCATCTAGATATCTGAGGGTCGGGGACGCGGACTCGACGACGTTTCGACGTCAGGACTGCATGTCCACGAATCGCGAGTAGTGGCCCTGGAAGGCCACGGTGATGGTGTCGGTCGGGCCGTTACGGTGCTTGGCGACGATCAGGTCGGCCTCGCCGGCGCGAGGCGATTCCTTCTCGTAAGCATCCTCACGGTGAAGCAGGATCACCATGTCGGCGTCCTGCTCGATCGAGCCTGACTCACGCAAATCAGACATAGCAGGCTTCTTGTCCTGCCGCTGCTCAGGGCCACGGTTCAGCTGCGACAGCGCGATGACCGGGACGCCGATCTCCTTCGCCAGAAGCTTGAGCGCGCGGGAGAACTCGGAGACCTCCTGCTGGCGAGACTCGACCTTCTTGCCGGACGTCATGAGCTGCAGGTAGTCGATGACGACCAGCTTGAGGTCATGCTTCTGCTTGAGCCGACGGCACTTGGCGCGGATCTCGGTGAGGGACATGTTCGGCGAGTCGTCGATGAACATCGGCGCCTCGGACACGCGGCCCATCACCTTGGCGACCTTCTGCCAGTCGTCCTCGCCCATGGAGCCGTTGCGCAGCTTCTGCAGGTGGACGCGCGCCTCCGCCGACAGCAGGCGCATCGTGATCTCGTTGCGGCTCATCTCGAGCGAGAAGACGACGGACGACTGCTGGTGCTTGATGGACGCCGCACGTGCGATGTCGATCGCCAGGGTCGAGTTGTGCGTGGGGATCATGGCCCGGCTTGCCAGGTAGAGATGCGAGGAATGCTCGATCTCCACGCACCGGACGGGCACCGACTCAATGCGCCGCACGTCGACCACGAACCGTGACGTCAACTTGGCCGTGGACGGCCGACGCCGCGCCTTGTGCACAAGGCGCTTGCGCTCCAGCCCGAACACGTCGTCGTCCGTCGTGAAGGTGATCGTGTAGGCCACCGACGAGCCGGCGCTCCTGCCGCGCACAGCCTTCTCCCACCAGCCGGTGCGGTAACCCAGACTGTGGACGAGCTCACGGAAGCCCTCGGCGAGCTTTCGGCTGGTCACCGCGAACTGCACGCTGCCGGTGCGGTTCACGGTGCCGTCGGTGTCCAGCAGTCCTGCGAGCAGCTCGCGCCGCTGCGCCTCGCTGGCACGGAGGTACTGGTCGGGGATGTGCTTGTCGCCCAGCACTCCGAGGGTTCGCAAGATGGCGGGAACACTGCCGTGATGCTCGTGGCACGCCATGCACCGGCGGTGTCCCGAGCTGGGTTCACCGCAGTCAGGGCAGGTCGGGGCAGCCGATCGAGGAGACACCGCGGACGACTTACCGCCGCAGGAGCGGCCACACGTCTTGACGTGGGCGAGCTTCGGGATGAACTCGGTGCCGCAGACCACGCAACGGCGCGCTGCGACGGGCGCGTCGCTGGGCAGTTGCAGCTGATACAGCTTTGCGGTGCCGGGAACCGAGGTCCGCTCGCCGACGACATAGCCGAGCCCCTCGATCCGCATCGCTATCTCGGGATCTGCCGACGTGAAGCGGGCGGACGACGAATGTCCGTCGCCGAGCCACACTCCGAGGGCGTACGGGTGGAGCGGGAGCTCGGCTTCGGGAAGATCAAGCGCTCTTGCCGTCACGATCGAGTGATTCACCCGACGATCCGCCGTCGCGCAGAGCAATGACCCTGCGATCTCCTCGGTCGTCCGGATCTCGGACTCGGGTGCCTGCCCGTGACGCACCTTGCGGCGCTGGGCACGCGTGCTCGTCGACCATTCGTGCTGCGCGTCGGCGACGATGGTGGTGCCGTCGTCGAAGACGACCTCGTAGCACGGCCGGCCGGTCATCACCTCGGTGGCGCGGACGACGCGCGTGGGCGTGCCGTCGGCGGCGATCAGCTCGTCGCCCACCGCGACGTCGCCCATCGTCGTCCACCCGGTGGGTGTGGGCAGCGGGGTGTCGAGAGCCAGCGCCTTTCCCATAGCAGGCCGCGCGGCGATGACGATCATCTGCCCGGGGTGCAGGCCGTTGGTGAGACGGTCGAGGTCGGCGAAGCCGGTGGGGACGCCGACCATGCCCTCGCCACGGTTTCCGGCGGCCTCGATCTCGTCCATGGTGCCGCCGATGATCTCGGCGAGCGGCAGGTAGTCCTCGGAGGTCTTGCGCTCGGTGACGGCGTAGATCTCCGCCTGCGCGGTGTTGACGATGCCCTCGACGTCGCCGCCGTCGGTGGCGTAGCCGAGCTGCACGATCTTGGTGCCGGCCTCGACGAGGCGGCGCAGCACGGCGCGCTCCTGCACGATGCGGGCGTAGTAGCCGGCATTCGCCGCTGTGGGGACGCCGGCCATGAGGTCGTGGATGTACGGGGCGCCGCCGACCCGCGCGAGCTCGCCGCGCTTGGTGAGCTCGGCGACGACGGTGATGGCGTCGGCGGGCTCGCCGCGGCCGTACAGGTCGATGATGGCGTCGTAGATCGCCTCGTGCGCGGGGCGGTAGAAGTCGTTGCCGCGGATCTGCTCGACGACGTCGGCGATGGCGTCCTTGGAGAGCAGCATGCCGCCGAGCACGCTCATCTCGGCGGCGACGTCCTGAGGAGGGGTGCGGTCGAAGGTGGCGCCGGGCGCCCCCTGATATCCCGCCTCGAGCTCCTCGATCGACATGCTCACCCCGCTCCCCCGCCGTCGCCGGCGTCCGGTCCGTCACCGGACATCGACTACCGCTGTCAGGTCCACGTTCTACCGTGGCCCTCTGACACCGCGGACGACGCTAGGCGCGCCCGCGACCGTGCGCAATCGACGGTGTGGACACAGGTGTGGACGAGCCTGTGGATATGCCCCTCAGGCTGTGCACGGCCGGTGGACAGACATGTGCACAACTGGGGATATCGGCTGTGTACAACTTCTGACAGGCCGCTGACCTGCGGCGACGTTACCCTCAGGCTGTGGAGGAGAAGAAAGTTGGGTGAGGTGCACCGCACCCCGGATCCAGACGCCGGACACCCCGGCGCCACCCCTCCTTCACCGACGCCGCCGGAGGGTCACCCACCCGCGGAGGCCGCCGACCCCTCCGCCCACAGGGTTGTCCACAGGGGTGACCGACGCCGCATCGACCGCGACATCCTCGCCCTCGCGCTGCCCGCGCTGGGCGCCCTGGTCGCCGAGCCGCTGTTCGTGCTCGTCGACAGCGCCGTCGTCGGCCACCTCGGCACCGCGCAGCTCGCCGGCCTGTCCGTCGCGTCCACGCTGCTCGTCACCCTCGTCGGGCTGTGCGTGTTCCTCGCCTACGCCACGACGGCCGCCGTCGCCCGCCTCGTGGGCGCCGGGCGCACCCGCGACGCGCTGCAGTCGGGTATCGACGGCATGTGGCTCGCCCTGGGCCTCGGCGTCGTGCTGGCCGCCGTCCTCGCCGTCGGGGCGCACTGGGCGGTCGGGGCCATGGGTGCTGGCACCGACGTCGCCGGCTACGCCGCCACCTACCTGCGCTGGTCGGTGATCGGCCTGCCCGGGATGCTCGTGGTCCTCGCCTCCACGGGCGTGCTGCGCGGCCTGCAGGACACGCGCACGCCCCTGTGGGTGGCCTCCACGGGCGCCGTCGTCAACGCGATCCTGTCCGTCGTCCTCGTCTACGGCGCCGGCCTGGGGATCGCCGGGTCGGCCATCGGCACGGCCGCCACCCAGCTCGGCATGGCGGCGGTCCTCACGGTCGTCGTGGTGCGCGGGGCCCGGCGCCACCACGCCTCGCTGCGCCCCCACCACGCGGGCATCTGGGCCAACGCCCGGGCGGGCGCGCCGCTGTTCGTCCGGACGGCGTCGCTGCGCCTCGCCATCCTGCTCACGGTCGCCGTCGCGACCAGCCTCGGCGCGACGGCGCTGGCCGGCTACCAGGTCGTCAACAGCCTGTGGGGGCTCGCCGCGTTCGCCCTCGACGCCCTCGCCATCGCCGGGCAGGCGCTGGTGGGCCACGGCCTCGGGGCCGGCGACGTCGGCCGCGTGCGCGCCGTCCTGCGCCGGTCCCTCCAGTGGGGCGTCGGCGCCGGCGTCGTCATCGGCGTCGTCTTCGCCGTCTCCGGCTGGTGGCTCGCCCCGCTGTTCACGACCGACCACGACGTGCGGGTCGCGATCACCGCGGGCCTCGTGGTCACGGGCGTGCTCATGCCGATGGCGGGCTGGGTGTTCGTGCTCGACGGCGTCCTCATCGGCGCCGGCGACGGCCGCTTCCTCGCCTGGGCCGGCATGCTCACGCTCGTGGTCTACGTGCCCTTCGCCCTCGCGGTCCGCGCCTGGGCGCCCGACGGCGCGATCGGGCTCGCGTGGCTGTGGGGAGCGTTCGCGGGCGTGTTCATGCTGGCGCGCGCCCTCACCACCGGCCTGCGCGCCCGCGGCGACCGGTGGATGGTCACGGGCGCGTGACGCCGTCGGACCGCCGCGTGAACAGGGTGTGACGGCGGCGGCGCCGACCGGTCACGCGGGCACCACGAGCCGGTAGCCGATGCCGCGCACCGACGACACGCGCAGCTCGGGCACCACGCGCAGCCGCTTGCGCAGCCGCTTCACCGCGGACACCACCGGGTCCGGGTCGCCCAGGTAGCCGGTGCGCCACACGGTGCTGGTCAGCTCGGCGAACGACCACACCCGGTCCGGCGCGGACGCGAGCGCGACCAGCAGGTCGAACTCCCGCATCGACAGGTGCACGGGCGCGCCCCCGGCGGTGACCTCCCGCGCCGCGAGGTCCAGCACCAGCGCGCCGAGCACGATCCGCCGCGCCCGGCGCTCCTCGTCCGCCGCAGCCCCCGGCTCGTCGTGCGACGGCGCGACGGGCGCGCGGGCGTGCACCTCGAGCGTGTGCGGCGCCTCGTCGTCGGGCAGCACCGCGGGCGGAGCCGCGCCGAGGAGCGTCCGCGCGCCGTCGGTGTCGGCGGTCGCGATCACGGCCGCCCTGCCGCGCAGCAGGCGGGCCACCTCGCCCACCCGTTGCAGCGGCAACCCGATGCAGAGCACGTAACCGCCGACCGGCTCGACCACGTTCTTGGGGGGCATCTGCCGTCCTCCGTCCGACGCGCACTCCGGGAAAGGTCGCGGACATCGTTTACCCAGGTGCCTATCAGAGTTCAGGCGCCACCGCCCGCCGACGGCTCCGGAACCGACCCGGAGCTGGCCCCTGGTTGACCGGAAACTGGCCGCCGAGCGTCCTTGTCCGCCGGAGGAACGCCGGATGGGCTGGAGGGCGGGCCCCGACCGGGCGCCCGTCACGACGCCCCCGCACCCGGGGGCTCCCTCACCTGGAGGAAGCGTGCACACACCGATCCGCACGAGATCGATGGGAACGAGATCGACCGGAACCAGGCGGGGGTGGGTCGCGACGACCGCGGCTCTCGCCCTCCTCGCCACCTCCGCGGCCGGGGTCGCACCGGCGTTCGCCGACGACGGCCCGCCGCTCGCCCCCACCCCCGACGTCCCCGACCCCGCGGACAAGATCGGGGCCGCCGTCGAGAAGGACCTCGCCGCCGGCCCCGCCGACTTCTGGCTCGAGCTCGCCGACACGGCCGACCTGCGCGCGGCGCGCGACATCGCCGACTGGGACGACCGCGGGCAGTACGTCTACGACACCCTGACGGCCGTCGCGGACGCCGCGCAGGCCGGCCTCGTGAAGGACCTCGACGCCGCCGGCGCCGACTACGAGACCTTCTGGATCTCCAACGCCATCCTGGTGCGCGACGGCGACGGCGCCCTCGCCACCACGCTGGCCGCGTCCCCCGAGGTCGAGCGCATCAGCGCCCCGCGCGGCTACCACCTCGTGGAGCCGGTCGAGCGGGACAAGGTCTCGACGCAGGGCACGCAGTCGGTCGAGTGGGGCCTCCAGGCGATCAACGCCGACGACGCGTGGGCCCTCGGCTACACCGGCGACGGCGTCACCGTCGCGAACATCGACTCCGGCGTGCAGGGCGACCACCCGGCCCTCGCGGGCCAGTACCGCGGCCTGCAGCCCGACGGCAGCGTCGTCGACGACTACAACTGGTTCGACACGTCGAACGCCTGCCCCGGTGCCTCCCCCTGCGACACCGACGGCCACGGCTCCCACACGATGGGCACCATGGTGGGCGACGACGGCGCCGGCAACCAGATCGGCGTCGCCCCCGGCGCGGACTGGATCGCCGCCAACGGCTGCGCCACCTGCTCCAACGCCGACCTCCTGGAGTCCGGCCAGTGGATCCTGGCGCCCACCAAGGTGGACGGCAGCGACCCCGACCCGAGCAAGCGGCCGCAGGTCGTCAACAACTCGTGGGGCTACGACGCCCCGGGGGTGATCGACGACTTCATGGCGGACCAGATCGACGCGTGGGAGGCCGCCGGCGTCTTCGGTACCTGGTCGGCCGGGAACATGGGCCCGGGCTGCACCACCACGTCCTCGCCGGGCGCGAACACGAACACGTACTCCGTCGGCGCGTTCGACTCGTCCGGGGCCGTCGCCTCGTTCTCGTCGCGCGGCGCGGGCGAGGACGGCGGGACCAAGCCCGACATCGCCGCCCCCGGCGTCAACGTGCGCTCGTCGGTCCCCGGCGACGGCTACGCGTCGTACAACGGCACGTCGATGGCGGCCCCGCACCTCGCGGGCGCGGTCGCGCTGCTGTGGAGCGCGGCGCCGAGCCTCGTCGGCCAGATCGAGGAGACGCAGGCGCTGCTCGACGGCGCCGCGGTCGACGTCGACGACACGACGTGCGGCGGCACCGCCGACGACAACAACGTGTGGGGCGAGGGCAAGCTCGACGTCATGGCCCTGCTCGACGCCGCGCCCGTGGGCGACACCGGCCTCGTCACGGGCACCGTGGCCGCGGCCGACGGCGCGCCGGTCGCCGGCGCCGAGGTGACGTTCGACGGCTCCCGCGACCGCACCGTCACGGCCGGCGACGACGGCACCTTCACCGCCGAGCTCGCCGTCGGCGACTACGCGGTGAGCGCGCACGCGTTCGGGTTCGTCGCCTCCGCGCCGGCCGACGTCGCCGTCGCCGCCGACGAGACCGTCACGCTGCCGATTACACTCGAGCGGGCGGCGACCCGCACCGTCTCCGGCACGGTCACCGAGAAGGACGGGTCGCCCACCGCGGGCGCCGTCGTCACGCTCTCGGGCCCGCTGGAAGCCGTCACCACCGGCGACGACGGGCGGTACGCCATCTCGGGCGTGCCGGACGGCACGTACACCCTGACCGTCTCGGCGGGCACCTGCGCCGATCCGTTCAGCACGGAGGTCGTGGTGGACGGCGACGAGACCGTCGACGCCGCCCTCAAGCGGCTCGTGGACGGCTACGGGTACTACTGCTCCACCGGCACCGCGGGCGTCGCGACGGGCGACACGCCGCTGGCCCTCACGGGCGACGACAAGGCCGCGTCGGTCGACCTGCCGTTCGGCTTCCCGTTCTACGGCGAGACGTACGACACCGCGTACGTCGCGACCAACGGGTTCCTGAACTTCCTCTCCTCGTCGACCAGCCTGTCCAACGTGGCGCTCCCCGCCGCGGCGGCGCCCAACGCGGCGATCTACCCGTTCTGGGACGACCTGTTCCTCGACGAGCAGTCGGCCGTGTACACCGGCACCACCACGGTGGACGGCGTCGACGCGTTCGTCGTCGAGTGGCGCGACGCGCGCAAGTACCGCCCGGAGACCGACCGCGTGAACTTCTCGGTCACCCTGCTCGCCGACGGGCGCGTGACCCTCGGCTACGGGGCCGTCACCGACACCACCACCGCGCGCGGCGACTCCGCCACGATCGGCATCGAGAACGCGGCGGGCACGGTCGCGTCGCAGTTCTCGTACAACGCGGCCGCGGTCGCCGAGGGGCTGTCCGTCACCTACGACCTGGCGGGCATGGGTTCCGTGACCGGCACCGTGCGCGACGGGAACACCAAGGAGCCGCTGGAGGGCGCCACCGTCACGATCACGTCGAAGGACGACGGCGACGAGACGGTCGTCACCACCGGCGCCGACGGCACCTACACCGCCCGGCTCCCGCTGGAGCGGTACGCGCTCGCCTACGCGAAGGACGAGTACGCGGGCGCGACCCGCAACGCGGCCCTCACGGAGGACGGCCAGGTCGTGACGCGGAACGTCGCGCTCGGCGCCGGCCGCCTCGAGGTGAACAAGGAGAGCGTCTCGGCGTCGCTCGGCATGGGCGCCACCGCCTCCCGCGCGTTCCAGCTGACCAACACCGGCACCGAGCCGGTGGACGTGACGCTGGGCGCCGGTGGCGGCGGGTTCGAGATGCTCGGGGTCGGCGCCAGGGGCGGCACGGCGGCGGACGGCGGCGTCATCCACCACGTCGCCGACGACGCCACCGTGCCCGAGTCGCCGAAGCCGTCCTTCGGCACCACCGGGTCCGGGCTCGGCACCTCGGACGGGAAGAACGGTCTCGCGTCGTCCGGAGCCAAGGCAGGGACGGTCTCGCCGGACCTGTCGGCGGTCCCGCTCGACCAGACCACGCTGACCCACTCCGCGTCGCAGGACATCGTGGCGAACAACTCCGCGGCCTGCAGCAACCAGGTGGTCACGCAGGACAACGGCTACCTGCGCACCTTCACGCTGAGCGACTTCGGCATCGACGGGTCGTTCGACGTCTCGGCCGTGTCCTTCGGCGTCGAGGCCGTGCAGGTCGCACAACCGCTCACCGTCAACCTGTACACGCTCGAGGGTGACCTCGTGTACGCCAACATGACGCTGATCGGCAGCGCCGAGGCGACGGTGGGCACGGACGCGGGCGGCACGGTCGTCACCGTGCCCGTCACGGGCGAGGTGCCGAAGGACGGCACCCTCGTCGTCGAGATCGACGTGCCGGCCGGCGGCTGGTTCTTCGCCGGGTCGAACGGCGCCGGGCAGACGGCGCCCACGTACCTCCGGTCGGAGGCGTGCGGCCTCGTCGAGCCGACCGACACCGCGGAGGTCGACTTCCCGGACATGCACCTCGTCATGAACGTGTCCGGCGAGTCGTCGGGCGGCGCGGGCCTCACGTGGCTGGACATCCAGCCGCCGGAGCTCACCCTCGCGCCCGGGGCCTCCGTGCGGGCCGCGGTCGCCCTCACCGCCGCGGTCGAGCAGCCCGGGACGTACTCGGCCACCATCACGGCGGGCGAGGACACCCCGTACGAGGCACCCACCGTCGCCGCGCTCATGACGGTGAAGGCCCCGACCGGCTGGGGCAAGGTCGCCGGCACGGTGACGGGCGACGGCGACCCGCTCGACGGCGCCGTCGTCCACCTCGACGGCAAGGCGTACGACACGACCCTCGTCACGGGGGCCGACGGCGCGTACGCGTACTGGATGCCCAAGGCCAACGGGCCGCTCCAGCTGGTCGTCGCGGCGAACGGGTTCGTCCCGGCCGTCCGCACCGCACAGATCGTCGCCGGGCAGACGGCGGTCTACGACGTCGACCTGAAGCCGCTGCCCTGACCGTCCGAGGGAGGACGACGAAGGTCCCGGTCCCCTCGCGGGGGCCGGGACCTTCGTCTCGTCAGGCGTCAGGCGTTCAGCCGGCGACGACCTTGACGGCGATCTTCGCGGAGACCTCGGGGTGCAGGCGCACCGACACGGTGTACTCACCGGTCGTCTTGATCGGCTGACCGATCTCGATCTTGCGCTTGTCGACCTGCGGGCCCTCGGCGGCCACGACCGCGTCGGCGATGTCACCGGTGGTGACGGCACCGAACAGGCGGCCGGACTCGCCGGCGTGCGCCGTGACGACGACCGTCTTGGCGGCCAGCGAGTCGGCCACCGCCTTGGCCTCGTCCAGCGTGGCGATCTCGCGGGTCTTGCGAGCCTTGCGGATCGCGGAGACCTGCGACTCCGCACCCTTGGTCCACGGGGTGGCCAGGCGGCGCGGGATGAGGAAGTTCCGGGCGTACCCGTCCTTCACCTCGACGACGTCGCCGGGCTCACCGAGGCCGGTGACCTCGTGCGTCAGGATCAGCTTTGCCATGATTCAGTGATCCCTTCCGGTCAGCGGGCCGAGGACGAGTACGGCAGCAGCGCCATCTCACGGGCGTTCTTCACCGCACGGGCGATCTGGCGCTGCTCCTGGACGGAGACGCCGGTCACGCGACGCGCGCGGATCTTGCCGCGGTCGGAGATGAACTTGCGCAGCAGCGCGGTGTCCTTGTAGTCGACGGACTCGATCTTGGCCGTCTTGAGCGGGTTGGCCTTCTTCTTGGGCTTGCGCACCACAGGCTTCGCCATGGTGTTGCTCCTTCACAGGTGCAGTCCTCACGAGCGCCGGCACAGGGCCTGCACGGGAGGACGGGTGATCTGGGGACTGGCGCCGATCAGAACGGGGGCTCGTCCGAGAACCCGCCACCGGAGGAGGCGGGACCGGCCGTGGCCCACGGGTCGTTGCTCTGACCGCCGCCGGAAGAACCGAAGCCTCCGCCGGGCTGGCCGCCACCCTGGGGGCCGCCGAAGCCGCCCCCCTGGTTGCCGCCGCCGCCGCCGAAGCCGCCGCCACCCGAGCGCTGGGCGCGGGTGACCTTCGCCGAGGCGTACCTCAGCGACGGGCCGACCTCGTCGACCTGCAGCTCGAAGACGGTGCGCTTCTCCCCCTCGCGGGTCTCGTACGAGCGCTGAGTCAGACGGCCCTGCACGACGACGCGCATGCCCTTCGTCAGCGACTCGGCGACGTTCTCCGCGGCCTCGCGCCAGACCGAGCAGGACAGGAACAGCGCTTCGCCGTCCTTCCACTCGTTGGTCTGGCGGTCGAACGTGCGCGGCGTGGACGCGATGCGGAAGTTGGCGACGGCAGCCCCTGACGGGGTGAAGCGCAGCTCCGGGTCCGCGACCAGGTTTCCGACGACCGTGATGACGGTCTCACCAGCCATGCCATGCTCCTTCGTTCGTCCGTGAGTCGTGAGGGGATCCCATCACGGGCCGCCGACATCCGACAGGACGTCGCCCGCGACGGGGGCAGAGATTCGGTTCAGGTCTCAGCGGGCGTCGGTGCGCAGGATCTTGGTGCGCAGCACGGCCTCGTTCAGGCCGAGCTGGCGGTCCAGCTCCTTCGCGGTGTCCGGCGTCGAGGTGAAGTCGACGACGGCGTAGATGCCCTCGGAACGCTTGTTGATGTCGTACGCCATGCGGCGACGACCCCAGATGTCGACCTTGTCGACGGAGCCGCCCTCGGTCGAGATGACCGACAGGTACTTCTCCAGCGACGGGGCCACGGTGCGCTCCTCGACCTCCGGGTCCAGGATCACCATCAGCTCGTACTGACGCATGTGTTCAACCCACCTCCTCTGGTCTCAGCGGTCACGGTCGTTCCGTGACAGGAGGGTTCTTGCGTGCGTCGGCCGCGCGCCGACCCCGGAGCGGTCCGGGACGGTGGGCACAGCCAGTCGACCAGGATACCCGCCAGGGCGGGCGTCCCGGAAATCGGTCAGTTCTCGGTGCTGTTGTCGCCCCAGCCCGGTAGCACGGGATCGCCTTCCTCGTCATCGGGCGGTGGGGTCGACGCGCTCTCGGACGGCTCGGGATCCTTACCCGGCTTGGGGCCCTTGGAGACGATCAGCGTCACGGTGGAGCCCTGGTCGACGCTGTTGCCCTGCCCGGGGTCGGTGTCGATCACGATGCCGACGGGCTGGTCGCTGAACTCCTCCTTGACCGCGGGCTGCAGGGCGTCGCCGTAGATCATCTGCTCCGCCGTCGTCCGCGGCTGCCCCACGACGGTCGGGATCACGACCTGCTCGGGCTGGTCCGGCTGCCCCGTCGAGACGACGAGGGTGACGGTCGTGCCGACGGGCACCTCGGTGCCCGCCCCCGACACCTGCAGCACGGTGCCCTTGGGCTCGTCGCTGTTCTGCGCCTGCGTGCGTGCCACGAGCTGCAGCTTCTCCAGCTCCTGGGTCGCCTTGGCCACGTCCTGACCGACGAGGTCCGGCACGGTGACCTTCTCCTCCTCCGTCTCGGAGGGCGTCGGGGACGGCGTGTACGCCGGCTGCGACGGCACGTACTCCGGGAACTGCTCGACGTCCATGCCCTCCGTCGCGACCTGCATAAAGTCGGTCCACGCCCGCGCGGGCCACGAGCCACCGGTGATCTCGTCCCACTCGCCGAAGCCGTCGATCTGGTCCTGCCCGGCGATCTTGCCCGCCTCGAGGTCGAGCGTCTTGTACTGCCGCAGACCGACGACGGTCGTGAGCTGCGGCACGAAGCCCGCGAACCACGCCGACTTGTTGTCCTGCGACGTGCCGGTCTTGCCGGCCACGGGCCGGCCGAGCTCCTGGGCCGTGCGACCGGAACCCTCCTCGACCACCTTCGTCATCGCGTAGGTGGCCGCGGTGGTGACGTCCGCGTCGAACTCCTTCTCCTGCTCCTCCGGCGCCTCGTACAGCGTGGTGCCGTCGAGCGTCTCGACCTTCGACACGACGTGCGGCGTCGTGCGGTAGCCGCCCGCGGCGATGGTGGAGTAGGCGCGCGCGAGATCGATCGGGTAGACGGACGCGGTGCCGAGCACGTTCGAGGGCACCGGGTCGATCGGGTACTGCTCGGAGTCGCGGATCCCGGCCCGGTGCGCCACGTCCACGGTCTTCTCCGGGCCGACCTCGACGTTCAGCTCGGCGTACGCGGTGTTCACGGAGTGGGCCGTGGCGTCGGCCAGGCTGATCTGCCCGAAGTCCTCGAGCCCGAAGTTCGCGGGCGACCAGGGCTTGCCCTCGTCGTCCTTGATGTCCGGGAAGACGTGCGGCGAGTTGCCGTCGAGCTTCTCCTCGAGGGTGTGGCCGTCCTCGAGGGCGGCCATGAGGGTGAACGGCTTGAAGGTGGAGCCCGCCTGGACGACGTCCTGCGTCGCCGTGTTGAGCGACTGCTTCACGTAGTCCGGCCCGCCGTACAGCGCCTTGACCGCGCCGGTCTGCGGGTCCATCGAGACCAGCGACATACGGACGTTCTTGTTGGCCTTGCCGTAGGTGCCGTCCTCGTGCAGCGTCTTCTCCACCTCGACGGCGGTCTTCTGCAGCTTCTGGTCGATCGTCGTGGTGATCTTCAGGCCGCGGGTCTCGAGCTCCTGCTCGGAGTCGAGGGGGGCGTCAGGGTTGCTCTTGGACTTGACGAGCTCCTTCTTCACCTGCGCCAGGAGGTAGCCCTTCTGCCCGCCCTGGGTGTTGGTGGCTTCCTTCTTCTTCTGGAACTTGGGGAACTCGGCCTTCTTGTACTCGTCGTCGGTGACGTACCCCTGCTCGTGCATCTTGCGCATGCTGCGCGCCCAGCGCTCCTTCGCCTGGTCGAGGTTGACCGACGGGTCCCAGTTCTGCGGCGACGGGATGATGCCGGAGAGCATCGCCGCCTCGGAGGGCGTGAGGTCCTTGGCGTCCTTGTTGAAGTACTCCTGCGACGCCGCCTGGATGCCGTACATGCCGCGACCCCAGTAGATGGTGTTCAGGTAGTTCTCGAGCACCTCTTCCTTGGGCTGGGCCTGCGCCACCTTGAGCGCGATGATCGCCTCGCGCGCCTTGCCCGCGTACGACGTCGTCGTGTTGAGGTAGTACCGCTCCACGTACTGCTGCGTGAGCGTGGACGCGCCCTGCCGGCCGCCGCCCTTGAGGTTGTTGTACGCCGCGCGGACGATGCCCTTGGGGTCCACGCCCTTGTTGGTCCAGAAGGTCTCGTCCTCGGACGCGACGACGGCGTTCCCGACGTACGGCGGCAGGTCCTCGAGCTGCACGATCTCGCGCTTCTGCTCGGCGAACGTGCCCATCTCCTTGCCGTTTCCCCAGTAGACGGTCGTGGCCTGGTACTGCACGTCGTCCAGGCCGTCCGGGATCGTCGTCGTGCTCCACGCGGCCACGAACAGGCCCGCGCCGAGCGCCGTCCCGGTGAGCAGGGTGCCGACGACGATGCGCCAGGACGGCAGCCAGCGCTGCACCGGGCCCTTGCGCGGGCGCGGGTAGTTCCAGAAGCGACGTCTCCTCGCCACGTCAAGCCTTTCGTCGTGCGGGACCGGCGTGCTGCTCGTAGAGTGCGCCGGCCTGCGGACCACAGGGAACACTAGGCGATGCCACCGTGCCGACGGGAGCCTCGGGCGCCCGGGGCGACGGTTCGTCCCCAGGCGTCCCCATGCCTCTGGCCTGCGCTCCGCGGAACCTTCACAACTGGCCCGGCACCGCGTCCGAGCGCCTCCCGTTGCGCGACCGTGTCGGCGAGTCCTATCCTCGCGATGTATCGACTCGATACGTCGTGACGACGGGTCGGCAGCAACGGACGGACCGACAGGAAAGGAGCCCTCGTGCGCAGCAGGTCTGTGGTGCTCGAGACGGCCATCCTCGGCCTGCTCAACTCCGCCCCGCTGCACGGGTACGAGCTGCGCAAGCGGCTCAACCTGCTGCTCGGCTCGTTCCGCGCGTTCTCCTACGGCACCCTCTACCCGGCGCTGAAGTCCCTCGTCGCCCGCGGCCTCATCGAGACCACGGAGCGGGAGGCCCCGGCCCCCGCGGCGCGGGCGTCGGGATCCCGGCAGGCCGGCGCCAAGTCCTCGGGCAAGGCATCGCTGTCGGGCCGGCGCGGGCGGATCGTGTACCGGCTGACGGCGGACGGCAAGGAGCATCTCCAGACCGTCCTCGCGTCGTCGGGCCCGGCCGCCTGGGAGGACGAGAACTTCGACGTCCGCTTCGCGTTCTTCGCGCAGACGGACGCCGAGACCCGCATCCGTATCCTCGAGGGTCGGCGCACCCGGCTCACCGAGCGGCTGGAGGCGGTCCGAGAGTCTGCCGCACGCACCCGCGAGCGGCTCGACGAGTACACCCTCGAGCTGCAGCGCCACGGGCTCGAACAGGTCGAGCGCGAGGTGCGTTGGCTCGACGGACTCATCACCACGGAACGCGACCGTGCTCTCGGCCGCGCCCGCGACCACAGTGCCGGGGTGCCAGGCGCCCCGGCCCAGAGAAACAAGGAGCGAGGATGACCTCCGTCCGCGTTGCCATCGTCGGTGTCGGAAACTGCGCATCGTCCCTGATCCAGGGCGTGCACTTCTACCGCGACGCCGCCCCCACCGACACCGTCCCCGGCCTCATGCACGTGCAGCTCGGCGACTACCACGTGCGTGACCTGGAGTTCGTGGCGGCGTTCGACGTCGACGCGAAGAAGGTCGGCTTCGACCTGGCCGAGGCCATCCACGCCTCGGAGAACAACACGATCAAGTTCGCGGACGTGCCGCCCACCGGCGTCACGGTCCAGCGCGGCCACACGCTCGACGGCCTCGGCGACTACTACTCGGCGACGATCGACGAGTCGGACGCCGAGCCGGTCGACGTCGTCCAGGCGCTCAAGGACGCGAAGGTCGACGTCCTCGTCTCCTACCTCCCGGTGGGCTCCGAGGAGGCGGACAAGTTCTACGCGCAGTGCGCCATCGACGCGAAGGTCGCCTTCGTCAACGCGCTGCCCGTCTTCATCGCGTCCGACCCCGAGTGGGCGAAGAAGTTCGAGGACGCCGGCGTGCCGATCGTCGGCGACGACATCAAGTCGCAGGTCGGCGCCACGATCACGCACCGCGTGCTCGCCAAGCTGTTCGAGGACCGCGGCGTCGTGCTGGACCGCACGTACCAGCTGAACGTCGGCGGCAACATGGACTTCAAGAACATGCTGCAGCGCGACCGCCTCGAGTCGAAGAAGGTCTCCAAGACGCAGGCGGTGACCTCGAACCTCACCGGCGCGCTCGGCGGCAAGAAGGAGGACCGCAACGTCCACATCGGCCCGTCGGACTACGTCGCGTGGCTCGACGACCGCAAGTGGGCGTACGTCCGCCTCGAGGGCCGCGCGTTCGGCGAGGTGCCCCTGAACCTGGAGTACAAGCTCGAGGTGTGGGACTCCCCCAACTCGGCCGGCATCATCATCGACGCCGTGCGCGCCGCGAAGATCGCCAAGGACCGCGGCGTCGGCGGCCCGATCCTCTCCGCGTCGACGTACTTCATGAAGTCCCCGCCCGTGCAGATGGAGGACACCGCGGGCCGCGCCCAGCTCGAGGCGTTCATCCGCGGCGACGTCGAGCGCTGACGCCCCACCCCTCGGTGGTTGAGCCTGTCGAAACCCGGTGACGAGGTTTCGACAGGCTCAACCAGCGAGCTGCTCCATGGGAAGGTAAGGGACGTGGGAGCCATCAGCGAGACCTGGCAGGAGCTGCGCGCGCTGCTGCGGCTGGAGGGCTTCCGCAAGCTCTTCACCGTCCGGCTGGTCTCGCAGGCGGGCGACGGCATGTTCCAGGTGGGGCTGGCGTCGCTGCTCTTCTTCTCCCCCGAGTCGCAGGGCACCGCCGCGGCGATCGCGGGCGCGTTCGCCGTCATGCTCGCCCCCTTCACCATCGTCGGCCCGTTCGCCGGCGTGCTGCTCGACCGGTGGCAGCGCCGCCAGGTGCTGGTGTGGGGCAACGCGGTGCGCCTCGTGCTCACGCTCGCGATGGCGGTCGTGATGCTCTCCGGCGGCGTCGGCTGGGCGATCTACGCGATCGGCCTGGCGGCCCTGTCGGTCAACCGCTTCCTGCTGGCCGGGCTGTCCGCCGGCCTGCCGCGCGTCGTCGACGGCCCGCTGCTGCTCACCGCCAACTCGCTGTCCCCCACGCTCGGCGCGGGCGCGGCCTTCGTGGGCGGCGGCATCGGCTTCGTCCTCGGCCTCCTGTTCGAGCCCGGCCGGGTCAAGGACTCGTCCGCGCTCGTGTGCGCGGCCCTCGTCTTCGGCGTCGCGTCCCTGCTCGCCACGCGCCTGCGGCGCACCCAGCTGGGGCCCGAGGAACCCGCGGAGGCCGATCTGCGCGGCGAGCTCGTCAAGGTCGCGCGCGGCCTGGCGGACGGCGCGCGCTACCTCGTCGCCCGCCGCACCCCAGGCCAGGCGCTGCTCGCCATGGCCGTGCACCGGTTCCTGTACGGCGTGGTGTTCATCGCGTCGATCCTCATCTCGCGCAACCTGCTCGACCCCGGCAGCCAGAGCGCCGGGATGGCGACGTTCGCCGTCGTCATCGGGCTCACGGGCGCCGGCGGCGCCGTCGCGATGGTGCTCACGCCCACGCTGTCCCGCCGCACCGGCCCGCAGGGCTGGATCGCCGTCATGCTGCTGCTCGCGGCCGCGAGCCAGCTGCTGCTCGTCACCACGCCGGAGCGCGTCGTCGTCTACACGGGCGCCGCGCTGCTCGGCCTGGCCGCCCAGGGCACCAAGATCGCCGTCGACACGATCGTGCAGCGCGACGCCGAGGACGAGTTCCGCGGCCGTGCGTTCGCCTTCTACGACGTGCTCTACAACGCCGCGTTCGTCGGCGCCGCCGCCCTCGCGGCCTTCACCCTGCCGGACACCGGCTGGTCCCGCGGCGTCTTCGTCGGCCTCGCCGTGGCCTACGTCCTCGCCGCCCTGCTCATGGCGACGCGCGGCGCCCGCACCCCCGTGGTGGTGCCGCCCCGCGTCCGCCGGGCCGGGGGCGCCGAGGACGCCGCCGCCCGCGCCTGACGCCGGCCCCGTCGTGAACCGACGGTTCACGACCGTTCCCGGACCGGCCGTTGTTCCGGCACCGGCCCCTGCCGCAGGCTGAGGTTCCGCGCTCCCCGACGCGCTCGCACGTCGACCGACGAGTTCCACCCGGAAATCAGGTCGTCACGGGGAGCGGGAATATCGCAGGATGGTTCGTGGTCGTACACAGTACGGTCTCGCCCGTCCGGCGACCGTGAAGTTCGCACCGGGGTGACCGGCCCCCGGCACCACGACCGACCACGACGACGTGCCGCGCCCACCGGCGTCGGCCCTCCCCTGCCCTCCGCCGGGTTCCCCGGCACGACGCGAGCGGAGCACAGCGTGCCAGCCCCTCGACACACCGACACCACCGTCCCACCCGACGCGCAGACCCCGGAGGCCACCCTGACCACCCCCGCCACCACCGACGAGGGCACGACCGCGGCGAGCCACGGCATCGTCATCGACGAGGCCGTGCCCCAGCGCCTGACACGCCAGCAGTTCACCGTCATCGCGCTGCTGCTGGGCTCGGCGTTCGTCGTCATCCTCAACGAGACGACGATGAGCGTGGCCCTGGCTCCGCTCATGACCGACCTCGGCATCACCGCGAGCACCGGGCAGTGGCTCACCACCGCGTTCATGCTGACGATGTCGGTGATCATCCCGGCGACCGGGTTCCTGCTGCAGCGCCTCGGCACGCGCGGCGCCTACCTGCTCGCCATGTCGCTGTTCAGCGCGGGGACCCTGCTCGCGGCGCTCTCCCCCGGCTTCGGCTGGCTGCTGGGCGGTCGCATCGTGCAGGCCTCCGGCACGGCGATCATGATGCCGCTGCTCATGACGACGATCATGACCGTGGTGCCGCCGGCGATCCGCGGCAAGGTGATGGGCAACATCTCCATCGTCATGGCGGCCGCGCCGGCGCTCGGCCCGGCCATCTCGGGCATCATCCTCGACGCGCTGAGCTGGCGCTGGGTCTTCGGCATCGTGCTGCCGATCGCGCTCCTCGCCCTGGTCATGGGCTTCTTGTACGTCCGGGACGTGGCCGACCGTACACATTCTCGACTCGACCCGCTGTCGCTGTTCCTGGCGGCCGTCGCGTTCGGCGGCCTGGTGTACGGCCTGTCCAGCATCGGCGAGGCGGCCCGGCACGCGCCGCCGGTCGCGCCGTGGATCCCGATCGTCGTCGGCCTCGTCGTGCTCGGCCTGTTCGCCTGGCGCCAGCTCCGCCTGGCCCGCGACGACCGCGCGCTGCTCGACCTGTCGGTGTTCCGGTTCCGCGGCTTCTCGGTCGGCCTCACGATCATGGCCGTCGGCATGCTCGCCATGTTCGGGTCGCTGATCCTGCTGCCGCTGTTCCTGCAGGACGCGATGGGCCTCGAGCCGCTGGCCACCGGCCTCGTCGTGCTGCCGGGCGGGCTCCTCATGGGTCTCCTCGGCCCGACGGTCGGCCGCCTGTACGACAGGGTCGGCCCCCGGCCGCTGGTCACGCCCGGCCTGGTCGTCGTGACTATCGCCCTGGCCCTGTTCACCCAGGTGCACGCGGACTCGTCGCCCTGGTACATCCTGGCGCTGCACGTGACCCTCAGCCTCGGCCTGGCGTTCATGTTCACGCCGCTGTTCACCTCGGCGCTGTCGTCGCTCACGCCGCACCTGTACTCGCACGGGTCGGCCGCGATCGGCACGGTGCAGCAGCTCGCCGGCGCCGCCGGCACCGCGATGTTCGTCGCGGTCATGACGACGCGCTCCGTCGCTCTCCTGGAGGACGGGGCGACGGCGCAGGTCGCCCTGGCCGAGGGCGTCGGCGACGCGTTCGTCTGGGGCGCGGCGATCATGCTCGTCGCGGTGGGGCTGTCGCTCCTGCTGCGGCGCGTGCCCGACTCGCCCGAGGGACAGGGCGTGCCGGCGGCGCACTGACCCGCCGTAGCGCTGGTTGAGCCTGTCGAAACCCGGTCGCGTGGTGTCGACAGGCTCAACCGACGGTGCTCGGCTCCCGCGCCGCGACCTTGAAGGCCGGCGCCAGCACGATCACGCCCAGCGCGAGCATCGCGGGGACGGCGAACGCCAGCCGCAGGCTCAGCACCTCGGCGACGGCGCCGATCAGGCCCGCGCCCACGACGAACCCGACGTAGTTGAAGAGGTTGACGCGCGCGACGGCGACCCCCGTCCCCTCGGGGTCGAGCTTGCCCGCCACCGAGAACGACAGCGGCACCACGACGCTCAGGCCGAGCCCGGTCAGCCCGAAGCCGACGACGGCGACCCACGGCCCGGGGGCGAGCGTCACGGCCGCGAGACCCGCGGCCCCCACGACCCCGCCGACGGCCACGGGCGCCACGGGCCCGAACCGGTTGACCTGTCGGTCCGCCAGGAGGCGGCCGACGAGCTGGCAGCCGAGGTAGGCGGCGAGCCCCAGCGGCGCGACGTTCGCCGCCGCACCCAGGGCGTCCTGGATGTACTTGGTGGACCAGTTCGACGTCGCCGAGTCCGCGACGTACACGATCGTCACGGCCAGGCCTACCAGGATCAGCGGCCCCCACGGCGGGCGGGCCGCGCGCGACGGCGCAGCCGCGGCCCGGTCCCGACCTCCCGGTCCCACCGGCTCCGGCACCCCGTGCACCGCGCGCAGTGCGGCCTCCGACGACACCAGGCCCGGCACGGCCTCGCGCACGGCGGGCCGTGGCGCGCCGCCGCCGGCCGCCGCCGTCGCGACGAGGTCCACGGCGACGCCCACCGCGGCGACGAGCCCCAGCCCGGCCGCGAGCGACCAGCCCAGCGAGTGGGCCAGCACCGCCGCCAGCGACCCGAGGATGCCGCCCACGCTCCACGCCCCGTGGAAGGAGTTGAGCAGGCTCCGCCCGTACCGCTGCTCCACCTCGACGCCCTGCATGTTCATGCTCGCGTCGACCAGGCCGAGCAGCAGGCCCACGCCCGCGACGACGGGGTAGAGGATCGTGACGGTCGGCGCCAGGCCGGCTCCCAGCACGGCGACCGCGACGAGCGGCCCGCAGACGTGCAGCAGGCGGGCGCTGCCCACCCGCGGCGCCAGGGCTCCAGCGAGCACGCTGCCGACGCCGGCCACGATCGGCACCAGCAGCAGGATCAGCGTCAGCGTGCCGTCCGAGATGCCGAGGTCGTGCTGCAGCGTCGGCACCTGCGCGAGCAGGCCCGCGAAGCACATGCCCTGCACCAGGTAGAACGCCGTCACCACGAGACGCGCGCGGCGGTCGCGCGCCTCGTCGCCGCCCGCACCGATCACGCCGTCGACCATGCCGCCGGACGCACCGGACGCACCACCGGACCCGCTCATGCCCAGCCTCCGCTCGTCGCGCCGAGGGGCTCGCCGTCGGGCCCGCGCGCAAGCGTGAGGATAGACCCGTCGGCCGCCGGCGCGGGAGGGTCGCTCAGCCCTGGCGGTCGGCCCACCAGGCACGGAGCTCCTGCTCCGCGCGCTCCGCGCCGAGCGGGCCGTGCTCCATCCGCAGCGCGAGCAGGTGCTTGTACGCCTGCCCGACGGCGGGCCCCGGCGCGATACCGAGGATCGCCATGATCTGCGTGCCGTCCAGGTCCGGGCGGATCGCGTCGATCTCCTCCTGCTCGCGCAGGGCCGCGATCCGCTGCTCCAGGTCCGTGTACGAGTCGGCGAGCCGCTGCGCCTTCCGCTTGTTCCGCGTCGTGGAGTCGGCGCGCGTGAGCCGGTGCAGGCGCTCGAGCAGCGGGCCCGCGTCGGTGACGTACCGGCGCACGGCGGAGTCCGTCCACTGCCCCTCGCCGTAGCCGTGGAAGCGCAGGTGCAGCTCCACGAGGCGGGCGACGTCCTTGACCACCTGCTTCTCGTACTTCAGCGCGCGCAGGCGCTTGGCCACCAGCTTGGCGCCGACCACCTCGTGGTGGTGGAAGCTCACGCCGCCCCCGGGCTCGAAGCGGCGGGTGGCCGGCTTGCCGACGTCGTGCAGCAGGGAGGCGAGCCGCAGCACGAGGTCGGGCGCGGGCACCGGGCCGTCCGGGCCGGTCTCCTGCGCGATCGCCTGCTCCAGCACGGTGAGCGAGTGCTGGTAGACGTCCTTGTGCCGGTGGTGCTCGTCGATCTCCAGCCGCAGCGCGGGCAGCTCGGGGAGGACGTGGTCGGCCAGGCCCGTGTCGACCAGCACCTCGAGCCCGGCGCGCGGGCGGTCGCTGAGCAGCAGCTTGGAGATCTCCGCCTGCACCCGCTCGGCCGACACGATCCCGATCCGGGCGGCCATGTCGACGATCGCCTGCCGGGTCGCGGGATCGACGGCGAACCCGAGCTGGCCGGCGAACCGGGCGGCCCGCATCATGCGGAGCGGGTCGTCGTCGAACGACCGCTCCGGCGCGATCGGGGTGCGCAGCACGCCGCGGGCCAGGTCGCTGAGCCCGTCGAACGGGTCGACGAACGTGAGGTCGGGCAGCCGCACCGCCATCGCGTTCACCGTGAAGTCGCGCCGCGACAGGTCGCCGTCGAGCGTGTCCCCGAACGCCACCACGGGCTTGCGGGAGGCGGGGTCGTACTCGTCGCTGCGGTAGGTGGTGACCTCGACGACGACGTCGCCCGACGCCGGGCCGGACCCGCCGGTGCGCGCGAACCGCCGCGCGCCGATGGTGCCGAACTCCTTCCCGATGTCCCAGTGGGCGTCGCCCCAGCGGGCCAGCAGGGCCTGCGTCTCGTCCGGCGAGGCCGACGTCGCGAAGTCCAGGTCGTTGCTGGTGCGGCCGAGGAAGGCGTCGCGGACGGGGCCGCCGACGAGCGCGAGCTCGTGCCCCGCGGCGCGGAACACGTCGCCCAGCTCGACGGCCGCGGGAGCCATCTCGGTCAGGACGGCGAGGGCGCGGCGCAGCAGCGCGGCGGGGGCCGGGGGTTCAGGGGTCGACACGGCGTCCTATCCTCCCAGATCCGGCGGCCGGGCGCCCCGGCGGCTGGGCGAGGGCCGCCCTCCCACTCGGTAGGGTGGGGCGCATGTCATCCCCGGCCCCGGTTCCCGGCCCGCGGCGCCGGCGCCCGGCCGCGCCGGTTCCCGTGCCACCGGGAGGACACCCGCTCAAGGTCGACCCCGCGCGCCTCGCCGGCCCGCGCGGCACGACGACGCCGGCCGTGGTCGGCGTCGCGCCGTCGGGCACGACGACGCACCTGCCCGTCCACGAGGAGACGTCGGCGGGCGGGCTCGTCGTGCAGGTCACGACGGGCGGCCCGGAGGCGGCCGTCATCGTGCGGCGCAACCGCGGCGGGCGCCTCGAGTGGTGCCTGCCCAAGGGCCACCTCGAGGGCGAGGAGACGCCGGAGCAGGCGGCCGTCCGCGAGATCCGCGAGGAGACGGGCATCCTCGGCACGATCCGCACGCGCCTGGGCGTCATCGACTACTGGTTCAGCGGCGAGGACCACCGCGTGCACAAGGTGGTGCACCACTACCTCCTGCGCGCGGAGGGCGGCGTCATCACGGCCGAGGGCGACCCGGACGGCGAGGCCGAGGACGCCCTGTGGGTGCCGGTCGACCGGCTGACGGACCGCCTCTCCTACCCGAACGAGCAGCGGCTGGCGGTCGTCGCCCAGCAGGTGCTGCGCCGCACGCCCGAGGTGCTCGGCCACCCCGGCCTCGGAGCCGTCGAGTGAGGCCCGCCGCGTGACCACGTCCCGACCCTCGGGTGCCGTCGCCGCACCCGCGCCGACGCCCGCCCGCCCGGCCCGCCGGCTCGCCGCGCTGCTGCTGCTCGCCGTCCTGCTGGTCACGGGGGCGCTGGTCGCGCTGCCCGGCCCGGCGGCGTCGGCGGCCCCCTCGTCGCCCGGCCTCGCGCCGGCCGCCCGGGACGGCGAGGCGACGGTGGAGCTCGTGAGCTCCACCCCCACGCTCGCCACCCCCGGGTCCACCGTGACCCTCGAGGCCCGGGTCACCAACGGCACCGACCGACCGCTGGACGGCGCCGCGCTCGACCTCGGGGTCTCGTGGCGCCCCCTCACCTCGCGCGAGGACCTGTCGGCCTGGGCCGAGGACGACGGCACCAGCACCGCAGGACGGTCCCAGGAGCACGAGCCCGTCGACCGGCTCGCCCCCGGCGACTCCGCGCAGGTGACGATCAGGCTCGACGTCGACGCCCTCGGGCTCAGCGCGGAGAACCCCTGGGGGCCCCGCGAGATGTCCGTCGCGCTGACCCGGGGCGGCTCCACGCTCGACGTCGTGCACACCTTCCTGCTGTTCGCGCCCGAGGGCGACGCGCCCGACCCGGTCTCGGTGAGCGTGGCCGCCCCCGTCACCGGCCCCGCCGTCGACCCGCTCGACCCGGACGGCTACGACCTGGAGCTCGCCACGGCCACCGCCGCCGACGGACGCCTGTCGCGCCTGCTCGACGCGGCCGCCGTCACCGGCTCCTCCCCCGGCATGTCGCTCGCCGTCGACCCGGCGCTCGTCACCGCGGCCGCCGGCACGGACGACGACGACTCCCGGGCGTGGGCCACCCGGCTCACCGGGGCTCCCGCGGCCGGGGACGACGGCGACGCGACGGGCACCGACACCGCGAGCAGCACCAGCACCTCGGGCACCACGGCCACCGGCGAGCCCGCCGACGTCGCCGTCCTCCCCGGCTACGACCCCGACCTCGCCGCGGTCGCGCACGCGGAACCGTCCCGCGCCGACGTCGCCGCGGCGACCGGCGGGGAGGCCGCCCTCGGCTCGGCCTGGCAGCGGCCCGAGGGCTGGGACCTCACCGTCGCGTGGCCTGAGGGCCGGCCGGACGCCGCGACGCTCGCCGCCGGCCGCGAGGCCTCCGTCGACCAGGTGGTCGTGGCCGACGGCCTCGCGCCCAGCGACGGCGCCGCCGCCTCCGCCCGCACCGCCGTCGACACGCCGTCGGGCAAGGTGCCCGCGCTGGTCGCCGACGCCGGCCTCTCGTCCGACTTCGCCGCCCTCACCGACGACGACGACGCCCCGTCGGCCGCCGAGGCGTCCACGCGCGTGCTCGCGGACGCGGCGCTCATCGCCCTCCAGCAGCAGGAGTCCGGCCAGCAGGACCTGCACGTGCTCGCCACGCTGCCCCGGGGCTGGTCACCCGACCCGTCCCTGGTCGGCACGGTGCTGGGGGCCCTCCACGACGCGTCGTGGGCCGACGTCGTCCCGCTCTCGGAGACCGTCGCCGCCCCCGCCTCCCGCGTGCCCCGCGACGACCCCGCACGGGGCGAGCGGGCCGGTCGGTCCAAGGGCGAGCTCGCGCGGTCCTCCGTCCGCCGGCTCCTCGACTCCCACCGGGACCTCGCCGCGTTCTCGACCGTGGCGAGCGACCCCGTGGAGCTGAGCGGCGACGCCGACCAGGCGCTCGTCGCCCCGCTGTCGGTCGCCGCACGCACCGAGCCCGACGCCCGCGACCGCGCCGTCGACCTCGCCGTCGAGCGGTCCGACACGCTGCAGCAGGGCATCAGCGTCGCGGACCGCTCCAACGTCACCCTCGTCAGCGACACCGGCAAGCTGCCCGTCACCGTGTCCAACGAGCTGCCCGTGGACGCCACCGTCACCGTCGTGCTGCGCCCCGACGCCTCGCGGCTGGTCGTGGAGTCGCGGCCCACCGTCGTCGTGCCCGCCGGCACCTCCTCGAACGTGCACGTCCCCGTGCGCGCCATCGGGTCCGGCGACGTCGGACTGCAGGTGGAGGTGCTCGCGCCGAGCGGCACGGTCGTCGCCGGCCCGACGAGCTTCTCCCTCCGCGTCCGCGCCGGCTGGGAGACCGCCGGCACCGCCGTGGTCGCCGCGTTGGTCGCCCTCCTCTTCCTCGGCGGGATCTGGCGTACCGTGCGGCGGGGGCGTTCGTCGGCGCGGACCACCGGCGAGGGCGTCGCGGCCGCCGCCGCGGACCCGCAGGGGCCCGACGCCGCTGCCGACGGCCCCGCACCCGAGGACCCGGGCGACCCGCCCCCCGACCGCCCGCAGCGCGACCCGCACGACGACGACACGCCCGACCCGGGCGGCGGCAGCACTCCCGCCGCCCGTACATCCCCAGCCCAGGCCACGGAGACCGACCCCTCATGACCTCGACGTCCGCGTTCCCCGACGACGGCCGGCCCGACCTGCCCGGCGAGGGCGACGCGGCCGACCCGTCGACGCCCGGCGCTCCCGGCGCGGGCTGGTACCCGGTGAGCGGTGCCGGCGCCGACCACACGGGTCCCGCCGATCGGGCCGCCGCCGGCAACGACGCTGGTGACGGCAGCGCGGGCGAGGGCGGCGCGGGCGACGGCACCGGAGGTGGCGCCGACGCCGTACGACGCACCAGCCTCGGCCGCGGCTCCGTGGTGATGACGCTGGGCACCGTCGCGTCCCGGGCCTCCGGGCTGATCCGGTCGATGCTGCTCGTCGCCTGCGTCGGGGCCGTCGGCACCGTCGCGGACGCCTTCGACATCGCGAACAAGCTGCCGAACATGCTGTTCGCGCTCATCTCCGCCGGGGTGCTGCAGGCCGTGCTCATCCCGCAGATCCTGCGGGCGATGAACGCGCGCAACGCGCGCGAGCGGCTCGACAAGCTGCTCAGCCTGACGGGCCTCGGGCTGCTGCTGCTCACTGCGCTGCTGGTGGTCGCGGCGCCCCTGATCGTCTGGCTCTACACGACCAGCGACCAGTGGACCCCCGAGGCCAGGCACCTGGCGACGGTCTTCGCGTACTGGTGCATCCCCCAGGTCTTCTTCTACGGGCTCTACATGCTCTTGGGCCAGGTGCTCAACGCCCAGGGCAAGTTCGGCGCGTACGGGCTGGCGCCCGTCGCCAACAACGTCGTGTCGCTGGTCGGTTTCGGTGCCTTCCTGCTCGTGTGGGGCAGCGCGCCGCACGACGGCATCACCGACCTGGCCACCTGGTCCTCGGCACAGACGGCGCTGCTCGCCGGGACCGCGACCCTCGGCATCGCCGCCCAGGCGCTCGTGCTCGTCGGGGCGCTGCGTCGCTCCGGCTTCCGCTGGCGCTTCCGGCTGGGGCTGCACGGTATCGGCCTGCGCTCGGCGGGCACCGTCGTCGGGTGGACCATCGGCTCCGTCGTGCTGGAGCAGCTCGGCATCCTCTACCTGAGCAACGTGCTGGGGGCGGGCGCCCAGACCGCCATCCGCGCGGGGGACGTCGTGGCCGGCAACGCTGCCTACACGCAGGCGATGACGATCTACCTGCTGCCCCACTCGCTGGTGGTGGTCTCCATCGTCACCGTGCTCTTCCCACGGATGACGGCCGCCGTCCACGCGGGCAACCTCGACGCCGTGCGCGCCGACATGTCCCTGGGCATGCGCTCTGCCGGTGTCTTCTCCGTCTTCTCGGCGATCGCCCTGATCGTCCTGGCCGTCCCGCTCACCGACACGCTCCTGCCGACCCTGAGCGCGGGGCAGGTCGCCGCGCTCGCGCCGATCGTGCAGGCGATGGCGCTCGGCCTGGTGGCGCTCGGCGCCACGGTGCTGGTCCGCCGCATGTACTTCGCGTTCGAGGACGGGCGCAGCATCTTCGGCATCCAGGTGATCGCCACCGTGTCGATGGTCGTCGTCCTGTGGATCGGCGTCAGCGTGCTGCCCGTCGCCTGGTGGGCCGTCGCCGCCGGCGGCGCGTACGCCCTGTCCACGTGGATCTCGCTGCTCCTGCGCGTGCGCGGCATGCGTCGCAAGCTGCACGGCATGGACGGCCGGCGCGTGCTGCGGCTGTACGTCCGCGCGCTGATCGGCGCGCTGGTCGCGGGCCTGCTCGGGTGGCTGACGATCCGCCTCCTCGACGGCTACGACGTCACCTCGTGGGGGCACTCCCTGCTGGTCACGGCCGTCGCGGGGATCGTCATGGTCGTCGGCTACGTGCTCGCGCTGAAGGTCCTGCACGTGCGCGAGCTCGACGACGCGCTGGCCCCCGTCCTCCGGCGGCTCAAGCGATGACGACGGTCGCGTGCCCGGCTCGCGAGGGTTCCGTGAGGGCCCTGCGGGCGCGCCCGCAGGGCACGGCCTCGCGTCCGCCGGCCCGCCCGTACCATGGTCCGATGGACCGGAGGACACTCTCCCCCCGCACCCCCACCGAGGAGCACAGGTGAGCACCGCCCATCCCGGGACCGTCATGGTCGATCGCTATCGGCTCGTGCAGCTCGCAGCCACCGACCTCGCCGCAGCCGAGGCGTGGGAGGCGCACGACCAGATCCTGGACCGCCCCGTGCGGGTCACGTTCGTCGACGGCCCGTACGCGTCCGCCGCGCTCGACGCGGCGCGCCGAGCCGCGCTCGTCGCCGACCCGCGGCTCTCCCGCGTGCTCGACGTCGGCAGCACCGACCTCGGTGCGGGCCAGCGCAGCTACATCATCTCGGAGCCGTACCGCGGCTCGTCGCTGACCGAGGTCGTCTCGGGCGGACTGGTCGACGCCCAGCAGGCCCGCGCCGTCGTCGGCGAGGCCGCCGCCGCGCTCGAGTCCGCGGGGCAGCGCGGCGTCCACCACCTGGCGCTGCGGCCCGAGGCGGTGCGCGTCGACGGGCACCGCGTCGTCGTCACCGGCCTCGGCATCGACGCCGCGCTCGCCGGGGTCGACGGCGGTCGGGAGAACATCACGGGCTCGGGCGCGGCCGCGGCCGACGCGCGCGACCTCGTCGCCCTCGCCTACTACGCGCTCACCGCCCGCTGGCCGGGCGACTCGCTCGACGAGCCGTGGATCGCGCCCGACGCCGTGCGCCCGCTGCCCGCGCAGCGCGACGCGAACGGCGTCGTCCCGGTCTCCACGCTCGTGCCGCACGTCGACCCTGAGCTCGACGCCCTCGTGCGACGGACCTTCGGCTCGGACTCTCCGGACGCGCCCACCGCGCCCGGTGACGTCGTCGCCGCGCTCGCGCCCTGGGGCGAGGTCTCGGTCGTCGCATCGCTCCCCCAGTTCGTGCAGCCGTCGACGGAGCCGCCCGTGCGCTCCTCCGTCATGGGCACCGTCGGGGCTGGCACCGCCCTTCCTGGCACGCCGCCTCCGGCCCCGCCGGTCCGCCGGCCCGCCAGCGGGCGCATCGCCCGTTCCGCGGTGGTCGGCGGTGCCGCCGGTGCGGCGGCCGGAGCCGCCGCGGGTGCGGCCGGAGCCGCGCCCCAGCAGGCCACGCAGGCGATCCCGCCCGTCGCCGCGTCCACCTCGGCCCAGGCTCCCGTGCCGCCCGCCCAGGCGACGGCGGCCATGGCCCCGGTCCAGCAGCCCACGCCCGCCGCCCCCCAGGCCGGGGCACCCGCGGCCGGCTACGGCGCGCAGCCGTATCCCGCACCCCAGTCCGCCGCGACGGCGCAGCAGACCGCCCACGCTCCGGTGCCCCCGCCGCCCGGCGGCGGCGAGCCGCGCACCGACACCGGAGGCTTCGCCTCGTCCCCGGCACCCAAGCGCCGCGGCGTGAACCCCACGCCGATCGTGCTCGGTCTCGTCGTCGTCCTCGTGCTCGCGGGCGCCCTCTGGGCCGTCTCGAAGGTGATGTCACCCTCCGACCCGACGGCGGGCGCGAGCCCTGCCGCCACCCAGCAGGAGGAGGGTGGCGGTGGCGGTGCGGCGGCCGAGGAGCCCTCGGACGAGGAGTCCAGCACACCGTCCGAGACCCCCGAGGTGCGACCCGTCATCGAGTCGGGCGACCAGCTCGACCCCGAGGGCGACGGCCAGCACCCCGAGGCCGTGGACCTGGCCTACGACGGCGACCCGTCGACGTTCTGGTACACGATGTACTTCAAGACCCCCGACTTCGCCGGGCTGCGGTCCGGCCTCGGCTACGTCATCGAGCTCGAGAAGCCAGCGCCGGTCACCTCGATCACGCTCAACACCAACTCCGAGGGCGGTCACGTCGAGATCCGCGCGACGTCGCGGGACAAGCCGACGGACGGCCCGGTGCTGGCCGAGGGGTCGTTCAGCTCGGAGACCGAGCTCGAGCTCAAGGAGGAGACGGTCGCCGACTCCTTCGTCATCTGGATCACCGAGCTCCCGCAGACCAACGGCAAGAACTACCTGGAGCTCAACGAGATCGTCCTCTCGTGACGCTCCCGGGCGGCCGACCTGTCGCCCGGGAACACCACACCCCCTCGGGGTGTTGAGTGCGATGGCGCCCCAGGACGCGAACGACCACCAGACGAGCAGGAGAGAACGTGACCGATCAGCCGACCAACACCACCGGTGAGGCCACCGTGCACGACATCGTCATCGTGGGCTCGGGCCCGGCCGGCTACACCGCAGCGGTCTACGCCGCGCGGGCTGGTCTGGCGCCCGTCGTGATCGCGGGCTCCGTCACCGCGGGCGGCGCGCTCATGAACACCACCGAGGTCGAGAACTTCCCCGGCTTCCCCACCGGCATCCAGGGCCCGGACCTCATGGAGGCCATGCGCGAGCAGGCCGAGAAGTTCGGCGCCCGCGTGCTGTGGGACGACGCCGAGCAGGTCGAGCTCACCGGCGACGTCAAGACCGTCGTCACCGGCGGCGGCGAGACGTTCAAGGCCCGTGCCGTGATCCTCGCGACCGGCTCCGCCTACCGCGAGCTGGGCCTGCCCGAGGAGAAGCAGCTCTCCGGGCGCGGCGTCTCCTGGTGCGCCACCTGCGACGGCTTCTTCTTCCGCGACCAGCACATCGCCGTCGTCGGCGGCGGCGACTCAGCGATGGAGGAGGCCACCTTCCTCACCCGCTTCGCGTCGAAGGTGACGATCGTGCACCGTCGCGACTCGCTGCGCGCCTCGAAGATCATGGCCGACCGCGCGCAGGCCGACCCGAAGATCGAGTTCGCCTGGAACAGCGAGGTCGCCGGGATCTCGGGCGAGAACAAGGTCACCGGGATCACGCTGCGCGACACCGTCACCGGCGCCGAGCGCGAGCTCGACACCACCGGGCTGTTCGTGGCCATCGGTCACGACCCGCGCACCGACCTCG
Organism: Isoptericola sp. F-RaC21; assembly: GCF_038593535.1. Taxonomy (NCBI): domain Bacteria; kingdom Bacillati; phylum Actinomycetota; class Actinomycetes; order Micrococcales; family Promicromonosporaceae; genus Isoptericola; species Isoptericola sp. F-RaC21. The sequence continues at coordinate 138,053 of NZ_JBCFYX010000005.1, read as the reverse complement.
TCAAGGGGCAGATCGACCTGGACGACGAGGGCTACATCCTCGTCGAGGGCCGCTCGACCCGCACCAACCTGCCCGGCGTCTTCGCCTGCGGCGACGTCGTCGACCACACCTACCGCCAGGCGATCACCGCCGCCGGCTCCGGGTGCTCCGCCGCGCTCGACGCCCAGGCCTACCTCACCGAGGTCGCCGACGCCGAGGGCGAGCAGTCCCTCGCCGGCACCCCGGCGGCGCCCAACCCTGACGGGCTTCCTGCCGCGCTCGACTCCGTCGCCGGCTGACTCCCACCCACCCATACTGAAGGAGCGACACATGGCTACCGTCGCCGTCACCGACGACACGTTCAAGGCCGAGGTTCTCGAGTCCGACGTCCCCGTCCTCGTCGACTTCTGGGCGACCTGGTGCGGCCCCTGCCGCATGGTGGCCCCGATCCTCGAGGAGCTCTCGGACGAGTACGAGGGCAAGATCAAGATCGTGAAGCTCGACACCGACGCGAACCAGGCCACGACGATGGCCTACGGCATCACGTCGATCCCGACGCTCAACGTCTTCTCGGGCGGCGAGCTCGTCAAGTCCGTGATCGGAGCGCGTCCCAAGCGCGCGCTCCAGGAGGAGATCGACGCGGTCCTCACGCCGAGCGCCTGATCTCTTCCGGCAAGGCCGGTCGTGTTTCACGTGAAACGCGACCGGCCTTCGTCATGTCTGGGGTGCTGGAGGCGGGTGTACGTCGGTTCGGCGCCTCCTCATCGTCGGTTTCCGCCCCGCCGGGAGCGCCGGCGGCCGGCGGCCGGCCCGCCCCGCCACGAGCGGCTGGCCGGACCCATGGTCTCCGAACCGTCGGGACGTCAGCCGCCCACCCTCGGTTTGGCACGACAGGACGGTTGCTTCCGTCGCCCCTGAGGTGTGCGGACGGACCCTACGTGTCATGTCCCCGCGCCCAAGTGCCTCGCACGCCAACGACACCACCCCTCGTGCCGGGACACCCGGACTCTCGTACCTCGTGCCCGCCTGGCACGAGGGCCCACGCCCGGACCTGACGACTCGAACGGCCTCCGTCGAGGGCGGACTGTGTCGCGCGACCTACCTCCTCACCCGGGGTCGGAAGGAGCTGCCGGTCGATGTCCTCCGCATCACGTCCACGGCGTCCTCACCTGCACAGACGGCCTGATCTCCACTTCGCGCGGATCTCCCTCACGCCTCACACCGCAACCCGCGCCGGCGCCGGGCGGTGCTCATCCCGGTGGAAGGACGCATCCTGCCGAGGCGGCGACCATCGAGGCGCGCCCCACGCCCGCCGCACGGTCGGCCCGTATCCAGACCGCCCTTCGCCCCGACCTGTGTCGCCGCTCCCCCTGGCCACCAGGAAGGCATGGCGCGCCGGACCTCAAGGCACGCTATCCGTCCTTCGTGGCGTTGCTACTCGAGCTCCGCACCCGGCCCAGTGCGGACGCTGCTCCGTTCCCCGGGGCCACGGACTTCCAGACCGTGTCATCGCGACCGTGTCATGGCGACTGTGCAGGGCCCGTCGTCCTCTCCTGCGCTGCCGGTGCCCTTCCGATGATGTTTCACGTGGAACCCAGGGTCACCGCGTCCGGGCCATGGGTTGCCGCCCCAAGCCTCGATTGGAGACCTTCGCTTCGGGTCCGAGTCCGCACCCTCCCGGCAGGCGCGGGCGCCCTGGGCTCTGGCGCACCCACCTGCGACGCCGCACGCTGTGCCCCGGCGCGCCGCCACCTCCCATACGAAGCGTCGGTGGACGCGGTGCGAGGGATGGTCGCGACGAACCGTACGTTCCGTGCAAAGCGACGGCCGGCGCCCGAGCCTTTGTCGCCCTCGCCTTTCCGCGCGCACAGGTGATGCGCAACGCGGCGCCCACCAGGTCTTCGGGGCAATGCTCCGGCGTCGCACGACCGCGGCAACCACCGCCCCGGGCGCTGCTCCGCGCTCCGCCTCGCACCATCAATGCCGTCGCCTCGTCCACCACCACCGCGGCATTGCCGTCACCGCACCGGTGCCGACGCGACCCGTCGATTCGTCGCCGCACGGGCGACAACCGTGTCAGCTCGGCGCATGTCCCGCGTGCGTGCCAGGGGGGCTCACGATCCAACCAAGCAAGGCGGCCTCAGCCCGTGCCGACGGCCATCGGCCACCGGCCACCGAGCACGCCCTCCCCTGACCGCGCCCCTGAGGCTCGAGGCCCGTCCCTCGTTGAGCGAGCATCCAGCTCGAGACGCGCACACACGCGATCGTCGTTTCACGTGAAACGACGATCGCTGCACCGCACCGCCCCGCAACGCGCACTCGACCACGGCGGGTCGGCACCGTCCCGTCTCAAGAGCGCATGACGCCGGCAGCCAGCCGTCCCCACGACAACAAGCGGGCGCCGCACCCGAAGGTGCGACGCCCGCCACCGGTGCTCGTTCCGGGTGAGATCAGGAACGGAGGAGACCCGGATCCTCAGGCGCCATGACGCCCAGGATCCGGTTCAGGTCCTCGACAGAGGCGAACTCCACGGTGAGGCGCCCCTTGGTCTTCCCGATGTTCACCTTGACGCGGGTCTCGAAGCGATCCGCGAGCCGCGTCGCGAGCTCGTCCATGGCCTCGCTCCTCTGTCCGGCACGCGGGGCCCTGCGGTTCGGCTTGTCGGTGTCGCCGCTGGTCAGCAGCGTGACGACCTCCTCCGTAGCGCGTACCGAGAGGCCCTCGGACACGATGCGCTGGGCGAGCCGCTCGATCTCCGCGCCGTCACTCAGAGACAACAATGCACGAGCGTGGCCTGCCGAGAGAACGCCCGCAGCGACGCGGCGCTGGACCAGCGGCGGCAGCTTCAGGAGGCGCAGCGTGTTCGAGATCTGCGGGCGCGACCTCGCGATGCGGGTAGCCAGCTCCTCGTGTGTGCAGCCGAAGTCGTCGAGCAGTTGGCGATAGGCGGCGGCTTCCTCGAGCGGATTCAGGGCCGCACGGTGCAGGTTTTCCAGGAGGGCGTCGCGCAGCATGTCGCTGTCGTCCGTCTCGCGGACGATCGCCGGGATGAGCTCGAGGCCGGCAGCCTGGCTCGCGCGCCACCGCCGCTCTCCCATGATGAGCTCATATCGCTCCTGGTCAGAGGCGTCCGGGCGCACCACGATCGGCTGCAGCACACCGATCTCGCTGATGGACGCCACCAGCTCGTCGAGCTCCCCCTCGTCGAAGACGGTACGCGGCTGCCAGGTGTTCGGACGGATCGACTCCACGGGGATCTCGGCGAACCGCGCCCCCGGCACCGGCCTCAGGTCTGTTTCACGTGAAACGGGCGCATCTTCACCGTCCCCCACGTCCGACGACTCCGTCGACTCCGACACGGCAGCCTTCGAGGCCCCCGCGAGATCGTCCTGGTCCGACGACGAGCTTGTGTCCTCGACCAGCTCCGGCACCTCGATGCTGGTGATCAAACCCAGCGAGAGCCCGTCGGCGCCGACCCGCTCGGCCACGTCCACCTGCGCGCCACCCGCATCCGCAGTGGTCTCGGGCGTCTCGCTCGGGGCAGGCGACGCAGAGGCCGCGCTGTTCGCCGTCGCATCTTTGGCCGGCGCATCTCCACCGGTCCGAATGCTCAGGCGACCACCTGCGATCGCAGAGTCCCACGAGGCCGAGCGGCGCGAGGTGCGACCCTGCTCGTCCGTAGCCTCGCCGGGACGACGGTCCACAGCGACCGTCGCGAGTGCCGAACCGCTCTCGGAGGAATCGCGCCCCTCCCCCGCGGGAAAGAAGACGTCGACCGGACGATCCCCCTCGGGCCCGGACGGGATCAGCGCGCCGAGCCCGCGACCCAGACCACGCTTCTTCTGACTCATGCTCCAGCCTCCTGAACCATCTGGCTCCGCGCTTCCCTGATCGTCATGGGCATCCTGCCCTGCCCCCGAGACATCGGGGCATCCTTGTGGTCCTGGCTCGCGGACGCGTCGATGCGCCCCACGATCGTGTGACACCCTTGTCCCCACCGTGGCGCCCGCACCGCCGTCATCCCAGGTCAGCGCGCTGCGGCGCGCGCTCGGCGAGCTCCCGAGCGGCCTCCAGGTACGCCAGCGAGCCCGTCGACCCGGGGTCATACGTCATGACCGTCTGCGCGTGGCTGGGCGCCTCGGAGATGCGCACCGAGCGCGGCACGGTCGTCCGCAGAGTCTGGTCGGGGAAGTGCTCGCGGACTTCGGCGGCAACCTGCTGGGCAAGATTCGTCCGGCCGTCGTACATCGTCAGCAGGATGGTCGAGACCCGGAGCTCGGGGTTCAGGTGCGCCTTGATCAGCTCGATCGTCTTGAGGAGCTGGCTCAATCCCTCGAGCGCGTAGTACTCGCACTGGATCGGGATCAGGACTTCGCGACCGACCACGAATGCGTTCACGGTGAGCAGTCCGAGACTCGGCGGGCAGTCGACGAGCACGTAGTCGATGCGCTCCTCGCCCCGCTCCTCACGGCCGGCGAGGTAGGCGTCGAGCGCACGGCGCAGCCGTGTTTCACGTGAAACGAGCGACACGAGCTCGATCTCAGCACCGGAGAGGTCGATGGTCGCCGGCACACCATAGAGACCCGGGACGGACGGGCACTCCTGCACCGTCTTCTCGAGCGGCTCGTCCTCCACCAGCACTTCGTAGATCGACGGAGTCCCCGCACGATGCTCGAGCCCCAGCGCGGTCGAGGCGTTCCCCTGCGGGTCGTTGTCGATGACCAGCACCTTCAGCCCGGACTGCGCCAGTCCGGCCGCGATGTTGACCGTGGTCGTCGTCTTACCGACCCCGCCCTTCTGGTTCGCCACCGTGATGATCCTGGTCCGCGAGGGTCGCGGAAACTGTCGACCCTGCAGCTCGATACGCCGGCGCGCGTCGATGGCCAGTTGCGCCGCGAGCGGCGTCGTCTCGTCAGCCTCAGGAACGGAGGCCACCAGAGCAGCCCGGTGTCCGTCGATCGCGGGGGGAAGACCTCCCGGGGCCCAAGCCAGGGAAGGCGCTGTTTCACGTGAAACGTGCGGATCACCCGTCGCGGTCCCATCGTTCTGCGGGACGTCGTCGACGTGCTCCGTACTCGTGCTCACGTGCCACTCCTCCGGTTCGTCACAGGGACTGCACCACCGGGTACGGCACGTACGACGCCGCGGCCCGGTGCTCCGCGCTCACTCTACGGCCTCGCCGGCATCGTGCCGGGGCAAAACTCCGACCTGTGGACACGCGGAAGAGGAGGCGGTCCGACAGGTCGCCAGGACTGCGTCGGTCAGGGCCGGCGGACTCGCAAGATCGTCGTGGGCTCGACGTTCTCGACCGTGCTGCCCTCGAGGATCTCCGGCTCGGCGGTCTTGAAGGAACGAAGCACCTTGCGCGCGGGATCGATCTCCCGCTCCACGTTGCGACCCTTCAGCACCACCATCGCGCCTCCCCGGCGCACGAGCGGCAGGCTCATCCTCGCGAGCTTGCTCAGCGCCGCCACCGCGCGGGACGTCACCACGTCAACCTCGAACGCGCCGTGGTACTCCTCCGCACGTCCGCGCTTGACCTGCACGTTCTGCAGGCCAAGGTCCTCAACGCATTCCTGGAGCCACGCCGTGCGCCGCTCCATCGGTTCGATGAGATGGACCTCGACATCGGGGCGCTGGATCGCGAGCACGAGCCCTGGCAGGCCGGCACCCGAACCGATGTCCGCGATCGAACCTGCCTGGCCGAGGTACGGAGTGACGGCAGCCGAGTTGAGGATGTGCCGCTCCCACAGGCGAGCGACCTCGCGCGGCCCGATCAGCCCACGCAGCTCGCCCTCCGCGCGCAGGCTCGCGGCGTACCGCGCCACCGCGTCGTACTGCGCCCCGAAGTACGCGCGCACGGCCGCACTCTGCCCGAGCACTGCGTCCGCGTCACCCTGGTCGGCCTGCGCCTGTGTCTCGTCGCTCACGATCTCTCCTCGTACTCCCACTCATGACGAGAGCCCGTCGTTTCACGTGAAACAACGGGCTCTCATGACGTCACTCAGGCCTCGGACGCGCCGCCCTGCTCCACGCTCGGCTGCACCACCACGTATCGCGACGGCTCCACGCCCCGGGAGTCACTGACCAGGCCCGCGGCTGCGACAGCGTCGTGCACGACCTTGCGCTCGAAGGCGTTGAGCGGGTCGAGCTCGACCTCCTCGCCGGACTCGCGCACCTGACGGATCGCGTCCTCAGCCAGCGCGGTGAGCTCCTCCCGGCGGGCGGCACGGAAGCCGGCGATGTCCAGCATGAGGCGGCTGCGCTCACCCGTGCGTGCCTGCACGGCGAGGCGGGTGAGCTCCTGCAGCGCCTCCAGCACCTCGCCGTCGCGCCCGACGAGCGACGAAAGGTCCCCGTCCTCGTCCGCCACGATCTCCACGGCCGCCCGGTCGTGCTGGATGTCCAGGTCGATGTCTCCGTCGAGGTCCGCGATGTCGAGGAGCTCCTCGAGGTAGTCCGCCGCGATCTCGCCTTCCTCCTCGAGGCGCTTCGTACGGTCGGGCCCCTGCTCCACCGGCGTGTCCGTCGTCATCGGTGTTCGATTCCTCTCGCTGCTCAGCGGCGCTTCTGGCGGTTCTTGCGCTTGGGCTGCTGACGCTGCCCGCGGGGCTGCTCCGGCTCGGGCTCGGGGGTCGCCTCGATGGCACCCTTCGCCGCTGCCTTGCGAGCCTGCTTCTCCTTCAGGAGGCGCTCCGCCTCGGAGCCCGGGGCGGGCATCCGCTTGATCGTGTAGAACTGCTGGCCCATCGACCAGAGGTTCGAGATGACCCAGTAGATCAGCACACCCACGGGGAAGTTGATGCCCGAGATCAGGAAGATCACCGGAAGGATGTAGAGCATCATCTTCTGCGTGCTCGCCATCGGCCCCTCGAGGGCGGCCTTCGGCATGTTCTTCATGGTCAGCTGACGCTGCGTGAAGAACATGGTGGCGCTCATCAGCACGATGAGGCAGATGACGACGATGCGCGACGTCGTCGAGTCCGTGGTGCGGAAGACGTCGGAGAGCTGAGCGCCGAACAGCTGCGAGTGCTCGATGTCCGCGGCGACACGCTGGTCGATCGGGCCGATCGTGCGGTAGTCCCCCTGCGCGATCGCCGACAGGTGGTTGAGCACCCGGAACAGGGCGAAGAAGATCGGCGACTGCAGCAGGATCGGCAGGCAGGACGCCATGGGGTTGGTGCCGTGCTTGCGGTACAGCTCCATCGTCTCGCGGCCCATGGCCTCGCGCGACGCCGGGTCCGTCTTGCCCTTGTACTTCTTCTGCACGGCCTGCAGCTCGGGCTGCATCATCTGCATCCCGCGCGACGCCTTGATCTGCTTGAAGAACAGCGGGATCAGGGCGATACGGATGACGACCGTGAGGGCGACGATCGAGAAGACCCACGCCCAGCCCGGTCCGTCCTGCATGCCCAGTGTCGTGAAGACGGCGTGGGCCCCGTACATGATCCAGGCCACGACCCACTCGATGGGGTAGAGGATGGTGTCCATCCCGATATGTCTCCTCTGTCGGAAAGTCTGCGTCCCCGGCGGCGCGGTCCGGGATGGTCAGTGGCGAGCTGCGCCGCGGTGCTCGTGCGCGTCGACGTCGGTGTCGGCGTGCTTCGCACGAGCAGGCGGTACGTCGTCGACGCCGCCGAGGCTCCAGGGGTTGCATCGCAGGATGCGCCACAGAGCGAGACCGGTTCCCCGCAACGTGCCGTGCGTGCGGATCGCGATGATCGCGTACTGCGAGCACGAGGGGTAGTACTTGCAGGTGGGCCCGGTGAGCGGGGAGATGACCGACTGGTAGACGCGCAGCACGCCGATCAGCACCGCCGCCGGCAGGTTGCGCAGGGTTTCGCGTCCGTGGCCGAGCGTCGACGCGGTCACGAGGCCCTCCGGGTGCGTGAGACGGCGCGCTCCAGGCTGCTCACGAGGTCGCGGTCGAGCTGGCCGTAGGAGGCGCTGCTCGACGCCGGCAGGGCGCGCACCACGAGGCGCGCGCCAGCCGGGACGGAGGAGAGATGTGCCGCGGCGATGTGCCGCAGACGACGCTTCACCTGGTTGCGGTGCACGGCGTTCCCCACGGCCTTGGATACGACAAGACCGACCTGTGGCGGCTCGTCCCCCGCGGCGCCGGCGACGTGGGCCTCAGGGGCGACGTCGGGCTCGACGAGGAGATGGACCACCACGGTCGATCGACCTGCACGCGTGCCGCGGCGCACCGTCCGTTCGAAGTCGACGGAACGGCGCAGTCGGTGCGCCGCGGGCAGCATCCGTCAGGCAGAGAGCTCGGCGCGACCCTTGCGCCGACGGTTCGCCAGGATGGCGCGGCCGGCACGGGTGCGCATGCGCAGCCGGAAGCCGTGGGTCTTGGCACGACGGCGGTTGTTCGGCTGGAAGGTCCGCTTGCTCACGAGGTACTCCAAGAAACGTCGGGGAGGTACACCGTCAGTTCCTCGACGATGCAGGTCTTGTCGCAGGTCGGACCTCACGCACGAGACGTGGAAGCACCGACCGGGCCGACCCGAGGACCGGCAGCCCGCATAAGGGCGCGCGAAAGGACCTGGAACGGCTGTCCGACGTTACGCCGTGGAGCCCTCTCAGGTCAAACCCGCCCGGGGGTGACGTGACGCCGACGGTGGCTACGATGTGGAGGACCTCACGCACCTCGGCGCGACGTCGCGCCAGCCGCCCGGTACGGTCATCGCCCACAGGGTTGTCCACAGGTTCCACAGCATGTGGACAACGCTGTGGAAGAAGGTCCGGCATGGCAGACTCGCGACCTCGTTGACCAACAGCTGCCCATCCCGAACGACCCGAAGGACGACGCCCGTGGCCCAGCCGGACGAGAACATCACCGACGTCTGGGCACACACGCTCGCCACGCTCGAGGCACGGCCGGACATGACGGCCCGGCAGCTCGCGTTCATCAAGCTCGCCAAGCCCATGGCGATCCTCGAGGACACGGTCTTCATCGCCGTGCCCCACGAGCAGACCCGCGCCTACCTCGAGACCAGCGTGCGCGACCAGCTCGTCTCGGCGATGGCCTCCACGCTCGGCCGCGACATCCGCTTCGGCATCACCGTGGACCCGGAGCTCAGCAGCGACACGCTCACGGGCCCGTCGCAGGACTACACCGCTCCCCCGGAGCCGGGCGTCCCCGACGAGCCGGAGGCGGCGCCGCTCCCCCCGAGCCCCAAGCAGCCGGCCGAGCCGACCCGGCTCAACCCGAAGTACATCTTCGAGACCTTCGTCATCGGGTCGTCCAACCGCTTCGCCCACGCGGCCGCGGTCGCCGTCGCCGAGGCGCCCGCGAAGGCCTACAACCCGCTCTTCATCTACGGGGACTCCGGGCTCGGCAAGACACACCTGCTCCACGCCATCGGCCACTACGCGCACAACCTCTATCCCCACGTGCGCGTGCGGTACGTGAACTCCGAGGAGTTCACCAACGACTTCATCAACAGCATCGGCGAGGGGCGCGCTGGGGCGTTCCAGCGCCGGTACCGCGACGTCGACGTCCTCCTCATCGACGACATCCAGTTCCTGCAGGGCAAGGAACAGACGATGGAGGAGTTCTTCCACACCTTCAACGCGCTGCACAACGCCGACAAGCAGGTCGTGATCACGTCCGACGTCCCGCCCAAGCAGCTCAACGGCTTCGAGGACCGCCTCCGGTCCCGCTTCGAGTGGGGCCTCATCACCGACGTCCAGCCGCCGGACCTCGAGACCCGCATCGCCATCCTGCGCAAGAAGGCGGCGAGCGAGCGGCTCGACGTCCCGGCCGAGGTGCTCAGCTACATCGGGTCGCGGATCTCCACCAACATCCGTGAGCTGGAGGGCGCGCTCATCCGCGTCACCGCGTTCGCCAACCTCAACCGCCAGCAGGTGGACCTGGCCCTCGCGGAGATCGTCCTCAAGGACCTCATCACCGACGACGACACGCAGGAGATCACCCCGTCGATGGTGATCGCGCAGACGGCGGCGTACTTCGGGCTCACGATCGACGACCTGTGCGGTTCCTCCCGCTCGCGCGTGCTGGTGACCGCGCGGCAGATCGCCATGTATCTGTGCCGCGAGCTCACGGACCTGTCGCTGCCGAAGATCGGCCAGCAGTTCGGCGGCCGCGACCACACCACCGTGATGCACGCGAACAAGAAGATCGCGGGCCAGATGGCGGAGCGGCGCTCCACGTACAACCAGGTGACCGAGCTCACGAGCCGCATCAAGCAGCAGCACCGGGGCTGACTCCTCCGCCCCCGTCGCCCCGTCCCACGGGCCCGACCACGCCCTCCACAGGGGTGTGGATCCGGGCCCGTCGGCGTCTCTCCACACGTCTACCCACAGGCGCACGCCCGGATTCGGGCGGTTCGGCCCACCCTGTCCCCAGACCTGTGGAGGGACATCGTGGACAACTCGCCCTGTTGCCCCCACCGTGAGATTCACACCTGTGGAAAAACTTGTGGACGCGTGTGGACCACGGCCTCAGATCAGTGGACGACGGCGCACCGATCGGTGGACGGCTGTGGGTACAGAATCCGTCGTCCCCAGGGCACAGGTGTTGTCCACAGCTCCGCCCCCACAGCCTCCACACCCCGTCCAGCCCGCTGACCTGCACAAACGCACGTCATCCCCAGATTCCACAACCCCTATGACGATGACGAACGTGTGATCATCAAGAAATTCCCCACACCTTCATCAGGCCGGCTCGACGGTCCGAGGCGTGCTGCGCCCCGAGCCTGAGGATCACGTGCCGAAGAGCCCCTGTCTCGCGTAGGGTTTGGCTCGGACGACGAGGCAGGTCGGGTCACGTCGACGGTCCGGGCGGGTCCCAGGGCCACCGACCGCACGCCGGCACGTCCACATCGATCGACAAGGGTCGACAACGCGAGGAGTGGGATGAAGTTCCGGGTTGAGCGTGACGTCCTGGCCGAGGCCGTGACCTGGACGGCGCGCACGCTCCCCACGCGTCCGCCGGCCCCGGTGCTCGCGGGCGTCCGTATCGAGGTCGACACCGCGGGCACCATCTGGCTGTCCAGCTTCGACTACGAGGTCTCCGCGCGGGCCGAGATCCCGGCGGAGGTCTCCGAGCCCGGCACCGTGCTCGTGTCGGGTCGCCTGCTCGCGGAGATCTCCCGGGCCCTGCCCAACAAGCCGGTGGACGTCACGCTCGAGGGCACGAAGGTCGTGCTGACCTGCGGCGCCTCGCGCTTCACCCTGCTGACCATGCCGGTGGAGGACTACCCGGCCCTGCCGCAGATGCCGGAGCTGAGCGGCACCGTGACGGGCGACGCGCTGACGCACGCCGTCGCGCAGGTCAGCGTGGCCGCGAGCCGCGACGACACGCTGCCGCTGCTCACGGGCGTGCGGATGGAGATCGAGGGCGAGCGCATCACCCTCATCGCCACGGACCGCTACCGGCTCGCGCTGCGCGAGCTCACCTGGACGCCGGCCACGCCGGGGTACTCCGCGGTCGCGCTGGTGCGGGCCCGCACGCTGACCGACGTCGCGAAGTCGCTCGGCGGGGGCGGCGGCCTCGTCAACGTCGGCCTCTCCACCGGCCAGGGCGTCGACCTCATCGGCTTCGAGGCGGGTGGGCGCCACACGACGTCCCAGCTGGTCGACGGCGACTACCCGCCGGTGCGCCGTCTGTTCCCGGACGCGACGCCCATCCACGCCGTCGTCGCCACCGCGCCGCTCATCGAGGCCGCCAAGCGCGTGTCCCTCGTCGCGGAGCGCAACACGCCGATCCGGCTGTCGTTCACGGACGGCCAGGTGGTGCTGGACGCCGGCCAGGGCGACGACGCGCAGGCGTCGGAGGCCCTCGAGGCCGTGCTCGTGGGCGAGGACATCCAGGTCGCGTTCAACCCGCAGTTCCTGCTGGACGGGCTGGGCGCGCTGGGCACCGACTTCGTCCGGCTGTCGTTCACGCACCCGAACAAGCCCGTGGAGTTCACCGGCCAGGAGTCGCTCGACGGCGAGGACTCGTCGGAGTACCGCTACCTGCTCGTGCCGATCCGGTTCGCCGGCTGACGCACGTCACTGCCCGCCTGCCCGCACCGCTCCCGGAGGTACCCATGGTCAGCCACATCGGACTCGTCGGTCTGGGCAAGATGGGCAACAACATGCGCGAGCGGCTGCGCCGCGGCGGCATCGAGGTCACCGGGTACGACCCGCGGCCCGAGGTGTCCGACGTCGCGTCGCTGGCCGACCTCGCGGCCGCCCTGCCGGCGGACCGCCGCGTCGTGTGGGTGATGGTCCCGGCCGGCGACCCGACCCGCGGCGTCGTGCAGGAGCTCGGCACGCTGCTGGGCGAGGGCGACATCGTCGTCGAGGGCGGCAACTCGCACTACCCCGAGGACCAGGCCCGCGCCGCCGAGCTGGCCGAGCGCGGGATCGGCTACGTCGACGTGGGCGTCTCCGGCGGCGTGTGGGGCCTCGAGAACGGGTACGGCCTCATGTGCGGTGGCGACCGCGCGCAGGTCGAGGCGCTCATGCCGGTCTTCGACGCGCTGCGCCCCGAGGGGCCGCGTGAGGAGGGCTTCGTGCACGCCGGCGAGGTGGGCGCGGGGCACTTCGCGAAGATGGTCCACAACGGCATCGAGTACGGCCTCATGCAGAGCTACGCCGAGGGCTACGAGCTGCTCGCGGCCAAGGACATCGTCACGGACGTGCACGGCACGATGAAGGCGTGGATGCGCGGCACCGTGGTGCGGTCGTGGCTGCTCGACCTCATGGTCAAGGCGCTCGAGGAGGACCCGGCGCTGGGAGCCATCGACGACTGGGTCGACGACTCGGGCGAGGGACGCTGGACCGTCGACGAGGCGATCGACAACGCGGTGCCGCTGCCCGTCATCTCCGCGGCGCTGTTCGCACGGTTCGCGTCGCGCCAGGACGAGTCCCCGGCGATGAAGGCCGTGGCCGCGCTGCGCCAGCAGTTCGGCGGGCACGCGGTCAAGCCCGCGCAGTGAGGCCGGCGGTGACGGGCCGCCGAGCAGGTTAGATGTACGTCTCCCACCTCTCCCTCCTCGACTTCCGGTCGTACGCCGCGGCGGACGTCGAGCTCGAGCCCGGTCCCAACGCGTTCGTCGGGCGCAACGGCCAGGGCAAGACCAACCTCGTCGAGGCGATCGGCTACGTCGCGACGCTCGGCAGCCACCGGGTCGCGAACGACACCCCCCTGATCCGGGCGGGGGCGGAGCGCGCGGTGGTGCGCACACGGATCGTGCGCGGGGACCGCGCGTCGACGGTCGAGCTGGAGATCACCGCGGGGAAGGCGAACAGGGCCCGCGTGAACCGTGGGCAGCTCGGCCGCGCGCGTGACGTGCTCGGCATCCTGCGGACGGTGCTCTTCGCGCCGGAGGACCTGGCGCTCGTCAAGGGGGACCCCGACGGGCGGCGCCGCTTCCTCGACCAGCTGGTGGTGCAGCTCCTCCCCCGCGCCGCGGGCCTCCTGGGCGACTACGAGCGGGTGGTGCGGCAGCGGTCCGCGCTCTTGAAGTCGCTGCGCGGCGTCCGGCGCTCCGGCGGCGGGGACGTCGACACGAGCACGCTCGAGGTGTGGGACGCGCGGGCCGCGCAACTCGGCGGCCAGATCCTCGCCATGCGCCTCGCCCTCGTGGAAGGGCTGCGGCCACACGTCGCGGCCGCGTACGAGCAGGTCAGCGACGCCGACGGCGACGCCGAGCTCGGGTATCGCTCGAGCGTCCCGGGGGTCGCGGACGGCACGCCACGGGCGGCGGAGGAGCTGGAGAAGGCGATCCTGGAGGGGATGGCGGAGGCTCGCGCGCAGGAGCTGGAGCGCGGGGTGAGCCTGGTGGGCTCGCACCGCGACGACCTGGTCCTCACGCTCGGCGGTCTGCCCGCCAAGGGGTACGCGAGCCACGGCGAGTCGTGGTCGTTCGCCCTGGCGCTGCGGCTGGCGTCCTACCGGCTGCTCGGCGGCGGCGAGGACCCGGAGCACGTGCCCGACGCCGCGTTCTGGGACCCGGACCTCGACACGGACGCGGACCCCGTGCTGATCCTGGACGACGTGTTCGCCGAGCTGGACGTGCGGCGCCGGGAGCGGCTCGCGGAGCTCGTCGCGCCGGCGCGGCAGGTGCTGGTCACCGCGGCGGTGCCCGACGACGTCCCGCCCGGGCTGCTCGGTGCCCGCTTCGAGGTCACTCCCGGCGAGGTGCGTCGTGCGGGGTGACGGCGACGAGGACGACGGCCTTGTGGGTGGCCGTGTGGATGGCCGTGCGGACGACGACGGCGCCGGTGGCCGGGCCGCCCGCGACGAGGACCCGCGGCCGGTCAAGGACCGGACCGAGTTGACCCCGCCGTCGGCCGTCGCGCGCGAGGCCCTCAACCGTGCCAAGGCCGCCGCCCGGGCGAAGGGGCTGCGACCGGGCTCGCCGGCACGGCGCTCCCCCCTCGCGGAGCCTCGCCTGTCGGGGCAGGGCCCGGGCGCGCGCGACCCGCAGCTGCTGTCCGAGGTGGTGGGTCGCCTCATGCGCGACAAGGGGTGGACGGCGGACGTGTCCGTGGGCGGCGTCATCGGGCGCTGGCGCGAGGTGGTCGGTGCCCAGGTCGCGGACCACTGCCAGCCGGAGACGTTCGAGCAGAAGGTGCTCGTGGTGCGCGCCGACTCGACGGCGTGGGCGACGCAGGTGCGCCTGCTGGTGCCGACGCTGCTGCGCCGGCTCGCGGAGGAGGTCGGCGAGGGGGTGGTCGAGCAGGTCACGGTGCTCGGCCCCGCCGGTCCGGGGTTCCGGCGCGGACGCCGGTCGGTGCGCGGCCCAGGGCCGCGCGACACCTACGGCTGAGACGCCGGACGCCGGCCGAGCGTGCCGGGACCGAGGTCTCGACAGGCTCGACCGGCGCAGCGGTCGGTCGCGCGTCAGTGCTGGATGCGGCGACGCAGCCAGAACAGCAGGCCGCCACCCACGACGAGCAGCGCGGCGAGCCCGGCGTAGACGCCGACGGTCGCACCGGTCTGCGGGAGCTCGTCGGCAGCCTCGGCCTCGGCCTCCGCCTCGGGGGCCGGTGTGACGTCGTCCGCGACGACCTCGACGTCCGCGCCGCCCGCGCCGACGGGGTTGGCGCACTCGGTCGTGGCCTCCGGGTAGCTCACGAGCTGCGAGTACTCCGGGTTGACCTCGAAGAGCACCTGCACGCCGTCACGGGTCCAGGCGTAGTTGCCGTCGGTCTCGACGTAGGAGCCGTCGTCCTGCTGCTCCCAGCCCGGCCACTGCTTCGGCGCGGTGTCGGAGGCCCCCGGCCACAGGAGCTCACCCTCCAGCGGCTGGTCGGCGGCGACGAAGTTCTCCCCGCCGTCGGGGTTGATGAACGTGATCGTCAGCGGGGTGTCGTCGTCGACCTCGATCCCCTCGGGCAGCGAGACGCCGTAGTCGAGGTACGGCGTGTCGCCCTGGCAGACGGCGCCGATGTCACCGGGGACCAGCGCGCAGTCCTCCTCGGAGGGCACGAGCTGCTCGATCGGGAAGATCAGGTCGCCACCCTCGGTGCGGGTGTAGCCGGCGAGGTCGTCGCCGAAGGTGCGCCCCTCGGTCGGCACCGCGAGGACGCCCTGCTCGGTCGTGAGGTACGTGACGTCAGCGCTGTCCGCGGGGAGGATGACGTCGGAGGAGTCCGCTCCGCAGACGTCGATCGCGGCCGGGGCCTGCGGCACCACGACCTGGGGCTCCTCGACCTCAGGCGTCTCGGGAGCCTCGGGCTCGGACGGGGTGGCGCAGTCCTCCGCGGACGGCAGCTCGATGCCGAAGTCGCTCAGCTCCTGGTGGGTCCAGTCGACGAGGTTTCCGTCCATGGACGAGCCGTCGGGGTACGTGATCGTGTCGGGCATCGTGTAGTCGTCGACGCCGCCGCGCACGAGGTCCTGCTGGATGCCCCAGCCGGTGCACAGGTCGATGTCGTCGAGCGCGTCCGTCTCGGGGAGCTCGGTGTACCAGTGCTGGCCGTTCCTCAGCTCGTCCTCGGGGAGGGTGAGCGGCGTGGTGCCGAGGAGCTGCTGCTCGCCCGAGTTCTCCCAGGCGGCGCCCTTCGTCGCGTCCAGCTTGGGGTACAGGTAGATGCCCACCTGGACCTCGGTGCTCCGAGGCTCCTCCGGCGTCGTGGGCGGGCACGGCTCGGTGCTGCCGCGCTCGTGCGCGTCGTAGCGGTCGCCGTCCCGGGCGTCGACGTCGACGGACCATTCGTGGGCCTTCGCGCCGTCGAGCTCGAACGTCCGACGCCACGAGTCGCCGAAGGACTCGTCGGCGACGGTCGTGCCGTCGACGGTCACGACCACGTCAGCGCCCTGGTACTGGGTGAGGTTCACCTCGAGGCTGGTACAGGTGTCGGTGACGCGCGGGGTGTGGGCGGAGGCCGGCGCCGCGGTGGCGACGAGCATCCCTCCGACGGCGAGCGTCGTCGCGGCGACGCCGGCCAGGGTCCTCTTCACTGTGGGGTTGTCCCTTCGGTGGTGACCGGCGTGCGGGCGCGCGCCGGTCGACGTGCGAAACGGGGAATCGTGGTGTAGTACACCAGTTTTCGACCCAAACCGGGAGAGCCGTTGATAACGGTCAGAGCACGAAAACCGGGCGTACCGGAAGAGCGGCACTGATCGCCCCCCAACTGTGGACAACCCTGGGGAAAACCCTGTGGACAACGCTGTGGAGATCTCGCCGTCCACGACCTGTGGACAACGTGTGCCGAACTTCCCTCCAGCGGCGTCAATCCGCCGATTCCTTGCCTCCGGCAGGTAGACTGGGACGGTCATTCCGGGTCGTGCTGCGACCTCTCGCACGGCTCGGTCGAGCACAGCCCGGAACCTGAGAGCCGCGCCGCCTGCACACCGCACCAAGCGCCGGCGCGTGCACGACGACCGAGGAGCAGCTCCGCCTGTGGCAGACCGAACCGACACCCCCCGTCCCGACACTGTCGCCAACGGAGCCGCCGGACCGGGGAACGGGTACGACGCCGGCAACATCACCGTCCTGGAAGGCCTCGAGGCCGTCCGCAAGCGTCCGGGCATGTACATCGGCTCCACCGGCGAGCGGGGCCTGCACCACCTGGTGTACGAGATTGTGGACAACTCTGTGGACGAGGCCCTCGCCGGCCACGCCGACAGCGTGGAGGTGACCCTCCTGGCGGACGGTGGCGTCCGCGTCCGCGACAACGGCCGCGGCATCCCCGTCGCGATGCACCCCACCGAGGGCAAGCCCACGCTCGAGGTCGTCATGACGATCCTGCACGCGGGCGGCAAGTTCGGCGGCGGTGGCTACGCCGTCTCCGGCGGCCTGCACGGCGTCGGCATGTCCGTCGTCAACGCGCTCTCCACGCGCTTCGTCTCCCAGGTGAAGCGCGACGGCTACCACTGGCAGCAGGAGTACCGCGACGGCGGCGAGCCCGTCACCGAGGTGCAGCGGCTGGAGCCGCTCGCCGACGGCGAGCCGACGGGCACGACGCAGACCTTCTGGGCCGACGACTCGATCTTCGAGACCACGGACTACGACTTCGAGACGCTGCGCTCCCGCTTCCAGCAGTACGCCTTCCTCAACAAGGGCCTGCAGATCACGCTGCGCGACGAGCGCGCGGGTCACGCCGTCGCCGACGACGAGGTCGCGGGCCAGGCGCCGGACGGCGCGGACGCCGACGTCACCGCCGCGGACGGCGCGACCGACGTCGAGGACGCCAACCCCGTGCGGACGGTCACGTACCGGTACGACGACGGACTCACGGACTACGTGGCGCACATCAACGCGGCCAAGAAGTCCGAGCTGATCCACCCCGAGATCATCGACGTCGAGTCGGAGGACACGGAGCGGAAGATCTCCGTGGAGATCGCGATGCAGTGGACCAGCGCGTACAGCGAGTCGGTGCACACCTTCGCCAACACGATCTCCACCACCGAGGGCGGCACGCACGAGGAGGGCTTCCGCGCGGCGCTCACCACCCTGGTGAACAGCTACGCGCGCGACAAGCAGATCATCAAGGAGAAGGACGACAACCTCACGGGTGACGACATCCGCGAGGGCCTCACCGCCGTCATCTCCGTGAAGCTCGGCGAGCCGCAGTTCGAGGGCCAGACCAAGACAAAGCTCGGCAACACCGAGGCCAAGACGTTCGTGCAGCGCGTGGTGCGCGAGAAGCTCGTCGACTGGTTCGACGCGCACCCCACCGAGGCGCGCGACATCATCCGCAAGGCCATCCAGGCGTCGCAGGCCCGGATCGCGGCCCGCAAGGCCCGTGAGGCCACGCGCCGCAAGGGGATCCTGAGCTCTGGCGGCATGCCCGGCAAGCTCAAGGACTGCCAGTCCAACCGTGCCGAGGACTGCGAGATCTACATCGTGGAGGGCGACTCGGCCGGCGGCTCCGCCGTCCGCGGCCGTAACCCGCACAACCAGGCGATCCTGCCGCTGCGCGGCAAGATCCTCAACGTCGAGCGGGCGCGCCTCGACAAGGCGCTCTCCAACCAGGAGATCCAGTCCCTCATCACGGCGTTCGGCACCGGCATCGGCGAGGACTTCGACCTCTCGAAGCTCCGGTACCACAAGATCGTGCTCATGGCCGACGCCGACGTCGACGGCCAGCACATCTGCACCCTGCTGCTCACGCTGCTGTTCCGCTACATGCGCCCGCTCATCGAGCACGGCCACGTGTACCTCGCGCAGCCGCCGCTGTACCGGCTCAAGTGGTCGAACGCGCCGCACGACTACGTGTACTCCGACCGGGAGCGGGACGCCTTCCTCAAGGAGGGTCTCGCGGCCGGCAAGCGGATCCCCAAGGAGAACGGCATCCAGCGCTACAAGGGCCTCGGCGAGATGGACTACACCGAGCTCTGGGACACGACGATGGATCCCGAGCACCGCACGCTGCTGCAGGTCACCATGGACGACGCGGCCGCGGCCGACGAGATCTTCTCGGTGCTCATGGGCGAGGACGTCGAGTCCCGCCGCAGCTTCATCCAGCGCAACGCCAAGGACGTCCGCTTCCTCGACATCTAGCGGCTGACGACGGGTTCGTACAACGAGTGCGAACCCCGTTGTACACGGCCCCACCACGATCTCGAGGACGACGGAACCCGCGCCCCGGCGGCGCAGGACAGGAAGAAGGTAGACGGTGACGGACGAGACCCCCGGCCCCGACATGACGGACGGCGCCCCGGACGACGAGGCGATCGACACGACCGACGGCGCGGTCGCGGTGCACCACGGGCGCATCGACCAGGTCGACCTGCAGCTGGAGATGCAGCGCAGCTACCTCGACTACGCGATGAGCGTCATCGTCGGGCGCGCGCTGCCGGACGTGCGCGACGGGCTCAAGCCCGTGCACCGCCGCGTGCTGTACGCGATGTACGACGGCGGGTACCGCCCCGACCGCGCGTACTCGAAGTGCTCGCGCGTCGTCGGCGACGTGATGGGCAAGTTCCACCCGCACGGCGACACGGCGATCTACGACACGCTGGTGCGCCTCGTGCAGGACTGGGTGCTGCGCTACCCGCTCGTCGCCGGCCAGGGCAACTTCGGCTCCCCCGGCAACGACCCCGCCGCCGCCCCGCGGTACACGGAGTGCCGCATGGCCCCGCTGGCCATGGAGATGGTCCGGGACATCGAGAAGAACACGGTCGACTTCCAGGACAACTACGACGGCCGCACGCAGGAGCCCGTCGTCCTGCCCGCCCGCTTCCCGAACCTCCTGGTCAACGGCTCCGCCGGCATCGCCGTCGGCATGGCGACCAACATCCCGCCGCACAACCTGCGCGAGGTCGCCGAGGGCGTGCGCTGGCACCTGGCGAACCCCGACGCGACGCGCGAGGAGCTCCTCGCCGCGCTCATGCAGCGCATCAAGGGCCCGGACTTCCCGACGGGCGCGCAGATCCTCGGCACCAAGGGCATCGAGGAGGCGTACCGCACCGGGCGCGGCTCCATCACGATGCGCGCCGTCGTCAACGTCGAGGAGATCCAGAACCGGATCTGCCTGGTCATCACCGAGCTGCCCTACCAGGTCAACCCGGACAACCTGGCCAGCAAGATCGCCGACCTCGTCAACGACGGCAAGCTCGCGGGTATCGCGGACATCCGCGACGAGACGTCGGGCCGCACCGGCCAGCGCCTCGTCATCGTGCTCAAGCGCGACGCCATCGCCAAGGTCGTCCTCAACAACCTGTACAAGCACACGCCGCTGCAGTTCAGCTTCGGCGCGAACATGGTGGCGCTCGTCGACGACGTGCCCCGCACGCTCAGCCTCGACGCCTTCGTGCGGCACTGGACCACGCACCAGATCGAGGTCGTGCGCCGCCGCACCGAGTACCTCCTGTCCGAGGCGGAGCGCGAGATCCACATCCTGCGCGGCTACCTCAAGGCCCTCGACGCGCTCGACGAGGTCATCGCCCTCATCCGCCGCTCCCCCAACGCCGACGAGGCCCGTACCGGCCTGATGGAGCTGCTCGACGTCGACGAGCAGCAGGCGAACGCG
Organism: Isoptericola sp. F-RaC21; assembly: GCF_038593535.1. Lineage (NCBI taxonomy): Bacteria > Bacillati > Actinomycetota > Actinomycetes > Micrococcales > Promicromonosporaceae > Isoptericola > Isoptericola sp. F-RaC21. The sequence continues at coordinate 117,629 of NZ_JBCFYX010000005.1, read as the reverse complement.
ATCCTCGCGCTGCAGCTGCGTCGTCTCGCGGCCCTCGAGCGGCAGCGGATCATCGACGACCACGACAGGCTGCAGCGGGAGATCGAGGACTACAAGGACATCCTCGCCAAGCCCGAGCGGCAGCGGACGATCGTCCAGGACGAGCTCGACGACATCGTCGCCCGCTACGGCGACGAGCGCCGCACCACCGTGCTGCCCTTCGACGGCGACATGTCGGTCGAGGACCTCATCCCCGAGGAGGAGGTCGTCGTCACGATCACGCGCGGCGGCTACGCCAAGCGCACGCGGAGCGACAGCTACCGCGCCCAGCGCCGCGGCGGCAAGGGCGTGCGCGGCGCCGCGCTGCGCGAGGACGACATCGTCGAGCACTTCTTCGTCACGACGACGCACCACTGGCTCCTGTTCTTCACGAACCTCGGCCGGGTCTACCGGGCCAAGGGCTACGAGCTGCCCGAGGGTGGTCGCGACGCCAAGGGCCAGCACGTGGCGAACATGCTGGCGTTCCAGCCGGGCGAGCACATCGCCCAGGTGCTGGACCTGCCCGACTACGAGGCGGCGGACTACCTGGTGCTCGCCACGCGCCGCGGGCTCGTGAAGAAGACGCGCCTGGGCGAGTACAACTCGCCGCGCTCGGGCGGCCTCATCGCGATCAACCTGCGCGAGGACGAGGACGGCAAGCCCGACGAGCTGGTGGCGGCGCGGCTCGTGAACGCCGACGACCACCTGATCCTCGTCTCCCGCAAGGGCCAGTCGATCCGGTTCCCCGCCGACGACGACACCCTGCGGCCGATGGGCCGCGCGACGTCCGGCGTCACGGGCATGAAGTTCCGGGACGACGACGAGCTGCTCAACGCGGACGTCGTGACTCCGGGCACGGACCTGTTCGTCGTCACGGAGGGCGGCTTCGCGAAGCGCACCGCGATCACCGAGTACCGCGTCCAGGGGCGCGCCGGGTACGGCATCAAGGTCGCCAACCTGGTCGAGGCTCGTGGAGACCTCGTGGGGGCCTTGGTCACGGAGGCGGACGACGAGGTGCTGGTCATCATGGAGCGTGGCAAGATCGTGCGCTCGGCGGTCGCGGAGGTGAACCTCACCGGCCGCACCACGCAGGGCGTCACGTTCGCGAAGCCCGACCGCGGGGACCGCATCATCGCCGTCGCCCGCAACGTCGAGCGTCGGGACGTCGACGAGGCAACCGGCGACGAGTCGGTTAGCGTGGACGAGCAGGCCGCCGACGAGCAGACCACGAGCGGGGACGAGGACTGATGACGGAGAACAGCGCGTCGACCCGGGCGTCGTCGGCGCCTCCCGCGAGGGAGGCGGACGTCGACGACTCGACCCACCGCCGCGGCCCGGCGGCGAGCACGCCATCGGGCACGACGTCGAGCAAGACATCGGCCGGCGCCGTGCGCGTGGGTGAGGTCCCGGCACCGCCCGCCCCGCCCGCCGCCGCCCCGCAGGCGTCGTCCGCTGCGGCGGCCCCCGCGGACGGCGCGACCGCGCAGGGTGCGTCCCCCGTCAAGGAGGGCGCGGTGAAGGCCGCGGCGGCCGCCCTCGCCGCCGCGCGCAGCGCGGCGAAGAAGGTCCAGTCGGTCATGCCGGAGGCGCCGGCCAAGGGCCAGGACGGCGCGGCGGACTCGCCCCAGAGCGCCGCGAAGCCCGCCGAGCCCCGCCCGGAGATGCACTACTCGGCCGGCGGCGTGCAGGGCACGGCGGCTCCCGCCGCGGGGTCCCCGATGGTGGGCACCGCGCAGCCGGGCATGGGGCCGCGCCGCGTGCGGCTGTCCGTCTCGCGGGTCGACCCGTGGTCGATCATGAAGCTCGCGTTCCTGCTGTCCGTGGCGATCGGCTTCATCACCGTCGTCGCGACGATGGTGGTCTGGTACGTGCTCAACGACATGGGCACGTTCGCCACCGTGCAGACGTTCCTGAGCGACACGATCGGCCCGCAGGCCGTGAACCTCATGCAGTTCGTGCAGTTCGACCGCGTCGTGTCGTTGTCGGTGCTGATCGCGATCGTGAACGTGGTGCTCCTGACCGCGCTCGCCACGATCATGGCCATCCTGTACAACATCACGGCCGCGCTCGTCGGCGGCGTGCACCTCACGCTGACGGACGAGTGACCACCGTCCCGACCGGGACCGACGTCACAGGGCGTGACGTCGTCTCCGGTTTGGGAACGGACCCGCGGGTACGGTAATGTTCCGTGCTGCACGCGCTCCCGCTGGGAGCGCGCTCGGGGCTATAGCTCAGACGGTTAGAGCGCTTCCCTGATAAGGAAGAGGTCGGAGGTTCAAGTCCTCCTAGCCCCACTCCAGGCCATCAGGCCAGGGCCCGAGACGCACCGCCTCACGGCAGTGACGAGGAGGCAGAAGATGAAGAAGCTGTTCGTCCTCCTGCTCGCGCTCGGCGCGGGCTACCTGGTCTGGCGCCGGCTCAACGAGGACTCGGCCGACCGGGACCTGTGGTCCGAGGTCACCGACACCATCGACTGAGCTCGCACGGCCCGTCTGACGAGGCCGCCAGGGGCCATGGCGCAATTGGTAGCGCACCTGCTTTGCAAGCAGGGGGTTAGGGGTTCGAGTCCCCTTGGCTCCACCACCGAAGACCCCGTACGCCTGGCGTGCGGGGTCTCGTCGTTCCACGCCCGAGGTGTTGAGCCTGCGGCCCCTGTCGCGCATGGTGGGTGGTGGGCCGTCTACCGGCCCGCCGTCACGACGAGGGGGTCGACGATGACGCTGTACCTGCTGTCCGTGCCGCACGACTCCGAGACCGAGCCCACGATGGCGACCATGGACCCCGCGGAGCTGGAGGCGACGCTCGCCGCGGTGGGTGCCTTCAACGCCACCCTGGAGGAGTCCGGCGCGCTGCGGTTCGCCGGCGGCCTGCACCCACCGAGCACCGCCACGACGATCGACGGCGCGCCCGACGTGCCGACCGTGACACCGGGACCGTTCGTCGAGGCCCCGGAGTATCTCGGCGGGCTCTGGGTGATCGAGGCCCCGGACGACGACGCCGCGATCGCGTGGGGCACGCGGGCCGCCGAGGCGCTCGGTGGCCGGGTCGAGGTCCGCGCCTTCCAGGACGTGTCGCAGGACTGAGGCCGGGCACGCCGAAGGGCCCCGCCCGGGTGGACGAGGCCCTTCGGTGAGCGGTGCGTGCCGTCCCGGACGGCGGTGCGGTCAGGCCTTGTCGCCGTCCCCCGCGTCCTTCGCGGCGTCGGCGGCGTCGCTCGCCGCGTCCTCCGTCTTCCGTGCGGCGGAGCGCGTGCGGCTCGTGGCCTTCTTGGCGGCGTCGGACGCCCTGTCCTTGGCCTTGTCCACGGCCTCGGTGACCTTCTCGCCGACGTCCTCGCCGAGCTCCGCGGCCTTCTCGCCAGCGCGCTCGGCGGCCTCGCGGCCCTTCGCGACGGCGTGTCCGGCCGCCTCGCCGACGGCCTCGGCCGCCTCGCCGACGGCGTGCCGCGCGTCGCGGGCCGCGGCGTCGTAGTCCGGGCCGGACTGCTGCTCCCACGGCTCGGCCCACGGGTCGTTCTGCGGCTGGGCGCGGCGCCAGAAGGCGTACCCGGCCACGGCCGCCCCGGCGAGCGCGAGGAACCAGAACAGCCCCTTGCCCTTGCCCGACTTCCCGGCCTCCTTGGCGGCCTTCTCCGCCGCCTTCTCGGCGGCGGCCTGGGCCTTCGCAGCCTCCTTGGCCGCCTTCTTCGCAGCCTTCTTGCCTGCGCGGCCGGCCTTCTCCGCGGCGTCGCGCGCGGCGTCCGCGGCCAGGACGCCGGCCGCCCCTGCGGCGGCCCCCGCGCGCGTCGCGGCGTCGTTGAAGGCCGAGACGACGCGCGGCAGGTAGTCGTCCACGATCTTGTCGTGCGCGGTGTCCACGAACGGACCGGCCTTGTCGGCCGCCTTCTCGACGCGCGGCGCCGCCGCGAGCACGCTCTCGCGCCACGCCTTCTCGGCGCGGGGCACGAGCCACTCGAGGAACGAGTCGACGCGCGGCTCCGCCCAGTCCTTGGCCTGGTTCGCCGCGTCCTTCGCGCCACCGGCCGCCCGGGCGCCGACGTCGACCAGCACGGCGGCGGCCTCCGTCGCGGAGTCCTTGAGCTTGTCGGTGTCGATCTCGTTCACCTTCTCCGACACCTTCTCGGAGACCTTTGCGGCGAGCTTCTCGCCGTGGTCCTTGGCACTGTCCTTGACGTTGTCGCCCACGTTCTTTCGCACCATGGACCCACTGTGCCACCTGGGGACCTGGCCTGCAGCGGTACGCGCGGGGCCCGCCGTGAGGGTCGAGGAGATGGATCGTGAGAGGGAGGGTGAGAGGATGAGGGCATGTTCGCAACCCTCCACACCACCGCCGGTGACATCCGCATCGAGCTGCTGCCGAACCACGCGCCCAAGACCGTCGCGAACTTCGTCGGGCTGGCCAAGGGCACCACGACGTGGACGGACCCGGCCACGGGCGCCGAGCGCAACGACCCCCTGTACGACGGCGTGATCTTCCACCGCGTCATCGACAACTTCATGATCCAGGGCGGGGACCCGCTGGGCACCGGCACCGGCGGCCCCGGATACACCTTCGACGACGAGATCCACCCGGAGCTCCAGTTCGACGACAAGTACATCCTCGCGATGGCGAACGCCGGCAAGCGCCGCAACCCGGTCACGGGCGCCGTCGAGGGCACCAACGGCTCGCAGTTCTTCATCACCACGGCCGCGACGCCGTGGCTGACCGGCAAGCACAGCATCTTCGGCAAGGTGGCGGACGACGAGTCCCGCGCCGTCGTCGACGCGATCGGCACCACGCCGACCCGCCCCGGCGACCGTCCCGTCCAGGACATCGTCATCAACTCGGTCACCATCGAGGACTGAGCTTCGGTCCAGGTCACGGTCGGGGTCGAGAACCTCGTCGCAGTCCCGTTCACGCGCCCCAGGGGGCGCTCCACCTCGGGAAAGATAGGACTGCGACGAGGTTCTCGACCCCGACCTTTCTCTCGGCTCACGGAGGGCTGACCCATCTCGACACCGACTCCCCCGCAGTTCGGACAGCCTGCCGGCGCGCCGCCGGTGTGCCCGCGACACCCCGACCGCGTGTCCTACGTGCGCTGCCAGCGCTGCGGCCGCCCGACGTGCCCGCAGTGCCAGCGGCCCGCCGCCGTCGGGATCCAGTGCGTCGACTGCGTCAACCAGGCCGCCCGGGCGACGCCGAGCGCGCGGACGATGTTCGGCGGCACCGTGCGCGGCGGCCGGCCGGTCGTGACGCTCACGATCGTCGCCCTGTGCGTGGTGAGCTGGGTGCTGCAGCTGGTCACGGGTGGCGACTGGACGCAGCGGTGGGCGTTCGCGCCGTCGGTGGGCCTCGAGGAGCCGTGGCGGTTCCTCACCGCGGCGTTCCTGCACTCCAGGAGCCCGCTCCACATCCTGTTCAACATGTACGCGCTGTGGCTCACCGGCCCGTTCCTCGAGCAGGCGTTCGGGCGCGGGCGGTTCATCGCGCTGTACGTGCTGTCCGCGGTCGCGGGGTCCGTGGGCTACCTGCTGCTCGCCGACCCGTACAGCTACTCCTGGGTCACCGCCGTCGTCGGCGCCTCCGGGGCCGTCTTCGGCCTGTTCGGCGCGATCATCCCGGTGCTGCGTCGCACCGGGCGCAGTGCCGCGCAGATCGTCGTGCTCATCGCCATCAACATGGCGATCCCGTTCTTCGTCGGGGGGATCGCGTGGCAGGCGCACCTCGGCGGCCTGGTGGTCGGCCTGGCGATGGGGGCCGGGTTCGCCTTCGCGCCCCGGGAGCGTCAGGCCCTGGTCGCGTGGGCCCTCCCCGCGGGGATCGCCGTCGTGCTCGTCGCCGCGACGCTGTGGAAGTACGCCTCCGTCGGGTGGCTCTGACCGCTCTGTCCGGGCCGTCGTCCACAGGGTTGCCCACAGGTGTGGAACGAACTACACGGATGGAAGTCCGGGCGTCAGCGCCAGCGCGTCGTGAGCCCGAAACCGCCGATGATCAGGACGAACCCGACGGCGAGGTTCCACCCGCCGAGCGCGGGGATCGGCAGCCCGAGGCCGGGCGCCGTCAGGTAGTACAGGACGATCCACGCGAGGCCCACGAGCATCAGCCCGAGCATCGTCGGCACGAGCCAGCGCGGGTTGCCCTGCGCCTTCGCCTTGGCCGGGGCGTCGGGCTGCTCGACGGGCGCGCTCTTCTTCTTGCGGGACTTCGACTCGGGCACGGGGAGGGCTCCTGTCCGGACGGGTGGTCGTCGGCCGCGGGCCGGATGCCCGCCACCGTCGGCGATTCTGTCGACTAGCGTAGTCGTCAGCAGGCTCGAGAAGGACAGCAGGGACTGACAGGGGTGCCGATGAACCGCCGAGTGCGCCAGAGCGCGACCGTCGCGTGCGTCCTCGCCGCGTCCGGGCTCCTGTTCACCGCCAGCGCGCAGCTCGCGGACACCAAGGACGGTCGCGACCCGCAGGACCTCGCCGAGCTCGTCACCACGGAGTCCGACCGGGTGGCCGACCTCACCGACCGGATGAACGAGCTCGAGGCGGAGATCGACGACCTCGGCAAGCAGGCCGGCACCGACCTGCCCACGCGGAGCGCCGACCTGGTCGCCGACGAGTCGGTGGTGACGGGCGCCGCGCCCGTCTCGGGTCCCGGCCTGCGCGTCGCGCTCGACGACGCCCCGGCGTCCAGCCAGGCCATCGCGGGCGCGCGCCCCGACGACCTCGTCGTGCACCAGCAGGACGTGCAGCACGTCATCAACGCCCTGTGGGCGGGCGGCGCCGAGGCCATGACGCTGCAGGGCGAGCGCGTCACCGCGACCTCGGCGTTCCGCTGCTCCGGCAACATCCTGCTGCTGCACGGCAAGGTCTTCTCGCCGCCCTACGTCATCGAGGCGGTCGGCGACCCGAAGCAGCTGCGTTCCTCGCTCGACGCCGACCCGGGCGTCGCGATCTACCAGCAGTACGTCGACTGGGTCGCCCTCGGGTGGTCGGTGAAGGACGCCGGCACGCTCGAGCTGCCCGCCTACACCGGCAGCTCCGAGATGAAGTACGCGACGGTCCCCTCCGGCACGGACGTGTTCTCGTGAGCGCCTCGAACCCCCGGAGCGCCGTGGCGCCGGGCCGGCGATGGCGCGGCCGCCGTCCCGCCCCGCAGCCCGCCTGACCCTCTCCCCGAAGCGAGACAGCCATGACCTCCCCCACCCCCGCCGACGGCCCGCGCATCCTCGTCGTCGACAACTACGACTCATTCGTCTACACGATCGTCGGGTACCTCGACCAGCTCGGGGCGCGCACCGTCGTCGTGCGCAACGACGCCGTGCCCGAGCCCGACGCCGACGGGGTCTTCCACGACGCGGACGGGGCCCCCTTCGACGGCGTGCTCGTCTCGCCGGGCCCGGGCACCCCGAAGGAGGCCGGGTCGTCGGAGGACGTCATCCGCGCCTGCGCGCGCTCACGCACGCCGATGCTGGGCGTCTGCCTGGGTCACCAGGCCCTCGCAGAGGTGTACGGCGCCACCGTGGCGCACGCCCCCGAGCTGATGCACGGCAAGACGAGCCTCGTGGAGCACGACGGCGACGGCGTCCTCGACGGCCTCGCGTCCCCGTTCACGGCCACGCGCTACCACTCGCTCGCGGTGCTCCCGGAGACGGTGCCCGCCGAGCTCGAGGTGACCGGCGCGACGGCGAGCGGCGTCGTCATGGGCCTGCAGCACCGCGAGCTGCCGCTGCACGGCGTGCAGTTCCACCCCGAGTCCGTGCTCACGGAGGGCGGGCACCGGCTGCTCGCCAACTGGCTCGCCGTGTGCGGCGACGCCGGCGCCGTCGAGCGCTCGCGCGGCATGGCGCCGCTCGTGCACGCTGGTTGAGCCTGTCGAAACCCGGGGCCGTTGGTTGAGCCTGTCGAAACCCGGCGCTCGGTTTCGACAGGCTCAACCAGCGGATGGGATCTCGACAGGCTCGACCGCCGGTGCTCAGCCCTCGTCGCCGCCGAGGATGCCGAGCGGGTCGGCAGGGTTGTCCGTCTCGCCCTCGCCGTCGGTGGGCTCGTCGGACGGCTCGCCGCTGGGCGTCTCGCTCGCCTCCGGGCCGCTGGACACGACGACGGCGACGTTCGAGCCGACCTCGGCCTCGCCGCCCTCCGGATCCTGCGAGATCACGAAGCCGTTCGGCACGTCGTCCGACGGCTCGTAGCTGATCTGCGGGGTCAGCTTGGCGCCGGTGATGGCCGCCTGGGCCTCGGCGGCCGAGCTGCCGACGACGTTCGGCACCGTCGTCATCTCCGGCGCCTTCTCCTTGGCGATGACGATCGAGACCCCGCTGCGCTGAGGTACCGAGCCGGCCTGAGGGCTCTGCCGGATCACGGTGCCGGGCTTCTTGTCGCTCTCCTCGGTGCTGGTCTCCGAGCTGAGCCCGAGGCCGGAGATGGTCTCCTTGGCCTTGTCCTCCGTCATGCCCACCACGTTCGGCAGGTCGACCTGGCCGGAGGAGACGACGATGTCGACGCTCGACCCCTCGCTGACCGCCTGGCCCTTGCCGGGGTCCGACTTGATGACGTGGTCCTTCTCGACGTCCTTGCTGTTCCCCTGCGAGACTTCTCCGAGCGTGAGGTTCTCCTCCTCGAGCGCGGCCTTGGCCTCGTCCTCCGTCATGCCCGCGAGACCGGGGACGGCGACGGTGTCCGGCCCGGCCGAGAACGTCACGGTGACGACGCTGCCGCGGTCCACCTCCGCGCCACCCCGGGGGCTCTGCTCGAGGAAGGTGTTCTCCGGCTCGGTGGACTCGGTGTCCGTGGCCTGCTCGTACTCGAGCCCGGCGGCCGTGATCTGCCGCTCCGCCTCGGCGGGGGTCACGTTGGACTTGAGCTCGGGCACGGTGGTCTTGGCCTCGGCGCCGTTCATGACGAGGAACGTGATGATCGCGGCGAGGGCGACGACGCCGATCGCGATGAGCGTCCACATGAGCCCCTTGCGGCTCTTCTTCTCGTCGTCGGGCTCGGCGCCGTTCGCGCCCTGGACCCCCGTGGTGCCCCACTGCGAGGTGCTCGCGGGATCCATCACCTGGGTGCCGTTGCCCGGGCTCATGACCTGCGTCGCCGTGGCGCCGGCGGCGGCCGCGCCGATCAGCGGCGCGGTGACGTCGCCGCCGCGCAGCGCGGTCTCCAGGTCGGCGCGGAACTCCGCGGCCGTCGAGTAGCGCGCGTCGCGGTCCTTGGTGAGGGCCTTGAGCACGATGCGGTCGAGCACCTCGGGCACGTCGGACGCGAGCTCGCTGGGGCGCTGCGGCGCCTGCCCGACGTGCTGGTAGGCCACGGCGACCGGCGAGTCGCCCATGAACGGCGGGCGCCCGGTGAGCAGCTCGAACAGCACGCAGCCGGTCGAGTACAGGTCGCTGCGCGCGTCCACCGTCTCGCCGCGGGCCTGCTCCGGCGACAGGTACTGCGCCGTGCCGATGACGGCGTGCGTCTGCGTCATCGTCGCCGCGGAGTCAGCCATCGCGCGCGCGATGCCGAAGTCCATCACCTTGACCGCGCCCGTGGGAGTGATCATCACGTTGGCGGGCTTGATGTCGCGGTGCACGATGCCGGCCTGGTGCGAGTACTCGAGCGCGCTGAGGATGCCCGCCGTGATCTCGATGGCCTCCTCGATCGGCACCGCCGCGCCGTCCTGGAGGATGTCGCGGACGGTGTGGCCCTCGACGTACTCCATGACGATGAACGGCACGTGCACCGACGCGCCCTGCGTGTCCGTGTGCGTGTCCTCGCCGGTGTCGTAGACCGCGACGATGGCGGGGTGGTTCAGCGCCGCCGCCGACTGGGCCTCCCGGCGGAACCGCGCCAGGAAGGACGGGTCGCGTGCGAGGTCGGACCGCAGCACCTTGATCGCGACCGTGCGACCCAGGCGCGTGTCGTGCCCGATGTGCACCTCGGCCATGCCGCCGCGGCCGATGAGCTCACCGACCTCGTACCGGCCGGCGAGTACCCGGGGCGTGTTGTCCACCACTCAGCAGTCCTTCTCGGTCATGGCCGCGCGCGGGGCGCGCGGCTCGTCTCGGAGCATCATCCCAGAGGAGGGACGCGCACCCGTGCGGGAGGGGCGGGCCAGCGCGAGCGCGGGGCCCACCAGGAGCGCCGCCGCCTGACCCTCGGCGTCGGCCGCCATGGCCTGCACGAGAGTGGCGAGCAGCAGGACGACGAGGAGGCCGAGCAGCGCGAGCAGCGGCCAGGAGAGGCGCCCGAGCGGGCCGAAGCGCTGGCCCGTCGACGTCGACGTGCGGCGGGCCGGCTTGGCCTCGGGCTCGGAGCGGGACGCCGAGCGGCTGCGCGTGCCGGCCGGCTGGGGCTTGCGCACGGCGGGACGGCGCGCGTCGTGCGCGCCGGCCCGCACCTCGCGGCGCAGCGGGTACGCCCGGCCGGCGGCGACGCCCTCGACCGGCGTCTGCGGCGCGGCGTCGTCGGCGCGGGGCTCGGCTGCGGGCTCGGGGGCCGTGCGCTCGTCGTCGGACGGCGTCACCGACGCCCACGCGACCGGCAGGGCGGCCGACGGCGGCGTGGCAGCGCTCCCCGGGGTGGCCGGAGCGGCGGGGCCGGTCGGCCGCGGCGTCGTGGACGCGGCGTGCGCGGGGACGGCGCGCGCGGGCCGGGAGCCCTGGCGTGCCGCCGCGGCGCGGCGCGCGGACCGGGACCTCGCGCCCAGCGGGTCCTCCGCGATCTCGCGCGCGAGCGACTCGAGCTCGCTCGCGAGGGCGGCCGCCGACTCGGGGCGGCGGGACGGGTCCTTCTCGAGCATGCGCCCGATGACGTCCGCGAGGCCGGGGTGCACGTGCGTGGGCAGCGGCGGGACCGGCGCGTTCACGTGCGCGACCGCGATGTCGACCGGCGTCGAGCCGGTGAACGGGCGCTTGCCCGCCGTCGCCTCGTACGCGACGACGCCGAGCGCGTAGAGGTCGGACGCCGCCGTCGCCGCCTGGCCGACCGCCTGCTCGGGGGACAGGTACTGGGCCGTGCCCATGACCATGCCGGTGGCCGTCATGGGGGCCTGGTTGGCGGCGAGGGAGACGCCGAAGTCGGTGATCTTCACGCTGCCGCCGTGCTCCAGCAGGATGTTGCCGGGCTTGACGTCGCGGTGCACCACCTTCGCCAGGTGCGCGTGGTGCAGGCCCCGGGCGGTGGCGGCGAGGATCGGCAGCAGCTTGCGGGGCGCGACGACGGGCTCGCGCTCCAGCAGGTCGGCGAGCGGCTCGCCCAGCACCAGCTCCATGACGAGGAAGCCGGCGCCGTCCTGCTCTCCGTAGTCGTACATCTGCGCGATGTTCGGGTGCGACAGGGCCGCGCTGTTGCGCGCCTCCGTGCGCAGGCGGCGCAGGAAGTCCTCGTTGCCGGTGTACTCCTCGCGGAGCACCTTCACGGCGACCTCGCGGCCCAGGTAGCCGTCGTCGGCCACCCAGACCTCCCCCATGCCGCCGATGGCGATCCGGCGCGTGAGGCGGTACCGCTCGCCGAGCGCGAGCCCCGTGACCGGCCTCATCCGTTCAGCACCGCTTCCATGACGGCCTTCGCGATCGGCGCCGAGACGGAGCCGCCGGTCGCCTGGCCGCCCAGGTCGCCGCCGTCCTCGACGACGACGGCCACCGCGACCTGCGGGTCGTCGGCCGGGGCGAACCCGGTGAACCACACGTGCGGGTCGGTCTCCGACGTGTCGCCGTGCTGCGCGGTACCCGTCTTGCCGGCGACCTGGACCCCCGAGATCTGGGCGGCCGTGCCGGACCCGGACTCGACGACGCTCTTCATCATGTCCGTGAGCTCGCCCGCCGTCTTCTCCGAGACGGCGCGGCCCAGGCTGGTGGGCGACGTCTGTCGGACCACCTCGAGCTGCGGGTCGCGGACCGTGTCCACCGAGTACGGCTGCATGACCTCGCCGCCGTTGGCGATCGCGGCGGAGACCATCGCGACCTGCAGCGGGGTGGCGGTGACGCTGCCCTGCCCGATGCCGGACAGCTCGACCTGCGCCGTGTTCATGGCGTCGGGGTCCTTGTCGTACGTGCTGGCCGCGGCCTTGAACGGGATGTCGACGCTCTTGCCGAACCCGAACTTCTCGGCCTGCTCGTCCATCGTGTCGGCGCCCAGGTCGCCGCCGAGGCCGAGGAACGCCGTGTTGCAGGAGATCCGCAGCGCGTCGGCCAGCGTCATCTTCCCGGACGAGGCGCAGGACGTGCCGGCGAAGTTGCCGACCTGCGTGCGGGTGCCGGTGAGCGTGTACGTGGACGGCGCGTCGATGACCGTGTCCGGCGTGTAGTCGCCGCTCTCGAGGGCCGCGGCCGTCGTCACGAGCTTGAACGTCGACCCGGGCGGGTAGACCTCGGCGGTGGCGCGGCTGACCAGCGGGTCGTCGTCGTCGTTGAGCAGCTTCGTGTACGCCTCGCCGGCCTTCTTGGTCGAGTGCGACGCGAGGTCGTTGGGGTCGAACGACGGGTTGGACACGAGCGCGAGGATCGCGCCGGTCTTCGGGTCGAGCGCGACGACCGCGCCCTGCTGGTCGCCGAGAGCGTCCCAGGCGGCCTTCTGCGCCTTCGGGTCGATGGTGAGCTCGACCGACGAGCCCTCCGGGTCACGACCGGTGAGCAGGTTCTGCAGCCGGTCCACCCACAGGGCGTCCGCCTGCCCGTTGAGGTAGTCGTTCTCCGAGTGCTCGATCGCCGTCGTGCCGTTGGCCAGCGAGAAGAAGCCCGTCAGTGGGGCGTAGAGCTTGCCGTTCGTGTACTCGCGCTGGTACCCGAACTCGTCGTCGACGGGCTTGGACAGCGCGACCGCCTCGCCCCCGACGACGATCGGCCCGCGGGCGCGCCCGTACTCGGCGTAGATCGAGCGGATGTTGCGGGTGTCGCTGTTGAGCTCGTCGGCGTGGAAGAACTGGATCCACGTGGTCGACACCATGAGCGCCAGGAACATGACCATGACGACGCTCGCGAGCCGGCGCAGGGTCGTGTTCACAGGTGCTCACCTCCGTTCGTGCCTCGGGGATCGTCGCGACGGGGGTCCAGCGGCCCGCCGATCGCCTCGGTGGGGTGCGACGGCGTCGACCCGCGGGACGGCGCGTCCGCGGCGGGTCGTCGGACGGGGACGCCGCCGCCCGGCGTCGTGCCGTCGTGCGCGCCGACGACGATGGGGTCGTGCATGGCCCCTCCCTGCGCGACCGTGCCGCGCATCGGCAGCGCCGACGGGCGCCGCGCGTTGTCGGAGACGCGCAGCAGCAGCGCGATGACGATCCAGTTGGCGAGCAGCGACGACCCGCCCTGCGCCATGAACGGCAGCGTGAGGCCGGTCAGCGGGATGATCCGCGTGATGCCGCCCACGACGACGAAGAGCTGCAGCGCCATGACGAACGCGAGGCCGCCGGCCAGCAGCTTGCCGAAGCCGTCGCGGACCGCGACCGCGGTGCGCAGGCCGCGCTGCACGATGAGCAGGTACGTCAGCAGGATGGCGAGCAGGCCGGTGAGGCCGAGCTCCTCGCCCAGCGACGAGTAGATGAAGTCGGAGAACGCGTACGGCACGAGGTACGGGTAGCCCTCGCCCCAGCCCGTGCCGAACATGCCGCCTGCCGCCAGCGCGAACGTGCCCTGCACGATCTGGTACGAGCCGCCGGCCGCGTTGTACAGGTCGTTGTCGAACGGGTGCAGCCACACGTCCATCCGCGCGCCGACGTGCGGGAACACGCTGGCGGCCACCAGCGCGCCCGCCGCGAACAGCACGAGGCCGATGAGCACCCAGCTGAACCGCTCGGTGGCGAGGTACAGCATCGCGACGAACAGCCCGAAGAACAGCAGCGAGGTGCCGAGGTCCCGCTCGAAGACGAGCACGGCCAGGGATGCCGCCCACACGATGAGGATCGGGCCGAGGTCGCGGATGCGCGGCAGCTGCAGCCCGAGCACCTTCTTGCCCGCGAGGGCCAGGGTGTCCCGGTTGGCGACCAGGTAGCCGGCGAAGAAGATGGCGAACGCGATCTTCGCGAACTCGGCCGGCTGCACGGAGAACCCGATGTTGATCCAGATCCTCGCGCCGTTGATCTCGCGGCCGATGCCCGGCACGAGCGGCAGCACGACGAGCACCAGGCCCACCAGCATCGCCGTGTACGTGAGCCGGCGGATCCAGCGGTGGTCGCGCAGGAACCAGATGATGAGGATCGCGATGACCGCGCCCAGCGCGGTGTACATCATCTGCGACCAGGCGTCGGCGCCCTTCGTGCCCGCGAGCTCGAGGCGCAGGATCATCGCGAGGCCCAGCCCGTTGAGCAGCACCACCGCCGGGAGGATCACCTGGTCGGCCCAGGGCGCGCGGAGCCGCAGCACGACGTGCGCGGCCACGGAGACGCCCGTGAGGAGCAGGCTGACCGCCCAGAAGTCGGCGGGCAGCTCGCCCGTGACGCTGCGGCCCACCATCGCGAACGCGCTGATGCCCGCGGCCAGCGCGAGGATCAGCAGGAACAGCTCGGCCAGGCGGGCGGGACGGCGCTCGGTGGGCTCGACCGTGCGCTCGGCGGGGGTCTCGACGGCGGCGCTCACCCCTTCGACCCCCCGTCGGCCTTGTCAGTGGTCTTCTCGGCGGTCGTGTCGGCGGCCTGCTCGGTGTCGGCGGGCTTCGTGTCGGCGGGCTTCGTGGCCTTCGACGGCGTGGTGGAGGGCGTGCTCGAGGGGGTGGGGGACGGCGTGGGCGACGGTGTCGGCTCGGGGGCGGCCTCGGCGATGAGCCGGTCCGCGCGCTGGCGCGCCTCGGCCTCGGACGACGCCCGGATGGACCCGTCGAGACGGTCCGCCCAGTAGTCCGGCAGGTCGGACACCGGGGTGCCGGTGAGCTCCACCGGGGTGGAGAGGGTGAGGGGGCCGGCGCTGGCCGGGATGCCCTGGAAGACCGCGACCTCGCCGTCGGCGACGCCGACGTAGTACTGCTGCTGCGTCCAGCCGTACGCGCGCCAGAGGCCGTACCCGACGCCGCCGAGCACCACGAGCACCACGAGCACGGTGATCCACGGGCGGCGGCGGCGCTCCGGCCGGGCGTCCGCGTCGTCGGCGTCCTCGTCCTCGGGGTCGTCCGCGTCGTCGAGGGCCGCGGCCTGGTCGACGGGCGCGGGGTCCTCCGGGTCGTCGGCCGGGGTCGCGAGGACGGCGGGGAGCTCCCCCGTCGCGGCCGCGCCCACGATCTGCGGCGCGGTGACGCCCTCGACCGGGGCCGACGCCGCGTCCTCGACCGCCGGGGCGTCGTCGTCCTCCACCACGTCGGCGACGATCACGGTGATGTTGTCGGTGCTGCCCGCCGTCATCGACAGCGTGATGAGCAGGTCGGCGGCCGCGTCGGGCTCCGGGGTCTCGGTGAGCACCTCGGTGATCTGCTCGGGCGAGACGAACCCCGAGAGGCCGTCGGAGCAGAGCAGCCAGCGGTCGCCGGCCCGCGCCTCGCGGACCGACATGTCCGGCGTGAGGTCGACGTCGAAGTCGCCCAGCACCCGCATGACGACGTTGCGCTGCGGGTGGTGCTCGGCCTCCTCCGGCGAGATGCGGCCGGTGTCGACGAGGTGTTGCACGAACGTGTGGTCCACCGTGACCTGTGTGAGGACGCCCTCGCGCAGCAGGTAGGCGCGCGAGTCGCCGAGGTGGGCCATCACCAGGGTGGTGCCGGTGTGCAGCAGGGCGGTGACGGTGGTGCCCATGCCGACCAGCTCCGGGTCGGCGTCGCTGGCGCGCACCAGGTCCTGCCGGGCGCGCTCGACCGTGTGCTCGAGGTCGGTCAGCGCCTCCTCGGGCCCGTGCTCGGTGCGGTCGAGCGGCGCGAGGGCGGCGATCGCGAGGCGCGACGCCACGTCGCCGCCCGCGTGCCCGCCCATGCCGTCGGCGACGGCCAGCAGGTGCGGCCCGGCGTACGCGGAATCCTGGTTGTTGGACCGCACGAGCCCGACGTCGGACCGCGCGGCGTAGCGCAGGGTGAGGGTCACGGAGCGGTCACCCCTGGAGCTCGACGACGGACTGGCCGATCCGGACGCCGACCCCCGGCGCCAGCGGCTGCGGTCCCGACACCTGGGCGTCCCCGATGAAGGTGCCGTTCGTCGACCCGAGGTCCTCCACGTACCACTGGTCGCCCTGCGGGAAGATGCGGGCGTGGCGCGACGACGAGTAGTCGTCGTCGAGCACGAGGGTGCAGCCCGGCGAGCGACCGATGAGGATCGACGCCGAGGACAGCGGGAGCGTGGTGCCGGCCAGCGGGCCGGTCGTCACGACCAGGCGGGTGGGACCGGAACGCCGGGCGGGCGCGGCGGGCGCCGCGGCAGCAGCCGGGGCGCCGGCGGCCGGGGCGGCCTCGGCGCGACGGCGCTCGGCGCGGGAGGCGCGCGGGGCACCGCGGGGCGCCAGGTCACGGCGCAGCACCGCGATCGCGGAGAGCACGAACACCCAGAGCAGCACCAGGTAGCCCAGCCGCAGCAGGGTGATCGTCAGTTCACTCATCCTGGGGGGATCACCAGCCTTCGGTCTGCTGGCCCGAGGCGCTGCCGGTCCAGAACATGATGCGGGTACGGCCGATGGTCAGGGTGTTGCCGTCGAGCAGGGTGGCCGCGGGCACCTGGTGGCCCTCGACGAACAGGCCGTTCGTGGAGCCGAGGTCGGTCGCGACGACGCCCTCCGGCGTCACGCGGATCTCCAGGTGGCGGCGCGAGACGCCGGGGTCGTCCACGACGATGTCGGCCTCGGCGTCTCGGCCGATGACCGTGACGGGGCCGGTGAGCAGGTAGCGCTGGCCGTCGATGTCGATGAGCGGGTGGCGCGTGGACGGTGCGGCCGACGTCGCCGGCGCGACGTTCCCGCGCACCGTGGCGGAGCGCAGCTGGAACCGGCCGGCCGCCAGGTCCTCGTGCTCCTCGAACGACACGCTGACCGGGCCCACGAAGGCGTAGTGCTGCGAGGCCGCGTACTCGGTGAGGTTCGTGGCCAGCTCGTCGGCCATCGTCTCCGCGCCCCACGCGTCGATCTGCGAGAAGTCGGCGGACGACAGCTCGATCGTGAACTCGTTCGGCACGACGGTGCGGTCCCGTCCGACGACGGCGGCGCGGTCGTCGATCTCGCGCCGCAGGCGGCTCGCCAGCTCGACCGGCTTGATCTCGCTGTTGCGACCCACCTTCGCGAACGCGTTGTTCATCACGCGCTCCACGCTCTTCTCGAAGCGATCCAGGGCGCCCATGCCACCTCCTCCCCTTTGCCCGACACGTCCGCGGGCAGACTATCTAGATCGTAGGCAGGGCCGCAGCACCACTCCTCCGCGCGGTGTGGATTTCCTGCGAACGCTCGGCGCAGAAGCGGCACCAGGAGGTCACGGTGCGGTGACGGTCGCCGCGCCCGCCACCTGCGGCGGGACCGGCCCGCTCCCGGGGTGCGCGAGGCCCTCAGCAGGCGATTGGGGAGCACCCCCCGCGCCGTGCTAATCTTCTGCGGCACGCGCGAGTGGCGGAATAGGCAGACGCGCACGGTTCAGGTCCGTGTGCCCGAGAGGGCGTGGGGGTTCAACTCCCCCCTCGCGCACGTGAAGAGAAGGTCCCGGTCAGGTTCTCCTGGCCGGGACCTTCTGCGTTCCGGGAGGTGCGCTCCAGCCTCCTGCGCCTGGTGTCGGCTCCTGACGCACCTCAACGAGAGACGGCCGAGCCCCACACGGATTCGTGCTGCCGAACGTACGCGGTGACATCTCCCCAGTGTTGCCCGTGACCCGACACGAACATCGATCCCCACGGTTCGCGGCCCGAGGCGTGCGCCGTCTCGAGCATCTGGTACATCGCCCAGGTGCGCTGCCACATGGTCCGCGCCAGTTCGGTGCGGAGCTGCCGGCCCGCGTCGTACCCGTCCACGAAGGCGGCCAGCCGCACCGCGGCCGCAGACGGTTCTGCAGTCGTGTCGTTGAGCGTGAATGCCTGCGCGGCGTAGGCCAGGTCCCACAGGCGGGTGCTGGGGGCGGTTCCGTCCCAGTCGATGAAGACCCAGCGCTCGCCGATGATCAGGTTCCACGGCGCGAGGTCGTTGTGGCACAGCAACTCCGGCGCCGGAGCGGGAATCAGAGGGTCCCATGCCACGGTCGGGTCGAGCGGGATGCTCGCGCTGGCGTCGTGGATCTCGCGAACCATCCTCCCGACGTACGCGAGCTCGGAGAGCGAGAGCGCCGGGGCGTCCATGGCCAGCGCGCCGGGAACGTACTCGATGATCTGACGCTCCTGCTCGTCTCTTCCCAGCGGTCGAGGCAGGTCGAGGCCTGCGTCCACCAGCGCCGACGTGTACGCCTGGACCGCCTCGGACGGGGCCAGCCAAGGCTTGCGAACGGTCTGACCGATCCGAACGACCGCCTCAGATGCGTTGCCTCCGTCAAGTGGAGTCTCCGTCACGAACGAAGGGTAGGTCCATGACGTGGATGGGACCGCGCTGAGCGCTCGGCCGCAACGCTTCCGGTTCGGCCCTGACGTCGTCTGGCGATCCACGCGCCGTCATGTGTGGGGCAGCCGAGCCGATGGTGTACCCGGTGGGGTGCGCCTGAAGTGCAAGGTGTGCCTGGCTCCCCGTCCGTTGGTGTGCCCGTGCTGGTCAGCGGGTTTCGGGACCACCCACGTGATGAAGGTAGGTCTCTGACCCGCCAGGACGACCTGAAGCAGCGGCCGAGAGGGTCGAGGCTTCCGTCATTTCCGGTCTCACCTCGCACAGGGGGCAGCCTGTCGTTCTACTGGCCGAGCGGGTCGGAGTCCATCTCGTCAATCTCCTCCTGGGTGAACCAGGAGACGTTGGTCTCGGTCGGGGTGTAGATACTGAAGATCACGTCCTCGGCGTCCTCGACAGCAAAGGTCTCCGTCCAGGTGGCCGTACGCCCCGGCGGGATGCTCTCAGGACGTTCGGGCACGCCGTCCTCGTTGGAGAGTTCCTCACCCTCCGAAGTCCCGGAGAAGGCCACTGAGAGGCCGTCCGGAGTGACCGCGGTGTCGAGGGTGTTCTCCATCGTGACCTCGACGGTGACGTACTCCATGCCCTTCTTGACCACGCCACCGGCCTCCCACGTCTCCGCGAGGTCGGGGCGAGGCTCAGGTTCCTGCACCGTGGTGACGATTCCCCAGGTGTCGACGCCCTGGCCGTAGATCGGAAGCGTGTACGGGTCCTCCGCAAAGTTGATCGTCTCGTCCGGGCTGGCCTCGGCCGGCTTCTCCGACTCCTCGGCCGCCAGGGCGTCATCGGCCGGTGTCTCCGAAGCTGCCAATGCCGGCTTTGACGTCTCCGCCGCCGCGGAACCCTCGGTTGTTGGGCTCTCGGCGTCGCTGACCGTGGAGCCGCCGCAAGCCCCGAGGATGCCGACCAGAGCCACCAATGCCATCGCGAGCGCGACCGGTCGGCGCCGTTGCCGGTGAGGCTGTCGCTTCATGAACCCATCGTGAACCGGGCTGTAGCACCACACGAACCGTGCGAGTGGGCGACCGATCCGGCACGTGGTCCCGACATCACCGTTCCCAGCCCGTCGCACCCCGGCAGCGTCTCGTGCTCGGCTGCGAAGGCCGTGGAGTGGGACATGACGAACGGCGTGCCCGACGTTTCCCGGCGGCGCTATGTGTCGCGCAGGGTGTCGATCCGTTCGATCGTGTCTTCGAGGTACCCGCGGCAGCGGCCGGTCACGTCCGCGACGGTGCGATCCGGGGCCAGCCAGGCGTTGCAGGTGAGCGTGGTGGCGCCTGACCTGACCACGAGCAGGACGTTGGGCTGCGGCAGCGATACCGACTTGTCGCGCCAGACGTGGCTCGTCGTCGCGGTCGTCAGCACCCCGGACCAACCGCCCAGCGTGATGCTCTCGACGTCTCCCCGGCCACGAAGTCCGGGGTACCAGACGTCCCCTTCGTCCTTGGGCTTGACGCGGAACGTGCCGGACTGCTCCTCGCCGGTCGCTCGGTTCCGAGCGATCCGGTCCTTGGCAGCGGCGACGTCCTCGTACCTCGCGACCGTCACGGTGGCGAACGGGCCCACGGTCACGTCCTCGCCGTCGCCGTGGAGCGAGACGGTGACGAACCGGGAATCCTTGCCCTGCTTGCTCGGGCACTCGCCGGGATCTGCGGTGTCCGAGTCCTCTTCGGGGCAGCGCGCGATCGTCGTGACGTCGTCCGGTAGCTCGTCGTCGGCGAACGGCAACGCCGAGCCCAGCTGCTCCATGGTCAGCGTGTCGACGTCGGCAGGCGTCGGTGACAGGGCCGGGCCCTGGTTCGGCACAGTTCCGCAGGCGGCGACGAGGAGTGCCAGGGCGCCCGCGGCCGGCGCGACAAGTCGGCGGCGGATCTGCATCCGGGGAGGGTACCCGGCGGCCGAACGGCGCTTCCCGCGCGTCCACAGTCGGGGCCAGGCCGTGGTCTGCGCCGAGGAATCCGGTGGTGCGACGTGCGAGCACCGGCCCACGATGACCTCATGATCGTGCCCGACGGTGCGCCCGACGTCGTCGAGGTCGCGTGCGACGAGTCCGGGTACTCCGGGACCAACCTGCTGGACCCGGCGTCGCCGGTGATCGTGCACGCGGGCGTCGACCTCTCCCTGGACGAGGCGGCGGCCGTGCTCGGCACGCTGCGGTCGCGGTTCAACCACCGCCGGACGGCGGAGCACAAGGCGCACCTGCTGCTGCGGCCGGGCCAGCCCGAGGCGGTGGCGTGGTTCCGGGCGGAGCTGGAGGGTCGGTCGACGGTGCACGTCGTCGACAAGCGTGCCTACGTGGCGGGCCGGGTGCTCGACCTGCTCTCCGGCGGGCCGTCGTACCTCGACGGGACGCGCCTCGGGCGCGACCACGGGCGGGCGGCGGCCGTCCTGCACGGCCGGGCCGACGTCCTGGAGGCGTTCGTCGCGATGACGCACCTCAAACACCGCCGTCGGCCGGAACCCGCCGCGATCGACCGGTTCCTCGAGCTGGTCCCGGGCCTGGTGGCCGGCGGGGTGCCGGAGCTGGCGGGCCTCTCCCGCGGGGACGTGGTCGCCGTCCTGGACCGCCTGCTCGACGGCGACCCGGCGGTGCCTCCGCCGCTCGAGCCGCTGGTGCCCGCGCTCGCCGAGACCGTCCTGCGGTGGAGCGCCGGCCGCCGGTCGGTCGCCGTCGTGCACGACGAGCAGAGCGCGCTCACCCCGCACCGTACCGCCGTCCTGGCCGCGAGCCTCGCCGTCGCTGTCGCGCCCGCCGTGCCGCCGCTGGTGGGCGTGCGGCAGGTCGACTCCCGCGACGACCCGCGGGTGCAGGTGGCGGACCTGCTGGCGGGGCTGGCGCGCCGATCCGCGCTGTCGACCCCCTGACGCGCTGCCTCTGTCAACCCCTGGCGAATCGTTGCCCGGGTGAAATTGGGGGTTGCGCTCCGGGAAACCGGTCCCCTACGGTCAAGAAACCGGTTGCTGTGATCTGTTCGTGACCAACGAGGGTCGGCAGCGGTCGTCCGCACCGCGCGGAGCGGCCCCAGCACCGGGCGGCAAGTCCCGCGTTCGACGACGAAGGTGAGGCAGCACGATGAGACGGCAAGCAGCGCGACGCATCCTCGCGGCGGGGGTGACGACGTCCCTGGCCGCCGCGATCGGAGTGACCGCTCTGGCTCTCCCCGGCGCCCAGGCAGCGACAGGGAGCCCCACAGGGTTCGCCACCGAGAACGGCGGCACGACGGGCGGTGCGGGCGGCGACGTCGTCCGGGCCACCACGGGCACCGAGATCCACGAGGCCCTGTGCGGCCGGGCGGCCGACGACACCCCGATCACGATCGAGGTCGAGGGCACCATCAACCACGGCAACACCAGCAAGGTGTCCGGGGACTCCTGCAACACGGCCGACGACAAGATCGAGCTCAAGGAGGTCAGCAACATCACGATCGTCGGCGTCGGCGACGGCGCCACGTTCGACCAGCTCGGCATCCACCTCCGGGCGGCCAGCAACATCATCATCCAGAACGTCACGGTGAAGAACGTCAAGAAGTCCGGCTCCCCGACGTCGAACGGCGGTGACGCCATCGGCATGGAGTCCGGCGTCTCGAACGTGTGGGTGGACCACGTGACGCTCGAGGCGTCCGGCGGCGAGTCCGACGGCTACGACGGCCTCTTCGACATGAAGGGCGACACGAAGTACGTGACGCTCTCCTACAGCGAGCTGCGCAACTCCGGGCGCGGCGGCCTCGTCGGCTCCGGCGACAGCGACCTGGAGAACGGCCCGGTCACCTACCACCACAACCTCTACGAGAACATCGACTCGCGCCTGCCCCTGCTGCGGGGCGCGACGGCGCACATCTACGACAACCACTACGTCGACATCCACGAGTCCGGCATCAACGCCCGCGCGGGCGGCGAGGCGAAGGTCGAGAACAACTACTTCCAGGACTCGAAGGACGTGCTCGGCACGTTCTACACCGACCTGCCGGGGTACTGGGACGTCGCCGGCAACACGTTCGACAACGTCACCTGGTCGGAGCCGGGCGAGGACAACAACCCCGCCGGCCCGGACCCGGAGTCCACGACGTCGGTCAGCATCCCCTACGACTACTCGCTCGACGACGCGGCCTGCGTGCCGGACATCGTCGCCGCGACGGCGGGTGCGGACAAGGGGCTGAAGGTCTCCGACGGCTCGTGCGGGACGCAGTCGCCGGCGCCGACCGACGACCCGACCACCGACCCGACGGACGACCCGACCGACGAGCCGACCACGGCGCCCACGGACGAGCCGACCGACGCGCCCGCGGGCGCGCCGGAGCCCGGTGAGGGCGCGATCTTCGCGTCCCCCGAGGGCTCGGACGACGCCGCCGGCACCGAGGCCGACCCGACGACGCTCCCGGCGGCGGTCGCCGCCGTCGAGCCCGGCGGGCAGATCTTCCTGCGCGGTGGGCAGTACGACCTCGCGGACACGGTGACGATCGAGCCGGGCAACGACGGCACGTCGTCGGCCCGCACGGTGCTCGCCGCCTACCCGGGCGAGGAGCCGGTGCTGGACTTCTCCGCGCAGGCGGAGGACTCCGCCAACCGTGGCCTCGCCATCGGCGGCAACTTCTGGCACGTGTACGGCATCACCGTGCAGAACGCCGGCGACAACGGCATCCTGCTCGGCGGCGACGACAACGTCATCGAGCGCGTCGTGACCCGCGGCAACGCCGACACGGGCCTGCAGATCGCCCGGCTCGTGGCGGGGGCGCCGAAGGCCGAGTGGCCGGCGAACAACCTGGTGCTCACCTCGGAGTCGTACGACAACGTCGACTCGGACGGCGAGGACGCGGACGGGTTCGCGGCCAAGCTGACGGTCGGCGAGGGCAACGTGTTCCGCGACTGCGTGTCGCACAACAACATCGACGACGGCTGGGACCTGTACGCCAAGGACGAGACCGGCCCGATCGGCGAGGTGACGATCGAGCACTCCCTGTCCTACGAGAACGGGACGCTGTCCGACGGCTCGCAGGCCGGCAGCGGTGACCGCAACGGCTTCAAGCTGGGCGGTTCCGACATCGCGGTCGACCACGTGATCAAGGACTCGTTCGCGTGGCACAACGGCCACCACGGGCTCACCTACAACAGCAACCCGGGCTCGATCACGGTGACCAACAACGTGAGCATCGGCAACGAGGAGCGCAACTTCGCGTTCGACGAGGGCTCCCACGTGTTCAGCGGGAACACCTCCTGCGACGGCGGCTCCAACGACAAGCTGTCCGGCGACGACGACGGCACCAACGCCTGGAACGGCACCGGCGACTGCGGCGCGTACGCCGGCGACCTGGACTGGTCCTTCGCCGCGGACGGCACGCTGGAGGTGACGTTCGGCTGAGCTGATCCGCCACCGACGGCGCGCGCCGCGCGCGCCGTCCCCCGACCCCGGCCGGCCCGTCGACCCCTCCGACGGGCCGGCCGGCGCGTTCCCGGACGCGGCGTCCGCCCCCCCGCGACCGGGCTCGATGGCATGCTGAGGCCCACCGGGAACGTCGAGCACAGGAGGCCGGATGCCGGGGCTGCCGTTCGTCACCGCCGAGGAGGTCCGGCGCCGGGTCGCCCCCGACCGCGCCCGCCGGCTGGTCGAGCGGGCGCTGCTCGACGGTTTCGACCCCGCCGACGACCCGGCGCGGTCGGCGGTGGACGCCGGCGCGGGGCAGCTGCTGCTCATGCCGTCGGTGCTGGGCGACTGGGCCGGGGTGAAGATCGCGACCGTGGCGCCGGGCAACCCGGCGCGCGGCCTGCCGCGCATCCAGGCGACCTACCTCCTGCTCGACGCCGCCACCCTCACCCCGCGGCTGCAGCTCGACGGGTCGGCCCTCACCGAGCTGCGCACGCCCGCGACCTCGGCCGTCGCGGCGGACCACCTCGCCCCGCCGGACGCGCGGCGGCTCGTCGTCGTCGGCGCCGGGCCGCAGGCGGTCGAGCACGCCGTGGCGATGGCGGCCGTGCGCGGGCTGGACGACGTCGCGCTCGTGGGCCGCGACCCGGGCCGCCTGGCGGGCGCCGTCGAGGCGCTGGCCGCGCGCGGCCTCCCGGCGCGCGCGGGCAGCACGGCCGACGTCGCGGACGCCGACCTCGTGGTGTGCGCGACGTCGGCGGGCGAGCCGCTCTTCGACGGCGCCCTGGTGCGCGACGGCGCGTGCGTCGTGGCCATCGGCTCGCACGAGCCCGACCGGCGCGAGCTCGACGCCGGCCTCATGGGTCGGGCGCTCGTGGTCGTCGAGGACCGCGCGACCGCGATGCGCGAGTGCGGCGACGTCGTCCTCGCCGCCCGCGAGGGAGCGCTGCGACCCGACGACCTGGTGCCCCTGGCCGACGTCGTGCGCGGGCACGCCCGGGCGACGGACCGGCCGAACGTCTTCAAGGGCTCCGGCATGGCGTGGCAGGACCTCGCCGTGGCGGTGGGCGTCGCAGAGGCGGGCGAGGTCTGAGGAGCGGCGGCGCTCAGCCCAGGCCGAGGAATTCCGCGGCCTCGGCGAGCACCTCGCCGGCCCGCGCGGTGCCGACGAACCCGTGCTCGGCGCCGGGCAGCTCGACGAGCCGGCAGGGCACGCCGTCGCGGCGGCAGGCGTCGGCGAGCTCCCGCGCCTCGGGGCGGAGCGAGTCCAGCTCGCCCACGGCGACCAGCGTCGGGGGCAGCCCGCGCGCGGACCGTTGCAGGCGCGGCGCGTCGGCGGGTTCGACGCCGGTCCATGCACGCATGGCGTACGTCGACAGCGGGCGGCCCGGCCCGCCGGGCAAGGCGTCGTCGTAGCTCTCGAGCGACAGGTCGAGGTTGGGGTTGGTGAGGAGCAGGCCCGCCACCGGGTGCGTCGTGCGGGCGGCCGCGAGGAGGGCGACGGCGCCGCCGGCGGAGTCGCCGTCGAGGTAGAGGCGGTCGACGCCCTCCCCGGCGAGCAGGTCGACGGCGGCGAGGGCGTCCGCGACGGCGTCGTCCAGCGTGGCCTCCGGCGCGAGCCGGTAGTCCACGGCGACCACGACGACGCCGAGCGCCTCGGCGGCCCGCCGGCACCAGCCGTCCTGCAGCTCGAGGTCGCCGAACAGCCCGAACCCGCCGTGCAGGAAGACGACCGCGGTGCCCGGGTGGCGGCGGTCGGGGGTGTATCGCCGCAGCGCGACGCCGGCGTGCACCGCGTCGTCCACCGTCCCGGCGAACGGGCGCCGCGGCCGGCCGACGGCGCGCTCGTGGGCGTCGCGGCGCAGCGCCGCGACGTCGGGCACCTCCGGCTCCGGGGTCACGGGACGATCCGCAGCTCGGCCATGTCCACCACGGGCCGGTAGCCGAGTCGTTCGTACAGCGCGTTGGACACCGGGTTCTCCAGGTCGGTGAACAGGCAGACACGGTTCCCGGCGTCGCGCAGCACGGTGGACACGTGCGCGACCAGCGCGCCCGCGTACCCGCGCCCCCGGTGCTCAGCCGGGGTGAAGACCGGACCGAGCCGCGCGACGTCCAGCGCGGGGCCGACGTGCCCGACCAGCGACACCGGCGCTGCGTCCACCTCCCACCACCAGAACTTTCCGGCGCCGACGCGCCGCTCGACGAGCTCCCGCCCGGGCGGCGGGATCCGCGGCGGCCCGCTCCGGCCGGCCTGACGCTCGGCGTCGGTCACGAAGTCGACGAACCAGCGGTGGGCCAGGTCCACCTCGTCGTGGCGTATCGCGCGCGGCGCGCCGTCGGGCAGGGGTGACGGCGCGACCAGCCCGCCCAGCTCGAACAGCCGGGTCGGCCGCGCGACGGCGACCCTGCCACCGGTGCGAGCGGCGACGCGCTCGAGGAACGCGCGCGCCGGCTCCTGGGCGCCGTTGGTCGCCGTGACCACCTCGCCCCGGCCCAGCAGCAGGTCGGCCAGGCCCTCCGCGAGCGGTCGCTCGGCGAGGAGGACATGCGCCTGGTGCGGCGGGGCGGGCGCCGTCCGCATCGCCACGCCCACGACCTCGCCCCCTGGGGCGCGCGCGACCGCGAACCAGCACGGGTGATCCGGACGAGGCCGCCCCTCCGCGGCCTGCTCGGCGAGGCGACGGGCCGTGTTCGCGACGATCGTCGACCGTACCGGGTCGGCCGCGAGCACACCCCCGACGGCGTCGAGGAAGGCCTGCGCGTCCTCGGTGAGCTGCCACGTCGGGACCTCTCGTTCCCCCGGCGTCAGGACGGTCATCCGCGCAGGTTAGCGCCTGGCCCATCGGCCCGCGGAGTCGTGCGCCTAGCATCGGTGCGTGCCTGCTTCTGCCCGACCGGACGCCCTCCCGCCGGCCGACCAGCGCGCCGTGCTGCGGTTCGTCGGCCCCGACGGCGACCCGGGCGAGCTGCCGCGCACGCCCGAGCCGTTCCTGGTCCCGGCCGCGTCAGGGCGGAAGCTCGCCGGGCAGGCGCTGCTGCTGCTCGTCGTCTCGGTGGCGGCGGTGTGGCTCGTGACCGTCCGGGCCTGGGACGACGAGGCCTTCTTCCCCTGGTTCTGGAACCCGCTGTGGACGGTCTTCCCCTGGCTCTTCCTCGCGCCCGCGTGGTGGGGGTGGTGGCGGGCCGTGCGTCCCACCGCACGCATGCGGGCGTCCGAGGAGGCCGCCCACTACGCGCGGTGGTCCCGCCACCTGCAGGTGGCCGTCGCGGGCGAGGCGGTCGTCCTCGACGTCGCGCACCGCGAGGGCGACGACGGCCGGGTGTCCGCGTGCACCGTCGGCGTCGAGGTCGGGCCGCTCACCATCGTGCCCGCCACGGTGCTGGGCGCCGACGGGTTGTCGCCCGCCGAGCTGCCGCGCGTCGGCGACCGGCTGGCCGCCTGGCGGCTGCCCGGGGAGCGCACCGTCGTCCAGGCGCGCCGCTCCACGGCCCCGCCGCCGGCCCCCGACGCCCGCGGCGGTCACCGCGGGCGACGCCGGATGGTGTGCGGCGACGGACCGCGGTGGCGCCCGGCGGCGACGACGATCGGCTGATCCCCGCGGCTCCGCGGTTCCGGGCGGACGTCAGACCCGCACGACGCGGGCCACGAGCCGCACGGCGACGCCGAGGAGCAGCAGCCCGAGCGCGAGCAGCGGGAGCGTCCCACCGCCGAAGCCGGTCTGCGGCAGCTCGGGCCCGGGAGACGGGGCCGGCGCGGTCGGCCGGGCGGTGTTGGTCAGCGTGACGGCGTTGAGCTGCTCGTCGTCGGCGTGGATCACGACCCAGCCGTCGTCGTCGGGCTCGAGCTCGTGGCCGTCGATCGTCCAGCGCGGCGACCCCCAGGTGGCGTCGTCCAGGGCGGGCGGGTCGGCCTCGCGGATCTCGACCGTGGTGCCCAGCGGGACGTCGCCGGACACGAACGGGTCGCCGAGCACGAGGTCACCGTGCCGCACCGGGCCGTCGTCCACGCGGTACTCGACCGGGAAGGGCGTGCCGTCCGGCAGGTCCGCGCCGTCCACCTGCTTCTCCACCCGCAGCGTGGTGGTGGGGACGGCGGAGTTGGTCACCGTGAACGCCGTGGTGCCCGTGCCCTCGTCGATCGTGACGCTGCTGCCCGGCGACCAGGTCGGGACGGCCCAGGTCCAGCCGTCGGGGAGCACGGCGTCGGACGGCGGCTCCTCCGTCACGTGCACGGTGGTGCCGACCGGGAACTCGCGGTCGGGGCCGACGGCGGCGCCGTCGGTCGGCACGGTGAGCACGCCCTCGTCGGTGCTGCCGTCCGGCAGCGTGGCCGTCCACGGGACGGCGAATCCGTCGCCGCTCACGTCGCCGGGGTCGGCGCCCTCGAGGGCCTTCGACACCTCGAACGTGCCGTGCTCCACCGTGGCCGAGTTGGTCACCGTGACCTGGGCGTTCTCGCCGTCGCCGACCGTGATCTCGGCCGGCGTGATCGTCGGGGTGCCCCAGTCCCAGCCGGGCAGGTCGGGCAGGGCCGCCTCGTCGAACGTCACGGTGGTGCCGACCGGGAACTCCAGGGGGTCGCCGTCGGTGTCCGTCGGGCCGACCGGGGTGCCGTCGGGCGACAGCCGGGTGGTGCCGCTCGTGGTGGTGCCGTCCGGGGCGGTCGCCGTCCAGCCGACGCCGAACGTCAGCCCGTCGGGCACGTCCTCGGCGGCCGGGCCGTCGAGCTCCTTCGACAGCGCGAAGGACCCGGTGGGCACGTGCCCCGCGTTCGTCACCTCGAGCGCGACGGTCTGCCCCTCCGTGAGCTCGAACTCGAAGAAGCCCTCCTCGTCCGGGTCGGTGAGCGGCTCACCGTCCACGGTGAGGACCGGGTCCTCCCAGACGACTCCCTCCCCGCCGGTCGGCGCGTCCTCGCGCACGCGGACCGTGGACCCCGCCGGGATCGGGCCCCCGTCGGGGAGGTCCGAGATCGTCACGGGCTCGCCCGGGGCGATCTCCTGGGTCCCGGACTGGCGCTCGCCCCCGGGCGGGTCGACGGTGTAGTCGATCGAGAACTGCGGCTCCGGGTCCACCGGCCCGTCGACGTCGAGCACCTTGACGACGCTGAACGACGCGGGCTGCTCCTGGGCGACCAGCAGGTTGGTGAGGCCCACGTCGACCACCTGGTCTGCCTGGTCGATGGTGAACGTGTCACCCGGGCTCCACGACGGATCGCCCCAGTCGTAGCCGTCGGGCGGGTCGGGGAGATCGGGCTCGCTCAGGGTGACCTCGGTGCCGACGGGGAACACGACCGCGTCCCCGTCGTCGTCCACCGGCCCTTGCGGCTGGAAGTTCCAGTTCCCGTTCGACTCCAGGTCGATGGTGCCGCTCGACTCGTTCCCGTCCGGGTCGACGGCGGTCCAGCCGACGGTGAAGACCTCCCCCGGGCCCGGCGGGAACGCGTCGTCGCCGCCGTCCGTGACGGTCTTGGTCACCTCGAACGTGCCGGTCTGGCGCTCCGCCGTGTTCGTCACGGTGGCGCTGACGACGCCGTCGCCGTCGGCCGTGACGGTCACCGGGTTCGGGGCCACCGACGGCGCCCCCCACTCCCAGCCGGGCACGTCGTCCGGCGCCTGCTCCTCGAACGTGACGACGGTGCCCACGGGGAACGTGCGCGTGGTGCCGTCGACCGCCGTCGGGCGCACGGGCGAGCCGTCGGCGGGCAGCTCGAGCGTCCCGGTGTCCAGCACCTCGCCGTCGGGCGACGTGGCGGTCCAGTCGACGGGGAACGTGGCGCCGTCGGGCAGGTCGCCCGCCGCGATGCCGTCGAGCTCCTTGCTCACCTCGAACGTGCCGCGCGGCTCGCCGCACGGGATCGTGCTCGCGAACAGGAACGAGTGCACCTCGCCGCCCCGCAGCGTCACGTCGCGGCCGATCACCTGGCCGTCGAGCGGCGCGGCGTCGACGGTGACGTCGGCGAACGGCGCGTAGATCGAGCCGTCGATGCGCGCGCCGGGGTTCTCGACCGTCACCTCGCCGGTCACGGCTGACAGGTCCCACAGCACGTACGGCGAGTACTGCCCCTGCGGGTCGATCCGGAGGCCCTCGACCTCGGTGGTGCCGGCGGGCACCCGGATGATCAGCGGGTTCTCCTGGCCGGGCGTGGCGCTGCCCGGCGAGAACTGCAGCAGGCTGGCGCCCGCCACGTCCTCGTAGGCCACCACGTTGGGCCGGTCGGCCGCGAGCGGGCCCAGCACCACGCGGTCGCCGTCGTCCTCCGCCACCGTCACGTGGTGCGCATCCTGGCCGTCGGGGTCGGCCAGCGCGGCGAGGCACTGCGCGCTCTCCTCGGTCGTGGCGTCCTGGTTCGCCTGGACGTAGCCGGCGACGACGTCCTGGGTGCCGCCCGTCCGCTCGGTGAAGATCGACGTGTTACTCCCCGTCGGCGGCTCCGCGTCGGCCGGGTAGGTCTGCGCCGTCGCGTCGATGAGCGGTGGGGCCGACCCCGGCTGCGAGACGCGCACCCAGCTCTCGCCGCGCGCGGACGTCTCGTACGGGCCGAGGTCGCGGTCGACCATCTTGAGCGTTCCGACGTTCTCGGGGCTGGTCGCGCCGCGGCTGGTGATGTTGACCTCGCCGACGTTGCGCGCGGTGTCCGGGTCGAAGCGCCCGATCAGCAGGCGGGTGGGGTCGCCGTCCACCGTGGGGATCGTGTAGTCCGCCGTGCCCGCGGCCACGTGGATCACCGCCCACTGCTCGGCCGTCGTCCGCGCGAGGTCGCGGCCCGCGGCGAGCGAGCCCTCGAGCTCCTGGTTGCCGACGAAGGCGTCGCGCTGCGCGTAGACCGTGAAGCCGCCCGCCGAGGTGAAGGGGTTGACGTCGCCCTCCGCCGCGGCCGCGGGAGGGGCCGTCGCCGTCTGGGCCCCCAGGCCCACGAGCCCGCCCAGGGCCAGCGCGGCGGCCAGCAGGCCGCTCGTCGTCGTGCGGCCCGCCGTCGCGCCCGTCCTTCGCATGTGTCGCCCCCCGGAGACCTCACAGACATCGCATACCTCGCGACACTCTAGGGACCTGGGCCTTGCGTCGACAGGTGGTCGCGCTCCCATCTTTCCGGCCGTGTTGAACGGCGGGCGAACGCTCGGCGAACTTCACCCCGGAAGGCCCGCGGAGCGTCCCGGCGCGACCATACTTCCGCTGTGCACGACGAGATCGCCCGCCTGGCCCGCCACGTCTCCCCCCGTCGGACGACGCGCGTCGCGTCGGTCGCGGAGCTGGCGCAGCCGGTGCTGGTGGTGGGC
This sequence comes from Isoptericola sp. F-RaC21, assembly GCF_038593535.1. Classification (NCBI taxonomy): domain Bacteria; kingdom Bacillati; phylum Actinomycetota; class Actinomycetes; order Micrococcales; family Promicromonosporaceae; genus Isoptericola; species Isoptericola sp. F-RaC21. The sequence continues at coordinate 86,557 of NZ_JBCFYX010000005.1, read as the reverse complement.
TCCACGCTGCCGGTCGGGCAGCTCGAGGTCATCTTCCGGCGGCCCGAGGTGGGGTCGGTCGCGGTGCAGGACGACGCCGCGCCCGAGCGCACCGGCATCGTCACCCGCGCGGGCCTGACGGCGGCGCTCACCGGGCGGCTCGGCTACGGCCGCGCCGTGCTGGAGCGGCGCCCCACCGGCGCGGTGGCGCACTGGTCGCCGCTGGTCGTCGCGCCCGGGACGGCGGTGGCCGACGTCGCGGGGCTCGCGATGGCCCGCTCCGCGGACCGGCGCTACGACGACGTCCTGGTGAGCGGCCCCTCGGCCTGGGCCGCCGCGACCACGGCCGACGTCATGCGCGCCGTCGTCGCCGAGCTCGCCGAGCGCTCCACCCACGACCCGCTGACCCGCCTGCCGGGGCGTGCCGCCACGTGGTACGCGCTGCGGCACCGCTGCGCCCTGGTGCGCGGCGGCGCGACCCGCGTCGTGCTGGTGCTGCTCGACGTGCGGGGCATGGCGAGGCTCAACGCCGACCACGGGCAGGAGGCCGGGGACGCCGTGCTGGCGGAGCTCGCGGCCCGGGTCGCGGCGGCGCTGCCCGCCGGCTGCGAGGCGGGCCGGGTGGAGGGCGACGGGTTCGCCGTCCTCGCGACGCTGCCGGCGATGGACGACATCCAGGCGGCGGCGTCCGCCGACGCGCTGCGGCAGCACGTGCTCGCGCACGTCGCCGCGCCGGGGTTCGACGGCGGGCCGGACGGCGTGGCGTGGCCGGCGCTGCACTCGGCCGCCGCCTGGTCGGTGGCCGGCGCGGCGGACGCCGACGAGCTCGTCGCCCTGGCGGAGCGGCGCCTGCGGCGCGAGCGTCGCGCGGCGGTGCTGGTCTGACGCCGCCGGCCCCGGACAGCGCCCCGGACAGCAAAGAGCCCGCGGGCTGGAGGTCGAACCTCCTGCCGTGCTGGACGAGGGCACGGCACCCGCGGGATCCGGTGGTCGCGAGGAACTCGCTACCCGTCCCGTGCGCCGACCGGTCCGACGGGTGATCAGGCCGTCAGGCCGGCAGCGCGAAACGCTTCAGGGCGCACGCGACTAGCGCGCGACCACCTCATGGGTCCGAAGAGTCTTCACTGCGTCGGATCACCTCCCTTCTCATGTGCCGACGACGCTACGCCCGCACCGCGGGGGGCGCCAAGGGTTTTCCTCAGGGTGAACTCGGTGGGTCCGGCGCAGGTCAGGCGCGCCGCAGGTGCGCCCACTCGCCGGGGTAGTCGTCGAGCCACTGGGCCAGCGACCGCGCGGGGCGGCCGACGAGCCGCCCGACGTCGTCGGAGACGTGCGCCAGCTCGCCCGCGGCGATCGCGGTGTACGACGTGACCCACCCCTCGAGCTCGAACGGCTCGGCCCCGTAGCCGGCGCGGGAGGCGTAGGCCTCCTCCTCGGTCTCCGGGTGGTAGGTGAGGTCGCGGCCGGCGGCGCGGCCGAGCGTGGCCGCCACCTCGTCGAGGGTGAGCGCCTGCGGCCCGGTGACCTCGTAGACGGCGCCGTCGTGCCGGGCGGGCCGCTCGTCGAGGATGACGGCGGTCGCGACGTCCGCCACGTCGTCGTGCGACACCGCCGCGACCCGCCCGTCCGCGGCCGGCCCCCGGATCACGCCGTCGCGCCCGACGAACGTGCTCAGCGCGTGGAAATAGAGGTTGTCGCGCAGCACCGTCCAGCGCAGCCCGGTGCGCGCGGCCACCTCGGCGAGGTGCTGCTCCGTGTGCCAGTGGTCGCGGGCGAACGTGAAGACCGCGTCGGGGGCGGCGCCCGCGAACGACGTGTACACGACCCGCTCGACGCCGGCCGCCGCCGCGGCGTCGATCATCGCGGTGTGCTGCGCGACGCGGTCGGGCGCCTCGCGCGCGCTCACCAGGAAGACCGTGCGCACGCCGGCGAACGCCGCCCGCATCGCGTCGGTGTCGTGGAACCCCTCGGCGACGGCGACCTCGCACTCCGGCAGCGCCCGCCCGTCCGACAGGCGCGGCGCGCGCGCCGGGTCGCGCACGACCAGCCGTTGCCGCGCGCCCTCCGCCGCGAGCCGGAACGCCAGCCGTGACCCGAGCCGCCCGCTCGCCCCGGTCACGGCGACCAGCCCGTCCGCCGCCCATCTCGCCATGCCTCACGGTAGGCACGACTTCGCCGGTCGGGCCCGTCGAAACCGCCGGTGGTTGAGCCTGTCGAAACCCGGTGCTGGGTCTCGACTGGCTCGACCGGCGGGCGCGGAGGTGAGAATGGCTCGGTGACCGCCACCCCGTACCGCGTGATGACCGTCTGCACCGGCAACATCTGCCGCTCCCCCATGGCCGAGATCGTGCTGCGCGACCGGCTCGATGCCGCCGGGCTCGGCGACCGTGTGGTCGTGGACTCCTCCGGCGTCAGCGACGAGGAGCAGGGCAACCCCGTGGACCGGCGCGCCCGCCGCGTGCTCGCCGCGCACGGCTACCCGACCGGCGACGGCCACCACGCTCGCCAGGTGAGCGCCGCCGACCTCGCGGACCACGACCTGCTGCTGCCCATGACGGCGCAGCACGCGCGGCGGCTGCGGCGGCTCGCCGACGGTGCCGCGGCCTCCGACGGGCTCGCCGAGATCCGCATGTACCGGTCGTTCGACCCGGCCGCGCCGGTCGTCGAGCCGGGCGGCGACGAGCACCTGCTCGACGTCGAGGACCCCTGGTACGGCGACCAGGACGGGTTCGAGACGACGCTGGCCGAGCTCGAGGCCGCCGCCGACGGAGTCGTGGCGCACGTCCGGGCGCACCTGGACTGTCGGACCCCGGGCGCCTGAAAAGCCCGGGCGGGCCGTGCCCGTGCGGTGGAAGGATCGGCCCATGACGACGTCGCTCCCCCCGCTCACCGTCCGCCGCGCCCGGGAGGACGAGTGGCGCGAGACCCGCGACCTGCGCCTGGCCGCGCTGCAGGACCCAGCGGCCCCGGTGGCGTTCCTGGAGACGCACGAGCAGGCGGCCGCGCGGCCCGACGCGTTCTGGCAGGAGCGGGCTCGCGGCAACGCCACGAGCGACACGGTGGCGGCGTTCGTGGCCGTGGACGACGACGGGCGCTGGGTGGGCACCACGACCGGCCTCGTCGAGGAGCCGGGCGCGACCGACGTCCTGGGCGGGCCGGTGGAGCAGCGGCAGGTGCACCTCGTGGGCGTCTTCCTCCGCCCCGAGCACCGCGGCGCCGGCGTCCTGGGGGCGCTGTTCGACGCCGTGCAGGGCTGGGCGCGCGGACTCGGCGTGGAGCGCGCGCGGCTGTGCGTGCACGTCGACAACCCGCGCGCGCAGGCGGCCTATCGCAAGCTGGGGTTCACGCCGTCGGGCGGGCGCTTTCTCCTGGAGCAGGGCGAGGAGCTGGAGCTGGTGCGGGCGCTGTGACCTCGGCCGTGCGCGGCCGACGCCGCGAGGGCCTGCCGCCGCCGAACGTGCGGTGCCACCACGCCGCCACCCCGGACGGCTCGGGCGCGGCGTCCGCGGGCCGGGGCGGCACGTAGGCGGCGACCCAGCGCGAGATCTCGCGCCACACGACGTCGCGCACGGCGGGGGCGGACAGCGTGACGTCGTGCATGGCGCCGTCGATGCGGACCAGCGTCACGAGGCTGCCCAGGGCGGGGACGCGGCGCGCGACGCCGCCCACCTCGAGCACCGAGTCGGTGGTCATCATCTCGGGGCTCCACCGCACGGGCGCCGTCGAGCGGGCCGAGAGCAGCACCAGCACCGGCACGTCGATGCCGAGCCCCCGGGCCACCCGCTCCTGGCCCTGGAAGACGGCCGACAGCCACGCCGGCGTGGTGCGCCAGCCCATGTCGGGGCGCCAGGCCGGGTCGATGTGCCAGGCGCCGTCGTACCGGTCGGAGACGCTGCGCACGTAGTAGCCGAGGTCGACGTTGACGAGGTGGCTGCGCGGCGCGATCGCGGCCTGGGCCCGCAGGCCCGGCTCCAGCATCCAGCGGCCCACGCTGCGCGTCTGGAACTCGAGCCACGGGCTGTTGAGCACCAGCGCGTCGGCGCGCCCGGGCCGGTGCGACACCCACAGGCTGAGCACCAGCCCGCCCGTCGAGTGGCCCATCAGCACCAGGCGGCGGCCCGACGACGCCGTCGGGCCGTGGCCGAGCGCGGCCAGCGCGGCCTCGACGTCCTCGTCGTAGGTCGCCAGCGCGGTGACGAAGCCCGGCGTCTGGTGCTCGCGCAGGCTGCGGCCGTACTTGCGCAGGTCGAGGGCGTAGAACCGGGCGCCCTGCCGCTCCCAGAACGCCGCGAGATGGGTCTGGAAGAAGTAGTCCACCCAGCCGTGCACGTACAGGACGTCGATGCCCGCGTCCGGCGCCGCGTCGTCGTCGCCCGGCTCCGGGGCCCGGCGGACGAGCGTCGCGACGACCTCTCCCTCGAAGTCCGGCTCCAGCGGCAGGGTCAGCCGCTCGAAGCCGGGCAGCACGTCGGGCTCCCACGCGCTGCTCGTGCCGGCCTGCTCCACGCCCCGAACGTAAGGAACGCGGCGCTGCCGCGCGACCCGACCGCCGGTTGAGCCTGTCGAAACCAGCGACGGGTTTCGACAGGCTCAACCAGCGACCAGCTACACCACGAGCCAGAGCAGCCAGGTGAACAGCAGGCCGAGGACGGCGATGATCGTCTCCATCACGGTCCAGGTCTTCAACGTCTGCCCGACGGTCATGCCGAAGTACTCCTTGACCAGCCAGAACCCGGCGTCGTTCACGTGCGACAGGATCAGCGACCCGGCGCCGATGGCGAGCACGACGAGCGCGAGGTGGGTGGGCGTCAGGCCCGTGGCCAGCGGTGCCGCGATGCCGGACGCCGTGACGATCGCGACCGTGGCGGACCCGGTGGCGATGCGCACGAGCACGGCGATGAGCCACCCCAGCAGCAGGATCGACAGGCTCATCGCGACCGCGGCCTTGCCGATCGCGACGCCCGTGCCGCCCTCGACGAGGACGGCCTTGAACCCGCCGCCGGCCCCGACGATCATCGTGGCGCTCGCGATGGGCTTGAGGCTCTCGGTCATCTTGGAGCCCAGGGTGCCCAGCGAGAACCCGACGCTGGTGCCGAACGTGATCATGGCGAGCAGGACCGCGATCAGCAGCGCGACCAGCGGCTCGCCGATGAACGACACGAACGGGAAGAACCACGCCTCGGGGCTGGCCCACACCTCGACGCCGGCGCGCAGCAGCATGAGGATCACGGGGCTGAGGATGGTCACCAGGGTGAGCACGAACGTGGGGTTGCGCGTCTTGACGGTGCCCGGCTCCCCGGAGCCGGACCCGGTGTCCTCGGCGACGATGCCGCCACCGCCGCCCTGCGCGCCGATCGGCACGAGCTTCGCGGCGAACCGGCCCCACACGGGCCCGGCGATGATCACGGTGGGCACGGCGATGAGCAGCCCGAGCGCCATGGTGATGCCGACGTCGGCGCCGAGGTTGCCGATGGCGGCCAGGGGGCCGGGGTGCGGCGGGACGAAGCCGTGCAGCACGGACAGGCCCGCCAGCGCCGGCATGGCCAGCAGCATCGCGGGCAGCCCGGAGCGGCGCACGGCCAGCATGATCACCGGGATCAGCAGCACCAGCCCGACCTCGAAGAACATCGGGATGCCGATGAGGAACGCGATGAGCGCCATCCGCCACGGCAGGCTGCCGGTGGAGCCGCGGAAGATCTTGTCGACGATCTCGTCCGCTCCCCCGGAGTCGGCGAGCAGCTTGCCGAGCATCGCGCCCAGCACCACCAGCACGCCGACGGTGCCCAGCACGTCGCCGACGCCGGTCTCGAACACCCCGGCGACGTCGCCGAGCGGGATGCCGGACCCGATCGCCACGAACAGCGACCCGATCGTCAGGGCGAGGAAGCCGTGCATCTTCACCGCCGTGATGAGGACGACGACGATCGCGATGCCGATGGCCGTGACCACCAGGACCTGGGTGTCGTGCTCCGACCACGGCTGGTTGATCAGCTCGAGGGTGTTGTCGTCGTCCCCCGCGGCCTGCAGCAGCATTCGCATCGGGGTGCCTCCCTGTCTCAGCGGGTGCCGCTCCCCGTGCGCCGCAGCGCGCGGCCGGGGAGGGCGTCGGTGCGAGCGCCGTCGTCCATGACGGCGACGCCGTCGACCAGGACCAGGTCGATGCCCGCGGCCTGCTGCCGGGGGTTCTCGAACGTCGCGGTGTCCTGGACGGTGTCGGGGTCGAGCAGCACGAGGTCCGCGGCGTAGCCGGGACGCACGAGGCCGCGGTCGACCAGGCGGAGCCGGGCCGCGGGGCGCCCGGTGAGGTGGTGCACGCAGTCCTCCAGCGTGAGGACGCCGAGCTCGCGCACGTACCGCGCGAGGTAGCGCGGGAACGTGCCCCACGCGCGCGGGTGCGGGCGCCCGCCCACGAGGATCGCGTCCGAGCCGCCGCAGTGCGTGCGGTGCTGCATGATGGCCCGCACGTTCTCCTCGTGGCCCACGTGCTGCAGGATCGTCGTGCCGAGGCGGTCCGCGAGCAGCTGCTCCACGAACACGTCGCCGGGCGCGCGACCCTCGTCGCGCGCGATCGCCGCGATCGTGCGCCCCACGCGGCCCTCGAGCTCCGGGTGCTGCACGCCGCTGACCTCGATGGTGTCCCACTCGGCCACGCAGCCGTGGCAGCCGTCGGTGCCGACGTGCTCCACCTCGTGCAGGATGCGCTCGCGGTCGGCGGGGTCGGCCAGCCGGGCGAGCAGCGCGTCCGGGCCGCCGGAGAACGCCCAGCTCGGCAGGATCGCGCTGAGCGTCGTCGAGCCCGGCAGGTACGGGTACGTGTCGAGGGTGACGTCGACGCCGTCGTCCAGCGCGGCGTCGACCAGCGCGAGGAGCTCGCCCGCCCGCCCCTTGTTGGGCGCGAAGTTCATCGTCGCGTGCGTGAGGTGCAGCGCGCAGCCCGTCGCGCGGGCCAGGTCGATCATCTCGGCGTACGCCTCGAGCGCGCCCTTGCCGTACGACCGGTGGTGCGGGCTGTAGTAGCCGCCGTGCGCGGCGACGACGCGCAGCAGCGCGGCGAGCTCGTCGTCGTCGGCGTACATGCCGGGCGTGTAGGTGAGGCCGCTGCTCATGCCGAGCGCGCCCTCGGCCATCCCCTGGGCGAGCAGCTCGCCCATCCGCGCGACCTCCGCGTCCGTGGCGGGGCGCTCGTCCGGCCCGACGACGAGGTGGCGCAGCGTGCCCTGCGGCACCAGGTAGGCGGCGTGGCACGCGATCCCGCGGTCCAGCCGGTCGAGGTAGCCGGCCACGGACTCCCAGTCCCAGTCGAAGTCCGGCGGGTCGTCGTTCCAGCCGGCGATCTGCGCGCGGATCGCGGTGCGGGTGCGCTCGTCCACGGGCGCGAACGACAGCCCGTCCTGGCCCAGCACCTCGAGCGTGACGCCCTGGCTCACCTTCGCCGTGTGGTCCGGGTTCGCCAGGATCTGCACGTCCGAGTGGGCGTGCATGTCGATGAACCCGGGAGTGAGCGCCCGCCCCTCCGCCTCGACGGTGCGGTGCGCGCCCGCCGCTCGGGCGTCGGAGCGGCCCGGGTCGACGGCGGTGATGCGGCCGCCCGACACGGCCACGTCGGCGACGACGCCCGGCGCGCCGGTGCCGTCCAGCACCAGCGCGTCGCGGACCAGCCAGTCGGCGGCCATGCCCGCGCCCTCAGAACCAGGTCCGCACGAGGTCGACGACCACCGGGTCCGCCCCGTCGGCGTCGTCGACCACCGGCACGAGCGTCCACTTGTCCATCGCGGTGCACGGGTGCGACAGGCCCAGCCGCAGCTCGTCGCCGATCCGCAGGTCGACGTCGTCGCCGGCGTCCCACCGCAGGAAGCCGTGCTGGTCGTTGAGCGCCGTCACCTGGACACCCGCCACCGGGGCGGGCGACTCCCCCGCCGCGCGCGGGCGGCGCAGCTGGACCTCCGGCAGGCCCTCGTCGAACGGCAGGTCGCGCTTGCCGGCGTCGAACAGCGCGAGGCCCGGCTCGGGCTGGGAGCTCACGCGGACCCAGCCGTGCATCGCGCTGCGGAACCCCGGCCCGCCGGTGCGCGGCTCCTCGCCGAGCGGCGAGATGTGGCGGTAGAAGCCGTCGTCATGCACCACGTAGGCGCCGCTGCGCAGGACGACGCGCGCGCCCGTCGCGACCAGGGGCGACAGCACCTCGTCGACGACGTCGAAGTAGGCGCTGCCGCCCGCCGTCACGACCGGCGCCTCCACCTCGTAGCGCCCGTCGGCCGCGAGGCGCTCGTGCACCTCGACCATGTCGCGCAGGTAGCCGCGCACCACGTCCCGGCTGTGGGCGTCCGAGTCGTGCGCGAGCGCGCCCTCGTACCCGCCGACGCCCGCGAGGCGCAGGTGCGGGGACGCCGCGACCCGCTCGGCGACGGCCAGCGCCGCCTCCAGGTCACGGGCGCCCGTGCGGCCGCCGGCGCCGCCGCGCTCGACGAGCACGTCGATCGGGGGGCGGGAGCCGGACTCGGCCACGTGCGCGGCCAGCGCGTCGTGCATGAGGTCGACCGTGGCGACGGCGTCCGCCCAGACCAGGACGCGCAGGCCGCGGTCGGCGGCGAGCTCGTCGGCGATCCAGCGCAGCGCCAGCGGCGAGATCACGCTGTTCGCGACCATCACGCGGCTCACGCCGAACTCGAGGGCGACCGCGAGCTGGAACGGGTTCGCGACCGTGATCGCCCACGCCCCGGCGTCGACCTGCTCCGCCCACAGCTGCGGCGCCATCGTCGTCTTGCCGTGCGGGGCGAGGTGGAGGCCGCGCCCGGCGCACCAGTCGGCCATCACGCGCAGGTTGGTGTCGAGGGCCGGTCGGGACAGCGTGAGCAGCGGGGTGGGGAGCTCCGACAGGCGGGGTCGGCGCTCGCGGACCTCGGCCACGGTCAGCCCCCACAGCTCCGGGGGCACGGCCTTGTGCCGCCAGTCGACGCGCTCGTCGTCCCGCGCGGCGACCTTGCCGCGGTCGATCCGACAGGTGTCCTCGGCTCCGGTACCGTCCATCGTCAGGCCCTCCTCGTTCCCCGTCGACGGTGCGACGATGCCGCACCGGTCGCAGAAATGCACGCCGGGTCCCGGGGAGGCCGGACCCACCCCGCGAAAGGACGAGCAGATGGCTGAGCAGACCTCGAGGACCGCCGTCACCACCGACCAGGCCCCCGCCCCGGCGCACACGTTCTCCCAGGGGGTGCGCGCGGGCAACCTGCTGCAGGTCTCCGGGCAGGGTCCCGTCGACCCGGCGACCAACGAGTACCTCTACCCCGGCGACGTCGCCGCGCAGACCACGCGCACGCTGCAGAACGTCGAGGCGATCGTGCGGGCGGGGGGCGGCACGATGGCGGACGTCGTCATGCTGCGCGTCTACCTCACGACGCGCGACGACTTCGCGGCCATGAACGACGCGTACGGCGCGTTCCTCGCCGAGTGCCTCGGCCCGGACGCCGTGCTGCCGTCGCGCACCACCGTGATGGTCGGCCTGCCGCGCGAGGAGATGCTCGTCGAGATCGACGCGCTCGCCTACCTGGCGTAGACCTCCGCCGGGCGGGCGAGGTCCGGCGTGGGCAGGAACGTCACCGGCACCTCCGGCACGACGTCGCGCAGCCAGTCGGCGAAGAGCGCCATCCCGGCCTGCTCGGCGGGGACGTGCCCCGCCACGACCAGCCCCTTCGGAGCACCCCGGCCGGTCGTGCCGAGGTGCGCGGCGTCGAGCGCGTACGACTGGGTCTCCCACTCGTGCGCCTCCCCCGCGACGACGGCGTCCACGTCGTCGCGGCGCAGCATCGCGCGGTTGCGCGCGAAGCCGCGGAACCCCAGGTCCAGGCCCACGCGGCGCACCGGCTGGTCCGGGTCGCCGACGTAGCGCGCGGTGCGCGCACCGAGCGCCGTCGCGACGTGCGCGGCCAGGTCCGCCAGCGTCGTCGGGGCGACGTCGCACACGGACGCTCCCTCGGCGGCGGGGTCGAGCGACCAGCCGAGCGCCCGGGCGGTGCCCTCGTCGACGCCGTCCGGCCGGCGGTCGTGCCAGGCGTCGTGCGCGCGCCACACGACGAGGCCGTGGTCGGCGACGAACGCGCGCTTCGAGGCCAGCACCGGGTCGCCCTCCGCCTCCAGGTCGGGCACCGCCGCGCCCGTGTGGTCGTAGTCCGGCGGCTCGTGCGTGACGACGACGTTCGCCCCCGCCGCCACCGCGCGCTCCAGCACGTCGAGCGTGGCCAGCGTGGTGACCGCGACGCCCCGCACCACGGACGCCGGGTCGCCGGCGACGATCCCGTCGACCGTCGTCGGTCGCGGGGGCACGGCCAGCGCCGCGGCCGCGCGGGCGACCAGGCAGGCGGCGGTGAGGGTCGGGTCGCTGAGGCTCGTCACGGCACCACCGTAGGGGCGGCCCGCGGAATCGCCCGGCCCAGGGTCAGGGAATCAGGACGATCTTCCCCACGTGTCGCCGGCGGGCGAGCTCCTCCTGCGCCTGCGCGGCCTGGTCCAGGGGGTACGTGGCGGCGACGAGGGGCCGGACCGCGGCGTCACGCGCCAGGTCCATGAGGAGGGCGAAGTGCGCGGGCGTGTGCATCGCGGAGCCGATCACCTGCGCGTTGTGGAGGTAGAGGCGGCGCACGTCGAACGCCACCTCGTACCCGCCGAGCGCGCCGGCGACCACCCAGCGGCCTCCCTCGCGCAGCAGCGGCAGGCCGGCCCCGACCAGGTCGCCGGCGACGACGTCGAGCCCGACGTCGACACCCTCTGGTGCGGCGTCGCAGACCTGCTCGACGACGTCCTGCGCGCGGTCGACGACGGCGTGCGCGCCGGCCTCGCGGACCGCGTCGATCTTGGACCCGCTGCTGATCGCGACCACGCGCGCGCCGCGGGCCCGGGCGAGCTGCACGGCCGCGACGCCCACGCCCCCGGACGCCCCGGACACCAGGACTGTCTCCCCCTCCTGCAGCCGGCCACGCTCGATCATCCCCAGGGCCGTGCCGTACGCGGTCGGGAGGGCCGCGAGCTGGTCGTCCGTGAGCGCGGAGCCCGTCACGTCGTGCACCTGCCCGGCCGGGGCGGTCACGTACTCGGCGTAGCCGCCGTCGCGCTCGCTGCCCATCAGGCCCACCGGGTTCGCGTCCGGCCCCTCGCCGTCGTAGAGCGCCGGGTCGACGACCACCCGCCGGCCGACCATCGCCTCGTCGGCCCCTGGGCCGACGGCGACCACCCGCCCGGCGACGTCGGCGCCCTGGATGCGAGGGAAGTCGAGCGGACCGCGCCAGCCCGACAGCGCGCGGGGGTCCTCCGGGCGGCCGTAGGCGCCCTCCCGCGTCCACAGGTCCGTGTTGTTGAGGGCCACCGCGTCGACCCGGACCAGCACCTCACGGGCCCGTGGGACCGGAGTCGCCACGTCCGTCACCTCCAGGACCTCGGGTCCCCCGTGCCCCGTGATCCGCACCGCACGCATGGTCTGGGACACGCCCATGGATCAACCTCCTCGCGTCGTGTCCGACCTGTCTACATCGCCACCGCCCGTCGTGCAGGGCGTTGGGCGCGCATGCCGCCACCGGCGGAAGAACCGGTCCGCCTCGAGCCCCGCCGGGGACGTCCCCGACCCGGACGATCCCGTCACCACGACGGCGTCCCCTAGGGCCGCCTCAGCGGATCCCGTGCGCGCGGCGGCGCTCGCGCCACCGCTGCACCTCGCGCTCGACGTCGCGCGTGGGTGTCACGACCGGCGGCCCGCCGAGCAGCTGCCGGCGGGCGTCGATGACGCGCGCGTTGAACTCCTCGACGATGGCGCGGACCCGGTCCTCCTCGGGCTCGCGGTCGAGGGTCTCGTCGAGCTCGGCGTCGTCGCGCCGGAGCTGCGCGGCCGGCAGCACGCCGGTGATCTGCTCCCGCTCCACGAGGTTCTTCAGCCACCAGTCCGGGTCGTGCGTGCCGCCCAGCCCGGGGATCGGCTTGCCCTCCAGCGGGAGGTTGTCGAACTCGCCGCGGCGGATCGCCTGGTCCACGACGGTGTCCACCCACAGCGCACGGTCGTCCATGCGTCGCCGGGGGCGCTGCTGCTCCGGGGACGCGGCGTCGTCGCCGTCGTTCCCGGCGTCCGCGGCGATCTCGCGGTCCACCTGGTACTGCGCGGCCCGGCGTGCCGGGTCGGTCTGGTCGTCACGGCGGCGTCGGAACATCGGCATTCCTCTCGGGTCGTCCCCATCCAGCCTAGGGCGGACCGTGCGCCCGGCGCCGTGCCCCCGATCCCTGCGCCGCCCGGCATGATGGCCGTATGAAGGTCTCTCGACGCAGCCACGTGCCGCCGTTCGCCGTCATGCAGGTGCTGGCCACGGCCAACGAGCGCCGCGCCGCCGGGCACGACGTGCTCAACCTGTGCGCGGGCGAGCCGTCGACGGGGGCGTCGGACGTCGTGCGGGAGAAGGCCGCGGAGCTGCTGCGCACCGCCGACCTCGGCTACACCGAGGCGATGGGCGTCCCCGCCCTGCGGCGCGAGATCGCCGGGCACTACCGGCGCTGGTACGACGTCGAGGTGGACCCGGCGCGCATCGCCGTGACGACGGGGTCGAGCGGCGGCTTCCTGCTCGCGTTCCTCGCCGCGTTCGACGTCGGCGACCGGGTGGCGCTCGCGCGGCCCGGCTACCCGGCGTACAAGAACATCCTCGCGGCCCTGGGGTGCGAGGTGGTGGAGCTCGACTGCGGGCCCGACACCCGCTACCAGCCCACGGTGTCGCAGCTCATGGAGGCGTACTACGACGGCGGCCTGGACGGCCTGGTCGTGGCCTCCCCCGCCAACCCGACCGGCACGATGCTGCCGCCCGCCGAGCTGGCCGCCCTGGCCCGCTGGTGCGACGAGCACGACGTGCGCCTGATCAGCGACGAGATCTACCACGGCATCGCGTACTCCACGGATGTACAGCAGGTCACGGCAGCGATGTACACGGGCTCCGGCGCCGTCGTGGTGAACTCGTTCTCCAAGTACTGGGCCATGACCGGCTGGCGGCTGGGCTGGCTCGTGCTGCCCGACGAGCTGGTCGGCCCCGTCGACGCGCTCGCCGGGAACGTGGCCCTCTCGCCCCCGGCACTGGCGCAGCACGCGGGCGTCGCGGCCTTCTCCCCCGCCGGCTACGCCGCCGCGGCCGAGAACGTGGCCCGGTACGCGGCGTCGCGCGCCGCCCTCCTCGACCGTGTGGACGAGCTGGGCTGGCGCCCCGTCGCCCCCGCCGACGGCGCGTTCTACCTGTACGGGAACGTCGCCGGCTTCCGCGACGCCGTCGGCGGCGACTCCGTGACCTACTGCCGGCGGCTGCTCGCCGAGGCCGACGTGGCGATCACCCCCGGCGCCGACTTCGACACGGTCGCCGGCGGCGACTGGGTGCGCCTCTCCTTCGCCGCCGCGCCCGACGTCGTCTCCCGCGCCGTCGGCCGCATCGTCGCCTGGCACCGCACCCTCTGACGCCGAGGTAGTCCGACCTCGCGCGAGGTAGTCCAGATCGTGCCGAGGTAGTTCACAGCTCCGCGAGGTAGTCCCAGTGCGGACCGGTCGTGGGTGCGAGACGGCGCCTCGTGCGGGAGGCTCGCACTACCTCGCGAGGACCTGAACTACCTCGGCACGATCTGAACTACCTCGCGGAGCTTCGAACTACCTCGCGGGGGTGTGGACTACCTCGGCACGATCTGAACTACCTCGGCAGGCTCCGGACTACCTCGTGGACGGAGGGCGGATGATCCGGCTGGTGACGGCGAACGTCCAGCACGCGCTGGTGGACGGGCGGCGGGTGGACCTCGACCGCCTGGGGGCGGCGCTGGCCGCGCTCGACGCGGACGTCGTGGCGCTGCAGGAGGTGGACCACGGCCAGGCGCGGTCCGACGGCGAGGCGCAGGCGTACCGGCTGGCCACGACGCTCGGCATGCCGGAGCACCGCTTCGTCCCCGCGATCCGCGGGTCGCTCGACCCGGCGTGGCGCCGCCGTCGGGCGCGGCGCACGACGAGTGGCGACGACGGCCGCCTGCCCGCCCCGCCCGGCTACGGCGTCGCGCTGCTCAGCCGTCACCCGGTGCGGGCGTGGCACGCCATGCGGCTGCCCGGCCTCAACGTGCCGGGCCTGCCCCCGCTGGGGGTGGACGAGCCGCGCGTCGCCGTCGCGGCCGCCGTCGCGACGCCCGACGGCCTGCTGACCGTGGCCGCCACGCACCTGTCGAAGAGCGAGCCGTGGAAGGGGGCGCAGCTGCGGCGGCTGCGGCACCGGCTGCGGCACGCGCCACGACCGTTGGTGCTGCTGGGCGACCTCAACACCCGCGGCGACCTGCCGGCCCGGCGCACGGGATGGCGCGAGCTGGTGCACGTGCCCACCTACCCGCGCACGCGACCCTGGCTCCGGATCGACCACGTGCTGGCCGACGGACCGGTCGTCGCGACCACCGCCGCCCGGGCCGTGGACCTCGGCGTCAGCGACCACCGTGCGGTCGTGGTCGACGTCGCGCTGGGCGAGGACGCGGGATGACGGACGAGCCCACCGGCGGCTTGCCCGACCGGGCCCACGGCCGCCCGGAGACGCCGGAGCAGCGCTCGGACCGCAACTGGAACGAGCTGCTGCAGGAGCTGCGCGTCATGCAGACGGGCGTGCAGATCCTCACCGGGTTCCTGCTGATCCTGCCGTTCCAGAGCCGGTTCGGGGACCTGGACGACTACCAGCGGACGGTCTACCTGGTGCTGGTCCTCGTGTGCGTCGCGACGACGGGCCTGCTGGTCGCCCCGGTCGCGCTGCACCGGGCGCTGTTCCGCCAGCACCTCAAGCGCTCCGTGGTCACGGGTGGCGACCGGATGACCCGCGCGGGACTCGTGCTGCTCGCGATCGCGCTGTCCGGCACGGCGGAGCTCGTGTTCGACGTCGTCGTGGGCCGGACGGCGGGGCTCGTCGTCGGGGCCGCGTCGGCCGTCGTGCTGCTCGGCCTGTGGGCGGTGGTGCCCGCCGTGGTGCGCCGGAGGTCGTGACCCCTCCGGCGCCCCGAGGGTGTCAGGCGGCGAGGTCGACGCGCTCGGCGCGCGGGAGCTCGGCGACCGGCAGGTCGCCGGCGGACCCGTCCACCACGGCGACGGCGTGCGGGTCGCCGGTCGTCTGGACGGCGGCGAGCCGTGCGGCGGCCGCGCGCTCGGAGCGGCGGTTGCGGGCGATGGTGCGCATCGCGAGGGCGCCGATGATGACGGCGGCGACGTTCGCGAGGGCGGACGGCCAGATGCCGTTCATGATCGCGATGAGGAGCATCACGGCCGCGCCGGCGAAGTTGGCCAGCTGGAACTGGATGCCGTCGGCCGTCCAGCGGCCCTTGCTCACCATGCCGTAGGCGAGGACGACGGCGATGGCGCCGACCCACCCGAGGGCAGTAATCACGGTCAGCAGGGAGATCGTCATGACGGGCACCTCCGGGGGGTCGGCGTGGCACACGTGTGCCACGGGAAGGAAGATCTGAGGGTGTGGGACGCCGCCCCCGGAACCGGGGAACCGGAGAGCTCCGGCCTGGCGTCGAAACGATTCTGCAGCACGATCTGCCTTCAGCACAATCAAATCCTTCTCCGAGAGGCAGTTAGTATCTCTACATGGCTACAGACCCACGGAGACTTGCCTTCCTCCTTGCCGTGCACCGTGCCGGGGGCGTCCTCGCGGCAGCAGATCTTCTGCATGTCACCCCGTCCGCGGTGTCTCAGCAAATCGCTCGGATCGAGTCCGAGGAGGGCGTCGCCGTCCTCGACCGCGGGCCGCGGGGCGTCACCCTCACCCCGGCCGGCCGCGTGCTGGCCGAGGCGGGTGAGCGCATCGAGGCCGAGCTGCTCGAGGCCCGCCAGGCGATCGCCGCGCTCGGCGAGGGCGTGAGCGGCAAGGTCGTGCTCGGTGCGTTCCAGACGGGGATCCGTGCCGTGGTGGCGCCCATGCTGCTCGACCTGGCCGAGCAGTACCCCGGCGTCGAGGTGGACGTGCGCGAGCACGAGCCGGCCGAGGCGATCCGCATGCTGCGTGCCGGGGACCTCGACGTCATCCTCCTGGAGCGCGACGTCGACATGGACTCCCCCGCCCCCCGCGGCGTGCACGACGTCCCCCTGCTCGACGAGCCGTGGTGCGTCGTCGTGCCGGCCGGGCTCCCCATGCCCGAGCGCCTCGACGACCTCGCGAACCTGCAGTGGGTCGGCGCGGAGGCCGACACCGCGTCCGACCGCGCGCTGCGCCGCCTGGCCCGCACGCTCGGGACGACCGTCAGCCAGCGGCACGCCTTCTTCGACTTCGACACCGCGCTGGCGCTCGTCGCGGCGAACCAGGGGGTGGCCATGCTGCCCGCGCTCGCGCTCCAGGGCGGGGACGTGCCGGAGGGCGTCGAGGTCGCGCGCCTCGCCGGCCTCGGCACGCGCCGCATCGTCGCGCGGCACCGCGCCACGCGGCACGAGCCCGGCCCGGCCGTGCGCGCCGTCGTCGACGCCATGGTCGAGGTGACCCGCGACTTCGAGCTCGGCTGACGGCGACGTCGGCGCCGGCAGGGCGCGACGCCGCAGGTCCGGCGCGCGTCCGGCCGCGGGCGCTCCTACCATCACGACATGGGTGAGACCACGCCGGGCGCGGCCCCGGCGGACGGGAAGGACCAGGGTCCGGCGCCCCTGTCGGACCGCACGCTCGGCGTCGCGCGGCGGTTGTGGGGCCTGACGTACCTGCGCGCGCTGCTCTACCTGGCGGCCGGCGTGGTGCTGTTCGCGAACCCGGACCAGGGGCTCACGTGGGTGCGGTGGCTGGTCGGTCTCGTGATCGTCGCGCAGGGCGTCCTGCTCACCGTGGAGGGCGCCCCGACCAAGCGCTCGGGGCGGCGCCGGGGCGAGGGCGACGAGGTGAGCTGGCGGCTGCTGGCGGGGATCGTGAGCATCGCCGCGGGCCTGGTGATCGTGCTCTGGCCGTCGATGTCCGGACCGGTGATGGTGCTGGTCGTGGCAGTGTGGGCGTGCGCGGCGGGCGTGGCCGGCGTCATCGGCGCGCTGCGGGGCCGGGCGCTGCGCACGACGTCGTGGGACTGGCAGCTCGTCAACGCGGTGCTCTGGATCGTGCTCGGCGTGGTCATGCTCGCGCGGCCCAGCACGAGCGTCGCGACGTCGGCCCAGCTGCTCGCCCTGTACCTGCTGATGGCCGGCGCCGTGCTGGTCGTAGGCGCGTTCTCGGCGGGCACCCGCTCCCGCGACGCCCGCAAGGCCCGCGACGGCGCCGCGGCCGGGTAGGATCGGCCGCGTCACACCGCAGCCCCGGCTGCCCACAACGCGGCCGTACCTCCGGGTGCGGTTGCCACATAGCCGCTCGAACCGCGACGGGAGAGCTCGCGCCGTGCCCCGCAAGGTGGCCGGCCGGCGCCGAAGGAGCAACCCTCCCCGGGAATCTCTCAGGCATCCGTACCGTCGCGGCGAGGCAACTCTGGAAAGCGGTCCGGCCGTCCTGCGACGGTCGGGCCCACCGACGGTGCAAGTCGGCGCGCCCCGTCGACGTCGTAGGTCACGTCTGCGACGGCGCCATGGCGGACCGGCAAAACTCTCAGGTCGACGCGCGCGCGTCCGATGACAGAGCGGGGAGGACCCGCCAGTCCCCCGCCTGCCCGGCCCGACCCACGGAGCTCCGACGTGACCCTCCCGGACGACTCGATCACTCTCTCCGGCACCCGCACCGGCGTCGACCCCGACGTCTTCGCCGACCGGCACGTGGGCCCGCGGGGCCGCGAGGTCGCCGCGATGCTCGACACGCTCGGTCACGCGAGCCTGGACGCGCTGGCCGACGCCGCCGTCCCGGCATCGATCCGCACCGACCGCCCGCTCGACCTGCCGGCCGCCCGCACCGAGGCCGAGGTGCTGGCGCACCTGCGCGACCTCGCGGGCAAGAACCAGGTCAAGCGCCAGATGATCGGGCTGGGCTACTACGGCACCACCACTCCCCCGGTGATCCGCCGCAACGTGCTCGAGTCCCCCGCCTGGTACACCGCGTACACGCCGTACCAGCCCGAGATCTCCCAGGGCCGCCTCGAGGCGCTGCTGAACTTCCAGCAGGCGGTCGAGGACCTCACGGGCCTCGGGATCGCGGGCGCGTCCCTGCTCGACGAGGCGACCGCCGTCGCCGAGGCGGTCGCGCTGATGTGGCGCGCCTCGCGCGCGAAGACCGGCTACGTGGTGCTCGACGCCGACCTGTTCCCGCAGAGCCTGGCCGTCACGCGCGGCCGCGCGGAGGCGATCGGCCTGCCGGTGGTCGTGGTCGGCCTCGACGGCGGCCTGGCGGCGGGCCTCGAGGCGTTCGTCGCGGCGGGCGGCACGCTGCCCGACGGCGACCTGGTGGGCGTGGTCGTGCAGCAGGCGGGCGCGTCGGGCCGGGTGCTGGACGCGCGCGACGTCGTGGCCGAGGCCAAGGAGCGCGGCGCGCTGGTCACGGTGGCCGCGGACCTCCTGGCCCTCACGCTGCTGACGTCGCCCGGCGAGCTGGGCGCGGACGTCTCGGTCGGCTCGGCGCAGCGCTTCGGCGTCCCGCTGTTCTACGGCGGCCCGCACGCCGCCTTCATGGCCGTGCGCAAGGGCCTGGAGCGCCAGCTCCCGGGCCGCCTGGTGGGCGTCTCGACCGACGCCGACGGCGCCACGGGCCTGCGCCTGGCCCTGGCCACCCGCGAGCAGCACATCCGCCGCGAGAAGGCGACCAGCAACATCTGCACGGCGCAGGCGCTCCTCGCCATCGTGGCCTCGATGTACGCGGTCTACCACGGCCCCGACGGCCTGAAGGCCATCGCCGAGCGCACCCACGCCCGCGCCGCCGCGGTCGCCGACGGCCTGCGCGCCGCGGGCATCACGGTCGAGCACGCCGTCTTCTTCGACACCGTCCGCGCCGTCGTCCCCGGGCAGGCAGGGCGCGTCGTGGCAGCGGCCGCCGACGCCGGCTACAACCTGTACAAGGCCGACGCGGACCACGTACAGATCGCCTGCGACGAGACCACCACCGAGTCCGACGTCGAAGCAGTCCTCGCCGCCTTCGCCGCCGTGGTGGGCGGAGGCGACGCCGACACGGTGCAGGAAGCGGGGAGGCCGGAGGGCCTTCGCGCGGACGTAAGAATTCCCGAAGTGGAGGGCGCCCAGGCGCCCGTGAACGCGTCCGCGCGAAGGGCCTCCGACCTCCCCGCGGCGCTACCCACCGAGGTGACCCGGACCACCGCCTACCTCCAGCACCCCATCTTCCACGTGCACCGCTCCGAGACCTCGATGCTCCGGTACCTGCGGTCCCTGAGCGACAAGGACCTGGCGCTGGACCGCACGATGATCCCGCTGGGCTCGTGCACGATGAAGCTCAACGCGACGGCGGAGATGGAGGCGATCAGCTGGCCGGGCTTCGCGGACATCCACCCGTACGTGCCGGCCGACCAGGCGCTGGGCTACGCGGAGCTGGTGTCGACGCTGGAGGCGCAGCTGGCGGAGATCACGGGGTACGCGGCGGTGTCGGTGCAGCCGAACGCGGGCTCGCAGGGCGAGTTCGCGGGGCTGCTGGCGATCAAGGGGTACCACCGGTCGCGCGGCGAGGAGCACCGGGACATCGTGCTGATCCCGGCGTCGGCGCACGGCACGAACGCGGCGTCGGCGGCGCTGGCGGGCCTGCGCGTCGTGGTCGTGGCGACGGCGGACGACGGCGAGATCCAGCTCGACGACCTGCGCGCGAAGCTGGAGCAGCATGGCCCGCAGGTGGCCGGGATCATGATCACGTACCCGTCGACGCACGGGGTCTACGAGGAGCACGTCCGTCAGGTCTGCGACCTTGTACACGAGGCTGGTGGCCAGGTGTACATCGACGGGGCGAACCTCAACGCGCTGGTCGGCCTGGCACGGCCGGGGGAGTTCGGCGGCGACGTCTCGCACCTCAACCTGCACAAGACGTTCTGCATCCCGCACGGCGGCGGCGGCCCGGGCGTGGGCCCGGTGGCCGTGGCGGCGCACCTGGTGCCGTTCCTGCCGGGGGACCCGGTCTCGACACGCTCGACCAACGGAGGGGTGCCGGTGAGCGCCGCGCCGCACGGGTCGGCCGGCATCCTGCCGATCTCGTACGCGTACCTCGCGCTGATGGGCCCGGACGGGCTGACGGAGGCGTCGAAGGCCGCCGTCCTGACCGCCAACTACGTCGCCAAGCGCCTGGACCCGTACTTCCCGGTGCTGTACACGGGCGAGAACGGCCTGGTCGCGCACGAGTGCATCCTCGACCTGCGGCCGATGACCGCCGAGACGGGCGTGACGGCCGAGGACGTGGCCAAGCGGCTCATCGACTACGGGTTCCACGCGCCGACGATGTCGTTCCCGGTGGCGGGCACGCTCATGGTGGAGCCGACCGAGAGCGAGGACCTGGCGGAGCTGGACCGCTTCGTCGACGCGATGATCGCCATCCGCGGCGAGATCGACCGCGTGGCGGCGGGGGAGTGGAGCGCCGAGGACTCGCCGCTGCGGCACGCCCCGCACACCGCCGCGAGCGTCGTCGCCGACGAGTGGACGCACCCGTACTCCCGCGAGCTCGCCGCGTTCCCGCTGGCCAGCCTGCGGAGCGCGAAGTACTGGGCGCCCGTGCGCCGCATCGACGGGGCCAAGGGCGACCGCAACCTCGTGTGCGCGTGCCCGCCGCTGGAGTCCTACGCGGAGCCGATCGCCCACTGACCTCGCTGTGAGCGGGCGTTTGGCCCTGTTTCGACGCAGAACTGGGCCAAACGCCCGCTCACAACGCTCGACCCGAGACACATCGAAGGGAGCCTCGATGGCCGAGGACCAGCAGGACACGACGGCGGAGAAGAAGACCCCGCTGCACGACGAGCACGTCGCGCTGGGCGCGAGCCTCACCGGCTTCGGCGGCTGGCTGATGCCGCTGCGGTACACGTCCGACCTCGCCGAGCACCGCGCCGTGCGCGAGGCCGCGGGGCTGTTCGACCTGTCGCACATGGGGGAGATCCACCTCGAGGGCGCGCAGGCCGGCGCGGCGCTGGACCAGGCGCTGGTGGGCAACGCGAGCGCGATCGGCGTGGGCCGCGCGCGGTACTCGATGATCTGCGCCGAGGACGGCTCCGTCCTGGACGACCTCATCGTCTACCGCTTGGCCGAGGAGCACTTCCTCGTCGTCGCGAACGCGGGCAACGCGCCGCGCGTCGCGGCCGAGCTGGTCGCGCGGGCGGCCGGGTTCGACACGGTCGTGACGGACCGGTCGGCCGAGACCGCGCTGGTGGCGGTGCAGGGCCCGCAGGCCGAGGAGATCGTCGCCGGCCTCACGGCGCCGGACGACGTCGACACGGTCCGCACCATGCGGTACTACGCCTCCGCGCCCGCCACCGTGGCCGGCATCGAGGTGCTGCTGGCGCGCACGGGGTACACGGGGGAGGACGGCTTCGAGCTGTTCGCACCCGCCGACCGCGCCGTGGAGCTCTGGCGGGCGCTGCTCGCGGCGGGGGAGACCCGCGGCCTGGTGCCGGCGGGCCTGTCCGCGCGCGACTCGCTGCGCCTCGAGGCGGGCATGCCGCTGTACGGGCACGAGCTCGACGCGACCACCACGCCGTACGAGGCCGGGCTCGGGCGCGTCGTGAAGCTCGACAAGACCGGCGCCGACGGCGAGCCGCTGCCGTTCGTGGGCCGCGACGCCCTCGCGGCGCGCGCGCAGAGCGAGCCCGCGCGCGTGCTCGTCGGCCTGCGCGGCGAGGCGCGCCGCCCGGCGCGGGCGGGGTACGACGTCGTGCAGCGCGGTCTCGACGGGGCGGCGGGCGCCGTCGTCGGCACGGTGACCTCGGGCGCGCCGTCGCCGACGCTCGGCTACCCGGTCGCGATGGCGTACGTGACGCCCGAGGTGTCCGCCGAGGGCACCGAGCTGGCCGTCGACGTCCGCGGGCGCGCCGAGCCGTTCGTCGTCGTCCCGCTGCCGTTTTACCGGCGGGCATAGGACGATCGTCCTCGAGCACCCGAGTCCGTCCCGAACACACAGGAGCACACCGATGGCCGACTTCCCCGAGAACCTGCGCTACTCCGCCGAGCACGAGTGGGTGGACGACGCGTCGCCCGCCACGATCGGCGTCACGTCCGTCGCCGCCGACGCGCTGGGCGACGTCGTCTACCTCGAGCTGCCGGAGGTGGGCGCCGCGATCGAGGCGGGCGCTGTCGTCGGCGAGATCGAGTCGACCAAGTCCGTCTCGGAGCTGTACTCGCCCGTGAGCGGCACCGTGGTGGAGGTCAACCAGTCCGCCGTGGACGACCCCGCCGTGGTGAACTCCGACCCCTTCGGCGCGGGCTGGCTCTTCAAGGTCGAGGTCACCTCGCGGGGCGCGCTGCTCACGGCCGAGGAGTACGCCGCCCAGGCGGGCTGACGCTTTCCCGGTACCCGTGACCGAATCGTGACCTCGGGCCCGAAATGCGTTGATTGCCTGAGATAACCGCGCTGACCTGCGGTAACACGGCCGCCCTCGCCCCGCCACCGGGCGAGAGGCGGCCGTCGTCGTCCCTGGGCGACGAGCAAGGGTGAGATTCCGCGTCATGACCGGGCTCCCCGCGCATCTTCATCCATGACGGCTTCCCCTGGCCGACCTCTCGGGTCGGCGGCCGTCGTCGGAGGAAGAACGATGAGCGTTATCGAAGTGACCGGCCCGGTGACGAACCGCCTGCTGACGCGGCGCGAGCGCGTGGTGCTGTCCAACCTGTCCGAGGACGTCACCCTCGAGCAGATCGCGACCAAGCTGTTCGTCACCCGGAACACGGTGAAGTCGCAGGTGCGTAGCGTGTACCGCAAGATCGGCGTCTCCAACCGGGCGGAGGCCGTCGCATGGGCGCGACAGGCCGGCCTCGGAGTCGGCTGACCGCGGGGAGGTGCGAGCCCCGCTTCGACGACAGGGGAGGTCGTCGGTGCGGGGCTCTCGCACGTCCGGGCCCGGACGTGCGGCGGACGCCGTCGGTCCCGGGTCGCGGGGTGCCGGATGGCAGACTCGCACCATGACAGCTCGCCGCCTCGTGGTCGCCGCCGCGATCGTCGACGACCTCGACCGCCCCGCGCGCCTGCTCGCGGCCCGACGGAGCCGGCCGGCGCACCTCGTGGGCCGGTGGGAGTTCCCGGGCGGCAAGGTGGACCCGGGGGAGACGGCGGTCGAGGCGCTGCACCGGGAGCTGCACGAGGAGCTGGGGGTGCGCGTCGAGCTCGGCGCCGAGGTGCCCGGCCCCGACGACGGCGGCTGGATCATCACCGACCGGCACGTGCTGCGGCTCTGGTTCGCGACCGTGGTCGAGGGCGAGCCGCGGCCGCTCGTGGAGCACGACGACCTGCGCTGGCTGGACCGGACGTCGCTGCTCGACGTCGACTGGCTGGACGGCGACGTCCGGATCGTCGAGGAGCTCGCCGGCACGCTGGACCCGGTGGACGCGTCCCGCTGAGCTCGTTCACCCCCGCAGGCCGTGCACCCAGCGCTCCACCTCGCGGCGGCTGCGCAGGCGCACGACCCGCACATGCGGCGCCTCGCAGGCCACGCGTCCGTCGAGCCCGCGGAGCGTGTGCCGGGTGCGCCACGCCCACCGCAGGATGTGGTCGCGGTCGGAGAAGATCGTGCGCAGGGGCGGCTCGACGTTCCCGTTCCACAGCTCGGTCCGCCGCAGGCTGCGGCGCACGGTGCGCCGCGCGACCTGCCACAGGACGACGGGCACCGGCAGGTCGAGCCAGACCAGCAGCTCGGCCCGCGCCAGCAGGAGCGGTCGCACCGCCGCGTACTGCCACTCGCTGACCCACGCGTCCTGCGCGGCCACGGCACGCACGTCGTCCTCGAACTCGGGGCGGGGCACCCAGCCGGGGCCGTGGTGCAGGCCGTCCAGCTCCGTGTAGGGCAGGCCGAGGGCGGCCGAGACGCGACCGCAGAGCGTCGTCTTGCCCGCCCCGGACGTGCCGGCGACGAGGATGCGGCGGGCTGCGCCGGCGGTCGGGGGAGCGGGGGAGTCGCGGGGCACCCGCCGAGAGTACGGTGGCCGCAGCCGCCAGCACCCCAGACCCGTGGTCGACGTCGACCGCGAAGGACGGAGCACCCGTGCCGCACCCCGACCCCGCCGGACCCGGGCTCCTCGACGGGCGCGGCGACGACGAGGGGTGGTCGTGCGCGGCGGCCCTCGTGGCGACGGCGGCGGGCACGGACCGCGCGTTCGCGGACCACCCGGGCGGCGGGCAGGGCCCCGGGGCGACGGGCCCGGCGACCCGGTTCGACCTCGCGTCGGTGACGAAGGCGTTCGTGGCCGTCACCGCGGCGACGCTCGTCGACGACGGTCTGCTCGACCTCGACGCGCCCGCCCGCGAGGTGCTCGACGTGCCCGCGACGTCCACCGGCGCCACGGCGCGCCACCTGCTCACGCACACCGCGGGCCTGCGCCCCAGCTCGCTCGCCTGGCGTGACACGGCCGACCCCGACGCCGTCCTCGCCGACGCCGTCGGCCCGCCGGTCGCCCCGCCGGGGGAGGCGCACGCGTACTCCTGCCTGGGCTTCGTCACGCTGGGCCTGCTCCTGGAGGAGCTCGCCGGTGAGCGGCTCGACCGCACGGTCGCGCGGCGCGTCGGGGCACCGCTCGGGGCGGCCGGGCTGCGGTGGTCGCCGGTGGACGTCGTCGACGCCGCGGACGTCGCCCCGACCGAGCCGGGCACGCCGACCGGCCGCGTGCACGACGAGCTGGCCGCGGCGCTGGGCCGCCCGGTGGGCAACGCGGGGCTGTTCGGCACGCTGGACGACGTCGCGCGGCTGGCGGCGCTGGTCGCGGGCCGCGGGGCGGCGAGCGGTCGGCAGGTGGTGAGCGAGGCGTCGTGGCGCGCGCTGGTCGAGCCGGACGACGTCGCTCGCCGCGCGGGCGCGGCATGGGGTCAGGCGCTCGGGCTGCGGCGCGGCGACCCCGGGTTCATGGTCTCGGGAGACCAGGTGGGGCACGCGGGGTTCACGGGGACGTCGTTCGTCGTCGACCTCGGCACGGGCGCGACCGCCGTGCTGCTGACGAACCGGGTGCACGGCGGGCGGGCGGCGAGCGTCGTGGCGCGGCGCCGGCGGCTGGCGGCGCTCTGCGGGCCCGCGGGCCGGCAGCGGCCCTCCTCGACGGGATGGTGAACGCGATCACGCCGTCGCGGTGTCGTCGTCCGTGCCGTCCTGCTGCCGTGCGCGCAGCCGCCGGCTCAGCGCTGCGTTGAGGAACGACGCGGACACCCCCAGGGCGACGGCGCCCACCGCCCAGCGGGCGCCGCGCCGCTCGATCCCGAGGGCACGGTCCAGCGACAGCTCGCCCGGGCCGCCCTCGGCGAGGTCCGCGAGCGCCGCCACGAGCACCAGGTTGTACTCGTAGCCCCCGTTCGAGTTCCACAGGCCCTTCGAGGCGTGCACGTCGCGGACCGCGGAGGCCATGACCCCGGTGAGGCCGGCCGCCGCGAGGGGCGTCCCCAGCCCGAGGGCGAGCAGCGCGCCTGCCCCCGCCTCCACCACGCCGGCGGTGACGGCCTGCTGCCGCGGAGGGTGGTACCCGAGCGCCGTCATCATCCCCTCGGTCCCGTCGAGGCCGGGCCCGCCGAACCATCCGAACAGCTTCTGCGTGCCGTGCGCCACGAACAGCCCGCCGATCGTGATCCTGCCTACCGTCCGCGCCAGCTGCATCGACCTCGCCGCCCTCCGTCTCGCGTGCCGGGTGTCCTTCCGTCACGCTCCGGCCGCGGGGGCGGTCTCGCAAGCCGGGCCCGTGGGCAGAGGTGGGTCGCGCCGGGCGTGCGGGGCTGCTGAACTGGGCCCATGGTGTCAACGGCGAGCCACCGCGACCGTCCGACGTCGGGCTACGAGCTGCGGACGGACCTGCTGACGCGGGTGGCCCACGCGCACGACGCGTCGCACTACCTGCTGCGCCCGGAGGCGGTGGTGCGGGCGCACGACGTCGACGGCGTGGTCGCGGCGCTGCGGGAGGCGAGCCGCCGCGGCCTGCCGGTGACGTTCCGCTCGGGCGGCACCAGCCTGTCGGGGCAGGCGTCGGGCGCGGGGATGCTGATCGACACGCGCACGCGGTTCGCGCGCGTGGAGGTGCTCGACGGCGGGGACCGGGTGCGCTGCCAGCCCGGCGCCACGCTGCGCCTGGTCAACGGACACCTGGCGCCGCGCGGGCGGCGGCTGGGGCCGGACCCGGCCAGCGAGGTCGCGTGCACCGTCGGGGGAGTGGTGGCCAACAACTCCTCCGGGATGTCGTCGGGCACCACGCGCACCGCGTACCGGACGGTGGAGTCGATGACCGTGGTGCTGCCGAGCGGCACCGTGATCGACACGGGGGCCTCGGACGCCGACGCGCGCCTGGCCGCCCTGGAGCCGGAGCTGCACCGCGGCCTCGCCGAGCTGCGCGACCGGGTGCGGGGCAGCGCGACGATGCGCGCCGAGATCGAGCGGCAGTTCGCGATGAAGAACACCATGGGCTACTCGGTGAACGCGCTGCTGGACCACGACGCCCCGGTGAGGATCCTCGAGCACCTGATGATCGGCTCGGAGGGCACGCTGGGCTGGGTCGCGGACGTCACCTTCCGCACGGTGCCGCTGCTGACCAAGGTCGCGACGACGCTGCTGGTCTTCGACTCGCTCGAGCGCGCCACGGACGCGCTCGTGCCGCTGGGCGCCTCCGGGCCCGAGGCGATCGAGCTCATGGACGCGGCGTCGCTGCGCGTCGCGGCGGCCGACCCCAGGGCGGACCCCTCGATGCGCGCGCTGGCCGCGGGCGCCGGCATCACGGGCCAGACGGCGCTGCTCGTCGAGTACCGCGCCGCGACCGACGACGCGCTGGCCCCGCTGCAGGACGCCGCCCGCGCCGTCGTCGACGGGCTCGCCCTCGAGCTGCCCGCCACCCTCACCAGCGACCCCGCCACGCGCGAGCGCCTGTGGCGCGCGCGCAAGGGCCTGTACACGGCGGTCGCGGGCGCCCGCCCGGCGGGCGCGACGGCGCTGCTGGAGGACGTCGTCGTCCCCGTGCCCGACCTCACCGGCACCGTGCGCGACCTCGGCGGCCTCTTCGCCCGCCACGGGTACGACGGCAGCCTGAACGACGAAGCCGTGACCTTCGGGCACGCCAAGGACGGCAACCTGCACTTCATGATCACGCCGCGGCTCGGCGACGCCGCGGAGCTCGACCGGTACGCGGCGTTCAGCGACGACCTCGTCGACCTGATCCTGGGCCGCGGCGGCTCGCTCAAGGCCGAGCACGGCACCGGCCGCATCATGGCGCCGTTCGTGCGCCGCCAGTACGGCGACGAACTGTACGCCGTGATGCGCGAGATCAAGCGGCTGTTCGACCCGCGCGGGCTGCTCAACCCGGGGGTGCTCCTCACCGACGACCCGCGCGAGCACCTGCGCGACCTCAAGGTGGAGGCCTCCGCGGGCGGCGAGGACGCGCCGCTCGTCGACCGGTGCGTGGAGTGCGGCTACTGCGAGCCCGGCTGCCCGTCCCGCACCCTGACGACGACGCCGCGGCAGCGGATCGCGCTGCTCAAGGAGCTGGCCGTCGCGCCCGAGGACGAGCGGGAGGAGCTGCAGCGCGCCTACCGGTACTGGGGCGTGCAGACGTGCGCCGCGGACTCCATGTGCGTCGAGGCCTGCCCGGTGGGCATCGACACCGGCGTGGTGATGAAGGGGCACCGGACACGGTCGAACCCCGCGCTCGTGCAGCAGGGCGGGGAGGCGCTCGCGGGGTCCTGGGGGCCGGTCGTCGACGTGCTGCGCGGGGCGCTGGGCGTGGTGCAGAAGGTGCCGACGCCTCTGGTGCACGTCGCGTCGGAGGTCGCGCGCGGCGTCGTCGGCACCGACGTCGTGCCGCGCGTCGACGGCGACCTGCCGGGCCCTGGGCCGCGACGCGAGGCCGAGGGGGTACCCGGAGAGCCCCGGGCCGTGCTGTTCGCCTCCTGCATGGGCGAGCTGTTCGCGCCGGCCCCGCCGGGTGAGCCTGTCGAGACCCCGGTCCCTGGATTTCGACAGGCTCAATCCACGAATGTCGGCGCGGAGGCGGCGTTCCGCGCGCTGTGCGAGCGGGCCGGCATCGGCCTGGCCGTGCCGGAGGGGATCGGCGGCCTGTGCTGCGGCACGCCGTGGGTGAGCAAGGGCCTGCCGGACGGCGCGGCCCGGATGGCGCGGCAGGTGCTGGACGCGCTGTGGACGGCGTCGCGCGGCGGGCAGCTGCCGGTCGTGTGCGACGCGTCGAGCTGCACGCACGGCCTGGTCGAGACGCCGCACCACCTGTCCGGCGAGGACGCGGAGCGGTTCGCGGCCCTGCGCATCGTCGACGCCGTGACGTTCGTGCACACCGACGTGCTGCCGGCGCTCGCGGACCGCGGCGTCGACGTCGCGCGGCAGGGGAGCGTCGTGGTGCACCCCACGTGCGCGACCGTGCACCTGGGCGCCGTGGACGACCTGCGCGCCGTCGCGGAGGCCGTCGCCGACGACGCCGTCGTGCCCGCCGCGTGGGGCTGCTGCGGCTTCGCCGGCGACCGCGGGATGCTGCACCCCGAGCTCACCGCCGCGGCGACGCACGCCGAGGCGTCCGACGTCGCCGCGGGGGAGCGGGCGCTGCCCGGCGGCCGGTACGACGCCTACGTCTCGAACAACCGCACCTGCGAGATGGGCATGGCGCGCGCCACCGGCCGCGACTACGTGCACGTGCTGGAGCTGCTGGAGGCCGCGACCCGCTGAGCGCGTCGCACCCGTCGCCGTGCCCCCGAGCGCGTCCGTCGCTACCGTGGTTCCCGTGAGCTTCGCGCGGCGCGGTGGGGTCGTGGCGGCGGTCGGGCTGGGCCTGCTGGTCGTCGCGACCGTCGTGCTGTTCACGGTGCCGCTCGCGGACGGTCTCGAGCTCGCCCTCCAGGTGGTGTGGGTGCTGCTCGTCGTCGCCCTCTGCTGGGGGACGGCGCGCGCGATGCGGCACCGTCAGCGTGCGCGCGTGCCCCGCGTCACGCCCGACGGCGCCGGCCAGACCGACGAGCTCCGCCACCTCGACCGGCGCACCCTCATCGGGCAGGAGAAGCAGCCGCACCGGCTCTAGCCGCCGTCCACGGCATTCCAGTCGAACTGGAGCGTCGTGGGCTTCTCCGGCAGGAACTTCACCGGGACGGTCATGCCCGGCTGGACCCGGGGCGCGCGGAACTCGCCGGGCGCGTCGCGGTGGACGACCGTGTGCTCGACGCCCGTCTGAGGGTCGGTGAACCGCAGCGTGAACTCGACGACCTGCGAGTCCCCGCTGCGGGCGGCCGTCGGCCGGGCGGCCACGATCAGCGCGGTGGTGGGCCGGCCGCGGCCGTCGATGCGGGCGTCGCGGACGAAGAGCGACACGATGTAGACGAGGAAGCCGCCGAAGAACACGACGCCGAGCACGAGGGGGAGGAGGTCGCCTGGCACGCGCCCATCCTCTCGCGACGCCGCCGTGCCGTCAGGCGCGCAGGGCCGCGACGATGGTGGGCCACCGCCCGGCGCGGCGGACGAGGACGACGTCGGCCCGGGCGCCGGGCACCAGGGCGCCGCGGTCGGTCAGGCCCGCCGCCCGCGCGGGCCCGGAGGTCACCAGCGCGACGGCGCCCGGCAGGTCGGTGAGCCGCTCGCGGACCAGCACCTCGACCGCCGTGAGCAGGGACGACGGCACGTAGTCGGACGCGAGCGCGTCGACGAGGCCGTGCGCGACGAGCTCGCGCGCGGAGACGTTCGCCGCGTGGGAGGAGCCGCGGACGGCGTTCGGGCCGCCCGCCACGACGTGCAGCCCGTGCTCGCGCGCCGCGAGCGCCGCCTCGAGCGTCGTGGGGAACTCCGCGACCGTGCCGCCCCGGGCCGCCAGCGCCTCGACGTCGGCGCGGGTCTCGGGGTCGTGCCCGGCGAGCCGGACGCGCCCGGCGCGCGCCCACGCGCCCAGCCGGTCGAGGGCGGCCGCGGCGACGTCCGACCGCTCCTCGCGCTCGGCACGCCACGCGGCCACGTGCGCGCGGGCGTCGGTCGGCGACATCCCCTCGCGCGCCACCAGGAAGCGCTCCATCGTGGCCGGGTCGGCGTACTGCCCGATGCCCGGAGTGTGGTCCTCGTGGGAGACGAGCGGCGGCACGTCTCCGACGGCGGCGTCGAGCGCCGCCTCGAGGTCCTCGAGCCCGGCGGGGCACCGGATGTCGACGCGGTGCAGCACGCGCGCCCCTCCGGCCCCGGCGACCGGGTCGCGCAGCGCCGACAGCACGGGCCCGGGCCCCGGCTCCGGGGCCGTGAGCCCGACGGGCGTGCGCTCCCCGAACGCGACGCCGTGGAAGGCGGTGAGCACGCCGCCCGCCGCCAGCCGGTCGGTGGCCGTGCGCACCGCGAGGTCGAGGGGCAGCTCCGCGCCGGGCCGCGGGCGGTGCTCGTGCGCGAGAACGTCGGTGTGCACGTCGACCAGCCCGGGCAGCAGCAGCGCGCCGCCGCCGTCGAGGTCGGCCCGGAAGCCCGGCGGCCGCTCGCCCACCTCCTCGACGACGCCGTCCCGCACCACGAGCCGCGCGTCGTCCACGACGCGGTCGGGCAGGACGGCGCGGACGCCGGAGAGCGACCACTGCGCGGGCGGGGCGCCGACCGGCCAGGCGGTCGTGGGGCGGGGCGCGGTGAGCACGGGCGCATCTTGTCCGGACGACCTGGCGAGACGGTTAACGAGGCTTCACGTGCCGTTCATCTCCGCGGGGCCGGCGCGTCGTCGCGCGCTCCCAGACTCCTGTCCGGCGCCGGGATCGGCGCCCCCGCCGCCCGCCATCGACCGGAGACGACATGAAGACCACCAGGACGACCCTCGCCGCCGTGGCGCTCGCCGGCGCCGCGGCCCTGACACTGTCCGGCTGCGGTGCCCTGGGCACGGCGTCCGCCGGCGGCGGCACCACCGACCAGGGCTTCCCGGAGGTGCTGCGCCTCGGCGCCATCCCGGCGGAGAACTCGACCAACCTCGCCGAGGGCTACGACCCGATCATCGCGATGCTCGAGGACGAGACCGGCGCGACGGTCGAGGTCAGCCAGGCCTCCGACTACGCGGGCGTCATCGAGGGGCTCATCGCCGACAAGGTGGACCTCGCCTTCCTCGGGTCGTTCGGGTACGTGCTCGCGACCCACAACGACGCCGCGATCACGCCGCTGGCCTCCGTCATCGCGGAGAAGGGCGCCGAGCCGGGCTACTACTCGCTCGGCATCACGCAGGGCGACAACGACGCCGTGGACGGCCTGGAGGACTTCGCGGGGAAGTCGGTGTGCTTCGTCGACCCGGGGTCCACGTCCGGCTTCCTGTACCCGAGCGCCGGCCTGATCGACGCGGGCGTCATCGCCTCCGGCACGGAGAAGGACGTCGCCGCGGGCGTGGAGCCGGTGTACGCGGGCGGGCACGACGCGTCCGCGCTGGCCGTCGCGTCCGGCGACTGCGAGGTCGGCTTCGCGATGCAGTCGATGGTGGAGGAGACGCTGCCCGCCGCCGGCGACCTGAAGGAGGGCGACCTCAAGGAGGTCTGGAAGTCGGAGACCATCTCGGGCTCCCTCTTCGTCGGCAACGACGCCCTCGGCGCCGACGTCAACGAGAAGCTGCGCACCCTGCTCACCGAGAAGGCCAACGCCGACTACCTCAAGGAGCACGGCTACTGCGACGGCGACTGCCTGCTTACCGACGAGGACGCGTGGGGCTTCGTGCCCGCCGAGGACGCGGACTACGACGGCACCCGCGAGGTCTGCACCATCACCAAGTCCGACAAGTGCCAGGAGGGCTGACCGTGCACGCCGGCGACGAGCCCCTGGTGCGGGTCCGCGGCCTCCGCAAGGAGTTCGACGGGACGACGGCGCTCGCGGGGGTGGACCTGGACGTGGCGCGCGGCGAGCTCGTCGTGCTGCTGGGGCTGTCCGGCTCCGGCAAGTCGACGCTGCTGCGCTGCCTCAACGGGCTGCACCGGCCCAGCGAGGGCGAGGTGACGGTGGCGGGCACGCGCGTCGACCGGGCGTCGGCCCGGGAGCTGCGGCACCTGCGCACCGACGTCGGCTTCGTGTTCCAGCAGTTCAACCTGGTGGGCCGGCTCACCTGCCTGGAGAACGTGCTGATCGGGGGCCTGGGCCGCGTCCGCGGGCCCCGCTACGGCGTCTCGACGTACTCGCGGCGGATGCGCGCGGAGGCGATGGCGCACATCGAGCGGGTCGGGCTGGCCGACCAGGCCTACCAGCGCGCCGACACGCTGTCCGGGGGCCAGCAGCAGCGCGTCGCCCTCGCCCGGACGCTGATGCAGCGGCCCCAGCTGGTGCTCGCGGACGAGCCGGTCGCGTCCCTCGACCCCGAGAACGCCGGCACCGTGATGGACCTGCTCGTGCGCGTCTGCGCCGAGGAGGGCCTGACCGTGCTGTGCACCCTGCACCAGGTGGACCTCGCGCTCGGCTGGGCCGACCGGCTCGTGGGCCTGCGGCAGGGCGAGAAGGTGCTGGACCGGCCCGCGGCGGGCCTCACCAAGGACGAGGCGATGGCGATCTACCGGCGGGTCGAGCCCGCGGCGGTGGCGGCATGACGGCGGCCCCGGTGGCGCCCGCGCAGTCCAGGACGGCGCCCGCCCGGCGCGACGGCGGCCCCGCGGGCACCGACGGGCCGGGCGGTCCGGGGCGGCGCCGCGACCCGCTCCGCCCGCCGGCGGACCCCGGCCGGCGGGTGATCCGCTGGCTGGCCGGCGGGTCCGTCGTGCTGGCGCTGGTGGCGTCGTCGGCCATCGGCCTGGACCTCCCGACGCTCGTCGCGGGCGGGGAGGACGTGGCGAACCTGCTCGGGCGGATGGTGCCGCCGGAGCTGTCCGACCCGGCCCGCATCGCGACCCTCGCGCTCGACACCGTGCTCATGGCGTTCCTCGGCACCGTGCTCGCGACGGTGCTGTCCGTGCCGCTGGCCTTCCTCGCGGCCCGCACGACGACGCCGCACCCCGCGGTGGCGGCCGTCGCCCGAGGGATCATCACGTTCTGCCGCGCCGTGCCCGACCTGGTCTTCGCCGTGCTGTTCGTCCGGGCGCTGGGGCTCGGCGTGCTGCCCGGCGTGCTCGCCCTGGCGCTGCACTCCGTGGGCATGCTGGGCAAGCTGTTCGCCGACGCCGTCGAGGGCGCCGACCCCGGCCCGCGCGAGGCCGTGCGCGCCGTCGGCGTGGGGCGGGTGCGCGAGCTGCTGAACGGCGTCGTGCCGCAGGTCGTGCCCGCGTGGGTGTCCGCGTTCGTCTACCGCGTCGACATCAACCTGCGCACCTCCGTGGTGCTCGGCTTCGTCGGCGCGGGCGGCATCGGCTTCGCCCTGCAGGACGCGCTGCGCGGCCTCGTCTACCCCAAGGCCATGGGCATCGTGCTGGTGATCCTCGTGCTGGTGGCGGGCATGGAGCTGCTGTCGGTGGCGATCCGCCGCACGCTGCTCGCGCCGAAGCACCCCCGGTACGCGCGGGACCGTGCGGTCCGGTTCGTCTCGGCGACGGCGGCCGCCGCGCTGCTCGTCGTGTCGTTCGTGCGCCTCGACATCGACCCGCTCGCGCTGGTCACGTCGATCCCCGACCTGCTCGCGGTGGCCGGGCGCACCGTCCCGCCCGACCTCACCACGCTGGGGCCGGCGCTGTGGGAGGCGCTGCTGCAGACGCTCGCCATCGGCCTGTCCGCCACGGGCATCGGCGTGCTGCTGTCCCTGCCGCTCGGCCTGCTCGCCGCGCGCACCGTGGCGCCCCACCCGCTCGTGTACGCGGCGGCCCGCACCGTGATCCTCGTGGTGCGCGCCATCCCGGAGCTGATCCTCGCCGTCGTCTTCGTCGCCGCCGTCGGGCTCGGGCCCGTCGCGGGCGCCGTCGCGCTCGGCATCGGGTCGATCGGCTTCCTCGGCAAGCTCGTCGCGGACGCCGTCGAGGAGATCCCGCCCGGCCCGGCCGAGGCCGTCCGCTCCGTGGGCGGCGGCTGGTGGAAGGTCCTGTTCTCCGCCGTCCTGCCCCAGGGGATGCCCGCGATCGTCGGGTCGGGGCTGTACCTGCTGGACGTCAACATCCGCACGTCGACGATCCTCGGGATCGTCGGCGCCGGCGGCGTCGGCTTCCTGCTCTTCGAGGCCGTCCGCACCCTGCACTTCCAGGTGGCGGGCGGGATCGTGCTGCTCGTCTTCGTCGTCGTCCTGCTCATCGAGAGGCTCTCCGGGTGGATCCGCGCTCAGCTGTCCTGACCACCGTCGCGCTGTGGGAGGGCGGCGACGCCGTCCGCCTCGTCGACGTGCCGCTCCCCGCGCCCGGGCCGGGCGAGGTGCTCGTCCGCGTGCTCCTCGCCACCGTGTGCGGCAGCGACCGGCACACCGTCTCCGGGCGGCGGTCGTCGCCGTCGCCCTCCGTGCTGGGCCACGAGGCCGTGGGCGAGATCGTCGAGGTCGGTCCCGGCGGCGCCGTGGGCGACGACGGCGGCGCGCTCGCCGCGGGCGACCGCGTCGTGTGGGGCGTCACCGTGGCGTGCGGCGCGTGCGACCGCTGCCGGGACGGCCGGACCGCCAAGTGCCGGTCGGTGCGCAAGGTGGGGCACGAGGCCTTCGACTCGGGCTGGCCGCTGTCCGGCACGTACGCGCGGCACGTGGTGCTGCCGGCCGGGGCGACGGTCGCCCGCGTGCCGGTGACCGTGCCCGACTCCCTCGCCGCCCCCGCCGGGTGCGCCACCGCGACCGTCATGGCGGCGGTCGAGGCAGCAGGCCCGCTGGCCGGCCGCCGCGTGCTCGTCAGCGGCGCCGGGATGCTCGGCGTGGCGGCCGTCGTCGCGGCCCGCGACGCCGGGGCGGCGGAGGTCGTCGTCACGGACCCGGAGCCCGGCCGTCGTGCGCTCGCCGCGCGGTTCGGTGCCACCGTGGCGCTGGGTCTCGACGATGACGTCGCTTCCGTCGACGTCGCGATCGAGCTGTCCGGGGCGAGCCCGGCCGTGGCCCGCTGCCTCGACGCGCTCGACGTCGGCGGGCGCCTCGTGCTCGTCGGTTCGGTCGCGCCGTCGCCCGCCGTGCCGCTCGACCCGGAGCGCGTCGTGCGGGGCTGGCTCACCGTGACCGGCGTCCACAACTACGAGCCGCGGCACCTGCGGGCGGCGCTCGACCTCCTGGACCGCACGCGCGACGCCGTCCCGTGGGGCGAGCTCGTGACGCCCGCCGCACCGCTCGCCGAGGTGGGCGCCCTGCTCACCGGCCCCGCCGGGACGGCGCCGCGCGCGGCGGTGGTGCCGTGAGGACCGCGTCAGGCGTCGCGGGCGGTCCCCAGCTCCAGCACGACGCGCACCGCGTCGGCGCGCACCCACCGCTCGGTGAACAGCAGCGGCCGGCCGTCGGCGCCGTCGCGCGCCAGGCTCACCATGAGCCACGCGGGGTCGCCCGGACGGCAGCCCAGGCCGTCGCTGGCCTCCTCGGGCGCCGGCTCCATGCTCGCCCGCGTCCACGCCCGCTCGGGCCGCGCCCCGGCGGTCTGCCGCAGGATCGCGTCCAGCGACTCCTCGAGGCGCAGCGCGGCGGCGAGCTCCGGCACGAGGTCGTGGGTCAGCCACTCGACCCCCCACGCGGCGGGCATCTCGTCGATGTGCGACCGGCGCACCAGCCGGAACCCGCGGGTGCCGGGAGCGGCCTCGAGCGACGCGGCGACGTCGTCCGGCAGCGGGACGTCGTCGCAGGCCAGGACGACGGTGCGCGGCGAGGCGCCCGCCTCCCGCAGGGTCCGGCTCCACGACGGCGCGCGGCCGGGCGCGACCAGGTAGTCGACGCGACGGCGCGTGAACGTGCCGAGGCCCTGGATGCGGCTCACGAGCATGCGGCGCTCCAGCTCGCCCAGGGCCGCACGCGCCGCGGCGCGGCCGACGCCGAAGCGCCGGCCGACCTCGGCCTCGGACGCGACGCGCGTGCCCGACGGCAGGCCCGCGAGCTCGTCCGCGAGCACCCGCACGATCTGCGCCGACGGCCCCGTCTCCCTGCTCACGCCCGGACCGTACCGGCCCCAGGTGGCCGTCCGGTGAACGACCCCGCACCCGCCCCGGCCGCACCCCAGGAGGGACCCCAATGACCGGCTCCGCCACGACCACCCCGACCGCCCCGACCGTCACCCCCGACCGCACGACCGGGCGCCGCGTCGTCGTGGTGGGCGCGGGCGTCGTCGGGCTCGGCGCCGCCGCCGAGGCGCACCGGCGCGGGCACCAGGTGACGGTGGTCGAGCAGGCGTCCGGGGTGGTGGGGTCCTCGGTGCAGAACTTCGGGCACGTCTGCACGACCCCGCAGGCCGGTGACGCACGTCGGTACGCGCTCGCGGCCCGCGAGCGCTGGCTGTCCCTCGGCTCCGCGGCGGGGTTCGACGTCGCCCCGGTGGGCACGCACGTCGTCGCGCGGACCGCCGCCGAGCAGCGGCTGCTCGGCGAGCTCGCGGCCGAGCGGGGGCCCGACGAGGTGCGGCTCCTCGACGCGGCGGAGACGCGGGAGGCCGTGCCCGTCCGCCCGGGCCCGGTGGTCGGGGGAGCGCACCTGCCGCTCGACCTGCTCGTCGACCCCCGCGCGGCCGCGCCCGCCCTGGCCCGGTGGCTGGAGAGCCGGGGCGTGACGTTCCGGTGGCGGACGGCGGCCCGTGCCGTGGCGCCCGGCCGGGTCGAGACCACGCGCGGCGTGCTCGAGGCCGACGTCGTCGTGGTCGCCGCGCATCACGACCTCGACCGCCTGCTGCCGGACCTCGCCGAGGAGGTGGGGCTGCGGCGCTGCCGGCTGCACATGCTGCGGGTGGCGCCCGCGACGCCGCACGGCCTCGCGACCCCGCTGCTCACCGGCTGGTCGATGGTGCGGTACGCGGCGTTCGCCGCCTGCCCGTCGGCCACCGACGTCGCGGCCGAGCTCGCCGCCGGCGACCCCGCCGCCGCGGCCTGGGACGTCAACCTCATGGCCACCCCGCAGGGCGGCACGCTGATCCTCGGCGACACCCACGCGCGCGCCGACGACGCCCCCGTGTTCCAGGACGAGGAGGGCTTCGACGTGCTCCTGCGCCTGGGCCGCGACCTGTTCCGGGACGACCTCCTCGGCCCGGCACCGCGCGTCGTCGAGCGCTGGCAGGGCACCTACGCCACCGCGCCCGGCCGGGAGTTCCTCCTCGCCGAGCCCGCGCCCGGCGTGCACGTCGCCACCGTGACCACCGGCATCGGCATGACCACCGGCCTCGGCCTGGCCGCCGACGTCCTCGACCGCGCCGGGCTCGCCGCCTGAGCGCAGCGCGCACCCACCGACCCCGCTCGACCCACCGGAAGGACTCCCATGATCGACCTCGCCGCCCTGGACATCGCCGGCACCACCGTGGAGGAGGGCAGCGCCGTCTACCGCGCGCTGCACGACGCCGTGCGCCGGCACGGCAGCACCGCCGATGTCGCGGACGTCGCCCGGTGGATGGGCGCGGACAAGCGCACCGCCATCCGCGCCCTGCTGGCGCTGGGCGGCGACCCGTCCGCCGTCGAGCCCGCGTTCGCCGACTTCGAGCGCCTGCTGCGCGAGGCCTACGACGCCACCCCGCCCACCGCGATGCCGGGCGTGCTCGACGCGTTCGCCGACCTGCGCGACCGGGGCGCGCGCATCGCTCTGACCACGGGCTTCTCCGCCGACGTCACCGGCCTGCTGCTCGAGCGGCTGGGCTGGGCCGACGGGGTCGTGGACGCCGTCGTGACCACCGACGACGTGCCCGCCGGCCGCCCCGCGCCGTACATGGTGCACCGGGCGATGGAGCGCACCGGCGTCACGGACGTCGCCCGGGTGCTCACCGTCGGCGACACGGTGCTCGACCTCGAGGCCGGGACGAACGCCGGCGCCCGGCTCGTCGTCGGGGTGCTCAGCGGGGGAGCGCCGCGGGCCGTGCTCGAGGCCGCGCCGCACACGCACGTCGTCGACAGCGTCGCCGACCTGCCGTCGGTCCTGGCCGGCGCCGAGCCGCCGGCCGCGGTCACGGCCTGACGGGCTCGACCACCATCGCCGCGCCGCCGCCGCGGCGCCGCGGCTCGGAGACCGCGGTGAGCAGGCCGCCGTCGCCGATCTGCACCGCCGTGGCGGCGCCGATCTCCGCGGCGGACGTGAACGCGTCGCCCGCCGGCACCAGCGTGTGGCCGTACTCCTCGAGCGCGGGGCCGTAGGCGGCGATGAACTCGGGCTCCGCGGTGACGGTCGCGGTGTTGCGCTGCGCGGCCCGCGGTGCGGAAAGCGCGTCGTCGATCGGCATCCCGCGGTCGAGGTGGTTGGTGAGGGTCTGCAGCACGGTCGTGATGATCGTGGAGCCGCCGGGCGACCCGAGCGCGAGCACCGGCTCGCCGTCGCGCAGCACGATCGTCGGCGCCATCGACGACCGGGGCCGCTTGCCCGGCTCGATGCGGTTGGGGTCGTCCGCCGCCCACACGGTGGAGAAGTCGGTGAGCTCGTTGTTCAGCAGGAAGCCGCGGCCCGGCACGAGCATCCCGGAGCCGCCGGTCTGCTCGATCGTCAGCGTGTACTCGACGACGTTCCCGTCCTTGTCGACCACGGTGAGGTTCGTCGTCGAGACGTTCTCCGTGTCCGAGTCGGCGGGGGCGATCGTCTCGCCGCACGCCGCGTCGTCGGCGTCGACGTCGCCGGGGGCGACGGGCTTCGTCGCGGCCGTCTCCGGGTCGAGCAGGCACGCCCGCTCGGCGGCGAAGTCGTCCGACAGCAGGGTGTCGAGCGGGACGTCGACGAACGCCGGGTCGCCCACGTACGCGCCGCGGTCGGCGAACGCCAGCGCGCTCGCCTCGAGGTAGTGGTGCAGGTAGGCGGCGTCGTCCATGCCCGCGAGGTCGAACGTCTCGAGGATGTTCAGCGCCTCGCCCACCGTGGACCCGCCGCTGGAGGACGGCGCCATGCCGTAGACGTCGTAGTCGCGGTAGTCGGACACGGCCGGGTCCTGCACCAGCGCCTCGTACCCGGTCAGGTCGTCGAGGTCCAGGTACCCGGGCGGCACGGGCAGGTCGGTGTCGGGGGAGGTCTGCGGGCGCTGCACGACGTCCACCATCTCGGCCGCCAGGTCGCCGCCGTAGAACGCGTCCGTGCCGTGCTTCGCCAGCAGGTCGTACGTGTCCGCCAGGTCGCGGTTGCGGAACGTGCTGCCCACGGCGGGCGGCTCGCCGCCCGGCAGGTACAGCTCCGCCGTGGCGGGGAAGGCGGCGAACCGCTCGGCGTTGTCCGCCGTCTGGTCGTGGAACGTCTGGTCGACGACGAACCCCCGCCGCGCCAGCTGCGTCGCCGGCTTCAGCGCCTTCTTCAGGGAGTAGGTGCCCCACTCGTCCAGCGCCGTCTGCCACGTGGCGGGCGTGCCGGGGGTGCCGACCGAGACGCCGCTGGTCACCAGCTCCGGGGTGAACGGGTACGGCTCGCCCGTGGCCGGGTCGACGAACGCGTCGTTCGGCATGTCCGCCGGCGCCGTCTCGCGGCCGTCGATCGTCTGCACCTCGCCGCTCGACGCGTCGTAGTACACGAAGTACCCGCCGCCGCCGACCCCGGCGCTGTACGGCTCGGTGACGCCGAGCGCGGCCGCCGCGGCCACCGCCGCGTCGACCGCGTTGCCGCCCCGGCGCAGCACGTCGAGGCCGACGCGGCTCGCCTCCGGGTCCACCGTGCTGATCGCGCCGTCGTACCCGACGGCGGTGGGCACCTTGACGTCGTCGCGCGGGTCGGCGCTCGCTGTCGTGGTCGTGGCCGCGGCCGTCCCGACGACGGCGGTCGTGGCGGCGAGGACCCCGGCGGCCACCGCCGCGGCGGTGCGGGTGGGACGACGGTGGTCCATGGCTGCCTCCCGAGGCGGATCGCAGGGTCACGCTCCGTCCACACTGGCCGAGATCGGTCGTGGCCGCCCGTCGAACCGCCGGGACGCCGCCGTGCGGCACCCGTGTTGCGCAGACGGGCGCCGACTGGCGACGGTATGCCCATGACGACACCGGTCGCGGGCTTCGCGCTCCGCACCACGGACGCCCAGGAGGCCGAGCAGGCGCTCGCGGCGGTCTTCCCCCGCGTGCACCTGCGCGCGCCTCGGGAGGCGTTCCAGTTCTCCATCCGTTCCGCGGCGGTCGAGCACGTCGCCTGGACCGACCACACGCTCCCCATGGCCGGCACGTCGGCGCTGGACGAGCCGGAGCCGATCGTCGTGCTGCAGCTGCGCGGCGACATCCGGCTGGAGCACGCCGGGCAGGCGTTCGGCCCGGGGCCCGTGCTGCTCGACGCGCCGCAGCGCGCGACCGCGGCCTGGGAGACGGCGCGGACCAGCGGGTTCGCGATCGACCGGGAGTACGTGCGGGCGGTGGCGACGCGGCGGACCGGGCGGAACCAGCCGAGCCACCTGTTCCGCTCCGGCCGTCCGCAGGGCCCGGCGGAGGCGCGCGCGTGGAAGGCGGCGTCGCGGTACGCCGCGCAGTCGCTGACGGAGGGCAGCGAGGCGCTGTCGTCGGAGGCGCTGCAGCGCTCCCTCGTGCACCATCTCGTGCTCACCCTGCTGCACGCGTTCCCCAACACGGCCCTCGACGACCTCCGCCGCGGCACCGAGCGGGTGCTGCCGCCCGTCGTCCGCCGGGCGACGGCGTACATCGACGAGCACGCCCACGAGCCGCTGACGGTCGACGACGTGGCGGCCGCCGTGCACGTCTCCACCCGGGGGCTGCAGGCGGCGTTCCGGCGGTCGCTGGGGGTCACCCCCGGGGAGGCGCTGCGCCGGGCGCGCCTGGACGGGGTGCGCCGGGAGCTGCTCGCCGCCGACCCGGGCGAGACCACCGTCGCGGCGGTGGCGCACCGGTGGGGCTTCCTGCACCTCGGCCACCTCGCCGACGCCTACCGGCGGGCGCACGGCGAGCTGCCGTCCCAGACGCTGCGACGGTGACGCCGACTGCGGTCAGGACCCCACGGGGGGACGGTCCGCCGCCGGCCGGTCGAGGACGAG
Source organism: Isoptericola sp. F-RaC21 (assembly GCF_038593535.1). NCBI lineage: Bacteria > Bacillati > Actinomycetota > Actinomycetes > Micrococcales > Promicromonosporaceae > Isoptericola > Isoptericola sp. F-RaC21. Next base: position 45,620 of record NZ_JBCFYX010000005.1, on the reverse strand, counting down.
CAGGTCGTCGAGGACCTGCCGCGCCGCGGCGCCGTGGCGGCCCACGGCGTCCAGGACGGCGGCGGCGAGGTCGCGCACTTTGACGTTGCGCACGTTCGACGTGGTCCGCAGGGCCGTGAAGGCGTCGTCGTCCGCGAGGCCGTAGAGCACCCTCAGCGCCCCCTTGGCCTGGTCGATGGCGGCGCGGCTCCGCGCGGCGTCGGCCACCTGGCGCGAGGCCTCCCGCGACGCCCGCTCGCCGATCCCGGAGGTCACGTCCGTGACGAACCCGCGCAGCTCCTCGGCCGCGGTCCCGTCCTGCGGGCGCGCGACCTGGCCGGTGAGCACCACCGTGCGCTCGTGCCCTCGCGCGTCCATGATGCGGTGCAGGCTGGCGAAGGGGGCACGCGAGCGCCGGGCCCCGGCCAGGAGCTGCCGCACCCGTTCACGGTCCTCGGGGTGCTTGTGCGCGAGCACCAGCGCGGTCGTGGGCACGACGTCCCCGGGCTCGAACCCGTGGATCAGGTACGTCTCGTCCGACCACCACCACGCCTCGTCGGGCAGGCGGCAGCGGAACGACCCGGTGAGCTGGTGCGCCGGGGCGGCCAGGTCGCCAGGAACGGGGTCGACAGGGGTGGCGTCGACACGGGCGGCGTCGAGGAAAGAGCGGTGGGTGTCCACAGGCACCTCCTGGGCATGCGTGGCCCCGGGACACCGGACCACGGTCTGCTCCGGACCGCTTCTCGATGCCGGTGAACCACCACATCACGCCCGCGCAGCGGCACGGGACGCGCGTGCGGGTCAGGGACGTGGGTGTGCGCCCGGGGGACAGGCCGCCCGCCCGCCGGGGCCGTTCGCCCTGTCCGCCGGGGGCGGCCTATCCTCGGACCATGAGCGACTTCCAGGTCAACCCGCGCGTCAAGTCCGAGCCCACCGGTGCCGTCCTCGGCCGCTTCCTCGGCGCGCTGGTGCTCTTCGTGGGCGGCCTGGTGCTGCTCGGCTCCGGCGCCTCCGGCGGGAACCCCGCCATCGACCCGTACATGGTCGTCGGCGGTATCCTCGCCGTCGCGCTGGCCTTCGGCCTTCCGATGATCGGCGCGCACGAGCGCGGCTGACCACCGTACGCACTGCCGAACAGGCGGTTGGCACCGGTATCGGGCGATATTGCGTCCCATACCGGTGCCAACCGCCTGTTCGGCGTCCGGGCTACCGCGTCACGGAGAGGATCTCCGAGACGTTGCCGGCCCGGTCGGTGGCGCGCGCCTCGACGCGGTCGCGCGGACCGATCCGCACCGCCTCGCGATAGGGGGCCCAGTCGCCGCCGCCGACCCGGTACTCCAGGAGCGCGACGCCGGACGCGTCGTCCGTCGCGTCGAGCGTCAGGGACTTCCGGTTCGGGTGCGCCCACGCTGACGTGACGACGGGGGCGGTGACGTCCGGCAGCAGGTAGGCGCCGACGCCCTGGGCCGCCGTCCGGGTCGTGTCCTCCAGCAGCCACCGGGTCGCGTCGGCGGGGTCGGACAGCGTGAGCGAGACGCCGGAGGTCGTCCGGCCGTCGACGTCGAGCGCGCCGCCGGTGGCCGCGTTGACCAGCCGTCCGTCGTACGGCTCGTCCGCGGTGGAGGCGTCCGGCACGAACGTCCAGCGCTGCCGCGCGTCCTCCGGGTCCGGGGTGATGCCCGCGTACCGGACCTCGGTGTCGGAGACGGCCGCGAGCGCCCCCGAGCCGTCGGACGCGGCGATCGTGTACGCGCCGCCGCCGGCCGGGGCGAGCGACCAGACGCCGTCGCCCCACCGGGACCACACGACCACGTCGCGCTCGGGGTGGTCGCCGTCGCCCGCGTACCGGTCCACCTGGTACTCGGTGCCGATCCCGTCCGTGACGATGCGGAAGGCGTCGGCGGCGAAGTCGACGTCCTCGGCGGTGGCACGCTCGGGCCGCTCCGGCACCTGGGTGTAGTCGCCGTGGTGGACGTCGGGCGCCGGCTCGTCCCACGGCGCGGGGAGCGTCAGGTCGGCGGGGTACACCTTCGCGAGGAGCTCGTACGCCTGCGGGTCGTACTCCTTGAGCTCCGCCCGGGTGTTGATCGGGCTGCGCACGCCGTCGCTCCAGTCCGGCTTCTCGGCCATGACGTCGAACCAGATCGCCGACAGCGTCGCGAAGTACTCGTCGATGTTGCTGATCGCGTAGGTGTTCGGCCACCGGCCGGTCGCCCAGGAGTTCTCGTACGCGTCGTAGAGCTCGTCCGAGAGGCTCGGGTCCGCCAGCGTCTCGATGCCCACGAGCCGCACGGCGTGGCCGAACTCGTGCACCAGGATGTTCTCGTTCGGGTAGCCCGTGTTGAGGAACGCGTTCTCGTCGCCGCGCGTGCGCAGCACGTTGCGCTCGGAGATCGACGACACGCACCCGTTCCACTCGCTGCCGCCGTAGCCCTCGACGTCGTACATCTCCGGGTCGTAGCCGGCCCGGTGCTCGGGCACGAGGTAGGCGTTCTCGCGCGCCGCGTACACGGCGAGCGAGCACCCGAAGTCGGCCATGCGGGCCGCGATCCCGTTGTCGGCCTTGCCGAGCTGCACGTCCACCTGGGCCGCGGCCAGGTCCAGCGTGGCCGGGTCCACGCGCGGGTTCGCCTTGACGACGATGCCCGTCTTCGTGGTCACCGACTGCGTGTAGTAGTCGAGCCGCGGGACGCCGGTGTACGTGACGTCGCGAGCGGGGCGCCCCTCGGCGTCGGCGATCTGCGACCCGTCGACCGTGACGGTGAGCGGCTCGTCCGGGTCCAGCTCGCCGGTGTAGGCGATGCTCGCCAGGTGCAGGTCGGCGGGCAGGCGTTCCATGCTGTTCGCGTCCGAGGCCGCGATCTGCTGGTTGTCCTTGTCGAAGAAGATCGTGTCGGTGGGCCCGGTGGCGGGCTTCGGGGTGAGCTCCACGGTCGTGTCGCCCTGCGTGAGCGTGACGTTCTCGGGGCTGACGGCGGCGGTCTCGTCCACGTACCGGTCCCAGGAGATCTCGAGGAACTTTCCCTCGTTGATCACGCGGACCTCGGTGACCTGCGGGCCGTCGAAGCCCGGGTCCGTGGCGACGGACCCGTCGGCCGCGACCGGGACGGTGCCCGTCTCCTCGGCCGTGGCGGGCGCCGCCCCCGCGAGCAGCGCCACGGCCGTCGCCGTCGCGGTGAGCGCGGCGGCCGCTGCCGTCCGGCCCGATCGTTCTCGGATGGTCTTCACACCAGTGTTCCCTTCGTCTGCGGAGGTCCTGCCTGACGTTGGTCGTGCGGTGGTGCAGACCCCACCCGGGGCGGGGCGTCCCTCAGGCGCCGGCGGGCAGCCGGGCCGCGGTCCAGGCCTCGACGCCGGCGGCGTCGATGGGCAGCGCGTCGGACAGCACCTCGTGCCCGTCCGCGGTGACGAGCAGGTCGTCCTCCAGCCGCACGCCGATGCCGCGCAGCTCCGGCGGCACGGTGAGGTCGTGGGCGTGGAAGTACAGGCCCGGCTCGACGGTCATGACGACGCCCGGCTCGAGGTCGGCGCCCATGTAGTCCTGCCAGTCGCTGTGCGCGCAGTCGTGCACGTCGAGGCCCAGGTGGTGGCCGATGCCGCACACGAGCCAGCGGCGGTGGTGCTGCCCCTGCGGCGACAGCGCCTCGTCGACGGACACGGGCAGCAGCCCCCAGTCGTGCAGGCCCTGCGCCAGCACCTCCATGGCCGCGAAGTGGAAGTCGAGGTAGTTCACCCCCGGCCGCACGTGCGCCATGCCGGCGCGGTGGCTCTGCTCCACGAGGTCGTGCACGGCGCGCTGCTCGGCGCTGAACCGGCCCGACGGCGGCACGGTGCGCGTGACGTCGGCGGTGTAGAGGGTGGTCGTCTCGACGCCCATGTCGAGCAGCAGGGCGGCGTCGAGCAGCACCGGGCCGTCGCAGCGCACCCAGTGCAGCGTGGGCGCGTGCGGGCCGCTGCCGACGATGCTCGCGTAGCCGGGGCCGTTGCCCGCGGTGCGGGCATGGCGGTCGAACGTGCCCTGCAGCCAGCGCTCGCCGCCGGAGCGCACGGCGGCGGGGATCTCGCGGGCCACCGCCTCGAAGCCGCTCACGGTGTGGTCGACGGCGGCGCGCAGCTGCGCCACCTCCCACGCGTCCTTGACCATGCGCAGGTCGGAGCAGGCGCGGGCGAGCTCCGCGGACGGCTCCAGGCCGTGCCGCGTCACGACGTCCGCCGGCACGGCCCGCCCGGCCCACCAGCCGGAGCCGTGGGCGAGGGCCTCGTCCAGCTCCGCGAGCGGGCGCACCGGGACGCCCAGCGCCCGCTCCCACTCGCCGAGCCCGGGGGAGGCGCCCACCCACAGCTCGCCGTGCATCGCGTCGGAGAAGAACGCGGGGTCGCCGGGGCGGGCGGGCGGCGGCAGGTAGAGGACGGCGTCGGCCCCGTGCAGCACGAGGACGCCGTCCTCCACCTGGCAGCCCGTGAGCCAGACGAAGTCGCTGTCGGCGCGGAAGTCGTACGACGTGTCGTTGCTGCGCACGGGCGCGCGACCGGCGCCGACGACGACGGTGCGGCCGCCGACCCGCTCGGCCAGCCGCGCCCGGTGCGCCGCGGCGGCCTCGGCCGCGCCGTCGGCCACGCGGGCCTCGACGACGTCGGTGCCCCAGCCCTCGGCGATCATCGCGCCGAACGCGGGCACCTCCGTGAGGCGCGGCGGGCGGGTGCCCGCGTGGGGCGGGCGGTGGAGGTGGTCGGGGGCCTGCGTCATCGTCGTTCTCCTCCCGCGTCCCGCATGAGCTCCCGCAGGCGCCGCAGCACCCGGGGGTCGCCGAGTCCGTCGTGCTCGTACTCGTTGGTCACCCAGGCGTGCGAGCTCCCCAGCCTGGACAGGGTGTCGAGCTGCAGGCCCGAGTCCACGTACATGTCGTCGAAGTAGACGGCGGCGGCCAGCGGCACGTCGTTCGCGGCGAGGCGCGCGACGTCGTACAGCGGGCTCCACTCCGTGCGGGCGGCCAGCTCGTGCACGGCGGGCGCGAACGGCCGCAGCAGCCGCACCTCGTCGAACATCCACGGGAACGCCATCTCGCCGGTGAGGAGCAGGGGCCGCTCGTCGGGCCCGAATTGCGGGCGCTCGTCGCGGGCGCGCTGGGCGGCCCACGCCGTCGGGCCGTTCGCCCCGTCGCCGTAGATCGACTCCTGCAGCGTCCAGAACAGCGGGTTCGACGCCGACGAGGAGCGCACCATGACCTGCTCGAGGAAGCCGTGCGACAGCCGGCCGGGGCGCACGAACGCCTCGTCGACCAGCCAGTGCATCCGCTCCGACCCGGGCTTCATCCCCAGGTCGATCCCCAGGGACTGGAACCGGTGCACGGTGAGCGCGTCCCCGTCAGGGAGCCGGACGTCGCCCTCGGCGAGCCGGTCGGCGATCGCGGCCACCGCGTCGACGTCCTGCGGGTACAGGTCGTAGAACCGCCGCGTCTTGGCCTCGGCGCGCGCGAACGTGCGCCGGTACACCTCGTCGGCGCTCGCGGGGGTGCCGGGGATGCCGCCGGTGACGTAGCAGGCCGCCAGCCCCTCGGGCGCCGTCGACAGGTAGGCGAGCGTGATCCAGCCGCCGAACGACTGGCCCAGGCTCGCCCACCGGCGCCCGTCGTACCGGGTGCGGCGCACGTGCTCGAGGTCGGCCACGATCGAGTCCGCCCGGAAGCACGCCAGGTAGTCGGCACCCGCGACGCCGTCCCCGCGTGCGGCGACCTCCTCGCCGTCGAGCGGCGTGCTGCGGCCGGTGCCGCGCTGGTCCGGGAGGATCACGCGGTAGGTCGCGAGGGCCTCGTCGAGCCAGCCGTCCCGCTTCAGCGGGCGCGGCGACGCGCCGCCCGGCCCGCCCTGGAGGTACACGAGCAGCGGCAGGTCGTCGCCGCGCCGCTCCGGGTCGACGACCTCGCGCCAGAACACGGAGATCTGCTCGCCGTCAGGCCGCGACCAGTCGAGCGGCACGGTCGTGCTCCGCTCGGTGACGTGCAGCCCGGGCAGGTGGTAGGTGGTCACGCGGTCGTCCCCTCCTCGGGGTTCGCAGGCTCGGGGTTCGCAGGCCCGGGGTTCGCGGCCCGGGCCGCGGCGGCCTCGCGGCGCGCCCGCTCCCACTCGGGGCGGATGCGCGGCACGGCGGACAGCAGGGTGCGGGTGTACTCGTGCTGCGGGGCGTCGAAGACGGCGTCGCGCTCGCCCTGCTCGACGATGCGCCCCTTCGACATCACGGCGACGCGGTCGGCGATCTGCCGCACGACGGCGAGGTCGTGGGCGATGAAGAGGTAGCTGAACCCCTCCTCGCGCTGCAACCGGCGCAGCAGGTTGATGATCTGCGCCTGCACGGACACGTCGAGCGCGGACACCGCCTCGTCGCAGACCACCAGCCGCGGCGACACGGCGAGCGCGCGGGCGATGCCGATGCGCTGCGCCTGCCCGCCGGAGAACTGCGACGGGTAGCGGCGGTGGTGGTCCGGGTCCAGGCCCACGCGCTCCATGAGCTGCTGCGTGAACGCCGTCGTGCCGCCGGGGACCTTGCGCCCCTGGTAGACCAGCGGCGCCGTGACGATCCGCTCCACCGTGTGCCGCGGGTTGAGCGACGAGTACGGGTCCTGGAACACGACCTGCACGTCGCTGCGGAACCGCCGCAGCCGTTCGCCCTTCGCGTGCGTGACCGGCTCGCCGTCGAAGACGATCTCGCCGGACGTCGCGTCCATGAGGCGCGCGACGATCCGCGCGGTCGTCGACTTGCCGGACCCCGACTCGCCGACGAGCGCCAGCGTCTCCCGGGCGCGCACCTCGAGGCTCACGCCGTCGACGGCCCGGAACGTGTCGGCCCGGCCCAGCAGGCCGCCGGTGCCGGGCACCGCGAACTCCTTGACCAGGTCGGTGGCGTGCAGCAGCGGCTCGGCGGACGGCGTCGTCGCGGCCGCGGGGGCGCCCGCGGTGGCGGTGCTCAGCGTGCTCATCGTGCTCATGCCTTCCCTCCCACGCCGGCGGCGCTGTCGAGGCTGTCGATGCCGCGCAGCTCGCCGATCTCGTCGTCGATCCTCGGGACGGCGTCGAGCAGGGCCCGCGTGTACGGGTGGCGCGGGTCGGAGAACAGGCGCTCGGCGGGGGCCTGCTCCACCGCGACGCCGTGCCGCATGACGACCACGTCCTCGGCGATCTCGGACACGACGGCGAGGTCGTGCGAGATGAGGATCAGCGCCGTCCCGGTCTCGCGCCGCACCTCCTGCAGCAGGTCGAGGATCTGGGCCTGCACGGTGACGTCGAGGGCCGTCGTCGGCTCGTCGGCGATGAGCAGGTCCGGCTCGGTGGACAGCGCCATCGCGATCATCACGCGCTGTCGCATGCCCCCGGAGAACTGGTGCGGGTAGTGGTCCACGCGCCGGGCGGCGTCGGCGATGTGCACCCGCTCCATCGACTCGACCGCGACCTTCCGGGCCTGGCGTCGGGTGACGCCGGGACGGTGGGCGCGGTAGGCCTCCTCGATCTGCATCCCCACCGTGTAGTAGGGGTTCAGCGAGGACAGCGGGTCCTGGAAGATCATCGCCATGCGGTCGCCGCGCAGGCGCCGCACCTTGGACTCCGGCAGCGCGGTGAGCTCGGCGCCGTCCAGCGACACCCGCCCGGTCAGGCTCGCCGTCGGGGGCAGCAGCCCCATGACGGCGAGCGACGTCATCGACTTGCCGGAGCCCGACTCGCCGACGATCCCGAGCGACGCGCCTCGCTCCAGCGTGAACGAGAGCCGGTCGACGACGTCGACCGGTCCCTGCGCGGTCCGGAAGGTGATGGTGAGGTCCTCGACCTCGAGCAGCGCGCTCATGCTGTCCCCCTCATGCCCTGGCTCCGATCCGGACGCGCGGGTCGATGGTCGTGTAGACGATGTCCACGATCACGTTCCCGACGATCACGAGGAACGCCGCGACGAGGGTGACGCCCATGATGACCGGCTGGTCGTTCTTGGTGATGGAGTCGGACGCCATCTTGCCGACGCCGTTGAGGCCGAAGACGGTCTCGATGATGATCGCGCCCCCGAGCAGGCCGGCGAAGTCCATGCCGAACAGCGTCACGACCGGGGTCAGCGCGGGCCGCAGCGCGTGCCGCCGCCACACGAGCCGCGGCGCGAGGCCCTTGGCGCGGGCCGTGCGGACGAAGTTCTCGTCGAGGGTGTCGAGCACGTTCGCCCGGGTGAGCCGCTGGTACATCGACGCGTACGTGAACGCGAGCACCAGCCACGGCATGACGAAGTTGAGGAACCACTGCCCGGGGTCGGCGCCGAACGGCACCGCCTGCGGGAACGGCAGCCAGCCGAGCTTCACCACCAGCACGTACTGCAGCACCAGGGCGAGCACGTAGTTGGGGATCGAGACGCCGCCCAGCGCGGCGCCGGTGGCGGCCCGGTCGAACCACGTGCCCTTCTTGATGGCCGCGAGCATGCCGCCGGCCACGCCCATGAGCAGCCACAGCACGGCCGCGCCCACGGCGAGGGTGGCCGAGACGCCGAAGCGCTGCTCGAACATCTCGAGCACGGGCTGCCCGGTCTGGAACGAGTAGCCCAGGCACGGGGCCGCGCAGTCGATCGCGTTGGCGCCGGTGCCGTACGTCGTCCCGACGAACAGCCCGGACAGGAACCCGAGGAACTGCTCGTAGAACGGCCGGTCCAGGCCCAGGTTGGTGCGGATCTGGTCGATCAGCTCCGGGGTGCAGTTCTTGCCGCAGATCTGCACCGCGGGGTCGGGGGAGAGCGCGAAGAAGATCGCGTACGTGAACAGGACGACGAGGAACAGCACGCCCACCATGCCGGCGAGCCTCGTCACGAGAAAGCGGACCATCAGCGCCTCTCCCCCGCGTCGACGACGTCCTTGAGCCGGTCGCCGAGGACCGTGAAGGACAGTACGAGCAGGAACAGGAAGGTTCCGGGGATCAGGAAGTACATCGGGTCGACGGCGTACCAGCCCATCGACTGCGCGATCATCTGCCCCCACGACGGGGTCGGCGGGACGACGCCCACGCCGAGGAAGCTCAGCCCGGCCTCGGTGCCGATGTACCCGGGCACGGCGAGCGTGGTCATGACGATGATCGTGGAGCGCAGGTTCGGCAGGATCTCGAGGAACACGATCCGCCAGCCCGACGCCCCGGAGGCCCGGGCCGCCTCGACGAACTCCCGCTGCGTGAGCGTCATCGTCTGCCCCCGCACGACGCGCGCCAGGTACGGCCAGCCGAACACCGAGATGACGAGCACCAGCAGCGGCGCGCGGTTGCTCGCGGGCAGCGCCGACAGGATCGCGATCATGAAGATCAGGGCGGGGAACGCCATGAGGAAGTCCATGACGCGCGACACGACCTGGTCGACCTTGCCCCCGTGGTACCCGGCCAGGAGCCCGAAGAGGACGCCGAGCAGGGTGGTGAGCGTCGTCGCGGCGAGCGCGATGAGCATGGACGTGCGCGCGCCGTAGACGATGCGCGCGAACAGGTCGCGGCCCGTGCCCGGCTCGACCCCGAACCAGTGCTCGGCACTGATCCCGCCGAGCGGGCCGACGGGCAGGCCGCCCAGGTTCGGGTCGATGGCCGCCTGGTCGAAGTCGTACGGGCCCCAGCCCGAGAGCTTGACGACGAGCGGCGCGGCGACGGCCAGGAGGGCGACGAGCGCGATGTAGGACAGGGCCAGCACCGCTCCGCGGCTGCGGAGCAGGTGGTGCCAGACGCCCTGCCGGGGCGCCGGGGGCGCGACGCCGACGGACGGCGCGCCCCCGGTCTCAGCCTCGAGCGTGGTCATGCTGATGGTCATGGATCAGCCCTTGCTCGGGTCCTTGAGCCCGACGCCGGTGTAGTCGAGGCCGCCGGTCGCGACGCCGGGGCTGGAGTACACCCCGGTGACGTTCTCGCCGGGCAGCAGCACGACCTTCTCCACCAGCAGCGGCACGATCGGCGCCTGCTCGAGCACCTGCTCGTCGAGGTTCCCCCACGCCTCGTTGGCGGCGGTCGGGTCGGTGATGGCGAGCGCGTCGTCGATGGCGGAGTTGATCTTCGGGTCGTCGATCTGCGCGAGGTTCGAGTTGCCCTTCGCGGTGATGCGGCGCCCGTCGAACAGCGGCGGGATCACGGTGCTCGCCGACGACGCCCAGTCCGGGCACCAGCCGGTGATCGCGGCGTCGTTCTGCAGCTTCGGCGTGCCGATCGTCTCGTAGAACTTCGAGGTGTCGATCGGGTTGAAGGTGACCTTGATGCCCACCCGGGCCAGCGACTGCTGCACGGCCTCGGCCTGCGCCTGCAGCTTGGGCTGGGTGCGCATGTCGAGGGTCATCTCGAACCCGTCGGCGTAGCCGGCCTCGGCGAGCAGCTTCTTGGCCTTCTCGACGTCGCCCGTGCTGCCCTCGCTGGGGTAGAGGTCGAAGTCCTTGTGCCCGGCCACGGCCGCAGGGATGGTCGTGTTCGCGATGTCGGCGAGCATGGTGCCGCCGGTGCCGTTCTGCACGGCCGCCTTGTCCACCGCGTACGAGATCGCCTGCCGCACCTTGACGTCGCTCAGCGGCTTCTTCGTGGTGTTGAGGCCCATGTACGTGGTGCAGACGCCGGGCCAGTCGACCAGGCGGTCCTTGTACCTCGGGTCCTGCAGCCGCGCGAGCGTGGCCGGCTGGAGGTTGCCCGCGATCGCGTTCACGTCCGAGCCCTGGCCGGCGAGCAGGCGCTCGTCGATGGTGGCGGGGTCGAGGCCGAGCTGGAAGTGCCAGCCGTCCGGCTTGGCCGTGCGGACCTCGTCCGTGGCCGGGTCCCAGTTCTCGTTGCGGACCAGGTTGATGACGCTGCCGGGGGTGTACTCGTCGAGCGTGTACGGGCCGGAGGCGACGATGTCGTTGAGGAACTCGTCGCCGGCGCCGGAGCCGACGGGGAACGGCGCGAAGTTCGGCTGGGACGCCACGGCCGGGAAGTCGGGGAACGGCGCCTTGAGGTGGAAGACGATCGTCTTGTCGTCGGGGGTCTCGATGGTCGGCAGGTCGCCGGAGACGTACGGGCCCTGGTAGTCCTTCGGCGCGTCGATGACCTGCTTGGCGTACGGCGAGCCGATGCCGATCTCGGGGTCCCAGGCGCGCGAGACGCCGAACTCGACCTCCGCCGATGTGATCGGGTCCCCGTTGTCGAACTTCAGCCCGTCCTTGAGCGTGAACGTCCAGGTGAGGCCGTCGTCGGACACCGTGCCGGTGTCGGTGGCGAGGTCCGGCACGATCTCGTTCGGGTCGTCCGCGCTGCCGGGCGCCGGCGTCGTGAGCGTGCGGTACACGAGCCGGTAGAAGTTGTTGACGCCGCCGTCCCAGCCCTTGGCCGGGTCGAGGTAGGAGAAGTCGGCGTTCTGCAGCACCTGGACGACGCCGCCCTCGGCGGGCTCGCCCTCGAGCCCGCTGGTGCTGCTCGCCGTCGAGGTCGAGCCGCCGCCCCCGCCGGAGCAGGCGGCGAGCAGGAGGACGGTCGCCGTGCCGAACGCGGCGGCACGGAGGGCGGGGCTGGTCACGCGTCTGGTCACTCGTCGTGTCATGGGAGGCCTCCCGGGGTGTGGGTGGTGCGGAGTGGGGAGCAGAGCGGTGGATCCGGTCAGGACAGCCGGAGGAAGACGCGCATGGCGCCCACCTCGCGGTTGCCCCACAGCGCGTAGGGCACGAGGGCCACCGGCGCGCGGTGCGTGGCGGGCGCCGTGGCGCCCAGCGGGGGGTAGGGGTCGTCGCCCGTCGGCGGCGCGACGGCGAGCTCGCCGCGCAGCACCCGCCACGGGTGGGTGTCGTCGACCCTCAGGCGGGCCACGTCGTCGGCCGCGAGGAGCAGGTCGTCCACCGGCGCGGGGGAGTCCTGCTGCTCCACGCAGTACACGAGCGGCCCGCGCAGGACGGCGGCGGTGCCGCGGGCGGCGTCCAGGTGCGGGTGGGCGGTCACGGCGCGCACCGGCATCGGCAGGTCGAGCACCACCGTCTGCCCGGGCGCCCAGTCGCGGGTCACGCGGAGCCAGCCGTCGGCCGGGCGCTCGGCGAGGGGCTCGCCGTCCAGCGTGGCCGACGCGCCGTCCGCCCAGGCGGGCACGCGCAGCGCCAGCGTGGCGGGGCCGGCGGACGCCCGGCGCACGCGCACCGCGACCCGGCCGTCCCACGGCAGGTCCGTCGTGACGTCGACGTCGAGCGCGGGGGAGTCGATCGCGGCGCTCGCGTACAGGGCCAGGGTGAGGGAGTCGTCGTCGGCCACCGCGAGGTGGTCCTGGAGCTCGGACATCCACCGCACCACGTTGGGCGGGCAGCACGGGCAGCCGAACCACGCCCGGCGCAGCAGCTCGCCGTCCTTCTCGGCGCCCGAGCGCTGCTCGTGGTCGGGGCGGCGCTGGAGCGGGTTGTCGTAGAAGAAGGCGGCGCCGTCCTCCGACAGCCCCACGGCGTACGCGTTGTGCAGCACCCGCTCGACGTGGTCGAGCACGTCGGCGCGGCCGGTGGCGAGGAAGAGGCGCCAGCCCCACTGCGCCGTGCCGATCGCGGCGCACGTCTCGGCGTACGCGCGCTCGGCGGGCAGCTCGAACCGGTCGCCGAACGCCTCGTCGGAGTGCCGGGAGCCGATCCCACCGGTCAGGTACGACTTGCGGGCCACCATGTCGTCCCACAGCCGCTCGAGGTGGGCGACGAGCGCGTCGTCGCCCGTCTCCTGGGCGACGTCGGTCGCGCCGGCGGCGAGGTAGACCATGCGCACGGCGTGCCCGGTGACGGACCCGAGCTCGCGCAGCGGCACGGCGTCCTGGAAGTAGTCCGCGGGGAAGATCGTGTGCTCGAGCGTCCCCGCCCCGCGGCGGTCGACGAACAGCCGGGCCTGCTCCAGGTAGCGACGGTCCCCGGTCTCGCGGGCGAGCTCCACGAGCGCCATCTCCACCTCGGGGTGGCCGCAGTACGCGGCCTCGCCGTCGGGGCCGTACCGCTCGACCACGAGGTCGGCGAACCGCGTCGCGACGTCGAGCAGGCGCCGGTCGCCGAGCTGGCGGGAGGCGGCGACGGCGGCCTGGGCCAGGTGGCCGAGGTTGTACATCTCGTGGCCCCAGGACAGGTCCTGCCAGGGCTCCTTGGGGCTCTGCGGCGACTGGTAGAACGTGCCGAGGTAGCCGTCGGCGCGCTGGGCCCGCTCGATCAGGGCCACCGACTCCTCGTAGAAGTCGCGGGCGGCGGCCAGCGCGGCGGCCTCGTCGTCGTCGGCCGGCTCCCGCGCGAGCTCGTAGGCGATGCCCTCGAGCGTCTTGTAGACGTCGGTGTCCAGGAACGGGTAGCGACCGCGGTAGTCGCCGACCGACGGGTCCTCGAGGCGGCGGAAGTTGTCGAGGTTGCCGGCGCGGCGCACCTCGCGCACCACGTGCGGCACGGTGACGACGCGGTTGCGCCGCTGCCAGTCGTGCAGCAGCCCGGCGGTGAGCCGCACGCGGTCCGCGCCGAGCGGCGAGCCGACGCGCCCGGTGGCCGCGGCGACGGCGGCCGCGCGGGTCGGCGGGGGAGTCAGGTGCGGGGCGATGGCCACGGAATCTCCTCGGTGGTATATCACATTGCATATGGACGCCTGCGTCGCCCAGGGGCGACCGGCGTGACGTCGTCGTCCGCCTGTGCTGCTGGCGCCCGCGTCGTCGCGTCCGTCAGGTCGGCCGGGTTCCGGAACTTCCCCAAAACCGCGCTGTTCCTGCAGGTGGGCCCGGGTGCCGGGTCGCGGTCCCTGTGCCCTCGCCGGGCGGGTCGTCTTGACCTGCCTGCCGATGTGGGCGGTAACATATCACGCAGTACTGTGATGTCCACCACCCCCGGAACAGCTCCTTGAGGAAGTGCCCATGTCGGAAGCCGTCGCGTCCTTTCGCCGCATCGAGGCGCCGGTGAGCCTGCGCGAGACCGTGTCGCGCGCCCTCACCGCGGCGATCGTCTCGGGCGACCTCGCCCCGGGCACGCTGGTGTCCGTGCCGTCCCTCACCGCGCGCTTCGCCGTGTCGGCGACGCCGGTGCGCGAGGCGATGCTGGACCTCGAGAAGCGCGGCTTCGTCACCGCGGTCCGCAACAAGGGCTTCCGCGTCACCGAGGTGTCCCCGGAGATGCTCAGCCACATCGCCGAGGTGCGGGCGCTGCTCGAGCCGCCGGCGATGGAGAAGCTGGCCGGCCGCTTCCCGCAGGGCGCGCTGCCCGCGCTCCGCGAGCAGGCCGACGCCATCGTCACCGGTGCGCGGTCGGGCGACCTGGTCACGTACCTCGAGGCCGACCGCGCCTTCCACCTGCGGCTCACGACGCTGGCGGGCAACCCCCTGCTGGTGGACGTCGTCGCCGACCTGCGCAGCCGGGCCCGCCTGCTGGGGCTGTCGCAGATGGTGGCCACGGACCGCCTGGAGCAGTCGGCGGCGGAGCACCACGAGCTGCTCGACCTGCTCGCGGCCGGCGACGCCGCCGGCGCGCGCGACCTCATGCACCGCCACATCGGCCACACCACGGGCTGGTGGGCGGGGCGCCCGGAAGAGGACTGACCCGGCGGGCGCTCGGCGACGTGGCCGACCCGCACCCTGTGCTGGTATGTGACATATTACGGAAGGAGCTGCATGACCGTCGACGTCGTGGTCGTGGGGGCGGGGATCGTGGGCGCCGCGTGCGCCCGTGCGCTCGCCCGGCGCGGTCTCGCGGTGACCGTGCTCGACCGCCGGGGCGCCGCCTCGGGCACCACCGCCCACGGGGAGGGCAACCTCCTCGTCTCGGACAAGGAGCCGGGCCCCGAGCTCGTGCTCGCGCAGCACGCGGCGCGGCGCTGGCCGTCGCTCGTCGCTGAGCTGGACGAGGAGCTGGACGACGAGCTGGAGGAGGAGCGGGGCGGCGAGCGGGGCCGCCCCGGCCGCGGGTTCCCGCCGCTCGAGTACGACCCCAAGGGCGGCCTCGTGGCCGCGACCACGGCCGCGGGCGCGCAGCCGCTGCGGGACTTCGCCGCCCGGCAGCGGGGCGCCGGGGTGGACGCGCAGGAGATCGACGTCGCGAGCGCGCTCGAGCTCGAGCCCGCGCTCAACCCGGCGCTCACCGCCGCCGTCTGGTACCCGGAGGACGCGCAGGTGCAGCCCGTGGCCGCGGCCGAGGCGCTGCTCGCCTCCGCCCGGCGCGCGGGGGCCACGGTGCGCACCGGCGTGGAGGTCGTGGGCGCGCTGCGCGACGGCGACCGGCTCGTAGGGCTGCGGACCACCGGCGGCGACGTGCCGGCGGGGGCCGTCGTGCTCGCCGCGGGGCCGTGGTCCGGCGTGGTCGCCGCACGGCTCGGCGTCTCGTTGCCCGTGCGGCCGCGCCGCGGCATGGTGCTGGTGACCACGCGCATGCCGCACGTCGTGCGGCACAAGGTGTACGACGGCGACTACGTGGGCGCCACCCAGTCCGGCGACGCGGCCCTGCAGACCTCGAGCGTGGTCGAGTCGACCGCGGCCGGCACGGTGCTCATCGGCTCCAGCCGCGAGCAGGTCGGGTTCGACGAGCGGCTGCGCGTCGCGGTGCTGCGGGAGATGGCCGCCCGCGCGGTGCGGCTGTTCCCGTTCCTCGCCGACGCCAGCGTCATGCGCTCCTACCTGGGCTTCCGCCCCTTCGTGCCCGATCACCTGCCGATCGTCGGGCCTGACCCGCGCACCCCGGGGCTGTGGGTCGCGACCGGCCACGAGGGCGCCGGCATCGGGCTGGGACCCGTGAGCGGCGAGCTGCTCGCCGACCTGTTCACCGGCGCGGCGCCCGCCGTCGACCCCGCGCCGTTCCGCGTCGACCGGCCGGCGGTGCTCGCCGGCGACGTCGAGACCACCGAGGAGGCCTCATGACCACGCACCGGCAGGACGCCGGACCGCGGCCGCTGACCATCACGCTTGACGGCGAGCCGTTCGCGGGCACGGAGGGGCAGACGATCGCCGGGATGCTGCTGGCCGCCCGGCGCCGGTCGTGGCGCACCACCAGCGCCGAGGGCGCGCCGCGCGGCGTGTTCTGCGGCATCGGGGTGTGCTTCGACTGCCTTGTGACGGTCAACGGCGCGCGCGACGTGCGGGCCTGCCTGCGGCGGGCCGCCGACGGTGACGTCGTCGAGACGCAGCACGACCCGCTGCCGGGGGTGACGTCGTGAGCCGGCGCACCGTGGTGGTGGTCGGCGCGGGGCCGGCCGGGCTCTCCGCCGCGCGCGCCGCGGCCCGCGCCGGGGCCGAGGTGACGCTGCTCGACGCGTCCGACCAGGTGGGCGGGCAGTTCTGGCGCCACGGCGTCCGGCCCGCGCCCGACGAGCACCGCTACCACCACGGCTGGAGCACGTTCACGGCGCTGCGCGACGTCGTCGCCGGGCACCCGCGGGTCACGCTGCTGACGTCCGCCCAGGTGTGGGCGCTCGAGCGGCTCGACGACGGCGTGCGGCTACGCGTGCTGGTCGGGCCCGCCGACGCCGGCGGCCGCGAGCACCTCACCCTGACCCCCGACGCCCTCGTCCTCGCCACGGGCGCGCACGACCGCACGCTTCCGTTCCCCGGCTGGCAGCTGCCCGGCGTCACGACGGCCGGCGCGGCCCAGGCCCTCGCCAAGGCCGAGCGTGTGGCCGTCGGCGACCGCGTCGTCGTCGCCGGGGCGGGGCCGTTCCTGCTGCCCGTCGCGACGTCGCTGCTGCGCACCGGCGCACGAGTGCTGTCCGTGCACGAGGCGGCGACGCCGGCGTCCCTGGCGCGCGGCTGGGGCTCCCGGCCGGCGGGCCTGCTCGGTGCCGCGCACAAGACGGGCGAGCTCGGCGGGTACGTCGCGACGCTCGCGCGGCACCGCGTGGCGTACCGGCTCGGCGAGGCGGTGGTCGCCGCCCGCGGCGACGGCCGGGTCGAGGAGGTGACCGTCGCGAGGGTCGACGCGCGGTGGGCGCCCGTCCCGGGCACCGAGCGCACCGTCGCGGCCGACGCCGTGTGCGTCTCGCACGGCTTCACCCCTCGTCTGGAGCTCCCCGTCGCCGCCGCGTGCGCGATCTCGCCGGACCGGTTCGTCGTCGTGGACGACCGGCAGCGCACCACCGCGCCCGGCGTGTGGGCCGCCGGCGAGCTCACCGGCATCGGCGGCGCCGAGGCCGCGCTCGCCGAGGGCTGGGTCGCCGGGCACGACGCGGCGTCCGGGGCGGTCGACGACGCCGGCCTGGCCCGCGCGGTGCGCCGCCGCGACCGGTCGGCCGACTTCGCCCGCCGGCTCGAGGCGGCGCACGGCATCCGGGGCGGCTGGACCGGGTGGCTGCGCGACGACACCCTCGTCTGCCGCTGCGAGGAGGTGGACGCCGGCACCCTGCGTGCCGCGGCGTGCGCCACCGGCTCGAGCGACCTGCGGTCCGTGCGGCTCACCAGCCGCGCCGGCCTCGGGCCGTGCCAGGCCCGGATCTGCGGCCGCACGGTCGCGGACCTCGTCGGCGCCGAGACCGCGGCGACGCCCGGCGCCGAGGCGCCGCCCGCCGTCCCCGACCGCCGGCCGCTCGTCGTGCCCGTCCGGCTCGGCGACCTCGCCGCGCTGCCGGCGGACCCCGACCCGACCTGACCCGACCATTCCCGACCATCCCGTCCCGACCCCCACGCGTCCCGAGCCCGTGACGCGCGAACCGAGAGGAACCACCCGCATGAGCTCCCAGAAGATCGACCTCGGCGGCGTCGTCGTCGCCACGACGCTGCCGTTCACCGCCGACCCCGCCGCTCCCGCCGGGCTCGCCGTCGACTACGAGGGCTACGCCGCGCACGTCGACCACCTGATGGGCGCGGGCTGCCGCGGCGTCGGCCCCAACGGCTCCCTCGGCGAGTACTCGTCGCTCACCGACGACGAGCGCCGCAAGGTGGTGCAGACCGCCGTCGAGGCCGTCGCCGGCCGCGGCATCGTCATCGCCGGCGTGCACGGCGTGGGCTGGCACCAGGCCAAGCACTGGGCCGAGCTCGCGGCGGAGGACGGCGCCGACGCCGTCCTGCTGCTGCCCCCGACGATCTACCGGGCCAACCGGCGCGAGATCGTCGAGCACTACACCCGCGTGAACGAGGTCGGCCTGCCGATCATGGTGTACAACAACCCGTTCGACACCAAGGTCGACCTCACGCCCGACCTCGTGGCGGAGCTCGCGCAGCTCGAGAACGTCGTGGCGATCAAGGAGTTCTCCGGCGACGTGCGCCGCATCTCCGAGCTGCGCGAGGTGGCGGACATCGACGTCATCGCGGGCGCGGACGACCTGCTGTTCGAGTCGCTCGTCATGGGCGCGACCGGCTGGTTCGCCGGCTACCCGAACGCGATCCCGGAGGTCGCCGTCGAGCTGTACGAGCTGGTGCGGGCCGGCAAGATCGCCGAGGCGCGCGACCTGTACGAGAACGTGGTCGCCATGTTCCGCTGGGACTCGCGCACCGAGTTCGTGCAGGCCATCAAGCTGTCCACGCAGATCGCCGGGCGCCCGTTCGGCATCGAGACGCGCCCGCCGCGCGGCCCGCTGTCGCCCGAGCAGGAGGCCGCCGTCCGCCGCGACACCGAGAAGGCGCTGGCGTACATCGCCAACCGCTGACCCTGTACATCACGTCCGTCACCACCGGGCCCCGCCGGGCCGTCATCCAGGGAGGCCGACCATGCGATCGTCCCGGACCTACACCGCCGTCGACTCGCACACCGAGGGGATGCCCACCCGGGTCGTCACCTCGGGCGTGGGGGTGATCCCCGGCGCCACCATGAACGACAAGCGGCTGCACTTCATCGAGCACCTCGACGACGTGCGGAAGCTGCTCGTCAACGAGCCGCGGGGGCACGCCGCGATGAGCGGCGCCATCCTGCAGCCGTCCACGCGCGACGACTGCGACTGGGGCGTCGTGTACATCGAGGTGTCCGGCTGCCTGCCGATGTGCGGGCACGGCACCATCGGCGTCGCGACCGTGCTGGTGGAGACGGGCATGGTGACGGTGACCGAGCCGACGACCACCATCCGGCTGGACACGCCGGCCGGGGTGGTCGTCGCTCGGGTGGAGGCGCGCGACGGGCACGCCGAGTCGGTGACGATCGAGAACGTGCCGAGCTTCGTCGTGCGGCTCGACGACGAGGTGGACGTGCCCGGCCTCGGCACCGTGCCCTACTCGCTGGCGTTCGGCGGCAACTTCTACGCGATGGTCGACCTCGACGCCGTGAAGCTGCCGTTCGACCGCGCCCGGCAGCAGGACATCCTGGCCGCCGGGCTCGCGATCATGGACGCCATCAACACGACGGCGCCGCCCTCGCACCCGACGATCGCGGGGGTGGACCACTGCCACCACGTCGAGTTCATCGCGCCGGGCTCCACGGCGGAGCACTCCCGGCACGCGATGGCGATCCATCCCGGGTGGTTCGACCGGTCGCCGTGCGGCACCGGCACGTCCGCCCGGATGGCGGAGCTGTGGGCCCGGGGCGAGCTCGCGCTCGACACGGACTTCGTCAACGAGTCGTTCATCGGCTCGCGGTTCGTGGGCCGGCTCGTCGGCCGGACCGAGGTCGCCGGGATCCCCGCCGTCCTGCCCACCATCACCGGCCGCGCCTGGGTCACCGGGCTCGGCACCTACCTGCTCGACCCGAGCGACCCGTTCCCCACCGGCTTCCAGTTCTGAGGTGCAGACGATGACCACCCCCACAGGCACCCCGACCACGACGGCGCCCGCGCAGCCGGAGGAGGCGGCGCGCGCCGCTGCGGCGGCCGCCCCGACCCTGGCCGACCTGCCGCCGTCCACCCGCGCCGACGCGCTCCGCGCCGTCGCCGACGTCCTCGGCGCGCACGAGGACGAGCTGGTCGCGCTGGCCGCGGCCGAGACCCGGCTGGCCGAGGCACGGCTGCGCGGCGAGCTGAAGCGCACCCGCGTGCAGCTGCGGCTGTTCGCCCGCGTCGTCGAGGACGGCGCGTACCTCGACGTGCGCCTCGACGCCGCCGACCCGGACTTCGTGCTCGGCCCGCGCCCCGACCTGCGCCGCACGCTGTGGCCGGTCGGCCCGGTGCTCGTGTTCGCGGCGAGCAACTTCCCCTTCGCGTTCTCCGTGCCCGGCGGCGACACGGCGGCCGCGCTCGCCGCCGGCTGCCCGGTGGTCGTCAAGGCCCACCCCGGGCACGTCGAGCTGTCCCGCCGCGTGGCCGACCTCATGACCGAGGCCCTCGCCGGCGCCGGGCTGCCCGACGGCACGTTCGCCCTGGTCGAGGGCGACGACGCCGGTCGTGACCTGCTGGCGCACCCCGCCGTCCGGGCGGCCGCGTTCACCGGCTCCACGCGCGTGGGCCGCCTGCTCGCCGACGCCGCGGCGTCGCGCCCCGACCCGATCCCGTTCTACGGCGAGCTCGGCTCCCTCAACCCGGTGCTCGTGCGGCCGGCCGCCCTCGCCGACCGGGGTGAGGAGATCGCCCGCGGCTGGGTCGGCTCGGTGAGCGGCTCGGCCGGCCAGCTGTGCACCAAGCCGGGCTTCCTGCTCGTCCCCGAGGGGCACGGCCTCGGGCCGGTTGTGGCCGACGCGGCCGCCGCGGTGCCCGAGCACGCGCTCCTCAACCCCCGCGTCGGCGCGGGGTACGTCGCCGGGCGGTCGGCCGTCCTGGGCACGCCCGGCGTCGAGGTCCTGGCCGAGGGGACCGCCCGGACGGGGGAGGACGGCGTCGTGCGCGCGACGCCGACGTTCGTCGAGACCGACCTGGCCTCCCTCCGCGAGCACCGCGACACCGTGCTGGAGGAGGTGTTCGGGCCGTTCGCCGTGCTCGTCACCTACCCCGAGGGCACGGACCTGGGCGCCGTCGTCGCCGAGCTGTTCCCCGGCGAGCTCACCGCGACCGTGCACCGCGGGCCGGAGGAGGGGGCCGAGGTCGCCGGGCTGCTGGCGACGCTGGGCCGGCACGCCGGGCGGGTGCTCGTCGACGGCTGGCCCACGGGCGTGGCCGTCACGCCCGCGATGCAGCACGGCGGGCCCTGGCCGGCCACGACCACCGACGCGACGTCCGTGGGCACCGCGGCGATCGGCCGGTTCCTGCGCGGCGTCACGTACCAGGACGCCCCGCAGGCCGCGCTGCCCGCGCCGTTGCAGGACGGTAACCCGTGGGGGGTGCCGCAGACGCGCTCGGGTGTGGCAGAGTCGGCGCACTGGTAGGCAGCGAGGCCACGACCAGGCGCTTCACGGGAGGACCCACCACGTGCTCATCGCCGAAGAGCTGCTGCTCCTGGCCCACGACGACCTGCGCACCGGCCCGTCGCTGTTCGACGACGCCCCCTACCGGCTCGCGGGCGCGCTGCTCGTCGAGCTGGTGATCGCCGGTCGCGTGGCGCTGCCCGCGGCCCCGGGGGACGACGGGCCGGTCGTGGTGCTGGACGGCGCCCCGACGGGCCGTGCCGAGCTCGACCGCGTCCTCGACGCCGCCGCCGCGTCGCCGCGGCGGGCGGCCGAGCTCGTCGACGTGCTGGCCCGCCACGTCGAGCGTCCCCTGCTGGACGGTCTCGTCGCCCAGGGCCTGCTCCGGCGGGAGGACCGGGCCGTCTGGGGCCTGCTCCGCAGCACGCGGTGGCGCACGGTGGACGGCCCGGCGGTGTCCGCCCTGCGCCGTCGCGTCCACCGCGTCCTGCTGGACGGCGCGGCGCCCGGCGACCGGACCGCCGCGCTGCTCACCCTCGCCGAGGGGTCCGGCTGGCTCCAGCCCCGCGTCCCGCGCGAGCGTCGCCGCGAGGCGGAGGCGCGGATGCGCGAGCTGGCGGCGACGTGGTGGCGGGGGAGCGCGGTCCGTGAGGAGGCCGGGACGGTCGCCGCGGCCGTGGTCGGCGTCGTCGGCTCGGCGGCGTTGGTGCTGCCCGCCGGCACCTGACGGCCCGCCGCTCCGGAGCTCACGCGTCGTCGAGCCGTCCGAGCAGGTCGACGGCGGCGCGGGCGTAGTCGCCGATCCACCGGTCGTGGAGGCGTTTGATGGGCAGCGGCGCGAGCGCGAGGTGGCGCTCGCGCCCCACCTTGCGGCCCGTGACGAGCTCCGCCCGCTCGAGCACGCGCAGGTGCTGCAGCACCGTGGTGCGGTCCAGCTCGGGGAACAGCGCGCAGAGCTCGCCGGTGGTGCGGGTGGACTCCTTGAGCGCGTCGAGCATGCGCCGGCGCACGGGGGCGGCGAGGGCCTTGAACACGAGATCGTCGTCGGACGCGTCGTCCGGATCCCTGGGCGCCTGGCGATTCATGTGATAAAAATACAACATGAACGAGAAGCAGGCACTCTCCGAGCTCACCTTCACGGTCTCGGGCCGCGTCTCGCGCCCCTGCCGTGACGTCTACGAGGCCATCGCGGACCCCGAACAGCTCTCCCGCTACTTCACGACCGGCGGCGCCCGCGGGCGCCTCGAGCCCGGGGCCGACGTGTCCTGGGACTTCGCCGACTTCCCCGGCCGCTTCCCCGTCACCGTCGTCGCGGCCGACCCGCCGCGCCGCATCGTCATCCGGTGGGAGGGCGGGCACACGGCCGACGGCTCCGGCTCGACCACGACGACGTTCGAGCTCGAACCGCTCGACGACGACACCCGCACCCTCGTCACCATCACCGAGTCCTCGTGGGCCGTCACGCCCGACGGCGCGACGTACGCCTTCGGCAACTGCGAGGGCTGGACCGGCATGCTCGCCGCGCTCAAGGCATGGCTGGAGCACGGCATCAACCTGCGCGAGGGGTTCTACCGGTAGCCCGCTACGCCTGCTCGGCAGCGGCCGGCGCGGGTCAGGCGGTGCGGCGCACCTCGTCGAGGAAGGCGCGGGAGCGCTGGCGCAGCCCGGCGACGCGGCGCTCGACGATCGCCTCGCGGAGGCCGTCGTCGTCCCGCCCGGCCTCGGCGAGCGTGGGCCGGCGTCGGACGTTGCGGCTGCAGCGGAAGTCGCCGCAGATCAGCGTGCCGATCGTGTCGCCCTTGCGGCCGGCGGCGCCGCCGCGCCGGGCGACGTACAGCTGCACGTCGCGGGTCTCGACGACGTCCTCGCACCACGCGCACATGGCGGCGCGGCGCGGGCCGGTGCGCTCGGTGGCGCGCAGCAGGATGCCGACGGGCTCGGCGTCGGGCGCGTCGTCGAGCGTCATCACGACGTACGCGGCCAGGGGCTGCTTGCGGTCGCGCCAGCCCAGGTAGTCGAGGCGGTCCCAGTCCGCCGCCGTCATGGAGGCGAGGTCGGGGACGATCATGCGCTGCCGCTCGCTGCGGGTGGCGTTGACGAGGGAGGCGCGGAGCTGCTGCTCGGTGAGCGGGGTCATGAGGAATCGGCTTTCAGGTGAGCGGGCGGGGGCAGGTCGAAGCCCCGCACCGCCTCACCTGCCGGTCCGTCGGAACGCTCGATCCGTCGGGCTCAGCGGGAGGCGGTGCTGGGGCAGGCGGGACTGCCCGAGCAGGCCTGGTGGCCCACCCCGCTCCCTGCGACGCCCGGCATCGCGCACTCCTCGCTCGTGGAAGGTCTCGCTCGTGAAGTCTGGTCCGCTCGTGCCTCCGGGGCACGACCGGCCCGTCCATGGTGGCACGGGACCGTCGCCCGGGTCGACGAGAATTCGTCACCCGGGCGACGGCGCCGGTCAGAGCGTGGCGCGCACCTCGCGGGCGGCGGCGACGAGGCGGGCCAGCGCCGGCTCCACCTCCGCGTACTTGCGGGTCTTGAGGCCGCAGTCCGGGTTGACCCACACCAGCGCGGGGTCGATCGCCTTGACGGCGAGCGTCAGCAGCTCGGTGACCTCGTCCGACGACGGCACACGCGGGGAGTGGATGTCGTACACGCCCGGCCCGATGCCGCGGGAGTAGCCGGCGTCGGCGAGCTCCGGCACGATCTCCATGCGCGAGCGGGCCGCCTCGACCGACGTCACGTCGGCGTCCAGGCCGTCGATCGCGCCGATCACCTCGCCGAACTCCGAGTAGCACAGGTGCGTGTGGACCTGGGTGGCGGGCTCGACGCCGGACGTCGCGAGCCGGAACGACCCGACGGACCAGTCGAGGTACGCGGGCTGGTCCGCGCGCCGCAGCGGCAGCAGCTCGCGCAGCGCGGGCTCGTCCACCTGCACGACGGGGATGCCCGCGGCCTCGAGGTCCGCGATCTCGTCGCGCAGCGCGAGGCCGACCTGGTTCGCGGTGTCGCCGAGCGGCTGGTCGTCGCGCACGAACGACCACGCGAGGATCGTCACCGGGCCCGTGAGCATGCCCTTGACCGGCTTGTCGGTGAGCGACGCCGTGTACGCGGACCACTCGACCGTGATCGGCGCCGGCCGCTGCACGTCCCCCCACAGGATCGGCGGGCGCACGCAGCGCGAGCCGTACGACTGCACCCAGCCGTTCGCCGTCACCGCGAAGCCGTCGAGGTGCTCGGCGAAGTACTGCACCATGTCGTTGCGCTCCGGCTCGCCGTGCACCAGCACGTCGAGGCCCAGCTCCTCCTGCAGCGCCACGACGCGCGCGATCTCGGCCCGCATCGCGGCGGAGTAGTCGGCGTCCGACAGCTCGCCCTTGGTCCACGCGGCGCGCGCCTTGCGGATCTCGGGCGTCTGCGGGAACGACCCGATCGTCGTCGTCGGCAGCGGCGGCAGGTCCAGGCGCGCGGCCTGGGCGGCGGCGCGCTCCGCGTACGGGCCGCGGGCGAAGTCGGCGTCGGTCAGTGCGGCCGCGCGCTCGCGCACCGCGGGCACGACGACGCCGGCCGCCGTCGCGCGCGAGGCCACGGCCGCGGACGACGCGGCGAGCGCGTCGGCGACGGCGTCGCGGCCGCCGGCCAGCCCGCGGGCCAGGGTCGCGACCTCGCCGACCTTCTGGTCGGCGAACGCCAGCCAGTCGCGCAGGCGCGGGTCGAGGGTGGTGCCCGGACCGCCACCGAAGACCTCGTCCTCGACGTCGTGCGGCACGTGCAGCAGCGACGTCGACGTGCCGACCGCGAGGGCCCCGGCGCCGAGGCCGCGCAGCGACTCGACGACGTCCAGCTTCGCGGCCAGGTCGGCCCGCCAGACGTTGTGCCCGTCGATCACGCCGGCCACGAGGGTCTTGTCCTCGAGCCCGGGCACCGGCCCGCCAGGAGCGGCGCCCTTGACCAGATCGATCGCGACAGCGTCGACGTCGGTGCCCGCGAGCACGGCGAGGCCGTCGTCGCCGAGGCCGCCGAACGGCGCGGCGACGAGGATGGCGGGCCGCTCGCCCGCGGTGTCCTCAGAGGCAGTGTCGTCGGTGGCCGTCGCGAGGTCGGTCGCCAGCGTGCGGTACGCCGAGGCGATCGCCGCGTGCAGCCGCTCGGCGGGCACGTCGAGGGAGTCGGTGACGAGGGCGGGCTCGTCGAGCTGCACCCACGGCACGCCGACGGCGGCCAGCGCGCGCAGCAGGTCCGCGTACGCGGCGACGACGTCGTCGAGCCGGTCGAGGGGGTGGAACCCGTCGCCCGCCTCGTCGGCCGCCTTCGACAGCGCGAGGAAGGTGACCGGGCCGACGAGCACCGGGCGGGTCGTGACGCCGGCCTCCTTGGCCTCGGCGTACTCGCGCACGATGCGGTGGTCGGCGAACGAGACCGGCGTCGTCTCGCTGATCTCCGGCACGAGGTAGTGGTAGTTGGTGTCGAACCACTTGGTCATCTCGAGCGGGGCGTCCTCGCCGCGGCCGCGGGCCACGGTGAAGTAG
The DNA here is from genome assembly GCF_038593535.1 of Isoptericola sp. F-RaC21. Classification (NCBI taxonomy): domain Bacteria; kingdom Bacillati; phylum Actinomycetota; class Actinomycetes; order Micrococcales; family Promicromonosporaceae; genus Isoptericola; species Isoptericola sp. F-RaC21. The sequence goes on along the minus strand of NZ_JBCFYX010000005.1, from coordinate 20,023 downwards.
CCGTCCAGCTCGAGCGAGCCGTCCTCGTCGTCGAGCAGGTCGCGGAACCGCTCGGGGACGGCGCCCAGCAGCGCGACGACGTCGAGCACCTGGTCGTAGTAGGAGAACGACCCGGGCACGGAGCCGTCGTCGGGGTTCAGCCCGAGCTCGACGAGGCGGCGGGCGGTCTCGCGGCGCAGCGCGCCGGCCGTGACCTCCAGGTCGACGGCGTCGGTGCGGCCGGCCCAGAACGACTCGACGGCCTTCTTGAGCTCGCGGCGGCGCCCGATGCGCGGGTAGCCGAGGACGGTGCCGCCCGGGAAGGCGGGGGAACTGGTGGACATGAGCACTCCAGAGGTCGGGCGCCCGTCAGACGACGGGAGCCTGGGTCGGGATGCTCGGTACCCACGGCCTTCTGGCCAGGTCCGCGCCGTCCGACGAGGCGTCGGAGGGCGCCGGTCCGCCGAGGTGGACACCCTCGAGCAGGTCCAGAGCGGGACGGTACTTGTTGAACGTGTACACGTGGATGCCGGGGGCGCCCGCGTCGAGCACGCGCTGGGCGAGCTCCACGGCGCGCGCGGTCCCGTAGGCGTGCTGGGCCTCCGGGTCCGGCTGGGCGTCGAGCGCGTCCAGCAGGTGCCGGGGCGCGCGGACGCCGGTGAGCTCCTCGACGCGACGGAGCCGGCGCGGCTCGGTCGTGGGCAGCTGCCCGGCGAGGATCGGGATCGTCACCCCGGCCGCGCGGGCCTCGGCGACGAAGTCGGTGTAGGAGTCGGCCTCGTAGAACAGCTGCGTGATGGCGAAGCTCGCCCCCGCCTCCTGCTTCTCCTTGAGGCGCCGGACCTCCTGGGCCCGGGTGGTGCCGGCCTGCACGTTGCCGTCGACGAACGTCGCGACGGCGATCGTCATCGGGCGGGCGGCCCCGCGCAGCGCGGCGCCGGGGTCGGTCGCGCAGCGCCGGGCCTCGACCTCGCGCAGCAGGTGCACGAGCTCGATCGAGGACGCGACGCCGTCGGCGGGAGGCTCCCAGTCCGGCTGGTCCTTCGGCGGGTCCCCGCGCAGGGCGAGGAACGCCCGGGTGCCGGCGTCGAGGAAGTCGTCGATGACGGCGGAGACGTCCTCGCGGTGCGCGCCGACGCAGGTCAGGTGGGCCACGGGCAGCACGGGCGTGCCCTCGAGCAGGGTGGACACGACCTGGCGTGCGGTCGCCCGGTCACCGCCGCCCGCCCCGTACGTCACGGACACGAAGTCCGGGCGCGCGGCCACGAGCCGGCGCGCCGTCTCCCAGAACTTGGGGGCGGCGTCCGGCCGGCGCGGCGGCATGAGCTCGAACGAGACCGTCGGGCGTGCCGGCAGCGCCGGCTGGGCTGCCGGATGAGCTGCCGGGTTGGGCGAAGGGGATGCCTCTGCGACCATGCGTCACTCCATCGATCCTGGCGTGAGCACCTTCGTCCTCGGGAGGCTTCCGTCGGAGAACGGGTTGCTGCGGCGTCGTCGAGCCAGGACTCTCGGCCGCTCTGGATGGCTTGTCACGCGATCGTACGCAGCATCCGCGATGCGGTCGAGGATGAGACCGCCTGCTGAGACGGCCGCCGAGGCCGGGCGGGCGGGAACGCCCTGCTCAGGGCACCAGCACGACCTTGCCGCCGGGATGCCCGGACTCGACGAGCGCGTGCGCGCGGGCCGCGTCGGCCAGCGGCAGCACCGCGCCGACGGCGGTCACGAGGGCGCCGCGGGCGAGGGCGGCGACGGCCTCCGCGAGCTCGCCGGCGTCGCGCTCGGACCGGGAGCTGAACTCGACGCCGAGGTCCGCGGCGGCGTCGTCGGCGATGGTGACGATGCGGTCGGTGCCCCCGCGCAGGGCGATCGAGTCGGGCAGGACGCCCGCGCCGGAGGCGTCGAGGACGGCGTCCACGCCGTCCGGGGCGAGGGCGCGCACCCGCTCGACCAGGCCGGCGCCGTAAGGGGTCGGCGTCGCGCCGAGGGCGGCGACCCGCTCCTGGTCCCGCGGCGACGCGGTGCCGATCACGCGGGCGCCGCGGCGCACCGCGAGCTGGGTGGCCAGCGCGCCCACCGCCCCCGACGCGCCGTGCACGAGCAGCATCTCGCCGGGCCGGACGCCGAGCCGGCGCAGCACGCGGGTCGCGGCCTCCGCGGCGACGGGCAGGGTGACGGCGTCCGTCGCGGCGAGGCCGTCGGGCACGCGCGCGAACACCTTCGTCAGCGCGAGCTCCGCGTACCCGCCGCCGACGGCGAAGCCGACGACGCGGTCGCCGGGGGAGACGTCGGTCGTGCCGCCCTCGACCGGTAGGCCGACCTGGTCGACGACCCCCGCCACCTCCAGCCCCGGCACGACCGGCCGCGCCGGCGCCGGCGCCCCGGTGGCGCCCGCGCGGGACTTCACGTCCCAGCCGTTGACGGCGGCGGCCTCGACGCGCACGCGCACCTGACCGGGCCCGGCCTGGGGGTCGGGGACGTCGGCGAGGTGCAGCACCTCGGGGCCGCCGTGGGACTCGAACACGATCGCGCGCACGCGGCCATCCTGGCGCAGCGGCCGGGGTCGTGCCCGCCCGGTCAGCAGCAGCGGGAGCCGGGGTTGCGGTCCTGCTCGGCGTAGTGCTCGCGCCAGAACTCGCGCTCGCCCATCGGCTCGCGGTCCGGGTGGGCGGACCGCTCGTGCGCGACGTACGTGCGGTAGGCGTCGTCCCCCATCACCTGCCGCACGTACCAGCGCAGGTTCCGCGCCGCGGTCGACGTCGCCCGGGCCAGCGCCCGGGCGACGTCGTGCACGCTGCCGGCGCGGGCGTCAGTGGTGCCCGGCACCGCTGGACTCCCGCAGGCCGGCGTCGGCCCACCGCTTCTCGATCTGCTTCTCGGTGCCGGAGGCGAACAGGCCGGCCGGCGCGAACCGCCGCGACACGACGGGCGGGTCCTCGTGGTTCTCCCCGCCGCCGGTGCGGAACGCCTTGATCGTCACGACCAGCGACGCGAGGATCACGACGATCGACAGCACCACGAACACGATCGACAGGGTGCCCTGGACGAAGGTGTTGCGGACCACGGCCTCCATCGCGGCGACGTCGGGCGCCGTCCCGAACGACGTCTCGCCGGCGGCGAGCGCGTCCTTGAACGCCCGGTGCTGCGCCCAGTACCCCACCGCGGGCACGTCGGAGAAGATCTTCTCGAACGACGCCCAGATGGTGATCAGGGCGGTGAACGCCAGCGGCACGGCCACGATCCACAGCCACGCCCAGTACGCGCGGCCCCGCTTCGCCACGATGGCGAGCACGACGGCCAGCGCGATCGCCGCGAGCAGCTGGTTCGCGATGCCGAACAGCGGGAAGAACGTGTTGATGCCGCCGAGCGGGTCGGTGACGCCGAGGTAGAGGATCGTGCCCCAGCCCGCGACCATGATCGCGGTGCAGATCCACACCCCGGGCCGCCAGCTCACGTCCTTGAACCTCGGGGCCACGTTGCCGATGGTGTCCTGCAGCATGAAGCGGGCCACGCGCGTGCCGGCGTCGACGGCGGTGAGGATGAAGAGCGCCTCGAACATGATCGCGAAGTGGTACCAGAAGCCCATCATCGCGGTGCCGCCCACCAGCTGGTGCATGATGTGCGCCAGCCCGAGCGCGAGCGTCGGGGCGCCGCCGGTGCGGGACACGATCGACGGCTCGCCCACCTGGCTGGCCAGGGTGCTCAGCGTGTCGGGCGTGAGGTTCACGCCCGCGAGGCCGAGCGAGTTCACGAACGCGACCGCGCCCTCGATGGTGCCGCCGGTGGCGGCCGCCGAGGAGTTCATCGCGAAGTACACGCCGCGGTCGATCGAGATCGCGGCGACCAGCGCCATGATCGCGACGAACGACTCCATGAGCATGCCGCCGTACCCGATGAAGCGCGTCTGGCGCTCCTTCTCGACGAGCTTCGGCGTCGTGCCCGATGAGATGAGCGCGTGGAACCCGGACAGGGCACCGCACGCGATGGTGACGAAGAGGAACGGCCACAGGTTGCCGGCCACGACCGGGCCGGTCTCGGAGCTCGCGAACTCGCTGATCGCCGGGACGGAGATCTCGGGGCGCACGATGACGACGGCGCCGGCGAGCACCAGGATGACGCCCACCTTCATGAAGGTGGACAGGTAGTCGCGCGGGGCGAGCAGCAGCCAGACGGGCAGGATCGCGGCCACGAAGCCGTAGACGATGACGCCGACGGCGATGGTGGTGCGGTCGAGGTGGAAGAACTCGGCGCCCCAGGCGGTGTCGGCCACCATGCCGCCGCCGATGATCGCGGCGAGCAGCAGCACGAAGCCGATGAGGGAGACCTCGGTGATCTTGCCCGGGCGCAGGTAGCGCAGGTAGACGCCCATGAACAGGGCGATCGGCACGGTCATGGAGACGCTGAACACGCCCCACGGGCTCTCCCCGAGGGCGTTGACGACCACGAGGGCGAGGATCGCCACGATGATGATCATGATCAGCAGGGACGCGACGATCGCGGCGACGCCGCCGATGCGGCCCAGCTCCTCGCGCGCCATCTGGCCGATGGTGCGGCCGCCGCGGCGCATGGAGAAGAACAGCACCGTGTAGTCCTGCACGGCGCCCGCGAGCACCACGCCCACGATGATCCAGATGGTGCCCGGCAGGTAGCCCATCTGCGCGGCGAGCACCGGGCCCACCAGCGGGCCGGCGCCCGCGATGGCGGCGAAGTGGTGGCCGAACAGCACGCGGCGGTCGGTGGGGACGAAGTCCTTGCCGTCCTCGCGGGTCTCGGCGGGGGTGGCGCGACGGTCGTCGGGGCGCGTGATGTACCGCTCGATCACCTTCGAGTAGAAGCGGTACCCGATGAGGTACGTGCACACCGAGGCGAAGACGAACCAGATGGCGTTGATCGTCTCGCCGCGCACCAGCGCGATCATCACCCACGCGATGCCGCCGAGCAGGGCGATCGCCACCCAGAGGGCGATCTTCGCCGGCGTCCAGCGGGGCTTGAGGTCCTCGGCCGGGACGGCCGTCGGGGGGAGCGCGGGGTCGGGGACGATCTCGTCCGTCGCCGTGGCGGCTCCGGATTCTGCTGACAAGGTGAGCCTCCAAGGCGTCGCGTCGTCGGGACCCGACACAGGATAGGGGGTGAGGAATCGCGCCGTCGTCCCCGCTGGCTAGGCTGCGGGACGTGCTGATCGCCTCCCGCCGCGCCGCGCTCGCGTACCGGATCGCGTGGACCCTGGTCACGGTGCTGGCGCTGGGACGGGTCTGCGGCCTGCTCACCGGGTCGTGGGCGCCGGGCGCCTTCGCCTACTTCACGGTGCTGAGCAACGCCCTCGTGCTGGTGTGGGCCGTCGCGCAGACGGTGCGCACCGCCGTCGACCTGCGCCGGGACGGCCCGCGCGGCGCGTCGACGGTCTCCGCGCGCGGCACCGGGTACGTGACGATGGCGATCCTCACCACGATGCTCGTGTACTGCGTGCTGCTGGCCCCGCTCTCGTTCACGATGGGCGACGGCGCGGGCGCCGTCCTCGAGCTCACCAACCTGCTGGTCCACGTGGTCGTGCCGCTGCTCGCGATCGGCGACTACCTGCTCTTCGGGCCCAAGGGCACGTTCCGCGCCTACGACCCGCTGTGCTGGGCGCTCGTGCCGTACGCCTACCTCGTGTTCGCGTTCGTGCGGGCCGAGGTGGGCGGGCCGCTCTCGGGCGGCGGCATGTACCCCTACCCGTTCATGGACGTGGACGCCCTCGGCTGGGGGGCCGTCGCCGTGAACCTCGTCGGCATCACCGTCGCGCTCGAGGTGGTGGCCTACGGGCTGTTCTGGGTGGACCGGGCCCTGGGGCAGCGGGCGCGCGGGCGTGTCGCCGCGCCGTAGGGTGACGAGCATGGACACCGAAGAGCGCCTCGCCGTCTTCCTCGACTACGAGAACCTGGCGCTCGGCGCCCGCGACCACCTGGGCGGCATGCAGTTCGACTTCAAGCCCATCGCGGACGCGCTCGCCGTCCGCGGCCGGGTGGTGGTGCGGCGCGCGTACGCGGACTGGTCGTACTTCGACGAGGACCGGCGGATGCTGACCCGGCACCAGGTCGAGCTCATCGAGATGACGCAGCGCATGGGCGCGTCCCGCAAGAACGCCGCCGACATCAAGATGGTCGTCGACGCCATCGAGATGGCGTTCGAGCGCGAGTACATCACCACGTTCGTCATGTGCACGGGCGACTCCGACTTCTCCCCGCTGGTGCACAAGCTGCGCGAGCTCGACAAGCGCGTCATCGGCGTCGGCGTCGAGAACTCCACGTCGCGCCTGCTGCCGCCCGCCTGCGACGAGTTCCTCTTCTACGACCGGCTCGAGGGCGTCGACGTGCCCGACGAGTCCGAGGCGCCCGCCCCCAAGCGGTCCGGGCGCGGCGGCACCCGCGGCACGGGCCGCTCCGGCGGCGGCCGCGGCGGCCGCGCCAAGACGCCCGCCCCCGCCGAGGCCCCGGCCGAGACGACCGGGGCGACCGAGACCGCCCCTGCGGAGGAGGCCGTGCCCGCGGCGTCCGCCACGACGAGCTCCCGCCGCCGCAAGAAGGCGCCCGCCGAGGAGGTCGCCGTCGAGCCCGCGGCCGAGCCCGCCGTGGAGGCCGTGGTCGAGACCGACCTCGAGCACGACGACGCGGCCGCCTCCGCGGGCGAGGACGCGACGATGGAGGTCCGGGTGGCGCAGACGCTCGCCGACCTGCAGGCCTCGACCAGCGGCTCGGTCACGGCGTCGATGCTCAAGCGCACCATGGTGCGCAAGGACCCCACGTTCAGCGAGTCGGACTACGGCTTCCGCACGTTCGGCGAGTTCCTGCGGTTCCTCGCCGACCGCGGCTTCGTGGTCCTGTCGCCCGGGCCGTCGACCGGCGACCCGGAGGTGGCGCTGCCCGAGCAGGAGGACACCGAGGGCGCGTTCGGCCTGCTGCGCACGGCCGTGCAGGGCGCGGGCGGTACCGCCGCCCTGTCGGGGCTGAAGAACGAGGTGCGCAAGCGCCGCCCCGACTTCTCGGAGAAGGCGCTCGGCTACCGCGGCTTCCTGCAGTTCGTGAAGGGCGCCGCCGCCTCGGGCGCGGTGGGGCTGGCCTGGGACGACGACGCCGAGGACTACCTCGTCACCGTGGCGTGACACGCCGCCTCGGCGAGGCCGGGCGGAGCAGGGGGCACAATGGTGCGGTGACCTATCGGTTCCTGCGCCTCGTCCTGTCGCTCCTGGTGTACGTGCTGCTGCGCCCCCAGGTGACCGGGCTGCACAACATCCCGCGGCGCGGCCCGGTGATCCTGGCGAGCAACCACCTGTCGTTCATCGACTCGATCATCATCCCGCTCGTCGTGCCCCGGCACGTCACCTTCATCGCTAAGGCGGAGTACTGGACGGGCCGCGGCCTCAAGGGCCGGGTCTCGCGCTGGTTCTTCACCACGATGGGCCACATCCCCGTGGACCGCGAGGACCCGCGCGCCGGCCAGCGGTCGCTCGACGACGCGCTCGTCGTGCTCAAGCGCGGCGGCGCCTTCGGCATCTACCCCGAGGGCACGCGCTCCCGCGACGGCAAGCTGCACCAGGGGCACACCGGCGTCGCCTGGCTGGCCCTCGCGGGCTCCGCGCCCGTCGTCCCGGTGGCCCTGCGCGGCACCGACAAGGTGCAGCCCGTCGGCAAGCGGCTCCCGCGCCCGACCCGTGGCATCCAGGTGCACTTCGGCGCCCCGATCGACCCGTCGCGGCAGCTCACCGCCGGGGCCCGCCCGGCCCAGGTGCGCCGGGAGCTGACCGACCACGTCATGTCGTCCATCCACAAGATGAGCGGCCAGGAGCTCGCCGCGTGACCCAGCCCTCGCCGCACGGCGAGGAGGTGCAGCGCCTCTTCGACACGGTCCCCGGCTACTACGACCGGATGAACCGCCTCATGACGCTGGGGCGCCACGCCGCCTGGTGCCGCGACGTCGCGCGCCGGGCCCAGCTGCCCGACGGCGGGTCGCTGCTCGACATCGCCACCGGCACCGGCGTCATCGCCCTCGAGGCGGCCCGCCGGTACCCCGGCGCGACGATCCACGGCGTCGACTTCTCCGAGGGGATGCTGGAGGGCGCGCGCGCCAAGCCCGGCGCCGACGCCGTGACCTGGCAGTTCGCCGACGCGAACGCCCTGCCCTACGACGACGCCTCCTTCGACGCCGTCACGCACGGCTACCTGCTGCGCAACGTGGAGAACGCCGAGCGTGTGCTGGCCGAACAGCTGCGGGTGCTCAAGCCCGGCGGCCGCCTCGCGCTGCTCGAGACCTGCCCGCCGCGCGGGCTGCTGCGCGTGCCCGTGACGCTGGGCGTGAAGGTCGTCGTCCCGCTGCTCGGGCAGCTCGTCGCGCGCGACAAGGAGTCGTACACGTACCTCGAGGAGACGACCCTGGGGTTCATGTCGCCCGAGCAGGTCGCCTCGATCCTCTGGCGGCTCGGGTTCGACGACGTCACCTGGCGCCGCCGGTTCCTCGGCACCCACATGATCGTCAGCGCCCGCAAGCCATAGCTGCGGGTTCCCCCGGGCGGGGGAGGCGCACGGCCGCGTCGCCGGGAAGACTGGCGGGCATGACGGCGCGGACGACGGCGGGCGGAGGGCGGCGCACGCTGCGCTGGGCGCTGACGCCGCTGACCAGCGCGTCCACGGTGCGGGCCGGCGTGTACCTCGTCATCGGCGGCGTGCTGGCGGGTGCGTACGTCGCGCTCGCCGCGGGATTCGTGCAGATGTTCGCCGACCCGGCGACGCCGCGGGTCGCCGTCGGGGTGCTGGCCCTGGTCACCGCGGTGATCGTGGGCTCGCCGCCGTTCCTCGCCCCCGTGCGGGCGCTGGAGGTCGCCGCCGTGCGCACGTTCCTCGACGTCGACGCGCGCACCCTCCCCGACCCGGTCGGGTCGCCCACCGTCGCGACGCGGTGGCGCGGGGCCGCGTGGTTCGCGCTGCATCTCGTGCTGGGCGCGCTGGTCACGCTGGGGCTGCTGGTCGCGGTGCCGCTGGCGACGCAGCTCGTGCTGTCCGCCTTCGGCGTCGACCGGGCGTTCCTCGTGGACGTCTCCCCGGCGCTCTCGCAGCACCCCGCCTGGTGGGTGGCCCTGGCGGTGCTCCAGCTGCTCGCGCTGCCGTACGGCACGGCGCTGGCGCGGCGGCTGCTGCGACAGTCGGCCGAGCCGCTGCTCGGCCCGGACCAGACGGCACGCGTCGCCGAGCTCGAGGCGCGGGCGGACCGGCTCGCCGAGCGCGGGCGCCTCGCGCGCGAGCTGCACGACTCCGTGGGGCACGCCCTGACCGTGACGACCCTCCAGGCGGCGGCCGCGGCCCGGCAGGTCGAGGCCGACCCGGACGCGGCGCGGCGGTCGCTCGCCGCCATCGAGGAGGCGGGCCGGTCCGCGATGGCGGATCTCGACCACGTGCTGGGCCTGCTGCGCGCGGGCGACGACGCACCGGCTGCCGCGACCCGCGCGCCCGCGCGCTCGCTGGACGACCTGCCCGCGCTCGTCGACGACGCCCGCCGCGCCGGGACCGACGTCGGCCTCGAGCTCGGCGACGGGGCGACGGGCGCGCTGCCGCGCGCGACGTCGCACGAGGCGTACCGCGTGGTGCAGGAGGCGCTGACCAACGCCGTCCGGCACGCCCCGAGCCGGCCGGTGACGGTGCGGGTGTCCGTCGCCGACGGTGCCCTCGACGTCGAGGTGGCGAATCCGCTGGTGGAGCCTGTCGAAACCCCGCTCGCCGGATCTCGACAGGCTCAATCGCCGGACTCGATCGGCGGGCGTGGCCTGCGCGGCATGGCGGAGCGCGTCCGCCTGCTGCGTGGCGACCTCGCCGCCGGGCCGGACGGCGGCGCGTGGGTGGTGCGGGCGCGGTTCCCGCTCGACGACGGCGGGGCGCCGCGCCCGCACCGTCCTTAGCGCGTCGCGGCCAGCTGCGGGTAGACGGCCTCGAGCGGGGCCGAGAGGCCGGCCTTGGCCTGGACGGAGGTCTCGTCCGCCAGGACCTCCAGCTTGCCGGCCTCGGTCGCGTCGAGCACCGTCGAGACGAGCACGGCGGGGTCGAGCTTCGGGTCGGTGGTGGCGGCCGCCATGGCGGTGTCGACCCACCCGACGTGCACCCCGACCACCTGGACACCGGCGGGCTGGAGCTCGAGCCGCAGGGAGTTGGTCGCGGACCACAGCGCGGCCTTCGTGGCCGAGTAGATCCCGCCGACGGCGTACCAGGCGAGGGCCGAGTGGATGTCGATGATCGCCGCGTTCCCGCCCCGGGCGGACAGGAGCGGCGCGTAGGCGCGGGCGAGGAACAGCGGGCCGAGGAAGTTGGTCTCCACGTTCCGGCGGATCTCCTCGTCGGTGTGCGTGAGGATGCCCATGCTGGACACGCTCGCGCCGGCGTTGTTGATCAGCACCGTCACGTCGGGGGCGGCCTCGACGGCCGCCCGGACGGAGGCCGGGTCGGTGACGTCCAGGGTGAGCGGCACGACGCGCTCGTCGTCCCAGTCGCGGGGGGTCCGGGCGGTGGCGTACACCTTTGCGGCGCCGCGGGCGAGCGCCTCGCGGACGAAGTGGGTGCCGATGCCGCCGTTCGCGCCGGTGACGAGGACGACGGCGCCGTGGAGCGAGGTCATGGTGGTTCCTGTTCTCTGAGGGGGTCGGTGGTTGCGGGCCTGGGGGTCAGGCGTGGGTGAGGACCGGGTAGTCGGTGTACCCGGTGGCGCCGCCGGTGTAGAGGGTGGCCGGGTCGACCTCGTTGAACGGCGCGTCCTGCTGGAGCCGCTCGACGACGTCCGGGTTGGCGAGGGCGAACCGGCCGAGCGGCTCGACGTCGGCGAGCCCGGCGTCGATGTCCGCCCCGATGCCGTCGCGCTCGCGCCCGTACCGGACGACGAGGACCGCGGTCGGCCACACGTCCCGGAAGGACCGCAGAAGCTCGTCGTCGCCGAGGTGGTGCACGTGCAGGTAGCCGAGGTTCAGCGGGGCGAGCTCGCCGACGAGGTAGCGGTACTGGGCACGCACGGCCTCGGCGTCGCCCTCGTCGAGACCGCCGAGCGGGAACGCGGGGGAGATGCGGATGCCGGTGCGGTCCGCGCCGATCTCGTCGGCCACGGCGCGCGCGACCTCGATGACGAACCGCGCCCGGTTCTCGACCGACCCGCCGTAGGGGTCGGTGCGCTGGTTGGCGTTCGGGGCGAGGAACTGGTGCAGCAGGTACCCGTTGGCGGCGTGGATCTCCACCCCGTCCGCCCCCGCGGCGACGGCCGAGGCCGCCGCGTGCCGGAACTCGCCGATCACGTCCTGGATCTCCTCGCCGCTGAGCTCCCGCGGCACGGGCGTCTTCTGGGGGCCGGTGGGCGTGTAGATGTCCTGGTCGGCGGAGATCGGCGACGGCGCGACCGGCTGCCGGTGGTGCGGGGTGTTGTCCGGGTGGGAGATCCGGCCGACGTGCATGAGCTGGACGAACAGGTGGCCACCGCCCGCGTGCACGGCGTCGGCGACCCTCCGCCACCCGTCGACGTGCTCGGGCGTGTAGATGCCCGGGGTGTTGACGTACCCCTGCCCGTCCTCCGACGGCTGCGTGCCCTCGGTGATCAGCAGACCCAGGGAGGCCCGCTGGCCGTAGTACTCCGCGGCGAGCTCCCCGGGGGTGCCGTCGGGGTGGGCGCGGTTGCGGGTCATGGGGGCGAGCGCGAGCCGGTGCGGCAGCTCCAGCTGGCCGAGGGCGAGCGGCTGCCAGAGAGAGGGGGAGGTCATCCGTGCGGTTCCTTGTCGTCGAGCGGGTCGTCACTGCCTGCGGCGCAAGACCGTGGTGGTCCGGCACCGGGGTGGGAGGATGACCAGGGCCGTATCCGAGCCCACGCGACAGTGACTACACTCAAAACTGAGGCGAGTCAGAGACTATTCCCGGGAGGACCGATGCCGGTGGCGCCCCAACCGCTCGGGCGACGCGAGCGGAACAAGCAGGCCAAGCTCGAGCGCATCACCGCGGCCGCGAGCGAGCTGTTCGCCGAGCGCGGGGTCGACGACGTCACCACCCAGCAGATCGCGGACGCGGCGGACATCGGCACCGGCACCCTGTTCCTGTACGCGAAGACCAAGGGCGAGCTGCTGCTCCTGGTGCAGAACGCGCACTACTCCGCGGCGCTCGAGCGTGGCCGCGCCGCGGCCGCGGACGCACCGACGGTGCTGGACGGGGTGATGGCCCTGGTGGAGCAGATCGCGGAGTGCAACCGCGTCCAGGTCGACAACGGCCGCACCTACCTGCGGGAGATGGTCTTCGGCGACCCGAGCGAACCGCACCACGCCGAGGCGCTGGCCATCGTCGCCCGGACGGAGGAGGCCGTCGCCGATCTTCTGACGAGCCGGGCGCAGGTGCCCGCCGCGCAGGCGGCGACGTTGGCCCACGTCGTCTCGGCCATCCTGTTCGTGGAGCTGGGCGCCAGCCCGAACGCGGGCGCGAGCATCCCAGAGCTCCTCGAGAGCATCCGCACGCAGGTGGCCGCGATCCTCCCTCGCTGACCCGGGGCGGTCACGGGGCGAGGAACCTCGCGGCGACGGGGGCGAAGGTCTCCCAGTTCTGGAAGATGCCGCCGTGCCCGGAGTTCGGGTAGATGATCAGCTCGGATCCCTTGATCCGCTGGTGCAGGTCGGCCGAGAGGATCGAGGGCACCATGCGGTCGTGGTCGCCGTTGGCGATCAGGGTGGGCTGGGTGATCACCGACAGGTCCGACGGGGCGGAGCGCCCGTACCGCTGGATGGCCTTCAGCTGGGTGCGGAACGCCGTGAGGCTGATGTCCTTGTCGCGGTCGACGGTGCGCTCCTGGAGCCGCGCGACGAACGCCTTCCCCGCCCGCTTGCCGTCCTTGTCGCGGGGGAAGAACAGGAACTCCTTCGGGTCCGACCGGGTGAGGGTCGCGCGGAGGACGTCCCAGTAGGTCACGCCCACGACCTTGTCGATGTTCCTCCCGCCGCGGGGCCCCGTGCCGGTGAGGACGAGCCTGCGGACCAGGTCGGGGTGCTTGACGATCAGGTCCTGCGCGATCATCCCGCCCATCGAGAACGCGAAGACGTCGATCGTGTCGAGGCCGAGCGCCGTGACGAACGCGTAGGCGTCGTCGGCCGCCTCCTCGATGGTGCCGGGGACGGTGCCGGACGAGGCGCCGACGCCGCGCTGGTCGAACGTGATCACCCGACGGGTCTGCGCGACGGCGTCCACGAGGCGCGGGTCCCAGTTGTCGAGGGTCGCGGCCAGGTGCACGAAGAACACGACGGGGATCCCGTCGTCCGGGCCGAGCTCGCGGTAGGCGAACGTGACGCCGCCCGCGGTGACCGACCTGGTCGGGGCGTGCGCGTACGAGGTGATCGGTGCCTCGGTGCTGTCGGTGTCGTCGGTGCTGCTCACGATGGTGGCTCCTTCGATCGGTCGTCGAACCGTTCTGCTGGTGGCCGCTGCGGCCCGGCGGAGGATCAGGGGCCGGTGACCACGACCTTGCCGCGGAGGCCGCCCGCGCCCAGGGCGTCGAGGGCCTGCGGGGTCTGGTCGAACGGGAGGGTCTTCCCGACCACGGGGCGCAGGACGCCGTCGTCGACGAGCGCGGCGATCTGCCGGAGCTGCTCGCCGCTGGCGTGCATCCACAGGAACTCGTAGGTCACGCCCAGCTTCGTGGCCTGCCGGCGGACCTTGCGGCTCAGCGCCGCGATCGCCAGCCGCAGCACCGGGTTCAGCCCCTTCTCCCTCGCGTAGGCCGGGTCGGGCGGCCCGGCGATCCCGATGACCTTCCCGCCCGGGCGCAGGACGCGGAGCGACCCGGCGAGGTTGTCGCCGCCGAGGCTGTCGAGGACCAGGTCGTAGCCGGAGAGCTCGGCCTCGAAGTCCTGGGAGCGGTAGTCGACGACGACGTCCGCCCCGAGGTCGCGGACGAAGTCGGCGTTCTTGGCGGAGGCGGTGGTCGCCACGTGGGCGCCCAGGTGCTTGGCGAGCTGGATCGCGATCGACCCGACGCCCCCGGCGCCGGCGTGGACGAGGACCTTCTGCCCGGGCTGCACGTTCCCCCTGACCACGAGCGCCTGCCACGCGGTCAACGCCACCAGCGGCAGGGACGCCGCCTCGACGGGGCTGAGCCGCGCGGGCGCGTGGGCGAGGTCCGCCTCGTCGATCGCGATGCGCTCGGCGAACGTCCCGATCCGGCCGTCCCGCGGCCGGGCGAACACCTGGTCGCCCGGCCGGAACCCGGTCACGCCGGCGCCGACGCGGATGACGGTGCCGGCGACGTCGTGCCCGAGCGTCAGGGGGGTCTTGGCCGGCAGGATCGCCTTGAACTCGCCCTCCCGGATCTTCTCGTCGAGCTGGTTGACGCCCGCCGCGGTCACGCGGACGAGCACGTCGTGGTCGCCGACGCCGGGCTCCGACACCTGCGCCTCGTGGACGGGCTGCTGGTACGTGTCGAACACGAACGCTCGCACGGTCTCTCCTCGGTCGAGTGGTGGCGGTCGGCGGTGCGGGGATCCGCGGCTGCCGAGTTGACTCAAGACTGAGTCTACTCATATATCCCTACCGCCGCCGACGGAGGAGTCGAGGGCGACGGCGTTCGCGGGCGGCCGCCTCCGCCCGCGCCTGCTCCTGCGCCGCCTCCGCGCGCCGGGCCGCGCGGCGCTCCGCCCAGGCGGCGACCGTCGCGTCGACGTCGCGCGGCATGGTGACCAGGGGCGGCCCGGCCGGCGGCTGGTAGCGGCCGCGGCGGACGCGCAGGTTGAACTCCTCGACCTCCTCGCGCACGTCCTCCTCGCTCCACAGCTCGTCGAGGCGCGCGTCGAGCGCGGCGTCGTCCTTGCGCAGCTGGATGGAGGGTGGCAGCAGCACGAGCTTCTCGCGGATCAGCAGCCTCTTCAGCCACCAGTCGGGATCGTGGCGGTCGGACAGGTCGAGCGGCTTGCCGCTGCCGGGCAGGTCGTCGAACTCGCCGCGTTCCATCGCCCTGCGGATCTGCAGGTCGGCGAGCAGCGCGATGGCCACCTCGTCGTCGATCGCGACCGCGTACGGGTTGAAGAACGCGGCGGGCGGGTGCTGGTCGGTCATCGTCCCTCCTGTCCGGACGGGTTACCAGTCAAGTGTATTGTGTCGGCCGTAGGCCAGACGGGAGGGGTCGAGGTGCCGAAGCTGGTGGACCACAGGGAACGACGCGAGGCGATCGCGCAGGCGCTGTGGCGCGTGGTCGACCAGGACGGCTGGACCAGGGCGACCATGCGCGAGGTCGCCCGCGAGGCGGGGGTCTCGCTGGGGCACCTGCAGCACTACTTCCCGTCCCGCGCGGCGCTGCTGGCCTTTGCCATGGAGCTCACCGCCGCACGGACCTCCGACCGCGTCGCGCGGGGGCTGGCCGCGCTCGACCAGCCGCCGCACCCCCAGGACGTGCTGCGCCTGGTCGTCGCGGAGATGCTCCCGCTGCACCCCGACGCCCGCGCGTCGTCCCGGATGAGCGCCGCGTACGTGCTCGAGGCGCTGCACGACCCGGCGCTGCGGCAGCAGGCGGGCCTCGGGCTGCGCGAGGGCCGCGCCATGGTCGAGCGGCTCGTGCGCCAGGCGATCGCGCAGGGGGAGATCGCCCCCGACCGCGACCCCGACGTCGAGACGGACCTCGTCCTGGCGCTGACCGGGTTCACGCCGCTGCTCGAGCTCGGCGTCGTCGAGCCCGAGGCCGCGCTGGCGGCCGTCGACCAGCACCTGGACCGCCTCTTCGCCGGGGCGCCGTGATCCCGTGGGGCGACGCCGCGCCGGGCGTGCGGCAGGATCGTGCGGGTGACCGCCCCCGGTAGCGCCGCCGTCGTCCGTGTCGTCCTCGTCGACGACGAGCGCCTGGTGCGCGCGGGGCTGCGCGTCATCCTCGACGCGGAGCCCGATCTGGAGGTCGTGGGGGAGGCGGGCGACGGGTCCGAGGTGCCGCAGGTCGTGCGCGAGGCGCGGCCCGACGTCGTGCTCATGGACGTGCGCATGCCGCGGGTGGACGGGATTGCGGCCACCCGCGCGGTCGTCGCGACGGGACGGCCGGACGCGCCGGCGCCGCGCGTGCTGGTGCTGACCACGTTCGAGAACGACGACCACGTGCTCGACGCGCTGCACGCGGGGGCGCAGGGCTTCCTGCTGAAGCGGGCGCGCCCGGAGGAGGTGGCGCACGCGGTGCGGGTGGTGGCGCGCGGCGACTCGCTGCTGTTCCCGGACGCCGTCCGGCGGCTCGTCGCCGCGCACGGGCCGGACGCGTCGCCGGGCGACGGGCTCCGGTCCGTCGGCCTCACCGACCGCGAGGCCGAGGTGCTGCGCCTCGTCGCCGCGGGCCTGTCCAACGCCGAGATCGCCGCCGAGCTGTACCTCGGCGTCGAGACGGTGCGCACGCACGTCGGGAACGTCCTGGCCAAGCTGAACGTGCGCGACCGCACCCAGGCGGTGGTGCGCGCCTACGAGTCGGGGTTCGTGCCGCTGCGCCGCTGACGCAGGTCGGCGACGTCGGCGAGCCGCTCGCCGAGCTCCCACCCGTCGGCCCCGCGCACGAGCGGGGCGCCGGGGTCGGGCCGGCCGCGCGCGGGCCGGAGCCTGGCGCGCTCCACCCGCCGGATGGCGATCGCGACGACCCTTCCGGGCCAGCGCGCCGACGCCCGCACGTACACGTCCTCGTCGAGCTGCCCCGCGTCACCGATCAGCAGCCACCGCACGCGCGGGAACGCGATCATCAGCCGGTCGAGGCTGTCGCCCTTGTGCTGCGGCCCGCTGCGGAACCAGCCGGTCTGCGTGGGCCCCCAGTCGGTGAGCAGCAGGGGGCCGTCCGGGAAGCCGTGCCGGTCGAGGAACCGGGCCAGCGTGCCGGCCGTGTTCCAGGCGCCGTTGGAGAGGTAGACGAACGGCGCGTCGGGGTGCTCGGCGGCCAGCCGCCGGTACAGCTCGGCCATGCCCGGCACGGGGCGGCGGGCGCTCGCCCGGGTGACGAACGTGTTCCACGCCGCCACGAACGGCCGCGGGACGGCGGTGACCATCGCCGTGTCGTCGATGTCGCTGACCACGCCGACCGTCGCGTCGTCGCCGACCACGACGACCGGGGCGACGACGGGCGCGGCCGATCCGGGGCGCAGGGCGGTGAGGGTCGCGTCGTGCCGGCCGGGTGCCAGGGGAGCGTCGCCCGGCAGCGGCACCTCGACGTCGACGTAGCCGGCGCGGTCCGTCGCGACGTCGGCGGCGGCGCCACCCACGGCGACGCGCACCGGCTCGCCCGGGGCCGGCAGCGTGAGGTAGCTCCGCAGGGGCCGTCGGTCCGGGTGCCGCACGGGGGAGAGCGGGCCCCTGGTGCGCGACGGCGGCACCAGCAGCACGCGCGCCAGCACCCGCACGCCGCGCGGCGTGCCGTACCCGGTGTAGGGCAGCAGCCGCGGCACCCAGCCGCGGCGGCGCAGGAACGCCCCCGCCACGGTGCACCACCAGTCCTCGACCAGCGCCGCGACGTGGGGCCGCTGCGTGGGCCGCGGGGCGGGGGGGCTGCGTGGCTGGCGGTGTGGCGGGGGCGTGCGGGCCGGGCATGTCCCGATCGTCCCTGTTCCCTCGTGGCGCCGCGCGTCGGGCACGCGGCGCCACGAGGGTCACCGGGGTCCGGCGGGGGTCATTGCGCCTTGACGGTGTCCTGCACGTACTGGAACCACTGGTCCACGAACTGGTCCTCGGTGAGGTTGCCGTACTCCATCTCCTCGGACAGCCGGGCCATCTCGAGCTCGATCTCGCCGTAGCCCTCCACGGGCACCGGCGCGGGCTCGGTCACGTCGTCGGCGTGCTCGTCCTCGTACGTCAGGAGACGGTCGTCCGGGGTGCCGTCGTCCACCGTCATCGCGTCCTTCTGCGCCTGCGTGGAGGGGACGCCCTTGCTCGTGCCGAAGATCTCGCCGACCTGCGGGTCGTTCGTCATGAAGTCGATGAACGCGGCCGCGGCGTCCGGGTGCGAGGAGCTCGCCGACGCCGACAGCATGACGCCGGAGTGCCAGTACATCTTCTTGCCGTCGTCGCCGGTGGGGATGGGCAGCAGCTTCAGGTCGTCGCTGCCGAGCTCCGCGGTGTAGTTCGGCATGAGCGTGTCCCAGTTCGCCTCGGCCACGACCTCCGCCGAGTTCAGGCCCGTCTTGGGCTCGAGCTGCGCCTTGCGCTGCGCGGGGAAGAACGCCTTCTGCTCGCGCAGCGGGGCCCACAGGTCGGCCCACGCCTGGACGTCCTCCTTGGTGAACGCGATCTGCCCGTCGTCGGTGAACGGCGCCTTGCCCTGCTGCACCAGCCACTGCAGGAACCACGGGTTGTTCCCTGTCATGTCGCCGACGGGGTAGACCTGCGGGTCGTGCTTCGCGCCCGCCTCGGCGACGTCGGCGAACCACTGGACCAGGTCGTCCCAGGTGTAGCCGTCGGCGGGCGGCTCGACGCCGAGCTCCTTGAGGAGCTTCGCGTTGTAGATGATCGACTGGGTGTTCAGGCTGACGGGCACGGCGTAGGTCTTGCCCTCGATCTGGCCCGAGGCCAGGGCGGTGTCGTCGACGCCGTCGGTGTCGAGGTTGACGCCGACCTGCCCGTCCAGCTCGGCGAGCTGGCCCGTGGCGCCGTACTGCCGCACGTAGCCCGCGTCCATCTGGACGACGTCGGGCAGGGCGCTGCCCGCGGCCTCCGTGGAGCGCGCGGTCCAGTAGTCGTCCCACGACTGGAACTGCGTCTGGACGGTGATGTTCGGGTGCTTCTCCTCGAAGGCGTCGATCGCCTTCTCGTACCGGGCGGCGCGGTCGTCGTTGCCCCACCACGCGAACGTCAGGGTGATGTCCTCGTCGGTGGAGACCGGGGCGGCCGGGCCGGCGTCGGCGCCGCCGTTCCCGCAGGCCGCGGTCAGTCCCACCGTGACGGCGATGGCGGCGACGGCGCCGGAGAGTCGTGCGAGCTTCATGGTTCCTCCGTCCCGCAGCTCTGCGGGGGTCGGGCCCGGGCGGTCTGGTTGCCGCGGGCTGGTCGGTCGGTGCTGTGGTGCGTCGAACGAACGGGGGGCGTCAGCCCTTGAGGCCTTGGGTGGCGACGCCGTCGACGATGTAGCGCTGGAAGAGGATGAAGAAGAGCATCACGGGCAGCAGGGCGAGGACGGCCATGGCCATCTGGGCGCCGTAGTCGGACACGGATGTTTGGTCGACGTAGAGGCGTAGCGCGATGGGCAGGGGGTAGAGGTCGGGCTTCTTGAGGTAGAGCAGGGGGCCGAGGAAGTCGTTCCAGGACCAGATGAACGCGAAGATGCTGGACGTGATGATGGCGGGGCGCATCAGGGGCAGCATGATCGAGCCGAAGATGCGTCCGTGGCCGGCGCCGTCGATGCGGGCTGCTTCGTCGAGCTCGCGGGGGAGGTTGCGCATGAACTGGACCATGAGGAACACGAAGAACGCTTCCCCGGCGAGGAACTTCGGTGCCAGCAGCGGGATGAACGTGTTCACCATGCCGAGCTCGTTGAACATGATGTATTGCGGGATGATCACGACGTGGAACGGCAGCAGCAGGGTGCCGATCATGATCGCGAAGAAGATGCCCCGGCCGGGGAAGTCGATCCGCGCGAACGCGTACGCGGCGACGGTGGAGGACAGGATCACCCCGACCACCGACGCGACGGCCAGGATCATCGAGTTGCCGAAGAAGGTCCAGAACCCGACCCCGCCGATCCCGGACAACGCGGTGGCGAAGTTGGACAGCGAGAAGTTGTCCGACCACAGGCTGATGTTCCCGATGATCTCGTTGGACGGTTTGAACGAGGACATGAGCATCCACGCCGCGGGATACAGCACCACGATCGTGCAGACGACCATGAACGCGTGGAACCCGACCGACCGGGCCCCCCGACGCCGCTTCGCCGCCTGACGTGAGGAGGTGTCGACCGGGCCTGCCGGGCGGGACCCGCCGCCCCCGGTGGCGATTCCTGTCGCGGCCGCCTGGGCCGACAGAGGCGGTGTCGTGATGTGCGCGCTCATCGGTTGTCTCCGGAGTAGTGGACCCAGGCGTTGGAG
>NZ_JBCFYX010000004.1:0-740294 GCF_038593535.1 Isoptericola sp. F-RaC21 | reverse complement strand
ACGCCTCGCACACGGTCCCGGCGGGGCGCGTCGGGATTCGCCACCATCGGCTCACCGGTCACGGTCACAGAGCTTCCGATCTCTCGGGGGTCGTCCTCGACCCTTGGTGCAACGTTGCGGTCTAACGTTGGATCACGATGGACTACACGAGCGCCACCCGTCAAGAGGTGACGCGTCGGCGAGAGGTGGACGGGTGAGCGAACAGGTCGCGGACGACAGGTCGGCCGGCGGGCGGCGCAGGCCGCCGGGGATCAAGGACGTCGCCGCCGCGGCGGGCGTGTCGTGGAAGACGGTCTCCAACGTCGTCAACGGCACCGGCCGGGTGGGCGCGGCCACGCGCGAGCGCGTCGAGGGCGTCATCGCGGAGCTCGGCTACCGCCCGAGCCTCGCGGGCCGGCAGCTGCGGCAGGGGCGCACGGGCATCCTCGCGCTGGCGGTGCCGCAGATCGACTCGCCCTACTTCTCGACCCTCGCCCACGAGACCATCGAGGTCGCCGCCGCGCGCGGCTACCGCGTGCTCATCGACGAGACCCGGGGCGACGCCGAGGCCGAGCGGCTCGTGGCCCGGGGCTTCGACGTGCGGCTCATCGACGGCATCGTGTTCAGCCCGCTGGACCTCAGCCTGGGAGACGTCGACGAGCTGCGCGGCACGACGCCGATGGTGCTGCTCGGCGAGCGGCCCTGGAAGGCCGGTGCGCCGCTGACCACGGACCACGTGAGCATCGACAACGTCGCCGCCGCGCGCGAGGCCACCCGGCACCTGCTGGACACCGGTCGCCGGCGCCTCGCGTTCCTGGGCGCCGAGCCCGGGGTGCCCGAGCGCTCCGGCGCCCCGCGCCTGCGCGGCTTCGTGGAGGAGCTGCGGGACGCCGGCCTTGAGGCCCGGCCGGACTGGTTGCTGCCGGTGCAGGACTACAGCCGCGCCGCCGGCGCGCGGGCGGTCGAGGAGGTGCTCGCCCGCGTCGGCGAGGTCGACGGCCTGGTGTGCGGCAACGACCTGCTCGCGCTCGGCGCCATGCACGTGCTGCGCACCAACGGCGTCCGCGTGCCCGAGGACGTCGGCGTCGTCGGCTGGGACAACACCGAGGACGGCCGGTACGCCAACCCCGGGCTCACCACGGTGGCGCCCGACGTGCGCGGTATCGCGGAGCGCGCCGTCGCACGGCTGGTGGCGCAGGTGGAGGGCGGCGCCGGGCCCGCCGAGGACGTCGTCGCGCCGCACCGCCTGCTGGTGCGGGAGAGCACCCGAACGTTTGGTACAACGTTGCGCTTTTCTTCGGACGGAGGTTGAATCAGCCCGGACCATCGACCAGCCGACCGCGACGGAGCAGCCGCCATGGCAGACCACCTCACCCACCTCGACCCGCCCTCCGCCCCGGCGGGCGCGGCCGTGCCGCGACCGGAGTACCCACGCCCGCAGGTGGTGCGCGAGCGCTGGCTCAACCTCAACGGCACCTGGCAGTTCGAGCTCGACCAGGGCGACTCGGGGCTGGAGCGCGGGCTGCGCGACCGTGGGCTCGCCGGAACCATCACCGTGCCCTTCGCCCCCGAGTCGGAGCTGTCCGGCGTGGGGAACACCGACTTCCTCGAGGCCGTCTGGTACCGCCGCGAGGTGACCGTCCCGGCGGAGTGGGCCGCCGTCGCCGGCGACGACACGCACGTGCTGCTGCATTTCGGCGCGGTCGACCACGATGCGACCGTGTGGGTGGACGGCGTGGAGGTGGCGCGCCACCGCGGCGGGTTCTCGCCGTTCACGGCCGACCTGCACGGCGTGGCCGCGCCCGGCGACACCGTGACCGTCGTCGTGCGCGCCCGCGACCCGCGCGACGCCCGCCAGGCCCGCGGCAAGCAGGCCACCTGGTACGCGAACACCCACTGCCAGTACACGCGCACCACCGGCATCTGGCAGACGGTGTGGCTGGAGCCCGTGCCGGGCGCCCACCTGCGCCGGCCGCGCGTCACGCCGCACGTGGCGAGCAGCGCGTTCGACGTCGTGCTGCCGCTGACCGCCAACCGCCCCGGCCACACGGTCACCGTCACGCTGACCGACTCAGCCGGCGTCGTGGCCTCCGAGTCCGTGCGTGCCGACGTCGACCTCGCGCCCGCGCTGCGAATCGTCGTCCCCGAAGACCGCGTGCGCCTGTGGGGCCCGGGGAACCCACACCTGTACGGCCTGCGGGTGGAGCTGCGCGACGGCGACGGCGCGCTCGTCGACGCCGTCGACTCCTACGCGGGCCTGCGGTCCGTCGCGATCGACGGCCAGGCCGTGCGGATCAACGGCCGCGCCATGTTCCAGCGCCTCGTGCTGGACCAGGGGTACTGGCCCGAGTCGCTCATGACGGCGCCGTCCGACGCGGCGCTCGTGCGCGACATCGAGCTCGGCCTGGAGGCCGGGTTCAACGGCGCGCGCCTGCACCAGAAGGTGTTCGAGGAGCGGTTCCTGTTCCACGCCGACCGCCTCGGCTACCTCGTGTGGGGCGAGTTCGGCGACTGGGGCGTGAGCGGGCAGGGCACCGTCGGCCACAACCAGCAGCCCACGGCGTCGTTCACCACGCAGTGGCTGGAGGTGCTGGAGCGCGACCACTCGCACCCGTCGATCGTCGGCTGGTGCCCCCTCAACGAGACGCACCAGGACCTGCACGACCGCCTGACCGTGCTCGACGACGTCACCCGCGGCATGTTCCTCGCCACCAAGCTCGCCGACCCGTCGCGGCCGGTGATCGACGCCAGCGGCTACTCGCACCGCGTGCTCGAGACCGACGTCTGGGACTCGCACAGCTACGAGCAGGACCCGGCCGCGTTCGCCCGCCAGATGGCGGGGCTGGCCGAGGGCGCGCCGTACGAGAACCGTCGCGACGGCGGCGCGGCGATGTCCCTGCCGTACCGCGGCCAGCCGTACTTCGTGTCCGAGTACGGCGGCATCTGGTGGAACCCGGAGGCGGCGGCCGCCGCGGCGGGGAACGACACCGCCGAGTCGTGGGGCTACGGCCAGCGCGTCGCGGACGAGGCGGAGTTCCACGCCCGGTTCCGCGGCCTCACCGAGGTGCTGCTCGGCGACCCGCTGATGTTCGGCTACTGCTACACCCAGCTCACCGACGTGTTCCAGGAGCAGAACGGCGTGTACCGCTTCGACCGGTCCGAGAAGCTCGACGTCGCCCGCGTCCGGAAGGTGCAACAGCAGGTCGCCGCCGTGGAGGAGGCGGACCGCGCGGCGGTCTGACCCGCCGGGCGGGCCGTCGCCCGACGACGGCCGCCGGGACTACTTGTCCCAGGCCGTCGTCGGCGGCAGCCCGCGGGCCGCCCGCTCCTCGTTGAGCAGCTCCTCGACGAGGTCGCGCTTCGCGGCCGTGTACTCCCGGAGCCCTAGCCCAGGGCCGACAGCCCAAAGGCGGTGGCGAAGCCGAGCACGGTGACCAGCCCGGTGACCGGGCCGCCGAACTCGGTGGCCTCGGGGATCATCGTGTCCACCAGCATGGTGAGCAGGGCGCCGGCGGCGAAGGCCTGCACGACGGCGATGGTCACCGGGTCCGCGGCGCCCAGGACGGCGTAGCCGACGCCGGCGGCGACGGCCGACACGAGAGTGGTGCCGCCCCACAGCAGGGCGAGCCGGGCGGTCGAGGCGCCGGCCTGCCGCAGCCCGACGGTCGCGGACATCGCCTCGGGCAGGTTGGAGATGAACACCGCGGCGAGCACGGCAACGCTCACCCCGCCGCCGCCGACCAGCGTGGAGCCGAGCACCACGGACTCGGGGATGCCGTCCAGCACGGTGCCCAGGGCGATCGCTCCGCCGGAGCCCTGCGCCTGGGCGCCCGTGGACCGCTTGCGGTCGTGCCCGCCCCGCCGGTCGATGAGCAGGTCGCCGACGAAGAACGTCAGCGCCCCTGCGGCCAGCCCGGCGAGCAGCACCCAGCCGCTCGCGGACCGCGAGGCGTCCTCGACCAGGTCGTACGCGACCGCGCTGATGAGCACGCCCGCGCCGAACGCCATGATCAGGCCCGTGAGCCGCCGGCTCGGCGTCTTCCACAGCACCAGCGCGGCGCCGATCAGCAGCGACGAGCTGCCCAGCAGGCCCCACCAGAAACCCAGCATCCGCCCATTCGACCAGGTCAGGCGGAGCGCTGCCCTCCGAGCGTGCCGCCCGTGACCACCGGGCACGTCGCGAGGTGGTCGTCCACCAGACCGCAGGCCTGCATGGCGGCGTAGGCGGTCGTCGGGCCGAAGAAGCGGAAGCCCTCCTTCTTGAGCGCCTTGGCCAGGGCCACCGATTCGGGGGTGGTGGCCGGCACGGCGTCCCACGCGTCGATCCGGCGCTCGCGGGCCGGGGGAGCGAACGACCAGAACAGCTCGTCGAGCGTGCGGCCGTCGTCGTGCAGGGCGAGCACGGCCCGCGCGTTGCCGATGGTGGCCTCGATCTTCTGCCGGTTGCGGATGATCCGGGCGTCGCCGAGCAGCCGCTCGACGTCGTCGGGCGTGAGGGCCGCGACCTTCTCCGGCTCGAACCCGGCGAACACCTCCCGGAACGCGGGGCGCTTGCGCAGCACGGTGATCCACGACAGGCCGGACTGGAAGCCCTCCAGCGCGATCCGTTCCAGCAGCGCGGCCTCGCCGTGCACCGGCACGCCCCACTCGGTGTCGTGGTACGCCTCGTACAGGGGGTCGCCGTCGCCGAAGCAGCGGGCGGCGACGGGAGGGGCGGCCGGCCCCGGGTCGTCGGTCGTCGTCATGCCCCCAGCCTGCCCGGTGCTCCCGACACCCGGCGCCGGTTGTCCACAGGGCCGCGGCCTCCCGGGGTCAGCCCTTGACCGACCCGGACATCAGCCCGCCCATGAAGTACCGGCCCAGCAGCACGTACACGAGCAGCGTGGGCAGCGACGCGAACAGCGCGCCCGCCATGGAGACGCCGTAGTCCTGCAGCAGGGCGCCGTTCGCCAGGTTGTTCAGCGCGAGGGTCACCGGCCCGTTCTGGCTGGAGGAGAAGAACACGGCGAACAGGAAGTCGTTCCAGGCCGACGTGAACTGCCAGATGAGCACGACGACGAAGCTCGGCACGGAGATCGGCAGCACGATCCACGCGTACGTGCGCAGCATCCCGGCCCCGTCGACGCGGGCGGCCTCGATCAGCTCCTGCGGCACGGTCATGTAGTAGTTGCGGAAGATGAGCGTGGTGATCGGGATGCCGTAGACGACGTGCAGCAGGATCAGCGACGGGACGCCGCTCGGCACGCCGAGCCCCAGCACGAGCTGGTTCAGCGGGATCATCACCGCCTGGTACGGGATGAACATGCCGAAGAGGATCAGCGTGAACACCAGGTCGGCGCCCGGGAAGCGCCAGCGCGACAGCACGAACCCGTTGAGCGACCCGAGGAACGCCGAGATCAGCGCGGCCGGCACCACCATCTGCACGGTGCGCGCGATGGCGGGGGCGAGCGTGCTCCACGCCGTCTCCCAGTTGGCGGTGGTCCACACCTGCGGCAGGTTCCACGCCCGGGTGGGCGCGGCGTCGCCGGGCCCCTTGAAGCTGGTCACCAGCAGCACGTACACCGGCACCAGCACCACGAGGACGAACAGCAGCAGCACGAGGTAGCGCAGCGTGCGGCCGAGGGTGAACCGGCCGCGCGGGGCCGCCGGCCGCCCCAGGTCGACCGGGCGCCCGGCCTCCTCCACGACGGCGGTCATCGCTTCGCCTGCCGGTGCGTGTGCACGAGGTACGGCACGATGACGACGGCCACGATGACCAGCAGGATCGTGCCGACGGCGGCCGCGTTCGCGTAGTCGAACGCCGACTTGAACACGTACATGTCCACGGCGGGCACCTTGGTCTGGTAGTTCGCCGGCTTGGAGATCGACATGATGAGGTCGAACGCCTTGAGCGACATGTGGCCGATGATGATGAGCGCCGACAGGGCGATCGGCGACAGCTGCGGGAACAGGACGTGCCGGTACAGCTTCCACTCGCTGGCGCCGTCCACCCGGGCGGCCTCGCGCAGCTCCACGGGGATCCCGCGGAAGCCGGCGAGGAACAGGGCCATCACGTAGCCGGAGAGCTGCCAGATCGCCGGGATCGCGATGGCGACGATGCCCACGGACACGTTGTTCCACCAGTTGTTCTGCAGCGCGTCCAGCCCGATCATCTGGAACAGCCGGTTCAGGCCGGACGCCTGCTCGTCCTGGTTGGAGTTGAGCAGCCACCGCCACACCACGCCCGAGGCGATGAACGAGACCGCCATCGGGAACAGGTACACCGAGCGGAAGATCCCCTCGCCGCGCAGCGGCTTGTCGAGGAGCCAGGCCCAGGCGAACCCGATGACCATCGTGCCGACCAGGAACACCACCGTGTACAGCACCAGGTTGGTCAGCGAGTGCTGGAACTCCTCGCTGCCCAGCAGGTCGAGGTAGTTGCGCAGCCCGACGCCCGTCGTCGGCGACTGACCCGTCGCCTGGGCGGCGGTGTGGTTGTCGGTGGCGGACTGCCGGGCGTTCGCCACGATGAGGCCGTAGACGAACACCCCGACCAGGATCAGCGACGGCAGCAGCAGGAGCAGGGGCGCGCCGGCGCGGCGGACCGCCCGGCGCACCCCCGCCCGCCTGCGCGTGGCGGTGGGCATCGGCGCCTCAGCCGGCGGCCGCG
The DNA here is from genome assembly GCF_038593535.1 of Isoptericola sp. F-RaC21. Taxonomy (NCBI): domain Bacteria; kingdom Bacillati; phylum Actinomycetota; class Actinomycetes; order Micrococcales; family Promicromonosporaceae; genus Isoptericola; species Isoptericola sp. F-RaC21. The sequence continues at coordinate 733,666 of NZ_JBCFYX010000004.1, read as the reverse complement.
GCGGCCAGCTCCGACTGGAACGCCGCCAGGTCGGACGCCCCCGAGGTGAACTTGCTGGTGGCGTCTTGGATCGCCGTGAGCGTCGCCACCGGCACGGCGGCGCCGTGCGCCAGCGAGGACACGATGGTGTCGCTCTTGAACGACTCCGCGGCGTCCTGCTGGTAGGGGCCGAAGCTCGACATGTCGATGTCGGTGCGGGCCGGGATGGAGCCCTTGGCCTTGTTGAACGCCTCCTGCCCCTCGGCCGAGCCGACCGTGTCCAGCCAGGCCTTCGCCCCGTCGGGGTGCGGCGCGCCCACCGGCAGCGTGAACGAGTCGGCGAGGAAGTCGAAGACGCCGTCCGTGCCTGGCACCGGGAACGCCGAGTAGTCGGTGCCGAGCTCCTGCTTCTGCTCCTCGTACGACGCCTCGGCCCAGTCGCCCATGACCGTGAACCCGGCCTTGCCGTCGATGACGAGCTGCTGCGACTCCGGCCAGTCCAGGCCGTCGCGGTCGGTGTTGGTGTAGCCCATGAGCGTCTGGAAGTCCTCCAGCGCCGCCTTGACCTCGGGGCCCTTCCAGTCGGTCGAGCCGTCCCACAGCCCGGAGTAGCCGTCGGCGCCCAGGTCGGAGAGCAGCACCGTCTCGAGCAGCTGCACCTGCGTCCACGCCTGCGCGACGGCGAGCGGCGTGACGCCCGCCTTCTTCAGCTTCGCCAGGTCGTCCATCCACGACGACAGGTCGTCGTAGGTGGCGTCCGGGTCGACGCCGGCGTCCTCGAGCACCTGCCGGTTGCTCCAGACGACGTTGGCGCGGTGGATGTTCGACGGGATGGAGTAGATCTCGCCGTCGGCGGCGGTCAGCCGGTCCATGAGGTCCGGCGGGAAGACGTCGGTCAGCCCGAACTCGTCGTACAGGCCGGTCACCGGCTCGATCTGCGCGGCGTCGATGTAGTCCTGCAGCTCGGCGCCCGCGTGCGCCTGGAACGTGTCCGGCGGGTCCTGCGCCTGCAGGCGGGTCTGCAGCAGGTCCTTGGCCTGCGACCCCGCGCCGCCGGCGACCGCGCCGTTGACGAACTTCACGTCCGGGTGCTGCTCGTCGAACACCTTGACCAGCGCGTCCAGGCCGGCCTTCTCCGACCCGGCCGCCCACCAGGTGAAGACCTCGACCTCGCCGCCGCCCCCGCTGCCGCCGCTGCTGCCGGTCTCGGGTTCGTTGCCACCGCCGCCGCACGCGGCTAGCGTCAGCGCCGCCACGGCAGCGACCGCGGCCACCACCGACGTCCTGGGAGCTCCTCGCATGTGCCTCACCCCTACGCCCTCTGGGCCGGCGGGGTCGGTGCGCGCGACGCGCGTCACCGGCCTGGCGCGTCGTCGCGCCCCGGTCTCGCTCTCATGGCACGACCGGCGCGGTCACGGTGTCAAGGCGCCCGGGGAGTCTTCGCCCGAATCGTGACCGGAAGTCACCCGCCCGTCGCTTCGTCGGGTCACTCGCACCCGATCCGTCGCCCTGACGTCAAGGGCCGTGCGGGTACCGTCCGGTGCATGCCCACGGCCCGTGACGTGCGGATCTGCTTCGCCGGCGACTCCTACGTCGCCGGCACCGGTGACCCGGCCTGCCTGGGCTGGGTCGGCAGGGTGTCGGCCGCCGCGTTCGCGGAGGGTCGTCGGCTGACCTCCTACAACCTCGGCGTGCGCGGTGAGACGTCGTCCCAGGTGGCCGAGCGGCTGGAGGCTGAGCTTGCCCCGCGGCTGTCCGCCGGCGACGAGCGCCGACTCGTCCTGGCGTTCGGCGTCAACGACACGGTGCGTGTCGACGGGCACGTGCGTCAGTCGCTCGCTCAGTCGGCGCGGGCTCTGCACCGGGCCCTCGACGTGGCCGGCCGGGCGACGACGCTCGTGGTCGGACCGCCCGCCGTCGACGACGAGGCGCAGAACGCCCGCCTCCACGGCCTCGGCGACGCGTTTGCCGAGGTGTGCGCCGATCGCGGCATCCCGTACGTGGATACGTTCGACGCCACCGCGACGGACGCGACGTGGCGACGCGAGGTCCGCGAGGGGGACGGGTTCCACCCGGGGGCGGCGGGCTACGCGGCGCTCGCCGCCGTCGTGCAGCGGCCGTTCCTCGCCTCGCTGGCGTCAACATAGGGACACGCTGCCTGCGGCGTTGCCCGGCCCGCTACGCTCACGCTCCGTGACCTCGGCGCTGACGATCCACACCGCGGGCGACGCGGCCTCTCCCACGGTCGTGGTGCTGCACGGCCTGTCGGACGCGGGCGACAACTTCCCGGACCTCGTGGACCGGTGGCGGCGCGACTGGCGGATCGTGGCGCCGAGCATGCGCGGCCACGGCACGTCGCCGCGGTTCCGGCCGGACGAGATGGGCCGGACGGCGGAGCTGATGCTCTCCGACGTGCTCGCCGTGCTCGACGACCAGCCGGAGCCCGTCGTGCTGCTGGGCCACTCGATGGGCGGCGCGCTCGCCCTGCGCGCGGCGGTCGCCCGGCCCGCGGCGGTGCGGGCGCTGGTGCTGGAGGACCCGCCGCGGGCGAGCGGCGGCCCCAGCCCGGCCGAGGACGCCGCCGGCTTCCTCGGGTTCGTCGAGGGCGTGAGCGAGCGGGTCGCGGCCGGCGAGCTCGAGGCGCTGGTCGCGGAGAGCGCGTGGAGCCGGCCCGAGGTCGAGGCGTGGGCGCGGTGCAAGCCGCAGGTGCAGCGGGACTACCTGCGCCGGGGCCTGCACCTGGGCCGGGAGAGCTGGGCCGAGCTCGTGCCCCGGCTGGCGGTGCCGACGCTGCTCGTGCTGCCCGACCGGGACAGCGTCGGCCCTGCGCCGACCGCGCCCGGGCCGGGGAACGCGCTGCTCAGCCTCGCCGTCGTCGCCGACGCCGGGCACTGCGTCCGCCGGGACCAGCCCGCGGCGTACTTCGAGGCCGTCGAGGAGTTCCTCGCCGCCCACCTGCCCCGCTGACGGGTCACTCCCGCGACAGCGCCAGCGCGGCGCTGTGCCCGCCGAAGCCGAACGCGTCGACGAGCGCGTGGCGCGCCGTCGTCGGCCGGGCCGCGGTGACGACGTCGAGGTCCACGTCCGGGTCGGGGTCGTCGAGGTTGAGGGTGGGCGGGACGACGCCGTCGCGCAGCGCGAGCATCGCGACCAGCGCGCCCAGGGCGCCGGACGCGCCGAGCAGGTGCCCGGTGGACGCCTTCGTGGCCGTCACCGCGGGCGGGCTCCCGAGGGCGGCGCGCAGGGCGTCGGCCTCGTTGACGTCGCCCATCGGCGTCGACGTCGCGTGCGCGTGCACCAGCCCGACGTCGGCCGCGTCCAGCCCGGCGTCGTGCAGCGCGAGCGTGATGGTCCGGGCCTGGTTGGCCGGGTCGCCGCCGACGATGTCGTAGGCGTCGGACGTGAGCGCCCCGCCGTCGACGGCTCCCAGGACCCTCGCGCCGCGGGCTCGCGCGTGCTCCTCGGCCTCGAGGACGAAGAGCACGGCCCCCTCGCCCATGACGAAGCCGTCACGGCCGGTGTCGAAGGGGCGGGAGGCGCGCAGCGGTTCGTCGTTGCGGGTCGACAGGGCGCGCACCCGGCCGAAGCCGGTGAGGGACAGCGGCACGATGCTGGCCTCCGCCCCGCCGCACACCACGACGTCCGCCGCCCCCGAACGGATGAGGTCGCGGGCCTGCAGGATCGCCTCGACCCCCGCGGCGCACGCGCTCACCGGAGCGCGGGCGCCGGCCTTGGCCCCCAGGTCGAGGGACAGGTAGGCCGCCGGGCCGTTCGCCATCGCCATCGTGATGGTGTGCGGGGAGACGCGGCGGTAGCCGTCCCGGCCCAGGGTGTCCTGCATGGTGACGGTCGTCGCGATGCCGCCGTGCGCGGTGCCCACGGCCACCGCGACCCGGGTGGGGTCCACGGTCGGCGCCCCCGCGGACGCCCACGCCTCGCGCCCCGCGACCAGCGTCAGCTGCTCCACCCGGTCGCGGGTGCGACGCTCGGGCACGCTCAGCCCGTCGGCGAAGGCGTCGTCCACCCGCGCGGCGATGCGCACCGGCAGCGTGCCGGCCCAGTCGTCGGCGATCGCGCCTGCCCCGTTCGCCCCGGCCACGAGGGCCGCCCACGTCTCCTCGACCGTGCCGCCGACGGGCGTGACCGCCCCGGCACCCGTGACCACCGTTCGTCGCACTCGCATGCTCCTCGTCAGTCCGGTTGCCCCCTGCACCCGCACCGTGCGAGACCGTGTTGCGGGCAACTCTGCCGTGCCTGCCCGCGCGTCGCCCATGCAGGTCGTGCCCCGGCGCGGTTCCATGGGTGGTGGCCGGGCCTGCGCGACGACGCGAGAGGCGGCGGGTGACGGTGCGAGGACGATCAGCTGCGAGCCGATCCGGGAGGTCGCGATGAGCCAGGCGGTCGATCAGAGCGGGGCGGGCAGGGCCGGCGACGCGGTCCCCGACCACGGCCTCAAGCGGGTGATGGGGCGCAAGCTGCTGCTCCTCTTCATCGTCGGGGACATCCTCGGCACGGGCGTCTACGCCCTCACCGGGCAGGTCGCCGGCGAGGTCGGCGGCGCCGCCTGGGCCCCGTTCCTCATCGCGTTCGTCGTGGCGACGCTCACCGCGTTCTCGTACCTGGAGCTGGTCACCAAGTACCCGCAGGCCGCCGGCGCCGCGCTGTACACGCACAAGGCATTCGGCATCCACTTCGTCACGTTCATCATCGCGTTCATGGTGATGTGCTCGGGCATCACGTCGGCGTCGACGGCGTCCAACGCGTTCGCGGGCTTCCTCAGCGACGGGTTCGGGCTCGGCCTCGAGCCCGGCGGACCCGGGCTGCTGTGGATCGCCCTCGGGTTCATGACGCTCGTGGCCCTGGTGAACTTCCGCGGCGTCGGGGAGAGCGTCAAGGCGAACGTCGTGCTCACGCTCGTGGAGCTGTCCGGCCTGCTGCTCGTCATCTTCGTCGGCATGTGGGGCATGACGCAGGGGCGTGCCGACTTCTCCCGGGTGGTGATCTTCGAGAGCCCGGACGACAAGGGCGTGTTCCTCGCAGTGACGGCCGCGACGACGCTCGCGTTCTTCGCGATGGTGGGCTTCGAGGACTCCGTGAACATGGCGGAGGAGTGCCGCGACCCGGTGCGCGACTTCCCCCGCACCATGCTCACGGGCCTGTCGATCACCGGGCTCATCTACGTGCTGGTCGCGATCACGGCCGTCGCCCTCGTGCCCGTGGGCGACCTGACCGACGACTCCAAGGGCTCCGCGCTGACGCAGGTCGTGGCCGCCGGCGCGCCGGGGGTGCCGTTCGACACGATCTTCCCGTTCATCGGCATGTTCGCCGTAGCGAACTCGGCGCTCATCAACATGCTCATGGCATCCCGGCTGCTGTACGGGCTGGCGAACCAGGGCGTGCTGCCGCGCAGCTTCGGCAAGGTGCACCGCACGCGCCAGACGCCGTGGGTGTCGATCATCGTCACCACGCTCATCTCCTACGGGCTCATCACCTACGTGGTCCGCGCGAGCGGCACCGAGGCCGGCTCGAACGCCATCAGCCTGCTGGGCGGCACCACGTCGCTGCTGCTGCTCACCGTGTTCGCCGTCGTCAACGTGGCGCTGCTGGTGCTGCGCCGCCAGCCCGTGCAGCACGCGCACTTCCGCACCAAGGCGTGGGTCGCGCTGCTCGGCGCCGTCACGTGCGCCTTCCTCGCCGGTCCGTGGGCGCGCAGCGAGGAGCAGCAGGAGCAGTACGTCATCGCGGGCGGGCTGCTCGCCGTCGGGCTGGTGCTGTCGTTCATCACCTGGCTGTACAACCGCACCGTGCGCCACGAGCCCACCGAGTTCGAGGACATCGACGAGCTCGACGAGGACAAGCCTCAGGCGGGCTATCCCAAGCGGTGATGAGAGCGCCGGGCGGGCACGAGCACTCCGGTGTTCCCGCCGCCGTGTCGGCCGCGGCGAGCGGTGCCGGATCAAGGCGATCCACCTGGTCGGTCGGGCTCTGAAGACGAGCCCTCGGTGCGGTTCGGTGTGGGGTGTTCGGGCGCGGTGCGTTCAGGTTCCGAGCGTTCGGGTGTGCGGCGTCCGGCTGTGGGCCCCTCGTGGGTCGAGGCGTCGAGTGACCTCGGCTCGACCTGTTCGACGTGTACGACGTGCTCGACCTGTTCGACGTGCTTGACCGGAGGGTCCCGGTGGGTGCGTCCGGTCGGTGAGGTCCAGGTGACGGCGCCGTTCGGGTCGAGCCCGCTGCGCCACACCGACTGGTGCTTCATCACGTGATGGTGGCGGCACAGATGGGTCAGGTTGTCCGCGACCGTCCGCCCGCCGTCGGACCATGCGACCACGTGGTCGACGTCGCAGCGCGCGGCCGCGCGCGTGCAGCCCGGGAACCGGCACACGCCGTCGCGCGCCCGCAGGAACGCGCGCAGCGCGGCCGGGACGGTGTACGTGCCGGGGTCGGTGCCGAGCACGCGGCCGTCCACCGGATCGACGAGCAGCCGCCGCAGCGACGGAGCCGCGGCCGTGAGCCTCGACGCGGTCGCCGCGTCCACCGGCCCGTGGCCGTCGAGGTCCGCGGCCACGTCGGAGCTGCCCAGCAGGGACAGCACCGGCACCGTGACCCGCACGGTGGGGACGATCCGGCGCACGACCTCGAGCGGGTCCGGCACGCGGTCGGTGGTGTCGGCGTCTAGTCCTGTGCGGGTCTCTGTGCCGGCGAGCAGCAGGTCGGCGGCCGCGTCCGCCCGGAGCTGTGCGAGCGTCCGGGTGTCGCCGGCCTCCCGGGCGCGGGTGCCGGCGCGAGTGAGGCGGTCGTACGCGGCGTGCGCGACGGGGGCGGGCAGGTGAGCCGTGAGCCACGCCATGCCGTCCGTGCCCGGGTCGACGTAGACGGCCCGGGACTCCGCGGCCCGGCGGTGCCGCTCCACGAACGGCTCGGGGTGGGCGGCGTCGCGGGCGCGACGCAGGCGCCGACGAAGCTGTGGCAGGGTGCACCGGGTGGCCGAGGGGAGCACAGCGCCCTCGACGAGGCCGCGCGCGTCCTGGTCCGGGAGTTCGGCGAGGGTGTCGGCGACGGCCGTGGCGTGCGCCAGCGACAGACGGCCGTGGCGCAGGGCGTCCAGGGTCGCGCGACCCGGTGCCCCGACGTCGACCGCCAGGGTGCGCGCCGTGTCGAGGAGGTGGCCGGCCGCCTGTTCGGTGAGGCGCAGCGCCGTGGCGAGGTCGGCCGTGAAGGCGCGGCGGGCGAGGTCGCGGCGACGGGCGGCGCCCGCGCGGCTCAGCTCGACGTCGTCGTGCGCGAGCAGCGCCGCCTCCGCGCGCTCCGCCTCCACCCGGGCGCGCTCGGTGGCGACGAGCTTGCGCGCCTCCAGCGCGTCGACCTGGCGCTGGAGCTCCACGACCTCGTCGATCGCGGCCGAGACGCGCGCGAGCGACGGCGCCGCCGGGGGCGAGTCGGCGAGTCGCGAGGTCCGCAGAGGCTCGAACATGTGTTCGACCCTAGCGGGACGGGCCGGGCCTCACAAGGGTGTGGACAACCGCCTGTGGACAACCGTTCCCGCAGGTCAGGCGGCAGTCAGCAGCTGTTCGAACGCGGCCAGCACCGGGGCGTTGAAGAGCACGAAGCGGACCTCGTCGATCGCGGCCGGGTTGGCGTCGTCCCACGACCGGACGGCCTCGAGCGCGGCGCGCGCGACGTCGTCGGGCGACCAGCCGTACACGCCCGCGCCCACGGCGGGGAGGGCGACGGTCCGCGCGCGCAGGTCCGCCGCGACGTCCAGCGACCGGCTGAAGCACGAGGCGAGCAGCGCGGGATCCGTCTGCCCGGCGTGCCGGTTCGGGCCGACCGTGTGGATCACCCAGTCGGCGGGCAGGTCGAAGCCCGGGGTGGCGACGGCGTCGCCCACCGGCAGGCCGTCGGGCAGGGTGCTGTCGCGCAGCTCGCGGCAGGCCGCCAGCAGGCGGGGGCCCGCGGCGGCGTGGATGGCGCCGTCGACCCCGCCGCCGCCCAGCAGCGACGAGTTCGCGGCGTTGACGATCGCGTCCGTGGCGACGGTGGTGATGTCGCCCTGTTCGACGATGAGCTCCACGGTTCCTCCTGGGGTCGGTACGGCGGGCGCGGCGTCAGGCCGAGCGGAGTGCCTTGTCCTCGTCGGGCATGAGGATCCACAGCACGATGTAGGCGAGCACCTGCGGGCCGGGGATGAGGATCGACGCGACGGTGAGGACGCGGACGAGGCCGCGGCTCCACCCGAGCCAGTCGGCGAGGCCGGCGCAGACGCCACCGAGCACACGACCGTGGTTGGGGCGGTACAGCTTGCGTCGGGGAGTGGCGGCGGGCTGGGCGTACGGGGTCGAGGTGGGTGAGGTCATGCTTCGACGGTACGAGCCGCACCCGGCGCCCGGTATCGGGTGGTCCCCCCGTTCGACCCTGAGGGACCCTGACCTAACCGGGTCCTCGGTGGGTGGTCAGCCCGCGACGGCGGCCGCGACCCGGCGCTGCGACGCGCGGGCGAACGCGGGCCAGCGGTCCCAGTAGTACGGCAGGGCGATGACGCCCTGCACCAGCACCCAGCCGCGCCCGCGCTCCCAGGCGCCGTCGTCGAGGTCGCCCCCGGGGCCGGCCCCCGCGGCGTCGCGGAACGCGTCGCGGTCGCGGCCGGAGAACAGCCACCACGCGGGCGGGAGGTCCGCGGCCGGGTCGCCGACGCCGAGGGCGCCCCAGTCGATGACGGCGGCGAGCCGGCCGCCGTCGTCCGAGCCGTTCGAGATCAGGTTCCCGGGCATGAGGTCGCCGTGCAGCCAGGTGCCGGGCACGGGGTCGGCCGCGGCCTCCAGCGCCCGGTCCCACGCCTGGAGGACGGCCGGCCCGTCGACGCGGTCGCCCGCCTCGGCGGTGGCGCGGCGGACGTCGTCGTCCAGCCTGGCCAGCGGCACGCCGCGGCCGGTGCCGTCCTTGACGGGGCCGTCGGTCGGGTTGACGGCGCGCAGCGCGGCGACGAACGTGCCGAGGTCGACGGCGGCGCGCGCGGGGTCCACGTTCGGCTCCGCCGCGGGGTCGAGCGGGTCGGCCGTGGCGGTGCCGGGCACCCACGGCACCACGGACCAGTGGAACGGGTACGCGTCGTCGGGCTCGCCGACGGCGAGGGGTGCGGGCACCGTCAACGGCAGGTGCGGGGCGAGCCGCGGCAGCCACCGCGCGTCGGCGAGCGCATGCTCGGCCGCCCAGCCCACCTTCGGCATCCGCGCCACGAGCTCGTCGCCGAGGCGGAACAGCAGGTGGTCGGTGCCCGACTCGGGCACCGGCTGCACTGCCAGTGACGCCCAGCGCGGGTGCTGCGCCGCGAGCAGGCGGCGGACGTCGTCGGCGGTGACCAGGACCTCGTCGTCGTGCAGCGGCATGGGCTCGACCGTAGGCGCGCCCCGCGAGCGCGGCCAGGTGATACTCGGGTCATGCGACGGACGACGGCGATGCTGACCGCTGCCCTGGCACTCGCGGCCGTGTCGTCCTGCGCGGCCGGGACCGCGTCGTCGTCCGTGCCCACCACGAGCCCCGCCGCGGTGACGCTGCCGCCGACCGACGGCATCTTCGACTACCAGCTCGGCGGCGCGTACGACACCGTCGACGCGGGGGAGGGCCCGACGGCGATCGACGTCGTCGTGCGCGACGCGACGGCGGAGCCGCTGCCGGGCGCGTACAGCGTCTGCTACGTCAACGGCTTCCAGACCCAGCCCGACCAGGCCGACCTGTGGGAGGGGCGCGAGGACCTGCTGCTGCACGACGCCGACGGCGGGCTCGTCGTCGACCCGGACTGGCCGGACGAGCACGTGCTGGACCCGTCCACCGCCGCGCAGCGCGACGGCATCCTCGAGGTGCTGGGGCCGGTGGTGACGGGCTGCGCCGACGCCGGGTTCGACGCCGTCGAGCTCGACAACCTCGACACGTGGACCCGGTTCGACGCGATCGACGAGGCGGGCGCGTACGCGCTGGCGCAGGCGTACGTGGACCTGGCGCACGGCGCGGGCCTCGCCGTCGCGCAGAAGAACGCCGCGGAGATCTCGCGGACCGCGCACGACGAGCTCGGCTTCGACCTCGCCGTCACCGAGGAGTGCGCGGCGTGGGACGAGTGCGCCGCGTACACCGACGTCTACGGCGACCACGTGCTGCAGGTCGAGTACCCGGACACCCTCGACGGCGCCGGGCTGACCTTCGACGACGTGTGCGCGCTCGACGACCGCGCGCCGCTGACGATCCTCCGCGACCGGGACCTCGTCGCCGCCGGCGAGGACGGGCACGTCTACGACGCCTGCTGAGGGCAGCGCGCCGCCGCTACCAGCCGTTCGGGCTGAGGATCTTGCGGATGCGCTTCTCGCTGACGGCGCCGTCGGTGCCGAGCTGCTGCGCGAACAGCGAGACGCGCAGCTCCTCGATCAGCCAGCGCACGTCGGCGAGCTCCGCCGCGCCGGCCGGGTCGGCGGGGCCGGCGGCGTACGCGGCGCGCGCCTTGTCGTAGGCCTCGGTGACGTCGTGCACCCGCCAGGCGAGCTCGGCGTCGCGCGCGGGGTTGGTCTGCGCCTTCTCCAGGCGGTACGACGCCGCGCGCAGGTAGCGCACCAGGTGCGGCACGCGGCGCGGCGGCGTCTGCGCGACGAAACCGTCGTGGATGAGCCCCGCGACGTGGTCGCGGACGTCCTGCAGCGTGTTGAGCAGGGCCAGCGACGACGACGCGCGGACCTCGCCCTCCACCGCCCGCCACGCGGTCAGCGCGGCGACGACGTGCCCGACGATCCGGTGCACCTCGTCCTCCAGGTGCCGCCGCACGAACTCGCGCGCTGCCGTGTACGAGTCGGCGTCGCGGATCTGTACGGCCACCGGGCCGCCCGTGGGGGTCCCCGGCGCCTTGTCGGCGTCGGGGCTGGTCAGCGCGATGACCGCGGCGAGCTGCAGGTCGGCGACCAACGCCTCGGTGTTGTGGTACGGCGCGGCGGCGAGCGTCAGCGACTGCTTCGACGTCCACCGCGACGTGATCCGCCCCGGCTGCAGCGCCGTCTCCGCCAGCAGCAGCCGGCGGACGCCGCGCGCGTGCTGGGCGTCCCGGCCGGTCGCGTCGGCGAGAACGCGCAGCGCCACGGACGGCCTGCGCTGCGCGTCCTCCTCCTCGACCAGCGCGGGGTATCCGCGCACCACCACACCGCCGCCGAGGTCGGTCGACACGCTGTCGGGGAGCGCGCCGTCGGGCAGGCACTCCGGCCAGGTCGTGAGGCCTGTGCGCTCGGCCACCACCCCGCCGCTGGTTGAGCCTGTCGACACCCGGTTCGCGACCGACGACGGGGTCTCGACAGGCTCGACCGGCGAGTGCGGCTCGACCGGCGAGTGCGAGGAACCGCGCCGCGCCTCCTCGAGCGCCTGCCCGACGGCGCCCTTCACGGCGGCGCGGACGGCGGCCTCGGCCTGCGCCGCGAGCCGCCGCTGCAGGGACAGCAGGTCCTTGGACTCGTCCAGTGGGGCGGGCGCGGCGGGACGGGGCTTGCGCCTGCGCCCCTTGCCGGAACGTCTCTGGGTCTCGACAGGCTCGACCGACGGGGTCCCCTCGACGCGGAACGTCATGCGCAGGTGCGCGGGCAGCCGCTCGACCCGCTCGGCGTCCCACACGTCGTCGGGGATGACGACGTCCCGCAGCGCGCGGACGGCGCGGGAGAACGCGACGTGGAACGGCTCGGCCATGTCGCCGGCGCGGGTCATGTCCTCCCACGACGGCGTGTTCTCCCTCAGCCAGTCGGCGACGGCGCGGCCGACGTCGGGCGCGGGCACCAGCTGCACGCGCACGGCCTTGGGCAGGGACTTGATGGTGGCGACGCACAGCTCGTCGAGCAGCCCGGGCACCATCCAGTCGAAGCCCTCGGGGGCCACCCGGTTGAGGATCGACAGGGGGACGTGGACGGTGACGCCGTCGGCCGCCGCGCCGGGCTGGAACTGGTACGTCAGCGGCAGGGTGACCTCGCCCTGCGTCCAGGTCTCCGGGAACTCGGAGGTGTCCACGGCGTCCGCGTCGACGAGCTGGTCGAGCGTGAACGTCAGCAGGTCCGGCGTCTCCCGCTGCGCCGTCTTCCACCAGCGGTCGAAGTGGGCGGCGCTGACGACGTGGTCGGGCACGCGCTCGTCGTAGAAGGCGAACAGGTCGTCCTCGGAGGCGACGAGCCCGCGCTGCCGCGAGCGCGCCTCGAGCTCCTCCGCCTCGGCGAGCAGGCGCCGGTTCTCGGCGAAGAACTTGTGGTGGGTGGTCCACTGGCCCTCGACGAGGGCGTGCCGCACGAACATCTCGCGCGCGGCCTCCGGGTCCACCTTCGCGTAGAGCACGGGGCGGTCGGCGACGATCGGCACGCCGTACAGCAGCACCTTCTCCGTGGCCATGGCCGCGCCCTGCTTGGTGGACCAGTGCGGGTCGGAGTAGGTGTGCTTGGCGAGCGGGCCGGCGAGCTCCTCCGCCCACTCGGGCTTGATGCGGGCGACGTCGCGCGCCCACAGTCGGGACGTCTCGACGAGCTCGCCGGCCATGATCCACTCCGGCGGCTTCTTGCTCAGCGGCGAGCCGGGGAAGATCGCGAACCGGGCGCCGCGCGCGCCGACGTACTCGTTGCGGGCGCGCTTGGCGGCCTGCCGCAGCGCGCGGGCGCGGGCCTCGCCGCGCAGGTGCGCCACCGACGACGCCTTGATCTCGCCCGTGTCCTGCATGCCGATCTGGCTGAGCAGGCCCGCCAGCAGCGAGCGGTGGATCGTCTCGCCGTCCCACACCTGCCTGAGCTCGCTGGTTGAGCCTGTCGAAACCTGGTCCGCGGCCTCGTCGGGGGTTTCGACAGGCTCAACCAGCGGGGACGTCCGGGGCTTGAACGACATGTCGATGCCCAGCGGCTTGGCCATCTCGCGCAGCTGCGCGACGACGTCCTGCCACTCGCGGATGCGCAGGAAGTTGAGGTACTCCGCCTTGCACAGCCGGCGGAACGCGGACGACCCCATCTCGTGCTGCTGGCCGCGTACGTACTCCCACAGGTTCAGTGCGGTGAGGAAGTCGGACGACTGGTCGGTGAACCGGGCGTGCAGCTGGTCGGCCTGCGCGCGGCTCTCGGCGGGGCGCTCGCGCGGGTCCTGGATGGACAGCAGCGCCGCCACGATGGCCACCTCGCGCGCGACGCCGCGCTTCGAGCCCTCGATGATCATGCGGGCCAGGCGCGGGTCCATCGGCAGCTGCGCGAGCGTGCGCCCGACGTCGGTGAGGCGCGTCGCGCCGTCCTTCGTCTCCAGCGCGCCCAGCTCGGACAGCAGCTGCACGCCGTCGCGCACGGCCCGGGTGTCCGGGGGCTCGACGAACGGGAAGCGGGCGACGTCGTCGGGCGTGGTCACGACGCCCACCGAGATCATCTGCAGCAGCACGGACGCGAGCGACGTGCGCAGGATCTCGGGCTCGGTGAACTCCGGCCGGTTCTCGAAGTCCTCCTGCGAGTAGAGCCGGATGGCCACGCCGTCGGCCACACGGCCGGACCGCCCGGAGCGCTGGTTGGCGCTGGCCTGGCTGATCGGCTCGATCGGCAGGCGCTGCACCTTGGTCGCCTTGGAGTACCGCGAGATGCGCGCAGTGCCCGGGTCGACGACGTAGTGGATGCCCGGCACGGTCAGCGACGTCTCCGCGACGTTCGTCGACAGCACGACGCGGCGGCCCGCGTGCGGCTGGAAGACGCGGTGCTGCTCCGCCGCGGACAGCCGCGAGTACAGCGGCAGGATCTCGACGAAGTCGGGGCGCTTGCTGTCCCGCACCCGGTCCTTGAGGTGCCCCTCCAGCGCGTCCGCGGCGTCGTGGATCTCCCGCTCGCCGGACAGGAACACGAGGATGTCGCCCGGGCCCTCGCGCATCAGCTCGTCGCAGGCCTCGACGATGCCCGTGACCAGGTCCTTCTCCTCGCCCTTCTTCTTCGCGGGAGCGTCGGGGTCGGTGTCGGGGGACAGGGGGCGCCAGCGGATCTCGACCGGGTAGGTGCGGCCGGTGACCTCGACGACGGGCGCGTGGTCGGGCAGCACGTCCACGACGGCCTCGGGCGCGCCGCCGATCTGGGCGAGGTGCGACGGGGAGAAGTGCGCCGCGAACCGCTCGGAGTCGATCGTGGCGGAGGTGATGACGACCTTGAGGTCCGGGCGCCGCGGCAGCAGCCGCGACAGGTAGCCGAGCAGGAAGTCGATGTTGAGCGACCGCTCGTGCGCCTCGTCGATGACGATCGTGTCGTAGGCGAGCAGGTCCGGGTCCCGCTGGATCTGGGCCAGCAGGATGCCGTCGGTCATGACCTTGACCAGCGTCTCCTCGGACGAGGTGTCGGTGAACCGCACCTGGTAGCCGACGACGCCGCCCAGCTCCGTGCCGATCTCCTCCGCCACGCGCTCGGCGACGCTGCGGGCCGCGATCCGGCGGGGCTGCGTGTGCCCGATCTGGCCCTTCCGGCCGCGGCCGAGCTCGAGCAGGATCTTCGGCAGCTGCGTCGTCTTCCCGGAGCCGGTCTCGCCCGCGACGACGACGACCTGGTGGTCGCGGATCGCGGCGGCGATGTCGTCCCGGCGCGCCGAGACCGGCAGCTGCTCGGGGTAGTGGATCGGCGGCACCTCGACGGAGGCGCGGCGCGCGGCGGCCTTCTCCAGCTGCTCGCGGCTCACCCGGCGCGGGCCGCTGCGGCGCTCCGGCCCGTTCCCGCCCCGGCGCCCCTGATCGCGTCCGCGGCTCCGGCCGCGACCACGACCGTGCCCCCGGACCTGGGGACGGCGCGCACCGCCGTCGTCCGACGACGACTGCGGTGCGGGGCTGGGCTCGGTGCTCACGACGTCCGATTCTCTCAAGGACCGCAAGGTGATTGGTGCCCGGCCGGCGAACCGTCCCGGCAGCCCACCACGACGTCGCCCGGCGGCGGCCCCGTGAGCCGCACCGGCGACGCGACGAAGAGGCCCACGAGGACCGCCGCGAGCGCCGTCCCGGCGGCGCACCAGCGGGTCAGCACGACGGCGGTCCGGGCGCGCAGGCCGCGGCGCGCGAGGGCGACCACGCCCAGCCCGGCCAGGCCGCCCGCGGTGTTGACGACGACGTCGGTGACGTCCGAGCTCCCGACGGCCAGCGCGTACTGCGCCACCTCCAGGGCCAGGCTCGCGCCCGCGAGCGTGCCCGCCGTCCGCCACCAGGGCCACGACGGCGCGAGGAGCCCGAGGTAGACGCCGAACGGCAGGAAGAGCACGAGGTTCAGCACGAGCTCGACGGGATCGCTGGCGCCCGCGGAGCCGGTGGCCGCGAACGGCACGAGCTTGACGACGCGCCCTCCCGCGTCGCCGATGCGCGGGACGTCCAGCTTCCACAGGACGACCCAGACGAGGAGGGCGAGGTACGCCGCGAACAGCAGGACGAGCGCGGGCCGGGGGCGCGAGGCCGTCGCGAGGGTGGTCATGCGCTCAGTCCATCCGCCGCCATGTTGCGGGAGCGTATGCGAACGCGCGCCGTGGTCCGCGCGGGGCGGCTACCCGGCGTCCGACTGCCGACGGTCGTGGTGGTCGCGATGGGCGAGGACCTCGTCCATGTGCCCCTCGGCCCACGCCTTGATGTCCCGTATGACGCCCTGCAGGGAGGCGCCGAGATCCGTCAGCTCGTAGGTGACGGTCACGGGGACCGTCGCGGTGACGGTCCTGGTCACCATCCCGTCGCGCTCCAGCGACCGCAGGGTCTGGGTCAGCATCTTCTGGCTCACGCCGGAGATCTGCCGGGCCAGCTCGGAGAAGCGCATCGGCCGCCGACCGCGCGTGGGCCCCGAGCCCGGGCCGTCGCCCCCCAGCGCGGCGAGCACGAGGGCGACCCACTTGTCGGAGATCCGCGCGAGGAGCTGGCGGCTGGGGCACACGTCGAGGAACGCGTCGTACTCCTGCCTCGCGACGGCGCGCTGCTGCGCCGCGGTCATGGTCGGCATGGGCCCTCCCGTCGTCCCGGTGACCTAGGCACCTTGAGGTGCCTACTTCCCGATCGGAAGCACCGTGTCCATGGTGGTGGTGATCCGCCGTCCACGCAACGACGAGCACCGAGACACACCGACAGAGGAGCAGGAAGTCATGAACCACCAGACATCGCGTCACGCCGTGGTCCACGCGCCGCACGGACCCGAGTCGATCGAGATCCTCGACGTCCCCGTCGCCGAGCCCGGCCCGGGCCAGGTGCGGGTCAAGGTCGCCGCCGCGGCGGTCAACCCCGTCGACCTCGACGTCACGGGCGGCGGGCTGCACCGCCTCGGCCTGGTGACCCAGCCCGAGCACACCGGCCTCGGCGCGGACTTCTCGGGCGTCGTGGAGGCTGCGGGCGACGACGTCGACCTGGTCGTCGGCACCCGGGTGGCCGGCTTCCTCGGCGGCTTCGACCGCGACCACGGCTCGCACGCCGACCACGTCGTGGTCGCCGCGGCCGACGTCGCCGTGCTGCCCGACGGGCTGTGCCCCAATGTCGCGGCGAGCGCGCCCCTGGCCCTCACGACGGCCGCCCAGCTGCTGGAGGTCCTCGGAGCCGCGCCGGCGGAGGGACGCCGACTCCTGGTGACGGGGGCGGCCGGCGGGGTGGGCGCGGCAGTCGCGGCGCTCGCCGCCGAGCGCGGCTGGGAGGTGACCGGCCTGGCGCGCGCCGGCGACGAGGCGTTCGTGCGCGGCCTCGGCGTCGACTTCACCGCCGCGCCCCGGGCCGGGTGGGACGTGGTCGTCGACGCCGCGGCCATGCAGGACGAGGCGGTGACCCTCGTCCGTGACGGCGGGCGGTTCGTCGGCGTGAAGCCGGGGCTGGAGCCTCGCGAGGAGCGCGGCATCTCCGTCGACGTCGTCGTCAGCCACCCCGACGGCCCGCTGCTCGCGCGGCTGCTCGACCGCGTCGTCGACGGGACCGTCCCCGTGAGGATCCACGCGGCCCTCCCGCTCGCCGAGATCGTCGGCGCGTACCGGCTGCTGGCCAAGGGCGGCGTCCGCGGCCGGGTCGTGGTGCTCCCGTGATCGCCACCGTCGCCACCGTGGTGGCCGGGCTGATCGCCGCGGCCGTCGTGGTCATGGGCACGAGCTTCTTCTGGGCGCCGGGCGTCGCCGCCGGCTTCGGCATCCCCGACACCCCGGTCGCGGACCGCGCCTTCCGGTACTGGGCGCAGGTCAAGGGCAACCGCGACATCGGCACCGGGATCCTCCTGCTCGTGGTGCTGATCGGCGGCTCCCCGCAGCTGCTCGGCGCGGCCATGATCGCGGCCGCCGTGATGCCGGTGTGCGACGCCGTCACCGTGGCCCGCGCCGGAGGGCCCCGGTCCACCGTCTACGGCGTGCACGCCGCGACGGCGGCCGTCATGGTCGTGGTCGGGCTCGTGCTCCTCGTCGCCTGACGGGTGGCGCGGCCCAGGTCAGGGCGTGCGCGCGGAGCACCGGAAGCGGACCTGCGTGACGTCCACCGCGCCCCCGCGGTGCAGCTCCGCCAGGCGCCCGGGGTGCGCGGCGGGTTCGAACCCCGGCACCGTCCACGGGGTGAGGGCGAGGTAGGTGACCAGCGCCTCGACGTCGGCGAACCGCGCCCGCCCCTGCCACTCGTCGGCGACGACGACCGTCAGGCCAGCCCGCTCGAGGTCCGCGCGCGCCCGGTCGAGGCGGACCTCCGGGTAGAGCAGCTCGGCGCCGAACCAGTCGCGCAGCTCGACCAGGTCGCGCCCGTCGACCTGCTGGGTGAGGAACGCCCCGCCCGGGGTGAGGACCCGCGCGACCTCGGCGGCGTCGTACGCCTCGTGCCGCGCCATGACCAGGTCGACCGAGGCGTCCGCGAACGGCAGCCGCGGGGCGGCCTCGGCGTCGTACGGCACCACGGGCACGCCGTACGGCGCGAGGCGCTCGCGGGCGACCGGCTCGTTCGGGACCCAGCCCTCCGTCGCCACCACGGACGGAGCGGTCCCCGCAGGCAGCCGGTCCAGCAGCGCGGCGAGCCGCTCGCCGCCGCCCGTGCCCAGGTCGACGACGGTGCGCGCGCGCCGCATCGCGGCGAGGCAGTCCGCCTCGAAGTCCCACGGCGGGTTCTCTGAGGTCATCGCGCCGTCCAGGACGGCGAAGTCCCAGCCGACCATCGTCGTGCGGCGGTGCACGTCGGCCAGCGCGGCCACGAGCGCGGCCGGGTCGTCCTCGGTCACCACGGCAGGCTAGCCGGGCCCGGGCGCCCGGCTCCGGCAGCCGCGGGTAGCGTCGGCATCGCCCGCCACCGAACGAGGAGGTCACCGTGCGCATCGCCGTCCTGGACGACTACCAGCAGGTCGCTCACCGCTTCGCCGACTGGGCCGCCCTGGGCGCCGAGGTCGACTTCCTCGACCGCCCGTTGCCCGACGACGACGCGGTGGCCGCGGCGCTCGCCGGGTACGACGTCGTCGTGGCCATGCGGGAGCGGACGCCGTTCACCGCGGCGCGCCTGGCGCGGCTGCCCGACCTGCGGCTGCTGGTGACGACCGGCCGGCAGAACGCGTCGATCGACCTCGACGCCGCCCGCGCGCGCGGCGTCGTCGTGTGCGGCACGGACTCGCCCACGAACGCGACCCCCGAGCTCACCTGGGCGCTGATCCTCGCCGTGCTGCGGCACGTGCCGGCCGAGGACCGGGCGGTGCGCGACGGCGGGTGGCAGTACACGGTGGGCGGCGACCTCGAGGGCCGCCGCCTGGGCGTCGTCGGGCTCGGGCGGCTCGGCAGCCGCGTGGCGAGGGTCGGGCAGGCGTTCGGGATGGACGTCGTCGCCTGGAGCCAGCGCCTCGACCCGGCGAAGGCAGAGGAGGCCGGGGTGCGCGCCGTCGCGAAGGACGAGCTGTTCGCGACGTCCGACGTCGTCACCGTGCACTACAAGCTGAGCGACCGCAGCCGCGGCATCGTCGGCGCCGACGACCTGGCGCGCATGAAGCCCACGGCCGTGCTCGTCAACACCTCGCGGGGCCCGCTCGTGGACACCGGCGCCCTGCTCGCCGCGCTGCGCGACGGTCGCCTCGGCGGGGCCGGGCTCGACGTGTACGACGTCGAGCCGCTGCCCGCCGACCACCCGCTGCGGTCCGCGCCGCGCACCGTCCTCACGCCGCACCTCGGCTACGTCACCGAGGCGACCTACCGGACCTTCTACGGCCAGGCCGCGGAGGACGTCGCCGCGTGGGCGGCCGGGACGCCGGTACGGGTGCTGGCGTAGCGCGCGCCAGGAGCGGTCAGACCGACATCCCGTACTGCTCGAACGACGAGGTCGTCGAGAACGCCGCGAACAGCCCGCCGAACACGGCCAGCACGATGAACAGCACGTACAGCACCGCGAGCGCCGTGAAGGCGATGGACAGCCACAGCCCCCACTTGCCGAGCACGTTCGGGTAGCCCACCTTCTTCGACTCCGACAGGGCCATCGCGGACACCACGATCCCCGCGGGCGCGACGACGAACGCCAGCACGAAGCCGACGATGCCCATGGTCTTGCCGGGCGGCTCGGGCGCGTACGCCGGGTACCCGTAGCCCGCCGGCGGGTACGGGGCCTGCGGGTATCCCTGCGCGTACCCCTGCTGCGGGTACGGCTGCTCGGCGTAGCCGGGCTGGGGCTGCTGCTGGCTCGGCTCCGGGTACTGGCCGGGCTGGTACGGATCGCTCACCGGCACAGTGTGACGCAGCGCGGATGGCAGGTCGAGCACGTCCTCGCTCCGCCGCGGCGCGCCCTCAGGGGGCGGCCGGCGTGCGCAGGTGCTCGTCCAGGGTCCGGAAGACGACGTCGGACCCGCCGGCCCAGTGCGGGGCGGGGTCGGCCTGGCCCGGCGCGGATGCGTACAGCCACCACAGGTTCCCCCAGGGGTCCGCCATCCGGGCGAGCGTGAGCTCGCCGTAGAACGGGGACGGCGGCGTGACGACCTGGCCGCCGCGCTCGACGGCCCGCGCGAGCACGTCGTCGACCGACGACACCCAGACCTGCAGGAGGCCCGGCCGCGCCTGCCAGCCGTCCTGCCGGTCCGCCAGCAGCAGGAACGAGTCGCCGAGCCGGACCTCGGCGTGGATGAGCGAGCCGGCGGGCGTGGCGGTGCGCGCCTCCGGCACCTCCCGGGCGCCGAAGACCTCCTCGCAGAACGTGATGAGGCCGGCGGCGCCGTCGACGACGACGAACGGGTTGAGCGAGCGCCCGCGGCCGGTGACGTCCGGGCCGGCGAGCACCGTGGGGATGTCGGTCATCCTGCGACGGTAGGCGGCGCCACCGACGGCGCACGGTCGCGGGGTCGCGGCCGTGGTGGAATCGAGGGATGTTCGACCGACCCCGCACCCGCTTCGACCTCGTCCCCCGCCGCGTGCGCGTGCACGCCGTCACCGAGCTCACCGGCTCGATGCGCCGCACCACGTTCCGGGACGTCGACGGCGCCGACCCCGGCGCGCCGACGTCGCTCGCCGCCCTGCGGGCGCCAGGGCCGGAGGACCACGTCAAGGTCTTCCTGCCCGACCCGGCCACCGGCGAGCTGCACGCCCCCACGCTCGCCGCCGACGGCGGGCTGCAGCGTCCCACCGGCGTCGTGTCCATCTCGCGCGACTACACGGTCCGGGCCGTGCGGGTGGTCGACGGCGCGGCGGAGGTCGACGTCGACTGGGTGCTGCACGGCGACGAGGGCCCGGCGTCCGCGTGGGCGGCGCGCGCGGCGGAGGGCGACGAGGTCGTGCTGGCCGGCCCGCGCGGCAGCGTCGGGGTGCCGGACGGGATCGGCCGGCTGACGCTCGCCGGCGACGAGACCGGGCTGCCGGCCCTCGCGCGCTGGGTGGCCGCCGTCGGCGACGACGTCACCGTGACCGCGGTCGTCGAGATCGGCGACGACACCGACGAGGACTTCGTCGAGTCCGAGCTGGGCCGCGCCGACGTCGAGATCCTCTACCGCACGGACGGGCCGGGGCAGCTGGCCGAGGCCGTGCGGTCGCTGGGCGGGCTGGAGCCCGACGAGATGTTCGTCGGGCTCGGCGAGGCCGGCGACCTCGTGCCCGTGCGCCGCTACCTCCGGCGCGAGCTGGGCCTGCCCGCCGAGCAGGTGCAGATCTCCGGGTACTGGCGGCGCGGCACGGTCAACCTCGACCACCACCTGCCGTTGGACCCGAGCGACCCGGACTGAGGCTCGGTAGCGCCGGGCGTCAGGAAGGCGCGGCGGTCGACTCGCGGACGACGAGCTGCGTGGGCAGCACCACCGACGAGGTACCGGGCCGCAGCAGCAGGTCGACGGCGTGCTCCGCGGCCAGCGCGCGCGGCACGGAGACGCTGGTCAGGGGGTTGGCGAGGGTGGCGACGTCCAATCCGTCGAACCCGATCACGCTCATGTCCTTCGGCACGCGTACGCCACGGGCGGCGAGCCGGGACACCAGGCCGAGCGCCGTGATGTCGTTGTACGCGACAACGGCCGTGGCGCCCGTGGCGAGCAGCGCGTCCGCCACGGAGAAGCCGCCCTCGAACTGGTCCACCACGGGCCCGAGCATCACCTGCTCCACCTCGGGAACTTCCGCCTCGTAGCCGCGGCGGCGTTCGCGCGCGTTCCACGACCCGGCGGGCCCGGCGACGTACGCGATGCGCGCGTGCCCGAGCGCGCGGAGGTGGTCGAGTGCCTGCCGCATCCCGTCGTGCAGGGCGGCCGTGACGCTCGGCAGTCCCTCCACTTCGCGGTGCATGACGACGGCGGGCACCCCCGACAGCGCGGCGACCAGGCGCTCGTCGTCGGACCAGGGGGAGCACACGACGAAGCCGTCGACGTCGCGGCGCATCATCTCGACCGCCTCGAGCTCCGTCTCGGCCGAGAGGTTCGTGTCGGCGACGTAGACGGCGTGGCCGCGCGCCCGGGCGCGGTTCTGCGCCCCCTTCGCGATCTCGGCGAAGAACGGGTTGCGCAGGTCCGGCACGAGCAGGCCGAGGGCGTGCGTGCGCCCCGTCGACAGGTTCCGGGCGGCGCTGTTCAGGCGGTACCCGAGGCGGGCGGCGGCGTCCTCGACGCGCCGTCGGGTCTCGTCGCTGACGACGCCCTGCGGGGACAGCGCTCGCGAGACGGTGGAGGCGGAGATCCCGAGGTCGGCGGCGACGTCGTGGATCGTGGTGCGGCCGGTGGTGCGGGCGCTCATGCGGTGCGCCCCAGCGGTTCGACGGCGCGGGTGCTGGACCGCACGACGAGGTGGGTGGGGAGCACGACGGCGGCGTCGCCCACGGGCCGGCCCTCGACGAGGTCCACCAGCATGTCCACCCCGGTCCGCGCCGACGCGACGAGTGGCTGTGCGACGGTCGTGAGCCCCGGCGTGGCCATCGCGGCGGAGGGGACGTCGTCGTACCCGACCACGCTGAGGTCGTCGGGGACACGCACGCCCCGCGCGACGAGCCGGTGCAGCAGGCCCAGGGCGACGACGTCGTTGAACGCGAGGACGGCGGTGGCGCCGCTCGCGACGACGAGGTCACCCCCCGCGACGCCGCCCTCGAACCGGGCGGGCACCTGGCCCACGGTCCGCACGGCGACGCCGTCGGGCAGGTCGAGCGCGGCGATCGCCGTCCGGCGCAAGCCCGCGGACCAGGACTCGGGCGGCCCGTCGAGGTAGGCGATGTCCCGGTGCCCGAGCGCGACGAGGTTGTCGACGGCGAGGCGCACCCCCTGCGCGACGTCGCTGATGACGTACGGCACGTCGTCGCTGGTGCGGTGCAGCAGCACGGTGGGGCCGCGGGACGTGAGGCGGCCGAGCTGGTCGTCCGGGGTGCGCGGCGTGCACAGGAGGCTGCCGTCCACTCGGTCGGCGAGCGACGCGAGCATCTCGCTCTCGGCGCGCGGGTCGTCGTCGGTGTCGGTGACGAGGACGAGGTAGCCGAGCTCGTGAGCCCGTGCCTGGGCGCCGCGAACGAGGTCGGCGAAGAACGGGTTGGTGAGGTCCGGCACGATCATCGCGAGCTTCTTGGTGGCGCCGCCGCGCAGGCTGCTCGCCCAACGGTTGCGCCGGTAGCCGAGCTCCTCCGCGACGGCGAGCACGCGGGCGTGCGTCTCGGGGTCGACCGGGCCCGAGAGCGTGAACGCCCGCGAGGCGGTGGACGGGGACACGCCTGCGTGCCGCGCCACGTCGCGGATCGTGACTGCCATCGGTCGGCTCTCCTTCGAGGTTCGGCTCGCGCCGGGGCCACTGTCCCATCAGTGGTGGCGACGGCGGGCGAGGCCCACCCTATGCCACCTTGTGCCACCCGCCGTTCCATCGGTTTGTGGGACGGACTTGGCAACGAGTGGAATTGGTGCAACCCTTCCCATCGACGAAGCAGTCACCGGAACGACGCAGTTCATCCCGCCAGGCGCGGGACACCATCTCGACGGGGAGTTGATCTCGTGGCACTGACCACCGCCGTGCAGCCCACCCGGGCTCGTGGCGCCGCGCAGCCGCCGACGGCACGCGGCCGAAGGACCCGCCGGTCCGGACGGTCGGCGCCGTACGTGTTCATGACGCCGTGGATGCTTGGCGCCGCCCTGCTGACCATCGGGCCGATGCTCTACTCGCTGTACCTGTCGTTCACCGACTACGACCTGTTCAGCGCGCCGTCGTGGATCGGCCTCGACAACTACCGCGAGATGTTCGCCGACCCGCAGTTCTGGGCCTCGGCGAAGGTCACGCTCAAGTACGTGCTCCTGTCGGCCCCGCTCAAGCTGGTGCTCGCGCTGCTCGTCGCGATGCTCCTGGCGCGACCCCGCAAGGGGCTCGGCTTCTACCGGTCCGCGTTCTACGCGCCGAGCCTGCTGGGCGCCTCTGTGTCCGTGGCGCTCGTGTGGCGAGCCCTCTTCTCCGACGGCGGCACCGTCGACCGCGGCCTGTCCGCCATCGGCATCCACACCGGCGGATGGGTCGACAACCCGTCCTACGCGCTCTACACCCTGGTGCTGCTCGCCGTGTGGCAGTTCGGCGCGCCGATGGTCATCTTCCTCGCCGGGCTCAAGCAGATCCCGCCCGAGCTGTACGAGGCCGCGTCGCTCGACGGCGCCGGCTCGTGGCGCCGGTTCTCCAGCGTCACGCTGCCGATGCTGTCGTCGGTGATCTTCTTCAACCTCGTGCTCGAGATCATCCACGCGTTCCAGTCGTTCACCGGCGCGTTCGTCATCAGCGGCGGCCGCGGAGGCCCTGCCGACTCGACGCTCTTCTACACGCTGTACCTGTACCAGAAGGGCTTCACCGACTTCGAGATGGGCTACGCCTCCGCCCTCGCCTGGGTGCTGCTCGCCGTCATCGGCGTCGCCACCCTGATCGTCTTCAAGACCGCCAACTTCTGGGTCTTCTACACCGCCGAGGAGAAGTGATGGCCGCCGTCGACACGATCCCCGCCTCGCACGCATCGCAGACGCCGCCCGCCCGTGCTGTGGCGGTCCGCAGCCGCGCGGTCCGCAGCACCGGCTGGCACCTGTTCATGCTGCTCGCGCTCGTCGCGCTGCTGTTCCCGCTCGCCTGGCTGGTCTCGGCGTCCTTCAAGTCGAGCGGTGAGATCTTCACGACGACGAGCTTCTGGCCGCAGGAGTTCACGCCGGCCAACTGGACCGACGCGCTCGATGGCGCCGGGGGCCTGACGTTCTGGCAGCTCCTGGCGAACTCGCTGATCCTGTCCACCCTGACGGTGATCGGCAACGTCGCCTCGTGCGCCCTCGCCGGCTACGCCCTGGCGCGGATGCGGTTCCGCCTGCGCGGCCCGTTCTTCGCGTTCACCATCGTCACGCTCATGCTGCCGATGCACGTGGTGCTAATCCCGCAGTACATCATCTTCCAGCAGCTCGGCCTCATCGGGACGTTCCTGCCGCTCGTGCTGCCGAAGTTCCTCGCCACCGAGGGCTTCTTCGTCTTCCTCGTCATCCAGTTCGTGCGCGGCATCCCGCGCGAGCTCGACGAGGCCGCGCTCGTGGACGGCGCCGGACCGTACCGGACCTTCTTCTCGGTGATCCTGCCGCTCATCCGGCCGGCCCTCATCACCACCGCGATCTTCTCGTTCATCTGGAGCTGGAACGACTTCTTCGGCCAGATGATCTTCCTCAACAAGCCGGAGACGTACACGCTCCAGCTGGGGCTGCGGCTGTTCATCGATCAGTCCAGCACGTCGTCCTACGGGCCGATGTTCGCGATGTCCGTGCTCGCACTGCTGCCGATCCTGTTGTTCTTCCTGGTCTTCCAGCGCTATCTCGTGGACGGCGTCGCGACCTCGGGGCTCAAGGGATGAGCGCCCTCGTGCGCCGGCTGCGCCGCCCCGACGCGCACCGCACCTACGCGGGCCGGTTCGTGGCCTTCACGGACGCGCTGCTGCTGGGCATGCTCGTGGTCGCGGGCGCCCTGCCCGTGGTCACGTGGTTCGTGGCGCTCGCCGCTGGCGCCGACCTGGTGCGGTCCCGCGAGGAGCGCGACGTCACCGTCGGCGCCCGCCAGTACGCCCGGCGCTGGGTGGCCGCGCTCCGGTCCGGAGCGGCCGGCGTCGTCGTGCCGACCCTCGCGCTGCTCGTCGTCATCGCCGACGCCTACGCGGTACGCGCCGGCCTCGGCGGGCCGGCCGCCTTCGCGGCGACCGCCGCCGCCGTCGTCGTCGGGACGATCGCGCTCCGCGTCGCGGCCGCCTGGCGCCCGAGCACGTCGTGGGCGGACGCCGCCCGCGACGGCATGGTCCACGCCCGCGAGGACCTCCCCGGCACCGCGCTCCTTGCGGTCGCCGTGCTGATCGTGGCGGCGCTCGTGCAGTGGATCCCCCCGCTGCTCGTCGTCGTCGCCGGGCCGCTGTGCGTCGCGGCCGCCGCAGTCACCGCCCGTCGTCGTGGCGACACGGGCTCCACGTCTGATGGAACAGAGCTCCTGTGATGGAGCGACGAAGGAGGATGGTCATGGCTTCAGGTACCGGCTCGCGACGGGGCGCGCTGGTCGCCGTCGGCGCGGCGCTCTCGATGGTGGCGCTCACGGCGTGCGGCGTGGGGGGCGCGGGCGGTTCGTCCGACGACGACGGCGACGTCACCCTCACCTTCCAGTGGTGGGGCAACGACGACCGCGCGGCGGCGACCGAGAAGGTCGTGGACCTCTACGAGAAGAAGCACCCCGGGGTGACGATCGAGACTTCGTTCGCCCCCGACACCAGCTACTGGGAGAAGATGGCCACCCAGGTGGCCGGCGGCAACACGCCCGACATCTTCCAGATGAAGTTGGAGTACTTCAAGGAGTACCAGCAGCGCGGCGTCATCGCCGACCTCACGCCGTATACCGAAGGTGACGACCCGGCGCTGCGCACCGACACGACGGCTCCCATGGCCCTCGCCGCCGGGAAGATCGACGACAAGGTCTACGGGATGCCGACCGGCAGCTCCACGCAGGCGTTCTTCTACGACGCCGCCGCGTGGAAGAAGCTCGGCCTCGACGCGCCGGCCGACGGTTGGACGTGGGACGACCTCGTCGCCGCCGGCGAGAAGGTGCAGAAGGAGACCGGCGGCAAGCAAGCCGTCATGGCCGACTTCGGCAACGAGCAGGCGTGGTTCGAGTCGTGGCTGCTGCAGCGCGGCAAGAGCGTCTACACCGACGACGGCGCGCTGAACTTCACCGAGGCGGATCTCGAGGAGTTCTGGAACTTCACCTCCGGCCTCGCGAAGGACGGCGTCCTCACCCCCGCGTCGGTCACCACGGCCAACGACCGCACCACGGCGAACTCGCCGCTGGTCAAGGGCAAGGCGCTCGGCGAGCTCAACGACGTCTCCCTCGCCTCCGCCTACTTCGACGCGTTCGGCGAGGTGGCCATGGCGCCGATCCCCGCCGACGAGGGCGCGAAGACCACCGGCCAGTACGCCGGCGTCACCCAGCTGCTCACCGTGGCCAAGACGAGCGAGCACGCCGAGGAGGCCGCGAAGTTCGTGGACTTCTTCCTCAACGACCCCGAGGCCGGCAAGATCCTCGGGATCACGCGCGGCATGCCCGCGAACCAGAACGTGCTGTCCGACATCGCGACCGGCTTCGAGGCCGGCGACAAGGCGACCTACGACTTCGAGCAGAAGATGGCGCCGACCGTCATCGCGAAGCCGCCGGTCGCGCCCGAGGGCGGTTCGCAGAGCCTGACCGACTTCAAGAGCGAGTACGACCAGGTCATCTTCGGCAAGCTCTCCGTGAAGGACGCCGCGGCGGACATGTTCCAGAAGTTCCAGGACAACATCTCCTGACGCGCGTCTTCTGAACCGGTCGGGGCGGGCGGCGCCGTCGTCCGCCCCGCGCCGTCCGTCCCGCCTGAACCCCCGCCTGACCCCACCGCCCGCAGCGCCACCCGTGGTGGCGTTCCGTGGCATGCCCAGAACCATGCTCAGAAACGAGGACCCGCATGGACACCGGCGCCGTGCCGCACTACCGCAACCCCGTCGTCGACGCGGACTACTCCGACCCCGACGTGATCCGCGTGGGCGACGAGTACTGGATGGTCGCGTCCAGCTTCAACCTCGCCCCCGGCCTTCCGCTGCTGCGCTCGGACGACCTCGTGCACTGGGAGCACGTGGTCAACGCCCGCCCCGCGCTCGCGCCGACGGACCACTTCGACGTCCCCAGGCACGGCGGCGGCGTGTGGGCGCCGAGCCTGCGGCACCACGACGGGGCGTTCCACATCGTGTTCCCCGACCCGGACCACGGCATCTTCGTCACCAGCGCCACCGACCCTCGAGGCGAGTGGAGCGCGCCGCACCGGCTGCTGCCCGGCGTCGGGCGCATCGACCCCTGCCCGCTGTGGGCGCCCGACGGCCGCACGTTCCTGGTGCACGGGTGGGCGCGCAGCCGCGCCGGGTTCAAGAACCGGCTCACCGTGGTCGAGGTGTCGAGCGACCTGCGCGACGTCGTCGGAGCGCCGCGCGACGTGCTCGACGGCGAGCAGATCGAGGGATTCCACACCCTCGAGGGTCCCAAGTTCTACGCCCGCGACGGCTGGTACTGGATCTTCGCCCCCGCCGGCGGTGTCGCCACCGGATGGCAGACGGTGTTCCGCTCCCGGTCCGTGTGGGGACCGTACGAGCACCGCATCGTGCTCGCGCAGGGCGACACCGACGTCAACGGCCCGCACCAGGGCGCGTGGGTCGACACCCCCGCAGGCGAGGACTGGTTCCTGCACTTCCAGGACCGCGGCCCCGCCGGGCGCGTCGTGCACCTGCAGCCCATGCGGTGGGACGACGACGGCTGGCCGCGCATGGGCGCGCCCGGCCCGGGCGACGGCATCGGGCAGCCGGTCGTGACGCATCCCGTGCCGGCAGGTGGCACGCGCCCCGGGCCGGCGCGCCGCCTGCCGTACGCCGACGACCCGTTCACCGGGCCGCTGCGCCCGCAGTGGGCGTGGGAGGCCAACCCGGCCGACGACTGGTCCGAGGGGCCCGCCGACGGTCGGCTGACCCTGCGCGCCGTCCCCGACGACGGCGGCGACCTGCGGACTCTCGGGCACGTGCTGGGGCAGCGTGTCCCCGGCCAGGCGGCCACGGTGGAGGTGACCGTCGACGGGTCCGGGCTGCTCGGTGACGGGGTGGCGCCCGACGGCGCCCGCGCCGGGCTCGTGCTCCTGGGCCGCGAGTACGCGTGGATCGGCGTGGAGCGGACCGACGGCGCGCTGCGGCCCGTGGTGCGGATGTCCGGCGCGCCGGGGGCGCAAGAGATCCCCGTCGTCGTCGGCGATCCCGTCTCCGAGCCGCTGCGGCTGCGCGTGCGGATCGAGGGAGACCCCGATTCTCCCCTCGCCACGCTCGCCTGGTCGACGGACGGCGCGCGGTGGACCGCGACCGTTGACCCGATCCCGCTCACGGTCGGGCACTGGGTCGGCGCGCGCGTCGGGCTGTTCGCCGCCGCGCCGTGGGGCGGGCCCGGCGACGGGACCGCCGTCGTCGGCCCGCTGACCGTCGTTGTGGACGACGAGAGCTCCCCGGGTGCGACCCGGGAACGCGAGGCGGCGCTGACCGCCTCGCAGTGACGGCTCCCGCCGTCGGACGTTTCAGTTTTTGCACCGAGCTCGAGGAGGAGAAGGTGAAGGACGCACGAATCCGACGCAGGCCCTGGGGGGCCCTCGTCGTCGCGCCGCTGCTGGCGGGAACGATGGCGGGCGCGATACTCGCACCCGCCGCGGCCGCCGCGCAGAAGGACGAGCCGCAGGCCACCTCGCCCGTCAACGTCGACCGCGCCCCGGACGGCGCGCAGGTACTGGCGCAGTCCGTGGGCGAGGTGAGCGGCGGCGCCGGGCACCGGCTGCACGCCACCCTGGTGTGGGGTCGGCCGGCCGGCGCGGACCGCTTCGTCGACTACGCCGTGTACTCGGCCGACCGGTCCGCCGACGGCGGCACGTTCTCGCGCGCCCGGCTCGTGGGGCGGGCGGGCCAGGACGCCCACCTGCCCGCGCAGCGCGCGTTCGACGTGTTCTACGCCGACCCGGACAACGCCGACGCCGTGCGCGTCGCGCCGCAGAACATCGTGCTCGACGACCTGAGCCGCGACCGGGAGTACCGGTTCGAGGTCCGGGGCGTGACGGCCGACGGGACGCAGGTGCCGCTCGACAGCGCGTACACGACGAGCGTCGTGACGCCGGCGAAGCCCGCGAAGCAGTTCGTCGTCACCGAGCACGGGTACGGCGGCGTGCCCGCCGTCCGCTCCGCCGCCGACGGCGGCGCTCTCGTCCAGACCGCCGCGCTGCAGCGGGCCATCGATGATGCGGCCGCTTTCGCCGTCGCCGTGCCGGACCGCTCCGCCGAGGTGGTGGTGCCCGCCGGCGACGAGCTGCGCTCCACGGCGCTGCACCTGGCCAGCGGCGTGACGCTGCGCGTGGACGGCACGCTCAAGGCGTCCCTCGACCTCGACGGGTACGTGCCGGAGGGGACCAAGTTCACTGCAGTGAACGCGGAGAAGTACCTCAACCTCATCAACGTCGACGGCACCAAGGACGAGCGCCTGCAGAACGTGCGCATCGTCGGCACCGGCGTCATCGACGGGCAGGGGTGGAAGTACCGCACAGACGGCGAGGCGCCCGACGTCGAGTACGCCGACCAGCTCGGGCTCGAGCAGTCGCGGGAGAGCACCTGGCGGACTGTCGCCGAGAACGGCCTGCTCGCGGGCGAGGTCTACCGGTCGTGCGTCGCCGCCGGCGGTCCCGAGGGCGACGACGCCTGCTACAAGAAGCGCGCGAACCTCGTCGAGGGCGAGTACGTGGACCACCTGTACATCGGCGACGGGCTTCGGCTGCAGAACTCCTCCAACACCGTCACCGGGTTCAAGTACCTCACCGACTACGTCGTCAACGGCGTCACGATCCAGTCGTTCAACTCGAACAACGGCGACTCCGTCAACGTGGCCCGCTTCAAGGGCTTCACCGCGCTGAACAACGTCATCAACTCCGGTGATGACAACCTGGTCATGAACGCCGGCAACAGCTCCGAGTACGACAAGAACGGCGACGCGGCGGTCGCCGGATCCGCGTGGGTGTTCGACAACTACATGGCGCGCGGGCACGGCGGCGTCGCATTCGGCAGCGGCACCGCGTCGTGGATCGACAACGTGCTCGTGGAGAACAACGTCTTCGTCGGCACCAGCGACGGCATCCGCGCCAAGTCCAAGCCGGGCTCCGGCGGCGGCGTCCGCTTCGTCACCGTGCGGAACATCGCGATGAAGAACCTCACCAACCTCGTGGGCGGCAAGGTCGACCCGCTCACCGTCGGCTACCAGATGGACGGCGCGCCGTTCATCTTCACCACCCACTACCCGGGCGACTACCAGGCGACCCGTTGGCCGTCCTTCCACGACTGGGACGTCTCGCACGTCACCGTGGACGGCAGCCGCACCGCCGGGATCGTCGTCGACGGCATCCACGACGACGCGAAGATGGCCGCCGCGGGGCTGGAGTTCATCCCCAGCAACAACCTGCACTTCCGTGACGTGCACTTCCGCGGCGCCGGCGTCCCGCTCGTCGACGGGCTGCGCGACTCCACCTTCGACGACGTCACGTTTGCCGACGCCGACGGCGCGTCCGTCGCGCACCCGTGGACCAACGCCGAGGACGTCGCGGGCGTCACCGCCGACGGCGTTCCCGTCGCCGGGGCGGACCAGACGTTCGCCGTCACGTCGGGCGACGGCGCGGTCGTCGGAGCCGACGACGAGCTGCGCGTCGTCACCGAGGGCTCCTTCACCCGCCTGTACACGAACACGCTCCCCGAGGACGTGTACACGCGCACCGGAACCGTGAGCATCGACGGCGTGCCCGTGGCCGACGACCTGTACCCGCGGTTCGCCCCGAAGACCGACGACCTCGCGCTCGTCGAGGGGTCCGACGCCGCGCTCGGTCTCGCGCCGCGCTCGCACACCAACATCGGCTCCGTCATCACGCTGCGCCGGCCGCTGCTGGACGGGCTCGCACCCGGCGAGCACACGCTCCGCGTGGACTACACCAACGGCGCCGCCTCCGCGACGTTCACCGTCGCCGGCGGGGAGGAGAACTGACATGAGCACCCGACCCAACCGCCGGCAGTTCCTCGCCCTGGGGGGCCTCGCCGCTGCCGCGGTGACCCTGCCGGTGACGCTGCCCGCGACGTCCGCCTCCGCGGACGCCCTCGACGGCGACCCGATCCCCTTCGCCGGCGACCCCTGGCACCGCGCCGACCGCGTCGTGCGGTCCGTGCGCCGTCCGCGGATCCCGGCTCGGTCCGTCGCCGTCACCGACTTCGGCGCCGTCGGCGACGGCGTCACCGACGCCACCGGGGCGTTCCGGGACGCGATCGCGTGGCTCACCGAGCGCGGCGGCGGGCGCGTCGTCGTGCCGGCGGGCGACTATCTGACCGGCGCGATCCACCTCGAGAGCCGCATCGACCTGCACGTCGCCGAGGGCGCCACGCTGCTGTTCTCGACCGACCCCGCCGCGTACCTGCCCGTCGTGCCGACGCGCGACGGCGGCATCGAGTGCATGAACTACTCCCCGTTCATCTACGCCCACGGCAAGCATGACGTCGCGATCACCGGCACCGGCGTGCTCGACGGGCAGGCTGACGACGCGCACTGGTGGCCCTGGGCCGGCAAGAAGAACCACGGCTGGGTGCCCGGCATGCCCACAGCGAGCGCCGCCGTGGCGCGGCTCGAGGCGATGGTCGACGCCGGGGTGCCCGTCGCCGAGCGGGTCATGGGAGAGGGCAGCTACATCCGCCCGTCGCTCATCGAGACCAACGGCTGCGAGCGGGTGCTGATCTCCGGTGTCACCGTGCACCGCACGCCGAACTGGCAGATCCACCCCGTGCTGTGCACCGACGTGACCGTGGAGAACGTCGTCGCCAGCAGCCACGGCCCCAACAACGACGGCTGCGACCCCGAGTCGTGCCGCCGCGTGCTGATCCAGGGGTGCACGTTCGACACCGGTGACGACTGCATCGCCATCAAGGCCGGCAAGAACACCGACGGCCGTCGCGTCAACGTGCCCACCGAGGACGTGGTCATCCAGGACTGCACCTTCCTCATGGGGCACGGCGGCATCACCATCGGCAGCGAGATGACCGGCGGGGTGCGCGGGCTGTACGCGCGGGACTGCGTCATCGAGAGCACCGAGCTCAACCAGGGCGTGCGGCTCAAGACCAACTCCCTGCGCGGCGGCTTCATCGAGGACGTGCACGTCAAGAACGTCACGATGACGAACGTCGCCGACTCCGTGCTGCTCGTCGACTTCACCTACGGCGAGGGCGAGGGGCACGGCTTCAACCCCGTCGTCCGGAACATCTCGCTGGAGAACGTCACGGTCGGAACCGCCAAGTACCCCGTGTACGCCGCCGGGTACGACGACGACCACATCTCCGGGATCACGCTGCGCAACGTCCGCGTCGACAAGGCGTCCGCGCAGAGCGTGTTCCGCAACTGCGACGACGTCACGTTCCAGGACGTCGTCGTCAACGGGGCGCAGGTCACCGCTCCGTGAGCCGTCGCTGGGGTCGGGCCGTGGGCCGACCCCAGCGTCAGGCGGCGGCGCTCTGCGTCTCGCCGCGCAGGGCGTCGATCTGCTCCTGCAGCGTGGACAGCAGGTCGGCGACCTTCTCGGAGCCGTTCTCGCGTGCCTCGCCGGTGACGTGCTTGACCTCGGCCGACGCCGCCTCGAGGGCCACCTGCGCGTCCTCGAGGGCGACGACCGCGCCGTCCTTCGACTGCTCGGCCTGCGCCAGGGCGCCGCGCGCCTCGTCGGTCGCGGCCTGGGCGGAGGCCATGGCGTTCGTGACGTCGGTGCGGAGCTGGGCGGGGATGCCGGTCACCTGCTGCTCGATGCGCTGCAGGTCGGAGTCGATGGCCTCCGCCTGGCTCTGGGCGTCGGCGATGAACTGTTCGACGTCGGCGGGGGCGGAACACGCGCCGAGCATCATCGCGAGGGCGAGGAGGCTCGCCGCGGCGAGACGGGTCGTCGTCTTGCCCTTCGTGGTGCTCGTCGTCGCTGACGTCATGGCCACGATTGTGCCCGGTCTACCTGAACGTTCGCCTACCGTCCTGTGGAGATCTTGGACACACGGGCCCAGGATGACGCCATGAGCGCACTGGCGACGGCCGAGCTGACCGCGATCTACACGGACCTGCACGCCCACCCCGAGCTCGGCTATGCCGAGCACCGCACGGCGGGGATCGTCGCCAACCGGCTGCGTGGCTGGGGCTACGACGTGCACGAGGGCATCGGCGGCACGGGCGTCGTCGGAGTCCTGGCCAACGGTGCGGGCCCGCGGGTCCTGCTGCGCGCGGACATGGACGGCCTGCCGGTGACCGAGCGCACCGGCCTGTCGTACGCGTCCACCGACACGGCCGTGACGCCGGAGGGACGCCAGTCGGGCACCATGCACGCCTGCGGCCACGACGTGCACACCACGTGCCTGCTCGGTGCGGCCGCCACCCTCGCCGGCGCGCGGGACGACTGGGCGGGCACCCTCGTGGTCCTGTTCCAGCCGGCGGAGGAGCTCGGCAGCGGCGCCCGGGCGATGGTCGACGACGGCCTCTACCGCCGCATCCGCGTCGTGCCCGACGTGGTGCTCGGGCAGCACGTCATGCCCCTGCCCGTCGGCGTGGTGAGCCTGACGGCGGGCACGGCGATGGCCGCGGCGGACTCGCTGCGCATCACGCTGCACGGCGCCGGCGGGCACGGGTCGAGCCCCGAGGCGACCGTCGACCCCGTGGTGATGGCCGCCGCGGCCGTGATGCGCCTCCAGGGCATCGTGGCGCGCGAGGTCGGCGCGACCGAGTCCGCGGTGGTCACCGTCGGCTCCGTGCAGGCGGGGACGCAGGCGAACGTCATCCCCGACCGGGCCCAGCTGCTGGTCAATGTCCGAACCTTCGACACCGGCGTCCGGGAGCGGGTGCTCGCCGCGATCCGCCGCATCGTGGACGCGGAGGCGGCCGCGTCCGGTGCGCCGCAGCCGCCGGAGTACGAGTCGACCGCGGCGTTCGCCCTCACGGCCAACGACCCGGAGGCCTCCGAGCGCACCCGCGCGGTCCTCGACCGCGCGCTGGCCGACGAGCGCTCGCGGATCGAGGCCGCGGGCGGCAGCCCGCACGTCGTGAGCCTGCCGCCGATGCCGGGCTCCGAGGACGTGGGCGAGCTCGCCACCGCGGCCGGCGCACCGCTCGTCTACTGGTTCCTCGGGGGGTTCGACCCCGCCCTGTTCGCCGGCTTCGACCTGGCGGGCGCCACCGGGCTCGGCGGACTGCCCGCCGGCGTCGCGTCCAACCACTCGCCGTTCTTCGCCCCGACGGCCGAGCCCACGCTCGACGTCGGGGTCGCGACGCTCGTGGCCGCGGCCCGGGAGTGGCTGGACTGACGCGCCCGGGCGGGTCTCGTAGAGTCTTCCGGCACCCGAGCGCGAGGAGACCCCGCACGATGAGCACGACCGACCCCCATCTGGCACGCCGCGATCTCGACGGTGGCCGTCGGGCCGGGGGCCTGCTCGCCCTCGTGCTGACCGGGCTGCTGCTCCTGGCCGCGGGCGGTGCGGCCGGGTACGCCGTCGCGGCGTTCTTCGACACGTTCCGGGACATGAACATCAACAGCGTCTTCTCCGACGCGGAGTCGTCGATGCTGCTGGGGTGGGGAGCGCCGGTCGCCGTCGTCGGCTCCCTCGTCGCCTTCGGCCTGCACGGCAACGCGCGGCGCGCGTGGTTCGGGTCCGGGGGCGAGAACCGCGGGATCGGCCAGGGCACCGTGTGGGGCCTGGGCATGGTCGCGGTGCTGTGGTGGGCGACCCTCACGCAGTGGGTCCGGCCCGACCAGGTCGGGGTCGCCGTCGACCCGACCTTCGGGCAGGACGAGGCCTGGGGCGTCGGCGAGTGGATCTGGTACACGATGCAGTGGTGGCTGCCCGGCCTGATCACCCTGGTCGTGCTGTACAACGCGCTCCCGGTGCGCCGGACGGCCGAGGACCGTCGCCGCGCCGCCGTCGCCCGGCTCCTGACGACCGGTCGCCGCGTGCCCGGCGAGGTGACGCACGTGCAGGGCATGGCCGCCCAGCCCGGCACGTACAGCATCCTCAAGTGGACGTTCCGCTTCACGGACCTGCAGGGCCAGCAGCGCTGGGTGGAGCGCACGGAGACCTTCCCGTCGGTGGCCGTGCCGCGCGTCGGCGACACCGTCCAGGTGCTGTTCGACGCCGAGCACCCCGGCGACCGCAAGCAGATCTTCGCCGCCCTCGGCGACGGCGAGAAGGCCGAGGAGTACGTGCGCAAGAGCGTCGGCTGACGCCCCTCACCGGGCGCCCAGGCGCCTGCTGATCTCCGCGGCGGCGCGGCCGGCGGCGTCGGCGAGCTCGTCGCGACGCGCGTCGTCGACGTCGTCGGACCAGAACGTCAGGGCGACCCCCGCCACCGGGTGACCGGTGTGGTCGAGCGCCGCGTGCGCGACGGACGCGAGGCCGGGCGTGACCTCGCCGTCCTCGGTGGCGTGGCCGCGGCGGCGGGTGTCGCGCAGCACCTCGCGCAGGTCGCGCAGCGTGCGCGGCCCGACGCCGGTGCGGTCCGCGAGCGCCGCCGCCGACGGGAACAGCGCCCGCACCTGCGCGGCGGGCAGCAGGGCGAGGACGGCGCGCCCGCTGGCGGTGAGCTGGCTGGGCAGGCGCACGTCGACGTCGGTGACGAGGCTCGGCCGGTGCGGCGCGCGCTGCTCCACCAGGTACAGCACCTCCCGGCCGTGCAGGACGGCGAGGTGCGCGCTCTCGCCCGTCGTCTCGACCAGCCGCGCGACGACGGGGCGCGCCAGCCGCGCGAGCGGCGCCTGCCGCGCGTACGCCGAACCCAGCGACAGCGCCGCCGTCCCCAGCCCGTACCGGTGCTCCTCCGGCAGGTGGGTCACGAAGCCCTCGTCCACCAGCACGGACAGCAGGTGGTAGACGGTGGACCGCGGCAGGCCCAGGTGCTGCGCGACCGCCGCCGCCGGGACCGGGCCCGCCTGCGCGGCGAGGAACGTCAGCACCCGGAGCGTGCTGCGCGCCGCGGGGACGTCCGCCATCGTGCCTCCTGCCCCCCATCGCTGGTTGAGCTTGTCGAAACCCGGTTCTCGGTTTCGACAGGCTCAACCAGCGGGCGGGGTGTCTGGGATCTCAGACTGAACCTGACCGGAACCCGTGTCCAGCGCGCCGTCGACGGTGTGTGCTGGCGGCATGACCGTCACCACGTCCCGCGCCGTCGTCGAGCACCGTGTCGTCGAGCTCGGCGGAGATCCCCTGACCGTCGACGAGGTCGTCGCCGTCGCCCGCCACGGCGCGCAGGTGCGCCTGACCGACGCCGCGCTGGCGGCGATGGCCGCGAGCCGGGCCGTCGTCGAGGACCTCGCCGACGACGCCCGCCCGCACTACGGCGTCTCCACCGGCTTCGGGGCGCTGGCGCGCCGGCACATCCCCACGGACAAGCGCGCGCAGCTCCAGCTCGGGCTGGTGCGGTCGCACGCCGCGGGCACCGGGCCGGAGGTGGAGCGCGAGGTGGTGCGGGCGCTCCAGCTGCTGCGGCTGGCGACCCTCGCCACCGGACGCACCGGTGCGCGCCCGGTCGTCGCGGAGACGTACGCGGCGATGCTCAACGCCGGGATCACACCGGTGGTGCACGAGTACGGGTCGCTCGGGTGCTCCGGCGACCTCGCGCCGCTCGCGCACGTCGCCCTCGCCGCGCTCGGTGAGGGGCCGGTGCGGGTTGCGAAATCGGGGGACGCCGACGGCGAGCTCGCCGACGCCGCCGCAGCGCTCGCGGCCGCCGGCATCGCGCCCCTGGAGCTGCGCGAGAAGGAGGGGCTGGCCCTCATCAACGGCACCGACGGGATGCTCGGGATGCTGTGCCTCGCGCTCGACGACCTGCGCCGCCTGGTGACGACGGCGGACGTCGCGGCGGCCTCCAGCGTGGAGGCGCTGCTCGGCTCGGACGCGCCGTTCGCCGAGGACCTCGTCGCGATGCGGCCGCACCCGGGGCAGGCGGCGTCGGCGGCGAACCTGCGGTCGCTGCTCGCCGGCTCGCCGGTGGTCGCGAGCCACCGGACCCTCGACGCCGACGGGCGCCCCGAGTGCACCCGCGTGCAGGACGCGTACTCGCTGCGCTGCGCGCCGCAGGTGCACGGGGCGGCGCGCGACACCGTCGAGCACGCGGCGACCGTCGCGGGGCGCGAGCTGGCGTCGGCCATCGACAACCCCGTCGTCACGGTGGACGGGCGCGTGGAGTCCAACGGCAACTTCCACGGCGCGCCCGTCGCGTACGTGCTGGACTTCCTCGCCGTCGCGGTGGCCGACGTCGCGAGCATGAGCGAGCGCCGCACCGACCGGTTCCTCGACGTCGCGCGCAACGAGGGACTGCCCGCGTTCCTCGCCGACGACCCGGGCGTCGACTCCGGCCTGATGATCGCCCAGTACACGGCCGCCGGGATCGTCTCGGAGCTCAAGCGGCTGGCCGCGCCCGCGAGCGTCGACTCCATCCCGTCGTCGGCCATGCAGGAGGACCACGTGTCCATGGGCTGGGCCGCCGCTCGCAAGCTGCGCCGCGCCGTCGACGGCCTGGGCCGCGTGCTCGCCGTCGAGCTCATGACCGCCGCACGCGCCCTCGATCTGCGCTGCACCCCGGAGTCCGGCCTGGAGCCCGCGGCCGGCACCGGTGCCGTCCACGCGCTGCTGCGCACCGCCGTCCCCGGCCCCGGGCCGGACCGGTTCCTCGCCCCCGAGATCGACGCCGTGACGCGGCTCGTCGCCGACGGCGAGGTCGTCGCCGCCGCGAGCGCCGCCGTCGGCCCGCTCCGCTGACCTGATCCACGCCTGAAGACCCACGCCTGAAGGAGACGACGATGTCCCACGAGCTCGGCACTCCCGTCCCCGTCCGTGCGCCGCGCGGCACGACGCTCACCGCCCGCAGCTGGCAGACCGAGGCGCCGCTGCGGATGCTCATGAACAACCTGGACCCGGAGGTGGCGGAGCGGCCCGACGACCTCGTCGTCTACGGCGGCACGGGTCGCGCCGCGCGCGACTGGCCGAGCTACCACGCCATCGTCCGCACCCTCACGACGCTGGCCGACGACGAGACGCTGCTGGTGCAGTCCGGCAAGCCGGTGGGCGTGCTGCGCACGCACGAGTGGGCGCCGCGGGTGCTCATCGCCAACTCGAACCTCGTGGGCGACTGGGCCACCTGGCCGGAGTTCCGCCGGCTCGAGGCGCAGGGCCTGACGATGTACGGGCAGATGACGGCCGGGTCGTGGATCTACATCGGCGCGCAGGGGATCCTCCAGGGCACGTACGAGACGCTCGCCGCGGTGGCCCAGAAGATCGCGGGTTTCGACGGGCTCAACCACCGGGACGGGACGCTCGCCGGGACGCTGACGCTCACGGGCGGGTGCGGCGGCATGGGCGGAGCGCAGCCGCTGGCCGTGACGCTCAACGGCGGCGCGTGCCTCGTGGTCGACGTCGACCGGTCGCGGCTGGAGCGGCGCGTGCGCGAGCGCTACCTCGACGAGGTCGCGGACGACCTCGACGACGCCGTCCGCCGCGTGGAGGCGGCGCGCACCGAGAAGCGCGCGCTGTCCGTCGGCGTGGAGGGCAACAGCGCGGAGGTCGTGCCGGAGCTGCTGCGCCGCGGCGTCGAGGTGGACGTCGTCACGGACCAGACGTCGGCGCACGACCCGCTGTCGTACCTGCCGGTGGGCGTCTCGGTGGCCGAGTGGCACGACTACGCCGCCGCCAAGCCGGAGGAGTTCACCGACCGGGCGCGCGAGTCGATGGCCCGGCACGTCGAGGGCATGGTCGGCTTCCTCGACGCCGGGGCCGAGGTGTTCGACTACGGCAACTCGATCCGCGACGAGGCGCGACGCGGCGGCTACGACCGGGCGTTCGACTTCCCCGGCTTCGTGCCCGCGTACATCCGGCCGCTGTTCGCCCAGGGCAAGGGGCCGTTCCGCTGGGCCGCGCTGTCGGGCGACCCGCGCGACATCGCCGCTACGGACCGCGCGGTGCTGGATCTCTTCCCGGAGAACGACCACCTGCACCGCTGGATCCGCGCCGCCCAGGAGCGCGTCACGTTCCAGGGCCTGCCGGCGCGCATCTGCTGGCTCGGGCACGGCGAGCGCGACCGTGCGGGGCTGGCGTTCAACGACCTCGTCGCCTCCGGGGCGGTGAGCGCGCCCGTCGTCATCGGCCGCGACCACCTCGACGCCGGGTCCGTCGCGTCCCCGTACCGGGAGACGGAGGGCATGGCCGACGGCTCCGACGCCATCGCCGACTGGCCGCTGCTCAACGCGCTCACCGCCGCGTCGTCGGGCGCCACGTGGGTGTCGCTGCACCACGGCGGCGGCGTCGGGATGGGCCGATCGATCCACGCCGGGCAGGTGTCCGTCGCGGACGGCACCGACCTCGCCGCGCAGAAGCTGGCGCGCGTGCTGTCCAACGACCCGGGGCTCGGGGTGCTGCGGCACGTCGACGCCGGGTACGACGACGCCGCGGCCGCCGCCGCGCGGGGCGGGCTGCGCGTGCCCATGCTGGAGGGCGACGAGCCTGCACCCGAGCGAGAGGCGTGACGTGCGCGAGGTGGAGCACCCGGGCGGGTCGCACCCGGCCACGCTGATCCTCGGGATCGGCGAGCTCACGACCAACGCCCCCGAGGCGGTGGGCCTCGACCCGGTGGACGACCCGACGGGCATGATCCGGGACGCCGCGCTGCTGCTCGACGGCGGCCGCGTGGCCTGGGCGGGCCCGGAGAGCTCCTGCGCCGACGGCGTCGAGCGGGCGCTCGGGCGCGCGCCGGACCGCGTCGTCGGGGTCGAGGGGCGTGCCGTCGTGCCCGGCTTCGTCGACTCGCACACGCACCTGGTGTTCGCCGGCGACCGGTCGGCCGAGTTCGAGGCGCGCATGGCCGGCCGCCCGTACGCCGCGGGCGGCATCCGCACCACGGTCGCGGCCACGCGGGCGGCGTCGGACGACGAGCTGCGCGCGACCCTGCGCCGGCACGTCGACGAGGCGCTCACGCAGGGCACGACGACGCTCGAGGTCAAGAGCGGCTACGGCCTGTCCGTCGCCGACGAGGAGCGGTCCGTGCGGCTCGCGGCCGAGATCACCGACGAGGTGACGTTCCTCGGCGCGCACGTGGTGCCCCCCGAGCTCGCCGGCGACGGCGACGGTGCCGACGCCTACGTCGACCTCGTCGTCGGCGACATGCTCGCGGCCTGCGCCCCGCACGCCCGCTGGGTCGACGTGTTCTGCGAGACCGGCGCGTTCACGCCCGAGCAGTCGCGGCGCGTGCTGGAGGCCGGCGCCGCCGCGGGGCTGGGTGTGCGGGTGCACGCGAACCAGCTCGGGCCGGGGGAGGGCGTGCGGCTCGCCGTCGACCTCGGTGCCGCCGCCGTCGACCACTGCACCTACCTGTCCGACGACGACGTCGCGGCGCTCGCGGCGTCGTGGGCGGCGTCGGGACCGGGCGCTGGCGCGCAGGGGACCGTCGCGACGCTGCTGCCCGGCGTCGAGTTCTCCACCCGCCAGCCGTACCCCGACGCGCGCCGCCTGCTCGACGCCGGCGCCGTCGTCGCGCTGGCCAGCGACTGCAACCCCGGCTCGTCGTACACGAGCTCCATGCCGCTCATGGTGGCGCTCGCCGTCCGTGAGACGGGCATGACCGTCGCCGAGGCGGTCTGGGCCGCCACGGCCGGCGGCGCCCGCGCGCTGCGACGCGACGACGTCGGGCACCTCGCGCCCGGCGCTCGCGCCGACGTCGTCGTCCTCGACGCGCCGAGCCGCACCCACCTCGCCTACCGCCCCGGCGTCCCGCTCGTGCACGGGGTGTGGAAGGACGGCCATCCCGCGAGGTAGTCGAGACCTCCGCGAGGTAGTTCAGATCCCCGCGAGGTAGTTCCGGAGCTCGCGAGGCAGTTCGAGACTCCGTGAGGTAGTTCGACAGGCTGCATTGAGACACCTTTTGTGGCCTTTGCCCGAACTACCTCGCGGGGATCTGAACTACCTCGCCACGCTTCGAACTACCTCGGCAGAACCGGTACTACCTCGGGCGGGTCGCGAGGCCGGCGAGGACCTCCAGGACGCAGAGCGCGGCGAGGCGGACGGTGCGGCCGTCGGGGGCGTCGGCGGTGGCGTCCACCTCGGCGAGGTCGACGGAGCGGACGCGCGGGTCGACGGCGGCGGCGCGGACGAGCGCGCGCAGCTCCCACGCCGCGAGCCCGCCGGGCACGGAGGCGGGACAACCGGGCGCGACGGAGCGGTCGCAGACGTCGACGTCCACGTCCAGGTGCACCGGGCCGCCCGCGGCGCCGGCGACGTCGAGGGCCTCGCGGACGACGTCGCCCAGGCCGGCGGGGCCGGCCCCGCGGGCGCGCAGGTCGTCGAGCGTCACGACCGTGATCCCGAGGTCGCGCACCCGCCGCGCGTAGGCGGCGGAGTTGGCGAAGTCCGCGATCCCGACCTGCACGATGCGCGCCGGGTCCAGCCCGGCCTCGATCAGCCGCCGCACGGGCGACCCGTTGGAGACGCCGTCGCGCAGGTCGTGGTGGGCGTCGAAGGTGACCAGGCCTGCCGTCGGGAGGTCGTCGCCCCACGCGCCCAGCGCCACCGGCACGGTGAGCGCGTTGTCCCCGCCCAGCGCGACGACGGCGCGGGCGCCGCGCCGGTCCCGACCCAGCGTGGCGGCGACGGCGGCCCGCGCCCGGGCCTCGCCGTCCGGCCCGTCCGGCTCGGCGACGTCGCCGTGGTCGACAACGGTCAGCTCGCCCAGGTCGACCGGGGCGCCGGGTCTCGATTTGCTCGACCAGCGGGGCATCAGAGCGGGGCTGTAGCGGCGTAAGGCGTCCCGCACGGCGGCGGGCGTCGCGTGCGCGCCCGTCGCGGACAGCGACGTGCGCCAGGTGGGGACGCCGATCAGGGCGAGGGCTGCGGGAGTGCCGGCGTCGTCGGACGGCGCGGGCCAGCCGCCGGCGCGGGGCCAGAGCGGGTCGTGGGGCAGGGGAGCGGACGTCACCCGCCGACCGTACGACCACGATGAGGTGCCTCACACCCCCGGGGGATCCCCTGGGCATCGTGGTATCCCGCTGCTAGGGTCTGGCATTCGTGGGTTCGATACCTACGTTCGATCGCGTCGATCATTCGATCGCCCGGTCCCCCTCTTCCTCGATCCGTGCATGGAGCTCCCGTGGCTGTCAGCGTTCCCGTGAGGCGTCTCCTCACCGCGCGTCTCGACGTCGACTTCCGTCGCGTCGCCAGCGCGCTGTGTCGCTGACCGCTCCGCGTCGCTGACCGCGCGCCGACGTCGTCGCCGCCGCCGACGTCGCCCCGACGCCCCACGCGTCCCCCGCACAGCCTCCTGTGCACCCCGTCCTCCCGGACGACCGCCTCGTGCCGTCGTCCACCCCCAGGCGCCCCGCGCGCCCGAGGCGAAAGGTTCCTCCGTGTCCTCCGCAACCAAGATCCCCGGCGCGCAGCCGCGCGCCCGCAAGGGTCTGCGCTTCCCGTCGTTCTCGGTCCAGATCATCCTGGGCCTCGTGCTGGGCGTGCTGCTCGGCTGGCTCGCGCTGTCGATGGGCCCGCAGGCCGACGGCGAGACGCCCAACGGCCTGACGACGACTCTCGACACCATCGGCTCGTCGTTCGTCACCCTGCTCAAGGCGATCGTGCCGCCGCTGGTCTTCACCGCGATCGTCGCGTCCATCGCGAACCTGCGCACCGTCACCAACGCGGCCCGCCTGGCAGGCCAGACGCTGCTGTGGTTCGCGATCACGTCCGCGATCTCCGTGGCGATCGGCATCGGCCTCGGCCTGATCTTCCAGCCCGGCCACAACACGACGCTGACCGTCGCCGACGGCGAGGGCGCGCCGTCCAGCACCGGGTCCTGGCTCGACTTCCTCAACGGCCTCATCCCGACCAACGTGCTCGGCCTGGGCGCCTCGACCCAGGTGGAGGCCGGGGCCGACGGCGCGCTGAGCGCCGAGACCGGCATCAGCTTCAACGTGCTGCAGATCCTCGTGGTCGCGCTCGTCATCGGCATCGCCGCGCTGAAGTCCGGCGCCAAGGCCGACCCGTTCCTCGCCTTCAACAAGTCCGCCCTGGCGATCGTGCAGAAGGTGCTGTGGTGGATCATCCGCCTCGCCCCGCTCGGCACGCTCGGGCTCATCGGCAACGCGGTCGCCACCTACGGCTGGGAGTCGCTGCGCTCGCTCGCGTCGTTCGCGGTCGCCATCTACGTGGGCCTCGCGCTGGTGCTGTTCGTCGTGTACCCGATCCTGCTGCGCTCCAACGGCCTCGGCGTCATCAGCTGGTTCAAGGGCGCGTGGCCGGCGATCCAGCTCGCGTTCGTCTCGCGCTCGTCCGTGGGCACGATGCCCGTGACGCAGCGCGTCACCGAGCGCAACCTGGGCGTGCCGAGCGAGTACGCGTCGTTCGCGGTGCCGCTGGGCTCGACGACGAAGATGGACGGCTGCGCCTCGATCTACCCGGCGATCTCCGCGATCTTCGTGGCGCAGATCTTCGGCATCGACCTGTCGATCACGGACTACCTGCTCATCGCGTTCGTCTCCGTCGTGGGCTCCGCCGCGACCGCCGGCCTCACCGGCGCCGTCGTCATGCTGACCCTGACGCTGTCCACCCTGGGCCTGCCGCTGGCCGGCGTCGGCCTGCTGCTGGCCATCGACCCGATCCTCGACATGGGCCGCACCGCGGTGAACGTCGCGGGGCAGACGGTGGTCCCGACGATCGTCGCCAAGCGGGAGGGCATCCTCGACCTCGCGCAGTACCGTGCCGCGTCGTCGGAGCACCTGTTCGACGAGGACGAGGCGACGGACGAGGCCGTGCAGGACCAGTCCGCCCAGGACGAGTCCGCGAAGGACGACGCCGGCCGCGAGCCGGTGGGGGCCGGCGCGAACGCCTGACGTCCCGAGCACGACGGAGGCCCGGCGGGGACACCCGCCGGGCCTCCGTCGTGCTCCGGGCTACCGGGCGAGGTCGGCTGCCGCCACCAGGCCCGCGCAGGGCACCGCGAGGACGTCGCCGCGGCGCAGGTCGCGCGGCAGCGGCACGACCGGCCCGCGGCGGCCGGGCGACGGGTGCACCGTGAACGGGCGGGCGGGCTCCGCCGACGCCCGACCGACGAGCCGCGCGCGGTCGAGCAGGACGACGCAGCCGCCGAGGTCGGCGTCGAGCCAGGCCTGGCGTGACTCGCCGCCGAGCGGCGGGACGGCGTCCTCCACCCGTGCCAGGACGACGGTCCGCG
The DNA here is from genome assembly GCF_038593535.1 of Isoptericola sp. F-RaC21. NCBI lineage: Bacteria > Bacillati > Actinomycetota > Actinomycetes > Micrococcales > Promicromonosporaceae > Isoptericola > Isoptericola sp. F-RaC21. The sequence continues at coordinate 688,990 of NZ_JBCFYX010000004.1, read as the reverse complement.
CGGGGGCGTCGCCCCAGAACCGGTCGACGCGCGTGACGTCCGCGCCCACCGGCACGTACACGCGGGGCGTGGGGTAGTGCTCCGCGAGCCGGGCCAGGCTGGTGCCGTCGACGAGCACGTCGTCGCGGGTGAGCTCGGTGCCCTCCGGCCATCCCTCGAGGGCCGCGCGCCGGGGGCGCGCCAGGGTGGTGAGCAGCGTCGTGAAGGTCATGCCTCCGGTCTACTGCGGCCCCGGCCCGCGGGACCCGGACCTCACGGAACGCATACGGGACGGGGCCGGATCCTCACGCCCGTCCGCCGTCCGGGTCGAACCGGTAGCCCATGCCCGCCTCGGTGACGAGGTAGCGGGGGACGGCGGGGTCGGGCTCGAGCTTCTTGCGCAGCTGCGCCACGTACAGCCGCAGGTATCCGGTGTCGCTGACGTGCTCGGAGCCCCAGATCTCCGTGAGCAGCGTCTGGCGGGTGACGAGCTTGCCGGGGTTGCGCACCAGCCGCTCGAGCATCTGCCACTCGGTGGGCGTGAGGCGCACGTGCTCCGCCCGGCCGTCGCGGTCGCGCGTGACGCTGTGCGCCGAGAGGTCCACAGTGACGTCGCCGAACCGCACCACGGGGTCGGAGGCCTCGGGCGCCACGCGCCGCGTGAGGGCGCGGATGCGCGCCAGGAGCTCCTCGATGGAGAACGGCTTCGTCACGTAGTCGTCCGCGCCGGCGTCGAGCGCCTCGACCTTGTCGGCGGCGCCCGTGCGCCCGGACACCACGAGGATCGGGGCGTCCGACCAGCCGCGGACGGCGTGGATGACGTCGATGCCCTCCAGCTCGGGCATGCCCAGATCGATCATGAAGACGTCGGGGCGGTGGTCGATGGCGCGCGCGATCGCCTGCGTCCCGGTGGTCGCCGTGACGATCTCGTACCCCTGCGCGGTGAGGGTGATCCGCAGGGCGCGCAGGATCTGCGGGTCGTCGTCGGCGATGAGGATCTTCATGGCGCGGTGGCCTCCGGGTCGGCGGGGTGGTGGGCGGCGCCCGCGGCGGGGAGCGCGACGACCATCGTGAGGCCGCCGCCGGGGGTGTCCTCGGGCGTCAGCGTGCCGCCCATCCCCTCCACGAACCCCTTGGACAGCGCGAGCCCGAGCCCCAGGCCCGCGGTGTTGTCCGTGTCGCCGAGGCGCTGGAAGGGCACGAACACGTCCTCGCGCCGGTCGGCGGGGATCCCCGGGCCGTGGTCGACCACCCGGATCTCGACCGTGCCGGCGAACGTGCTGGTGGCCACGCGCACCCGCCGCCCGGCCGGCGAGTGCCGCAGCGCGTTGGCCAGCAGGTTCACCAGCACGCGCTGCAGCAGCACGGCGTCCGCGACGACGCTCGGCGCGGTGAGGTCGAGGTCGAGCTCCACGTCGTCGGGGCCGGCGCCGAGCTCGTCGAGGGCGGGCAGCACGACGTCGGCCGTCTCCACGGGGCCCGTCGAGACGGCGAGGACGCCCGCCTCCAGGCGGCTCACGTCGAGGAGGTCGGTGATGAGCGTGCCGAGGGCGGCGAGGCTCTCGTCGGCGGTCGCCAGCAGCTCGTCCCGGTCGGCCTCGCTCAGCGCGCCGCGGGCGGAGCGCAGCCCGCTGACGGCGGCGGTCGCCGAGCTCAGCGGGCGGCGCAGGTCGTGGCTCAGCGCGGACAGCAGCGCGCTGCGCACGCGGTCGGACTCGGCGAGCTGGTCCACCTCGCTCGCCACCTCGGCCAGGTCGCTGCGCTCGAGCGCCGCCTGGAGCTGGACGGCGATGACGTTGAGGAGGCGGCGCTCGGAGGCCGCGAGGTCGCCTCCGGACAGCTCGAGGACGGCGCGGTCGCCGACGTCGATGGTGGTGCGCGGGCCGGCGGGGTCGTGCTCGCCGTCGGCGGCCAGCACCGCGCCGCCGGCCACGAGCCGCGCCCCGGTGAGGCCGAACGCCTCCCTCGCCCGGCTCACCAGCGCCTGCACGGCGTCCTGCCCGCGCAGCACGCTGCCCGCGACCGTCGCCAGCACCTCCGACTCGGCCGCGGCGCGGTGGGCGGCGCGCGTGGTGCGGGCGGCGCGGTCCACGACGACGCTCACCAGCACGGCCGTGACGACGTACAGCACCAGGGCGACGACGTGCAGCGGCTCGCCCACGGTGATGGTGTGGATCGGCTCGACGAAGAAGAAGTCGAGCGTGATCCCGGACAGGATCGCGGCGTACACGGCGGGCCCGGCGCCGCCGACCAGCGCCACCACGACGACCAGCAGCTGGTAGGCGAGGACGTCCGCGACGATGGACTCCGGGCTGCGGAACGCCACCAGCCCCCACGTCAGCAACGGCCCGCCCAGGACGGCGAGCAGGAAGCCGGCCACGCGGCGCTTCACCGACAGCGCGCCGCCCATCCGCGGCAGGCGGGAGCGCCCGCCGGCAGCCGCGTGGTTGACGATGTGGACGTCGATGTTGCCGGCCTCGCGCGTCACGGTCGCGCCGATGCCGGGCCCGCTGAGGGCGGCGGCGAGGCGGCCGCGGCGGGACACGCCGATGACGAGCTGCGTCGCGTTGACGCCGCGCGCGAACTCGACGAGGGCCGTGGGGATGTCGTCCCCGACCACCTGGTGGTACGTGCCGCCAAGCTCCTCGACCAGCAGCCGCTGCCGGGCGAGCGCGCCGGGGGTGGCGCCGCGCAGCCCGTCCTGGCTGGTCACGTGGACGGCGAGGAGGTCACCGCCTGCCGACCGGGCCGCGATGCGCGCCCCACGCCGCAGCAGCGTCTCGCCCTCGGGGCCGCCAGTGAGCGTCACGACGACGCGCTCGCGGGCCTCCCAGGTCGAGTCGATCCCGTGCTCGGTGCGGTAGTGCTGCAGCGCCGCGTCGACCTCGTCGGCCAGCCACAGCAGCGCGAGCTCGCGCAGCGCGGTGAGGTTGCCGAGGCGGAAGTAGTTCGACAGCGCCGCGTCCACCCGCTCGGCCGGGTAGACGACGCCGGAGGCGAGCCGGTCGCGCAGCGCCTGCGGGGCGAGGTCGACGACCTCGATCTGGTCGGCGGCGCGCAGGACGGCGTCGGGGATGGTCTCCTGCTGCGCCACCCCCGTGATCTGCTGGACGACGTCGTTGAGCGACTCGATGTGCTGGATGTTCACGGTCGAGAGGACGTCGATCCCCGCGTCGAGCAGGGCGTCGACGTCCTCCCACCGCTTCACGTGCGCCAGGCCGGGCGCGTTGGTGTGCGCGAGCTCGTCGACGAGCGCGACGTCGGGCCGGCGGGCCAGGACGGCGTCGAGGTCGAGGTCGGTGAGCTCCACGCCGCGGTGCGTCACCGTGGCGCGCGGCACGACCTCCAGGCCCTGCGCCATCGAGGCCGTCGCGGCGCGCCCGTGCGTCTCCACGAGCGCGACCACGACGTCCTTGCCGTCCTCGCGCAGCCGCTTGCCCTCCTCGAGCATGGCGTAGGTCTTGCCCACGCCCGGTGCCGCGCCGAGGAGGACGCGCAACCTGCCGCGACCCATGCTCACCTCCCGAGCTCGGCCGTGCTCTCGTCGAGGGCCACGTTGAGCTCCAGCACGTTGACCACGGGCTCCCCGAGGTATCCCAGGGCGCGACCCTCAGTGTGCCTCGCGACGAGGGCCGAGACCTCCTTTGCCGGCAGGCCGCGCGCGGACGCGACCCGCGCGACCTGCAGGTCGGCGTACTCGGGGCTGATGTGCGGGTCGAGGCCCGACGACGACGCGGTGACGGCGTCCGCGGGGACGTCGGCCTCCTCGACCCCCTCGAGCGCGGCGACGGCGGCCCGCCGCTCGGTGATCGCGGCGACGAGGTCGGGGTTCTCCGGGCCGAGGTTCGACCCTCCTGAGGCCTGCCCGTCGTAGCCGTCGCCCGCGGCCGACGGCCGGGGCTGGAAGTACTGCGGCAGGGGCGCGCCGTCGGCGTCGGTGAAGCCCTGGCCGATCAGGGCCGACCCGACGACCTGCCCCGCGCCGTCGTGCACCAGCGAGCCGTCGGCCCGCGCGGGCAGCACCAGCTGCCCGACGCCGGTGACCACCAGCGTGTAGCCCACGCCGAGCAGCAGGGTGAGGACGACCATCGCGCGGACCGCGACCCCGAGGGTCCGGCCGGTGCTGCGTGTCGTGGCGTTCATGATTCTCCTTGTTCCTGCGGTGTTCCTGCTGCTCAGTACCCGGGGATGAGGCGCACGACGAGGTCGATGAGCCAGATGCCGACGAACGGCGCGACGACGCCGCCCAGCCCGTAGACCAGGAGGTTGCGGCCGAGGGTCTTCGACGCGTCCATCGGCCGGTACCGCACGCCGCGCAGCGACAGCGGGATGAGCAGCACGATGATGATCGCGTTGAACACGATGGCCGAGACCACGGCCGACGACGGCGAGCTCAGGCCCATGATGTTGAGGGCCTGGAGACCCGGGAAGACCCCCATGAACATCGCCGGGATGATCGCGAAGTACTTGGCGACGTCGTTGGCGATCGAGAACGTCGTCAGCGCGCCGCGGGTGATGAGCAGCTGCTTGCCGATGCGGACCACGTCGATGAGCTTGGTCGGGTCGGAGTCGAGGTCGACCATGTTGCCGGCCTCCTTCGCGGCCGAGGTGCCCGAGTTCATCGCCACGCCGACGTCAGCCTGCGCGAGTGCGGGGGCGTCGTTGGTGCCGTCGCCCGTCATCGCCACGAGGCTGCCGCCCGCCTGCTCGCGCCGGATGAGCTCGAGCTTGTCCTCGGGCGTGGCCTCGGCGAGGTAGTCGTCCACGCCGGCCTCGGCGGCGATGGCCGCGGCGGTCAGCGGGTTGTCGCCGGTCACCATGACCGTGCGGATGCCCATGGAGCGCAGCTCCGCGAAGCGGTCGGCGATGCCCTCCTTGACGACGTCCTTGAGGTGCACGACGCCGAGCACGCGGCCGGCCTCGCCCGGCGCACGGACCGCGACCACCAGCGGCGTGCCGCCGGACCGTGCGATCCGCTCGACGGCGTCCTCCACCTCGGCGACGACCGGGGCCGCCGTGCGCGCGCCGTCCTGCTCCAGCCAGGCCATCACGGCCGATCCGGCGCCCTTGCGGATCTGCGTCCCGTCGGGCTCGTCGAGGCCCGACATCCGCGTCTGCGCCGTGAACGGCACGACCTCGCCGGGAGCGTCGGCGCCGACGTCGACCCCGGCCGTGCGGGCCAGCGTGACGATCGACGCGCCCTCCGGCGTCGGGTCGGCGAGCGACGACAGGGCCGCGGCCCGCACCAGGTCGCGGGCGTCGACGCCGGACAGCGGCACGAACTCGCTGGCCCGCCGGTTGCCGTAGGTGATGGTGCCGGTCTTGTCGAGCAGCAGCGTCGTGACGTCGCCGGCGGCCTCGACGGCGCGGCCGGACATCGCGAGCACGTTGCGCTGCACCAGGCGGTCCATCCCCGCGATGCCGATGGCGGACAGCAGCGCGCCGATCGTCGTCGGGATGAGGCACACGAGCAGCGCGACCAGCACCGCCACGCTCACCGGGCTCGCCGCGTACGACGCGATCGGGTCGAGGGTGAGCGCGACGACGACGAACACGATCGACAGCGACGCCAGCAGGATGCTCAGCGCGATCTCGTTCGGCGTCTTCTGCCGGCTGGCGCCCTCGACGAGCGCGATCATCCGGTCGACGAACGTCTCGCCGGGCGTCGAGGTGATGCGCACGACGATCCGGTCGGACAGCACGCGCGTGCCGCCCGTCACGGCGGACCGGTCGCCGCCGGACTCGCGGATCACGGGTGCGGACTCGCCGGTGATGGCGGACTCGTCGACCGACGCGATGCCCCGGACGATCTCGCCGTCGCCCGGCACCAGGTCGCCCGCGGTGACCACGACGACGTCGCCGAGGCCCAGGTCGGCCGACGAGACGTCCTCGACGCGGGCGCGCAGGGCGTCGGGGTCGGCGGCGGCGTCGTAGGCGGCGACGCGGTGGGCGACCGTGGCCGTGCGGGTCTGGCGGAGCGTGTCGGCCTGCGCCTTGCCCCGGCCCTCGGCCACCGACTCGGCGAGGTTCGCGAAGAGCACGGTGATCCACAGGACGAGGGCGATCACGGCGGTGAAGGAGCCCGGGACGGCGGTGCCGCCCGACTCCACGGGCCCGCCGGCGAACGGCTCGACGACGGCCAGCAGCGTGGTGAGCGCTGCGCCGACCCAGACGACGAACATCACGGGGCTGCGCCACATCCGGCGCGGGTCGAGCTTGCGGAAGGCACCCGGCAGGGCGTCCCGCACCTGGGCCCAGGTGAAGACCCCTCCCGGGGTCGGCGCCGCGGGGGTGGTGTGCGACGGGGTATCGGTCACGGTGATGGACATGGTCAGACGAGCCCTTCCGCCAGGGGACCCAGCGCGAGAACGGGGAAGTAGGTGAGCGCGGTGAGGACGAGCACGACGCCGACGAGGAGCCCGACGAACTGCGGGCGGTGCGTCGGGAGGGTGCCCGACGTGGCGGGCACCTTGTCCTGCCGGGCCAGCGACCCGGCGAGCGCGAGGACGAGCACGATGGGGACGAAGCGGCCGAGCAGCATCGCGACGCCCAGGGCGGTGTTCAGCCACGGCGTGTTCGCGGTGATGCCGGCGAACGCGGAGCCGTTGTTGTTGGCGGCCGACGTGAACGCGTACAGCACCTCGGACAGGCCGTGCACGCCCGGGTTGAGGATCGACGTCGACGTGACGCTCTCGCGCACCGCGGGGATCGCGAAGCTCAGGGCGGTGCCCGCGAGCACCAGCGTGGGCGTCACGAGGATGTACAGGCTCGCGAGCTTGATCTCGCGGGGGCCGATCTTCTTGCCGAGGTACTCCGGCGTGCGCCCCACCAGCAGCCCCGCGACGAACACGGCGATGAGGGCGAGCACGAGCATCCCGTACAGGCCGGAGCCGACGCCGCCGGGGGCGACCTCGCCGAGCATCATGTTGAGCATCGGCAGCATGCCGCCCAGCGCGGTGAACGAGTCGTGCATCGCGTTCACTGCGCCGGTCGACGTCGCCGTGCTGCTCGTGGCGAAGAGCGTGGTCCCGACGACGCCGAACCGCGCCTCCTTGCCCTCCATGGCCCCGCCGGCGAGCTGGGGCGCGGTGCCCTGCCCGGCGGACTCGAGGGCCGTGAGCGCCACGAAGGAGCCCACGAAGATGACGCCCATCGCGGCGAGGATCGCGTACCCCTGGCGGTGGTCGCCCACCATCCGCCCGAAGGTGCGGGGCAGCGAGAACGGGATGGCGAGGATGAGCAGGATCTCGACCAGGTTCGTCCACGCGGTCGGGTTCTCGAACGGGTGGGAGGAGTTGGCGTTGAAGAAGCCGCCGCCGTTGGTGCCGAGCTCCTTGATGACCTCCTGCGAGGCCACCGGCCCGCCGGGGATGCTCTGCGTGGCGCCGGCGACGGTCGTGACGTCGGTGAAGCCGTCGAAGTTCTGCACGACGCCGCCGATCATCAGCACCACGGCGCCGACCAGCGAGATCGGCAGCAGGATGCGCAGGCAGCCCCGGACCAGGTCGACCCAGAAGTTGCCGATCGTGCCCGTGCGGCGGCGCGCGAACCCGCGCACCAGCGCGACCGCCACCGCCATGCCGACGGCCGCCGAGACGAAGTTCTGCACCGCGAGCCCGGCGAGCTGCACCGTGTAGCCGAGGGTCTGCTCGGGCGAGTACGACTGCCAGTTGGTGTTCGCCACGAACGACGCCGCCGTGTTGAACGACAGGTCCGGCGACGGCGCCGGCAGCCCCAGCGAGTACGGCAGCCACTGCTGGGTGCGCTGCAGGGCGTAGACCAGCAGCAGGCCGACGACCGAGAACGTCAGGACGCCGCGCGCGTACGCCTGCCAGGTCTGGTCGGACCTCGGGTCGACGCCGAGCACGCGGTACAGGCCCCGCTCGACCCGCAGGTCGCGGGGGTGGGTGTAGACGCCTGCCATGTAGTCGCCGAACGAGCGGTACACGGTGGCCAGCACGAGGGCGACGGTCGCGAGGGACGCCGCCGCGAGGAGCCACGTCATCAGAACTTCTCCGGCTTCACGAGGGCCACGACGAGGTAGACCAGCGCGGCCACACCGAGGGCCGCGGCGAGCAGCTCGAAGGCGATCACAGCTTCTCCACCGCCTTCGCCACCCCGGCGATCAGCGCGAACAGGGCGATCACGCCCAGCACGTAGACGACGTCAAGCACCAGCACGTCCCCACTTCGAGGTCGACGGCCGGCTCCCGGATCGGGGGCCCGGCCGAGCGTCCCTGCGGGGCGCCGATGTCGATGCAACACCGCCCGGGAGGCCGAGAAGCCCGTCCTCACGGGATCCATACGGCGCCGGGGCGGACCCTGACGGAAGCCCTACGGGGAGGGCCGTCCGGCCCGTTGACGCCCGGGTGCCGCCGGGCGGTTGATGGAGGTATGAGGACGACGACGCGGGGCTCGGTCCTGGTGCTGTGGGCGGCGCTGCTGGTGCCGCTGGCGGCCTGCGCGGCGCTCGCGGCGTTCCGTGACGACGTCGCGAACACCAACGCGGCGCTGGGGCTCGTGCTGGTGGTCGTCGCGGTCGCGGCGACCGGCCGCCGGTGGGCCGGCGTCCTCGCCGCCCTGTCGTGCGGCGTCTGGTTCGACTTCTTCCTCACGCAGCCCTACCAGCGCCTGACGATCGACGACCCGGCCGACGTCGAGACGGCGGTGCTCCTGCTGCTCGTGGGTGTCGCGGTCACCGAGATCGCGCTGTGGGGGCGGCGCCAGCAGGCGCGGGCCAGCCAGCGGGCCGGATACCTCGCCGGCATCGTCACCGCGGCGCGGACCGTCGCCGACGGGGCGTCGGCGGGCGAGCTGATCGGCGTCGTCGGGCGCCGGATCGTGGACGTGCTCGAGATCGACGCCTGCCGCTTCGACCCGGCCACCGCGCCCGGCCCACGCGGGCGGCCCCGCCTGCACGGCGACGGCACCGTGACCCGGGGCGGCCGCCCGGTCGACGTGGCGCGCGACGGGCTCCCGGTGGACGACGTGACCGAGCTGCTCGTCGAGCACGGCGGCGTGGTGCACGGCCGGTACCTGCTCACCTCCTCGACGCGGGTCTGCACGCCCGACCTGGACCGGCGGCTGGTCGCGGTGACCCTCGCCGGGCAGGTGGGCGCCGCGCTGAGCGGCGCGCGACCGGCGGCATGATCGGAGGCCCGGCGGGCGGGCCGTCGGGGATATCCGCTGGGGCGCGGGCCGCGACCGTGCCAGGGTGCCCGCATGGACGTCACCGGGGACGAGACCCGCGCCGCCTGGGCGGTCGCGTCGCGCAAGTACACCGACGAGCACGACGAGCTCCTGGAGGCGGCCCGCACGGCCGCGTTGTTCCCCGCTGAGGTGGCGGCGCTGGGCGAGGTCGTCCGGGGTGCCGACGTCGTCCACCCGCTGAGCGGCCACGGCCTCGACGACGTCGCCCTCGCGCGGATGGGGGCGCGGTCGGTGCACGGCCTGGACTACAGCGAGCCCGCCCTGGCGAGCGCGCAGCGCCGGGCCGACGAGCTCGGCGTCCCGTGCCGGTACACGCGGGCCGTGCTGCCTGACAGCGGGCTCGACGACGCGTGCGCCGACCTCGTGTACACCGGCAAGGGCGCGCTGATCTGGATCGCTGACCTGCCCGCGTTCCTCGCCGAGGTGCGCCGGCTGCTGCGCCCGGGCGGACGGTTCTACGTCTACGAGGCGCACCCGCTGGTGCCGTTGTGGGCGTGGGACGCCGACGAGCTCCGCGTGCGCCCCGACCGCGGGTACTTCCAGCGGTCGCACGTCAACGACACGTTCCCCGGCCACGGCGCCGTCGAGCGGCAGCGCACCCTCGCCGAGACCGTCATGGACTGCCTGCGCGCGGGGTTCACGATCGAGCACCTCGAGGAGCACCCCGAGCCGTTCTGGCGCCCCGACGGCGTCGACGCCGCCGCCTGGGACGGGCGGGTGCCGAACGCGTTCAGCCTGCTCGCGCGCCTGGCCTGAGCGCGGCGCTCAACGCAGGTCGTAGGCGGGGATCCTGTCGTCGGTCGCGAACGCGTCGGTCATCCACAGCATGGAGCGGTACATCCACCTCGTGCTGAACGTCCGGTCCCGCATCCGGATCCGGGCGGCCGACGGCGGCGCCAGGAACGGCCCGGCGTTGCCCGACCGCGCGACCTTCGTCGGCGTGCGCATCCGGCGGTCGTAGGCCGCGAACGCGGCCTCGTGGTCGCCGTGCGCCGCGACCAGCTCGCCGGCGAGGACGTAGGCGGCGACGAGCGACAGGCCGGTCCCGAAGCCGCCGAGCGTGTTGGCGTGCCCGGCGTCGCCGACGAGCGCGAACCGGCCGCGCGTGAAGGACGTCATGCGGGTGCGGGCCAGGGCGTCCAGGTAGAAGTCGCCGGCCCGGCGCGCGGCGTCCAGCGCGGCGGGCACGCGCCACCCGGCTCCGGCGAAGGCGGCCTCGAGGAACGCGCGCTGCGACGCGACGTCGTGCCGGTCGTAGCCCGGGTGCGGACCCTGGGAAGCAGGCGCGCGGAAGACGAACAGGCTGGGCGCCTTCTGCCCGCCGAGGAGCGCGAGCCGACCGGGCTCGTTGTACCCGTACGCGACGGCACGGCCGTCGGGTCGCCGTGTCTCGAGGTCGTCGAGCGGGGCGGCGGCCCCGGCGACGGCGTAGTAGTGCCCGAGGTGCTGCACGAGCTGCTCCTCCGGCCCGAACGCCAGGCGTCGCACGGCGGAGTGCACGCCGTCGGCCCCGACCACGAGATCGAACCGCTCGGTCGGGCGGTGCGCGAACGCGACGTGGACGCCGTCCGTCGTCGCGGTCGTGCCGACGATCTCGTCGCCGAAGACGTACTCGGCGTCGCGGGCGGAGTGCTCGTGCAGGATCGCGGCGAGGTCGCCGCGCAGGATCTCGAGGTCGCCCCCGATGAACTCGCCGGGGATCACGGCGCGCACCCGGTCCCGCTCGTCGACCATGCGCCAGTCGGTCCGGGGGGTCTGGCGTGCGCGCACGTCGTCGAGGATCCCCATGCGGTCCAGGACGTCGCGGTGCGTGCGGCCCTTGAAGTCGACGGCCTGGCCGCCGGGCCGCAGGGCCGGCGCCTTCTCGACGACCGTGACGTCGAACCCGTTGCGGCCGAGCCAGCGGGCGAGAGCGGGGCCGGCGATGCTCGCGCCGGAGACGAGGACTGTCGTCGCGGTCATGATCTCTCCTCGATTTATTGCGTCTGAGGGACACAGTAAGTTACCGCGTACGATGGACGCAATAACCTTCCGAGATCGAGGGCAGGCCGATGAGCGCACAGGCGAGGGGCACCGCACCGGGGCCGGACGCACCGAGCAGCGGCCCGGACGGCGTCGTCGCGCTGCTGTGGCGCGGCCCGGCACCGGCGCGCCGCGGCCCGAAGCCGCGGTTCAGCGTCGACGCCGTCGTGGCCGCCGCGACCGAGATCGCCGACGAGCACGGGCTCGACGCGGTGACGATGCAGAGCGTGGCCGCACGCCTCGGCACCACCAAGATGGCGCTCTACCGCTACGTGCCCGGGCGGGTCGAGCTCGACGCCCTCCTGCTCGACACGGCGCTCGGGGCCGCGCCGCCCGTGACGGCGGGGGCGGACTGGCGGGCCGCGCTGACCGGCTGGGCGGGGAGCGTCCACGCGCGGGCCCTCGAACGCCCGTGGGCGGTGGAGCTCGCGCAGCGGCCGCACGTCCCGGGCCCGGTCGAGCTCGCCTGGTACGAGGCCGGCCTCGCGGCGCTCACGGACCTCCCGCTCAGCGGCGCGGAGAAGCTCGACACGCTCGCCCTGCTCGTCGGGCACGTGATGGCGAACGTCCGCCAGCAGTCCCGCGGGGCGTCGCCGGAGTCGGACCTCGCCGCCGGGCTCGCGCCGGTCCTCGCCGAGCACTCCCACGACTACCCGCGCACCGTGGCGGCCTTCGCCGACGCGGAGCCGGGGGGCCGCGACGACGCCCTGCGGTTCGGCATCGAGCGGGTGGTCGCGGGCGTCGCGGCGCTCGCCGCCGCGCGCCGCTGACCGGCCGGTACCCGGGACGACGACGCGCCCGCCCCCGGGTGGGGGAGCGGGCGCGCGTGCTGGTCAGGCTGGAGGCGGCTCGGCTCAGGAGGCCGCCGGCTCCGCGTGGTCGGTCGGGGTGTGGACGATGTCGTAGTAGACGTCCGTGTTCCCCTCCTCGGGGAAGACCCGGTACGTGAACTCCTCGTCGGTCAGCGTGACGATGTCGGAGTCGCGCTCGAACAGCACCTCGCCGGCGTCGTCCTTCGCGACGATGTGGCGGGTGGTGCCCTCCTCGTCGACCGTCCAGTCGCCCTGCATCTTCGGGGCGTCGTCGAGGGTGTACATCGTGAACGTGCCGTCGGCCTTGAAGTACGCCCAGCCGACGAAGTCGCGGACGTTCTCGTCGTCGAGCGGGACGTCCGCGCCCGACGCGTCGGTCGCGCCGGTGGTCTCCCACGCCGTCGACGCGAGCACGTCGGACGGCGTCTGCGCCTCGTCGGCCGCCGCGGCCTCCTGCGACGTGGTGGTGCCGGTGCCGGCAGCGGCGTCGGCCTCGCCCGTGCCGCAGGCCGTGAGCGCCCCCAGCGCGATGAGCGCCGAGACGGCGATCGTGGCGGGCTTCGTCGAGGTCATGAGCTTCATGTGGCTGTCCTTCTGTCGTGCCCGGGACGGCGATGGGGGCCCCCTGGGCGTCGGTCGGTGCGTCGGATCCATCGTGGTTCCGGGCCCCGGCCGCCCACATCGCCTGGCGGGCTCGACGGATCTCAGCCGAACGGATGATGCGGCGCGAACCGCAGCAGCGCCCCCGGCGGCAGCTGGCCCAGCAGCCACAGGTGCGTCGAGGCCACGGCCGCGACCACGGGATACCCGCCCGTGAGCGGGTGGTCGACGCCGAACAGCACCGGCCGCCCGTCCGGCGGCACCTGCAGCGCGCCGGTCACGCAGCCCTCGCTCGGCAGCTCGCGGTCCTGTGCGTCCGTCGTGCGGGTCAGGGGCGCGCCGTCCAGCCGCAGCCCCACCCGGTCGGAGCGGTCCGTGACCCGCCACGTCTGGTCGGCCAGCAGGGCGACGGCGTCGGCGGTGAACCAGTCGTCGTGCGGGCCGAGCACGACGGGGAGCGTCGTGACCTCGCCCGGCGCGGGCAGCGCCGCCGGGTCCGGCGCCCCGACGTCGTCCGCCGCCACCGCCCCGATGTTGTGGGTGGGCTCGTGGCCCTGTTCAGCCCCTCGAGGAGGGCCAGGAGCCCACCCACAACGCAGCCGGGTGCCGGGGGCGAGGGGTGCCGGGCCCAGGCGGGCGAGGGTGTCGGTGGCGCGCGACCCGAGCATGGGCCCCGTGTCGATGCCGCCGCGGACGGCGAGACAGGTGCGCCACCCGCGGGCCGGGGCGCCCAGCGCGAGCTCGTCGCCGTCGCGCAGCCGGAACGCCCGGCCGAGCGGTGCGGCGCGGGCGTCGTCGGGGTCGCCCCCGCGGTGCACGACGGCGCCCGCGTCCGCCCCGGCCAGCGCGACGACGACGTCGCCGCGGGCGCGCAGCAGCAGCCCGCCGCCCACCGCCTCGATCGCGGCGGCGCCGACCGGGTTGCCCACCGCCCGGTTCGCGGCGCGCAGGCCGCGCGGGTCGGCGGCGCCCGACGCGGACACGCCCAGGTGCGCCAGCCCCGGGCGGCCGAGGTCCTGCACCAGCGCCTGCATCCCGGGCGTCACGACCTCGAGGAAGCCCGGTGATTGAGCCTGTCGAAATCCAGGGACCGAGGTTTCGACGGGCTCAACCAGCGGGGGGTGCGAGGTTTCGACGGGCTCAACCAGCGGGGGGTGCGAGGTTTCGACGGGCTCAACCAGCGGGGTGTTCCGTTGGTCGAGCTTGTCGAGACCCAGCGAGTTGCGCACCGCCCGGAACCGCACCCGGTCGCCGAGGGCCCACGGGGTGGGCGGGTCGCGGTCGGCGTCCCAGGTGACGACGTCGGTGCGCCCGACCAGCTGCCACCCGCCCGGGCTGGCGCGCGGATAGACGCCGGAGTACGGGCCGGCCAGCGCCACGGAGCCGGCGGGCACGCGGGTGCGGGGCGTCTCGCGCCGCGGCACGACGAGGCCGGCGTCGTCCCCGGTCAGGTACGCGAACCCCGGCGCGAAGCCGACGAACCCCACCACCCACGACGCCCCCGTGTGCCGCCGCACCACCGCCTCGGGGCTGCACCCGAGCAGCCGCGCGACGTCGGCGAGGTCCTCGCCGTCGTACACCGTGGGGATCTCGACGAGCGCCTCGGGCCGGTCGAGGCCCTCGGGACCCGGGGTTTCGACAGGCTCGACCAGCAGCCGGTCGCGCAGGACGGCAGCGAGGTGGCCGGGCGTGACGCGCCACGGGTCGAACGGGACCAGCAGCGTGCGCGCGCCGGGGACCGGCTGCCCGACGCCGGCCACCGGGTCGTCGCGCAGCGACGCGTCCAGCGCGAGCGCGTGCGTGAGGTCGTCGACCTCGACGAGCAGGGCGTCGTCGCGCGCGGGCAGCACGCGCATGCGTGCGGTCACGCCCCCGGGTCTCGGCGGGCTCGACCGGCGAGGGGCGTGGGCGGGGCGAACGCGGCGAGGGCGACGCCCGCGTCGTCGAACGCCGCGCGGACCCGGCGGGCCATCGCGACCGCGCCCGGTGTGTCGCCGTGCACGCACACGGAGTCGGCGGGCACCCGCACGACGCTGCCGTCGACCGCCTCGACCACGCCTTCGGTGACCAGGCGCAGCATCCGCCGCGCCACGACGTCCGGGTCGTGCAGGACGGCGCCCGGCTCGCTGCGGGGCACCAGCGTGCCGGCGGGCGTGTACGCGCGGTCGGCGAACGCCTCCGCCGCGGTGGGCAGGCCCGCGGCCTCCGCGGCGGCGAGCGAGAGGGTGCCGGGCAGCCCGAGCAGCACGAGGGACGGGTCGACGGCGGCCACGGCGGCGGCGACGTCGTCGGCCACGCGGCGGTCCACAGCCGCCCGGTTGTACAGGGCGCCGTGGGGCTTCACGTAGGTCACGCGGGTGCCCTCGGCCGCGGCCAGGGCCTGCAGCGCGCCGATCTGGTAGATCACGTCGGCGACGAGCTCGGCCGACGGGACGTCGATGTCGCGGCGGCCGAAGCCGGCCAGGTCGCGGTAGCCGACGTGCGCGCCGACGGCCACGCCGCGGGCGGCGGCCAGGCGCACGGTGCGGCGGATCGACGCGGGGTCACCGGCGTGGAAGCCGCACGCCACGTTGGCCGACGACACGACGTCGAGCATCGCCTCGTCGTCGCCCAGGGTCCAGCGGCCGAAGCCCTCGCCGAGGTCGCTGTTGAGGTCGACGGTGGTCATGCGCCCAGTCTGCCGCGCGGCGCCGGGGCCGGGGGACGTATCACGGTCCCGTGCGGCCGCTCCGGTCCTGGTGCGCGGATGAGCGTCGCGTGAACTCTTGTCGCAGGGGTGGCAGGAGCGTGGCGCGTGACGCACAGTGAAGGGACGGTCCTGTCGCCCGTGTCACACGACGACCCCAGGGTGTGGCAGGATCCGAGCGCCTGAGCAGTGCCGATGGGGGAGGTTCGTCGTCGTGAGGTCTCCGAAGGACACCGGCCGGCGCGTGCATGTCGGACGGGTGCTCGGCACCGTGACCGCCTCGTGCGTCCTCGCCGCGGGATTCCTCGCGGCTCCCGTGGCCGGCCTCCCGTGGAACGCCGGCACCTTCCAGAGCCTGGCCGCCGACCAGCACACCCCCGACGTCGGCCCGGGCAGCCGCGTGGGCGAGGGTGTCTCCGTGGGCGTGGTCGGGGCGTCGACGTCGACCGGCCCGACGACGCTCCAGGAGGTGCTGGGGGTCCTCGAGCGCGCGGAGCTCGCCGGCAAGGACGCGGGCCGCACGGTGACGCCCCGGGTGGAGCAGGCCGCCGCCGAGCTGGGCATGCTGCTCAGCACGTATCTCGCGCAGCAGGCGGCGTCGGCGCCCGACCGGCCCTTCGCGACCGCGGACGCCGAGGTGCCCGCGCCGGTCCTCCCGGCTCCCGAGACGACGACTCCGGCCCCGACGTCTCCCGTCCCGACCAGCCCCGACGACGCGCCGCCCGCGACCGTCGACGAGCCGGGGACCGTGGCCGTCTCGCGCGAGGTCGCGTTGGACCCCGCGGACCCCGAGCCCGCAGACCCCGACCCCGCGCCGACGACGCAGCAGCCGGCTACCGACCAGCCGGATGCCGACCAGCCCGAGAGCACGCACGACGGCGACGCGGTGACGTTCGACGACGTCGTCGTCGCCGCGACGCGCCTGGCGACGCTGCTGGACCCGGCGACCACGACGCTCGAGGCGGGCATCCTGCCCGCGGGGGCGGACGGGACGGTCGCGGCCCGCGCCACGCTGACGAAGGGCCTGCTCGCCGTGGTGGACCGGTACGGCGCGACCACGGCGGGCTACGCCAACGGCCGCATCCCCACGTCGGTGCTGTGCCCGCTCGACTTCGCCCCCGGCCACATGCTGCGCTGCGACGCCGCGGAGCAGCTCTCCGCGCTCAGCAAGGAGTACGAGAAGGAGTTCGGGGTGCCCATCCCGATGACCGACTCCTACCGCTCGCTGGACCTGCAGATCCGCGTCAAGGCCATCAAGGGGTGGCTCGCGGCGACGCCGGGCACGTCGAACCACGGCTGGGGTCTCGCCGTCGACCTGGGCTACCCGATCTCCACGTTCACGTCCGCCGAGCACGCGTGGATGCGCGTGCACGCCCCCGACTACGGCTGGGACAACCCGTCCTGGGCGCGCTCCACCGGTTCGAAGCCCGAGCCGTGGCACTTCGAGTTCTTCGCCGCGGGCCCGATCCCCGACCGGGCGTGGGACGCCGCCGACGTCGCGGGCGGCGGCGGCACCACGGACCGGGCCGAACAGGCCGGCAAGGGCGCCCACGACACGACGGGCGGCTCGCAGGCCACGGGCGGCAAGGACGGCACGGCGAAGGGCAAGGCCTCCGACAAGGCCTCCGACAAGGGCACGAAGGACAAGGGCACGAAGCCGTCCGGCTCCCCGTCCGACGGCGGGGCGAAGGGATCGGGCAAGGGTGGCGGCTCGTCCGAGCAGCCCGCCACGCCCGCGAAGGTCGCCGTGCCGGACGTCGCCGGCCAGAGCCTCGCCGCGGCGAAGAAGACGCTGCACGCGCTCGGCCTCGAGGTCCGCACGACCACGCGGGAGAGCGACAAGCCGAAGGGCCAGGTGCTCGCGACCCGCGACGCAGGCACGAAGGTCAGGAAGGGGACGACGGTCACCCTCGTCGTCGCGAGCGGCCCGAGGAGCCAGCCCGAGCCCACCCCGGAGCGGGTGGCGGTGCCGGCCGTGGCCGGCCAGGACGCCGGCGCGGCGGAGCAGGCGCTGCGTGACCTGGGGCTCGACGTGAAGGTCGTCAGGGAGCACAGCACGAAGCGGCCGGACGGCACCGCCCTGCGCACCGAGCCCGGCTCGGGCGCCACGGTGGACGTCGACTCGTCCGTGACCCTGGTCGTCTCGAGCGGGCCGGAGCAGGTGACCGTCCCGGACGTCACCGGGTGGACGGTGGCCGACGCGCGGGCGAAGCTCGAGGGCCTCGGGTTCGTGGTCGAGACGTCGGGCGACGTCGAGGACGACGACCTGGTCGTCGAGACCCAGGGTGCCGGCGACACGGTGGACAAGGGCTCCACCGTCCGCCTCACCGGCGGCGCGGCCGAGCCGGTGCCCGACGTCGCCGGAATGACCGTCGCCGCGGCCCGGGAGGAGCTCGAGGCGCTCGGCTTCGAGGTCGTGACCGAGGACGGCGTCGAGGACGACGCCGTGGTCTCGGAGACCGACGTCGCCGCGGGCCGGTCCGCGAGGCTCGGCAGCACCGTCACCCTCGTCGTCGAGACGGGCACCTCGACGGGCAAGGACGAGTGACCTCGCCCGCGCCGCCCGCGGAGACCCCCGGCGAGCGGCGGACGCGCGAGGTGCTGGAGGCGTCGGGCATCGCGTTCGAGATCGTCCGGCACGGCCCGGTGCGCTCGCTCGCCGAGGCGGCCGCGGCACGCGGCGTCGCGCCGGCGCAGGTGATCAAGACGATCGTGGTGCGCCGCGGGGACGGCGACTTCCTGTTCGTCCTGGTGCCCGGGGACCGCACCATCGCGTGGCCCCGGCTGCGCGCCCTGCTCGGGGTGTCGCGCCTGTCGATGCCCGACAAGGAGGTGGCGCGCGACGTCACCGGGTACGAGCGCGGCACCATCACGCCGTTCGGCTCGCTCACGCCCTGGCCCGTGGTCGCGGACTCACGGATCCCGGAGGCGGGGGCGGTGTCGGTCGGGGGCGGCGGGCACGGCGTGTCCGCGACGGTGGACGGGGGTGATCTTGCGCGCGTCCTCGACGCCCGGGTCGCGGACGTCACCGACCTGGACCACGCTGGACCGGCGGGCCCCGCCCGCACGACGCCAGCCGGGCCGGCGTCGACCCGCCAGGATTGATCGGATGCTGGACGAATCGGTCTGACGGGGGAACACTCGACGCGGGCCGTTCGCTGTACGGAGAGG
Organism: Isoptericola sp. F-RaC21; assembly: GCF_038593535.1. Taxonomy (NCBI): domain Bacteria; kingdom Bacillati; phylum Actinomycetota; class Actinomycetes; order Micrococcales; family Promicromonosporaceae; genus Isoptericola; species Isoptericola sp. F-RaC21. The sequence goes on along the minus strand of NZ_JBCFYX010000004.1, from coordinate 670,511 downwards.
ACGCAGACCGCGTCCCGGGCAGCACGGCCCCACGCACGGGAGCATCACGAGCACATGGACATCGACAGCAGCAGCGACCCCGGGCCGAGCTCGGGGATCGCGTCCCGTACCACCGACGAGGCGACCGTCCTCACCCTGTGGGGCGAGGTCGACGCGGCGCTGCGCGAGGCGGCGAGCGACGCGATGGCGGCGCTCGCGGGGCGGGGGACCGCGCACCCCATCGTCCTGGACACCCGGGACGTCACGTTCATCGACTCCTCCGGCGTCGCGTTCATCCTGCAGGTGTACATGCTCGGCCAGGAGACGGGGACGTCCGTGAGCCTGTACCAGCCGTCCGAGGCGGTCGCGGAGGTGCTGGACATGGTCGGCATGGGGGGCCGCATCCCCCTGGCGGAGGCCGAGCCGGCCGGCCGGGCCGGCTGACGGTTGACCCACCTCCCGGCGCTCGACGGCGACGCCGTCCGGGCCGCCCGCCTCGCCGCCACGGGCCTGCGCGGCCCGCACCTGCCCGACGCGCCCGCCGTCGTCGACGCGCTCCTGGCGGTGCAGGGGCAGGAGCTGCAGCCCGCGCTGTGGGGTCTCTCGCGGCGCGTGGCGCCGTCGTCGCGACCCGGCCGCGCCGCCCTCAACTCGGCGCTCGCCGACGGCGAGCTGCTGCGCACCCATCTGCTGCGCCCGACCTGGCACCTGGTGCGGCCGCGCGACGCGCGCTGGCTGCTCGAGCTCACCGCGCCGCGCGTCGAGAAGCTCATGGCGTCGACGGAGAGGTCGTGGGCCCTCGGTGACCTCGGCCCCGGGACGGACGCCGTCGCCGCGGCCGTCGCGGACGGGCCGCGCACCCGCGCGGAGATCAAGGCCGAGCTGGTCGCCCGCGGCGTGCTCGACCCGGACGCGCCCGGGCTCGCGTTCACGCAGATGCTCATGCACGCGGAGCTGCAGCGGCTCGTCATCAGCGGGCCGCCGCCGGCGGGCCAGGAGCTCCGGCACCAGTCGTACGCGACCTTCGACGACCGCGTCCCGGCCGGCTACGGCCCGCTCGGCGAGCGGTTCGACGCCGAGGCCGCCGTCCTCGAGCTGTGGCGGCGCTACCTGCCCGGCCGCGCGTTCGCCACGGCGAACGACCTGCGTCAGTGGAGCGACGTCACGCTCCGCGACCTCAAGCCGGCACTGGCCGCCCTGGTCGACGGCGGCGAGGTGGTGCAGGTCCCGGGCGCCGGCGACCTCGAGGGCCTGACGCTCGTCGCGACCCCCGACGCGGCGGACGCCCGGTCGGACGCCGATCGCCAGCCCGACCGGGGGCACGGCAGCGGGCCCGAGGTCGACCTCCTGCAGGCGTACGACGAGCTGCTCGTGTCGTACCGCGAGACCCGTGGCGTGGTGCTCGACCCGGCGCTGTCGCCCCCGGACCGCGCCGGGGCGTACGTGCACCCGGTGGCGGTGGACGGCGTCGTCGCGGGCCGCTGGCGCTGGCCGTCGGGCCCCGGGCAGGGCGTCGACGTGCAGTGGCTGCGCGACCCGGCGCGCGCCGAGCGCACCGCGCTGGACGCCGCCGTCGCCGGCCTCGACGCCTACCTCGCCGGTTGAGCCTCTCGCCGCTGGTCGAGCCTGTCGAGACCCGGCCGCGTCTCGACAGGCTCGACCGACGAAATGCGGCGGGCTCCGGCCACGGGAGATGGCAGGGTGGTCCCGTGCATCGGAACTGGGCCGGGAACCTCACGTACTCCGCACGCTCCGTCGTGCGCCCCGCGTCGCTGGAGGAGCTCGCCGACGTCCTCGCGGGCGGCGGCCAGGTGCGCGCTCTGGGGTCGCGCCACTCGTTCAACGACGTCGCGGACACGGACGGCGTGCACGTCCAGGTGGACGGGCTGGACGACGGCCGCCCCGCCGTCGAGCCGCTGACGCCGGACGACGGGGACGAGGGCGACGTCGTCTCCGTCAACGCGGGCCTGCGCTACGGCGAGGTGTCCCGCGCCCTGCACGCGACCGGCCGCGCGCTGGGCAACCTGGCGTCCCTGCCGCACATCTCCGTGGCGGGCGCGGTCGCCACCGCCACGCACGGCTCCGGCGACACGAACCAGAGCCTCGCGAGCTCGGTCGAGGGCCTCGAGATCATGACGCCGGGCGGCGAGCTGCGGCGCATCACGCGCGCGAGCGACCCCGACGTCTTCCCCGGCACGGTCGTGTCGCTCGGGGCGCTGGGCGTCGTGACGCGCGTCGAGCTGCGCACCGTCCCGGCGTACGTGGTGCGCCAGGACGTCGCGGCCGACGTCCCGTGGGACACGTTCGTCGCGAGCTTCGACGCGATCACCTCCGCGGCGTACTCGGTGAGCGCCTTCACCAGCTGGGACGAGCCGGCGGTGCGGCACGTGTGGTTCAAGTCCGTGGCCCGGGCCGACCGGCCCCAGGTGCGCGGCCTGGCGCCCGACTTCCTGCGCTGGTCGGAGGTGCCGGTGCACCCCCTGCCGGGCGTGGACCCGTCCGCGACGACCGAGCAGCTCGGCGCCGACGGCCCGTGGCACGAGCGGCTGAGCCACTTCCGCCTGGAGTTCACGCCGTCGAACGGCGACGAGGTCCAGTCGGAGTACCTGCTGCCGCGCCGCCACGCCGCCGCCGCGATCGAGGCGATGCGCCGCCTCGGGCCGACCGTCGCGCCGCTGCTGCAGACCAGCGAGATCCGCACGGTCGCCGCCGACGACCTGTGGCTCAGCCCCTTCGACGAGCCGTCGGTGGCCTTCCACTTCACGTGGCTGCCGCGCGAGGACGACGTGCGGGCCGTGCTGCCCGCCGTCGAGCAGGCGCTGGTGCCGCTCGGGGCGCGCCCGCACTGGGGCAAGGTCAGCACGCTCGACGCGCGGACGACGGCGGCGCTCTTCCCCCGGTTCGACAACTTCCGGCGCCTGGCCGAGCGCTTCGACCCCGAGGGCCGCCTGCACGGCGGGCTGGTGGGGCGGCTGCTCGACGCCGGTAGCTGAGCTCGTGGGTTGAGCCTGTCGAAACCGGGGTCTCGACAGGCTCGACCGCCGGAGTTGAGGCAGCATCGAGGGGTGAGACACGTTTGACGTGACGCCCCTCACCGTGGAGGTTCGACGCCCGTGAGCACTACCACCACTGACACCTCGCCTCCCCGGGAGCAGTTCACGGGGCAGGTCGGATTCATCCTGTCCGCGATCGGCTCCGCCGTCGGGCTGGGCAACATCTGGCGCTTCCCCGGCGTCGCGTACGAGAACGGCGGCGGCGCCTTCCTGGTGCCCTACGTGATCGCGCTGCTGACCGCGGGCATCCCGATCCTCTTCCTCGACTACGCCCTGGGCCACCGCTTCCGCGGCGGGCCGCCCACCGTGTTCCGCCGCGTCAAGAAGTGGCTGGAGACCCTGGGCTGGTTCCAGGTGATGATCTGCTTCGTCATCGCGATCTACTACGCGGCGATCATCGGCTGGGCGCTGAGCTTCTTCGTCTACTCCTTCACGCTGAAGTGGGGCGACGACACCGCCGCCTTCTTCACGGGCGACTACCTCCAGCTCTCCGACACGGCGAACGGCGGGGCCTGGTTCACGCTCGACTTCGTGCCGGCCGTGCTGATCCCGCTGCTGCTGGTGTGGGTCGCGACCATCGTCGTCCTGGCGGGCGGCGTCGCGAAGGGCATCGAGAAGGCGAACGTCGTCTTCCTGCCGCTGCTCGTGATCGCGTTCGCGGTGCTGGTGGTGCGCGCGGTCTTCCTCGACGGCGCGACGGACGGCCTCAACGCCCTGTTCACGCCCGACTGGTCGGCGCTGGGCGACATGAACGTGTGGATCGCCGCCTACGGGCAGATCTTCTTCTCGCTCTCGGTCGCGTTCGGCATCATGATCACCTACTCGTCGTACCGGAAGCGCCGGGCGAACCTCACGTCGCCGGGCCTCGTGGTGGCGTTCTCCAACTCGGGGTTCGAGATGCTGGCGGGCATCGGCGTGTTCGCCGCCCTCGGCTTCCTCGCGAACGAGCAGGGCGTGGCCGTCGGGGACCTCGAGGGGATCTCCGGGCCGATCCTGTCCTTCGTGACGTTCCCCGCCGTCGTCTCGCAGATGCCGGCCGGGCCGCTGTTCGGCGCCCTGTTCTTCGGGTCGCTGGCGATGGCCGGCTTCACGTCGCTCATCTCGATCCTGCAGGTCGTGTCGGCGGGCTTCCAGGAGAAGTTCGGCCTCACGCGCCGCAAGGCGGTGCTGTGGATCGGCGTCGTCGCGGCCGTGCTGTCCGTGGTCGGCTTCTCGACGACGACGGGGCTCATCGCCCTGGACACGATCGACAACTGGTCCAACAACGTCGGCATCGTGGCGTCCGCCGTGCTCATGTGCGTGTTCCTGGTCTGGCTGCTGCGCACCAGCCCCGAGCTGCGCTACCACCTCAACGCCGTCTCGACGTTCCAGGTGGGCCGCTGGTGGTACGTGTGCGTCGGCGCGATCGTGCCGGCCGTGCTGCTGTACATGCTGATCTCGCGCATCGTCGACCTGGCCCGGAACGGGTACGAGGGCTATGACGAGACGTACCTGCTGTACGCCGGCTGGGGCACGCTGGTGTTCCTCGTCGTCGGGGCGGTCGTGCTGACGCTGCCGCGCTGGCGCCGCAGCCCGGACGACTTCGTCGCCTGGCCGACGTACCCGCCGGTCATGGCCGCGACGACCTCGAAGGGGGCGAACCGATGAACGGCTCCGCGATCATGCTGATGGTCCTGTCGCTGCTGATCGTGTGGGGCGGGCTGCTGGTGAGCATCCTCGCCCTGCGCGCCCGTCCCGAGCGGGCCGACTTCCCCGAGGGTGGCGTCGACGACCACCGCGAGGACGACGCCATCACCGAGCGCGACACCTGACCCTGTCGCCGAGGTAGTTCGAAATCGGCCGAGGTAGTTCGAGGGGCGGCCCGCACTGGTTGCGGGCCGCCCCTCGAACTACCTCGGCCGATTTCGAACTACCTCGGCGAGTCGTGAACTGCCTCGGCGCTACTCGTCCCTGTTCTCGCGGACCTTCTCCACGCCCTCCTTGAGCAGCCAGAGCGGCAGGAGGAACGCCGCCAGCATGCCCGCCAGCCACACGACGACCGGGCCGATGATCCACCCGGCGACGCCGCCGACCTCGAGCCCGTCGGTGAAGACCACGGCGACGAGGAGCGCGACGAACGTCGACAGCAGGCCCACCCCGCCGACCAGGGCCGGCGCGCTGTTGCGGGCCACCTTCGCGAAGAACGGCGAGATGATCGCCTGCGCCAGCGCGAAGACCACGATGGCCAGGATGAAGCCGAGCGGCTCCGACCAGTTGACGGAGAACGTCTCGAGGTCGAAGGCCGCGAAGATCCACGCGGCGATGAGCACGCCCACCGCCGCCGCCAGCAGGTAGACGGCCATCCGGAGCAGGAACCTGATCATCTTCGGAGCATAGGGAGACGCTGGCCACACGGCACCTCGGGGGTTTGGTCGGGCGCTTCCCGGCGGTGTATGAGAGGGGGAGCGAACTCCAGAGAGGTGATTGATGCAGCTGTTGCCGTCCGACACGGAAAAGCTCCTCCTCAGCGTCGCGGGCATGGTGGCCCGCGACCGCCGGGAGCGAGGGGTCCTCCTGAACCACCCGGAGGCCGTGTCGTTGTTGTCCTGCTGGGTGATCGAGCGCGCTCGGGAGGGCGCACGGGTCGCCGACCTGATGAACGACGGCCGCAGCGTGCTCGGCCGCCGCGAGGTGATGGACGGGGTCCCGGAGATGATCCCCAACCTCCAGGTCGAGGCCACCTTCCCCGACGGGCGCAAGCTCGTGACGATCACGGAGCCGATCCAGTGATCCCCGGCGAGATCCGCACCCGCCCCGAGCCGCTGGAGCTGAACGCCGGCCGCGAGCGCCAGAGCGTGGTGATCCTCAACGGCGGCGACCGCCCCATCCAGATCGGCTCCCACCTCCACCTGCCGGACGCCAACCCGGCCCTGCGCTTCGACCGCGAGGCCACCCGCGGCTTCCGCCTCGACGTGCCCGCGGGGACGTCGGTGCGCCTCGAGCCCGGCGTGAGCCGCACGGTGCAGCTCGTCGCCCTCGGGGGCCGGCGCTTCGTGCCCGGCCTGCAGATCCGTGACCTGGCGCGCGAGCCGGAGTCGGTCGAGCGCGAGCCGCGCCCGGTGGTGCCGTTCGGCACGCCCGGCGTGGACGTGCCGGAGCCGCTCAACGCGTCGGCCGCGCCGATGCGGGTCGGCGAGGTCGAGGCGCACGACGGCGACCCGGCCGACGTCGAGCCGTCCGACCCCGGCTCGAGCCCGCCCACGCACCCGACGAGCCGCCAGACCAGCAGCGAGACCAGCAGCCAGACGAGCAGGGAGGGGGACCGGTGACCCAGATCGACCGGCGCGCGTACGCGCAGCTCTACGGCCCGACGACGGGCGACCAGGTCCGCCTCGCGGACACGGACCTGTGGATCGAGGTCGAGCAGGACCTCACCGCGGGCGGCGACGAGGCGACGTTCGGCGGCGGCAAGACGATCCGCGAGTCGATGGGCCAGGGCACCACCCTGCGCTCGGAGGGCGCCCCGGACCTGGTGATCACCAACGTGGTGGTCCTCGACCACTGGGGCATCGTGCGGGCCGACGTCGGCGTGCGCGACGGGCGGATCGTCGCGATCGGCAAGGCCGGCAACCCCGACGTCATGGACGGCGTCCACCCGGACCTGCGGATCGGGCCGAGCACGGACGTGATCGCGGGCGAGGGCAAGATCCTCACCGCGGGCGCCGTCGACACGCACGTGCACTTCCTCAGCGAGATCGAGATGCGCGAGGCGCTCGTCACCGGCACGACGACGGTGGTCGGCGGCGGCACCGGCCCGACCGAGGGGTCCAAGGCCACCACGGTGACGCCGGGCGCCCGGTCGCTGACGATGATGCACCGCGCCCTGGACGACCTGCCGCTCAACGTGCTGCTGTTCGGCAAGGGCAGCACGGTGTCGCAGGACGCGCTGGCCGAGGAGGCGCTGGCGGGTGCCGGCGGCTACAAGGTGCACGAGGACTGGGGCGCCACGCCCGCGGCGATCGACTCCGCGTTGCGTGCCGCGGACGAGTTCGGGCTGCAGGTGGCCCTGCACGCCGACAGCCTCAACGAGACCGGGTACGTGCAGCACACGCTGGAGGCGATCGGCGGGCGCGGCATCCACGTGTTCCACGCCGAGGGCGCCGGCGGCGGGCACGCCCCCGACATCATCGTCACGGCGGGGGAGCGCAACATCCTGCCGGCGTCGACCAACCCGACCCTGCCGTTCACCGTGAACACGGTGGACGAGCACCTCGACATGCTGCTGGTGGTGCACCACCTCAACCCGCGCGTGCCGGAGGACCTTGCGTTCGCCGAGTCGCGGATCCGCGCGTCGACGATGGCGGCCGAGGACGTGCTGCAGGACATGGGCGCCCTGTCGATCACGTCGACGGACGCGCAGGCCATGGGCCGCATCGGCGAGCTGATCTGCCGCACCTGGCAGGTGGCGCACGTGATGAAGAACCGCTTCGGCACGCTGGGCTCCAGCCTGCCGGCCGACAACGAGCGGGCCCGCCGGTACGTCGCGAAGTACACGATCTGCCCGGCCGTCGCGCACGGCATCGACCACGAGGTCGGCTCCGTGGAGGCGGGCAAGCTGGCCGACCTGGTGCTCTGGGACCCGGCGTTCTTCGGCATCCGCCCGGCCGCCGTCGTCAAGGGCGGCGCGATCGTCGCCGCACCGCTGGGGGACCCGAACGGCGCGGTGCCCGCGCCGCAGCCGGTGTTCATGCGGCCGGCGCTCGCCGCGCAGGCGTCGTCGGCGCCCGGCCTGGCCGTGTCGTTCGTCGCGCAGGCCGCGCTCGACGACGGCCTCGAGGAGCGGCTGGGCCTGCGGCGACGGCTCGTGGGCATCCGGCCCACCCGCGACGTCACGAAGCTCGACATGCCGAACAACACGGCGCTGCCGCGCATCGACGTCGACCCGGAGACGTTCGCCATCAGCATCGAGGGGGAGCCCGTGCGGGCGCAGCCCGTGGACGTGGTGCCGCTCGCGCAGCGGTACTCGATGTTCTAGATGACGGCCGGACAGGCCGGCCTCGGCGCGCTGCTGCTCGCCGACGGCCGGCTCCCGGTGGGCGGCCTCGTGTACTCGGCGGGCCTCGAGCCCGGACTCGCGGACGGCATGACGCCGGCCGACGTGCCCCGGTACCTGCGCGCCCGGCTCCGCACGGCTGGGCTCGTGGACGCCGCGACGGCGGTGCTCGCGCACCGCGCCGCCATGCCAGACGCCAGGCCGGACGCCGGGTTCGGGCTGGACGACGTGCAGGAGGCGCTCGCGGCCCGGACCCCGAGCGCGCCGCTGCGCGACGCGCAGGCCGTGCTCGGCCGCGGCCTCGCCCGCCTCGCCGAGCGGCTGCGGCCCGACCACCCGGCGACCGTCGCCCTGCGCGGGCTGGGCCGGGCGCCGTTGCGCCCCGTCGCGCTCGGGTGCGCGGCCGCCGCCCTCGGCGTCGACGAGGAGGCGACGGCCCGCGCGAGCCTCTACGACGACGCGCAGGCCGTGGCGTCCGCGGCGCTCAAGCTGTCCCCGGGCGACCCGGCGGACGCGGCGGGCTGGGTGCTCGCCGCCGAGCCCGACGTCGCGGCCCTGGTGCGCTCCGCCGTCGCCGTCCGGCACCCCGACGACCTTCCCGCGACCACCGCCCCCCAGGCGGAGGGCTGGTCGCTCACCCATCAGCACAGAACCAGGAGAATCTTCGTTGCCTGAGAACCACACCCACGACCACACCCACGCCGCGCCGACCCGCGCCCTGCGCCTCGGCGTCGCCGGCCCGGTCGGTGTCGGCAAGTCCACCATCCTCGCCACGCTGTGCCGCGAGCTCGCGGACGAGCTGAGCATGGCCGTCGTCACCAACGACATCTACACGGACGAGGACGCGCGCTACCTGCGGTCGGCGGGCGTGCTGCCGGTCGAGCGCATCCACGCGGTCGAGACGGGCGCCTGCCCGCACACCGCCATCCGCGACGACGTCACGCCCAACCTGCTCGCCGTCGAGGACCTCGAGGACCGGTTCGCGCCGCTCGACCTCGTCGTCGTGGAGAGCGGCGGCGACAACCTCACCGCCACGTTCAGCCCGGCGCTGGTGGACGCGCAGATCTTCGTGCTCGACGTCGCGGGCGGCGGCGACGTGGCCCGCAAGGGCGGCCCCGGCATCGAGCGCGCCGACCTGCTCGTGGTGAACAAGACCGACCTCGCGCCGTACGTCGGCGTGGACGCCGAGCAGATGGTCGCCGACGCGACGTCGGCCCGCGACGGGCGCCCGGTGCTGGCCCTCAGCCAGCGCGACCCGGAGTCCGTGTCCCGCCTGGGCGACTGGGCGCGCGAGGTGCTGCGCACCTTCCGCGCGGGGCAGCACGTGGCACAGGACCCGGGCCCGATGGCGCCCCACACGCACGCCGACGGCACCACGCACGCGCACGCGTGAGCACGTCGACCGGCACCGACCGCGACTCTGCGGGGGTCTCGGCGGGAACCGCGCGGGTCACCGTCGAGCTCGTGGACGGGCGCGCCCGCCTCGTCGAGCTCGTCGGCAGCGTGCACCTGCGCCCGCGGCCGGTGCTGGTCGACGGCCCGCTCGCCCGCGTGGCGCTGGTCGGCACGTTCGCCCTGCTGCTCGCGGGGGACGACGTGCGCGTCGAGCTGTGCGTGGGCGCGGGCGTCGTGCTCGAGCTCATCGAGCCGTCCGGCGTCGTCGCGTACGACGTGCGCGGCGGCGACGGCGCGTCCTGGGCCGTGCACGCGACGGTCGCCGAGGGCGGCGCGCTCGTGTGGAAGGGCGCGCCGTTCGTCGTCACGGCGGGGGCCGACGTCGAGCGCAGCACCGCCGTCGAGCTCGCCGCGGGCGCCCGCGCGCTGATCAGCGAGACGCTGGTGCTCGGGCGCGCGGACGAGCCCGGCGGCGGGCCCCTGCGGTCCCGGTTCTCCGCGCGGCTCGAGGGCCGCCCGCTGCTGGTCGAGGACCTCGACCTGCGCGACCCGTGGCTCGCGACGTCCCCCGGCGTCGTCGGCGCCCACCGCGTGGTGGCGTCCGTCATGCTGCTGGGCGTGCCGCCCGACGTCGCCGACGGGCCGGGGGAGACGCCGCTCGCCGGGCCGGGCGCGCTGGGCCGGATGCTCGCGGCGCACGCGCACGAGGCGGACGCCGTCGTCGACGCGACGTGGGCGCGGTGGCGGCCGCTCCTGCCGCGCTGACGCGGCGTCAGAGCGCGAGCAGCGCGATGCCCGCCACGACGACGAGCGACCCGACGATCTTCACCGCCGGCCGCGGCTCCTTGAACAGCCACCACGCCAGCAGCGTGCCCACGACGATGCTCGACTCGCGGGCCGGCGCCACCAGCGCGACCGGCGACGTCTGCATCGCCACCAGCACGAGGATGTAGCCCAGCGGCGACAGCACGGCGACCAGGGCGATCTCCCGCACGTGCCGCCGGCCCATCCGGACGGCCTCCGCGCGGCGGCCGCGGTCGCGCAGGATCGGCGCCAGCGTGAGCGACTGCCACACGGCGTTGCACGCGAAGTAGGCCACCGGGTCGAGGGCGAGCGTCGTGACGGCGTGCCCGTCCCACAGCGTGTACGCGGCGATGGCGGCGCCCGTGGCCAAGCCCCAGCGCACCCCGACGAGGCCGCGCGACGGGTCGATGCCGGACGCGCCCGAGCTCGCGACCACCGCCACGCCCGCGATCACCACGAGGCCGCCCACCACGTTGACCGCGTCCACGTGCTCGCCCAGCACGGCCAGCGCCACGAGCATCGTGAGCAGCGGCCCGGTGCCGCGCGCCGTCGGGTAGACGACCCCCAGGTCCGCCCGCGCGTAGCCGGTGTTGAGGGCCACGCCGTAGAGGTTGTGCAGCACGCCGGAGACGGCACCCGCCAGCAGCAGCGAGCCCAGGTCCGGCCAGCCCTCGCGGGCGAGGATCACCAGGCCCACCGGCACCCACAGCACCGCCGACGCCGTGGCGTAGAGCCAGACGAAGACCCGCGAGTCACCGGTGACGCGCTTGGCGGCGACGTTCCAGACGGCGTGCAGCACCGCCGCGGTCAGCACGAGGGCGACGGATGCCGAGGTCACCGGCCTGACCGTACCCCCGGCGCGGCCGGTCCGGGATCAGTTCTCACCCCTCGCCGACGCAGCGATCGACGTCCCTCGGGCGCGGATGGCGGCGGGCACCGCCTCGGGGATGCCGCCCGCGTCATGCGCATCGACGGCTTCGACGAGGGCCTCGGCGGTGCGGACCACGCAGTCCACCGCCTGCCCGCGCCCCCACCCCCAGGACATCGCCTCCCCGACGAGATCGGCGCCCGTGATGAGGTCGAGGCGGTTCTTGCCGATCACGGCCATGCCGGACTGTCGGTAGGCGGGCGAGACGACGAAGACCGGCGCGGTGTCGTAGAGCGGCGCGATGCGGTAGGAGGCCTCGGGAGAGGCCATGCGTGCCACGGCGGCGAGCCGCCCCGGTGAGACGCCGGAGCGTTCGTACTTGTCGGCCGCAGCCAGGCCGAGCGCCTGGGCAAGGTCCTCCTGGTGAACCCTGCGCACGGCGCTCGGTGAGCGGCAGGGAGAGCGACAGCGGCTTGGCCCCCTCGCCCCAACGGTCGAGCGCGCTCTCGTCGTAGGCGAGCCGAAGGCGACCGTTCCGCAGCCGGCGGACCTCGGCGATCCGCGTGCCGCGAAGGAACAGGGTGAGCTCGCTCATGCGGGGGCGCCGTCCGTCGAAGCGACGGTCACCCGCGCACCGCGCGGCACGAGCACGATCTCGTAGCCGCAGGCGGTGGCGAGGTCGATGACCGTGCCGCTCGCGATCGAGGAGCCGCGCTCCGCCCTGGAGACCGTGGGGCGTGACGTCTCGGCCTGCTGGGCGAGCATCTCCTGGCTGAGGCCGGACACCTCGCGCGCGCGCCGCAGGGCGGTGCCGAGGGCTTCGGGAGTCCGTGCGCGGAACCAGCGCCGTGTGCTCATATCTGATTCATCCCATCGGCGGAGGTCGTTTGCATCAGAAATGATGCATCCGGTCCTCGGGGAACGAATGCGTCAGATATGAGCGGCGCGAAGGGAGTCCAGGTCGAGGCGCTCGTCGGCGAGCGCGTCGACGAGCGGGTGGTCGTGGGAGACCAGCAGGACGCCGGCCCCGTCGGCGGCGAGGTCGCGGAGCACCTGCGCGACGGCGGCGGTGGTGGCGGCGTCGAGCATGGCGGTCGGCTCGTCGGCGACGAGGTACCGCGGCCCCGCGAGCAGGGCACGTGCCAGGCACGCTCGCTGCAGCTGGCCGTCGGACACCTGGGCCGGGAGCCGGGTCAGCAGGTCGGGGGTCAGGCCGACGCGCAGGGCGGCCTCGGCGACCCGCCCTCGGCCGGCGGCACCGCCACGCTCCCGGCGCGGCAACGGTTCGGCGACGATGGCGCCGAGCGTCAGCCGGGGGCTCGTCGCCGCCCGCGGCGACTGGTGCAGCAGCCCGATGACGCCGGTCATGCGCCCGCGCCAGGTCGGCACGGGCTCGCCGTCGACGAGGACCGCGCCCTCCTGCGCCGGTTGCAGCCCGCACAGGATGCGCCCGAGCGACGACTTCCCCACGCCCGAGGGGCCCGTCAGCCCCACGATCCGGCCGGGCTCGACCGCGAGGCTCACGCGGTCCAGCACCAGGCCGCCGTCCGGGCGCGGGGCGCCCGCCGGGTACCAGCAGCTCACGCCGTCAGCGACGAGCGCCATCCGCCACCTCCTCGACGACCCGTGCGCCGCGACCGGAGCCCCTGAGCCGGTCGGCGAACGACGTCGCCGGGTCGAGGTCGCTCAGCTCGGGCGGGGTGCCGGGGATCGGCGCGAGCCCGCGCGAGGGCAGCGCACCGAGCAGCGCGGCCGTGTAGTCGTGGCGGGGCGCGCGCAGCACGGCGTCCGCGTCGCCCTGCTCGACGATCCGGCCCGCGTACATCACGGCGAGCCGGTCCGCGACGCCCGACGTCTCCAGCGCCTGCAGGTCGTGGGTGACGAGCAGGACGGCGGTGCCGGCGTCGGCGACGTCGCGCAGCAGCCGCAGCACCTGCGCCGTGAGCTCGGGGTCGAGGCCGGCGGTGGGCTCGTCGGCGAGCAGCACGGCGGGGTCGCCCGCGAGCGCCCCGGCGAGGGCGGCGCGCTGCGCCATCCCGCCGGAGAGCTCGTGCGGGTACCGGTCGCCGTCGTCGGGCCGGAGCCCGACCCGGCCGAGGAGGTCGGGCACCGACGAGGTCGAGCCGAGCGCCGCGAGCGTCTCGGCGAGCTGCGCCCCCACCGTGCGCACGGGCGTGAACGACGCCGCCGCCGACTGCAGCGACAGCCCCACCACCCGGCCGCGCAGGGGACGCCAGCGCCGTTCGGGGGCGCCGAGCAGCTCGTCGCCGTGCACCAGGACGGACCCCGTGGCGCGGGTGCCGGGCGGCAGCAGGCCGCACAGCGCGGACGCGAGCACCGACTTGCCGCACCCCGCCTCGCCCACGAGCGCGGTGACCTCGCCGGCGCGCAGCGCGAGGTCGACGCCGGTGGCCGCGTGCACCCACCGGCCGCCCGCGGGCAGCCGCAGCGTCAGCCCGCGCACCTCGACGACGTCGCCCCCGCCGTCCGCCGCCCCCGAGCTGCTGTGAGCGGGCGTCTGGCCCCCTCGTGGCGTGAAAACGGGGCCCAACGCCCGCTCACAGCGGGGGGCGGGGCGGCGCGTGGCGCGGGCGACGCCGGACACGGCCAGCGTGGTCAGCACCAGCGCCGCGGCGGGGAACGCGAGCGTCCACCAGGCGCCGGTGAGCACGTCGCCGCGGGCGATCTCGAGGAGGGTGCCGAGGCTGGCGCGGTCGGGCGGCAGGCCCAGGCCGAGGAAGCTCAGCGTGGCCTCGTGCCAGACGGCGTGCGGCACCAGCATGACCAGCGCGACCAGCGCCTGCGGGGCCGCCGCGGGCACGAGGTGCTCACGGGCCACCTGCCGGCGGGTCGCGCCCGCGAGGTAGGCGGCGTCGACGTACGCCGACGACCGCACCGCGAGCATCTCGGCCCGCACGACGCGCGCCACCTGCGGCCAGTGCGTCACCGCGATCGACGCCATGATCGCGACCAGCGAGCCGGGGAAGAACGCCACCACGACGATGCCGAGCAGCAGGTGCGGCAGCGCGTTCACGCCGTCCGTCAGCCGCATCACGACGGCGTCGACGAGGCCGCCGCGCGCCGCGGCGACGGTCCCGACGGCCGTGCCCACGGCGACGGCGACGACGGCGCAGCCGAGCGCGACGACCAGCGACACGCGCAGCCCCTGGGCCACGCGCACGAAGAGGTCGTGGCCGGAGTGGTCCGTGCCGAACGGGTGCGCGAGGCTCGGCGGCCGCAGCGCGGCGCCGAAGTCGACGGTCGTCGGGCCCGCGACCAGCGGCACCAGGACGGCGTAGAGGACGAGGACGCCCAGGCCGAGGGCGGCCAGGAGCCGGCGGGCGTCACGCATCGACGACCACCCGCGGGTCGAGGAGCAGCTGCGCGACGTCGGCCAGGTACGAGCCGAGCAGCACGGCCGCCGTCGTCACGACCGTCAGCGCGGCGAGCAGCGCCAGGTCCAGCGCCCGGGCGGAGGACACGACGGCGCCGGCGATGCCGGGCCAGCCGAAGACCTCCTCGACCAGCACGGCCCCGACCGCGAGCTCCGGCACCCGGGCGCCCACGACCATGACGAGCGGGCCGAGCGACACGGGCAGCACGTGCCGGGTCACCACCGCGCGCGGGGACAGGCCCCGGGCGCGGGCGCCGCGCACGGCGTCGGACGCCGCGGCGCGGGCGGCCGCGGTGCGCACGCCGAGCAGCATCCACGGCAGCATCGTCGCGGCGAGCACCGTGGCCGGGAGCGCGAGGTGCGCGGCCACCCCGGCGGCGGTGGGCGGGGCGCCCGGCTCGGCCACCCCCGCCACGGGCGCCACCTGCAGCGTGACGGCGAAGACCAGCACGGCGCCCAGCGCGACGACGAACGGCGGCACCGACTGCAGCAGCACGGCCAGCCCGCTCAGCGCGGCGTCGAGCCGCCCGCCGGGTCGTGCCCCGGCCAGCAGCCCGAGCGCCACCCCCACGACGAGGGCGATCGCCAGCGCCGTGCCGGACAGCAGCAGCGTCCACCCGACCCGCTGCGCGAACACGTCCGTGACCGGCATCGTGAACACGCGCGACCAGCCCAGGTCGCCGTGCAGCAGGTCGCCGGCCCACGCCAGCCAGCCCCGCCACCACGGCGCGTCGAGGCCGAGCGTCGCGCTCAGGGCCGCCCGGTCGGCGGCCGACGTGTCCTGGTAGCGCGCGCCGAGGTACGCGGCGAGCGGGTCCAGCGGCGAGTGCTCGGCCAGCACGAACACCAGCGCGGAGACGGCGAGCAGCACCGGCACCCCGAACGCGACGGCGCGCAGCGTGACGCGGCGCAGGTCGCCCCGGCGCCGTGCGAGGGCCCCGGCGCTCACCGCGGGCTCCGGCCGCTCACCGCCGCCAGCCGGCGACGTGCCACCACGGCCCCCACGAGACGCCGTGCGCGTGCGGCTCCAGCACCAGCGGGCCGCGGTCCCAGCCGGCGGTGTCGCCGTCGGGGCGCGTCACGTACGTGTGCTCGACGAACGCGAGGAACACGTGCGTCGGGTGCTGCACGTACGCCTCCTGCACGGCCCGGTACGCGGCGGTGCGCTCGTCGGCGTCGAGGCTGGCGCGGGCGCGGTCGAGCCGCGCGTCGACGCCGGGGATCTCGACGTCGCCCGGGTTGTCGTACGGCGAGGTGTCGTCGGCGCGGGTGTGCAGCACGTCGAACAGCTGGGTGTCGAGGTCGTACGGGCGCTCGCCGCCGCCGAGCAGGACGGCGGAGTCGGTGAGGTGGGTGTCCATCTCCGGCCAGTCGGCGCCGCGCAGCGTCACCTCGACGCCGATCGTCGCCATGTCGGCGGCGAACGCGGCCGCCATGTCGCGGCGCAGGCTGTCGGACGCCAGGTAGTAGAGGTCGAAGGCCGCACGCTCGCCGTCCTTGGCCCGCACGCCGTCGGCCGCGACGCGCCAGCCCGCGTCGTCGAGCAGACGCCCCGCGGCCTCCCGGTCGAAGGGGAACGTCGCGTCGGCGGCGAAGGCGTCGCCGTAGACGGCGCTCACGGGCGTCGCGGCGGGGCTGCCGTGCCCCGCGAGCACGCCGTCCACGATCGTGCCCCGGTCGACGGCGAGGTTCATCGCCTCGCGCGCGGCGGGGTCGCTCGCGAACGCGTTCTCGATCGGCAGCGAGACGCCGCGCCAGTCGGCGGTGTGCACCGACTGCACCCGCAGCCCGTCCTGGCCCTCGAACGACGCGGCCAGCACGGGTGGCAGCACCGTGCCGTCGACGTCGCCCGCCCGCACCCGCTGGGCGCGGGCGTTGTCGTCGGGCAGGTACAGGGTGACGAGCTCGGCGACCTGGGGCGCGCCGCCCCAGTAGTCGGGGTTGGCGGTGAAGACGGCCTGGTCGGCGTCGAGCCGGGCGAGGCGGTACGGGCCGGTGCCCACGGGCTCCGTGTTGAGCGCGGAGTCCCGGGCCGGGCCGCCGTCGAGCCGCTCCGATGGCGCGATCCCCAGCGTGAGGCGCGACGCGAACGCCGAGTACGGGTGCGTCAGGGTGAACCGGACGTGCCGGTCGTCGGTCGCCGTGACGGACTCGATCATCCGGTACGCCCCCGCGACCTCCGACGCCGACGCCGGGTCGAGCACCGCCTCGTACGTCGCGACCACGTCCGCGGCGTCGAGCGTCGTGCCGTCGGAGAACGTCACGCCCGCGCGGAGCGTCACGTCCCACACCGTGCTGTCGTCGCTCACGGCCGGCGGCTCGGCGGCCAGCGCGGGCTCCAGGTCCGGCAGCCGGTCGTCACCCGACGACGCGGGCCGCAGCAGCCCGTCGTACAGCGGGGAGACTCCCAGCTCGCCGTACCCGTTGACCGGGTTGTACCCGCCCAGCGGCTGCGCGTCGGCGAGCACCACGCGCGTGCTGCCGGTTCCCTCGGCCGCCCCGCCCCCGGCCGACGTCGCGCAGCCCGACAGGCAGACGGCGAGGGCGAGGCCCACGATCCCCGCGGCGGCGGGCCTCGTGATGCGCTCCGCGGCGGGCACGGCGAAGGACGACGGACGGGTACGCGGCATGCATCACTCCTCGGGCGGCGGGACGGGTGGGCCGCGTCGGTGCGGCCGGGTGCGCACCCGCTCGACCGGCGACGTCGCGGGTCCGGACCGCGCAGGAGGCGGGCGCCGGGGTGCGGTCCGAGTGTAAGGGTGGAGGCATGTCCCGGAACGGGCCCCGCGAGTCGGGTTCGTCACCAGGCGGTTTGGAGAATAATTCCTCGGGCTGCATACTCATGCATCGACCCCTCGCACGATCCTCGGAGCCCACCATGCGCACCCGCCACGCCCTCGCCGCGACCGTCGTCACCACGGCCGTCGCCGCTCTCGCTCTCACCGGCTGCACCACGGCCTCGCAGGACACCGGCTCGTCGCCGACCGCGTCCGGCAGCAGCACGGCCGACGCCGTCGACCTCGACGCGATCCAGAAGGACGACGCCGTCGCGGCGCTGGTGCCGGACGCCGTCGCCGAGGACGGCACGCTCACGCTCGGCTCCAACCTGCAGTACGCGCCGGTGGAGTTCCTCGACGCGGACGGCAAGACGCCCGTGGGCATCGACATCGACATCGCCACCGCGCTCGCCAAGACGATGGGCCTGGAGCTGAAGGTCGAGAACGCCGGCTTCGACTCGATCATCCCGGCCATCGGCAGCAAGTACGAGGCGGGCATGTCGGCGTTCTCCGTCACGCCCGAGCGCCTGAAGACGGTGAACATGGTCAGCTACTTCACCGCGGGCTCGCAGTACGCCGTGGCGAAGGGCAACCCCGACGGCATCTCGCCCGACGACCTGTGCGGCGTCAGCGTCGGCGTGCAGACCGGCACCATCCAGCAGGACGAGCTCGCCGAGCTCAGCAAGACCTGCACCGACGAGGGCAAGGACGCGGTCGACGTGCTGCCCTACGACTCGCAGTCCGACGTCACGACCAACCTCGCGGGCGGCAAGCTGCAGGCGATGTACGCGGACTCGCCGATCATCGCCTACGCCGTCGAGCAGACCGGCGGCTCCGTCGAGGCGCTGGGCGAGATCACGGACGCCGCGCCGTACGGCGTCGTCGTCGCCAAGGACGACGAGGAGCTCGCGAAGGCCGTCCAGGCCGGGCTGCAGAAGCTCATGGACGACGGCGTGCTCGCCCAGGTCGCCGACACCTGGGGCTCCGGCGCCGCCGTGCTCGACACGGCGGAGCTGAACCCGGCAGGCTGACCCGCATGGAAGACCGATCGTCCGGCCAGCTGCCGGAACCCCTGCACGCCCGGCCGGTGCCCCGGCCGGGCAGGTGGGTGTCGGCCGTGATCGTCCTCGTCCTCGTGGCGATGGCCGTCAACGCGCTCGTCACCAACCCCAACTTCCGCTGGGACACCGTCTGGCTGTACCTGCGCGACGTCCTCGTCGTGCGGGGCGTGGGCTGGACGCTGGTCCTCACCTTCGGGTCGATGGCGATCGCGATCGTGCTCGCCATCCTGCTCGCCGTCATGCGCCGCAGCGACAACCCGGTGATGCGCTGGGTGTCGTGGTTCTGGATCTGGTTCTTCCGGGGCACGCCGATCTACACGCAGCTGGTCTTCTGGGGCCTGATCTCGGTGCTCTACCCGCGGCTGAGCCTCGGCGTCCCGTTCGGGCCGGAGTTCTGGACGTTCACCACGAAGGACGTCATCACGGCGTTCTGGGCGGCGCTGATCGGCCTCGCGTTCAACGAGTCCGCGTACCTCGCGGAGATCGTGCGCGCGGGCCTGTCGTCGGTGGACCCGGGGCAGACGGAGGCCGCGAAGGCGCTCGGCATGAAGGACGGCAAGATCCTGCGCCGCATCGTCCTGCCGCAGGCCATGCGCGTCATCGTGCCCCCCACGGGCAACGAGACCATCTCCATGCTCAAGACGACGTCGCTGGTGCTGGCGATCCCGTTCACCTTCGAGCTCACGTACGTCACCAACCAGATCGGGTCGCGCATCTTCCAGCCGATCCCGCTGCTCATCGTCGCGGCGCTCTGGTACCTGCTCATCACGTCGATCCTCATGGTCGGCCAGCACTACCTGGAGCGGTACTACGGCCGCGGGTTCGACGGCGGCCGCACCGGCCGGGGGCGCGGCCGCGGGCCGCGCGGCGGGCGCGGCAAGCCGAGCAAGCAGGACCTCATCGGCGCGTCCGGCACCACCAAGGACGACCCCTTCCTGGAGGTGACGCCATGAGCGCGCAGCCCACGACCCCCGCCACCGAGACCGACGCGATGGTCCAGGTCCACGACGTGCACAAGGTGTTCGGCCGTGGGCACGACGGCGTGCACGTGCTCAAGGGCGTCTCCCTCGACGTCCCGCGGGGGTCGGTGACCGTCGTGCTCGGGCCGTCCGGCTCCGGCAAGTCCACGCTGCTGCGCTGCGTCAACGAGCTCGAGGAGATCACGGCCGGGTCGATCCACGTCGACGGCGACCTCATGGGCTACCGCCGCGACGACAAGGGCGTGCTGCACCGCCTGCACCCCAAGGTGATCGCGAAGCAGCGCTCGCGGATCGGGATGGTCTTCCAGCGCTTCCACCTGTTCCCCCACATGACGGCGCTGGAGAACGTCATGGAGGCGCCCATGCAGGTGCGGGGGCTGTCCAAGGCGCAGGCGCGGCAACGCGCGCTGCAGCTCCTGGAGCGGGTCGGGCTGTCCGACCGCGTCGAGCACTACCCGGCCCAGCTGTCCGGCGGCCAGCAGCAGCGCGTCGCCATCGCGCGGGCGCTCGCCATGGACCCCGAGCTCATGCTCTTCGACGAGCCGACCTCCGCGCTCGACCCCGAGCTCGTGGGCGAGGTGCTCGCCGTCATGCAGGACCTCGCGCGCTCCGGCATGACGATGATCGTCGTGACGCACGAGATCGGCTTCGCCCGCGAGGTCGCCGACCGCGTCGTCTTCATGGACGACGGCGTCATCGTCGAGCAGGGCGCGCCCGGCGACGTGCTGGACAACCCGTCCGAGCCGCGGCTGCGGGACTTCCTGGCCCACGTGCTCTGACCGGTTCCTCGCTGGTTGAGCCTGTCGAAACCCGGCCACGTGGGTTGAGCCGGTCGAAACCGCGACCCGGGGTTCGACCGGCTCAACCCACGGCCGGGGTCACAGCACCGAGCAGACGCCGCCCCAGTCGGTGTGGCCGATGGTGACCTTCTTCCAGATGTGCGCGGAGTAGCCGCCGGCCGACGTGCGGGTCTTGGAGATCGTGCGGGTGTCGCCGTTGCGCCACGTGCTGCTGCCGCCGGTCAGCCAGGTGGTGCCGGTCGGGCAGCCGCTGGCGCCGGACGAGACCCGGTAGATGCGCAGGAACCCGGACACGGATCCGGAACCCCGGTACTGCCACGAGGCGTAGATGCGCCCGCTGCTCTTGGACAGGCACATCGTGCCCGGGCCCGAGGTGGAGGCGCACCGGTTGCCGGACGGCAGCGCCAGGGTGCTCGCCTCGGACGTCGCGGCCCGGGACGCGGTGTCGGCGGCCGCGGCGTCGCCGCAGTCCTCGAGGAGGTCGACGCGGTGCGTCGCGAGGTCGGCGGGCGCGCCCATCGCGAGGTTGTAGTCGCGGTCGACCTCCTCGGAGATGGTCACGTCCTCGAGGGTGCAGCCGCGGGCCGCGGAGTCGGCCTCCCAGTCGGTGGCCTCGGCGTCGGCGCGCTCCTGCGCGGCCCACGACTCCCACTCGCTCGCGGGGCTGCCGGGCGCGGGCACGCCGGGCAGGTTCTCCTCCGTGGTCGCCGCCTGCGACGGGGCCACCGCCGTGAGGGTCGCCCCCAGCGCGAGGGCGGCCACGCCCAGGCCTGCGGCGATGGTCTTCCTGACGGTCCTGCCTCGGCTCATGTCGCTCCTCGGGTGGGGTCCGGCGCGCGGTGGTCGCGTCGTCGTCGACTCTCGCGGTGACTACCGTGTAGCACTCGGGGGGTTGCCGGCAACTCCAGTGGTAGACGAAAGGTTTCATCGTGGACGACGCCCACGCCCGTGAGCTGCTGACGCAGATGTGGGTGGAGCAGCACGAGGTGGTCACACGATTCGTGGCGCGTCGGGTGGAGGCGGGGCTGGTGGACGACGTCGTGTCGGAGACGTTCCTGGTCGCCTGGCGCCGTCTCGCCGACGTGCCGGACGACCCCAAGCCGTGGCTGCTGGGCGTCGCCCGCAACGTGCTCGCGACCCACCTGCGCACCCACGGCCGCTGGCGCGCCCTGGGCGTCCGCCTCGAGCGGGAGCCGGAGGCCGGCAAGGAGGGCACCGACGACCTGGCCGCCGACCGCACCGACCTGCGGCGGGCCTGGGAGATGCTCTCCGACGCCGACCGCGAGGTCATCGCGCTGGTGGCGTGGGACGGGCTCACCGCGGTCGAGGGCGCCAAGGTCCTCGGCATCCGGCCGTCCACGTTCTCCGTCCGTCTGACCCGGGCCCGGAAGCGGCTGCTGGCCTACTCGGGCCTGAAGTCCGACACCGCCGACGTGCTGCGCAACCTCCAGGAGGCGCGATGAAGTCCCCGATGCTGGCCGACCTCGCCGACCTCGACCCGGCGCGCGACCTGCGCGCACCCGGCCGTCCCGACGACGAGGCGCTCCAGGCCATCCTCGGCACCGCGCGGCGGGCCACCCCGATCCGCCGCTCCGCGCGCCCCGCCGTCCTGGCGGGTGCCGCGGCCGCCGCCGTGGTGGCGGTGGCCGGCGTCGCCACGGTGTGGTGGCCGACGTCGCAGCCGGCGTACGCGTCGTGGACCGCCGTCCCCACGGGCCTGACGGCGTCCGAGGTGTCGGCCCGGGCCGGGGCCTGCCCCGCGGCGGCGCACGGCATCACCCAGGGCGACGACGGCCCGCAGGTCGACGACGTGCCGATCGGCCCCGTCCTCGCCGAGCAGCGCGGCGACTACACCTACGTGCTGCTCACCGGCGACGGCGCGGCGGGCGAGTGCCTGGTCACCGTGCAGGCCTCCGGCGCGACCGACGTCGTCGCGGGCGACGCCGTGCTGAACGCCGCGCCCGCCGTGCCCGGGCCCCGAGACGTCACGACCCTGCAGTCCGGCACCGCCTCGTGGTCCGAGGGCGACACCGGCGACGGCGCGCTCACGTCCGCCTACGGGCGCGCGGGCGCCGACGTCGCGTCCGTCTCGCTCACGCTCACCTCCGGCGAGCGGGTCGAGGCCACCGTGCAGGACGGCTGGTGGGCCGTCTGGGCGCCGGGGGAGGCGTCGCTGCGCAGCACCGCGGAGGTCACGCTCACCGACGGCGCGACGGCGGAGGTCGCGCTGAGCCGGTGACGTACGGCGGGGTCGCCGCTACTCGCCGTCCTCGCAGGCGACGCCGTTGCCGTTGGGGTCGAGCGCGCCGCGGTAGGCGGGCTGGCCGTTCTGGATGGGCGCAGCGCCGGCCTCGCGCGCGGCGTTGCAGTCCCAGTAGAACCAGGCCGAGTCCTGCTGCTGTTGCTGCTCGGCCTGCTGCTGCGCCTGGGCCTGCTGGTCCTGGGCCTGCTGGTCCTGGAACGCCTTCTGCTGGCTCGCGAGCTCGGTCTCCTTGGCCTCCGCGGCCTTCTCGCGCTCCTTCAGCGCCTGCTCGCGCTTCTGCAGGTCCTTGCTCCGGTCGCTGATGTCCTGACGCGCCTGGTCCACCTCGGCCTGGGCCTGCTCGGCCGCGGCCTCCTTGCGGTCGGCGTCCACGAGGGCCTGCGCGGCGTCCGAGCTGCGCATCATCGAGATGGACACGCCGAGGATGCAGCCGAGGGCCAGGCACGCGACGGCGACGCCCGCGATCAGCGGCCCGCCCCGCCGCGCCCGCCCGCGCGGGCCGGAGCGGGGGCGCGCGGGCGCGGCCTCGGCGGCCGCGGCCTGGTCGGCGGCCTGGCGTGCCGCGCGGCGGCCGCTGCTGGTGCGGATCCGGTCGCCGACCGTGCGCAGCGCCGCGGAGACGGTCGCGACCGCCCCGCGGTCGTCCTCGGCCCCGAGGGGGCCGGGCGGGGGCGTGGTGGCGGGGATCGCCGCGGGCGGTGGCGGGGGCGGGGAGGAGACGGTCGCCACGGGGGCGCCGTAGGTCGCGGCGGGCGGCGCGGGGGGCTGCGGGGGCAGCGGAGGCAGCGGAGGCATGGCGTTGACGGTCGTCGTCGCGGCGGGTGCGACGGCGCTCGCCGGGACGGGCGCCATGACCGTGGTCGCCTCGGCCGGCGACTCGGGCCGTGACGGGCGCGCCGACGCCGCGTCGTCCACCCAGTACTCCCAGCCCTGGGGCGCAGGCGGCCACGCGGGGTCGGGGACCCACCCGGCGTCGGGGCGGAACCCCGGGGGCACCCGCCACCCCGGGGGCGGGTTGAATCGCACAGCCATGACACTCCTCCGTCGTCGAGCGGCCCCCACTATGGCGGAAACCGGGCGATCCGGTCCACGTCCGTCCTGGTCGCGGACGGTCGCGGACGACGGCTCAGGCGCTCGGGAGGTGCTTGCGGTAGTGCGCGACGACCACTCCGGTGGACACGACGCCGAGCGCCACGAGGACGACGAAGAGCTGCGTCGTCGTGAACGGGGGAGTGATGGCCGCCATGATCGCGGGCGTGAGGAACCCGGCGTACGCGACCGCGTAGAACACGCCGGTGAGGCCGGCGAGGTGGCGCGGCCCGGCGATGCGCTGCACCTCCAGGAGGCCCGACGACAGGCCGATCCCCATGCCCGCGCCGCCCACGACGGCGGCGCCGATCCCCCACCAGGGCGAGCCCGACGTCACGACCAGCCCGACGCACGCCACCGCGAGGGTGAGCGCGCCGGCGGCGACCGCCAGGCCCCGCGCCGAGTCGACGGCGTCGAGCCGCTTGGCGGCGGGCTGCACCACGGCGGCCACGCCGAGCGCGACCACGGTGAGCAGCGTGGCGTACGCCACGCCGAAGCCCTGCGTCTGGTCGCGCAGCAGGACGGGCGCGTACCCGTAGGTGAGCGCCGCGACGACGAAGATCCACGGCGCCACCACCGCGACGACGCGCGTGAACCTCCGGTGCCCCGCCGGGGGCACCCGCAGCCCGCGCCACCACGGCCCGGCCTCGCCGCCGAACGCGTTCGACTCCGGCGTGCGCAGCACGACCAGGAGGAACGGCGCCGTGACGACCAGGTGGACGACGAACGGCAGCACCTCCGGCCACGGGCCCCACTGCGCGAGGCCGCCCGCGACGAGCGCGCCCAGCGCCGAGCCCAGGGTGAACGCGAGGGACGCGCGGCGCGCCCCCGACCCGGCGTCCGCCTCGCGGTCGTACGGGACCTGCGAGAGCTCCTTGATCCAGCTGGTGCCGACCGACGTCGCCGTCCCGACCGTGATCCCCGCGAGCAGCCGCCCCACGAAGATGGGGACGGGGCCGAGCGCGCCGAACGCCAGCACGGCGCTGGCGGCCATGCCGATCGCCGTGCCCGCGAGCATCACGGGGCGGCGCCCGAACCGGTCGGACAGCGTCCCGGCGACCAGCAGCGCCGGCGCCAGGCCGAGCACGTACACGCCGAGGAATGCGTTGACCGTGGCGTCGCCGTAGCCCTGCACCTCCTCGTACATGAGGAGCACGGGGGTGAACTGGTTGCCGGCCCACGAGGACACGAACAGCGCGGCGAACGCGCCCAGCCACGGGCGCCTCACAGGATGCCCCGGTGGCGGCGGACGTGGTCGTGCACGAGGCCGCACAGGGCGTCCGCGTCGCCGCGCTCGACGGCGGCGAGCATCGCCTCGTGGTCGGCGAGGGACGACGCGACCTGGTCGGCCCCGACGTGCAGCAGCTGGGCGCGCAGCCGGTGCTGCTTGTCGCGCAGCAGGTCGTAGAGCTGGACGGCGGTCTGGTTGCGCGACGCCGCCACGAGCAGGGCGTGGAACTCGCCGTCGGCCCGGACGAACGCGTCGACGTCGCCGGCCGCGGCGGCCGCGCGCTGGGCGTCGACGTTGGCGCGCAGGGGCTCGAGGACGGTGTCCGCGGGCGCGCCGTGCGCCAGCGCCCGCCGGGCGGTGGACAGCTCGATCGCCTCGCGCATCTCGAGGACGTCGCGCGCCTCGTCGGGGGCCATGGGCAGGACGGCGGCCCCGCGCCGCGGCGCGACGGCGAGCAGGCGCTCCGCGTCGAGGCGCAGGAACGCCTCGTGCACGGGGGTACGGCTGATGCCGAGCTCGGCCGCGACGTCGCCCTCGGACAGCAGGCGGCCGCCCGCGACCTCGCCCGAGAGGATCTTCGCCTTGGTGTGCTGGTACGCGCGCTCGGCGGCGCTGAGGGGCGACGGCGGCGGAGGTGTCGAGGGGACGGTCACCCGGGGCAACTTACGTTGCATCCAATCTTGCATGCAAGCCGCCCGGCCTTCCACCAAGCGATCCCTCGCGGCACAGGCGGCGTTGCCGCGAGAGATCGCTTGGTGGAAGGCCCGGGGGCAGGGGTGTCGGTCGCCGCTGGTAGACCGGGGTCATGTTCCTCCTCGACCCGGCCCGGCCGACCGACCCGCCCACGGTGGTGCACTCCGCGAGCGACCTGGTCGTGGCCGCGGAGTGCGAGTTCCGGCTGCTGCGACGGCTCGACGAGCTGCTCGGCCGGGTCCCGCGACGCGAGCAGGAGGCCGACGTCATGCTCGAGCGGACCGCCGCCCTCGGGGACGCGCACGAGCGCCGGGTGCTCGACGAGTACGTCGCCCGCTTCGGGCGTTCCGACGGCGGGCCGGGCGGCGTCGTCGAGGTCGAGCCGGCGGCTCGGCTCACCCGCGAGGCGTTGGAGGCGGCGCACGGCGCGACCCTCGCCGCCGTCGAGGCGGGGGCCGACGTCGTCGCGCAGGCGTCGTTCTTCGACGGCGAGTTCCACGGCCGGGCCGACTTCCTCGTGCGCGACCCGCTCGGCGACCCCGACGTCGGCCCCGGCCGCCCGGGGGAGCACGCCGTCGCGCCGCTGCCGCGCTACGCCGTGCTCGACACCAAGCTCGCCCGGCGCGCCAAGGTGACCGCGCTGCTGCAGCTCGCGGCGTACGCCGACCAGCTCGCGGCGGCACACGTCGACCCGACCGACGCCGTGCACCTGGTGCTCGGTACCCGCGTCACGACCTCCCACCGGCTCGCGGAGCTGCTGCCCGTCTTCCGGCAGCGGCGCGCACGGCTGCACGACGTCGTCGCCGTGCACCGCGCCGACGACGGGCCTCTGGTCTGGGGCGACGAGCGCTTCGTCGCCTGCGGCCGCTGCGCCGCCTGCGCCGAGCAGGCCGCCGCGCACCGCGACGTCCTGCTCGTGGGCGGCGTGTACGAGCAGCAGCGCGCGCGGCTCGTCGCGGGCGGCATCACGACGATCGACGAGCTCGCGAAGGCCGAGCAGCCGCCCGCCGGGATGCCCGCCCGCAGCTTCGAGCGCGTGCGCGACCAGGCCCGGCTGCAGCTCGGCACCGGCTCGTGGGGCGAGGACTGGGACGGCGAGGTCGCCTACGACGACCACGGCGAGCCCGCCGTCATCCGGTGGCAGCTGCCGGACACCTCCGCCGTGCGGCGGCTGCCCGCGCCCAGCCCGGGCGACGTCTTCTTCGACTTCGAGGGCGACCCCCTGTGGTCCGACCCGCAGGGCGAGCAGTGGGGTCAGCAGACCGGCCTCGACTACCTGTTCGGCCTGGTCGAGCGGCCCGGCGCCGAGGGGGAGGCCCCGCCGTTCCGAGCGTTCTGGGCGCACGACCTGGCCCAGGAGCGACAGGCGCTCGTCGACTTCGTCGACTACCTCACGGAGCGCCGGCGCCGGTATCCGGACCTGCACGTGTACCACTACGCGTCGTACGAGCGCGTGCACCTGCTGTCCATCGCCGCCCGCCACGGCGTCTACGAGGAGGAGGTGGACCAGCTGCTGCGCGACGGCGTGCTGGTGGACCTCTACGCCGTGGTGCGGTCGTCGCTGCGGATCTCCGACCGCTCCAAGTCGATCAAGAAGCTCGAGCCGCTGTACATGGGCGACGAGCTGCGGACGG
The DNA here is from genome assembly GCF_038593535.1 of Isoptericola sp. F-RaC21. NCBI lineage: Bacteria > Bacillati > Actinomycetota > Actinomycetes > Micrococcales > Promicromonosporaceae > Isoptericola > Isoptericola sp. F-RaC21. Next base: position 643,458 of record NZ_JBCFYX010000004.1, on the reverse strand, counting down.
GGGACGTCACCACCGCGGCGGCGTCCATCGTCGCGTATGCCGAGTACACCGCCCTGCGCGACGGCGGCCGGGGCGACGAGGCCGACGCGCTGCTGCGCGACATCGCCGACTACAACCGGTACGACTGCGTCTCCACCCTGCGGCTGCTCGACTGGCTGCGCGGGGCGGCCGACGTCGTGGACGGGGGGACGACGGTCGAGGGCGCGGAGTCCGGGTCTCGACAGGCTCGACAAGCGGAGACGGCGGTCGAGCCGGTCGAGACCCCGCGGCAGGCGGTGGCTCGCGAGGCGCGCGAGCGGCGGCTGGCGCTGGAGGCCCAGGTGCGCGAGCGGGTCGGCGAGGACCGCGGCGCCCGCGACGACGAGGCGCAGGCGCTCGCGATGATCGGTGCGTCGCTCGGGTACTGGCGCCGGGAGAGCAAGCCGTTCTGGCACGAGCACTACTCGCGGCTCGAGCTGCCGCCGGACGAGTGGCAGGGGCGGCGGAACACGTTTCACGTGGAACGCGCGACCGTCGTCCAGGACTGGCTCGTCGAGGACGGCCGGCGCGCGCCGGCGCGGGTGCTGGAGCTGGTGGGCCGGCTGTCGGAGGGTTCGGAGCTCGGCGCCGGCGCGGTGCCGTTCGTCCTGTACGACGACCCCGCGCCCGACGCGGTGACCGTGCCGGCGAACGCGGTGCGCGGCTTCCACGGCGGCGCGACGATCGTCGACGCGGTGCGGCGCGAGACGGAGGCGGGGGAGCGGGACGTCCTGCTGCTGCGGGAGCAGGTGCGCGTCGGGGCCGAGACGTTCGACGCGCTGCCGATGGCGCTCACCCCCTCCAGCGGGCCGCGCGCCGACCCGCAGGAGCAGGCGCTCGAGGACGTGGCGCGCCGAGCGCTGGCGGCCTGGGACGCCGACCGCACGCTGCCCGACGGCCCCGCCGCGGACCTGCTGCGCCGCCGTCCGCCGCGGCTGGCCGGGGGAGCATCGCTGCCCGACGTCACGGGCGGTGACTTCACCGCCGCCGTGCTCGCCGCGACACGCGACCTCGACCGGTCGTACCTCGCGGTCCAGGGCCCGCCCGGCACCGGCAAGACGCACGTCGGCTCGCACGTGATCGCCGCGCTGGTCGCGGAGGGCTGGCGCATCGGCGTGGTCGCGCAGTCGCATGCCGCCGTGGAGAACATGCTGCGCGCCGTCGTGGAGAAGGCGGGCGTCCCCGCCGAACGCGTCGCCAAGAAGCGGCAGGCGGACGCCGCGTCGCACGCCCCGTCGTCCGGCGCCGTGTGCGCCGAGCTGTCGGGGGACGACCTGGCCGAGTTCTCCCGCCGCGGCCCCGGCGTCGTCGGCGGCACGGCCTGGGACTTCGCCCACCCCGGCCGTTGGCCGGACGACGACCTCGACCTGCTGGTCGTGGACGAGGCCGGGCAGTTCTCGCTCGCGTCCACGATCGCGGTCTCCCGCTCCGCGCGTCGCCTGCTGCTCCTGGGCGACCCGCAGCAGCTGCCCCAGGTCAGCCGGGGGCGGCACCCGGAGCCCGTGGACCGGTCTGCCCTCGGCTGGCTGGCGGACGGCCGCGACGTGCTGCCGCCGGGGCTCGGCTACTTCCTGGCGCGGTCGTGGCGCACGCACCCGGCCCTGTGCGAGGCGGTGTCCCAGCTCGCGTACGAGGGCCGGCTGCAGGCCCACGAGACCGCGGCCGCGCGGCGGCTCGACGGCGTCGCTCCGGGCGTGCACCACGTGCCCGTGCGGCACGAGGGCCGCGGCGTCGCCTCGCCCGAGGAGGCGCAGGAGGTGGTGCGCCAGGCGGCCGCCGTCGTCGGACGGGCCTGGACCCCGGGCGTCGGACAGCCCCCGCGCCCGCTGGAGCCGCGCGACGTCGTCGTGCTCGCGGCCTACAACGCCCAGGTCTGGGCGGTGCGGCGCGCGCTCGACGCCGCCGGGCTCGGCGGCGTCCGGGTGGGCACGGTCGACCGGTTCCAGGGCACCGAGGCGCCGGTCGCGATCGTCACGCTCGCCGCGTCGTCGCCCCACGACGTCCCCCGCGGCACCGGGTTCCTGCTGTCCCGGCACCGGATCAACGTGGCCGTCTCCCGCGGGCAGTGGTGCGCCATCGTCGTGCGGTCGCCCGAGCTGACCGACTACCTGCCGCACAGCCCCGAGGGGCTCGGCCGCCTGGGCGCCTTCCTCGGGCTGTGCGAGCGGGCGGTCTAGAACCCGCCGAAGTCGCCGCCGCCGAAGTCGCCCCCGAAGTCACCGAACCCGCCCATGTCGCCACCGGCGTCGCCGCCGTACCCCGGGTCGGCGCCCGCGGCCTCGGTGGTCCCGCCGTCGCCGGCGGCGTCCGAGCCGCCGTCCGATCCCGCGTCCGCACCGGCGTCGCCTCCCTCGGCGCCGGCGTCACCGGCGAAGTCCTGGGACGGGTCGCCGAACGCCGGGCCGAAGAGGGCGTTCGCGACCGCCGAGCCGATGACGACGCCCGCCACGGTCCCGAGCAGGCTCCCGCCGACCATCGACCCGAAGCCCGGGCCGCGCGCGCCGGCGCCGTACCCGCCCTGCCCGCGGAAGCTCTGCTCCAGCGTGCCGGGGTTGCGCATCTCGGCACGGGTGGCCATGCGGGCGAGGGACTGCGGGTCGTCGGAGGTCGCGCGCTCGGCGGGCGGGAGGCCGGAGCCGAGCTCGTCGAGCACGCGGCGGCGCTGCTCGGGCGTCAGGCGGGCGAACGCCTCGGCGTGCGCCTGCTCGACGGCGTCCGGCGGGGCCGTGCGCAGCAGGTAGCGGTAGCGCTCGACGGCCACGTCGTCGGGGTCGCGGTGCGCGGCGGGGACCCCGGCCCCCGGGCGCCCGGCGGGCTGCTCGCCGGGGTACGGCGCGTAGCCGAGCTTGCCCGGCGCCTCGCCGGTGCCGGGCCGGACGTCGGGCCGCCCGGGGACGCCGTGGTACGTGCGCTGGTCGGGTGTTCTGCCGAGAAGTCGGTCGAGGAATCCCATGAACGTCCAACGACCGCCGGGGAGCCCGCGTTCCCGGGAACGGCGACGGCCCGCACCCCGACGAACGGGATGCGGGCCGTGCGACTCACTGCTGACTCACACAGTCGGCGTCAGCCGACCGAGCAAGAAGATCAGAGCGGGCGGACGTTCTCCGCCTGCGGGCCCTTCGGGCCCTGCGTCACGTCGAACTCGACGCGCTGCTCCTCGTCCAGGGACCGGTAGCCCTGGGTCTGGATGGCGGAGAAGTGGACGAACACGTCGGCCGAGCCGTCCTCGGGGGCGATGAAGCCGTAGCCCTTCTCGCTGTTGAACCACTTCACGGTTCCGGTGGCCATGCTTACTCCTTCAAGAGGTGTCGACGACCTCGACCGTCGAGATCGCGCATCACGGTGAATCGTCGTCAACTCTTGAAACCAAGGTCCGCCGGGGTGACCGCATCAGTCCTTCCGACGCGATCGCCGTGGCGCGGACGGAGACCGTCCGGATCGAGCGAGGCACTGCAACGGGCACAACGGTACGCGAGCGCGAGCACGCGCACCAGTGTTCCCGCCCGGCCTGTCCACAGGGTGAGCACCCGGGTGGACGCGGGGTCGGCGGGGGCCGATACAAAGGAGTCATGACCACTTCCTCCGTTCCTTCCCTGCCCCTGTCCGACGGCGTCGCGATCCCCCAGGTCGGTCTCGGCGTCTTCCAGGTGCCCGACGACGGCACCCAGGCCAACGTGGAGCAGGCGCTCGAGCTCGGGTACCGGCACGTCGACACCGCCGCGGGCTATTACAACGAGGCGGGCGTCGGTGCGGCGCTGCGCGCGTCCGGCCTGCCGCGCGAGGACGTCTTCGTCACCACCAAGCTCCGCAACGGCGACCAGGGGTTCGAGCAGGCCATGCGCGCCTTCGACGACTCCCGCCGGGCGCTCGGCGTCGACCAGGTGGACCTGTACCTCATCCACTGGCCCGTGCCGAGCAAGGATCTGTACGTCGAGACGTGGCGCGCGTTCGAGAAGCTGCTCTCCGAGGGCGCCGTGCGGGCGATCGGCGTGTCGAACTTCCTGGTCGAGCACCTCGACCGGCTCGTCGCGGAGACCGACGTCGTGCCCGCCGTGAACCAGATCGAGGTGCATCCCACCTTCCAGCAGGTCGAGCTGCAGCGGCGCTGCCGCGAGCTCGGCATCGCCGTCGAGGCGTACTCGCCGCTCGGCCGTGGCGGCGACCTCGACGCGCCGGCCGTCGTCGCGGCGGCGACGGACCTGGGCGTGACGCCGGCGCAGGTCGTGCTGCGCTGGGCCGTACAGCAGGGGCGGATCGTCATCCCCAAGTCGCTGTCGGCGGAGCGGCAGGCCACGAACCTCGACCTCTTCTCCTTCGAGCTGTCGGCCGAGCAGCTGGCGTCGATCGACGCCCTGGAGTCGGGGGTCGAGGGGCGCACCGGGGCGGATCCGGCCACGGCGTCGTTCACGCAGTTCCGCGCCTGACGAGGGCCTCCGGAGGGCCGAGTGTGACGCAGGTAACAGGTTCGTCACGATCTGCAGGGAGTGACCCGCGCGACACGTCGGCGACATACAGTCTCGCTACGTTCAGCGGCACTGAATGCGGTGTTGAGCCGCGAATGTCCTACCTCCAAAAGGGGAACAGCATGATCCGACGCACCACGGCCGCCAAGGGCTTGGCCCTCGCGGCAGTCCTCAGCCTCGGCCTCGCAGCATGCGCCTCGTCCGACGGCGGGAGCGGCGAGAGCAGCGAGGGTGGCGGCGGCTCGACCGAGCCGCTGAAGATCGGCACGATCCTGCCGGTCACGGGCACCCTCGCCTTCCTCGGCCCGCCGGAGATCGCCGGCGTCGGTCTTGCGGTCGACGACATCAACGCCGCCGGCGGGGTCCTCGGCAACGACGTCACCGTCGAGGCGGGCGACTCCGGCGACAGCACCGACCTCTCGGTGGCGAAGAGCACCGCGACCGACCTCATCAGCAAGGGCGTGTCCGTGGTCATCGGCGCCGCGTCGTCCGCCGTCACGCTCGGTGTGGTGGACACGTTCGAGGAGGCGGGGGTCATGGAGATCTCGCCCGCGAACACGGCGCAGGACCTCTCCGGCTACGGGCCGTTCTTCGCCCGGACCGCCCCGCCGGACACGGTGCAGGGCGCGGCGCACGGCTCGCTCATCCTCGACGACGGCCACTGCAAGATCGGCTTCCTCGTCCAGAACGAGGCGTACGGGACGGGCCTGCGCGACGTCATCGAGGACACAGTGAAGAAGGGCGGCTGCGAGGTCGTCTACGGCGGCAAGGGCGCGGGCAACGAGTTCGCCCCGGGCGAGACCAACTTCGGCGCCCAGGTGACCGAGCTGCTCGCGCAGAAGCCCGACGCCATCTCGATCGTCGCGTTCGAGGAGACCGTCGCCATCGTCAACGAGCTCGTGGCGCAGGGCTGGGACTTCAACGGCACCACCTACTTCGTGGACGGCAACCTCTCGAACTACGGCAAGAAGTTCGACAAGGGCACCCTCGAGGGGGTGCAGGGCACGCTGCCCGGCGCGCAGGCCGACGACGCCTTCCGCGAGCAGCTCACGACCTGGTACTCCGAGAACGAGAGCGGCGACCTCGAGGACTTCTCGTACTCCGCCGAGTCGTACGACGCCACGGTCCTCGCGGCCCTCGCGGCGATCAAGGGTGGCGGCACGGACGGCGAGACCATCTCGAAGAACATCCGTGCGGTGTCCGGCGCGAACGGCGGCACCGAGGTGAAGACCTTCGAGGAGGGCGCCAAGGCTCTCGAGGCCGGCGACGACATCAACTACGTCGGCAAGTCCGGCATCGGGCCGCTCAACGAGTCCAACGACCCGACGTCCGCCTTCATCGGCATCTACAAGTACGGCGCCGACAACACCTACACCTACCAGCGCCAGATCGAGGGCAAGATCGAGGAGTGATCCTCGACCGCTGACCTGACCGCGGTCACAGCCCGTGAACATCGGGCCGACCCCCGTGAACGACGGCCCGGACGCTCGTGCAGAGCGGCCGGGCCGTCGTCGCGCCGAGGTAGTCCAGCCCCCCGCGAGGTAGTTCGGACCGTGCCGAGGTAGTCCAGGTCGTGCCGAGGTAGTTCGCGGACGCCGTCCCGGACTCCTGCTGCTCAGAGCCTGCCCGCAGGTGAGGGTTCTCCACAGACATTCGATCCCGGGGCTCGATCCCGCCGATCGACACGAGCGCCGCGCGACGGTTGTCCCATGAGAGAGGCCGAACACCTTCCCGCGATCAGGCGCATCACAGGGATCCTCGACGACATGAACGCTCCCGACTCGCCGTTGCGCGGGATGCTCTCGGCGGACGCCGCGCACCCGCCCCTCGTGCCGGACGCGCTCGAGCTCGCCACGGACGACGTCGTCGTGCCGCCCTCCCACGAGGAGACGATCCTCGCCCTGGTGCGCGAGGTGGCCGACGGCACGGCGGCGCCGTTGTGGTTCAGCCACGAGACGGCCGCCATGCTGCACGGAGCGTGGACGTATCGCACGCCGCAGCTGGTGCATCTGACCCGGGAGTGGAACCCCCGTGTGGACGGGGAGGGCGAGCCGCTGGTGCGCCGGCATCACACGCCGATGCCGCCGTCGGACCGGGCGGAGGTCCGCGACATCCCCGTGACGTCGCTCGCCCGGACGCTGGTCGACTGCATCCGCACTCTGCCGCGCGACGGCGCGCTCGTCGCGTGCGACTCGCTGTTCCGGCTCGGCGCCGACCCGGCGGAGGTCTCCCGCATCATGTCCGCGTCCCGGGGCAAGCGGGGCGTCGTCCAGGCGCGCGAGATCCTCGACCTGTGCGACCCGCGGTCCGGGTCTCCCGGAGAGACGGTGACCAGGCTCGCCGCGGCGGACGTCGGGCTCCCGCGGCCCGAGTGTCAGCTCGCGGTGCCCACCGCGCGGGGCACGTGCTACGTCGACCTGGGGTGGGCGGGCGTCCGCCTCGCGGTGGAGTTCGACGGACTGGTCAAGTACGAGGACGACGCCGAGTCAGCGCTCCACGACGAGGCGGCACGGCAGCGCGCGCTCGAGGCCGCCGGGTGGGTGGTCGTCCGCGTCCGGTGGGAGGAGCTGGGAGACCTCGCGGCGCTGGAGCAGCGGCTGCGCCGCGCCTACCTCGCGGCACGGCGTCGTGCCCTGCTCGGGCTGACGGCCTGAGCGGACCGACTCGTCCTGCCCCCACACGACGGCGGCGGCTGCTCTGCGGAGCGGCCGCCGCCGTCGTCGTGCGCCCGTCGCCCGACCTGAACTACCTCGCCGGGAACCGGACTACCTCGCCGGGAACCGGACTACCTCGCCGGGAACCGGACTACCTCGCCGGGAACCGGACTACCTCGCCGGGATGTGAACTACCTCGGCACGATTGGGACTACCTCGGCAGGGGTTGGACCACCTCGGCGGGGGTGCTACTTCGTGTCCTCCGCGAGGGAGCCGAGGTAGAGGGAGATGACCTTCGGGTCGGACTGCAGCTCGCGGCCGGTGCCGGTGTACGCGTCCTTGCCCTGGTCGAGCACGTAGCCGCGGTCGCAGATCTGCAGGCAGCGGCGGGCGTTCTGCTCCACCATGATGATCGACACGCCGGCCTTGTTGATCATGCGGGTGCGCAGGAACGTCTCGTCCTGGCGCACCGGCGACAGGCCGGCGGACGGCTCGTCGAGCAGCAGCACGGACGGGTTCATCATGAGCGCCCGGGCCATGGCGACCATCTGCCGCTCGCCGCCGGACATGGCCCCGGCGCGCTGGGTGCGCCGCTCGTGCAGCACGGGGAACAGGTCGCGGATGAACGACCAGCGCTCGTCGAACACCTTCGGGCGCAGGTACACGCCCATGCGCATGTTCTCCTCGACGGACAGCGACGGGAACACGTTGTTGGTCTGCGGCACGAACCCGACGCCGCGCGCCACGAGGGCGTTCGCCTTCATGCCGGTGATGTCGTCGCCGCCGAGCGTGACGGTGCCGGAGTGGATCTTCACCAGCCCGAACAGCGCCTTGAGCAGCGTGGACTTGCCGGCGCCGTTGGGGCCGATGATGCCGACCAGCTCGCCCTTGCCCACCTCGATCGAGCAGCCGTCGAGGATGTGCACCCCGGGGATGTAGCCGGCCACGAGGTTGTCGGCGCGCAGCAGGAGCTCCTTGCCCTCGGGCACGCCGCCCGGGTGCGCCTTCGTGGTCAGGGTCGCGCTCTCGGTCATCGCTTCTCCTCCTCGGCCTCGAGGCGGGCCAGGATCTCGGGGTCGAGCAGGGAGTCGTCGCCCAGGTCGGTGTCGTGGTGGGCGCCCAGGTAGGCGTCGACCACGGCCTGGTCCTGCATGACCGACGTCGGCGGGCCCTCGGCCACGATCCGGCCCTCCGCCATGACGACCACCCAGTCGGAGATGTGCCGCACGGCGTGCATGTCGTGCTCGACGAACAGCACGGTCATGCCCTCGTCGCGCAGCGCCTGCACGTGGCCCAGCAGCGACTGCACGAGGGCGGGGTTCACGCCCGCCATCGGCTCGTCGAGCATGATCATCGTCGGGTCGGTCATGAGGGCGCGCGCCATCTCCAGCAGCTTGCGCTGCCCGCCGGACAGCGACCCGGCGAAGTCGCCGGCCTTCGCGTCCAGCTTGAACCGGGCGAGGATCTCCATCGCCTTCTCGGTGGCCGCCTTCTCGTGCGCCCGCCAGGTGAACGGGAGCCAGGAGAGCCAGAACCGCTCGCCGGGGTTCTTCGGCGACGCGAGCAGCATGTTCTGCAGCACGGTGAGCCGCGACAGGGCCTTGGTGAGCTGGAACGTGCGGACCATGCCGGCCTGGGCGACGCGCGCGCCGCTCTTGCCGGCGAGCGAGTTCCCCTCGAAGCTCCAGCGCCCGCTCTGCGGGGTGTCGAAGCCGGTGAGCAGGTTGAAGAACGTCGTCTTCCCGGCGCCGTTGGGGCCGATGAGCGCCGTGATGGCGCCCCGCTGCACCTCGAGGTGGTCGACGTCGACCGCCGTCATGCCGCCGAAGCGGCGCACGACGTCGTCGGCCACGAGGATCGCGTCCGGCTTGGGCGCCCCGACGACGGGCTCGACCTGCGCGAGGTCGTCGCGGGCCTCGGCGGCGACGGCGGAGGTGGGGGCGACGGCGGCCGAGGCCGCCGCGTCGACGACGGACTCGGGCTGGTCGGCCGTGCCGCCGGTCTGGCCGGCCGTGGTCTCTTCGGACATGTCAGCGGACATTGAAGGCCAGCTCCTTCTTGTTCCCGAGGATGCCCTGGGGCCTGAAGATCACGAGGAGCATGAGCGTGATACCCACCAGCATGCCGCCGATCTGCTCCACGTTGGTGGTGCTGATGATGTCGCCCACGCCCGTGTTCTCCGACAGGGCGCGCATCCCGGTCCGCATGAACATGTAGGCGCCGAAGAAGATCATCGCCCCCAGCACCGGCCCGAAGACGGTGGCGGCGCCGCCGAGCAGCAGCACGGTCCACGCGAAGAACGTCATGGTGCGGCCCATCGCGTCGGGCGCGATCGTCAGCGGCAGCACGTAGACGACACCGCCGAGGGAGCCGAGCACGCCGCCCAGCACCAGGGACTGCAGCTTGTACGAGTAGACGTTCTTGCCGAGGGCGCGCACGGCGTCCTCGTCCTCGCGGATGCCCTTGAGCACGCGACCCCACGGGCTGCGCGTGATGAGCCAGACGAACAGCAGCGCCAGCGCGACGAGGCCCCACGCGAAGATCCGGGTCCACCACGAGTCGGAGCCCGTGTTGATGTACTCGAGTGGGCCGATCGACGTGCGCCCGTCCGGCAGCGGCGACAGGTCCTGGAAGGTGCCCTTGAAGTCACGGCCCTGCAGACCGGAGGCGCCGCCGGTCCACTCCTGCAGCCAGGTGGACCGCCCCACCCAGCGGATGATCTCCGCGGCGGAGATGGTGACGATCGCGAGGTAGTCGCCGCGCAGCTGCAGGGTCGGGATGCCGAGCAGCAGCGCGAAGAGCAGCCCCGCGGCCATCGCGACCAGGAGCGCGACGAAGAACGGGGCGCCGGCGATGGTCGCGATGCCGAAGCCGTACGCGCCCAGCAGCATGAAGCCCGCCTGCCCCATGTTGAGCAGGCCCGTGTACCCGAAGTGCAGGTTGAGGCCGATCGCCGCGATGGCGTACGCCGCCGTCGTGGGGGCGATGATCTCGGCGAGCGACTGGGTGAGGATTCTGAGGAACTCGTCCATGGTCGGTCTCCCTTCAGCCGATCCGCTCGCGGCGGCCGAGGATGCCCTGCGGCCTGATCAGGAGCACGAGGATGAGGATCACGAGCGCCGACGCGTACCGCAGGTCGCTCTGGATCACGAGGTTGGACAGCTCGACGACGAGGCCGATGAGGATCGAGCCGACGAGGGCCCCGAACGCGGTGCCGAGGCCGCCGAGCGTGACGGCCGCGAACATCAGCAGCAGGAGCTGCACGCCGAGCTGCCAGTTGAACGACCCGTACGAGATGCCCCACATGAGCCCGGCGAGCGCGGCGAACCCGGTGGCGAGGATCCACACGACGCGGACCACCTTGTCGGGGTCGATGCCGGTGGCCGAGGCGAGCGCCGGGTTGTCCGACACGGCGCGCGTGGCCCGGCCCAGGCGGGTGCGGGTGAGGAACAGCGCGAAGCCGATCAGGCACACCAGCGCGACGACCATCGAGATCCACGACGTGGTGCTGAGCGTGATCCCCAGCAGGGTCAGGGGCCGCGGGTTGGCCGACAGGATGCGCTCCGACCCGCCGCCGATGAGGAGCTGGATCACGTACTGCAGCGTGATCGACAGGCCGATCGACACGATCATCAGCTGCATCACCGGGGTGCCCCTGCGCCGCAGGGGGCGCCAGATCGCGGCGTCCTGCCCGAGGCCGGTGAGGGCGCAGACGGCGATCGTCAGCAGCCCGCCCACCCAGATCGACATGCCCATCTGGTTGATCGTGATGAAGCCGAGCGCGGCGCCGAGGGCGAACTGCTCGCCGTGGGCGAAGTTCGACAGCCCGGTCGTGCCGAAGACGAGGTTCAGCCCGATGGACGCGAGGGCGAGCAGCAGGCCGAAGCGGATGCCCGAGCCGAACTGCTGCCACACCTGGCCCCACGAGAAGGCGCGCTGCGAGGCGTCGCCCTCCGGCGCCGTGGCGACGTCCCCTCCCTCGGTGGTGCCGGTCCCCGTGTCGGAGTCGGCGCCGGTGTCCGCGCCGGGCGCCGGCGTCGTGGCCTCCTCGGAGGGTGCGGTCGTGGCCGCCGCCTCGCCGCCGACCTCGAAGGCGACGCGCCCGGTGCCGCCGGTCTGGGCGGTGACCTCGAGCTCGGTCTCCGCGCCCGCGGGGAGCTTGTCGTCGGCGGGCAGCGACGCCGGGTCGATCGCGACGGTGTACCGGCCGACCTCGGGGACCGCCACCGAGGTGGGGGCGTCGGCCGAGGTGGTGACCGTTTCGTCGAAGCCGCCCGGCCCGGTGATGGTCACCTCGGCGTCGGCGATGCGGTCGCCCGCGTCGTTCATGACGACGACGGCGACGCAGGCGGTCGAGTCGTCGGGCTTGCAGTCCGTCGCGACGTCGGTCGCGACGGTGGTGCCGGTGGCGGCGCTGGTGGTGTGCGCCGTCGTGTCCGTCCCCGGTGTCGCCTGCGCGGGTGGCGAGGCGAGCACTGCGGGTGCGAGGGCGATCGCGAGCGCTGCCACCGTGCGGCGCAGCGCGATCGCCCTGGTCGGTCGGTCCGTCGTCATCGGCCGGGTCCTCCGTAGGTCGGTGTCGTTCCCCGGGCGAGCCCGGGGTACCTACCCGCTCGCCCCGTCGATGCAGGGACACTAAAGGCCCCATGTATCCGCGGAGTTTCGCGAGCGTGCCGCGAGTGTAGCGAGCCCGATGTGACGTAGATGACAGATCTAGGTCACAGTCGTGCATCACGCGGCCGGGATCCGCGCCCCGCCCGCGCCGACCTAGGCTGGCCGGGTGCCCGACGACCTGACCGCCCCCGCAGACCCCGCCACCGCCACCCACCAGGACAGCCACGAGGACAGCCACCAGGACGACGGCGCCGCTCCCGCGCCGGCGCCCGAGCGAGCCCCCGTCGCGGAGCGCCGCCCGACCGTGCGCCGGCACCACGGCGACGAGTTCGTCGACGACTACGAGTGGCTGCGCGACAAGGACTCGCCCGAGGTGCTGGCGCACCTGGAGGCGGAGAACGCGTGGACGCAGGCACAGCTGGCGCACCTGGCACCGCTGCGGCAGGAGGTCTTCGACGAGATCAAGGCGCGCACGCAGGAGTCCGACCTGTCGGTGCCGGTGCGGATGGGCGGGTCCTGGTACTACACGCGCACCGAGGAGGGGCGGCAGTACCCGCTGCACGCCCGCGTGCCCGCCGCGGGGGAGTGGGCGCCGCCGCGCATCGAGCCGGGCACCGTCCCGGCGGGCGAGCAGGTGCTGCTCGACCAGAACGTGGCCGCCGCGGGGCACGACTTCTTCTCGCTCGGCTCGTTCGACGTCTCCGACGACGGCGCGCGGCTCGCGTACGCGGTCGACACCCAGGGCGACGAGCGGTTCACCCTGCGCGTGCGCGACCTGGCCACGGGCGAGGACCTGCCCGACGTCGTCGAGGACACCTTCCCGGGCGCCGTCCTGACCCCCGACGGGCGGTACGTGTTCTACCCGACCGTCGACGAGGCCTGGCGGCCGTACCGGATCTGGCGGCACGAGGTCGGCACCCCGGCGTCCGAGGACGTCCTGGTGCTCGAGGAGCCCGACGAGCGGTTCTGGATCGGCGTCGGGCTCACGCGCTCGCGCCGCTACCTGGTGATCGAGGCGGGCTCGAAGACGACCAGCGAGGCGCGCGTCCTCGAGGCCGACGACCCGACGGGCGACTTCCGCGTCGTCTGGGAGCGGCGCGACGACGTCGAGTACACGGTGGAGCACGCCGTGCTCGACGACACCGACGGCACGCCTCGCGACACGCTGCTCGTGCTGCACAACGACGGCGCGGAGAACTTCGCGCTCGTCGTCACGGACGTCCCGGCGGGCGCCGGCGAGGACGGCGCCGGCCCCGTCGACCCGGCGGCGGCCCGCGTCGTCGTGCCGCACGACCCGGACGTGCGCCTCGAGGGCGTGGACGCGTTCGCCCACCACGTGGTGCTGAGCCTGCGGCGCGAGGCGCTGCCGCGGGTCGCCGTCGTCGACCTGGCCCGCACCACCCCCGACCAGCCCTGGACGGCGCGCGAGATCGACGTCGACGAGCCGCTGTTCTCCATGGCCCTCGACGCCAACCCCGCCTGGGAGCAGCCGCTGCTGCGCGTGCAGCACACGTCGTTCGTCACGCCGACGACGGTGGTGGACGTCGACCTCGCCACCGGCGAGCGGCACGTGCGCAAGCAGCAGCCCGTGCTCGGCGGGTACGACCCGGCCGACTACGCGCAGCACCGCGAGTGGGCGACGGCCGAGGACGGCACGCGGGTGCCGATCAGCCTGGTCTGGCGGCGCGACGCGGTGACGCTCGACGGGTCCGGCACGCGCGCCGAGCCCGCGCCGCTGCTGCTCTACTCCTACGGCGCGTACGAGACGAGCATCGACCCCTACTTCTCCGTGCCGCGCCTCAGCCTGTTGGACCGCGGCGTCGTGTTCGCCGTCGCGCACGTGCGCGGCGGCGGCGAGCTGGGCCGGCGCTGGTACGACGACGGCAAGCTCGCCGCCAAGGAGCACACCTTCAGCGACCTCGTCGCGTGCGGGCGGCACCTCGTCGAGACGGGGTGGACGGCGCCCGAGCGGATGGTGGCCGACGGCGCCAGCGCGGGCGGTCTCACCGTGGGCGCCGCCCTCAACCTGGCGCCCGAGCTGTTCGCGGGCGTGCTCGCCGGGGTCCCGTTCGCCGACGCGCTCACCTCGATGCTCGACCCGACGCTGCCGCTCACCGTCGTCGAGTGGGACGAGTGGGGCGACCCGCTGCACGACCCGGAGGCGTACGCCCGGATGAAGGGCTACACGCCGTACGAGAACGTGCCCGACGACGCGTCGGCGTACCCGCGCGTCCTGGCCACCACCTCGCTGCACGACACCCGCGTGCTGTACGTGGAGCCCGCCAAGTGGGTGGCGCGCCTGCGGGCCGCCGGCGCGCCCGCGCTGCTGAAGATCGAGATGTCCGCAGGTCACGGCGGCGTCTCCGGGCGGTACGCGCGCTGGGAGGAGATCGCGTTCGAGCACGCGTGGACGCTCGACGTGCTCGGCGCGGCCCGCGGGTGAGATCGGGCGTGGCCGATCCCACATCGCGTCGTTGGAACGGCGGGCTCGCCCCGGACGTCGTAACGTCGCGGGGCCGGGGTCGCACGGCCCCGCCTACTCGTCGCTGAGCCGGCTCCGTGCGGGCTCGCACGACCGGCCGTCTGGAGCTCGTGTGTCAGGGAACGCCACCACCAGGTTCGCCAACGTCGCACTGCTGGCCGTGACCAGCAGGATCCCGGCAGGGGTGCGGACCTCCGCCGCGGTGCAGGAGCGGCTCGCGCCCGCCCTGCGGCGCCTCCGGCTGCCCACCACGCTGCTGGAACGGGTCGCCGGCGTGCGGGAGCGGCGCGCTTGGGCCGCGGACGAGGACGTGGACGACGCCACGGTCGCCGCCGGGCGGGAGGCGCTCGCGGTCGCGGGCGTCGAGGCCGCCGACGTCGGCCTGCTCATCAACACCTCGGTGACGCGCAAGCACCTCGAGCCGTCCGTCGCGGTGCGCCTGCACCACGGGCTGGGGCTGCCGTCGTCGGCCGTGAACTTCGACGTCGCGAACGCCTGCCTGGGCTTCATCAACGGCATGAGTCTCGCCGCGGGCATGATCGACTCCGGTCAGGTCCGGTACGCCGTCGTCGTCGACGGCGAGGACGCCGACATCATCCACGACCGCACGATCGAGCGGCTGCTGCGCGAGGACCGCAGCCGCGACGACTTCATGCAGGAGTTCGCGTCGCTCACGCTCGGCTCGGGCTCCGCCGCGGCGGTGCTGGGGCGCGCGGACGAGCACCCGGCCGGGCACCGCGTGCTCGGCGGCGTCACGCGCGCCGCGACGCGGTTCCACGACCTGTGCGTCGGCAGCACCGAGGGCATGTTCACCGACGCGAAGGCGCTGCTCGACGGCGGCCTGGAGCTCGTCGTCGACGCCTGGAAGGACGCCGTCGCCGACTGGGACTGGGCGCGGATGGACCGGTACGTCACCCACCAGGTCTCCCGCGTGCACACGGAGGCCATCGTCGAGGCCGTCGGCCTGGACCGCGCCAAGGTGCCCACCACCTACGAGCGGCTCGGGAACGTGGGCCCCGCGTCCGTGCCGATCACGCTCGTGGAGCAGCAGGACTCGCTGAGCGACGGCGACCGCGTGCTGCTCATGGGCGTCGGCTCGGGCATCAACACCGCGATGCTGGAGCTCGCCTGGTGACGGGACGGACCGCCCCCGTGAACGCCCGCCGCCCCGCCGACACCGTGCCCCCCGGCCTGCCCGGCCTCGACCCGCGGTACAGCCACGTGCTGACCGACGCCACCGGTGCGTCGTGGCACTACCTCGACAACGGCCCCGAGCTCGCCGCGCGCGGGTTCGAGCCCGTCGGCACCGTGCTCGCCGTGCACGGCAACCCCACCTGGTCGTACCTGTGGCGGCGGCTGGTCACCGGCGCCGTGGACGCGGCGGCCGACGGCGGGCCGGCGTGGCGCGTCGTCGCCGTCGACCAGCTCGAGATGGGCCTGTCGCAGCGCACCGGAGAGCATCGGCCGCTCGCCCGCCGCGTCGCCGACCTCGGCGCGTTCACCGACGCGCTCGGGCTGACGGGGCCGGTCGTGACGCTCGGCCACGACTGGGGCGGCGTCGTCTCCCTCGGCTGGGCCGTCGACCACCCCGACCGGCTCGCCGGCGTCGCGCTGCTCAACACCGCCGTGCACCAGCCCGACGACGCGCCGATCCCCGCGCCGCTGCGCCTCGCCCTCGCCGGCCCCGTGCACCGCCTGGGCACGCGCACCACCCGCGCCTTCCTGGACACCACGCTCGCGCTCGCCCGCCCGCGGCTGGCCGCCGACGTCGCCGCCGCCTACCGTCTGCCGTACCTCACCGCCGACGAGCGCGACGGCATCGAGGGCTTCGTCGCCGACATCCCCGTCGATGGCGCGCACCCCAGCGCGGACGAGCTGGACCGCGTCGCGGCCGGCGTCGCCGGGCTGAAGGTCCCCGCCGTCCTGCTGTGGGGGCCGCACGACCCGATCTTCTCCGACCGGTACCTCGACGACCTCGTCCGCCGGCTGCCGCACGCGCACGTGCACCGGTTCGCGGACGCCGGTCACCTGATCGCGGAGGACGCGGACTGGACTCCGCCGGTGCTGTCGTGGTTGTCCTCGCTGTCGGGGGTGCGGCCTGGGGTGCTGTCGGCGGAGGGGTCGGCAACCTCGGGCACGGATGCGTTCACGGGCCCCAGGGGGCCCTCCACTTCGGGACTTCTGACATCCGTGCCCGAGGTTCCCGACCCCTCCGCCTCGCGCATCACCTCGCCGTCCGCGGGGAAGGGGGCTACGGCGTCGTCCGGGTTCGTCCCCCTGTGGGCGGCGCTGGACGGGCGGGCCGACGACGCCGCGCCGGCCGTGCTGGACATGACGACGACGGGCGCGGACGGCGGGCCGTTCACCGCGAGCTGGCGGGCGCTGGACCGGCAGGTGCGGCGCATCGCGGCCGGGCTGCACGGGATCGGCGTGCGCCGGGGCGACCGGGTGTCGCTGCTCGTGGAGCCGGGCCCGACGCTGACCGCCGTGGTGTACGCCTGCCTGCGGATCGGCGCAGTCGTGGTGGTGGCCGACGCCGGGCTCGGTGTGCGCGGGCTGACGCGCGCGCAGCGGGGCGCGTGGCCGCGGTTCGTCGTCGCGCAGCGCAAGGGCCTGGCGGCGGCGCGGGCGCTCGGCTGGCCGGGGGTGCGGATCTCCGCCGAGCCGCTGGCCCCCTCCGTGCGCCGGGCGCTGGGCGTGACCCACGAGCTGGTCGACGTCGCCCGGGCGGGCGAGGGGCGGCCGCTGCCGACGGAGCCCGGCCCGCACGACGAGGCGGCCGTGCTGTTCACGTCCGGGTCGACCGGCCCGGCCAAGGGTGTCGTCTACCGGCACGCCGAGCTGTCCGCGCTGCGCGACGCGCTCGCCGCCCACTTCGACGTCGGCCCGGAGACGGGCCTGGTCACCGGGTTCGCGCCCTTCGCCCTGCTGGGGCCCGCCCTCGGCACGCGGTCCGTGACCCCGGTGATGGACGTGTCCTCCCCGGCGACGCTGACCGCGCGGGCGGTGGCCGACGCCGTGCGGGCGTCCGACGCGCGCATCGTCTTCCTGTCCCCGGCGGCGATCCTCAACGTCGTCGCCACGGCGGACGCCATGGATGACGCCGACCGCGCGGCCCTCGCCCGGGTGGACACGTTCCTGTCGACCGGGGCGCCGATCTCGGCCGAGCTGCTGGGCTCGGCCGCCGAGCTGATGCCCGCCGCGACCGCGCACACGCCGTACGGGATGACGGAGTGCCTGCTCGTCACCGACATCACGCTCGACGGCATCCGCGAGGCCGCCGCGGCGCCCGACGCCGGCGTCTGCGTGGGCCGACCCGTCGGCGGCGGCGAGGTGCTGGTCAGCGCGCTCGACGACGACGGCGCCGCGACCGGGGCGCCGTCCGCGGCCCCCGGGGTGCTCGGCGAGGTGCTGGTGCGTGCCGGACACCTCAAGGAGCGCTACGACCGGCTGTGGCTCACGGACCTCGCCGCCGAGCGCGACACCCCGCCCGGCCGCTGGCACCGCACGGGCGACGTCGGTCACCTGGACGACCGGGGCCGCCTGTGGATCGAGGGGCGCCTGGCGCACGTGCTGCGCACCGCCGACGGGCCGCTCGCCCCCGTGGGGCCGGAGCAGCACGTGGAGCGGGTGCGGCAGGTCCGCCGCGCCGCCGTCGTCGGGGTCGGGCCGGCGGGCGTGCAGCAGCCGGTGGCCGTCGCCGAGACCGTCGAGGGCACGCACGGCCCCGGCCTCGCGCCCGACGGCCTCGCCTCCGCCGTGCGCGCCGCGTCGCCCGTTCGCCTCGCGGCCGTGCTCGTGGTGGGGCGCATGCCCACCGACGTGCGGCACAACTCCAAGATCGACCGCACGCGGCTGGCCGCCTGGGCCGACCGCGTGCTCACCGGCGGACGGGTGGGGCGGCCGTGACGGCCGTCCTGGTGACCGGGGCGTCCGGGCTGCTCGGCAGCGCGGTGGCCCGCGCGCTGGTGGCCCGCGGTAGCGACGTGCGCACGCTGCAGCGGCGGCCGTCGGGCGTCGCCGGCGCGGCGGACGTGCTCGGCTCCGTCACCGACGCGGACGTCGTCGCGCGCGCCGTCGCCGGGGCCGACGTCGTCGTGCACCTCGCGGCCAAGGTCTCGCTGGCCGGGGAGCCGGCCGAGTTCGAGGCCGTGAACGTCGGCGGCACGCGGACCCTGCTGGACGCGGCGGCGCGCGCAGGCGTCCGCCGGTTCGTGCAGGTGTCGTCCCCGTCGGTCGCGCACCTGGGGACGTCGCTGGTCGGCGTCCCCGCCACGGCGGCCGACCCCGAGCACGCCCGCGGGGAGTACGCGCGCACCAAGGCCGCGGGCGAGCTGCTGGCACTGGGCCGCGACGGCGCGGGCGCTCCCGGCGGGGACGGCGACGGCGTCGGGCCGCGCGTCGTCGCCGTCCGGCCGCACCTGGTGTGGGGGCCGGGGGACACGCAGCTCGTGGAGCGCGTCGTCGACCGCGCCGCCCGCGGCCGCCTGCCCCTGCTGGGCCACGGCGCGGCGCTCATCGACACCCTCTACGTGGACAACGCCGCCGACGGCATCCTCGCGGCCCTCGACCGGCTGGGCGACGCGCCCGACGTCGTCGGCGGGCGCGCGTACGTGCTGACCAACGGCGAGCCGCGCACCGTGGCCGACCTGCTGTCCGGCATCTGCCGGGCGGCGGGGGTGGAGCCGCCGGCGTGGCGGGTGCCCGCCGGGCTGGCGCGGGCGGCCGGCGGCCTCGTGGAGGCGCTGTGGCGGGTGCGGCCCGGCGTCGACGAGCCGCCCATGACCCGCTTCCTGGCCGAGCAGCTGTCCACCGCGCACTGGTTCGACCAGCGCGCCACGCGGCGCGACCTGCGCTGGACGCCCGCGGTGGGCGTCGACGAGGGGCTGCGGCGCCTGGCGGTGCACTACGGCGGCACGGCACCGGCCGCGGCGGAGGGCTCAGGGCCGGACGAGGCGTAGCGGCTCCCCGCCGGCCCGCACCGTGACGGTCTGGCCCCAGGTCGCCACCAGCCGGTCGTCCTCCATGCCGTCGCCGAAGACGACGAGCCGGTCGGAGGCGACCGTGAGCGCGACGTCGTCGCCCGGCTCCACCGTGCCCTCGGTGAGCGATGTCCCGGTGCCGGGGGACGGCCACGCCTCGCGGACGAACCAGCCGAGCCGGTCGTCCGTCCGCCCGGGCGCGGCCCGCCCGCCGCGGTCGTGCGCGAGCGACGCCCACCAGCCGGTGGCGCCCGTCCCGGTCGCCACGAGCAGCCCCGACGACGACTGCCGCTCCTCGCCCGCCGCGCATCGCAGCGCGTACCGCGCGCTCTGGTGGGACGGGTGGCCCACGAAGACCTCGTTGAGCGCGGTGAGGCGCTGGCCGTCGTCGAGCTCGGCGCGCACCGTCGTGAGCGCGTCGACCGGCAGCACGGCCGCCCGGTCGGGCGCGCCGCCGGGCGCGGGACCGTCGAGGTCGCCCAGGAGCCGCGCGGCCGCCGCGACCGAGTGCCGCACCAGCACGCCGGGGTTGGTGCCCGGCTCGGGGTCGACGCCGAGCACCGGCTGGCCGTGCAGGTACTTGGCCGCGTTCGCCACCAGCCCGTCCTGGCCCACCACCACGACGACGTCCTCCGGCGCGACGAGGAACCGCGACAGGTCGGCGCGCTCCACGTCCGCCCGCGCCCAGGAGGCCGGTAGCGCGGACACGACGGCGTCGCGCGCGGCGGCCAGCGCGTCGTGCCGCTGCTGCACCTCGGCGAGCGTGCGGCCCCGGGAGCGCAGGAAGAACTCGGCCTGCCCGCGCGTGCCGTGCCGGTCCAGCAGCTCGTCGAGCTCGGTGCGGCGGTGCACGACGACCGCCCGTCGGCGCAGCACGGTCAGGCCGCCTTCCCGGTCGGGGCGCCGCCGCCCAGCGCGCCCTGCACCAGGCCGCCCAGCGCCCCGGTGAGCAGGTCGGGCGTGATGGTGAGGTGCTGCACGTCGGGCAGCGAGCGGGCGGCGTCGCGCAGGGCGAGGGCGACCAGCGTGCCCTGGCCCGCCTCGGTGTACACGGCCATCCGGGCGCTCTCCGCCGCGGCCTCGGCCTCGCCGACGGCGCGCACCTGCTCGGCCCGCGCGTCGGTCTCCAGCGTCGAGCGCTCGGCGCGAGCGCGGGCCTCGACCATCGCCGCGGCCGCCTGCTCCTCCGCCTCCCGGCGCGCGTTCGCGCCGTCCTGGGCGACGAGGCGCTCGCGGCGGGTGGCGAGCTCGATCTTGCTCGCCAGCTCGTTCTCGGCGACGGCGCGCTCCCGCTCGACGGCGAGCGCGCGGCGCTCGTACGTGGCGCGGTCGGCCTCGGCCTGGATCTGCTCGCGGGCCGGGGTCTGCAGGGCGCGCTCGACGTCCTTCTCGGGCCGGACGGCGAGGACCTGGACGCCGACGACGGCGATGCCGGTCGCGACCAGCCGCGGGTCGGCGGGCAGCGCCTCGGTGAGCAGGGCGCGGACGCGCGGCACGCCCGCGGTCATGGCCTCGGCGAGGCTCATCCCGGCGAGCACGTCGGTGGCGTGGCTCTGGGCGAGCTGGCCGACGATGGTCGTGACCTGGTCGCGGCCGTCGGTGCTGGTGGCGCCGTCGTGCGGGTCGACGGCGAAGTCGAGCCGCTGCGAGGCGGTCACCGGGTCGGCGAACCGGTAGGTGACGTTGGCCTGGACGGTGACGTCCTGGTGGTCGGTCGTGACGGCGTGGAAGAAGACGGGCAGCTCCTGGTCGTCCACGGGGACCTCGCTGAGCACCGAGGTGGTGGGCCGGAACCAGAAGGCCTGGCCGACGCCCTGGTGCGCGACGCGGCCGTGTCGCAGGTGCACGACGTGCCCGGTCGGGCTGCCGAGGAAGTGCCGGGTCCAGGGGTAGGTGCGGATGGTGGCCATGATGCCCTCCGATTCTCGTCATGATGACGATTAATTGATGTCAGAGTGACGATAACCAGGTTCGGAGATTCTCGTCAACCTGACAGCAAGGCGGGTAGGGTGGCCGGGTGGCACGAACGGACGAGACGAGGGGCAGCGCGGCCGGGGCCGACGGCGGCGGACCCGTGGGCGTGCCGCCCGACGCCGCGCTCCTGCCCGTGACGGTGGACGTGGTCGCCCTCACCGTGCGCGACGACGCGCTCCAGGTGCTCCTCGTCGAGCGCGGGGTCGAGCCGTTCCGCGGGGCGCTCGCCCTGCCGGGCGGCTTCGTGCTGCCGGGCGAGGGGCTCACGGCCGCCGCGACGCGCGAGCTCGCCGAGGAGACCGGCGTCGCACCGCCCGGCCATCTGGAGCAGCTCGGCACCTACGGGCCGCTGGGGCGTGACCCGCGCGGTCCCGTGCTGTCCGTGGCGCACCTGCTGCTCGCGCCGGACTTCGGCGTCGTGCGTCCCGGCTCCGACGCCGGCGCCGTCGCCTGGCACCCGGCGACCGACGTGCTCGAGGCCGTCGGCGAGGATGCGGCGCTCGCGTTCGACCACGCGCGCATCCTGGCTGACGGAGTCGAGCGCGCCCGGTCCAAGCTCGAGTACTCCCCGCTCGCCACCGCCTTCTGCGGGCCCGAGTTCACGGTCGCGGAGCTCCGGCGCGTGTACGAGGCGGTCTGGGGCGTGCGCCTCGACCCGCGGAACTTCTCGCGCAAGGCCACCGGCACGCCCGGCCTCCTCGAGGAGACGGGCCGCGTCACCTCGGGCGGCGCAGGGCGGCCCGCCGCGCTCTACCGGGCTGCCGCGCCGGCGCCCCCCGGGGGGCGCGAGGAGCGGGCCGGCGACGGGCCCGCCGTCGTCCGCGCCGTGATCGACCCACCGCTCCTGCGCCCGCGGGCCTGAGCCGCCCTCCCGCCCCGCGGCGCGCCACGCGAAGAGCGACACGCCGCCGCCAGATGAACAGCAGGTGAACAGTCCCGGAACAGTTCACCGAACGGCCCACCGGCGGTCGAATCCCCTCAGGTTCACCCTTCACGATGGGTGCCGTGACCGAGACGCTTCTGCTCGCGCTCGTCGTCGTGACCGCCCTCGCATTCGACTTCACGAACGGGTTCCACGACACGGGCAACGCGATGGCCACCTCCATCGCCACCCGAGCCCTCAAGCCCCGGACCGCCGTCGCGCTGTCCGCCGTCCTCAACCTCGTCGGCGCGTTCCTCTCCCTCGCCGTCGCCGCCACGATCGCCAAGGGCATCGTCGACGCCGGGGTGATCACCCTGCCCGTCGTGCTCGCCGGCCTGGTCGGCGGCATCGTCTGGAACCTCATCACCTGGCTGTTCGGCATCCCGTCCAGCTCCTCGCACGCCCTCGTGGGCGGCATGGTGGGCGCCGTGCTCGCCGCCGTCGGCACGTCGGGCGTGCTGTGGTCGGGCGTCATCGCCAAGGTGCTCGTACCCGCGCTCATCGCGCCGGTCGTCGCCATCGCGGTGGCCGGCCTGGGCACGTGGCTCGTGGCCCGCCTGACCCGCGGCGTGCCGCAGGACGTGACGAACCGCGGCTTCCGCTGGGGCCAGATCGGCTCCGCGTCGCTCGTCTCCCTGGCGCACGGCACCAACGACGCGCAGAAGTCGATGGGCATCATCCTGCTCGCTCTCATCGCGGGCGGCGCCGTGCCGGCCGACTCGAACGTGCCGTTCTGGGTCATCCTGTCCTGCGCGCTCGCGATGGCGCTCGGCACCTACCTGGGCGGCTGGCGCGTCATCCGCACCCTCGGCAAGGGGCTCGTCGAGATCGACACCCGCCAGGGCATGGCCGCCGAGACGTCGTCCGCCGCCGTCATCCTGCTGTCCAGCCACTTCGGCTTCTCGCTCTCCACGACGCACGTCGCCACCGGCTCCGTGCTCGGCTCGGGCGTCGGCATGCCGGGCGCGAAGGTGCGGTGGAGCGTCGCGGGCCGCATGTTCGTGGCCTGGATGGTCACCCTCCCCGCCGCCGGCCTGGTCGGCGCCCTGTGCCACTGGCTCGAGTCGTCCATCGGCGGGGCCGCCGGCACGATCGCGGTCTTCGCGCTGCTGGTCGTCGTCTCCGCGGCGATCTGGCTGGTGTCGCGCCGCAAGCCGGTCGACCACACCAACGTCAACGAGGCGTGGGACGAGGAGAAGGGCGCGTCCCTCGAGCCCGTCGCCGCCACGACCGGCGAGGCCGGAGGCGAGCGCGTCGGGCCCGTGCCCGCCGTCGCCACCGCGTCCTCCGTCGCTCCCGCCGTCGGCGCCGTGGGCTCCGTCAGTGCCCCGTCGAACCCGAAGGTGGACGCATGAACGTCATCGAGTGGGGCGCCCTGGGCCAGGTCCTCGTGGCCGGCCTGATCGTGGGCGCCGGCATCCCCGCGCTGTTCGCGCTCGGCCTGCGGCTGCTGGCCGGGACGACCTCGGCCGACGCCGCGGCCGCGCCGGTGGTGCGGTCGGGGGACGCGGACGACGCGCCCTCGTCGCGCGTCGTCGCCATCCCGCGCCCGACGCCGGCCCGCCTCGCCGGCGCCATCGCCTGCATGGGCGTCGTGGTCGGCGCGATCGCCTTCGGCCTGGTCTTCCTGGTGTCCGGCGGCCACTGACCAGTTCCCGCTGGTCGAGCTTGTCGAACCTTCCCGCTGGTCGAGCTTGTCGAACCTTCCCGCTGGTCGAGCTTGTCGAACCTTCCCGCTGGTTGAGCTTGTCGAAACCCGGCGAAGGTTTCGACAGGCTCAACCAGCGGAGGCGGCGTGCAGCGTGAGCGTGAACCCCTGCTGCACGAAGCTGCCGCCGGCGGCGTCGATCGCGGCGCCGAGGCCCTCGAGCAGGGCGCCGAGCTGCGCGGCCGGCAGCCGCGTGGCGACGCCGGTGGTCGGCACCAGCGACAGCCACTCGTCGCGGGTGTACGTGCGCTCCCAGGTGTCGCGGCGCTCGCGCGGCTCGGCGAACTGCCCCGTGCGCCGGATGCCGTCGGCCGCCGTCGCGAGCATCTGCCGGTAGGCCGTCTCCGCCGACGCCGTCCCCGTGGCGGCCAGCGGCGACCCGGGCAGCACGTCCCGGTACACCTTGGCGAACGCAACGGCCAGGTCGTGCGGCGGGTCGCCCGCGTTCCAGAACACGGTGAGCGCGCCGCCGGGGCGCAGCGCCTCGGCGGCGCGGGCCGCGCCGGCGTCAGGGTCCACCCAGTGCCAGGTCTGGCCGGCGGTGACGGCGTCGAACGCGCGGCCCGCCGGGTCCCACTCCTCGAACGGCGACACCTCGACGTCGACGCCGTCGCGCCGCGCCACCTCGGCCATGCGCTCGTCGACGTCCACCCCGAGCACGGTGCAGCCGGCCGCGCGCAGCTGCCGCGCCACGATGCCGGTGCCGACGCCGACGTCCAGCACCCGCGGCGTCGGGCCGGTCGCGCCGTCGCGCGCGGCGTCCGCGATCGCCGCGACCAGCGCGTCGGGGTAGCGCGGGCGGGCGCGGTCGTAGGCGGCGGCGTCGACGCCGAACGACGACGCGACCTTGCGGAGCTCTTCGGGATCCAGGGCGGGCGGGGTGCTCATGCCGTCAGACAAGACCCGCGATGCCGGCCAGGGCAACGCCGTTCGCGATCGGCGGAGCCCGGCAGGGCCTGAACTACCTCGCGGGGGCCTGGACTACCTCGCCGAGCTTCGGACTACCTCGCGGGGACCTGAACTACCTCGCGGGGATCTGGGCTACCTCGGCGGGGGCGGTCAGCCGGCGAGGTCGGCCTTGGCGGCCAGGACCCGGCGGGCGGAGGCGTCCACCTTCGCGGCGAAGTCGGGGTCCTTGCGCGCCTTCGCGACGAGGGCGTCCGCCATCGCGGGCGCGACGGACGGGTCGGCCGACGCGAGCACGAGGTCCACCCCGGCGTCCACGGCGTCGACGGCGCGCTCGCCGGGAGAACGGTCCTGCACCTGCGCGGCGGCCGACAGGTCGTCGGTCATGACGACGCCGTCGAACCCGAGGTCGCCGCGCAGCAGGTCGTCGACGACGACGGGGGAGAAGGCGGCGGGGATGTCGGGGTCGATGCGCTCGTAGACGGCGGTGGACATCATCACGTACCGCGCCCCGGCCTCGATCCCGCGCGCGAAGACGCGGACGGACGGGTCGTCGCGGGTGGTGACGTCGTCGGTCACGTCCGCGTCGGTGTCGGTGTTGGCGGTGACCCGCCCGAGGCCCGGGAAGTGCTTGATGACCGGCTCGACGCCGGCCGCGCGCTGCCCGGCGCTGAACGCGTTCGCCGAGCGCACCACCGACCGCGGGGTGAAGCCGTAGCTCCGCCCGAAGTAGCCGATGGGCGGGTTGTCGGCGGCGGCGTCCTCGTCGACCAGGTCCATGACCGGCGCCAGGTTGAGGTTGACGCCGGCGGCGGCGAGCTCGTCGCCCCACCCCTCGGCGCGGTCCTGCAGCGTGGCGGGCTTCCACGTGGCCTGCTCGGTGGCCTTCGGGATGTCGGAGAAGCCGGGGCCGCGGAGCACCTGGACCAGGCCGCCCTCCTGGTCGGTGGCCACGAGCAGCGGAGTGCCGTGCGTCGAGCGGCGGGAGACCAGCGCCGTGTACTCGTCGACCAGCTCGCGGGTCGCGTCGAGGCCGGCCTCGCTGCGGCCGTGCAGGAACACGTTGCCCACGTGGTCGTCGCGGATCGAGGTGGCGCTCACCGCGGCGGGGTCGCTCACCGACACGCCGACCATGAGGAGCTGCCCGACTTTCTGCTCGAGGCTCCAGCCGGCGAGCACGTCGTCGGGGCTCTCCGGGCTCGCGGTGCTGCCCGTGCTGCCGGTGGGCCCGGGCTCCGACGTCGTCGGGGTCGGCGAGACCGACGGGCTCGCCGACGACGTGGGCGAGGCCGAGGCCGGCGGCACGGACGAGGCCGACGACGCCGGGCCGGGCGACGGCTCGGTGCCGGCGCCGGAGCAGGCGGAGAGGAGCAGCACGGCAGCGAGTGCGATCGTTCGCCGGTGGAGCTTGTCGAAGCCGGGTCTCGCCAGGCTCGAGGGACGACTGCGGGGGGTCACGCGCGCCAGGCAGGCGCACCGTCGCGGTGGGCGAGGGTGGCGAGCGCGTCCTGCCAGTGCGCCTGCGAGTTCGTCGCGTGCTGGGCCGTGTCGATGTTCTCCTGCCTCACGGACACGACCGTACCCGTTTCGTCCGGTTCGAGGGTGATGCGAATGTCGTGATAGTTGTCCTCGAGGTCCGCGAGCTCCGCCAGGGGCGAGAAGTGGCTGAAGTGCAGCAGCCGGGGCCGCTCGACGGCGATCACCACGCCCTTGTCGGCGAACTGGCGGCCGAAGAAGTGTCCCTCGAACGTGATCGGGCTGCCCGGTCGGAAGTCCGACTCGATGTTCGCCCCCAGCATCCAGCGGGCCCCCGGGTGCATGAGCTCGGCCCACACCCTCTCGGGCGGCTGGGCCACGTGGATCGACGCCTCGGCGACGTGCGGGTAGCGGTGCTCGGACGTGCTCGAAGGGCTGGTCGGGCTGGTCATGGTGGAGATTCCTTCCGCCGGCGCCGGGTTCGTTCCGACCCTAACGCCGGGCCCTCGCCGCCGCCGTCCCCGCCAGGTCGCGCACGAGGTCGAGCACGTCGTCGACCGACTGCGCGGGGTCGGTGACCGGCGCCTGCACGTGCCGCACGACGCCGTCCGGGCCCACCAGCAGCGTGACGCGCTTGAGCCGGTCGGAGCCGCCCGCGCGGAAGACGGGGAGCCGCAGGGCGGAGGCCGCGAGCCCGTCCTGGTCGGAGGCCAGCAGGTACGGCAGGTCTGCGTGCGCGGCGAATGCCGCCTGCTGCTCCGGATGCTGCGTGCTCACGCCGAGCACCCGCGCGCCGGCGGCCTCGAGGTCGGCGTGCCGGCGGCCGTAGGTGACGCACTCGAGGGTGCAGCCGGCCGTGCCGGGTACGTCGCCCCAGCGCGGCGGGTAGCCGTGGGTGCCGGGGGCGTAGGCGCCGGGGAAGAAGAACAGCGCCGTCCACCGGTCGGGGTCGACGAGCCGCACCGTGGAGCCGTCGTGCGCCGCGAGCGCGACGTCGGGCACCCGGGAGCCCTCCAGCGCGCGGGCCCGCGCGAGGTCGCCGTCGCCCAGGGCGCCGCTGACCTCGCCGTCGCCCAGGACGAACCGCGTGCCCCACTCCTGCAGCGCGAGCAGCACGGGCAGCAGGCCCTCGCCCCGCGCGGTGAGCCGGTAGTCGTGGCGCGGAGGGCGCTCGGAGTACGGCACCTTCTCCAGGACGCCGTGCTCCACGAGGCCGCCCAACCGCTCGGTGAGGGCGCGGCGCGACAGCCCGAGCTCGCGGGCGAAGCCCTCGAACCGCGTGACGCCCGCGGCGGCCTCGCGCACGATCAGCAGGCTCTGCCAGTCGCCGACGACGCCGAGGGACTGCGCGATGCCGCAGTCGCTGTCGGCAAGGTCCTCGCGGCGCATGGGGGCCATCCTCTCGCCGGGCCGGGGTGTGCGTCCATCCAGTGCCGTCATATAAGTTCCAATTTGGAACTTACTACGGATCGTCGTTGTGAGCGGGCGTTCGGCCCTGTTCGCGGCGTCGAACAGGGCCAAACGCCCGCTCACAGCGCCCGGGAGGGCGCGGGACGAGGAGGTGGCCGGTGGCCACGAGTGCACGGCCGTTCTGGACCTACTGGGCCGCGAGCACCACCAGCGGCGTCGGCACCGCCGTCACGACCGTCGCGCTGCCGCTGGCGGCGGTGACCGTGCTCGACGCCGGCTCGGTCGAGACGGGCCTGCTGGCCGCGTCGTCGTACCTCGCCTGGGTGGTGCTCGGCCTGCCGGCCGGCGCGATCGTGCACCGGCTGCCGCTGCGCGCCACGCAGGTGGCGGCCGACCTGGTGCGCGCCGCCGTGATCCTCGCCGTCCCGCTGGTCTGGTGGCTGGGGGAGCTGCGCCTGGTCCACCTGGTGCTGGCGGCCCTCGCGGTCAACGTGGCCGAGGTGTTCTTCTTCACCGCCAACACGACGTTCCTGCCCACGGTGGTGCCGAAGCACGAGCTGACCAGCCGCAACAGCCTGGTCTCCGGCACGCAGGCGGCCACGCAGCTCGGCGGGCCGTCGGTGGCGGGGCTGCTGGTGCAGGCGGTCGGCGCCGTGCCCGCGCTGCTCGTCGACGCCGCGTCGTACGTCGTGTCCGCCCTGCTGCTGCGGCGCCTCCCCGAGCGGCGGGAGCCCGCCCTCGGGGAGGGCGAGGCGCGGCCCGGGATGGGGATGATCGCGGAGGGCTGGCGCTTCGTCGTGCGGCACCCCGTGATGGCGCCGGCGACCTGGTGGGCGTGCGTCGTGAACCTCGTGTGCGGCGTGCAGGCCGGGCTCTTCGCGCTGTACCTGGTGCGCGACCTCGACGCCCCGCCCGCCATGGTGGGCGTGCTCCTCGCCGCCGACGGCGTGGGGTCGCTCCTCGCCGCGACGGCCACGCCGTGGCTCGTGCGGCGGTTCGGCTCCGCGCGGGTGCTGCTGCTCGACGGCCTGGTCGGGTTTGCGGGCGCCCTGCTGATCCCGCTGGGCGCCGGGGCCGCGGGCTGGCTCTGCTTCGCCGTCGGCACGATGGTGTTCGGGGCGTCCGTGGTGCCGGGCAGCGTCGTGACGCGCACCTACCGGCAGGTGGCCAGCCCGCCCGAGCTGCTGTCGCGCGTCATGGCCACCGTGCGGTTCGTGTCGTGGAGCATGATCCCGCTCGGGTCGCTCGCGGCGGGCGTGCTCGCCGCGCACGTGGGCAACCGGGCCGTGCTGCTCGGCTCCGCGTTCGTGCTGCTGCTCGGCCCCGTCATCGTCGGGCTCAGCCCCGTGCGGCGGCTGCGGAACCTCGAGGACTACGACGCCCGGCTCGTCGAGACGCCGCTCGCTGGTTGAGCCTGTCGAAACCCGCCCCGCTGGTGGAGCGCGTCGAAACCCGGACCGGATTTCGACGAGCTCAACCAGCGGTGGTCAGCGGACGTGCTCGGCCGCCGCGGCGACGAACGCGTCGACCGTCTCCGGCGCGGTGTCCCAGGCGCACATGAGTCGCACCTCGACGCGGTCCGGCGACTCGCCGTCGGCCCAGTCGTAGAAGCGGGCGACGGCGCGCAGCCGGTCGGCGGCCACCCGGGGCAGCGTCGCGAAGACGGCGTTGGCCTCCGTGGGGCGCGTGATCCGCACCGCGGGCGCGAGGTCTGACAGCCCGGTGCGGAGCCGTGCGGCCGCGGCGTTCGCCTGCGCGGCGTTGCGGTGCCAGAGCGGCTCGTCGTCGCCGGCCTCGCCCAGCAGCGCGAGGAGCTGCGCGGACACGTAGCGCGTCTTGGACGCGAGCTGCATCGTCGCCTTGCGCAGGAACGGCACGGCGGCCGACGCCGCCTCCCGGGCGCGGGCGGACGCGGGGTCGGGCGCGTCGTCGGGCCCGAGCACGAGCACGGCCTCGCCGAGCATGCCGCCGTTCTTCGCGGCCCCGAGGGAGACGACGTCGACCCCGGCGTCGGTGGTGAGCGCCCGCAGCGAGCAGCCGAGCGACGCGGCGGCGTTGGCCAGGCGCGAGCCGTCCACGTGCACCGCCATGCCCAGGTCGTGCGCGACGCGGGTCAGCGCGCGCAGGTCCTCCAGCGGGTACACGGTGCCGAGCTCCGTGGACTGCGTGAGGGACAGCACCGCGGGGTGCGCGCGGTGCACGTCGTCGCGCTGCCCCGCCCAGCGCGCGACGTCGTCGGGCGTGATCCGGCCGTCCACCGACGGGCAGGCGAGCAGCTTGAGGCCGCCCACCCGCTCGGGCGCGCCGTTCTCGTCGGTGTTGACGTGCGCGACGTCGGAGACGACGACGCCGCCCCAGCGCGGGGAGAGCGCGGTGAGCGACACGACGTTCGCGCCCGTGCCGTTGAGCACCGGGAACGCCAGCGCGCCGGCGCCGAACACCTCGCGCACGCGCTCGTCGAGACGTGCCGTCCACGGGTCGTCGCCGTACGCGACGGCGTACCCGTCGTTCGCGGCCGCGACGGCGGCGAGGACCTCCGGGTGCGCGGGGGCGTAGTTGTCGGAGGCGAACGGCGGGAGGGTGCGGGGCTCGGTCACGCCGATCAGGGTAGGCCGGGTTTCGACGGGCTCAACCACCGGGTGGTCACCGGGCGTCCGTCGACGCGCCGCCGGCCAGGTCGCCGGTGGACTCGCGCCACACGACGCGGTGGATCGGCGCGCCGGGGCCGGGGCGCGGCTCGCCCCGCACGGTGGCAACCAGCCGCCGCATCGCGGTGCGGCCGGCCTCGGGGAAGTCGACGTCGACGGTGGTGAGGGAGGGCATCATCAGCGCGCCCATCTCGAAGTTGTCCCAGCCGGTGACGACCAGGTCGCCCGGGACCGACCAGCCGCGCTCGGCGGCGCCCCGCACCACGCCGGCGGCGAGGTAGTCGTTCGCGGCGATCACGGCCAGGGGCGGCGCGTCGGCGGGGATCTCCGCGACCGCACGACGCGCGACGTCGCCGGACCAGGAGCCGCCGAGGACGCCGAGCGACACGACGTCCGCCGTGGCCGGGTCCGCCGCCGCCCGGGCGACGGCCGCCAGGTACACGTCCCGGCGCGCGCGGGCGGACGCGTACTGCTGGTCGCCGCCGACGTGCACGAACCGGCGGTACCCGGCGGCGACCAGCGTCTCGACGAAGGCCGCCACGGCGCTCGCGTCGGCGAGGTCGCCGAGGGTGCGCATCTGCTCGTCGAACGTCGCCTCGGCCACGACCGGCGTCGCGCCGTCGCGCTCCCCGGCCGGCCCCGTCAGCGCCTCCGGCCGCACGGGCACCAGGGTCAGGATGCCCTCGTACTGGCGGCTCGCGGCGAGGTCCCGCACGCGGGCGGTGCGCTGCTCCACCGTGCCGTCGACGGTGTGGGTCTCCATGGCGAACCCCGCGGCCTCCGCCACCTCGCCGGCGCCGGCGAGCAGCCGCAGCTGGTTGTCGAGCGTCGCGCCCGTGACCACGGCCAGGCGCCCGGACCGTCGCGTGCGCATGGAGCGCGCCGCGAGGTTGGGCCGGTAGCCGAGGGAGTCGGCCACCCGGAGCACGTGCTCGCGCGTGGTCGCCGAGATCGTGCCGCGGCCGGTCAGGGCGTAGGAGACGGTGGTCTGCGAGACCCCGGCGGCACGCGCGACGTCGCGGCTCGTGGGAGGGTTCGGCACCGCCACAGTATGACCTCCCTCACCCCTCGCCTTGACAGGACCGCGGCCCGGGAGTCACTGTGACACCCGCCGCATGATACGTATCATGCCGTATCGCCAGCTCGTTCCACCGGAGGAACCATGCTCAGAATCGGGATCGTCGGCACGGGCGGGATCGCCCGGGCGCACATCGACGGCTACCAGCGTTTCAGCACGGAGTGCGAGATCGTCGCGCTGTGCGACCCGGCCCCCGGCCGCGCCGAGGCCCTGCGCGCGGAGCTCGGGCTCGAGCCCGCCCGCGTCTACACCGACGCCGCCGAGCTGCTCGCCGCGGAGAACCTCGACCTCGTCAGCGTCGCGACACCGCCGTCCACCCACGCCGCCCTGTCGATCCAGGCCCTGGAGGCCGGCGTCGACGTGCTCGTCGAGAAGCCCATGGCGCCGTCGCTCGAGGAGTGCGACGCGATGATCGCGGCCGCCAAGGACAACGGCCGGCTGCTGTCCGTCGTCGCGCAGAACCGCTTCCGCGACGACATCGCGACGCTCAAGGAGGTGCTCGACTCCGGCCTCGCCGGCCCCGTCACCCACGCCCAGGTCAGCTCCGCCTGGTGGCGCGGCACGGAGTACTACGACCTGTGGTGGCGCGGCACCTGGGAGCGCGAGGGCGGCGGCTGCACGCTCAACCACGCCATCCACCACCTCGACATGACCCTGTGGATGCTCGGCTCCCCGAAGGCCGTCACGTCGGTGCTCACCAACGCCGCCCACGAGAACGCCGAGGTCGAGGACCTGTCCGTGAGCGTGCTGCAGTACGACCGCGCGCTCGCCGAGGTCACCGCCTCGGTCGTGAGCCACGGCGAGGAGCAGGCCATCGTCGTGCAGGGCCGCAACGCGCGCGTCTCGCAGCCGTGGAAGGTCGAGGCGAACCTCGCCAACCCCAACGGCTTCCCCGCCGACGAGGACGACACGGAGCGCGTCGCGCAGATCGAGGCCGTCGCGGCGGCGCACCGCCCGCTGGAGCACACCGGCCACGCAGGGCAGATCGCCGACATGCTCGACGCCGTGCGCGAGCGCCGTCGTCCCGCCGTCGACGGCGAGGACGGGCGCCGCGCGATCGAGCTGGTCACGGCGATCTACGAGGCGGGCATCGAGCGCCGCACGGTCGACCTGCCGCTGTCGCCCGACGACCCGTTCTACCGCACGGGCACGCTCGTGGAGCGGGCACCGCACTTCTTCGAGAAGTCGGCGTCGGTGGGCGAGCTGCCGGGCGCGATCACGGTGAGGGCCAAGGCATGAACGCGAGGAGCAAGGCATGAGCGCCCCCATCAGCGCGGCGAGCACCGCGAGCGGCGCCGCGTACGCGCCGAACCCGGTGCCGGACCCGGTCGTCGAGCCGGGCGAGTTCGTGTTCGCGGCGACCAGCCTCGACCACGGCCACGTGTTCGGCATGTGCGAGGGCCTGGCGGGCGCCGGCGGCACGCTGAAGTGGGTCTACGACCCCGACCCGGCCAAGGTCGAGGTGATGCGCAGCAAGTTCCCGGACGTGCGGGTCGCGCGGAGCGAGGCGGAGATCCTCGACGACGCCGAGGTGCGCCTCGTCGCGGGCGCCGCCGTGACGTCCGAGCGGGCGCCGCTCGGCCTGCGCGTCATCGAGGCGGGCAAGGACTACTTCACCGACAAGGCGCCGCTGACGACGCTCGACCAGCTCGCCGCCGCGCGCGAGGCCACGGCCCGCACCGGCCAGAAGTACGCCGTCTACTACTCCGAGCGGATCCACGTCGAGGCGGCCGTGCTCGCGGAGCAGCTGATCGACCGCGGGGCGATCGGCCGCGTGCTGCAGGTGATGGGCCTGGGGCCGCACCGCCTCGGCACCGGCCGCCCGGACTGGTTCTACGAGAAGGAGAAGTACGGCGGCATCCTGTGCGACATCGGGAGCCACAACTTCGACCAGATGCTGCACTACGCGGGAGCCAAGGACGCGGAGATCAGCCACGCGGCCATCGCGAACTACCACCACCCGGACCACCCGGAGCTGGACGACTTCGGCGAGGCCGGCATCGTCATGGACAACGGCGCCACCGGGTACGTGCGGGTGGACTGGTTCACGCCGGACGGCCTGAGCACCTGGGGCGACGGGCGCACGATCATCCTCGGCACCGAGGGGTACATCGAGCTGCGCAAGTACGTCAACGTCGGCACCGGCGAGGGCGGCGGGCACGTGTTCCTCGTCGACGGCGAGGGCGAGCACCACCTCGTCGCGGACGGCCAGGTCGGCTTCCCCTACTTCGGGCAGCTCATCCTCGACTGCCTGGAGCGCACCGAGAACGCGATGACGCAGGAGCACGCGTTCAAGGCCGCCGAGCTGAGCGTCCTCGCCCAGCAGCAGGCACGGGTCCTCACCCCCTGACCTGCTCCGCCGGTGGTTGAGCCTGTCGAAACCGGGGTTCGTGGTTTCGACGGGCTCAACCACCGGGCGGGACAGACCGATCCGCGACGCCGCGGCTCTCGCGGAGCGAGTTCGAGCAACGACGCAAGAACCGAAAGGCACCACCCATGCACGACGAGCACCGGCACCGCCGGATCTACACCCCGCGCGGCCGGATCGGCGTCGGGCGGGCGATCACGTTCGGGATGACCGACCTGGTGGGCGGGGGAGCGCTCGCCATCATCGGCGCCTGGCTCCTGTTCTTCCTCACGACGTACGGCGGGCTCAACGCCGTCCAGGCGGCGTCCATCCTCGCGATCGCCAAGGTCGTCGACGCCGTCGTCAGCCTCGTCCTGGGGCACCTCACCGACGAGCTCTACCGCACGCGGCTGGGGCAGCGGTTCGGCCGCCGGCACCTGCTCATGCTGGTGGGCGCGCCGCTGATGGTGACGTTCGCGCTGCTGTGGGTGGCCGGCATGGGGTACTGGTACTACCTCGCGGTCTACCTGATGTTCGAGCTGGTCCTGGCGCTCGTCCTCATCCCGTGGGAGACGCTGCCCAACGAGATGACGACCGACTACGACGAGCGCACCAAGATGTCGACGGCGCGTCTCGTGATCTCGGGCCTCGCGACGTTCCTCGCGACCTTCGTGCCGGCCGAGCTGTTCAAGGCCCTGGGCGAGGACTCGCCCGTCCCGTTCCTCGTCAACGGGATCATCTTCGCCGCCGTCTTCGTCGCCGCCATCCTCGTCAGCTGGGGGACCACGTGGGAGACGTTCGTCTCCCGCGACCGCGAGCCCGCCGCGGCGCGCGAGCCGATCAGCCTGGTCTCCGTGCTGCGCCAGTACCTCTCGACGCTGCGCGTCAAGACCTTCCGCAAGCACCTCGCGATCTACCTGCTGTCGTTCACCGCCATGGACACCTGGAGCACGGTGTTCGTGTACTACGTGGTGTCCGTCGTCGGGCT
Organism: Isoptericola sp. F-RaC21; assembly: GCF_038593535.1. Classification (NCBI taxonomy): domain Bacteria; kingdom Bacillati; phylum Actinomycetota; class Actinomycetes; order Micrococcales; family Promicromonosporaceae; genus Isoptericola; species Isoptericola sp. F-RaC21. Next base: position 608,788 of record NZ_JBCFYX010000004.1, on the reverse strand, counting down.
GACGGCCGCCGCGGCCGGCACGATCCAGTCGATGAGCCTGGTCGGCATCCTCGTGACCGTCCTCGCCGGTTGGCTGATCACGCGGATCAGCCCGCGGTCGCTGTGGACGGTCGGCTTCTCGATCGTCCTCGTGACGTCGTTGGGCTGGTACGTGGTCGCGACCCTCTCGCCGGCGAACCCGCTGGTGTGGCTCACCGTGCTCGGCGTCGTCTACCAGGTGGGCCGTGCCGTGTTCGTGTTCGTGCCGTGGAACGTGTTCCCGTTCGTCCCGGACATCGACGAGATCGTGACGGGCAGGAAGCGCGCGGGCGTCTTCGCCGCGGTGATGACGTTCGTGCGCAAGTCCACGGTGGCCGTCGCGACGATGATCGCCGGCGTGCTCCTCGAGGCGTCGGGCTACGTCGACGGCCAGACGGCGCAGCCCGCCGGCGCGCAGGCGATGATCGTCGCGATCCTCTCCCTCGGCGTCGCGCTGCTCATCGGCGCCGCCCTGGTGGTGGCGCGCACCTTCCGGCTCACCCGGCAGACCCACGCGGCGCTCGTGGACGAGCTCGACCGGCTGCGGGCGGGCGGCGACCCCGCCGAGGCGACGCCGGCCGCGCGCGACGTCGTCCGGCAGCTGTCGGGGGTGGACTACGACGACATCCGCGTGTGGGATGCCGCGCGGCGGGAGCAGCCTGTCGAGACCCGCGTCGCTGGTTGAGCCTGTCGAAACCCGGGGTTTCGACAGGCTCGACCAGCGGGACTTCACTGGCTCGACCGGCGAGGCCTACCAGCGCGGCAGGTCGATCCGCACGAGATGGCCGTCGGGCGGCGTCGTGTCGTCGGCGGGCAGCACGTTGGTGGTGGCCAGCAGGTCACCGTGGTCCCACTCGAGGCCGGCCGGGAGCGGCGTCTCGAGGACGGTGCGGTGGCCGCGGTGCGTCGCCTGCGTGATCGCGCCGCCGAACAGCTCGGCCACGTACACCTCGCCGTGCGGGGAGACCGCGACGTTGGTGGCGCCGAGGAAGCCGGACGCGACCTGGCGCACCGAGCCCCATCGCGGGTCGACGGTGTAGACGGCGCCGCGCGCCCCGAGGTTGGCGTCCTCCGGGCCGCCGGGCAGCGTGGTGACGTAGAGCTTTCCGCGCGGGCCCACCTCGACGTCCGTCGGGACCGGCTCGAACCAGTACGTCCGGCCGACGGCGCAGTCGGGCAGGCCGTTCGCCGCCGCGGCCTGGGCCGTGACGCGGACCGGCTGCGCGGGCAGCACCGCCACGGCGCGCACGCGGCCGCGGTCGCTCACCGACACGACGGCGTTCATGCCGGCGTCGGCCACGTAGGTGGTGCCGTGCCGCGTCGTCGTGGCGTACGGGTGGGAGTCCTGGACGCCGGTGTACCGGCCGGGCATCTCGGCGGGGAACTGGTCCAGGCAGGACTGCGGCGCGTGGCGCAGGCCGTACGTGACGTTCCCGTCGGGGTTGTGGGCGTTCTCCCAGGCCCGCAGGTCCACGAGCGTGCGCGCCGGCCCGGCGGGGGCGCCGTTCCGGTCCACCCGCAGCGTCTTGACCATGGAGTCGATGGGCTCGGGCTGCTCCCCCTCCGCGAGGACGGTCTCGGTGAACGTCACGGTGCGTCCGGAGAACGACACCCCGCCGACGTCGTTGCCGGCCCCGCCGGTGTACAGGACCCTGGTGGCGCCGTCGCGGCCGACGGACGTGAGCAGGCTGGCGAAGTTCTGCGTCACGAACGTGGTGCCGCGGGGGCCCGCGGCGAGGGTGAGCGGCGAGACCAGCCCGTCGGCGATGTCGGTGACGGTCGGCGGCTTCGGGGTGGGCCTGCCGCCGTGCGCGGTGGCGGGGGTCGCGGCGAGCAGCAGCGCCGTCGCTGCTGCTGCGGCCACGGTGAGGGCGCGTCTCATGGGATCTCCAGGGCTCGAGGGTGAAGGACAGCACCTTCGAGCGTGCGAGCGCGCAGGCCCGCTCGCCACTGCCCCGGGGCCCGGCCGCGGGGTGAACTCTCCGCCCGCGGTCAGCGGACCGCGACGTCCACCCACACGAGCCGGTGGTCGCTGGACGGGAACGGGTAGACGCCCGTCAGCCGTGACAGCGGGTCGGCCTGCGCCGGCCAGAACACCCCGGCGTCGCGCACCCGCAGGTTCTTCGACGGCAGCACGTAGTCGGCCCGCAGGTTGCCCGGCGCGGTGTCGGCGAAGTCGGCCGTGTCGAGCGCGGGGTCGCCGCGGTGGGTCGCGTTGGCGCCGCCCTGCAGGGCGGCCGCCTCGACGGCACCGTCCGACGTCGGCCGCGGGTCCGTGATCCGCGGGTGGTCGAGCAGCTGGTCGACCGCCGCGTCCACCGAGTCGCCGTCGAGCGGGTCGGCGTTCTGGTCGCCCAGGATCACGAACCGCGCGCCCGGCGTCAGCCCGCCGCGCCGCCCCTCGTCGTCGTACACGTAGCGCGAGGCCTTGCCGGGCGTCACGTAGTCGGCCCAGAACCGGATCTCGTCGTGGTTGCGCCGCCCGTTGCGGTCCTCGGGGCCGTCGAACGTGGGCGGGGTGGGGTGCGCGGCGAGCACGTGCACGGTCTCGCGGCCCACCCGGACCGGCACGTCCCAGTGCGACTTGCTGGACAGCCGCACGACGTCGAGCTCCTCCGGCGAGAACCAGTCCGCGGGCTCGGGGGTGGCCGGGTCGTCCGGCAGCAGCGCGCCCGGCATGTCCTTCCACAGGAAGTGCTGGAACGTGCGCACGTGACGGGTGTCGATCGGGTACTTCGAGAGCACGACCATGCCGTACTGACCTTCGAACTCGCCGAAGCCGAAGGCGTCGTCCCCGCCGCCCACCGTGCCGTCGTCGTTCAGGTCGAAGCCGCTGGGGACCCCGGTGTTCGACGGCGCGGTGTACGCGTAGCGGTAGCGCACCGGGTCGGCGCCGCCCTGGGGCACCTCGAGGTAGTTCTCGCGGAACGCGTCCACGCTCGCGCGGGCGCCGTCGTAGTCGAACTCGTTGAGCAGGACGACGTCCGGGTCCGCGCGCTGGATGACCTCCGCGACCGTGCGGGCCTGCGGGTCGTCGCCCGTGGCCAGGTCGGCGCGGAGCTCGCCCTCCGTGGCGCGGTTCAGCGAGAGGTTGTACGTCGCGACGCGCAGCGTCCGGTCGTGCCCGTGCCCGCCCCCGCGCGCGTCGTCGTGGCCAGGACGGGCGCTGGCGGCGAGCGGGGCCGCCGCGAGGCCCGCGCCGAGCGCGAGGGCGGCCGTGAGGGCGACGGCGGGGTGCCGGAGGGCACGAGGGCGAACGGTCATGACGTCACGGTAGGGAGCGGGGAGCGCGCTGGGAAGGGGGTCGGGGCGACCTGTGGATGAACGGTCGGTGTCGCCCTGCGAGGTGTCGGTGGGCCGGTGCACGCTGGCGGGATGACGCAGCACACGTACCCGCACGGGGTCCCGAGCTGGATCGACCTGGAGACGACGGAGGTCGACGCCGCCCTCGCCTTCTACGGCGCGCTGTTCGGCTGGCGGTTCGACGAGAAGCTGCCGCCCGCGGCGCCGGGGCGGTACGCCGTGGCGTCGTGGGACGGCACCGACGCCACGGCGATCGCGGCGATCGCCACGCCCGACCCGGGGTACGACGGCGAGCCCGCGTGGCACACCTACCTCGCCGTGGACGACGTCGACGCCGCCGCGGCCCGCGTCACGGACCTGGGCGGAGTCGTGAGCTCGCCCCCGCAGGACGTCGGCCCGCCGGGGCGCCCCGCCGGCCGGATGGCCCGGATCGTCGACCCGGAGGGCGCGCCCAGCCGGCTGTGGCAGGCGGGCACGCGGCTCGGGGCGCAGCGGGTCAACGAGGCCGGCACCTGGAACTTCAGCAACCTGCTCACGCCCGACGTCGACGGCGCGCTGCGGTTCTACGGGCCGCTGCTCGGCTGGGAGCGCAGCGACGACCTGGCCGTCGGCATGGCCCGCGTCCCCGGGTACGGCGACCACCTGGCCCGCACCGTGGACCCGGGCATCCACGAGCGGCAGCAGCACGTGCCGCCGGGGTTCGCCGACGCCGTCGCGGGCGTGCTGCCCGCGGACCGGCCGGCGCGCTGGTCGGTCGTGTTCGCCGTGGCCGACCGCGACGCCGCCGCCGAGGCCGCCGAGCGCGCCGGCGGTGTCGTGCACGCGTCCCAGGACACCGCGTGGACGCGGGAGGCGACGATCCGCGACCCGTTCGGTGCCGACCTGGTGCTCTCGCAGTTCGCCCCGCCGCCGGAGTTCGTCGCCGCCGAGGAGGCCGCCGGGCGCTCCTGAGCGGGCGCCGGTGGGGTGTCAGGGGCGGCGCGCCTGCACCCACAGCACGGGCGTGTCCAGGAACGTGGCGCGCGCGGCCTCCCGCGCGTCCGCCAGGCCGGCGTCCGCCAGCAGCCGCTGGATGCCGCCGTCGGCGTTGTCCTCGCGGTGCTGGTTCGCGCCGATCTCCCGATGCCCGCCGTGCCGGTGCGCGTCGTGGCCGCCGTGCCCCTGTCCGTGCCCGCCGTGGCCCCCGCCGTCGTGCGCCGGCGCGTCGAGGTCGGCGATGGTCACGCGGCCGCCGGGCCGCAGCACGCGTGCCACCTCGGCGGCGAAGCGCCGCTTCTCGTCCATCGGCACGTGGTGCAGAGCCAGCGACGACAGCACGTGGTCGACGCTCGCGTCCGCGGCGGGCAGCCGGTCGGCGAAGCCCCGCACGAGCGTGAGCGAGCCGCGAGGCCTCGACCGGCTCGACCAGCGGAGGCGGCGTCGAGCCTTGCGCGCCGCCCGGCTCAGTGCTGCGCCGTCGGGGTCGAGGGCGGTCACGTCGGCGTCCGGCACCTCGCGCAGCACGGTCAGCGCCAGGTTGCCCGTGCCGCTGCCGACGTCGAGCACGTGCTGGCCGGAGGTGATCCCGGCGAGCTCGACGGTGCGGCGGTGCAGCCGCCCGGCGCGCTGCCACCAGCTCAGCACGTCGTACCAGGGCATCTTCCACGCGCTGCTCATGCCGGGCAGGTAGGCGCGGTCCCGCTCGTCGGCACGCACGTCGTCGAACGTCCGCACCCCCGTGCGCGGGGCCCCGCCGGCGTCACGTGTCATGGTCGCGAGGCTACTCGAGCCCACCCGAGGGAGCGTGAGACGTGCCTCCGGTCCGCGAGGCCGTCGTGCGACGATCGGCCCGACCTCCACCCTGCGACACGAGAGACGGATGCCGTGCTGACCAGCCAGGACCGTATCGAGACCACCCACGCCGGCTCGCTGCCGCGCACGCCCGAGCTGCTCGCGGCGAACGCTGCGCGCGAGGAGGGCGGCGACACCACGGGCTTCGACACCCTCCTGCGGGGAGCGGTCGAGGACGTGGTGCGGCGCCAGAAGGACGCCGGCATCACCGTGGTGAACGACGGCGAGTACGGCAAGTCGATGTCGTCGCCGGTGGACTACGGCGCGTGGTGGTCGTACTCCTTCCAGCGCACCAGCGGGCTCGAGCTCGACGACGACGCGTCGTGGATGACGACGGACGTGCAGTCCGCGCCCGGCGACGTGCGCCTCACCGGGTTCGGGCACCGCCGCGACCGCGCCCGGTTCGCCGAGGCGTACGGCGACCCGGACTCCGGCATCTACACGCGCAAGAAGCCGGGCTCCTTCCCCAAGGTGACCGGGCCGATCGCGTACACCGGGCAGGCCGCCGTCGCCCAGGACGCCGCGAACCTCAAGGCCGCCGCCGACGCCGCGGGCGTGAGCGACGCCTTCATCACGTCGATCGCGCCGGGCTCGGCGACCCGCATCGTCAACGAGCACTACGCCACGCACGAGGAGTACGCGTACGCGTGGGCGGACGTGCTGCGCGAGGAGTACCGGGCGATCATCGACGCCGGGCTGATCCTGCAGATCGACGACCCGGGCCTGGCGGAGTCGTGGGACCAGATCACGCCGGAGCCGAGCGTCGAGGACTACGTCGCGTGGTCGCGGGTGCACGTCGAGGCGCTCAACCACGCGCTGCGCGGCCTGCCGACCGACCGGATCCGGTACCACCTGTGCTGGGGGTCGTGGCACGGCCCGCACACCACCGACCTGCCGATGCGCGACATCGTGCGCCTGATGCTCGACATCGACGCCGGCGCCTACTCCTTCGAGGCCGGCAACGTGCGCCACGAGCACGAGTTCACCGTGTGGGACGACGTGACGCTGCCCGAGGGCAAGCTCATCCTGCCGGGCGTGGTGTCGCACGCGACCAACGTCGTCGAGCACCCGGAGCTGGTGGCGCAGCGCATCGAGCGGTTCGCCGCGCGCGTCGGGCGCGAGAACGTGCTGGCCTCCACCGACTGCGGCCTGGGCGGGCGCATCCACCCGCAGATCGCCTGGGCGAAGCTGGAGACCCTCGCGGCCGGCGCGCGGCTCGCGTCGGAGCGGCTCTGGCGCTGACACCACGGTTGCCTGACGCGCCCGAGAGGGCGCACCGAGGGTGTGGCGTCAAAGATGACGCCACACCCTCTTGCGTTGACACCACGGTGGTGTCATAGTGGAGCCATGGACATCACGCGACACGTCGACGACCTCCAGCGCCAGCTCGCCACCGCGGCCGCCGCCGGCGGGGACGAGGCGCGGGAGCTGGCCTCCCGCCTGACGGCCCCGCTCGACGCCGCCGCCCGGCTCGTCCTCCTCGAGGCTCTGTCGGACGCGGCGGGGGAGATCTCCGCCGAGCTGGCCCCCGGCTCGGTCGACATCCGCCTCCGCGGAGGCTCGCCCGAGTTCGTCGTCGTGGTGCCCGCCCGCCCGGCCGCCCCGGAGGCGCCCGCCCCCGCGGCGGACCAGGCCGTGCAGCCGCCCGCCGTGGAAGCGGAGAGCGGCGCCACCACCCGCACCACCCTGCGCCTGCCGGACCACCTCAAGACGCAGGTCGAGACCGCCGCCGCCCGCGACGGCATCTCCGTCAACACCTGGCTCGTGCGCGCGGTCGCCGCGGCGCTCGAGCAGTCCACCGGACGCCCGGCCGCGCAGGCCCGTCCGCAGCAGCGCGGCTCCGCCCGCGTCACCGGCTGGGTGCGCTGACCGTCTCGTCCGTCACCGCGCCGCACCGCCCTCGTCCTCCCTGACACCACACCGACACCACTGTTGGAGCCCCGTCATGCCCACTTTCCCTGCACCCCAGCCCGTCCGCGTCCTCGTCGACGTGCCGTTCGCCAACGTGCACGCGGTCGCCGGCGAGCGTGACGACGTCGTCGTCACCGTGCTGCCCACCAACGCCAAGTCCGGCAGCGCACGCGCCGCCGAGGCGGTCCGCGTCGACCGCGACGGCGACGCCGTCTCGATCACCTACCCCGGCTCGTGGAAGCAGTACGTGCTCCCGTTCGCGGCCGGCACCGCCGACATCACCGTCGAGCTGCCCGAGGGCTCGTCGCTGAGCGGCAAGGCCGGCTCGCTCTACGCCGAAGGCACGCTCGGCGCCGTCGACATGACCCTGTCGGCCGGCAACGTCCGCGTCGACGACGTCGACCGGCTCGACGTCAAGGTCTCCGCGGGAACGGCGACCGCCGGTCGCGTCACCGGCTCCCTCGACGTCAAGGTGAGCGCCGGGTCCGTCTTCGTGGACGAGGTGTCCGGCGACGGCGCGATCCGCGCGAGCAACGGCACCACGACCGTCGGCTCCGTCACCGGCACCCTCGAGGTGCACGGGGCGCACGGCGACATCGCCGTGAGCCGCGTGCGCGGCACCCTCACGGCCAAGTCCGCCCACGCCAGCATCCGGGTGGGCAGCCTCGAGACCGGCGCCGCCACGCTCACGTCCTCCTTCGGCTCGATCGAGGTCGGGGTGCCCGAGGGCACCGCCGCCTACCTCGACCTCTCGTCGGAGAACGGCTCCGTCCGCAACCAGCTGACCCCCACCGAGGGGCCGGTCGAGGACGAGGCCACCGCAGAGATCCACGCCAGCACCGGCTTCGGCGACGTCATCGTCCGCCGGCCGTGAACCACCGCCCAGGAATCGGAGTACCGGACATGAGCACAGCACTGTCCCCCCAGCCCGCGATCCGGGTGCAGGGCATCGAGAAGTCGTTCGGCGAGCTGCAGGTGCTGCGAGGCGTCGACCTCGACGTCGCCCGCGGCAGCATCTTCGCCCTCCTCGGCTCCAACGGAGCCGGCAAGACCACCCTCGTGCGGATCCTGTCGACGCTCCTCAAGGCCGACGCGGGCACCGCCGTCGTCCACGGGTACGACGTCGCGGCGAAGCCCGGCGACGTGCGCGAGTCGATCAGCCTCACGGGCCAGTTCGCCGCGGTCGACGAGATCCTCACCGGCCGCGAGAACCTCGTCCTCGTCGCCAGGCTGCGCCACCTGAAGGACCCGGGCGCCGTCGCGGACGAGCTGCTCGACCGCTTCTCGCTCACCGAGGCGGGCGGGCGGCGCGCCGGCACCTACTCCGGCGGCATGCGGCGTCGGCTCGACATCGCGATGAGCCTCATCGGCGACCCGCCGATCATCTTCCTCGACGAGCCCACGACCGGCCTCGACCCGCAGGCGCGGATCGAGGTGTGGGACACCGTCAAGAAGCTGGCCCAGGGCGGCACCACCGTGCTGCTCACGACGCAGTACCTCGACGAGGCCGAGCAGCTCGCCGACCGGATCGCCATCCTGCACGAGGGCACGATCATCCAGAACGGGACCCTCGCCGAGCTCAAGCAGCTCCTCCCGCCCGCCCAGGTCGAGTACGTCGAGAAGCAGCCGTCCCTCGAGGACGTCTTCCTCTCGCTCGTCGGTGCGACCGGTACCGAGAAGGAATCCTGATGACCACCCACGCCCTCGCCGACACCGGCACGCTCACCGGCCGGTCGCTGCGTCACATCCTGCGGAGCCCGGACACCATCATCACCACCGCGGTCACGCCGATCGCGCTGATGCTCATCTTCGTCTACGTCTTCGGCGGGGCAATCGACACCGGGACCGGCGACTCGTACATCAACTACATGCTGCCCGGCATCCTGCTGATCACCGTGGCGTCCGGCATCTCGTACACCGCCTACCGGCTGTTCCTCGACATGCAGGGCGGCATCTTCGAGCGGTTCCAGTCGATGCCGATCGCGCGGTCGAGCGTGCTGTGGGGCCACGTCCTCACGTCGCTCGTGGCGAACCTGGTCTCGCTCGCGATCGTCTTCGGCGTCGCGTTCCTCATGGGCTTCCGCACCGGGGCGTCCTTCGGGGCATGGCTCGCCGTCGCCGGCATCCTCGTCCTGTTCACCCTGGCCCTCACCTGGCTCGCGGTGATCGCCGGCCTCTCGGCGAAGACGGTCGACGGCGCGAGCGCCTTCAGCTACCCGCTGATCTTCCTGCCGTTCATCAGCTCGGCGTTCGTGCCCACCGACACGATGCCCGGCCCGGTCGCCTGGTTCGCCGAGAACCAGCCCGTGACGTCCATCGTCAACTCCATCCGGGCCCTGTTCGCCGAACAGCCCGTCGGCAACGACATCTGGATCGCCCTCGCCTGGCTGGTCGGCATCTTCGTGGTCGCCTACGCCTTCGCGGTGGCCGCCTACCGCCGCCGGGTCAGCTGACCCGACATCGTCGCTGGTTGAGCCTGTCGAAACCTCGCCTCGCTGGTTGAGCCTGTCGAAACCCCGCAACTGTGGGTTTCGACAGGCTCAACCGGCGATCGGGCGGTTTCGACAGGCTCAACCGGCGATCGGGTGGTTTCGACAGGCTCAACCGGCGATCGGGTGGTCTCGACAGGCTCAACCGGCGATCGCGGCCGTGCGGCGGGGGCGCAGGTCCTCGCGGCGACGCGGGTCGGTGACGAACGACGGGTATCGGAGGATGCCGGGCCGGCGCGCCTCCCAGGCCAGGCCTCGGACGCTGCTGTCGCACGCGAGCTCCTTGAGCCACGCGCCGGCGCGGGCCCCCAGGCGGCCACCGAGGTACGCCGGACGAGCGACGTCGTCCCGGCCCGCGAGCTGGAACAGGCCTGCCCCGCGGCCGAGGCTGAGGCACTGGCCGACGAAACCGACCCGGGCCGGTGCGGGCTCGGTCCCGGCGATCCGCGCCAGCACGGTGTTCGCCGCCAGGCCGCCCAGCTGGCCGGCGGCCTGGCAGCTCATCCGGTACGGCCGGTCCGACGGCGCGCCCGCGTCGCCGGCGGCGACGATGCGGTCGTCGTCCACGCTGGTCAGGGTCTCGTCGGTCAGCAGGCGGCCCGCGGCGTCGGTGCTCAGGCCGCTGCGGGCGGCGAGGTCCGGGACGGCGAACCCGGCCGTCCAGATCGTCACGTCGCTGGGGAGGTCGCGCCCATCGGCGAGCTGGACGGCGTCCGCCGTCACCGCCGTCACGGTGGCGCCCGGCCCGGCGAGGACCTCCACGCCGAGGCGCGCGAGCGCCGCCGCGACCGCCCGCCGTCCCCGTGGGTGCAGGTACGGGCCGAGCACGTCGCCGCAGGCCAGCGTCACCGCGCGGCCCTGCTCGGCCAGCTCGGACGCCGTCTCGATGCCGGTCGGGCCCGCGCCCACCACGGTGACGCGCGCCGTCGGGCCCGCGGCCAGCTCCGGAGCCAGCCGGTCGGCGTCCTCCAGGCTCGCCAGCGCGAACGCGTGGTCCGCGGCCCCCGGCACGGAGGGTGCCGCGCTGGTGCTGCCCACCGCGTACACGAGGTAGTCGTACGCGAGGGTGCCGCCGTCGGCGAGCTCCAGCCGCCGCGCGCCGGCGTCGATCCGCTCCACGGTCGCGACCTCCAGCCGCACCGCGTCGGCCAGCACGTCCCGGTACTCCACCAGGGCGCCGTGCGTGCCCGCCACCCGCTGGTGCAGCCGGATCCGCTCCACGAACGTGGGGCGGGGGTTCACCAGCGTCACCGCGACGTCGTCCCGCGCCGTCAGGCGGTTCGCCGCCATCACCCCGGCGTAGCCGCCGCCCACCACCATGACCTGTGTCTTGCGAGCCATCTCGTTCTCCTTCGTCGTCCCGTGCCACAGCGACGGGACGGGCTCTGGCGATGTGACATCACCTCCCGATAGCATCTGTTATCGGAGGTGTTCATGGAAGAACGAGACGACCACGGGTCGGCTGTCGAGCGTGCGTTCGCCGCCTACCTCGACGGCCTGGCGCGGACGGCAGACGCCCTCCGTGCCGAAGCCAGGGCTGCCCTCGAGACAGGTGCGCGACAAGCGCGAGACCTCGGTTGGAGCCAGCGCCGCATCGCGCACGCTCTCGGTCGGAGCCAGCCCGAGGTCAAGCGTCTGCTGGATCGCTCCGCCGCTCGCGCGGTGCTGCCCGCGTCGCACGCGCCCCGGGGCGACGGGCAGCCCTCGGTCCTGGACGACGTGCTCAGGGTCCATCGGGACGAGATCGTCGCGACGGCAGCGCGGCACGGTGCGCGTCATGTGCGGGTCTTCGGCTCCGTCGCCGCGGGAACGTCTGGCGAGGGCTCGGACGTCGACCTGCTCGTCGATGTCGACCACGGCGTCGGCCTCTTCGCGTTGAGTGCCCTCGAGGCCGAGCTCGAACGTCTGCTGGGACGTCCTGTCGACGTCGTCCCCGAGCGATCGCTTCGCCCTGCCGTGCGCGACTCCGTCCAGGCCATCACGCTGTGAGGTGATCGCACGTCGAGCTGGCACGCGAGTCTCTGGAGCATCTTCTCCACGTTCGGTACGGATCCTGCGCAGCACGGTCGAGCACGACCTGCCCGCGTTCCGATCGGCGTTGGAGAAGCTTGTGGGGTCGCGCGAGGGCTGAGGTCCCCCAAGGCGCGGCCGGCGTCGTGGCCCCTGTCCCGCAGGGTGCGACGGCGCCCGGTCGCGGGTGCGACCGGGCGCCGTCGTTCGGACCTGAGCGATCAGGCGGCGGTGTCTTCTGCCGCCTGAGTCTGCAGTTCCGCTGTGGGCGAGCGCCTCGTTCCTCGGCGCTCACCCTGCGCTGCGCCTCCGCCTCAGGCGGAGGTGACCTCGATGCGCTGCGGCGTCGTGCCGGCGAAGACGCCGGCGACGGTGACCGTGAGGACGCCCGCGTCGTAGGACGCGGTCACGGCGTCGCCGTCCACGGCCTTCGGCAGGGTGACGACGCGGCGGAAGGCGCCGAAGCGGACCTCCGAGAGGCGCCGGCCCTCGGACTCCTCCGAGCGCTGGTCCTTGCGCTCGCCGCGCACGACGAGCTTGCGGCCCTCGACCTCGACGGTGACGTCCTCGGCCGGGTTCACGCCCGGCAGGTCGAGGCGGGCGACGAGGTCCTCGCCGTCGCGGTACACGTCCGCGGCGGGGACGGGGCCCTCGGTCCGGGCGAGGTCGGTGAGGCGCGGGGTCCACAGGTCGCGGAGCCAGGCGTCGGCGAACGGGGTGCGGGTCAGGGTGGTGGTCATGCTGTCCTCCTCCAGGTGAGTGCTGCTGACCCGGTACAACTTGAGCCACCCCGACTCAATTTCCGGGTTCGCCGACGGCGGACGCGCCGTGTCGCGTGCCGCGCACGAGCATCACGACCAGCCCCAGGACGAGCCAGCCGGCCGCGACCTCCAGGGCCAGGTGGCTGGCCAGGACGAGCACGGTGACGACGATCGCCAGGCCGACGACGGGCACGACCGTGTGCAGGACGGGGCGGTCGGTGCGCCCGCCGACCACGTAGTACCCGATCACCGCGACGTGCAGGAACACGAACGCGGTCAGGGCGCCGACGGTGACCATCGAGGACAGCAGGTCGAGCCCGTCGGGCTTGATCGCGGCCGCGACGGCGATGATCAGCGTCGCGACCGCCGAGACGAGGATCGCGAGGCGGGGGACACCGGTCCGCGGGCTCACGGACCCGAGCCGGGCCGGCAGCTGCCCGTCGCGGGCCATGCCGTACATGAGGCGGCTGACGGCGGCCTGCGCGACGAGCGCGGAGAGCACGGGGCCGATCGCTCGGGCCGTGGTGACGGTCGTGCCGAGCCACCCTCCGATCGAGTCGCTGATCATGGTGTAGAAGACGGTGCCCTGGTCGTCGGGGTGCGCGGCCAGCTCCGTCGGGGTCGTCGTCGTCAGCAGCGCGCCCAGGTACGTCTGGAGGACGAAGAGGGCCCCGGCGAGCACGAGGCAGAAGATCAGGGCCCGGCCGATCTGCCGCGGCGAGCCGGTGCTCTCCTCCGCGAACGTGGCGATCGCGTCGAACCCCAGGAACGCGAGGGCCGCCACCGAGACCGCCCCGAGCGTGCCGACGAGCGTGAACCCGTCGAGCCCGGTGAGCGGGGACAGCCACGGCCGGGCCGGGCCCTCGTGCACCAGCACGACGACGGCACCCACGCAGAAGGCGGCGAGCACCAGGATCTCCACGGCCAGGGCGACGAACCCCACCGTCGCCGCGAGCTTCACCCCGCCGAGGTTGAGCGCCGTGATGAGCAGCACCGCCGCCACGGTGAACACCCAGACCGGCACGCCGGGGAACAGGGCGTGGCTGGCGATGCCGCAGAACAGCGCGGCCAGGCTCGGGATGAACAGGTAGTCCAGGCCGATCATCCAGCCGGCCATGAACCCCGGCCGTCGCCCCAGCCCCGCGGTGGCGTACGCCGAGACCGACCCCGCCTTCGGGACCGCGACGGACATGCGGGCGTACGACCAGGCGGTGAACGACATCGCCACTGTCGCGATGATGAAGACGAGCGCCACCGCGCCGTTGCTGCGCGCGTCCAGCACGCCGAAGGTGCCCATCGGCGCGGTCGGGCCGATGAACAGCAGGCCGTAGACGATGAGGTGCCGCAGGGACAGGCTCCGGTGGAGGTGTCCCTGCGGCGCCGCAGGTGCGGGGGCGTCCGTCGTCATCCCACCGAGACTGTCACTCCCGCGGGGATACGGCCCATCGAGGCTATGGCGCGGGGACGGTGAGGACCCCGGCGCCGGTCTGGGTCCGGGCGTGCCGCTCCACCTGGGCCGCGGTGCGCAGCGGCTCGTACTCGTAGGGCGGGGTCCAGTCGACCGTCGGTGTGAAGCCGGCGGTGGCCCAGTCGGGCAGGGGCTCCCCGGTCTCGGCGGCCGCCGCCGTCTCCTCGGCCACCCGCGCGTCGTACTGGTCGGCGGCGATCGCCTCCAGGTCGACCGGCCGCTGCTTGAACCACGACCCCTCGTCGGCGAACCGGGTCGCGTTCCACACGTTGACGGCGACCGTGGCGTCCGCGCCCGGGCCCGTGTAGTCGAACGAGTTGCGCTCGGAGAACACCTGCGACTCGTAGCCGAGCCCGATGAAGTAGTCGTACCCGCCCTCGACGGCGGCCGCGCTGGTCATCGGATTCTCGGGGTCGTTCACCCGGCCGAGGAAGTAGTTGTTCACCACGTGCACCCGCCCGAACCGGACGCGGGGCGAACGCTGCCCCACGCCGTCGAAGAAGTTGCCGATGTAGCTGACGTTGAGGTGCCCGCGCTCCTTGTCGCCGTGCTCGTCGCCGGAGGCGAGCATCATCGCCTTGTCGTGGTCCGTGACCAGCGAGTTGCTGACGGTGATGAAGTCCGAGCTGTCCTCGATGTCGAACAGACCGTCGTGCCGGTTGGCCGGCTCGCCGTCCGGGCCGAGCGGGGCCTCGCGGTCGGGGAACTTTCCGTCCGTGAGGGTGACGTGGTCCACCCAGATGTTGGTGGAGGTGACGGCGGAGACGGCGTCGAACCGCGCGTCCCAGGTGCTGCCGGGCTGGTCCCACCAGGTGAACCAGTCGACCGGGGCCTCGACGGTGACGTTGCGGATCACCACGTCGTGCGCCAGGTGCAGCATGAGCGTGGCCTGGTCGAACCCGGCGTCGTCGCCGAGGCCGACGATCGTCGTGTTGCTGGGGATCTTCAGCTCGGTCTGCGCCTTCATCGCCCGGCTGCCGGTGACGCGCAGGCGCCGCTGGTCGCCGCAGTAGTCGTGCAGCGCGTCGCTCCAGCCCTCCGGACCGAAGCAGCTGAGGAACTTGTCGAAGTCGTAGCCGGGCGCGAAGTCCTGCTCGCCCAGCAGGGCGCCGTCGTCGGTCTCGTTGCCGTGGACGGTGCCCGAGACGTAGACGATCTTCGGCTCGTCCCGCGCGCCGCCGTTGTCGAGGGCGGCGAGCAGCTCCTGGCGGTTGCTGACGGTGTACGTGGACCCGGCGTCGGCGCCGGCCCCACCGTCCGTGCCGCCGTTCTGCGAGGCCCAGCCGGGCGCGGTGTCGGTGGTGCGGAAGACCGTGTCGACGGCAGCGCTGCCGGCGGCGTCGTCGGGACCCGCGACGGCGGCGGGCGCGACGGCCAGGGGGACGGTGGCGGTCGCGGCGGCCAGGGTGAGGGCACCGAGGGTGGTGCCGAGCCTGCGGCGGGTGAGCGTCATGGTGGACCTTTCGCGTCGTCGAGAAGGGTTCCGTCACCGCTGCGACCGGTCCTCGTCCATGAGAAACCGGTTACCGGGATGAGCGTGACAGCACGATACGCGACGGGCCGGGTCGGCGCGCCGCCGACCCGGCCGTGTCGTCAGCTCGTCAGGCCGCGGAGCAGGGGAACCCGTTCAGCGTGACCGTCGAGGGTGCGGCGGTGCCGGACGTCGTGCGCCCGACGAACCCGAACGTCGTGCGGTCGCCCGGCGCGAGCGAGGCGTTCCACCGGGCGGCGGTGGCGCGGACGACGTCCCCGCCCTGCTCGGTCTCGACGCCCCAGGAGTGGTCGATCGTCTCGCCCGACCCGAACCGCCAGGCGGCCGTCCAACCGCTCACCGGTGCGGTGCCCGTGTTGCGCACCCGCACCTGCGTGGTGAACCCGCGCGGCCAGGTGCCGTGCACGGCGTAGTCGACGGTGCACGTGCGGGCCAGCTCGGCCTGCGTGGCGGGTGCGAACGGCGCCTCGGCGTCGCCCGTCCAGCGCACCAGCCGCAGGTCGGCGGTCTGCGCACCCGTCGTGCCCGAGTTGGTCGCGAGGTAGAAGAACCCGTGGCCCAGCGGCTGCAGGCCGACGTCCGACTTCTGCTCCCAGCCGCGGATGCCGGTCTCCGGGTCGAGGGTGCCGTCGTCGTCGGCCAGGGCGAGGAGCAGGCCGCGCTCCGTGCCCTCGCCGTCCGGGCCGGGCACGCCCACCAGGTCGCCCTCGACCGGCCGGGTGGCGGCGTCGACGGCAAACATCAGGTAGTTGGGGAACTGCGGCTTGGTGCCGCGGTACACGCCCAGGAACCAGCGCTGCTGAACGGCGTCGTAGGCCAGGTTCTGCACCCCGTACGTGGTGTTGCCGGTGCGCACGAAGTACTTGCCGTCCGTCTCCGCGGGGCCGGCGTGGTGCGGGTCGCTCTCGGTCAGGGGCCGCTCGTACCGCGCCCAGTCGGAGACGTCGTACTGGAGCAGCACCTGGTGGTCGTTGTCCGTGCGCGACGTGTTCGCGTAGATGCCGTACGCGACGGTGAGGAGCCGCTCGCCGCCGGTCGTGCCGAACGCGGGGCCGAAGCTCACGCCGTCGATGCCGGAGCTGCCGTACCGGTGGTCGGCGGTGTCGCCGACGTTGCCGTCGAACTTCCCGTCGCCGTCCATGTCGGCGGCGTAGTCGTCGTGCACCTCCGGGAGGTACACGGTGGAGAAGACGTCGGAGGTCTGGGCGTCGATGCCGATCTCGTCCACCTCGGTGCCGTCGATCACCGCGATGTAGAAGGCCTCGTCCGCCTTGTACTCGAGCGAGCCGTACACACGGCCGGACTCCGGGTCGAGGTCCAGGTCGCCGAGGTGGCCGGTGAAGCCCTCGACCGTGCCCACGAGGTTGCCCTCGAAGTCGTACTTCGCCAGCAGCGTCGTGAACGAGTAGTAGATGTAGCCGCGCGCCTGGTCGACGGCGATGCCCTGTACGTGGCTCGTGGGCCAAGTGCCGCCGTTCTGCTCGAGCGGAAGGCTCGCCACGGCCGGCGGTGCGACGTCGTCGCTCGCCGACGCCGTCGTGGCCGCGAGCGGCACGGCCAGGAGTGCCGCGAGCGCGGCGGTCGCGCGCCGGATCCAGGAGCGGTGCATGGGTGCCTCCAGTGGGGGAGCGGTCGGGGGCTGAGTCTCTGCTGGTCAGAGCCCCGGCGGTCGCCCACAGCCCATCGGGTCCGGCTGACGGGGACTCGGCGGCGGGCCGAACGAGGGGTGAGCGGAGGATGAACGACGCCTGCGCGCAGGCGTGACGCCCGGCAGAAGAACCGACCACCGACGGACCCCGCGTCGTCCGGGTGGCCGATGCGCAGGTCCGAGCCGGCGCGCTGCAATGGCACCGTGACTGCGACGACCGCCGCCCCCGCCGGCCCGACCCGCCTGACCGCCCGCGCGCTCGGCCCCGACCTGGCGCGCGGCGTCATGCTGCTGTGCATCGCCCTGGCGAACTCGCACTACTTCCTGCGCGGCGACCGGTACCTGGGCGGGTTCCCGCTCGACGGCTCGCCGGTCGACTCGGCGGTCTCGTGGCTGATCGTGACGTGCGTGGACGGACGCGCGTTCCCGATGTTCGGGCTGCTGTTCGGGTACGGCGTCGCCCGCATCGTCGAGCGGAACCAGGCGGCCGGGCACCCCGCCGTCCGACGACTGCTGTGGCGGCGCGCGGCGGTGCTGATCGGGATCGGCGTGCTGCACGGGCTGCTGCTGTTCGCGGGCGACATCCTCGCGATGTACGGCGTGCTGCTGCTCGTCGGTGCGCTGGCCGTGTTCTGGCGCGACGGCTGGGTGCTCGCCGTCGCGGCCCTGTTCTTCGTCCTGACGGCGCTGCCGGCGGCGGGCACGGGTGTCGAGGCGCTGGCCGGCCCCGGCACCGACCTGCTGCCGCCGGACCTCGGCGGCATGGTCGTCGACCGCGCCCCGTCGGTCGCCGTCGTCGCGCTGCTCGGGCCGATCGGGTTCGCCTGCCCGTTCCTGCTGGGCCTGTGGGCGGGACGGCGGCGTGTGCTGGAGCAGCCGGCGCGCTACCGGGCGGCGCTGACGGTGACGGCCGTCGCGGGGATCGCGGCCGCCGTCCTGGGCGCGCAACCGATGGCGCTGCCGGTCGCCGGCGTCGTCCCCGTGCCCGACGCCGCGACGCTCGACGGCGCCGTCGCGCTGCACACCGCCAGCGGCACGCTGGGCGGGCTCGGGTACGCGGCGCTCGTCGTGCTGCTGGCGGCCCGGCTCGAGCGCCGGTACGACGGGCGGCGCGGGCCGGTCGTGGAGGCGCTCGCCGCACTCGGTCAGCGGTCGATGACGTGCTACCTGGCGCAGTCCGTGGTCTGGGCGGTCGTGTTCACGCCGTTCCTGCTGGACCTCTCCGGCGTCCTGGGCGTGACGGGTACCGCCGCCCTCGCCGTCGCGACCTGGCTCGCGACCCTGCTGCTCGCCGACCGGATGCGCCGGGCCGGGCGGCGCGGGCCGTTCGAGACCCTGGTGCGGCGGGTGACCTATCGCCGGGCGATGGGCTGACGCGACGCCCAGGTGGGACTCGCCTCAGCCTGTCGGCGGCCGCCACGCCATGACCGGGCGCAGGGCGCGCCCGCCAAGCGCCTCGGTCCATCGGCCGACGGCGCGCATCCCGGCGTCGCGGGCGGACGTGGCGGCCCGCGACGTCCACAGGGTCGGGACGGCGACCCGCGCCGACATGCGCATCACCTGCCCTACGCGGGGCCGGCGCTCCGCGGACCAGCGCTGCAGCGCGGCGGCGATGTCGTCGTCCGGGCGCACCCGCACCCCGAGCACGACGCCGTCCTCGAGCGCCTGACACCCGCCCTGGCCGAGGTTCGGCAGCATCGCGTGCGCGGCGTCGCCGACGAGCGCGACCCGGCCGGTCGTGAGCGAGGCCGGGGGAGCGGGCAGGTGCCGCAGCTCGTGCCGCAGCGCCGTGGCGTCGTCGACGGACGCGAGCAGGGCGGGGATCGGGTCGTGCCAGTCGGCGAGGAGGGCGCGCAGCTCGTCGAGGTCGCGGGGGACGCCGACGCCGGCGGCCACCGAGACGTACGCGTACACCCGTCCGTCGGCCAGCGGCATGACGCCGGCGATGATCCCGCGTCCCCAGATCTCGGAGCCGACGACGCCCGGCACCGGCGGGGCGACGAAGCGCCACGCCGTCGACCCGCCCGACACCGGAGCGGGCGCGCTCGGCATCCACCGGGTGCGCGTGGCGGAGCCGATGCCGTCCGCCGCGACGACGAGGTCGGCGTCGAGGTCGCCGTCCGGTGTACGGACGCGCGCCGGCCGCGACGTGGTGCCCGGGTCGACGACGTCGGCGCTCGTCGCGAGCCGCAGCGACCCCGCGGGCAGCGCGTCCGCGAGCAGCCCGACCAGCTGCGCGCGGTGCAGCATCAGCGTGCGGTCGCCGAACAGCGACGCCGTGCCGTCCGCGCGGCCGCGGAGCAGCCACCGCCCGTCGGGGCGACGAATGCCGAGCTCGCCCTGCAGCGCGGCCAGGTGTCGGGTCGCGTCGCCCACGCCGAGCGAGTCGAGCGAGCGCACCGCGTTCGGCGCGACGACGATCCCCGCGCCCACCGGGTCCAGCGACGTCGCGCGCTCCACCACGGTGACGTCCCACCCGTGCCGGGCCAGCGCCACGCCCGACGCCAGGCCGCCGATGCCGCCGCCGATCACGACGGCCGTGCGGGTCGTGCGTGCCTCCGCCGGTGTCACCGCGTCAGCCTCGGAGCGGAGAGCCGACGACGGTGAAGTCGAACCCGCCGAACTCCCCCGACAGCAGCGGCCGCGCCGCCGCGATGGACGCCTGCACGGCCGGGAGCTGCAACGACGCGCGGTGCGCCTCCGCCGACGTCCACAGCTCGGCCACGAACACGGTGTCCGGGCGGTCGTCGCTGACGCCGACCTCGTAGAGCAGGCAGCCCGCGTCCGCGAGCTCCGTGCTGTGCTGCGTGAGGTGGGCGACGAGCTCGTCGCGCCGTCCGGGGGTCGTGCCCAGCGTGCCGACGTTGGCGTAGGTCATGGGTCGTGACGCTAGCGCCGGCCGCGGACATCGGCACAGGTGCGACGTGCCACAGGTCGCCCCGGAATCCCGTCCGCGTGCCGCACGTTCCTCGAGACGTGACGACGACCGAGGCCATGCCGCAGACGGCGGACGTCGTCGTGATCGGCGCGGGTCAGGCGGGCCTGTCGGCGGCGTACCACCTGCGGCGCCGGGGGTTCGTGCCCGCGACCTTGCCGGCGCCGGGTGCACGCACCTACGTCGTCCTCGACGCCGAGGACGGGCCCGGCGGAGCGTGGCGGCACCGGTGGCGCTCGCTGCGGATGAGCACGGTGAACGGCATCCACGACCTGCCCGGCATCGAGCAGCCCGACGTGGAGCCGGAGGCGGCGAGCGTCGACGTGCTGCCCGCCTACTTCGGCGACTACGAGCGGGAGCTCGGCCTTGCCGTCGTCCGGCCGGTGCGCGTGCGTCGGGTGGAGGCGGCCGACGACGACCCGGCGGGCGCCCTGCTCGTCCGCTGGGAGGGCGGCGGCCGCTCGGGCACGATCGTCGCCCGGGCGATCGTCAACGCGACGGGCACGTGGTCCAAGCCGTTCTGGCCCGCCTACCCGGGGCAGGAGACGTTCCGCGGCCGCCAGCTGCACACCGCCGACTACACGCGCGCGGAGGACTTCGCCGGGCAGCGCGTCGCCGTCGTCGGCGGCGGGATCTCCGCCGTCCAGCTGCTCGAGGAGATCTCGCACGTGGCGCAGACCTTCTGGTTCACGCGCCGGGAGCCCGTGTGGCGCGACTCCTTCGACTCCCAGGACGGCGCGCGCGCCGTCGCGATGGTCGCCGACCGCGTGCGCGAGGGCCTGCCGCCGCAGAGCGTCGTGTCCGTCACCGGCCTGATCAAGACCCCGACGCTGCTCGCCGCCGAGGCCCGCGGCGTGCTCGACCGGCGGCCGATGTTCACGCGCATCGTGCCCGACGGCGTCGTCACGCCCGACGGCGAGACGA
Organism: Isoptericola sp. F-RaC21; assembly: GCF_038593535.1. NCBI lineage: Bacteria > Bacillati > Actinomycetota > Actinomycetes > Micrococcales > Promicromonosporaceae > Isoptericola > Isoptericola sp. F-RaC21. Next base: position 587,999 of record NZ_JBCFYX010000004.1, on the reverse strand, counting down.
TCCCCGTCGACGTCATCTTCTGGAACACCGGCTTCCGCGCAGCTCTCGACCACCTGCGGCCGCTGCACCTGCGCGCCGCGGGCGGTGGCATCCGCATGGACGGCACGCAGGTGGACGGCGAGCCGCGGGTGCACCTCATCGGCTATGGGCCGTCCGCGTCCACCGTCGGCGCTAACCGCGCCGGCCGTGACGCCGTCGTGCGGATCATGCGCTACCTCGACGCGGCTTCGGCGAAGCGTTCGTAGCGCCACGCCAGGTGGTCGCGATCGGGGCGATCGGCCCGCCGGCGCGGTAAGGAGAGCTGCCGCCCGTGCATCTCCTGCAGGCCGTGCTTGAGCATGGGCCCGTCGATCTCCTCGAGCAGCCGGAAGGCGATGCGCACCTCGTGGTCCGGCGTCACCCCCAGCATGTTCTGGTCGTAGGCGGCGTGGTGGATCTTGCACAGGGCTAGGCCGTTGTTCACCGTCGGGGCGCCGAGCTCGTGCCCGTCCGGGACGATGTGCGCGGCGTCGAGCAGGGACCCGTGCTTGAGCTCGCAGATCGCGCACCGGGTCTCGTACGCGACGAGGACGCGGGTGCGGAACGCAGGCTGGTGCAGGCGCTGCTTCGCGAGGCGCCGGGCGTACTCCCGCTGCGGCTCGCTCAGGTGCGCGGGATCGTGGATGAAGCGGAACGCCTCGTCCAGGGCGACGAGGAACTGCCGGTTCTGTGGCTCGTCGTCGACGACGTAGACCGGGAAGACCGGCGTGTAGATGTTCGCGATCTCCTTGCGGAACAGGATGAGCGGCATGCCGGTGCGCATCGCCTCCCGCAGCTTGCGGTTGTCGCCCGACCACGGGTCGCCCTTGCGGTACGCGTAGTGCAGCAGCCCGTCCTCGGACTCGGTGTCGTCGTACGGGCCGTCGGCGGCGCTGACGATCGAGAGTGTCGAGCCGAACGATGCGGGGTTGCGGATGCCCCGGGAGTAGTCGATGACGGGCAGCTTCTCGCCGTCGAGGTGGAAGTCGAGCAGCTCGTCGCGGCGGAGGAAGCCGCCGTTGGCCTCCGCCCGCTCGCCGACCCACGCCATGATCTGCCTGCGCAGCTCCGCCTCGACCGCTGATTCCACGCGATGAGCTCACCATCGCGCCGGCCCCGCCGCAAGGGTTCGTGGGAGCAACTCTCCTGGTGGCGGGGGAATTCACCCGACCGGCCCGCGTCAGCCGAGGAGTCGGGCGACCCGGGCGGCGACCTGAGGGATGTTGGTCGACAGGATCGCCCACAGCAGCTCGGAGTCGACGGCGTCGTCGCCGTGCGCGACGACGTTGCGCGCGTCCTTGAGGCGGCGGAGCTCCAGGTCCGCATGGGCGTCGACGAACCCCGGATCGTCGCGGTCGATGCGGCTCACGCACTCGCCGAGACGGATGAGCAGGTCCTCGGCGGCGTAGCGGAGCATCTCGTCGGCGTCGAACGCCGCCTTGCCGCGGGCGACGAGTCGGTCGACGGCGGCCGCATGGTCGACCAGGTCGTGCAGCCAGCGCCTCGTGCGGCCGTTCACAGCGGGACGGCCTCGTCGATGATGTCTCGGTGCTTGGCGCGCAGCCCGCGTTCGGTGACGACGTCGACGTGGACGCCGAGCAGCTCGGACAGCTCCCGCGGGGTGGAGACGAAGCGCCACGCGTCCTCGGGGCGGACGTCGACGACGATGTCGACGTCGCTCGCGGGGGTGTCCTCGCCGCGCGCCACGGAGCCGAAGAGGCGCGGGTTCGTGCCGCCGTTGCGCGCGATGATCGTGAGGACCTCGTCGCGCTTCTCGCGGAGCCGGTCGGACGGCCGGACCATCGCTCCTCGGATGCGCTCGATCATCGCCGCCGACACGGGGCGCTTGCCGGACTCGTACGCCGACAGGTTGGACGGCGCGATCCCGGCGAGCTCGGCCAGTCGGGCCTGGGTCAGGCCCGCGCGTTCACGCTCCACTCGAAGATCGACCACGGGTTCGAGGTTATCAGTGATATCCCCGGAAGAGCGTTGATCGCGGTCGTGCTGTGGGCGGCCGCGCGTACGGTCGAGCTGATCGACCGACAGCTCACGCGAGGAGGCGACGAGAGATGACGACCGACCGCACGGACGCGCCGGACACCGTGGCCGCGGAGTTCTTCGACCGCTACCGGCAGGCGCTGCTGGACCGAGACGAGGCGGCGGTGGCGGACCTGTACGCGGTGCCCGCGCTGATCCTGTTTCCGGGCCAGTCGCTGCCGGTGACGAGCCGGGCGCAGACGGAGCAGTTCTTCGGGGCGTCGTGGGCGCAGTACGAGGGCGTCACGGGCATGACGTCCGACATCCGGGTCGTGGCGGCCACCGCGCACAGCGTGTGGGCCGACGTGACCTGGCACCACGAGGGCGCCGACGACAACACGGAACGGTTCGTGTACCAGCTGGTGCGCACGGACGACGGGTGGCGCATCGCCGTGCTCACGCCGATGGACGTGTGAGCGGATACTGGCGGCATGACGACGGCGACGAACCCGGTCGAGCGGCTGCGGCTGCGCCTGGGCGACGTGCTGTTCGAGAAGGTGTCGGGCGCGGACGGGGTGGCGGTCCGCGACCGGATCCACCTGACGCCGGGGCCGCGGTGGTTCGCGCCGGACAGCCCGGTCGGGCGGGTGCACGCGGACGCGTCGATGTTCGTGGGCGGGCTGCGGGCGCTGCTGCTGCAGTCGCTGCACCCGCTGGCGATGGCGGGCGTGGCGGGGCACTCGGGCTACCGCGGCGACCCGTGGGGCCGTCTGGAGCGCACGGCGACGTTCATCGCGACGACGACGTTCGGCACCGCCGACGACGCGCAGGTGATGATCGACCGGGTCCGCGCGGTGCACGAGCGGGTGCGCGGCAAGGCGCCGGACGGGCGGCCGTACCGGGCGGGCGACCCGCACCTGCTCACCTGGGTGCACGCGGCGGAGGCGGACTCGTTCCTCACCGCGCACCAGCGGTTCGGGGAGCGGCCGCTCACTGACAGTGAAGCCGACGAGTACGTGGCGCAGGCGGCGCGGGTGGCGCGGGCGCTGGGCGCCGTCGTCGTGCCCGAGACGGTGGCCGAGCTGCGCGAAACGATCGAGGCGTACCGGCCGGAGCTGGAGGCGTCGCCGGCGGCGCTGGACACGGTGCGGTTCCTGCTGCGCGAGCCGCCGCTGCCGCGCGCGGCCCGGCCGCCGTACGGTCTGCTCGCGGCCGGCGCGGTGTCGACGCTGCCGGCGTGGGCGCGGGACGAGCTCGGCGTCGGCACCTGGTTCCGCCGCACCCTCGGCGGGCCCGCCGGCACGCTCGCCACCCGCGCCGTGCGGTGGGGGATGGGCACCTCCGAGAAGACCCGTGCCTACCCCCGCGCGGGTGTCCCCGAGACGACGCCCGGCTGACGCCCGCCTGACGTCGCGTCGACGGCCGCGTGGCCGGCACGGAGCGCCCGTGACCAGCGGGGACCGCCCCGATGAACGTTGCCCGAACCCTTCGGCGGGCCACCCGCCGATCCGGACATCTCGGGCAGGGCGGTTCCTAGAGTCGCGGCCGTGACCACCGTCGTGACCCCACGGCCGTCCGGTCCCCCGGACGCCCCGTCGGCCCGGGCGGGCACCCCGCCCGGCCGGCCATCCGCCCCTCGCACCCGCCCCCGCAGCCGCCTCGGCGCGCGCCGTCGCCGGAACGCCCTGCTGTGGGCGCTGCTGTTGGCGGGCCCCAACGTGCTGCTGATCCTCGTCTTCGTCTACCGCCCGCTGCTGCAGAGCCTGTACCTGTCGACGCTGCAGTGGAACCTCGGCTCCCCGTCGGCCCGTTTCGTGGGGTTCGGCAACTACGCCGAGTGGTTCGCCGCCCCGACGACCGGCCGCATCGTCACCACGACGCTCGTCTTCACGGTCGCGACCGTCGGCGGCGCGATGGTGCTGGGCCTGGGCCTCGCGCTGCTGCTGAACCGGCGGCTGCGCGGGCGCGGCGTCGCCCGCACGGTCGCGTTCGCGCCCTACGTGCTCAGCGGCTTCGCCGTCGGCATCCTCTGGCTCTTCATGTTCGACCCGCGCTACGGCCTGGTCCAGGAGGTGCTCGGCTGGGTCGGCCTCGGCTCGCCTGCCTGGTACACCGACCGCCCGTGGCCGCTGGTCATGGTGACCGTCGTCTACCTGTGGAAGAACCTCGGGTACGTCGCCCTCATCTACCTGGCCGGCCTGCAGGCGGTGCCGCAGGACCTGCGCGACGCCGCCGCGCTCGACGGCGCGTCGTCGGCCCGCACGCTGCGCTCGATCGTGCTGCCGCTGCTGACGCCGACCACGTTCTTCCTGCTGGTCACGATGATGCTCGCGTCGCTGCAGTCCTTCGACATCATCAAGGCGATGACCCAGGGCGGCCCCCTGGGCTCCACGACGACGCTCATGTACTCGATCTACGAGGAGAGCTTCGTGAACGGCCGCGCCGGGTACGCGTCCGCCGTCGCCACCGTCCTGTTCCTCGTGCTGCTGGCCGTCACCGCGGTGCAGATGCGGTACGTCCAGCGGAAGGTGCACTACGCATGAGCGCGGTCATGATCGACCGGCGGATCCCCGGTCGCCCGGCACGACGACGGCCGCCGCAGCTCGGCGGCTACGTCACGATGCTCTTCGCGACCGTCGTGCTCGGCCTGCCGCTGGTGTGGCTGCTCCTCGCGAGCCTCAAGACGCCCGAGGAGCTGTACCAGGTGCCGCTGGCGTGGCTGCCCGGGTCGCCCAGCCTCGACAACTACGCGCAGGCGGCCGGCGCGATCCCGCTCGGGCGGCTGCTGGCGAACAGCATCGGCCTGACGGTGGTCGGCGCGGGGCTCAAGGTCGCGCTGGGCCTCGCCTGCGCGTACGCGCTCGTCTTCCTCGACTTCCCGTTCAAGAAGCTCGTGTTCGGGCTGGTCATCGCGACGCTCATGATCCCGCCGCAGATCACGATCATCCCCAACTACACGCTGGTCGCGAGCCTCGGCTGGCTCAACACCTACCAGGGGATCCTCGTGCCCGGCCTGGCCAGCGCGTTCGGCACCTTCCTGTTCCGGCAGCACTTCCTCACCCTGCCGTCGTCGATCCTCGAGGCCGCCGAGCTCGACGGCGCCGGGCACTGGCGCAAGCTGTGGAGGTTCGTCGTGCCGATGAGCACGCCCACCCTCGCGGCCGTCGCGCTGGTGTCGGTCGTGACGGAGTGGAACGACTACCTGTGGCCGTTCCTCGTCGTCGACCACGCGGACAAGATGACGCTCCCCGTGGGCCTCACCCTGCTGCAGAACACCGACGGCATGTCGAACTGGGGCGTGCTGCTGGCCGCGACCGTCGTCGTGACGCTGCCCATCCTGCTCGTCTTCCTCATCCTCCAGCGACGCCTCGTCGCCGGCCTCACCGCGGGCGCGGTGACGGGTTGAGCCCGGTCGCCCGCCCGCCTGCCACCTCATCGAACCAAGGAGCACGTGTGTCCCACCGTCCCGCCCGCACCGCCGCCGCGGCGCTCGCCGCGGCCTCGGCCCTCGCCCTCACGGCGTGCGCCGGCCCGAGCGTCGGCGCCACGTCGTCCGGCGACGCCACGTCCGAGGCCGTCGACTGGTCCCAGGTCGAGCCCGCGAAGCAGATCACCTGGTGGAGCAACCACCCGGGCCAGTCGCAGGAGCTCGAGCAGCAGCTCATCGACGACTTCACCGCCGAGACCGGCATCGAGGTCGACCTCGTGACCGCCGGCGCCGACTACGACGAGGTCGCCCAGCGCTTCCAGGCCGCGTCGCAGACCGACGAGCTGCCCGACCTCGTCATCGCCTCCGACGTGTGGTGGTTCCGGTACCACCTCAACGACCAGATCATGCCCGTGGACGACGTCATGGAGTTCCTCGACGCCGACGCGGACGACTTCCAGCCCGCCCTGTACGCGGACTACGAGTACGACGACCAGCACTGGGCGGTGCCGTACGCCCGCAGCACGCCGCTCTTCTACTACAACAAGGACCTCTGGGCGAAGGCCGGCCTGCCCGACCGCGGTCCCGAGACGTGGGACGAGCTCGTCGAGTGGGACGCGAAGCTCAAGGGCGAGGTGCCCGACGGCGGCTCGACGCTCGGCCTGACCACCGGCCCCTCCTGGGGCGCGTGGTGGTTCGAGAACATGATCTGGGGGCAGGACGGGGCGTACTCGGACGGCTTCGACCTGACGCTCGACACCCCGGAGGCGGTCGCCGGCGGCGAGTTCGTGCGCGACCTGTTCCACGGCTCCGGCGTCGCGACGCTGTCGGCCGACGACGCGATGGCGGACTTCTCCTCCGGCCTGATCGCCTCGACGATCGGCTCCACCGGCTCGCTCAAGGGCGCGCTCGACGCCGCGTCGTTCGAGGTCGGCACGGCGTACCTGCCCGACGGCCCGCAGGGCGGCGGCACGCCGACCGGCGGCACCGGCCTCGCCATCCCGTCGTCGAAGACGCCGGAGGAGCAGCTCGCCGCGGCGATGTTCCTCGAGTTCCTCACGAACACCGAGAACACCGCGACGTTCTCGCAGGCCACGGGCTACATGCCCGTGCGCACCTCCGCGGTCGAGAGCGACGAGATGAAAAAGGTCTACGCGCAGACGCCGCAGTTCCGCACCGCCGTGGACCAGCTCGCCGACAAGGCCCGGGTGCAGGACGACGTGCGCGTCTTCGTGCCCGGCGCCGACGCGCTGCTCAACGAGGCGCTGGAGCAGATCGTCATCTCCGGCGCCGACCCGAAGGCGGCGTTCGACGCGATCACCCCGCGCATCGAGACGGCGTACTCCGAGAACGTGGAGCCGTACCTGTGACCGGGCCGCTCACGGGGCCGGTCGCCCGGCCGCGCGTCGTCGCGCACCGCGGCAACAGCGCCGTCGCGCCGCAGAACACGCTCGCCGCGTTCGAGGCCGCGGCGCGCGCCGGGGCCGACGCCCTGGAGATCGACGTGCGCCTCACCGCGGACGGCGAGGTCGTCGTCCTGCACGACGACACGGTGGACGCGACGACGAACGGCAGCGGCAAGCTCGCCGACCTCGAGCTGCGCGAGGTGCGGCTCCTGGACGCCGGGTCGTGGTTCTCGCCCGCGTTCGCGGGGCAGCGGGTGCCGACGTTCGGCGAGGTGATCGACCTGCTGCGTGCCCACAAGGGACTGGACCTGCTGCTCGAGGTCAAGGGCCCGTGGACGGCGCAGGAGGTGCGGCGGGTCACCGAGCCGCTGCGCGCGGCCGGCCTCGCCGACCGGACGGTGGCGCAGAGCTTCTGGCCCGAGACGGTGGCCGCGCTGCGCGACGCCGACCCGGGGCTGCGCCGAGGCCTGCTCGTCACGACGACGCCGGACGACCTCGTCGAACGCTGCCGCGAGCTCGGCGTCGTCATGTGCAACCCGATGGGCACCGTGCTGCGCGACGCCCCCGACGCCGTCGCCTGGCTGCACGACGCCGGCCTCGCCACCGCCGTCTGGACGCTGAACGAGCCCGAGCACTGGGCCGCCGCCGTCGCGCTCGGCGTGGACGAGATCATCACCGACCGGCCCGACCGCCTCGCGGGCTGGCTGGCCGGCCGCGACTGACCGCGTTGTCAGGGCCAGGGGCGCGTATACGCGGCCCTGGCCCTGACAAGTCGTGGAGCACTAGGCTGGCGCGCGCATCGAAGCGCTTCGACGGTCCACGGGGGTATCGCGGCATGACGGTTGGTCTGGCACGGCTCACGGACGAGCTGGGCCTCCTGTACGGCGGGGACTACAACCCCGAGCAGTGGGACCCCGCCGTGTGGCGCGAGGACGTCGCGCTGATGCGGGAGGCGGGGGTCAACCTCGTCACGGTCGGCGTCTTCAGCTGGTCGCACCTCGAGCCGCGGCCGGGGGAGTACCGCTTCGGCTGGCTCGACGAGGTGCTCGACCTGCTGCACGACGCCGGCATCGCCGTCGACCTCGCCACCCCGGTCGCCTCCCCGCCGCCGTGGTTGGGCCACCGGCACCCGGAGTCCCTCCCGACGACGGCCGACGGCACGGTGCTGAGCTACGGGTCGCGCAACCAGTTCTGCCCGTCGTCGGACGCCTACCGGTCCGCGGCCGCGGCGATCGCCGAGCAGGTGGCCGCCCGCTACGCCGGCCACCCCGCCGTCCGGATGTGGCACGCGGGCAACGAGTACGGGCAGTTCTGCTTCTGCGACCGCTGCGCGGAGCGCTTCCGCGACTGGCTGCGCGCCCGGTACGGCAGCCTCGACGCGCTCAACGCGGCGTGGGCCACGACCGTCTGGTCGCAGGAGTACGGCGACTGGGCCGAGATCCTGCCGCCCCGCGTCGCGCCGTACCACCGCAACCCGTCGCAGGAGCTCGACTTCCGCCGCTTCGGCTCCGACCTCCTGCTCGAGCTCTACCGCGAGCAGAAGGCCGTGATCCGGCGGCACGACCCCGATCGCCCGGTGACGACCAACCTCATGGGGTTCTTCGGCGGCGTCGACCCGCACGAGTGGCGCGGCGACCTCGACGTGATCGCCGACGACGCGTACCCGGACCCGGCCTCGCCGGACGCGGCCGCCGACGCCGCCCTCGTCAACCACCTCGCCCGCGGGCTCGCGGACGGCGGGTCGTGGCTGCGGATGGAGCAGGCCGCGAGCGCGGTGAGCTGGCGCGAGCACAACCTCACGAAGTCGCCGGCCCGGCTGCGCGCCGAGGTGCTGCAGGCCCTCGCGCACGGGTGCGACGGCGCCCTGTTCTTCCAGTGGCGCCAGGCGCGCTCCGGGCCCGAGCGCTTCCACTCGGCGATGCTCCCGGTCGCCGGCGCGGACACGGCGGTGCACGAGGGGATCCGCGCCCTGGGGGCCGAGCTGCGCGCGCTGCGCGCCGTCGTCGGTGAGCCCGTCCACCGCCGCGTCGCCCTGCTGTGGGACTGGCCGTCGTGGTGGGCGGCCACCCAGGTCGCGCTCCCCACCGCGCGGCTCGACCCGCTCGCCACGCTGCAGGCCTGGCACCGGGAGCTGTGGCGGCTCGGCGTGGTCGTGGACGTCGTCGCGCCCGGCGACGCGCTGGCGGGCTACGACCTGGTGCTCGCGCCGGCCCTGACCGTGCTGGAGCAGCCGGCCGCGGACCGACTCGACGCCTACGTCGCCGGCGGAGGCCACCTCGTCTGGGGGCCGTTCGGCGGCGTCGCGGACGCGCTCGCGCACCTGCACCTCGGGCGGTCGCCGGCGCCGTTGCGGCACGTGCTGGGCGTCTCGGCGGAGGAGTGGGTGCCCCTGCCCGACGGCGGCAGCGTCGTGGCCTGGGGTGACGAGGGCCGTGGCACCGCCGCCGTGCTGGGCGAGCGCGCCCGGTCCGACGGGGCGGAGGTGCTCGCGACGTACGACGACGGGCCGCTGGCCGGCAGCGTCGCCGTCGCCCGCCACGCGCACGGGGCGGGCGTCGCCTGGTACGTCGGGTGCGACCTGACGGGGCCCGACGGCGGCCTGGGCGTCGTGCTCCGCGCGGCGCTGGCCGCGGCGGGCGTGCCGCACGGCGGCCAGGAGGCCGACGTCGAGACGGTGTGGCGGGGCGACACCCTGGTCGCGATCAACCACGCGGACCGGTCGGCGCGGCTCGACGTCGACGCGGCGCTCGCGGAGGGGCCGGCCGGCGTGCGGGAGGCGACCGCTCGCAGCGGGGTGCTCACCGACCTGCTGACCGGTGCCCGGCACGGCGTCGCCGCGACCCCCGCCGACGTCCCGGGCGCCGCCACGCTGCCGCTCGCGCCGCACGACGTCGTCGTCCTCGCTGCCCGATGACGCGGGCGGGCCCGACAGGTTCATCCGAGAAGATTTCACGCCCCGGAAACTCTGTTTGATCCCACGGAAACGGTTGCTCCCTACCGTCGTCCCCGACGCGCCGACCGGGCGCCCGGTGACGGAAGGGGACGACCGATGTCCGAGGCATCACCCAGCACCACCGCGAGGCATCCCGTCGACCAGGTGCCGCGGCTCGCGCGGCTCTTCCCGCTGGGCCTGCAGCACGTGCTCGCGATGTACGCGGGCGCCGTGGCGGTGCCGCTCATCGTGGGCGGCGCGCTCGGCTACTCCGCCGGCGACCTGGCGTTCCTCATCAGCGCCGACCTGTTCGTCGCGGGCATCGCGACGATCATCCAGTCCCTGGGGTTCTGGCGGTTCGGCGTGCGCCTGCCGATCATGCAGGGGGTGACGTTCGCCGCCGTCGGCCCGATGATCACCATCGGCACGACGTACGACATCACCGCCGTCTTCGGCGCCACCATCGCGTGCGGGCTGTTCATGATCCTCGTGGCGCCGTTCTTCTCCGCGCTGCTGCGGTTCTTCCCGCCGATCGTCACCGGCACGGTCATCCTGATCATCGGCGTCTCGCTCATGGACGTCGCCGCCGGGTGGATCACCGACAACGGGCCCTCCGCCGCGCCGTCCGACCTGGCGCTCGCCGCCGGGACCCTGCTGTTCATCGTGCTGGTCGAGCGGTTCGCGCCCGCGGGGCTGGCGCGCGTCTCGGTGCTGCTGGGCCTGGCCCTCGGCACGCTCGTCGCGCTCCCCATGGGCAAGGTCGACTGGTCGGGCGTGGGCGACGCCGGGTGGTTCGCCGTCGTGACGCCGTTCCACTTCGGCCTGCCGACCTTCCCGATCGCCGCCGTGGCGTCGATGCTCGTGGTCGGCCTGGTGATCATGACCGAGACGACGGGCGACATGATCGCCGTCGGCGAGATCACCGGCCGGCCGGTGACGAAGCAGCGCCTCGGCGACGGCCTGCGCGCCGACGGCCTGTCCACCCTGCTCGGCGGCGCGTTCAACACCTTCCCGTACACGGCGTTCGCGCAGAACGTGGGGCTCGTCAGCCTCACCGGCGTCGGGTCGCGGTACGTCGCGACGATGGCGGGCGGCATCCTCGTGGTGCTCGGCCTGGTGCCCAAGGTCGGCGCGGTGGTCGAGGGCGTGCCGAGCGCCGTGCTGGGCGGCGCCGGGATCGCCCTGTTCGGCATGGTCGCGGCGTCGGGCGTCCGCTCGCTCACCAAGGTGACGTTCACCAGCAAGAACATCCTCGTGGTCGCCGTCTCCCTCGGCGTCGCGATGCTCCCGACCGTGCGCCCGGAGATCTACGCCGAGTTCCCGACGTGGTTCCAGCTGATCTTCGACTCCGGCATCAGCGCCGGCGCGATCAGCGCCATCCTGCTCAACCTGCTGCTCAACGGCGACCAGCTCCGCCGGGAGCGTGCCGCCGCGCCCGCGGAGCCGGAGCTCGAGCCGGCAGGCGCGCAGGCCTCGACGTCGCCGTCCGCGTAGCGCGGGCGTCGTCGAGGGGCTGAACCCGCGAGGGCTGAACCGACCTGTCATCCTGGGCCCGCTGCCGGACATATCCAGGTAGGGCGCCGACTCCGGCGCGCACGACACGGATCGGAGCGGTCACCGATGACACCAGCGCCGGTGGAGGACGGCCAGGAGCGCCTCGACCGCCTGTTCCGCGATCACTCCGAGACCGTCTACCGGTGCGCGCGGCAGCGGCTGGCGCCGCACGACGCCGAGGACGTCGTGTGCGAGGTCTTCGTAGTCGCCTGGCGGCGCATCACCGAGATCCCGCCGCACGAGCTGGGCTGGCTGCTGCGGGTGACGCGCAACCTCATGGCGAACCACCTGCGGGCGGGCAGTCGGCGGGCGGCGCTCGCGGCCCGGGTGCTGCACGCCACGCCGGCCGCGGTGCCCGACCATGCCGGCACGCTCGCCGGCCGCGACGCCGCCCAGCACCTGCTGTCCCGGCTGCCCGAGCGGGACGCGGAGGTGCTGCGGCTCCTGGTGCTCGAGGACCTGTCGGTCCCCGAGCTCGCCGCGGCGCTCGGCTGCCGCCCCAACACCGCTTCGGTCCGGGTGCGGCGGGCGAAGGCGCGACTCGCCCGCCTCTACGCGGAGGACGACGAGGGCGGTGACCCCGCGCGGGACCGGGCCCCGGTGGCGCACGGACGAGAGACGGGAGCGACGGCATGAGCGGCACCGACCCGGTGGAGCGGCTGCGCGCGCAGGCACGCGCGTCGGACGGTCCCGAGACCGGCGCGGCGCGCGACGACCGCCTGGACGGCGACGCGGTGCGCGCGGAGGTCGCCCGCCGGACGGCGGGCACCCGCCCCGGCGCGGAGACGGCCCGGCGGCGACGTCTGCGGGCGGGTGCCGTCGGCGTCGCGCTGGTGGCGGCCGGTGTCGCGGCGGTCGTGCTGCTGCCCGGGCTGCTGCCGCCCGGCGATGCCGCGGCACCCGTCGCCGCCCCGTCGGCGTCGTCGGCCGTCCCGACCCCGAGCGAGTCCCCCGCGGCGGACGAGGGCGCGACGCCCACCGTCGTCATGGCGGCCTACGTGGCGGACGCGCGCGAGGCCGTCGACGCCGAGGCGGCCGCGCGCGCCTACGTGCTGCGCGAGGACGAGACGTACCGGATCAAGCATCCGGGCGAGGCGTGGGACTCGACGGTCGACCGCAACATCACCCTGGGCGACGGCACGGCCACCCGGTATGTCAGCGTCAAGGACTTCGACACGGCGGTCGGCGCCTCCAGCGTCGGTCACGAGGAGATCAAACAGGTCGACCCCGAGGGCCCGAAGGGGCAGATGACCTACTGGTGGCTGAGCCCGGCCGACGGGATCTACACCCGCTTCCCGCTCTCGCCCGAGGAGTACGTCTCCACGGACGAGCAGTTCCCCGTGGACCCCGTGCAGGACCAGATCGTGGCGCGGCTCGACGAGCTGCGCGGCACCCTCGACGCCGTCGAGGCACTGGCGAGGACGCCCGGCGTGACCGTCGGCGCACCGTCGACATGGGAGCGCGACGGCCTGACCGCCACCTGCATCACGCTGTCGGGGGGGAAGCCCGAGCAGGACGTGGGCTTCGGCTGGGCCATCGAGGACACGGTCGACTGGGAGCGGCGGGTCTGCTTCGACGACGCGACCGAGCTGCCGGTGCTCGACGAGCGGTCGCAGCACTACCTGCTCGAGCCGGGCGCGGAGGCGAGCCAGGAGCGCAACACCTTCGAGTACCGCTGGCTCCCGCTCGACGACGCGTCCCGCCGCCTCGTGGAGCCCGACGTCGACGGGCTCACCGAGGTGGACGAGGACACGTACGTGGCGCGGACCTCGTGAGCGACGCCTACGGGCCGACGTCGCCGTCAACGTAGGACCAGCGCCCGCCCTCGCGGACGAACCGGCTCACCTCGTGCAGCCGGCCGCGCTCGCCCGTCGCGGCGGACCGGTACTGCGCGACGAACTCCACCTCGCCGCCGTCGTCGAACGGGCCGCCCGCGTGGGTGGCGAGCACGACCAGCCGCCGCCACTGCTGGTCGTCGTCGAGCTCCAGCGACGACGGCCGGGTGCGCGGGTGCCACGTCGCGCGCAGGTACGCGGCGTCGCCGACGGCGAACGCGGTGTAGCGCGAGCGCATCAGCGCCTCCGCGGTGGGGGCGGGGCGGTCGCCGCGCAGCAGCGGGCCGCAGCACGCGCCGTAGGTGTCACCGGAGCCGCAGGGGCAGCGGTCGTCGTCGAGCACGAGGTCCTCCTGTCGGGGGTCAGCGGGCGCCGGGCAGACGCGGGTTGAACCGCTCCTCGCCGAGGGCGACGAGCAGCGCGAGCAGCACGACGACGGCGCTCGCGAGCGGCACGACGCGCACGTCGACGGCCGCGACCAACGCCGCGCCGAGCCCCGACCCGGCGGCGATGCCGACGTTGAACATGGACGACGAGATCGCCACCCCCATGTTGGTCGACCCGGGGGACACGAGCATCACCCGGTGCGACAGGGCGGGCGGCACGCTCGAGAACGAGAAGCCGAACAGCGCCAGGGCCGCGACCGCGACGACGGGCTGCTCGCCGAACGACCACAGGCCCACGAGGGCCACGGTCAGCACCGCCAGCGCCACGAGCAGCACCGCGACGGGCCGCGCGTCAATGAACCGGCCCACGACGATCGCGCCCACCACGCCGGCCGCGCCCTGGAGGAGCAGCAGGCGCGGCATGTCCGACTGCGCGAACCCGGTGACCTCGATGAAGTACTGGGTGACGAACGTGATGACGCCGAACGCGCCGGTCAGCACCAGGCCGGTCGTGATCATCTGGAACACGAACCGGCGGGAGCTGGGGTGCGGGGCCCGGCTCGCGCCGCCCTCGCCCGGCGCCATCGTGGGGAACAGGGCGAGCACGACGAACGTCACGACCAGCGACAGGGCCGCGACGGCGGCGAACGTCCACCGCCACGACGTGTGCTCGCCGAGCCACGTGCCCGCGGGCACGCCGAGCACCGGCGCCAGCGAGTTGCCGAGCGCGAGCCGCGCCATCGCCTTGCCGCGCACCACGGGCCGGAACAGGCCCGTCGTCGCGGGCACCACCGCCACCCAGAACAGCGCCTGGGCCGTCGCCGTCACCAGGCGGGCGGCGAGGAGCTGCTCGTAGCTCGGCGCGAGCGCCGCCCACAGGGTCGCGACGGCGGCCACGCCCGCGCACGCGGACAGCACCCAGCGGCGGGGCACGCGTCGTGCCCAGTGCGCCAACGGCACGGTCGTGACCAGCACCACGAGCGCGTAGCCCGTGACCAGCAGGCCGATCTCGGAGGTGGAGCGGCCCAGGTCGGGGGCCATGAGGGTGAGCAGGCCGGACGGCAGCGACTCGACGGTGACGAACAGGAACGTCGACAGCGCCATCGCCAGCAGGATGATCGTGGCGCGGCGCTCGTCGACGGGTGGCGTGATGGCGGACGCCGGCGCGGCAGGAAGGTTCTCTGTCATGGGGATCGCACCGATCCTAGGCACGAGTTGTCAGGGCCAGCGCCCCGTATACCTCGCGCAGGCCCTGACGGCTCGGGCGGGTGAGGTTGCGGCGGCGGGCGGGGTTCTCGATCCTCGGAGGGTGCCCACGCTGGCGGAGGTGCTGACCGAGGTCGCCGGGCAGCTCTACGCCCTCGATCCCGCCGGCTTCGTGCCCGCGCGCGACGCCCGCGCCGCCGCCCTGCGCGCCGACGGCGAGGACGAGGCGGCCGACCGGGTGAAGCGGCTGCGTAAGCCGTCGACGGCGGCGTGGGTGGTCAACCACCTCGCCCGCGCCGACGCTCAGCAGGTGGAGCAGGTGGTCGAGCTCGGCGCCGCGTTCCGGGAGGCGCAGGACGACCTCGACGGCAAGCGCCTGCGCGAGCTCACCCGGCAGCGGCGGCAGCTCGTCGCGGCCGTCGCGGCACGGGCGCGGTCCCTCGCCGCGGAGTCGGGCGTCGCGGTGTCCGGGGCCGTCCTCACCCAGGTCGAGGCCACCCTCACCGCCGCGATGATCGACGCCGACGCCGGTCGCGCCGTCCGCAGCGGGCTGCTCGTCGGCCCGCTGGAGGCCACCGGCATCGGGCGCGCCGACGTCGCGTCCGCCGTCGCCGTCCCCGACGCGCTCGGCATCGCGCCCGTCGACGACGACGAGGCGCCGGGCCGCCACCTGCACGCCGTGCCCGACCTGCCGGGCGCGCGGCGGGGCGGGCGCCGACGCGGTGCGGCCGGCAGGTCCGACGACGCCGCGGCGCGGGCCGCGGACGAGGAGCGGGAGGCGGCGCGGCAGGAGGCGCAGCGGGCGCTCGCGGACGCCGAGGACGACGTCGCCGCCGCGCGCGAGGCCGGCAGCAAGGCCGCCGCGGAGGTGGGACGCATCGAGGCCGCGGCGCACCGCACCGAGGCCGAGGTCGACGCCGCCCGCCGCCGGCTCGCCGAGCTGGAGGACGAGGCCGCCGCCGTCGACGCCGAGCTGCGCGGCGCCGTCGTCGCCCGCCAGCGCGCCGAGCGCACGCTCGCCGACGCCACCCGCCGCCGAGACGAGGCCGCCGGGCGTCTTCGCGACCTGTGATCGCCCCCACCAAGCCGTGAGAACGTAGGTGCGTGACGGCGAGCGACATGGCCCCCGCGGAGGGCGAGGTCCGGCTGTGGGCCGTTCCGCGTGACCGCGTGTGGCTGCACTGCCCACGGTGCGACGGGCCGGCGTTCTTCGCCCGTGGCCGGCTGAGCTGCCGGCGGTGCCCGTACGTCCACGACGGGACCCCCGGCGCGTGGTGCAGCTGCTGCCACCGGTGGGAGGGAGACGTCCCGGTGCTGGGGGAGCGCGTCGTGCGGGCCACCCTGCGGTGCGGCGTGTGCGGGCGACGGCGCGAGGCGGAGCAGCGCGTCACCGGCGCCACGGGGCTCGCGCCGGTGCGTTGCGAGTGCGGTGCGGCGATGACGGTGGTGAGCAGCTGGGCCGAGCGGGCCGCCGGTTTCGACGACGGCGTCGACCCGATCTTCGGCCTTCGCTACTACCTCGCCCGGCCGTGCGCCGGTCACCTGTTGTGGGTCGCGAACCGGGAGCACCTGGACTATCTCGCGCGGTTCGTCGCGGCGGGCGTGCGCCCGGGGCCGCAGAACGAGATGGGCAACCGGCTCCCGCGATGGATGCTGACCGCCAAGCACCGCGCCGCCGTGCTCGCGGGGCTGGGTCGGCTCCGGCAGCGGTGCGACGAGCTCGAGAGCGCATAGCCCCCTCGTCCCCACCTCCACGAGCGGTGTCCGAGCCTCGGGCGCCACGACGCGGGGGTCCGGCGACGGACGGAGGGCCGACGGCGGATCTCCGTCGTCCGACGGATCCGCCGGCGCGTCCGGGCTGCGAGGGTGGTGGCACCGACCTCGAAGGCGAAGGAGACACCATGCGTCGCCGCATGCGCACGACCCTGACCGTCACGACCGCCGCAGCGCTCGCGCTGCCGCTGACCGTCGGCGCCCTGCCTGCCGGTGCCGACGAGCCGCCCGCGCCGCAGGCGCCGGCCGCCCTGGACGAGGACCGCGCGTCCGTCTCCCGAGCCGTGGCCGACGCCGTCGCGGAGGCGGAGCGGCAGGCGCAGGCCCGCACGTTCAGCGCCCCGAGCGACGCTCCGGCAGCGCGCGGCGAGGTGCAGGACGCGCTCGACCGGGCGCTCGCGGACACCGCGGCGGGCGTCCCGGTCGGCGTCGTCGGACGGGTCGACGCGCCGGGCCTGCACTGGAGCGGCGCGGACGGCACGCGCCGCCTCGACGGCCGCGGCCCCGCGCACCCCCAGGACCGGTTCCGCGCGGCGAGCAACACCAAGATGATGGTCTCGACGCTGGTGCTCCAGGAGGTCGAGCAGGGCACGTGGACGCTCGACACCCCGGTGGTCGACGTCGTGCCCGAGGCGGCCGCCGTCGTCCCCGACGCCTACGAGGACGACGTGACGCTCGAGCTGCTGCTCACGCACCGCTCGGGCCTGCCCGACCACCTGACCGCGCTCGCCGCGAGCCGCATGGCCGACACGGAGGACTACGACGAGTTCTTCGACGTGCTCGGCGAGGAGTACACGACGGCCGACCACCTCGCCGCGATGGACGACCAGCCGTGGCTGTTCGAGCCCGGCACCGACGCCTCGTACTCCAACGCCGGCTACGTGCTGCTGGGCCTCGCGCTCGAGCACGCGACCGGGCAGAGCGTGGAGCGGCTGCTCGAGAAGCGGGTCTTCGCCCCCGCCGGGATGCGGCACTCGGCGTACCCCGACGACCCGGGGTACCGCGGCCCGTTCCTGCGCGAGGCGGCGTACACGGGCGGCCTCGGCGCGGGCTGGTACCCGCTCGACGGCTTCGACCCGAGCCTGTTCGGGTCGGCCGGCGCCGTCACCAGCACCACCGCGGACCTGCAGCGGTTCACCGAGGCGCTCGTGACCGGCGACCTGCTCGCGCCGGAGACCGTGACGGACGTGCTCACGCCGCGCACCGTCGGCAGCCAGACCCTGCCCGACTACGGCCTCGGCGTGTACCGCCTGCCCGACCCGTGCGAGGAGGGCGCGTGGCTGTACGGGCACGACGGCGCGTCGTTCGGCACGCTGAGCATCACGCTGACCTCGCCCGACGCCGAGCGCCAGGTGACCGTCGCCCTCACCGGCCGCGACCTGACGACGCTCGAGTCCGACCTCAACACGGCCCTCGTGCCCGCGCTGCTCGCGACCTGCTGAGCCCGCTGGTCGAGCCTGTCGAGACCCGCGAAGGGGTTTCGACAGGCTCAACCAGCGAGCGTGGCGGCGGCCGACTCAACCAGCGAGCGTGGCGGCGGCCGACTCAACCAGCGAGCGTGGCGGCGACGGGCGCGAGCAGGCGCCCGTCGTGGTCGAACATCGCCTGGTTCTCCCACGCGTTGCCGGACGCCGGGTCCGCGGGGTCCCAGCCGTTGCCCTCGACGGACGTCCAGGCCGGCTCCCAGTAGACGACGCCGAGGCCGCGACCGCCGGGCGCGGCGGCGACGGTGTCCTGCACGGCGCGGAAAGCCGCCGCCTGGCCCTCGGGGGTGGCGGGGTAGCCGTCGACGAGCTGGTCCTCGGTCGCGATGACGTTCTCGTACGCCGGGTCGTCGTCCTCGAGCGTGAACGGGTAGGCGGTCTCGACCACCATGACGTCGCGGTCGTAGCGCGCCGACAGGGTGCTCACGGCGCCCTGCAGGTCGGCGAGCGACCCGTGCCAGTAGCCGTAGTAGCTCAGCCCGATCAGGTCGAACGGCACGTCGCGGGCGGTCACCTCGTCGAACCACCAGGTGAGGCCGTCGATCCCGTCGTTGATGTTGGTCAGGTGCAGGATCGTCTGCGTCGACGGGGACACGGCCTTCACCGCGTCGTGGCCCGCGGTGAGGAAGCCCGCCAGCGCGTCCCACTGCGCGCCGTCGACGCCGTCGTCCGGGTCCACGTCCCAGGTCTGGCCGTACGGCCACAGCATGCCGGGGTTGATCTCGTTGCCCACCTGCGCGTACGCGACGTCGACGCCCGCGTCGACGAGGGCGGTCATCACCTCACGGGTGTGCGCGGCGAGCTGGTCGGTCATGGCCTCCACGCCCGAGCCGGCCCAGGCCGCCGGCACGCTCTGCTGTCCGGGGTCGGTCCACTTGTCGGAGTAGTGGAAGTCGACCATCACGTCCATGCCGGCGGCCTGGATGCGCTTCGCGCTCTCGACGACATGCGTCACCTCGTTGTACCCGTCGGCCGGGTCCACCCAGACCTTGAGCCGGCCCAGGTTCATGCCGTGGTCGGCCAGGATCTCCACCGGGTCGCCGGGCGTGCCGTCGACGTCGGCGTACGTGGCGCCGTGGTCCTCGTTCTTCGCCAGGCCGGACAGGTCGCCGCCGCGCACGTCGCGCGTCACCCGCCCGCGCTCGACGGCGACGTCGTCGACGCTCGCCCACGCGCCGCCCGCGTCGTCCGACGTCGCCACGGCGAGCTCGCAGTCCCCGCCGCGGCTCTTCGCGGAGACGGCGACGCGCACCCAGGCGTCGTCCTGCAGCGTCTGCGGCAGGGTGACGGTGCCGGTGG
The DNA here is from genome assembly GCF_038593535.1 of Isoptericola sp. F-RaC21. NCBI lineage: Bacteria > Bacillati > Actinomycetota > Actinomycetes > Micrococcales > Promicromonosporaceae > Isoptericola > Isoptericola sp. F-RaC21. Next base: position 568,702 of record NZ_JBCFYX010000004.1, on the reverse strand, counting down.
TGCCGCCCGCGCAGGTCAGGGACAGCGTCGAGGCGCCCAGGCCGCCGGACTTCACCCAGGCGCTCGCCGTCCACCAGCCCGTGCCGACGCCGGTGAGGCGCTGGGACGTCGTGACCTCGTAGGGCGCGTCCGACCAGTGGGTCAGCCGGTCGCCGGTGCGGCCGCCGGGCTCCGCCTTCGCGGCGGCGGCGTCGCCGGTGACGGTCCAGCCGTCCAGGCCGGCGAACCCCGCGTTGGAGGGCTCGACGGCGGAGCGCCCGCCCGGGGCGGCTCCCGCGGGTGCGGCGAGGGCGGCCGTCAGGCCTGCGGCGAGCAGGATCGTGCTGATCGTGCGGGTGCGGTGCGACATCATCGTCCTTTCGCGTCGGCGAGCTGTCAGGACCAGTGCACGGGATACCCGGCGCTCGCCCTGACAACTCCGGTGGGTCAGCGCGGCGTGCGCAGCACGCGCGCCCCGCCGGCGGGGACGACGACGAAGCCTGCGACGTCCTCCCCGGTGAGCAGGTCGGTGGAGCCCGGCGCGACGTCGGGCAGCTTCGCGTCGGCGTCGGCGTGGTTGAGCGCCACGGTGAAGACGGCGTCGTCCCCGTGCCGCCGCACGACCTCGAGCTCCGCGGGCAGGCCGGCGGGCGCGAGGCCGGCGTCGTCGTACACCCGGGCCATGAGCGGCGCGAGCGCGTCGACGTCGAGCCGGGTCGAGACGTACCAGCCGGTGCCGGCCCCGAGAGAGTTCCGCGTCACCGCCGCGGCGCCGGGCCGCGGGCCGCCGTCGTACGTGGCGACGACCTCCGCGCCGTCGAGCGCCAGCTCGTCGGCCCACACGTCGCCGGTCAGCACGCCGTCCGACAGGCCGACGACGCCGAGCGTCTCGCCCTCCCGCAGCGGCAGGAACTCCTCGACGGTCAGCCCGAGCGCGCGCCGCAGCGGCGCGCCGTACCCGCCCTCGTGCACGCGGTCGTGCTCGTCCACGACCGCGCTGAAGTAGCTCACCAGCAGCGTGCCTCCGCCCTCGACGTACCGGGTGAGGTTGTCGGCGGCCGCGGCCGTGAGCAGGTACGACGCCGGCGCGACGACGAGGCGGTAGCCCGACAGGTCCTGCTCGGGGTGCGCCATGTCGACCGTGAGCCCGTCGCGCCACAGCCGGTCGTAGAAGGCCTCGGTGCGCTCGCGGTGCGAGGCGTCGACGCTGGGCCGCCACTCGAGCTCCTGCGCCCAGTGCGACTCGTAGTCCCACAGCAGCGCGACGTCGGCCCGCACGCGCGAGCCGCGCACCTCGCCGAGGCGCCCGAGCTCGGCCCCCAGCGCGCACACCTCGCGGAAGACGCGGCTGCCCGTCCCGGCGTGGGGCAGCATCGCCGAGTGGAACTTCTCCGCGCCGCTGCGCGAGGCCCGCCACTGGAAGAACAGGATCCCGTCGGCGCCGCGGCCCAGGTGCGACAGGGCGTTGCGCCGCTCCTCGCCGGGCCGCTTCGCCACGTTGCGCGGCTGCCAGTTCACCGCGGACGACGAGTGCTCCAGCAGCAGCCAGGGCTTGCCGCCCGCGACCGACCGGGTGAGGTCCGCGGCCATCGCGAGGCCGACATGCCCGCGCGGGTCGGCCGCGGTGAGGTAGTGGTCGTCCGAGACGACGTCGACCTCGCGCGCCCACGCCCACAGGTCGGTGGACGGGCACGCGGCGGCCATGAAGTTCGTGGTGATCGGGACGTCGGAGCGGGCGCGGATGGCGTCGCGCTCGGCCACGAAGCACTCGCGCAGCATCGCGTCGGTGAACCGCGCGTAGTCGAGGCGCATGGCCGGGTTGGCCACGGTCGGGGTGGCCGACGGCGCGACGACGTGCTCCCACTCGCCGTAGACCTGGCCCCAGAAGCGGGTGCCCCACGCGGCGTTGAGCGCGTCGAGCGTGCCGTACCGGGCGCGCAGCCACAGCCGCCAGGCGCGCTGCGCGTGGTCGGAGTAGTCGTCCGAGACGGGGGCGCCGTACTCGTTGTGCACGTGCCACAGCACGACGGCGGGGTGGGAGCCGTAGCGCTCCGCCAGCGCGCCGGCGATCCGGGTGGCGGCCCGGCGGTAGGCGGGCGACGACGGCGCGGCGGCGCCGCGGGAGCCGAACTCGAGCACGGTGCCGTCGCGTGTCACGACCCGCGAGTCCGGGTAGGTGCGGAAGAACCACGCCGGCGGCGACGCCGTCGGGGTGCCGAGGTCGACGCGGATGCCGGCCGAGTGCAGCAGGTCGAGCAGCCGGTCGAGCCAGCCGAAGTCGTACTCGCCCTCGCGCGGCTCCAGCATCGCCCAGCTCCAGATGCCGACGCTCACCAGGTTGACGCCGGCCTCCCGCATGAGCGCGGCGTCCTGCGCCCACACCTCCTCCGGCCACTGCTCCGGGTTGTAGTCGCCGCCGTAGCAGATCCCGTCGACGCCGGGCAGCCAGCCGTCGAAGTCCGGGCCGGGCCGGAACGGCGTCGTCCGGGCGGCGGCGCCGTCGGGCAGGTCGAGGGGCAGGTCGAGGGGCGTGGCGTCGGGCATGGAAGAGGCTCCTCGCGTCGGTGCTGTGCTCGGCATGCTGTGCGCGGTCACAGGCGTCGTGGCCGGGCAACGACTAGGTAACACCACGAAACCCGAAGTTGACAATCCCGGGAGCCGTGTCGCTACTGTGACCGTGCACAGCCACACTGTCGTGAGTCGCCCAGCGCTCCCTGCCTGACGCGGCGGTGCGATGGTCCTTGACGAGGAGGAGTCATGCGCCTGACCACAGGCACCCGGATCGCGGCCCTCGCCGCCGCCACCGCGCTGCTCGCGTCCGCCTGCTCCGGCGGGGGCGACGACGCCGGCTCGGACGACGGCGGGTCCGCCGCCGGCCCCGTCGAGCTCACCTTCTGGACGTGGACGCCCAACATGGAGAAGGTCGTCGACCTCTGGAACGCCGAGCACCCCGACATCACGGTCACGGTGAACAAGCAGGACGGCGGCGACCCGGCGATCACCAAGCTGCTCACCGCGATCAAGGCGGGCTCGGGCGCGCCGGACATCATGCAGGCCGAGTACCAGAAGATCCCGCAGCTCGTGTCCTCGGACGCGCTCGCGGACCTGTCCGGCACGATCGGCGACGACGTCGCCGGGCACTTCGCCGACGGGGTGTGGGACGCCGTCACGCTCGGGTCCGACGCCGTCTACGCGGTGCCGCAGGACTCCGGGCCGATGCAGTTCTACTACCGGGCCGACGTCTTCGAGAAGCTCGGCATCGACGTACCGACCACCTGGGACGAGTACGCCGACGCCGCGCGGACGGTGCACGAGGCCGACCCGAAGGCCTACCTCGGCACGTTCTCCGCGAACGACGCGGGCTGGTTCTCCGGCCTCACCCAGCAGGCCGGCGCCTCCTGGTACGGGATCGACGGCGACGCCTGGTCGGTGGACATCGACTCCGACGCCACCACGAAGGTCGCCGAGTACTGGGGTGACCTCGTGGAGGAGGGCGTCATCGACAACAAGCCGATGTACACGCCCGAGTGGAACGCCGGCCTCAACGACGGCACCCAGGTCGGCTGGCTGTCGGCGATCTGGGCGCCCGGCGTCCTCGAGGGCAACGCCGCCGACACCGCCGGCAAGTGGAAGATGGCGCCGATGCCGCAGTGGGACGCCGACGCGCCCGCCACCGGCGCCTGGGGCGGCTCGGCCACCGCGGTGACGTCGCAGTCGGAGCACCCGGAGCAGGCCGCCGAGTTCATCACCTGGCTCAACACCGACCCGGAGGCCGTGCAGGCGCTCGTCGACGACGCGGGGATCTATCCGGCCGACGTCCCGGCGAGCACCGAGGCGCTGTCCGACCCGCCGGAGTTCTTCTCCAACCAGCCCGACTTCTACGAGGTCGCGGCGCAGACGGCGCAGACGGTGCAGCCCTTCACCTACGGCCCGAACATCAACGTTGCCTACTCGGCGTACAACGACGAGTTCGCCAAGGCCACCAAGGCCAAGAAGGCCGACGCGTTCGTCGACGCCGTCGGCGCGATGCAGCAGATCACGCTCGACGACCTGAAGAACCAGGGCTTCAACGTCAGCGAGTGACGACACGGGCCGCCCGGGGCCGGGAGATTCCCCCGGGCGGCCCGACCCACGTCGTCGACCACGATCCGTGCAGATCCGAGAGGGACGCCTGAGATGACCACGACCACCGCCGCGCCGCCGGCCCGCGCGACCGGGCCCAGTACGTCCGGCCGACGCCGGCTCGCCCCGTGGGGCTTCCTCGCGCCGGCGATCGTGCTCTTCGTCCTCTTCCTGGCGCTGCCGATCGCGTACGCGGTCTACCTCTCCTTCCGCACGGAGAAGGTGAGCGGGCTGGGGCTGGGGTCCGGCTCGCGCACCGAGGTGTGGGCGGGTCTGTCCAACTACGCGGCCGCGCTGGGGGACCCGGAGTTCCTCGCGTCCGTGGGGCGCGTCGCGCTGTACGGGCTGATCGTCGTGCCGACGATGCTGGGTCTGGCGCTGCTGTTCGCCCTGCTGCTCGACTCACGGCGGGCGCGGACGCGCACGTTCTCGCGCACGGCGATCTTCCTGCCCTACGCGGTGCCGGCCGTGATCTCGTCGCTGCTGTGGGGCTTCCTCTACCTGCCCGGCGTCAGCCCGTTCTACGACCTGTTCGAGCGGTTCGGCTGGGACGTGCCGTCGCTGTTCGAGGGCGACCTCGTGATGTTCGCCGTCGCGAACATCGCCGTCTGGGGCGGCACGGGGTTCAACATGATCGTCATCTACACCGCGCTCAAGGCGGTGCCGTCGGAGCTGTACGAGGCGGCGGAGCTCGACGGCGCGTCGCAGGTGGCGGTGGCGTGGCGCATCAAGATCCCGATCGTCACGCCGTCGATCATCATGACGGCGGTCTTCTCGATGATCGCGACGCTCCAGGTGTTCGCCGAGCCGACCACGCTGCGCCCGCTGAGCAACGCCATCTCGACCACCTGGACCCCGCTGATGAAGGTGTACCGCGACGCGTTCACGCGCGGCGACCTCTACTCGGCCGCCGCGACGTCGGTGATCATCGCCGCGGCGACGTTCGTGCTCTCGTTCGGCTTCCTGCGCCTCGTGCAGGGCCGCGCCTTCGGCCAGGAGAAGTGACCATGACGACGCTGACCAGCCCGCTGCCCGCCGACGCCCCGCCGGCGCGCGACGCCGCGCGCCGTCCCGCCCGCGGAGGACGCCGCGCCTGGCGCGGCGCCGGCGAACGGCCGTCCGCCGTGGCCACCGCCGTCCTGCTGGTGGGGGCCCTGTACTGCCTGCTGCCCGTGGTGTGGGTGGTGGTGGCCTCGACCAAGTCCGGCGCCGAGCTGTTCTCCACCTTCACCTTCGCGCCGTCCACCCACCTGGCGGACAACGTGGCCGACCTGTCGGGCTACCGGGGCGGGCTGTTCTGGCGGTGGATGCTCAACACCGCCCTGTACGCCGGCGTCGGCGCCGTGCTCTCCACCCTGGTGTCGGCGATGGCCGGCTACGGCCTGGCGAAGTACACGTTCGCCGGCAAGAACGCCGTGTTCAACGTGCTGCTGGCCGGGGTGCTGGTGCCCGCGGTCGTGCTCGCGATCCCGCAGTACCTGCTGCTGGCCGAGCTCGACCTCACCAACACCTACTGGTCGGTGCTGCTGCCCAGCATCATCAGCCCGTACGGCATCTACCTGGCGCGGATCTACGCGGCCGCCGCGGTGCCGGACGAGGTGGTCGAGGCGGCCCGCACCGACGGCGCGAGCGAGACCCGCACGTTCTTCCAGGTGGCCGTGCCGATGCTGGTGCCCGGCCTCGTGACGGTGTTCCTCTTCCAGTTCGTCGCGATCTGGAACAACTTCATGCTGCCGTACATCATGCTCGGCGACGACAAGCTCTTCCCGATCACCGTGGGGCTGTCCGGGCTGCTCAACCAGGGCGCCAGCCAGCCCGCGATGTACACGCTCGTGATCACCGGCGCGCTGCTGTCGATCCTGCCGCTCGTCGCCCTGTTCTTCGCGCTGCAGCGGTTCTGGCAGGTGGACCTCGCCGCCGGAGCGGTGAAGTCGTGACCCGGCCTCGTCCTGCCCCGGCCGGCGCGGCTCGTGTCCCTAGACTCGCGGGCGTGGACGGAACGGGTGGGCACGGGGCCGACGACGGCCGGGCGAAACGCCCCACGATCCGCGACGTCGCGGCCGTCGCGGGCGTGTCGCGCGGCACCGTGTCGCGGGTCATCAACGGCGGGCACTGGGTGTCGCCGGACGCGCGCACGGCGGTCGAGGAGGCCATCCGCACCACCGGGTACCGCGCGAACCCGCACGCCCGGTCCCTGGTGACCGGCCGCGCCAACTCGGTCGCGTTCCTCCTCACCGAGGAGCAGCACCTGCTGTTCGAGGACCCCAACTTCTCGCTGCTGCTTCGGGGCGCCACGCACGCCGCCGCCGAGCGGGAGATGCCGATGGTGCTGCTCGTCGCCGGCACCCCGGAGGAGCGGCGGCGGGTGGCGCAGTACCTCGAGGCCGGGCACGTGGACGGGGTGCTGCTCATCAGCTCCCACCGCGGCAACCCGATGATGGCCGAGCTGCTGAAGCGGGACATCCCCACCGTCGCGTGCGGCGTGCCGCTCGGGTACGAGGGCAGGGTCGGGCACGTCGCGGCCGACGACCGGTCCGGCGGGCGCGCGATGACGCAGCACCTGTGGGACACGGGCCGGCGCCGCATCGCCACTATCACCGGCCCGATGGACACCCCGGGCGGCGTGCTCCGGCTCGAGGGGTACCGCGAGGTGCTGGGCGACGCCTACGACCCCGAGCTGGTGGTGCACGGCGACTACTCCCGCGAGAGCGGGCGCCTCGCCATGGCCGAGCTGCTGGAGCGGCGGCCCGACGTCGACGCCGTGTTCGTGCACTCCGACCTCATGGCCGCCGGGGCGCTGGTCGCGCTGCAGGCCGCCGGCCGCAGCGTGCCCGGCGACGTCGCCGTCGGGGGATTCGACGACTCCGGCGTCGCCGCGCAGCTGCACCCGCCGCTCACCACGATGCGCCAGCCCTACGAGCGCATCAGCGCCGAGATGGTGCGCCTGCTGCTCGAGGTCGTCGACGGTCAGGAGCCTGCCGCGATCACGCTGCCCACCTCCCTCGTGGTGCGCGAGTCGGCCTGAGCGACCAGGAGCTCCCCGCGCTCGGGCTCGGGGTACGACGGCGGGTCCGCGCGCACCTCGGCCGACAGCCGCTCCAGCAGCAGCGCCGGCTCGAGGTCCGGCGACGGCTCCGCGCCGTCGGGCACGACGACGCCCACGACGACGAGCGCGCCCTCCACGACCGCGGCGACGGTCGTCGTGGTGCGCTCGACCCCCGCCGCGTCCCGGTGGTGCGCCACCAGGCCGAAGTAGCCGGGCCCGCCCGCGTCGAAGGCCTCGGCGCGATCTTCGAACCTCTCCTGCTCCGACGGCCGGTGCCCGACGTAGGCGACCGAGAGCAGCGTCTCGTCCGCGAACGGGTCGGCGTAGACCGGGTACTCCGTGTCGAGGAGACGCACCGGCGCGTCCAGCGCGGTGTCCCGCAGGGCCCAGGGGAGCGCGGCGCCCTGCGGTGTCGCGTACGACGGGCCCTCGGGCGCGCTGACGTAGGTGAGGACGTCGACGCCGTCCACCCGCGTCCCCGCGACCGCGTCGGTCGTCCGCCTGTCGTAGGAGAAGGTGCCGTCGTCCCGCCAGTCCCCCTCGGTGCCGACCGGACCCGTGGTGTAGAACAGCAGGTCCAGCCCCGGGACCATGCTCGCCTCGAGGGCCCAGTCGGGTTTGTGCCAGCGGGAGACGAACGCGCGGTCCACCGTCAGCTCCACGGCGTCGTGGCCGGGGAACTCGTCGGCGGTGAGCGCCCACGGCTCGGGGGTCCAGTGCATGGCGCGGTCGATCTGCCAGTCGTTGCGCAGGTCGGCCACGAGCGCCTTGCCCCAGGCGAACCACGCGTACGTGCCCACCGCGAGGAGGGCGATCAGGAGGCCGGGCGTGACCTGCGGGTTGGCGAAGACGCGCCTCAGGACGGTGCTCATCGGTCCTCCGTGCGGGGGGTTTCGGACATGGCCTCGAAGGTCTCGTCGAACAGGGTGGAGAGCGTCTCGTCCTCGTACTCGGGGTCGATCCCTCGGTGGGCGGTGATCGCCTCCTCGGCCGGGATGCCCCGGTCGATGTCGTGTGCGACCAGGAGGTCGTGCATCGTCGTGCCGTATCGCACGAACGTCTGCTCCTTCACCTCGCCGAGCGCGGCTCGCGCCTCGACGATCGGGCCCCTCGTGTCGAGGAAGGCCAGCCCCTGCGTCGCGGCGGTGGCACCGACCGCCTCGGCCGTGCTGCGCCCGAGGGTGCCGATCCCGAGCGCGCCGCTGGCCAGCGCGATCACCTGCTCGCGCGTCTCCACCCGGTCGTAGGCCGCGTCGAGGAGCTCCGCCCGCATCGACCCCGCGACGGCGCCGACGTCGCTGATCGCGTCCTGCGCGAGGCCGAGCCGGGCCGCGGAGCCGCCGTCGGCCGCCGTCGCCGCGAGCTCGACCATCGACGCCGTGTAGCGGTCGGTGGCGCCGAGCCAGGCGTCCGCCGCGCCGGGGGTGCGGGACGTCGCGGCGATCACGTCGCGCAGCGCGAAGGCGTCCAGCTCCGGCTGTGGCACGGCGGGCCACAGGTCCGCGTGGGTGGTGAGCCGGTACGTGTCGTCGATCCCGGGAGCGGGCCCGGACGCACGGCTGGTCGACGTGTCCCCGTCCTTCTGCTCGCGGGCGTCGTCGCCCATGCTCGGCAGGTACGGCTCGTACGCGCGGGCGATGTCCGCGCTGGCGCGGTCGTCCAGCGTCGGCCCGGACAGGAGCCCGGACGGCAGCTCCTTCGTCGCCCGCGAGACCAGCATCGTGGCGCGCCGCTGGTCCGCCTGGTGGGGAGACGACGTCCCCTCATCGACGGCCGCGGCGAGCGCGCCGGCGGCGGCCCTGCCGCCGTCGGGCCAGCCGTCCCGCGGGGCCCAGCCGAACCAGCGGCGGACGGCACGCGCGCCCTGCCCGTCGCTCGCGGGGGCGAGCCGGTCGAGCGCGAGCCGCGGGTGCCGCGCGTACCCCGCCAGGACGGCCGCGGCGAGCGGGGCGGTGAGCGTCGCGTCGACGAGCGCGTCGCCCGCGAGGTCGCCCGGTGCCCCGGCCGTACCCGCGCCGCGGGCCTCCTCGTCCGCGCGGACCCACCACCTCGCGTCGAGCGCGTCGCCGGCCGCGGCGTGCGCGGCCGCCGGGAGGCCGGCGGGCAGGAGCGCTGCCGCGAGCTGCGAACGCTCGGCCAGGCCGAGCGGCCAGTCGCCCACTCCGGCGACGACGCCGTGCCCGAACTCCCGCAGCTCGTCGTCCGACGCCGTGCGGGCCCAGTCGGCCGTTCCCTGGCTCAGCGCGCCGTGCAGCTCCGCGGAGACGGGCCGCGTCGGGTCGACGTAGGACGGCCCGAGCGCCAGGTAGAGGTCCTGCGGCGACGCCGTGTCCCAGAAGACGGCCCAGAACGCGGGGTCGTCGGCGTGCGCGGTCAGGACGCGGCGGACGTCCTCGCGCAGCTCGCGCCGGGCCGCGTCGTCCCCGCCGGACCCGGCGCGGGGCAGCAGCGCGGCGACCTGCCGCGCGGCGTTCCCGGAGGCCACGAGGGCGGCCGGGTCGGCACCGGCGGCCGTGACCGCCCGGACCGCGCGGACGTCCGCCAGTGCCGCGAGGGCGGCCGCCGCCCGGCGAGACGCCTCGGCTTTGGCGTCCCGTGCGGCGCGCCAGCGTGCCTCGGCCGCCACGACCTCCGCGCGCGCCGCGGCGGCCGCCCGCTCCGCCGCGGCCAGGCGATGGTGTGCCTGCCCCGGCCCGCCGAGCGGCGGCACCGTCCCCGGCCAGACGAGGGGCGCGCCTCCCAGCGCCTCGACCCCGGGGATGTTCCACGTGGAACGCCGGGCCTCGTCCGCTTCCGCCCGCCACCGGGCCTCGCGCCCGAGGGCCTCCGCCCGGTCCGCGAGCGCCCGCTCCGCCGCGAGCTGCGCCTCCCCGAGCGCGACCGCGTGCCGGCGCAGCGTGCCTGCGGATGCCTCGAGCATGCCGCCGCTCGCGCGGGCGTCGTCGGCCAGGGTGGTGACCCGCTCCCGCGCCCGCTCGACGGCGGTGCTGCGCTGGCCGTCGAGCGTCGCGCGCACCCGCAGCAGCGTCACGCGCACGTGCGCGAGCCGTTCCGCGGCGCGCGCCGCGGCGTCGGCGGCGTCGACCAGCGCAGGCGGGCTGCCCGTCAGGGGGCAGAGGTCCCCGTCGAGGCCGCCACCCGACGCGCCACCCGACGCGCCGCCGGACCGCACGACGGTGCTCACGACCGGTCCGCGGTGCCGGCGGAGCCCAGCAGCGCCGCCAGGTCGTGCGCCGTCCCGCGCTCCGCGCCGTCGAAGGCCTCCGCCGCCCGGGCGAGACCCGCGGCGACGGACTCGAGCGCCCCGACGAGCGACTCGTGGGTGGAGCGCCACGCCGCACCGAGGTCCTCCAGGGCGGCCGACAGGCTGGCGTCGCCGGTCGCGGCGGGAGCCGCGGCCGCGGCCAGCGCGCCGGTGCGGGCACCGGTGAGCGCCGTGGCGCCGCCGCGCAGGTCGGCTCCCGCCGCCGCGAGGGTCGTGGTGTCGAGGTCGAGCTGGGTCATCCCGTCCCTGTCCGTCGTCGGATCCGTCCGTGGCTGCGCCGTGGCGCGGGCACGACGCTAACGGCGGCGGGTGCAGGCGGGCCGAGGTTATCCACAGGGCCTGGTGCCGTCGGGTCAGTCCCACCAGACGCGCCACCACGGCTCGTCGTCCGCCCCGCTTCCCGCCCCGCCGGGCACGCCACGGTCGGGGAGGCGGCCGCGCCAGGGCGCGACCTCGTCGGGCGGCGCGTGCATGTCCTCGATGCCGACGTCGGCGAGGGCGCGCACCACGTCGGCGCGCCCGCGCCCGGGGCCGTCCCGCGGGCCGAGGTGCAGGTCGCGTCCGGCGCGGAGCAGCACCCCGGTCACGGTGACCCGCTCGTCGCAGCGCAGCGGCCCGACGACGTACCCCTGGGCGCGCACGCGGCCCGGGTGCCGCACGACGGCCCGCAGCACCGCGCCGAGCGTCGGGCCGAGGTTCTGCCGCTCGGTCTCGAGCTCCACCTCGTCGAGGCGCTCCAGCAGCCCGGCGGCGGTGCGCTCGTCGAGGGCGACGAACGGGTAGAAGCCCGGCGTCGTCGAGCCGGCGAGCACGGGCTCGAGCAGGACGTCGAGCCCGTCATCGAGCAGCCGGCCGTGCCGGCCCCGGCACCCACCGGCGCGGCCGCCGTGGTGCGGTGCGCCTGGCCTGGTCGCGAGCGCGCGCTCCCGGGTCCAGGCGGTGCGCAGGTCGACGAGGTCGGGCGGGACGAACCGGGCCGGGTCGGGCGGCGGTGCCGGGGGCACCGCTGGTGGCGTGCGCGGTGGTGTGGGGGACGGTGGCGTCGTCGCGACGGACATTGCGGCTCCTCGGGTCCGGACGCCCCGGAGCGGGCGTCGTGGCCGAGCCTGGCCGGGGCTGCGGCCGCGACGGGGGTGGCCGGCGCGAGCCTGTGGACGGCGTGGTCCTGGGGGCAGGCTCCCAGGACGGGCGTGGTGCGCCACCGTCGGGACCTTCGGACGCCGATGAGTTTCGGGCTGGTGCTGTGTCGTTCCCTCCGTAGACGATGGACATCCCTACCCGGCCGACGGAGGCCCCATGAGCGAGCTCAGCACCCACACCCTGGACGTGCCCGGCGCCGTCCTCACCTACGACGTGCGCCGGCCGGGCGCGCCCGGCGGCCACCCGCCGCTGTTCGTGCTGGGCTCGCCGATGGCGGCGTCGGGATTCACCCAGCTGCTCGACCACCTCGACGACCGGGCCGTGATCACCTACGACCCGCGCGGCACCGAGCGCAGCACGCTCGCCCCGGACGGCGAGGTGTCGGTGGAGCTGCACGCCGATGACTTCCACCGCGTGGCGCGGGCGGCCCGCGAGCTGGTCGGCGACGGCCCGGTCGACGTCTTCGCCTCCAGCGGCGGGGCCGTGAACGTGCTGCCGTGGGTCGTGGCGCACCCGGACGAGCTGGGCACCGTCGTCGCGCACGAGCCGCCGCTGTGGGCGCTGCTGGAGGACCGCGAGGTGCAGCGCAAGGTCACCCAGGACATCGTGGCGACCTACGAGCGCGACGGGTTCGGCCCGGCGATGGCCAAGTTCATCCAGCTCTCCATGCAGGGCGCGCCGCTCACCGAGGACTACCTGACGCAGCCCGCCCCCGACCCGGCGGCGTTCGGCCTGCCGACCGAGGACGACGGCTCGCGCGGCGACCTGCTGCTCGACGGCAACATGCGGGCGCTGCCCTGGTTCGAGCCGGACCTCGAGGCCCTGCGCGCCACCTCCGTGCGGCTGGTGCCCGCCGTCGGCGAGCTGAACCCGGGCACGATGCCGCGCCGCGGGGGAGAGGCGCTCGCCGCCGCGCTGGGGGTCGAGGTGATCACGTTCCCCGGCGACCACGGCGGGTTCGCGGCCAACGAGTGGTCGCCGGGCAACGACCCGGCGGCGTTCGCGGCCCGGCTGCGCGAGGTGCTGGCGGGCTGACGCTGCCCGGGCGGGAGACCGTCACACCGGGACGCCGGCGTCCCGGCCGATCCGCTCCAGCCCGGCGATACCCGCGGGGGCGTGCTCGAGGTACCGCGCGACGGCGGCGCGCACCTCGGGCCGCCCGGCCTGCTCGGGCGGCACGCCCGCGGGGTTGAGCAGCACGGAGTGCGCCCATGCGGCGACGTCCGGGTCGGCCATGAAGCTGGCGGCGGCGCGCGCCCCGCGGCCCTGCATGGCCGCCCAGTCGGCGGGCGTGCTCCAGTACGGCGTCGGTGGGCACAGGGCGTTCTTCTCGGCGTCGGGCCGGTCGTGGCGGTGGGCCTCGACGTAGCCGACCAGGGCCGCGCAGAACGGCGGGAAACCGGCCCGCACCGACTGCAGGGTGAGCCGCTCGCCCCAGATCGGCAGGGCCGGGCGCAGCTGCAGCCCGTACGCCGCGCAGTGCACCACGACCGCGCCCTGCGGCACCGCGACGTCGCCGGCGTCGAGCACCAGCCGGCCGGACGAGACCCGGCGCAGGTGGCCACCGCGCACGACGCGCGTCACCGACCGCAGCAGCTCGAGCTCCCAGCGCCCGAGCGTCGGCGTGCGGGCCATGCTCGGCATGACGTCCGGGTCGATCCGCGTCATGACGCCGGCGTCCTCGAGGCGGAGGAAGAGGTCGTCCGCCGACGAGGCGTCGCAGGCGGCGGCCATCAGCGTCCCCGCCATCCCCAGGAAGACCGCCGGGTCGGGCTGGACGACGGCGCGGTCCAGCATCCACGGGTCCCGCGGCCGCACCCACTGGATGGCGTCCGGGTCCACGCCGTGCCCGAGGAGCCACACGACGGCATCGGTCGCCGTCTTGCCGGACCCGGCGACGACGAACGCGGCGGCGTCCCCCGCGTCGGGCAGCGCGCCCGCGGGCACCACCCGGGCGTCGTCGTCGACGTCGAACGGCGGTGGGCCCACGGCGGGGATGGAGGGGGCGAGGTAGCGGGCGTCGACCACCCGCCGGCGCACGCGCGGCTCGACGACGTCCCCCGACGTGAGGTCGACGAGCAGACCGTCGCGGTACTCGACACCGCCGAGCAGCTCCACGCGCCCGGTCGGCAGCAGCCGCTCGGCGAGCACCGCCGCGTAGTAGTCGCAGATCTCGGGGCCGGTGGCGCGCTCGGCCAGCCCCGCTTCCGGGCCCGACTCCTGCAGGCGCCCCGTGCCGAGGCGGGTGGACGCGACGCCGTAGAACTGCGACGCCTGGTGCAGGCGCACGAACGGGTACGCGTCCCGCCAGTGCCCGCCCGGCGCCGTGCGCCGGTCGACGAGGGTCGCGTGCGCGGTCGGGTCGTGCTCGACGAGCGCGTCGACGAACGCCATCCCGACCGCCCCCGCGCCGACGACCAGATAGTCGGTGTCCACCGAGCGGGCCATACCTCCAGTGACCCACCGGCGTCCGGGCGGGTCAACGGGCGGCCGGGTGATGCCGCGGGTGATTCGACGTGCCCGGGGCGACGCCGTCGGCTCGGTCAGTCGTCCGCGGGCTCCTCGGTGACCTTGCCGTCCTGGGTGCCGACGCGGTAGTCGGTCTCCACGCCGTCCACGAGCACCGTGACCGACCAGTGGTACCGGCCGTCGTCCTCGTCGAGCTCGGCGTCGTCGAGGTCGCCCCCGGTCTTCGCCACCGTGCGCTCGATCGCCTGGCTGATGGAGAACCTCGCGTCGGCCAGCGCGCGCCGGTCGTCGGCGTCGAGGTCGTCGTCCCGCGTGCCGACCACCTCGGTGCCGTCGGCGCTCACCTCGACCTCGACGCTGATCTTCCCGGTCGCGACGTCGACCTCCCACGTGGTGTCGCGGTCCGGGTCGTCGATGGCGAAGGCGGTGCCGCCCGCCTTCTTCTCCGCGGTGGCGATCGCCAGCAGCCCGGCGGCCGTGCGGTGCTCCGGCGCGGCGGAGGCGCTGGGCGACGCGCCGTCGTCGGTCGTGTCGTCGGTCGCCGGGCTGGTGGCGCCGTCGTCGGACGCGGACGTCGTGGCCTCGCCCGTGGGCGCGGCGCCGTCGCCCGCGTCATCGGCGCAGGCGGTGAGGGTGAGGCCCAGCGTCAGGGCGAGGGCGGTGGGGACGGCGAGGCGGCGTGCGGTGCGGTTGCTCATGACGACGATCGTCCGGGCGGTCGGTGACCTCCGCATGAGATGCGGATGTGAATGCCCTCATCCACCGTCTTGCGGTTGACGCTGCGTCAACCTCTACCGTCGGAGTCATGACCCGTTCCATCCAGGACGTCGCCCGGCTCGCCGGCGTCAGCAGCCGCACGCTGCGCCACTACGACCAGATCGGCCTGCTGCCGCCGTCGGGCACCGGGCCCGGCGGGCTGCGCCAGTACGACGACGCGGCGGTCCGGCGCCTGCAGCGCATCCTGCTGCTGCGCGACCTGGGCCTGCCGCTGACCGACGTCGGCAGGGTGCTCGACGAGCAGGCGGACGAGGCCGGCGCGCTGCGCCGCCACCTCGACCAGCTGCGCGCCGAGCAGGACCGGCTGGCACGCATGATCGCGACCGTGGAACGGACCATGACCGCCATCGAGAAGGGAGAACGGCTCATGGCCGAGGACATGCTGGACGGCTTCGACCACACGCAGCACGAGCAGGAGGTGACCGAGCGCTGGGGCGCCGACGCGTACGCGACGAGCGACGCGTGGTGGCGCGGGCTCGGCCCCGACGGGCAGAAGGAGTGGCAGGCGCGCACCCGCGAGCTGGGGGAGGCGTGGGGCCGCGCCGCGGACTCCGGCGTCGACCCCAAGTCCGACGAGGCGCAGGCGCTCGCGGCGCGGCACGCCGACTGGCTCGGGAGCATCCCCGGCACGCCCGGGTCGGAGCACGGGCGGCCGACCAAGGAGTACGTCGTCGGCCTGGCCGAGATGTACGTGGCCGACCCGCGGTTCGCGAAGAACTACGGCGGCGCCGAGGGGGCTGTGTTCGTGCGCGACGCCCTCGTCGCCTACGCCGAGCGAGAGCTCTGAGGCCGACGCACACCCTGACAACTCGGCGGGTGGGAGGATGCCCCGGTGAGCGACGACTGGGCGGCGCAGCGCACGGAGGCGGCACGCGTGCAGGCGGAACGGCTGCGCGCGCGGCAGGACGCCGAGCACACGGAGGCGGAGGCGCTGCTGCGCGAGTTCGTCAGCGCCGCCGCGGACGCCGGGCTGGAGCCCGAGCCGCTGCAGGTCAAGGGCTACGGGGGCCGCGGGACGGCGCGCACGTCGCTGCGGGGCTGGTACCTGCGCACCGACCGCACGGCCGCCGTCACGACCGACGGCGCGTTCTACGTGCTCACCGCGCCGCTGACCGTGCTCGACCGGGTGCGCGGGGCGCGCGTCGCGCCGCAGCGGCCGCCGATGATCCTGGGCGCGGGCGGCAAGGACGGCAGCTCGATCGAGCTCGTCGACGCGCTGGAGCGGGTGCTGCCCGGCTGGCGAGCTCGGTGATCGAGCCCGTCGAGATCCAGGGCCCGGGTCTCGACAGGCTCGACCAGCGGGACGACTACGTCAGCGCCTCGCCGACCGGCCGGGCGACCTCCGGCAGCGCGAGGTAGCCGGCCCACGCGCCGTCGTCGAGCCGGTACGCGGCGGCGTGGTACCCCGGAGCCCGGTTCGTCACGCGCAGCGCCTCGATCGTCGGCGACCCGGCCGGCAGGGGGAAGACGTCGGGCGTGAGGTCGTGCAGCGCGAGCAGGTCGCGCGGGTCGCGGGGGCTCACCCAGCGCCTGACGCGCGCGGGGGAGGCGAGCGGGGCCCGCGCCACCAGCGCCTCACGGATCGCGCGGATGCCGAGCGGCGAGCCCGGCGTGAGGAGCAGCGGCACGTCCGGGCCGCCGGTGCGCGCGCCGAGCACCGAGTACGCGACGACGCTGCCGAGGGAGTGCGCGACGACGACGGCGGGCTCGCCGGCCGGGACGGCGGACAGCGCCTCGGCAAGGCCCGCGTCGATCACCGCCCGGACGGCGTCGTCGTGCAGGTAGGCGTACACGTCCCGGGTCAGCGTGAGCAGGACGGCGGCGCTCACGCCGGGCACGTACCGGTCCACGAGCGCCAGCGCCGCGACGGCGGCCTCGACCAGCGCGTCCCCGACGACGCCCTCGGCGACGGCGGGCGGCGCGACGCCGGGCCGGTGCCCGGCGCCCGCGAGCACCTCGCGCGCGACGTCGAGCAGGAACCGTAGCTCGCCGTCGGGCAGCGCGCCCACGAGCCGGGGGAGCGCCGCGGGGTCGGCGGCCAGCGCGTGCACCGTCACCGGGGGCGGCGTGCCGCCGTCCACCAGGCGCTCCAGGGTGTCGCCGTAGTAGACGAACGACGCGTCGGCGTCCGTGGGCCGCAGCGGCGACCCGGCCGCGGCGAGCCCCGCGCCCAGCGCGCCGAGCCACTGCGCCTCCAGCGCCTCCGGGTCGCGTCCGTCGAGGTCACGGCCGTGGACGAGCACCAGTCGGGTCACGCGGGCGACGGTACCGCCACGGCGAGTCTCGCGCGTGGCACGCTGGGCCCGTGAGAGACACCACCGAGGACGTCGCAGCCCTGGTCGCCGAGGTCGAGCAGCAGGAGCGCGAGCTCGTGCTCGGCCGGTTCACGCACGACGACGCGTGGCAGCTCGGCTGCCTGCTCGTCGAGCTCGCCACCGAGCGCGGCCTGGCCGTGACGGTCGACGTGCGCAAGGGCCCGCAGCAGGTGTTCCACGCGGCGCGCGAGGGCACCACGCCGGACAACGACACCTGGGTGCAGCGCAAGGTGCGCGTGGTGGAGCGGTTCGGCGCGTCGTCGTACCTCACCGGCCTGCGCGCACGCGCCAAGGGCGAGGACTTCAACGCCAAGCACCAGCTGCCGCTGCAGGAGTTCGCCGCGCACGGCGGCGCGTTCCCCGTGCGCGTGGACGGTGTGGGGATCGTCGGCGTCGTCACCGTGTCCGGGCTGGCGCAGGCCGACGACCACGCGCTTGTCGTCGAGGCGTTGCGCGTCCACGCCGCCGGCGGCGCCTGACCCGCGCGTCGTGGCAGGTCACGGCACGGCGGGACGGCGGGCGGCCGGAGCGGCCCCGAGCGAGGCGGAGGTGCTCCGGGTGCTGCGGGCGCTCGACGGCCACGTCGGCTACGGGGGCGACCCGGGCGTCACGGAGGAGCAGATCACGTGGCTGCGCTGGGAGAACGAGCACCCGACCGCCGTGTACCTGCCGCCCGGCCTCCCCCCGTACGCGGTGTGGAACCTCAAGCAGAACCTGCTGCGCGACCTGTGCCGTGCGTCCGTCCTCGCTCCGTTCGAGGGCGAGCTCGTCGAGCTGCTCCTCGGCGTGGTCCACCGTCGCCACGAGGAGTACGACCGCTACTACTCGCGCCTCGCGCTGCGCCTGGACGGGCCCCGCCTGCGTGCCGGGCTGACGGCGGCCCTGGACGCCCAGGAGGCGGGGACCGGGGTTCGGGCGGCGTGGCTCCTCGACGTCCTGGACCACCCCGACGTCCCCCCGACGCACGCCCGGTGGCGGGCCTGGACCGCCGCGCACGGGCTGCCGCACCGGCTCGACCGCTCCGCTCACGACGAGGACGAGCGCGACCGGCTCCATGCGCGACGGCGCGCGGCGATGCGCGCGTAGCCCGACGCTCGTCCCGCCGGGCGCCGGCGCCGTCTACCGTGGCCCCGTGCCCGCGCTGCTCCTGACGAACGCCCGCCTCGCGGGCCGCCCCGACCGGCCCGTCGACGTCCTGCTCGACGACGGCCGGATCGCCGCCGCGACCCCCTCGCGGGTCGAGCCTGTCGGCGGGTCTCGACGGGCTCGACCGGCGGAGGTCGTGGACGTCGACGGTCGCACGGTGGTGCCGGGACTGTGGGACGCGCACACCCACCTCACGCAGTGGGCGATGGTGCGCCAGCGGCTCGACGTGTCGGCCGCGACGAGCGCCGCGCACGCCGCGGCCCTGGTGCGCGACCGCCTCGACCTGGCCGCCCCGCCGACCGGCGGCACGCCGCTCGTGGGCTACGGGTTCCGGTGGGCCACGTGGCCGGACGACCCCACCGCCGCGGTGCTCGACGAGGTCGCCGGCGACGTCCCCGTGGTGCTGCTGTCCGGGGACCTGCACAGCGCGTGGGCCTCGTCGGCGGGCCTGCGCTTCCTCGGCATCGCGGAGCACCCCACGGGGCTGCTGCGCGAGGAGGAGTGGATGCCCGCGAGCCCGCGCATCGTCACGGTGGGCGACGCCGTCGCCGACGCCCTGGTGGCGGACGCCGCCCGCGCCGCCGCCGCGCGCGGCGTCGTCGGCGTCGTGGACTTCGAGGTGGCGGACAACCTGGCCGCCTGGCGGCGACGGGTGGCGGGCGGCTGGGACGGGCTGCGCGTGCGCGCGGCGGTGTGGGAGCAGCACCTGGACGGGGTGCTCGCCGCCGGGCTGCGCGACGGCGACCCGCTCGGGGACCCGGTCGGCTCGGACCTCGTGACGCAGGGGCCGCTCAAGGTGATCAGCGACGGCTCGCTCAACACGCTCACCGCGTACTGCTTCGACGCGTACGCCGGGGCGGTCGGCCCGGACGCGCACGGCGTGCTCAACGTGGCGACCGACCACCTCGTGCCCCTCATGAACCGCGCGCACGCCGCCGGGCTGCGGTGCGCGATCCACGCCATCGGCGACCGCGCGAACGCCCTGGCGCTGGACGCGTTCGAGGCCTCCGGAGCGCGCGGCTCGGTGGAGCACGCGCAGCTGCTGCGCGCGGACGACGTCGCGCGGTTCGCCGCGCTGGGCGTCACCGCGAGCGTGCAGCCCGAGCACGCGATGGACGACCGCGACGTCGCCGAGGAGCTCTGGCCCGGCCGCACCGCCCGCGCGTTCCCGCTGGCCGAGCTGCGGGCCGCCGGGGTGCCGCTGACCCTCGGTTCCGATGCGCCCGTCGCGCCCCTCGACCCGTGGACGGCGCTCGCGGCGGCCGTCACCCGCTCCCGCGACGGCCGCGAGCCGTGGCACCCCGAGCAGCGGATCGACG
This sequence comes from Isoptericola sp. F-RaC21, assembly GCF_038593535.1. Classification (NCBI taxonomy): domain Bacteria; kingdom Bacillati; phylum Actinomycetota; class Actinomycetes; order Micrococcales; family Promicromonosporaceae; genus Isoptericola; species Isoptericola sp. F-RaC21. Next base: position 549,124 of record NZ_JBCFYX010000004.1, on the reverse strand, counting down.
TCCGCGCCGGGCTCGAGGCGTCCGTCGATGGTCGCTCGCTGGACCTCGCCGTCGGCGGCCCCGCCGACCTCGCCGTGCTCGACGTCGACCCGCTCGCGCTGCCCGCGGCGCACGACGACCCCGCCGACCTCGCCGACGCGCTGCGCGCCGTACCCGTCGCCGGCACGCTCGTCGCGGGCCGCTGGACCCACCACGCCCTCGCTGGTTGAGGCTGTCGAAACCCGCCCGCCGCTGGTTGAGCCTGTCGAAACCCGGTGCATGGTTTCGACAAGCTCAACCAGCGGGTACCGGGTTTCGACAGGCTCAACCAGCGGGTGGTGGATCAGCCGCGCAGCTCGGCGATCTCCGCGAGCAGGGCGTCGCGCTGCTCGGCGTCGTCGACGTGCTTGGTCACGACGCGCTCCAGCCGATCCCAGTCCTCGCGGGCGAGGGCGGAGAACAGCTGCTGCGCCTGGCCGGTGGACAGGTCCAGGTCGGCGAGCCGCGCGAGCAGCCCCGGGCCGGCCTCGGGCTCCGGGTCGGTCTGCTCCTGCGCCGCCTTCCAGCCGATGAACGCGCCGGGGCGGTTGGTGATCATGCCCTCGACGCCGAGGTCGGTGAACCGCGACCAGTCGGCGGCGGCGTCGACCGTCCACACGAAGACGCCGACGCCGGCGGCGTTGAGGTCCTCGACGACGGACGGCCGGGTCGACAGCGCCGCGCCCGACGGGTTGTAGTACGCGGCGTGCAGGCGCTCCGCCGTGGCGACGGGGTCGGCGTCGAGGGTGCCGCGCAGCAGGCCCAGCGGGATCTGCGGCGCCCGCTCGTACGCGTACTCCAGGGCCTTCTCGTCGAACGACTGCAGCACCACCCGGTCCTCCAGCCCGGCCTCGAGGATCATGTCGACCGTGCGGTGCACCTCCTCGCGGGTCTCCGGCCCCTTGATCTCCAGCAGCAGGTCGGAGCTGCCGGTGCCCATGAGGTCGAGCACCTGCGCGAACGTCGGCACCCTCTCCCCGGTGAACGCGGGGCTGAACCACGACCCCGCGTCGACGCCGCCCACGTACGACGACTGCAGGAGCTCGACGTCGCCCGTGCCGTCGGTGGTGCGGTCCACGGTCTGGTCGTGGATGACGACGGGGACGTCGTCGGCGGTGGTGTGCACGTCGATCTCGACGTACTCGGCGCCGGCCTTCATCGCCGCGGCGTACGCGGCGAGCGTGTTCTCGGGGTTGACCGCTGAGTAGCCGCGGTGCGCCGCCGTGACGGGCAGCTCGCCGGGCTCGTTCACCACCGGCCGCGGCGGCAGCTCCGTGACGACGACGTCGTCGATGCTGACGCGGGCGCCGTCGGCGGAGAAGCCGAGCACGCCGTCGGTCGTGCGGCCGATGCGGCCCTCGAGCGCCTCCTGGCCGTCGTAGATCCACGTGGCGTGGTTGCCCTGCACCTCGACCGCGATCTGCACGTCCTTGCCGACCCCGGCGTCGGACGGCGCGGCCGCGGTGGACGGCACGTTCCAGGTGTTCCCGGTGGTGCGCTCGGCCAGCTCGAGGCCGTTCGTCGCCGTCGTGGTGGAGCGCATCGCGGCCTGCCACCAGGGCGCCGACCCGGAGGGCGCGATGTCGAGGACGGGCGCGAGCCAGCGGGCCGCGTTGTTGACCGCCTCGAAGCGGACGGTCGCCTCCAGGCGGTAGTTCTCCAGGTGCGGGCCGAACGTCACGCGCCCGATCGTCGACGGCTCGCCCACGAGGCGGCCGTCGCGCACCGACCAGTCACCGGCCGCGGCGGCCCACCCCTCGGGCAGCGCGCCGTCGGCGACGTCGTCGAAGTCCTCCGCGTAGGCGACGTCGCCGGGCTCCGCGGCCAGGGGCGCGGCGTCCGCGACGGGCGGCGCGACGGCGGTCGCCGCGAGCGAGGCGACGGTCACCCCGGCGGCGACGGCGAACGCCAGGGTGGCGGGGACGGTGCGCGTCCCCGGCGGGGCGAGCAGGGTGCGGCGGCGTGCGGTCATGGTGGTCCCTCCGAGGTCGGGGCCGGCCCGTTCCTGGCCGGTCGCCGCGGACGCTAGGAAGGCGGGATGACCACCCCGGGGGTGGTCCGGTGGCCTGTCGATGACGGGCCGCCGAACATTCGGCGCCGGGGGAGACTGCAGGGATGACGCATCGCACGGACGGCCGCGCGGGCGACGCCGAGCAGCGGCTGCGGGCGCGGCTCGCCGCCGTGCAGGAGCGGCTCGCGGCGCAGCGCGGCGCCGTCGAGGGCATCGTCGAGTCGGCGCGGGACGCCAACGTCGACGACGAGCACGACCCGGAGGGCACGACCCTCGCCTGGGAGCGGCAGCAGGCGGCGGCTCTCGCGGCCGAGGCGGAGCGCGAGCGTGACGAGCTGCTCGCCGCGCTCGACCGCGTCGCCGACGGGACCTACGGCGTGTGCGAGGTGTGCGGCCGCCCCATCCCCGACGCTCGGCTGGAGGTGCGGCCCGCGGCCACCCGCTGCGTGGAGCACGCGCGCTGACGCCCGGTCGCGGTCAGCCCGGGTCGACCTGCATCCCCCGCCAGGCGACGCGCACCGCCTCCCGGCAGCGGGCGACGGCGTCGGGGGCGTCGAGGCGCACGCCGCGCACCACGTACTGGTAGTAGAAGACGCCGTTGAGCAGGTCGATGCATGCGTCGACGTCGAGGTCGGGGTGCAGCTCGCCCCGGTCGATCCCGGCGCGGAGCAGCGCGACCATGGCGCCGCGCCGGCGCGCGACGTGGGAGCGCCAGTACGCCTGCGCGAGCTTGCGGTCCGTCATCGCGAGGCGGATCCGGAGACGGAACCGCTCCTCCGGGTAGTCCCGGCCGGCGGCCGCGGCGGCGGGCGTGAGGGCGGCGAGGAGGTTCTCGAGCAGGTCGCCGTCGAGCGGGATGACGTACGGCTCGCGCCCGTGGTCGAGGGCCGCGGCGACGAGGTCGGTGGTGCTGGGCCAGCGCCGGTAGATCGCGGCGCGGCTGACGCCGCTCTCCTCGACGAGGCGGTTGACGGTGACCTCCTCGCCGCGGCCGATGATCGCGACGGCGGAGGCGAGGATGCGCTCGTCGTGGCCCTCGGCCCGGGGCCGGCCGGGACGACGACCGGGGCCGCGGCGCTCGGCCGCGACCCCGGGACCCTCCGAGGGGAGCGTCGTCACGCGCGGCCCGCCGCACCGTCCGGCTCGCCCAGCGCGCGCTCGCGCAGCCGGGCGATCAGCCCGTCGGTGAGGCCCGCCGCGCGGAGCGGCGCCAGCGGGTCGCCGTGCCGCTCGGTGAGCACCGAGATGAGCTCGCGCATCGGCTCCGGCGAGAACTCCGGCCGGACGGCGGCCCGTGCGGCCTCGTCGAGGTCGAGCCCGAACCGGCGCATCAGGGGGCGCATCACGGGCGCGATGCGCGCCATGATCGCGGCCGAGTTCTCGCCCGTGCGGGCGTAGTCGGCCACGACGTCATCCTGCTCGGCCCCGAGGGCCAGCAGCAGGGACGCGGCAAGCACCCCGGTGCGGTCCTGGCCGGCGGCGCAGTGGAACGCGACCGTGCCCGGGGCGTGCGCGACGATCGCCAGCGCCGTGACCACCTGCGGCGCCGCGCCCTCGAACATGCGCAGGTACAGGCGGCCGAACCGGCTCTGGTCCAGCAGGTCGGTGGCGTCCCCCGGGACGTGCTCGGCGTCGTCCGCCGCCTGACCGATGTTCGCCATGAACGGCACGTGGTGGTAGGTCACCGCCGCCTGCGCGCCGAGCGGCCCGCGGCCGGTGACGCCGACCTCGTCGGCCGAGCGGAGGTCGATGACGGCGCGCAGGCCGCGCTCCACCAGGGCGTCCGCGACCTCGGGGGTCACGATCGACAGGTCGTCGGCGCGGATCGCGAAGCCTTCGCGGACGGAGCCGCCGGCGACGGGCACGCCGCCGAGGTCGCGGAGGTTGACGGGCGCGCTGAGCGGTACGGCCGGGAGGGCGACGGGCAGGTCGAGGGGGCTGTCGGTGACGGTCACGTGATCTTCCTTCGGATGACGGCGCTGGCCTGGTCGACGACCGTGACCAGCACGATGATGCAGATGACGATCGCGGACAGGTGCCCGTAGTCGTACATCTTCATGGCGGTGGTGAGCTCCAGGCCGATGCCGCCGGCGCCGACCATGCCGAGGATCGTGGCGCCGCGCACGTTGCCCTCGAACAGCAGCAGCGTGTACGACACGAGCAGCGGCGCGGCCTGGGGCAGGACGCCGTACTGCACGACCTGGCGCCGGGACGCCCCGACCGCCTCCATGGCGGTGACGGGGCCCCGGTCGACGGACTCCATGGCCTCGGCGAAGACCTTGCCGATCGACCCGATGGAGCCGACGGTCATGGCGAGGATGCCGGCGAACGGGCCGAGGCCCACGGCAGAGACGAACATCAGGGCGAACACGAGGTCCGGCAGGGACCGGATGACGTTCATGACCCAGCGGGTGGGGTAGTACAGCCACCTCGGGGCGATGTTCGACGCCGCGCCGAACGCGACGACCAGGGAGAGCACGGCGCCGAGCACGGTGCCCACGATCGCCATCTGCAGCGTCTCGATCAGCAGGTCGACGATGACGTCGAGCTTGTCCCAGGTGGGCGGGAACAGCCGGGAGAGGAACTCGCCCATGTTGGCCGCGCCCTCGCCGAGCTTCGCGAAGTTGAACTCCGCGCCGACGAAGGACCACACCAGCAGGACGACCGCGATCGGCACGCCCAGCATGAACCGGGCGCGGGGCACCCGGAACGCGTGCTCGAGCCGGTCCCGCTCGCGCGGGTCGAGCTGCGGCTTCTCCGTGCGCCGGGCCGCGGGCCGGGCGTCAGGCGACGTGAGCGTCATGGTCGTCCCCCTCCTCGTCGTCCTCGTCGCCCGCGTAGAGGACACCGAGCCTGTCGGCGTCGAGCTCCGTCGTCGGGGCACTGACGAGCATCTCGCCGCGGGCCAGCCCGACGATGCGGTCGGAGTGCTCGAGCGCGAGCGGCAGCACGTGCAGGCTGACCAGCACGGGGATCCCGTCCTGGCGCGCGATGTCGTGCAGCAGGTCGAGCACGGCGTGCGACATCTTCGGGTCGAGGGACGCCACGGGCTCGTCGGCGAGGATGAGCCGGGGGCGCTGCATCAGCGCACGGGCGATGGCGACGCGCTGCTGCTGCCCGCCGGAGAGCGTCCGGGCCTGGTCGTTCGCCTTGTGCGCGATGCCGACCCGGTCGAGCAGCTCCAGAGCCAGCCTGCGGTGCGCGCTGCTGAAGCCGCCGGCGAGGTTGAGCGGACCGGCGTCGTGCAGGCCGCCCGTGAGCACGTTGGTCAGCACGCTCAGCCGGCCCACCAGGTTGAACTGCTGGAACACCTGCCCGACGTGCGCGCGCAGCCTGCGCAGCTGGCCGTGCCGCAGGTTGGTGAGGTCGTGGCCGGCGACGCGGACGGTGCCGCCGTTCACCGGGGCGAAGCCGGTCAGGCTCTTCATGAGCGTGGACTTGCCCGAGCCGGACGAGCCCAGCAGCGCCACGAGCTCGCCCGGGAACAGGTCGAGGTCGACGCCGTCGAGCACGAGCGGGCCGTCGCCGTACGCGACCTGCAGGCCCCGCACGGTCGCGAGCGGCAGCGTCGCGCCCGTCGCGGTGGTCGTGGTGGTCGTGGTGGTCGTGCCCGTCGTGGTGGCGGTCGCCGTCATGATGCTCACGACCCGCCGAGGTCGGAGATGTCGACGTCGGCGACGGCCGCGATGTCGACGAACGGCTGGAAGATCTCGGGGTCCGGCTCGAGGATCGGGTCGGTGCCCTGCATCGCCTCCATCATGGGGCCGAGCGCCTCGGCGTTCTCCTCCGTGAAGATCTTGGGCAGCGCGTCGAGCAGCAGCTCGCGCTTGTCGTCCGCGAGCTGCTGGTCGGCGAGCACGGTGACCGACACCGGCATCGAGGCGCTCTCGCCGATCGAGCGGGTCTCGCCCTTCTCGAACGGGAACATCGCGCTGCCCTGGCCGGCCATGGTGGGGAAGATCGTCGACGTGCACGCCACGTCCGCCTGCCCCTCCTTGAGGGCGGTGAAGCTCATGTCGTGGCCGCCGGAGAACAGGGCCTGGTAGTCGGCGTCCTTCTCCAGGCCGGCGTCGTGCAGCGCCGCGACCGGCATGAAGTAGCCGGACGACGACGCCGGGTCGGCGAACGCGACCACGGTGTCGGGCGTGATGTCGTCGAACGACCGCAGCGGCGAGTCGTCGAGCACGAGGCACGTCGAGACCGGGTCGTCGTTGCCGGGCCACGCGACGAGGGAGTCGACCTCGCCGGTGTTGACGGCGAGCGCGGACGGGAAGCCGCTCATGAAGCCGATGTCGGTGTGGTGGTTGCGCAGGGCCTCGACCACCGCGGTGTAGTCCGGCACGTCGACGATCTCGACCTCGCGGCCGGTCTCGGACTCGACCAGGGCCGCGAACGCCTCGATCGGGTTCTCCGCGGCGGGGTCGTCGCCCAGCGGCGTGGTGGCGAAGGTGATGGGGGCGTCCGGGTCGGACGCCGCGACGGCCGCGGCGTCGGAGCCGGAGGCGGAGCAGCCTGCGAGGACGACGGCGGCGCCGAGGCCGAGCAGGCCCAGAGCGGGCAGAGCGCGGGCGCGCATGGGCGTTCCTTTCGGGGGGACGCCGGGCCCTGGCGGGCCCGGTGAGGTATCGCGACTGGCGATATCGAAATCACACCGGGCGCAGGTGACGGCGAAATACGAGACCGCTGGACCTCGAAAGGAAGGCTCGGTGAACAGTCGGTGCGGGGCGGTGGCAGCATGACCGGGTGCGCGTGGAGCCGGTGACCCCTGACGGCGTCGTCGAGCACGTCGTGGGCCGGGTCCTCGGCCGGGAGGACGGCGGCCCGGTGCGGGTGCTCGTCGACGGCCACCCGTCGACGCGCCCGGAGGCGCTCGCGGACGCGCTGGTCGAGCCGCTCCGGGCGGCGGGCCGGCCGGTGGCGCGGGTGCGCGTGCGGGACTTCCTGCGCGCGCGGTCGCTGCGGCTCGAGCGCGGCCGCCGGGACGCCGACGCGCTGCTGGACGAGTGGATCGACGTCGACGGCCTCAACCGGGAGGTGCTGCGCTCGGTGGTGACGCGCGGGAGCTGGCTGCCGAGCCTGCGCGACCCGGACACCGGCCGCTCGACGCGCGCCGCGTCCGAGGACGCGCCCCCGGGCACCGTCGTCGTGCTGGACGGGTCGCTCGCGCTGGGCCGGGGGCTCGACGTCGACCTCGCGGTGCACCTGGCGCTGCGGCCCGCGACGGAGACGCGGAACACGCCGCTCGACGACGCGTGGACCCTCGCCGCGTACGGCCGCTACCGCCGCGAGGTACAGCCCGAGCGGCGCGCGGACGTCGTCGTGCGCGTCGACCACGCCGACCGGCCCGCGCTCGTCCGGCACGAACGGGGGGAACGGACGGGGGAACCGGGCGGGACGCCCGCGCGTCGGAAGGGGCGTGATGTCTGAGTCCTCCCGCCACCGGCGGTCCGCGTCGTGGCTCGTCGGGCTCGCCGTCGCGTCCGGCGTGCTCGCCGCCGCCCGGCCCCTGGCCCGTGTCGTCCGGCGCCAGCGGGACGCGCTCGCGGCGGCGGACCGCCGCCTGCTGGGCCCGCTCGCGTTCGTGCCGATGATCCTGCATCGCGCGGTGCTGCCGCTGCTGCGGCAGTCGCCGCCCCGGGCGGTGCGTCCCGACGTCCGCACGGAGCGGCGCGCTGTGCCCGGCCCGGTCGGCGGGCCGGACGTCGAGATCGAGCTCTACCACCCGCTGCACCGGTCCCGGCCGTCCGGTGTGCTGGTGTGGGTGCACGGCGGCGGGTACGTCATGGGCTCCGTCGCCATCGGCGACACGTTCTGCTCCGACGTCGCCGCCGAGGGCGTCCTCGTCGTCAGCGTCGAGTACCGGCTCGCGCCGGAGCACCCGTTTCCTGCCCCGCTCGACGACGTCATGGCCGTGCTCGCGTGGGTGCTCGACCACGCCGTCGACCTGGGCGTCGACCCGGAACGGGTCGCCGTGGGCGGGGACAGCGCAGGGGGTGGCCTCGCGGCCGGCGCCGCGCAGCGCGCCCACGACGAGGGCCTGCCCGTCGCGTTCCAGCTGCTGGTGTACCCGATGCTCGACGACCGCACCGTGCAGCGGGCCGAGCGCGACGGCGAGTGGGCGCTCGTCTGGACGCCCCCGGCCAACCGCTTCGGGTGGACGGCGTACCTGGGGCACGCGCCCGGCGACCGGACCCCGGCCCCCTACGCGGCTCCGGCTCGTCGTGCGGACCTGGCCGGGCTGCCGCCCGCCTGGATCGGTGTCGGCGACATCGACCTGTTCCACGCCGAGGACGTCGAGTACGCGCGCCGGCTGCGCGCGGCCGGCGTCGCCGTCGACCTCGACGTCGTGCCGGGCATGTTCCACGGCGGCGACCGGTCGTCCGCCGTGCCGGCGGCGGAGTTCCGCGGGCGCGCCCGCGAGGCGCTGCGCGCCGCGATCGGCTGAGCCGCCGGGTCCGGATCAGCTGGTGCAGAGGCAGAACGGGTGGCCGGCGGGGTCGGCGAACACGCGGAACGTGTCCTCGCCCCCGGGCAGCCGCCTGGCGCCGACGGCGAGCGCCGCCGCCTCGGCGTCGTCCAGGCTCTGCGGGCCGATCTGCAGGTCGAGGTGCAGCTGCTGCGGGAAGGCGGGGTCGGGCCAGCGCGGCGCGGAGTAGCCCTCCACCTGCTGGAACAGGAGCGTCCGGTCGCCGCCCAGCATCGCCATGCCCTCGGCGTCGTACACCACCGGGTCGCCGAGCACCCGGGACCAGAACCCCGCGGCGGCGGACGCGTCGGGCACGTCGAACGTCAGGCCCATCACGGTCAGCCCGTCGTTGTCGGGCGCGTGGCACAGGTCGAAGGGGTGCCCGGCCGGGTCCGCGAGGGTGGTCCACTCGGGGTTCTCGCGCAGCACCGTGGCGCCCAGGCCGACGGCGCGCTCGACGGCGGCGGCGACGTCGGGCACGCGCAGGTCGAGGTGCAGCTGCTGGGGGTGCTCCTGCCCCGGCCACCGCGGCGGCACGAGGTCGGGCGCGGGCTGGAACGCGAGCGACCAGCCGTCGGGGGTGTTCAGCGTGATCCAGTCCTCGCCGTAGCCCTGCTGCTCCACCTCCGCGCCGGTCAGCGCGCGCCAGAAGTCGGCGGCGACCTGAGGCTCGGGGACGTCGAAGACCACCGCGTCCAGGGCCGCGACCCGCGTCGACGTCGTCGTCTGCTCGCTCATGCCGCCCAGGGTGCCGCGCCCCACCGACACCCGCACGGCGCCGGGGCTGTACACCGGGCCCCCGCGGGGCGATCATCGTGCCCACCGCCGCCGGTCCGAGAGGGAGCCCATGATCGTCGCACCGTTCGGACGCTTCACCGAGGGGCGGGTGCCCGACCCGGGGATCGCGCGCCTGTTCACGCGCGAGAACCGCTGGCAGGCGCGGCTCGACGTCGAGGCGGCGCTCGCGCTCGCGGAGGCCGACGCCGGCCTCGTCCCCGCGGAGTCGGCCCGCGCCATCGCGCTCACGGCGCGGATCGAGAAGCTCGACGTGCGGCGGGTGCTCGCCGCGACCGCCGAGGCGAGCCACCCGCTGGTGCCGCTCATCGAGGAGTTCGCGCGCGCCGTCGGCTCCAAGCACGGCGGCTGGGTGCACTGGGGCGCGACGACGCAGAACATCACCCAGACGGCGGACGTGCTGGTGCTGCGCGACGCGCACCGGGCGATCCTGCGCCAGCTCGGCCGCGTGCTGCGTTCGGCGGGCCGGCTCGCGGAGTCGTCCGCGGCGCTGCCGATGGCGGGCCGCACCCACAGCCAGCACGCCGTGCCGGTGACGTTCGGCTTCAAGGTGGCGGTCTGGATCGACCAGCTCGCCGCGCACGCCGACCGGCTGGAGCGGCTCGACGAGCGGCTGTTCTGCGTGCTCATGGGCGGCGCGGCGGGCACGTTCGCGTCGTTCGGCGGCTCCGGCCGCGCGATCGAGGCCGGGGTGGCGCGGCGGCTCGGGCTGCACCCGATGCGGGTGCCGTCGCGCTCGGTGAACGACGGCATCGTGGAGCTCGTGCTGGTGCTGGCGCAGCTCGCGGGCACGATCGGCAAGATCGGCAAGGACGTCTACACCCTCATGCAGCCGGAGTTCGCGGAGGCGTTCGAGCCGGTGCCGGAGGGCACGGTCGGCAGCTCGACCATGCCGCACAAGCGCAACCCGCAGCTCGCCCTGGACATGCAGACCATGTCGGCCGAGCTGCGCGCCCTCGCCGGCCCGGCGCTGGAGTCGATGCTGCACGACCAGGAGGCGAACGGCGCCATGACGGCCCTGCTCGAGGACGTCTCGGCGTCCGCGGCCGTCCTCGCGGGCGACATGCTCGCCCGCCTCGAGGTGGTCATGGACGGCCTGGAGCTCGACCCGGGCCGGATGCGCGCGAACATCCGGCTGTCCGAGGGGATGATCGGCTCGGAGTCGCTCATGCTCGCGCTCGGGGAGAAGATCGGCCGCCAGCGCGCGCACGATGTCGTCTTCGCCGTCGCGCAGGCGACGGCGTCCGACGGCCGGCCGTTCCTCGAGCTGCTGCACGGCGACCCGGTGGTCAGCGAGGCGTTCGACGACGCCGAGCTGCGCGCGCTGCTCGACCCGGCGGGCTACCTCGGCCTGAGCGTCGAGATCGCCCGCGAGCTCGCCATGTGCGCGACCGACGCCGCCGACCGGCTCGAGGCACTGCCCGAGCGCATCCCCGTCGCGATCGGGAGCCAGCGACCGGGCGAGGGGTGAGAAACGCCCGTGACCGGCCGCCGGGGACGCACTAGGGTCCCGGCATGGATCTCGAGGACGTCTGGCCGCTGTTCGGGCTCGAGATCCGGACCCCGCGCCTGATGTTGCGTCCGATGCGGGACGAGGACCTGCCGGGCCTGGCGCGGGCGGCGCTCGACGGCGTGCACGACCGCGAGCGCACGCCGTTCGGCGTCCCCTGGACCGACGCCGCCCCGGAGGACCTGCCGAGCAACCTCGCCGCGTACCAGTGGAGCCTCCGCCACCGCGTGGCGCCGCACAGCTGGGTGATCGCGTTCGCGGTGCACCACGGCGGCCGGGTCGTGGGTTCTCAGGACCTCTCGGCCCACGACTTCGCGAACCGGAAGACGGTCGGCTCCGGGTCCTGGCTCACGCGGAGCGTGCAGGGACAGGGGCTCGGGACGGAGATGCGGGCCGCGCTGCTGCTGTTCGCGTTCGACACCCTCGGCGCCGAGTGGGCGGAGTCCAGCGCGGCGTCGTGGAACGAGGCGTCCCTCGCCGTCTCGCGCAGGCTCGGCTACGAGCCGAACGGCGTGACGCGGGTGTCCCCGCGGCCCGGCCAGCCCGTGGACGAGCAACGCGTGCGGCTCGCCCGGGAGGCCTTCCGGCGGCCCTCGTGGGACGTGACCGTGCGCGGGGCCGAGCGGGCGCTCGCGCAGCTCGGCGTCGGGTGAAGTCGGCTCACGACCGCGCGGGCCGTCGCGGCCGGTGCCATCGTGGGCGCATGGACCGGCAGCCGGGCACGGACCGGCGGTGGACCCGCGGCGTGACGACGACCGTCGTCGTGGTCGCCGCTCTGGTGCTGCTGGGCGCCTGCGCGGCCGGGCCGAACCCCGGGGTGGACACGTCCGGGATCGGTGGCCAGGGGCCGTACGGGTTCTGGTGGGGGCTGTGGCAGGGGATGATCCTGCCGGTCACGTTCGTCGTCTCCCTGTTCACCGACTCGGTGTCGGTGTACGAGGTGCACAACAACGGCAACTGGTACGACGTCGGGTTCGTGCTCGGCATCTCGCTGGTCTTCGGCGGGCCGCTCGGTGCGCGCCGGGCCCGGCACTGAGCCCGTCACTGAGCGTCTTCGACCGTCTCCGCCGCGGCGTGCTCCTCGGCCGCGCGCGCGATGTTGCGCTGCATCCCGCCGAACACGATCCCGTGGAACGGGCTGATCGACCACCAGTACAGCTGCCCCGGAAGGCCGCGCGGGGAGAAGATCGCGCGCTGCCGGAAGACGGGTCGCGTGCCGGGCCCCTCCTCGACCGCCAGCTCCAGCCACGCGAGCCCCGGCAGCCGCATCTCGGCGCGCAGCCGGAGCAGCCGCCCGGGCACCACCTTCTCCACGCGCCACCAGTCGAGCGCGTCCCCGGGCTCCAGCCGGTGCGGGTGCCGCCGGCCGCGCCGCAGCCCGGGGCCGCCGAAGAGGCGGTCGAGGACGCCCCGGGCCAGCCAGCCGAGGCGCCAGGAGTACCAGCCGTGCGCCCCGCCGATGCCCTCGATGACCGACCACAACGACGCGGGCGGCGCGTCCACCTCGCGCGAGCGGTCGTCCACCAGGAGGCTGCCTCCTGCCCAGTCCGGGTCGTCGGGCAGGGGGTCGGACGGCGCGCCGCGCGTCGACGCCGAGGTCCAGCTGGTCCGCACGTCCAGGTCGCGGACGCGGGCCAGGGCCAGCGCGACGGCGTCGTCGAACCCCACCAGGCCCTCCGGTGGGTCGGGGACGTAGGCCGCGATGTCGCGGTCTCGGGCCACGACCTCGTGCACCAGCGACCCGACCAGCGGGCGGGCGATCGCCGGAGGAACGGGGGTGACCAGCCCGACCCACAGGCTCGCCAGGCCGGGCGTGAGCACGGGCACGGCTCCGATCACCCGCGGCCGCAGCCCCGCGACCGCGGCGTAGCGCTGCATCATCCGGCGGTAGGTCAGCACGTCGGGCCCGCCGATGTCGAAGCCGCGGCTGACGTCGTCGGGGATCGTGGCCGCCCCGACCAGGTAGCGCAGCACGTCGCGCACCGCGATGGGCTGGATGCGGTTGTCGATCCACCGCGGGGCGACCATGACGGGCAGGCGCTCGGTGAGGTACCGCATCATCTCGAACGACGCGCTGCCGGAGCCGAGGATCACCGCGGCCCGCAGGACGACGGTCGGGACGTCGCCGGCGAGCAGGACCTCCTCGACCTCACGTCGCGAGCGCAGGTGCGGGGACAGGTGGTCGGTGTCGGGGTACAGCCCGCCGAGGTAGACGACGCGGCGCAGTCCCGCCGCGGCGGCCTCGGCGGCGAAGGCGCGCGCGGTGTCCCGGTCCCGGTCGGCGTACCCCGCACCTCCGCCGAGGGCGTGGACGAGGTAGTACGCGACGTCCACCCCGTCGAGCGCGCGTCGCAGGTCGGCGCGGGAGGCGGCGTCGCCGGCCACGACGTCGACGGCGTCGGCCCAGCCGCGCCCGGCCACCCGCTCGGGGTGGCGGGCGAGCACGCGGACGCGGTACCCGGCGGCGAGCAGCTCGGGCACGAGCCGGCCCCCGATGTACCCCGTGGCGCCGGTCACGAGGACGAGGGATGCGTCGGACGTCATCGTGGGCCTCCCGGGAGCAGCGTGGTCGCTAGCCAGGCTAGCAATATTGTCCGCGCGGTGGCAGGGTTGGAGAGGCGCGGCGTCACGTCGCGGCGACGTCTCACGTGCGAGGAGGACCGGATGGTCGACACGACGGCCGCCCCGCGGCTGCACCAGGTCGTGGTCACGGCGAGCCTGCTGGTCTGCGTGGTGGGCTCGATGATCGGCGTGGGCGTCTTCGGTGGCATGCCGATCGCCGAGGCCGCGGGCGGAGCGCTCGCCGCCGACGCCACGCTCGTGGCCCCGGCGTCGCCGGCCTTCTCGATCTGGTCGGTCATCTACCTCGGTCTCGCGGGATACACGGTGTTCCAGTGGCTGCCCGCGCACGCGGCCGACGACCGCCAGCGGAGGCTGCGGCTCCCGGTCGCGGCGACCATGCTGCTCAACGCGGCCTGGATCCTCGTCGTCCAGGCCGGCGCCCTGTGGTGGAGCGTGCTGGTCATCGCGGTGCTCCTCGCCCTGCTCGCCCGGACGTTCCTGATCCTGGTGCGCACGCCCGCGAGCGGGGTGGCGGAGCGCGTGCTCGTGGACGGCACGCTCGGCCTCTACCTCGGCTGGGTGTGCGTGGCCACCGTCGCGAACGTGGCGGCGGCCCTGGCGGCCGCGGGGTTCGACGGCGGGGCCGTGGCGGCGGACTGGTGGGCCGTGGGGATCCTCGCGGCGGTCGCCGGCGTCGGCGTCGCCCTCGCGGTGCGGGGGCGGGGCCGCATCGCCGTGGCGGCGGCGATCGCGTGGGGGCTGGCCTGGGTGGCCGTCGCGCGGTCCGGGGGCGAGCCGGCCTCGGCCCCCGCCGCGGCCAGCGCGGTGGCCGCGGCGGTCGTCGTCCTCGGGGCGGCGGTGGTGCTGCGCGTGCGGGCCGCACGCGCCCGCGTCGTCACGGGCCCGGGTGCGCCGTGACCGGGGCCGACGTCGGGTCCGAGGCTGCCGGCGACCACGTCGTCCTGCTCGACGACGCGGGGACGCCGACGGGCACCGCGCCGCGCGCGACCGTGCACACGCGCGACACCCCGCTGCACCTCGGATTCTCCTGCTACCTGTCCCGGCCGGACGGCGGGGTGCTGCTCACCCGCCGCGCGCTGACGAAGCGGACGTGGCCGGGGGTGTGGACCAACTCGTTCTGCGGCCATCCCCGGTGGGGCGAGTCGCTGACGCAGGCCGTCCGGCGGCACGGCCGGCACGAGCTGGGGCTGGACGTGACCACCGACGGCGTCCCGGCCCTGCCGGCGTTCCGCTATCGCGCGGTCGACGCGGGCGGCGTGGTCGAGAACGAGCTCTGCCCGGTGCTGCTCGCGTCGGTGGACCGCGACCCGGAGCCGAACCCCGACGAAGTGATGGACTGGCGCTGGGTGCGGCCCGACGAGCTCGGGCCCCTCGTCGACCTGGCGCCCTGGGCGGTGAGCCCGTGGATGGTGGCGCAGGTGCCGGAGCTGCGGGCCGCGGGCCGGCTGTAGCGGCCCCGCGCCGTCAGGCGGTCGTGTCGCCGACCACGGTGCCCGCGACGTCGTCGGGCTCGCGCTCGGCCTCGGCAGCCATGGCGAGGAGGAAGTCGCGGACCGCGGGCCGGGAGCGCGCGGGGACGGCGCGGGCGATCTCGAGCATGCGGGCGTGGACCGGGGCGAGGCGCTCGCGCACCTCGGCGTGCGCGGCGTCGGACGCGACGACGACGACGGACCGACGGTCGGACGGGTGCGGGCGGCGTTCCAGGTGCCCTGACGCCACGAGCCGGTCGAGCAGCTTGGTGGTGGACGCCGTCGAGATGGTCAGGTACTCCGCGAGCCCGCGCGGCGTCGCCGGCTCGCCGTGCCCCTCGCAGGCGATGACGTGCTGCAGGGCGCGCAGGTCGGTGAGGTTCATCTTCATCTCGCGCCCGGCGCGGCGCCGCATGGCCTCGTCCGCGCGCCGGAACGTCCGGAGCGCCTCGAGGAGGCGGCGGGGCTCCGCGTCCGACTCCCCGTACCAGTAGGACGAGCCGCCCGTCGGTGCCTGGGTCACGCGGCCATCCTAGCCACTCGGCGTTCGGCTAGTATCTCGCTAAGCAATTAGATTGCTAGGCTAGGTAGATGCTGAGCGAGGAGGTGGGGGTCGTGCATCGCTCGTGGCCCGAGACGGACGACGCGGTCGGCCAGGTCGTCGAAGGCGCCGTCGACCGGCTGCTCGCGGCGGGCGACCGGCCGGACGCCCCCCGGCTGTGGGGCGCCGTCCGCGCCACCAGCCCCGGCGGCAAGCGGCTGCGCCCCCGGCTCCTGCTCGACGCCTTTGGCGCGCTCGTCGAAGGTGCGGAGCCGCGGGAGCCGCGCGAGGTCGCGGTGCGGGTCGCCGCGGCCCTCGAGCTGCTGCACCACGCGCTCCTCGTGCACGACGACGTCATCGACGGCGCGGACTCGCGCCGCGGGCGTCCCAACGTCTCCGGGACGTTCGCCGCCCAGGCCCGCGAGTCCGGGGCGACGGCCGGCCAGGCGCAGGCGTACGGGGCCGCCGCCGGCATCCTGGCCGGGGACCTCGCGCTCGCGGGCGCCGTGCGGGCGGTGGCGCTCTGCGGGGCACGGCCCTGGACAACGGAACGGCTGCTGGACCTCGTCGACGAGACGCTGCACCTCACGGCGGACGGCGAGCTGTCCGACGTCGGGCTGAGCACCGGCCCGTGCGCCGAGCTCGACGAGGCCCTCCGCGTGGCCGAGCGCAAGACGGCCGCCTACTCCTTCCAGCTCCCGCTGCGCGCCGCCGCGGTCCTGGCCGGACGGGAGGACCTGGACGCCGACGTCCGGCAGCTGGGTCGCGACCTCGGGCTCGCGTTCCAGCTCCGCGACGACCTGGACGGCGTGTTCGGCGACCCCGCGCGGACCGGCAAGAGCAACGCCTCCGACCTGCGGGAGGGCAAGTGCACCCCGCTGGTCGTGCTCGCCCGCGGCACGTGGGCCTGGCTCGAGCTGAGCGCGGTGCTGGGGCGCCCCGACGCGGGGGAGCAGGACCTGCAGCGGGCGCGCGACCTGCTCGCGGCCTGCGGGGCCGGCGCGGCCGTCGAGGCCCTGGCCGGCGACCTCGAGGACGCCGCGGCGAGGCTGGCGGTCGAGCTCGGACTGGGCGTGCTCGCCGAGCGCTTCTCCGGGTCGCGGCCCGCGCCGGCCGGGAGCGTGTCGTGAGCGCCGCCCCGGTCGTCCCGACGCCGGTCGTCCCGACGTCGACCGTCCCGATCCCGGTCGTCCGGGACGTGCCCGGCCCGCGCGCGGCGGACGCCGTCTACGACGCCGTGGCCGTCCGCAGCGCGGCGGTGGTCATCCGCGCGTACTCGTCGTCGTTCGGCTGGGCCTGCCGCCTGCTCGGCGGGCCCGTGCGCGACCACGTGCGCACCGTCTACGCGCTGGTCCGGGTCGCCGACGAGATCGTGGACGACCCGGCGTCGGGTCTGACCGGCGCCGAGCGCGGCGAGCTGCTCACCGAGCTGGAGCGCGAGGTCGGGCGCGCCCGGGAGCGCGGGCGCAGCAGCAACCTCGTCGTGCACGCCTTCGCGCGCACCGCGCGCGAGTTCGGCATCGGGGACGACCTGGTGACCCCGTTCTTCGGCGCCATGCGGGCCGACCTCACCGCCACCACGCACGACGACGCCAGCTTCGCCGCCTACGTGCACGGCTCCGCCGAGGTGGTCGGCCTGATGTGCCTGCGGGTGTTCGTCGCGGGGGACGACGCCGCCTACGGCCGGCTGGCCCCGGGCGCCGCCCGCCTCGGCGCGGCGTTCCAGAAGGTCAACTTCCTCCGCGACCTGGCCGAGGACCAGGACGTGCGCGGCCGCTCGTACTTCCCCGGCCTGGACGTCGACGCGTTCGACGACGCGGACCGCGACCGCTTGCTCGCCGACGTGGACGCCGACCTGGCCGCCGCGGCCGCCGTCATCGACGACCTGCCCCGCAGCTCCCGACGGGCCGTGCGGGTGGCGCACGACCTGTTCGCGGAGCTCTCCCGGCGGCTCGCGGCCACCCCCGCGGCCACCATCCGCCGCGAGCGGGTGCGGGTGCCGGACCTGGTCAAGGCGCGCCTGGTCGCTGCCGCCGTCGCGCGGGACGTGCTGCGGTGAGTCCGCGGGTGAGGCCGCAGGTGAGGTCGCGATGAGGGTGGTCGTCGTCGGCGCGGGGATCGCCGGGCTGGCCGCCGCGGGGCTGCTCGCGCGCGACGGCCACGAGGTGGAGGTGCTGGAGCGGCACGACGCGCCGGGCGGGCGCGCGGGCTCCTGGGAGCGGGCGGGCTTCCGGTTCGACACGGGGCCGTCCTGGTACCTCATGCCCGGGGTCTTCGACCACTGGTTCCGGCTCATGGGGTCGTCGGCGGAGGAGCAGCTCGACCTGGTCGGCCTCGACCCGGCCTACCGCGTCTTCTTCGAGGGGCACGACCGCCCGCTCGACGTCTCGCCCGACCGGGCGGCCAACGTCGCGGCGTTCGAGGGGATCGAGACGGGGGCGGGCGTGCGCCTGGGCCGGTACCTCGACTCCGCGCACGACACCTACGCCATGGCGCTGCGGCACTTCCTCTACACGACGTTCGCGTCCTGGCGGCCGTTCGCCCACCGGGACGTCGTGGCCCGCGCCCACCGGCTGGTGCCGCTGCTCGGCCGGTCGCTGGGTTCGCGCGTGGCGGCGACCGTCCGGGACCCGCGCCTGCGGCAGGTGCTGGGCTATCCCGCGGTCTTCCTCGGCTCGTCCCCCGACCGGGCGCCGAGCATGTACCACCTCATGAGCGCCCTCGATCTCGACGGCGGCGTGCGATACCCCCAGGGAGGGTTCGCGCGCGTGGTCGACGCGGTCACCGGGCTCGCGGTCGACGCGGGGGCCACCCTGCGCACCGGGGCCCGGGCGACCGCGATCACGACCACGGCCGTCGGGGCCGGCTCGGGGGAGGTGCGGCCCGGGCTCCCCGTCCCCGGGCCGCGCCGCCCCCGGGCCACGGTCACGGGGGTGCGCTGGGTCGACCGCGACGGCGAGGAGCACCATGCCCCCGCGGACGTCGTCGTGGCGGCGGCCGACCTGCACCACGTGGAGCAGGACCTGCTGCCGCCGGACCTGCGCGACCGGTCGCCCTCGTGGTGGTCCCGCCGTGACCCGGGGCCCGGCGGGGTGCTGGTGATGCTGGGCGTGCGGGGGAGGGTGCCGCAGCTCGCGCACCACTCGCTGTTCTTCACGGCGGACTGGGCGGAGAACTTCGGCGCGATCGCCGAGGGCCGCGTCCCGGACCCGGCGTCGCTGTACGTGTGCGCGCCGTCCCGCACCGACCCGGCCGTGGCGCCGCCCGGGCACGAGAACCTGTTCCTGCTGGTCCCGGTCCCGGCCGACCCCGGCCTGGGGCGCGGCGGCGAGGACGGCGCGGGGGACGCCGCCGTGGAGGAGATCGCGGACGCCGCGATCGACCGGGTCGCCGCCTGGGCGGGGATCCCGGACCTGCGCGAGCGGGTCGTGGTGCGGCGCACCGTCGGCCCGGGCGACTTCGCGGCCGACCTGTCGTCGTGGTCGGGCGGCATGCTCGGCCCGGCGCACACCCTGCGCCAGAGCGCGATGTTCCGGGCCGGCAACCGCTCGCGGCGCGTCGCCGGGCTGCTGCACGCCGGCGGGTCGACGATCCCCGGCGTCGGGCTGCCGATGTGCCTCATCAGCGCCGAGCTCGCGGTGAAGCGGGTGCGCGGCGACATCAGCGCCGAGCCGCTCCCCGAGCCCGGCCCCGTCCTCGCACCCCGGTGGTGATCGCCCTGCACTGGACCTCCTTCCTGTACCTCGCGCTGCTGCTCGGCGCCCTGGCCTCGATGGCCCTCGTGGACCGGCGCGCGCGCCTCGTCCTCTGGTCGGCGACGCCGGTCCGCGGCGCCGTCGCCCTCGTCGTGGGCACCGTCGCGTTCCTCGCCTGGGACCTGGCGGCGATCGCGGCGGGCTTCTACGCGCGCGGCGGCGCCGCCATGACCGGCGTCGAGCTGGCGCCACACCTGCCCCTCGAGGAGCTCTTCTTCGTCGTGTTCCTCTGCTGGTTCACGCTCCTTCTCCACGGGCTCCTGCGCCGCCGGCTCGCCCGGCGGCGTCGCTCGCCGCAGGAGCCCGCCCGGCGTGGCGCGCTGCACGCGGTGCCAGATCTCTCCGGGGAGGACCGATGACGTACGCCGGCCTCGCGGCCGTCGTCGTCGCCGGGGCGCTCGTCCTGACGCTGGTCGTCGCGCGGGTGCGCCGCCTCGGCCCCCGGTGGTGGGCCGCGACGGCGACGGCCGCCGTCGTGCTCATGGTGCTCACCGTCGTCTTCGACAGCCTCATGATCGCCGCCGACCTGTTCCGCTACGACGAGGCCGCGCTCCTGGGCGTGCGCGTGTGGCTCACGCCGGTCGAGGACCTCGCGTGGCCGCTCGTGGCCGCCCTGCTGCTGCCCGCCCTCTGGGCGCTGGTGGCCGGCGACGAGGCCGGTGCTCAGGAGACCGGGGCATGACGGCGGTGACGGCGTCGGGCCCGGCCGCGGCGCTGCGCCAGGTCGTGGGCTCGTCGCGCCCCGTGAGCTGGATCAACACGGCCTACCCGTTCGCCGCGGCGTACCTGCTGGCGGGCGGCGCGGGGCGGGTGGGGACCGCGGAGCTCGTCGTCGGTGCGCTCTACTTCCTCGTCCCGTACAACCTGCTGATGTACGGGCTCAACGACGTCTGGGACTACGAGTCCGACCTGCGCAACCCGCGCAAGGGCGGGATCGAGGGCGTGGTGCTGTCGCGCCGGTGGCACCGCCTCACCGTGCGGTCCGCCGTCCTGACCAACGTGCCGTTCCTCGCCTACCTCGTCCTGGTGGGCGACGCCGCGTCGACGGCGGTGCTCGCCGTGAGCGTGTTCGCCGTCGTCGCCTACTCGGCGCCGGGGCTGCGGTTCAAGGAGCGGCCGGTGCTGGACTCGGCGACCTCGAGCACCCACTTCGTGAGCCCGGCCGTCTTCGGGCTGGCGCTGGCCGACGGCGCGGTGACCGGGACGGTCGTCGCCGTGCTGGGGGCGTTCTTCCTGTGGGGCATGGCGTCCCAGGCGTTCGGGGCGGTGCAGGACGTCGACGCGGACCGCGCGGCCGGGATCGGCTCGGTGGCCACCTGGCTGGGCGCGGCGCGCACGGTGCGCGGGGCGATGGCGGCCTACGCGGGGGCCGGCGTCGTGCTGCTCCTGGCGGGCTGGCCGGCGGCGCTCGCCGCCGTCCTCGTCGTGCCCTACGTCGCGAGCGTCGCGCCGTACCGGAACCTGCCCGACGACCGCTGCGAGGAGGCGCACGCCGGCTGGCGCCGCTTCCTGTGGCTCAACCTCGTCACCGGCTTCCTGGTCACCCAGCTCCTCATCGCCGTCGCCCTGGGGTGGCTCTGACTCACGCCCGCTCCCAGTCCTCGCGGGGGCCCGGGACCACCGTGAACAGCGGGTGGGGGCGCACCTCGCGCACGTCCGCGTGAGCCTCCGCGAGCTCCGGGCTGCGCACGCGCAGCTTGGCCGTCAGGTGCTCCCACTCGACCGCCAGCTGGCCGTCGGTCACGGGGATCCGCGGCACGGGGGCCGCGGCGTCGTCCGGCGCGGCGAGGATCCGGCCGCGGTCGAAGGAGTACGACCGGGCGGACGCCTCCGCCGCGACCGCGTCGAGGTAGGCGCCGACCGCCGCCAGGGGGTCCGGCGTCGCGCGGAAGCGGGCGAGCTGGGGGTGGTTGCGGTAGCCCTTCGTCCTCCCGGCCAGCACGGCCTGCGCGAGCAGCGCCTCGCGCCAGCAGGCCGTCAGGCCCTGGCGGTCGAGGTAGTCGGGGGCGAGGGACCAGAGGCGCACGCCGTCATCGTGACACGCGGACCCAGCGCACGAGCAGCCCGACGGCGAGCACCGCGGCGCCCGTGAGCACCGCGGCCGGGGGCAGCGTCGCGCACAGGACCACGCACCCGGCGAGCCCCACGGCCTGGAACGCCCGCGGGTACCGGCGGTGCGGCGCGGTCTGGGTCCAGGCGGCCAGGTTCGCCACCGCGTAGTACACCAGCACTCCGAACGACGAGAACCCGATCGCGCCGCGCAGGTCGACCGTGAGCACCAGCGCGACCACGACGACGGCGACCGCCACCTCCGCCCGGTGCGGCACCCGGAAGCGCGGGTGCACGGCGGCGAGGGGGCGTGGCAGGTCGCCCTCGCGCGCCATCGCCAGCGTCGTCCGGCCCACGCCCGCGACGAGGGCGAGCAGCGCGCCCAGCGACGCCGCGGCCGCCCCCACGCGCACCACCGCCCCGGCCCACGGCGACCCGCCGACCGCCGCGGCCAGCGGCGTGGACGTCGCCGCCGTCCCCGCGAGGCCGAGCACGGCGAGCAGGGTCACCGCCACGACGGCATAGACCACGACGGTGCCGCCCAACGCTCCGACGATGGCGCGCGGGATTCCGCGGGCCGGGTCGCGGACCTCCTCGCCCAGCGTCGCGACGCGCGCGTACCCGGCGAACGCGAAGAACAGCAGCCCCGCCGCCTGCAGGACGCCGTACCAGCCGGCGGGTCCGCCGAGCAGGCCGTCCGCGGCCCCGCCCGCGCCCTCCGCACCGAGGCGGGCCGCGTCAGGAGAACCGGTGGCGAGCGCGACGGCGACCGTCACGGCCAGGGCGAGCAGCACCACGACGACGATCCACCGGGCCAGCCGGGCGGTGCGGGTGACGCCGCGGTAGTTCACCGCCGCCAGCGCGACGACGGCGACCGCCGCCACCGGCCGTTCCCACCCGGGCGGGGCGGCGTAGGCGGCGAAGGTCAGCGCCATCGCCGCGCAGCTCGCCGTCTTGCCGACCACGAACCCCCAGCCGGCGAGGTAGCCCCACCACGGGCCGAGTCGCTCGCGCCCGTACACGTAGGTGCCGCCCGACGCGGGGTACTGCGCCGCGAGCTGCGCGGACGACGTCGCGTTGCCGTACGCGACGACCGCCGCGAGGGCGAGGGCGAGGAGCAGCGCGGCACCAGTGCCCGCGGGCAGCAGGGCCGCCGCCGCAGGCGAGAAGGCCGCGAAGACGCCGGCCCCGATCATCGACGACAGGCCGATCACGACGGCGTCGGCGGTGCTGAGGCGGCGCGCGAGCGGGGTCACGGGCCGATCCTGACGCAATCCTGACGGCGCCGGGTCTTGCACCGCGACTGAACGCGTGTTTAGTCTCTTGAACATGCGTTCAGTCGATGCCGCTCCCGAGGACGCGGCCGAGGCCCGTGGCCCGGTCGTCCCGGCGCCCGACGGCAGCACGCGCGGCCGGATCCTCGACGCCGCGATGCGCCGGTTCGCCCGGTCCGGCTTCGACGCGTCGGTCCGGTCCGTCGCGACCGACGCCGGGGTGAGCGCGGCCCTCGTCATCCACCACTTCGGGTCCAAGGACAAGCTGCACGCCGCGTGCGACGAGTACGTGCTCGCGTGGATCCGCGACGTCAAGCGGGACTCGATCGGGCGCGCCGCGGGGGGCAACCTGCTGCAGGTGCTCTCGGCCGCCGACCAGTACGCGCCGCTCGTGGGCTACGTGCTGCGCTCGCTGCAGGCGGGCGGCGCGGTGGGCCGCGAGTTCACCGAGCACATGATCGCCGACGCCGAGGTGTACACGGCCGAGGCGGTGCGCGACGGCGTCGTGCGGCCCAGCCGGGACGAGGCGGCGCGGGTGCGCTACCTCGTCTACTCGGCGCTCGGCGCGATGCTGCTCTCCGTCACGCTCGACCCGCCGCAGGACGCCGAGGACGTCACGGCGGCCCTGCGCCGCTTCATGGACGAGCTGTACCTGCCGATGCTCGAGCTCTTCACCGAGGGCTTCCTCACCACCCGCCGCATGCTCGACGACTACCTCCTGTACGTGCCGGACCCGCCGGACGGGGCGCACGCCCCCACCGACGGAACCCCCCACCACGACGAAGAGGAACCATGACCACCACGGCTGCATCCACCACCCGGTCGGGCGCCACGACCGCGCCCGCGGTCGAGATCCACGACCTGCGCAAGTCCTTCGGCTCCGTCCAGGCCCTCGACGGGCTGGACCTGACCGTCGAGGCCGGCCAGGTGGCCGGCTTCCTCGGCCCGAACGGCGCCGGCAAGTCCACCACCATCCGCGTGCTGCTCGGCCTGCTGCGCGCCGACTCCGGCAGCGCCCGGCTGCTCGGCGGCGACCCGTGGCGCGACGCCGTCGCGCTGCACCGCCGGCTGGCCTACGTGCCCGGCGACGTGTCGCTGTGGCCGAACCTCACCGGCGGCGAGGCCATCGACTACCTCGCCCGCCTGCGGGGCAAGCCCGACAAGCGGCGCAAGGCCGAGCTGCTCGAGCGGTTCGAGCTCGACCCCACCAAGAAGGCCCGCACCTACTCCAAGGGCAACCGGCAGAAGGTCGCGCTCGTCGCCGCCTTCGTCTCCCAGGTCGACCTGCTCGTGCTCGACGAGCCCACGTCGGGCCTCGACCCGCTCATGGAGGCCGTGTTCACCGAGCAGGTGCGCGAGGCCAAGGCGGCAGGCACCTCCGTGCTCCTGTCGAGCCACATCCTGTCCGAGGTCGAGAAGGTCTGCGACACCGTGACGATCATCCGCGGCGGCCGCTCCGTGGAGTCCGGCACCCTCGACGACCTGCGCCACCTCACGCGCTCGGCCGTTACCGCCGTCGTCGACGGCGACCCGTCCGCGATCGGGAGCATGGCGGGCGTGCACGACCTCGCCACGACCGGGAACGGCGCCGGCACCCGCGTCACGTTCGACGTCGACAACTCCGAGATGGGCCGGGTGCTGCCCGCGATCAGCGCGCTCGGCGTGCACTCGTTCACCGCGCAGCCGCCGTCGCTCGAGGAGCTGTTCATGCGGCACTACGGCGACGAGCTCGCCGCCGACGGCGTCCCGGCCGACGGCGCGGGCAGGCACGCCGCGAGCACGCGGGCGGGTGCGCGATGAGCGCCGTCACCGCCGCCCCGCCGTTGTCGGCCCCGGCCGCGCGCGGCGGCACCACCCTGACCGGCACGTGGAGCCTGGTGCGGTTCATCCTGCGCCGCGACCGCGTGCGGCTGCTCGTGTGGTCGCTCGCGGTCCCGGCGCTCTACCTCGCGTCCCTCGGCGAGTACACGTCGATGGCGGACGACCCGGCGGGCATGCAGGCCCGCGCCGCCCTCGTCCAGACCCCCGCCATGGTGTCGATGACCGGGCCGGGCTACGGCACGGACGACTACACGGTCGGCGCGGCCGTCTCCAACGAGCTCGTCCTGTGGATGGTGCTGGCGCTCGCGGTGATGAGCATCATGCAGGTCGTGCGGCACACGCGCGCCGAGGAGGAGTCCAGCCGGTCCGAGCTGGTGCGCGCGGCCGCGGTGGGGCGCCACGCGGCCGTCGTCGCCGCGCTCGTCGTGGTGCTGCTCGTCAACCTCGTGGTCGCCGCCCTGTCCTCGGCGGTGCTGGTCGGCGCCGGGCTCGAGGCCGTCGACTCGGT
Source organism: Isoptericola sp. F-RaC21 (assembly GCF_038593535.1). NCBI lineage: Bacteria > Bacillati > Actinomycetota > Actinomycetes > Micrococcales > Promicromonosporaceae > Isoptericola > Isoptericola sp. F-RaC21. The sequence continues at coordinate 524,324 of NZ_JBCFYX010000004.1, read as the reverse complement.
CGCGATGTCGCTCGGCGTCGCGATGAGCGCGATGACCTTCGGCGCGATCGCGCTGGTCGCGGCCCAGGTGACCGAGCACTCCCGCGGCGCCACGGGGCTCTCGATGGCGGCCCTCGGCGCCGCGTTCACGCTGCGCACCATCGGCGACATGCAGGAGCAGCACGGCAGCTGGGTGTCGTGGCTGTCCCCGATCGCGTGGGCGCAGCAGATGCGCGCGTACGTGGACCTGCGCTGGTGGCCCGCCGCCCTCGGTGCCGTCGCCATCGTGCTGCTGCTGGTCGTGGCGTCGTCCCTGGCCTCGCGCCGCGACTTCGGTGCCGGGCTCGTGCCCGACCGCCCCGGCCGCGCCGACGCCCTGCCCAGCCTGCGGTCGCCGTCGGCCCTCGTGTGGGTGCAGCAGCGCATGGCCCTGCTGTGGACCGTGATCGGCCTCGCGTTCATGTGGTTCGCGACGGGCACGATCGTCAACCAGGTCGGGTCCATGACCGAGTCGCTCGCCGACAACCCCGTGTACGCGAGCGTGCTGGGCAGCGGCGAGGTGACCCAGGCGTTCGTCGGCATCATCGTGCTGTACGCCGCGCTCGGCGCGGCCGCGTACGGCATCGTCGCCGCGCTGCGCGGCAAGGCGGAGGAGGACGCCGGACGCGCGGAGTACGCCCTGACGACGCCGGTCTCCCGCGGCCGGTGGCTGGGGGCGAACCTCGCGGTGACGTCCGTCGGCACCCTCGTGGTGCTGGTCACGGGCGTGCTCGCCCTCGCCGGCGGCGCCGCCGTGGCCGGCACCGACGACGTCACCTTCGGCCAGGTCACCGAGGCCGGGCTGCTGTACCTGCCGGCGCTCGCGGTGTTCGTCGGGCTGGCGGCCGCCCTGTTCGCGTGGGCGCCCAGGGCGACCTCGCTGGTGTGGCTGCTGCTCGAGTACACGATCGTCGTCTCGCTGTTCGCGGACCTGTTCCACCTGCCCGACTGGGCACGCAGGATCTCGCCGTTCTGGTGGGTGTCCGACCCGCTGACCGGCGACGTCGACTGGGCGCACGTGGGCGGGCTGTGCGCCGTCGCGCTGGTGCTGTTCGTGCTCGCGTTCGTCGGCTTCCGCCGGCGCGACGTCGCGACGAAGTAGTCCCGCTCCGCCTGGTTCGCCGGTCGAGCCTGTCGAGACCCGTGGCCACGGTTTCGACAGGCTCAACCACCGGGCGCCGGCCGGGACAACGCGCCGCGGCGGGTTAGCGTGGTCCGCCGTGAGCACACCCACGGATCCCGGCGCGGGCCACGACGCCCAGCTGGCGCACGGACTGCGCACCCGCCACCTGACGATGATGGGCCTCGGCTCCGCGATCGGGGCGGGCCTGTTCCTGGGCTCCGGCGTCGGCGTCGCGACCGCCGGCCCCGCCGTCCTGGTCAGCTACGCCATCGCGGGCGCGCTCGTCGTCCTCGTCATGCGCATGCTCGCGGAGATGGCGTCCGCGCTGCCCGCGTCCGGCTCGTTCTCCGTCTACGCGGAGGCGGCGCTGGGCCGTTGGGCCGGGTTCCTGCTGGGCTGGCTGTACTGGTTCACGCTGATCATGGTGCTCGGCGTCGAGGTGACCGGCGTCGCGGGCATCGTCAGCGGCTGGTGGCCGGGCGTGCCGCAGTGGGTCGTGGCGGCCGTCGTCGTGGTGGTGCTGGGCGGCATCAACCTCGTGGGCGTGCGGCAGTTCGGCGAGTCGGAGTTCTGGTTCGCGGCGATCAAGGTGGCCGCGATCCTCGGCTTCCTCGTGGTGGGCGTCCTCGTCGTGGTCGGCGTCATCCCGGTGTCCGGCAGCGTGCTGGGCGACTGGGCCGCGCACGGCGGGTTCGCCCCCGCCGGCTGGGCGGGCATCGCGGCGGGCCTGCTCACGGTCGTCTTCGCGTTCGGCGGCATCGAGATCGTGGCCATCGCGGCCGCCGAGGCCCGCGACCCGCGCACCGCCGTCGCGCGGGCCACCCGGACCATCGTGTGGCGGATCCTGCTGTTCTACGTGGGCTCGGTGGCCGTGATCGTCGCGCTGATCCCGTGGGACGACGCCGCGGCGCTCGAGTCGCCCTTCGTCTCCGTGCTGCAGCTCGCCGGGTTCGACGGCGCCGCGCGGCTCATGGAGGTCGTCGTGGTGCTGGCGCTGCTCAGCGCGTTCAACGCGAACGTCTACGGCACGTCGCGGATGCTGTTCTCGCTCGGCCAGCGCGACGACGCGCCCGCCGCCACCACGCGCGTGTCCCGCCGCGACGTGCCGTGGGTGGCCGTGGCGGTGTCCGTGTTCTTCGGCGTCGTCGCCGTGGGGCTCAACTGGCTGCTGCCGGCGCAGATCCTGTCGATCCTGCTCAACGCCGTCGGCTCCGCGCTGTTCGTCGTGTGGGTGCTCATCACGATCTCGCAGCTGCGCCTGCGGCCGCGCCTCGAGGCCGACGCCGCGCGCGCCGGCGAGCCGCTGCGGCTGCGCATGTGGGGCTACCCGTACCTCACCTGGGTCACGCTGGCGGCGCTGGTCGCCCTCGCGGGGCTCATGCTGTCCGACCCGGCGGCACGCGCCCAGCTCGCCGCGACGGCAGGGCTCGTCGTCGTGATCCTCGTGGTCTACGGCCTCACGCGCCGGGTGCGGGGCCGCGCGACGACCTCGCCGTAGGCCCCGCCGGACGGGCGTCGATTCTCCTCTTGTCCACGTTTTCTAACACCGTTAGGCTACCCGGGACAGGAGGGGGACCCGGATGCCCAGACCGCCGCGCATCGGCACGGATGCGATCGTGAACACGGCGCTCGCGCTGCTCGACGAGCAGGGGACGGCTGCGCTGACGATGCGCCACCTCGCCGCCCGGCTCCAGGTGCGGGCACCCTCGCTCTATCACCACGTCGCGGGGAAGGCGGAGCTGCAGCAGCTCGTCGCCGACAGCGTCTGGGCGGAGGTGTTCGCCGGCCTCGGCACCGACCTCGCCTGGCGGCCGCTGCTCGAAGGGTTCGCCCGACGAGCCCGCCGCGCGCTGCGAGCACATCCCGGCGCCGCCCAGGTGCTCGCGGTCACGAACGTCTCCGAGGCGACCTACCGGCCTGTCGTGCCCGTCGTCACCCGCGCGTTCGAGGCCGTCGGCACCGACCCGCAGGAGGCCCTGCACCTGGTCTCCTCGCTCGGCGTCCTCGTCACCGGGCTGGCCCTCGCCGAGTTCGGTGACGCCCCGAATCCCCCCGTCGCACCACGGGACTACTACGACCACTGGTTCGAGCTCGCGGTCGGGACCTTCCTCGACGGTGTGGCGGCTCGGCACGAGACAGGGAGCTGACAGTGCTCATCACCGCCATCGCGCTCGCTACCACCGTGCTCGGGTACTTCCTCGTCACGACCCTGGTCGAGCTGCCGCCGTTGAACAACGTGGCCGCGGCCACGCTCGCCGAGCGCCGCACGGAGACCCTGGTCAACGGCCCCGTCCTGCTCGCCCCCGTCGTGCTGCTCGGCCTTGCCGGTGCCCTGCACACGCCCTGGCTCGGCTACGCCGGTGCCGGCGTCGAGGCGGTCGCCGTGCTGTCCGGCCTGGCGCTGTGGTGGCTGCCGTACCTGACGGGCCGGAGCGTGCCGTGGGCGACAGCGGGCACCGGCGACACGTGGGCGCAGCTGCACGCCCGCACCTACGCGCGCACCGTCATCGTGCTTCCCCGGATCGGCGACCGCCCTCGCCCGAACCTCGAGCACATGATCCTGCACTCGCTGATGGTCGCGGCGGCGGTCACGGCGTTCATCGCCTCGGCGCAGCAGTAGCGACTCCGGCGGCCGGCACTGGCCGCTATCGCTCCGGACGGATCGTCGGGACGTCGCCGACGATCGGGATCGGGCGGCGGTGGAACGGGAACCCGTACCGGGTGACCAGACCGGCGAGCGTCGTGACGCGGTTGCGCGGCCCGACCAGCGACATGATGTGCACGAACAGCCACACCAGCCAGGCGAGCCCGGCCGTGAGCCGCAGCTTCTTGGACGTCACGGGCAGCGTGATCTCGGCGATCGCGGCGCGGCGGCCGATGACCGCCATGGTGCCCTTGTCGTGGTAGGTCAGCGGCTCGGTGGCCCGGCCCTCGAGCAGCGCGAGGATGTTGCGCGCCACCTGCTCGCCGCCCTGGATGGCCGGCTGCGCGAGCTGCGGCAGCCAGTCGGGCGTCTCGGCGATGTCGCCGATCGCGAAGACCCCGGGCCGCCCCTCGACCTGCAGGTCGGGCCCGACGGCGATGCGGCCGCCCTTGCGGCGGGGCAGGTCCCAGTCGTCCACCTCGGGGTGCGGGCCGACGCCCGCGGACCACACCGTGAGGTCGGCGCGGATGCGGGTGCCGTCGGTGAGGACGACGGCGTCGGGCCGCACCTCCGCGACGCCCGCCCCCAGGTGCAGCCGCACCCCGCGGTGCTTCAGCTCCTGCGCCGCGTACTCGCGCAGGCTCGGGTGGAACGCCTTGAGCAGCTCGGTGCCGCGCTGCACCACGGTGATCTCGAACGCGTCGCCGTCGATCTCGGGGTAGGCGGGCGCGAGGCCGGCCGTGCGCAGCTCCGCGAGCGCCCCGGCGACCTCGACCCCGGTGGCGCCGCCGCCCACGACGACGACGCGCAGGCCGTCGTCCGACCCGGGGGTGAACGCCGACCGCTCCAGCCGGATGAAGAGCTGGTCGCGGATCCGCAGCGCCTGCGAGCGGGAGTACATGCCGAGCGCGTTCTCCTTGGCGCCCGGCGTGTCGAAGAAGTTCACGGTGACGCCGTTGGCGAGCACGAGGTGGTCGAAGGAGATCTGCTCGTCGTTGGCGAGGCGGATGGTGCGGGCGTCGTGGTCGATGCCGACCAGGTGCTCGTGCAGCACGCGCAGGTTCTTCTGCTTCAGCCGCAGCCCGCGCAGCCAGTAGGTGACGTCGCCGGGGTTCAGCCCTCCGGTGGCGACCTGGTACAGCAGCGGCTGGAACGTGTTGTAGACGCGGCGCTCGACGAGCGTCACCCGCACGGGCGCCTTCGCCAGGGCCTTCACCACCGCGAGGCCACCGAACCCTCCGCCGACGACGACGACATGGGGGAGGTTCTCGGTGCGTGCGCTCACGGAGACCACGGTAGGTGACCTGGGACCCGACGGCCTGCCGCCGGCGGTGTGAGGTGCGGCGCTGGCGGCCCGGGGCCCTCGGCCTGAGACGATGGAGCCGTGCCCGAGCTCCTCGCCGTCTGCCGCGTGTTCGCCCTCCTGCCCGACGCCGGGACGGTGGGCGTCACCGCCATCGACAAGCGCCCCGTGGAGGGCCGGGTCAAGGCCCGCCCGTACGGGCTGTACGCGGACGTCCAGGCGGACCGCAAGAACCACGGCGGGCTGGACCAGGCGGTCTACGCGTACTCCGAGGAGGACGCGGCGGTGTGGGGCGCCGAGCTGGGGTACGAGGTCGCGCCCGGCCTGTTCGGGGAGAACCTGCGCACCCGCGGCCTGGAGGTGAGTCGGGCGGTGGTCGGGGAGCGCTGGCGCGTGGGCACGGCCCTCCTCGAGGTGACGCAGCCGCGCACGCCGTGCCAGACGTTCGCCCGGCGCCTCGACTCGCCGCCGCGCTGGGTGCGCCGGTTCACCGAGGCCAACCGCACCGGCGCGTACCTGCGCGTGGTGGAGAACGGCGACCTCGGCGCGGGGGACGCGGTCGAGGTGGTGCACCGGCCGTCGCACGGCGTGACGCTCGCCGACTGGTTCGGGGCGTACAACGGGCTCGACGGCGCGCCCGAGCTCGCCGACGTCGCGAAGGCCCTGCTGGTGGCCCACGACGGCGGCGAGCTGCGGCTCAGCGGCGAGCTGCGGGGGCGGGCCGAGCACTCCCTGGGTCGCTGACCCCGGGGGCGTCCACGACGCCGTCCTCGACCCCGTACCGGTGCCCGGCGTAGCCCCAGACGGCGAGGGCGAGCGCGGGGCCCCAGAACCAGGCGGGGAAGTACAGGGCCGCGGCCCACCCCATCATGACGAGCATGGGGACGGCCGCGCCGCAGAGCATCACGGCGACGATCCCGGCGGGCACGATGGCGGCGGCCGGCGGCACCGGCCGTCCGGCGCGGCGTCCGAACCAGCGCGGCAGCCGCTCTCCCCACGGCAGGATCAGGCCGAGGGTGAGCACGATGCCGAGCCAGGCGCCGCTCGAGAGGGACAGGCCTTGGATGCGGACCGCGAGGGTCAGCTCCTCCGCGGGGCCCGCGAACTGCGGCCACGGCGTGAGCCAGGTGGCGCGGGCGAGCGCGTAGGGCAGGGGGCCGAGCGCGGCGACGATCGTGAACAGCCGCCGGTGCCGCGTCACCCAGGCGGTGGCGGTCCGCAGCGACCCGCGCTGCCAGGCGCGCACGGCGACGAGCCCGGCCCAGGCCGCCGCGGTCGCCAGCGGCAGCAGCACGGCCGGCAGCGCCCACGGCTCGCGTGCGAGCCCGGTCGTGATGGCGTCCCACCAGTCCGCGAACGCCCCGCGGCCGACGACGACGCCGACGGCGGCGAGCACCACGACGGCGCCGAGCGGCAGCCGCCACGCGGGGCGGGTGCGGAACACCTGCACGCCCGCCCACACGGCGAGCACGGGGACGGCGAACGACACGAGGTAGCCGGCGGCGGGGAGCGTGCCGGACCCCTGCGCGACGATCCCGAACGCGACGACCTCGAGGATCCCGACGGGGACGACGAGGCGCCCCGCGGCGCGGGCGGTGGGGCGGGCGAGCGCGGCCGCGGAGGCGACGACGCCGAGCAGCGCCGTCGCGAGCAGGACCAGGACGAGCGGCGCCGCGGGGACGAGCTCCGCGCCGAGCATGCGCCCGTCCGGGAGCAGGGCGTCGACGTCCGGTCGGGCGACGAAGACGCCGAGCATCGCCGCGGTGGCGGCCGACGCCGCGAGCGCGGCGCCCGCGAGCCGGCGGTCGGGAGGTGGTGCCTCGACGGTGCGCGCGGCGGCGCCGGGGGTGGAGCCGGCGCCGGGTCCGGCGTCGTGCCGGGGGAGGTCTCTGGGGACGGACGTGCTGGTCATCGTGCTGCCTCCGGTCGGTGGGTGGCTGTGCTCCCACGCTCGCGCCGACGGCGCCGCCGGGCTTCCCCCGTGCGGGGGAGCCGCGTCCCCCGCGCAGGGGGACCGACGTCGCACCGACCGTTGACCCGCCCGCCTGCCGGCCACTATGTTCACTCTCCGCACACTCGTTCGGAGAGCGGACCCTCTGTGGTCGTCTCCGGTCCGGACCGTTCAAGGGAGAACACCGTGCTCGGGAACACAGTCGCGCGCCGCACCGCCCCCGCCGTCGTCGCGGCGGCGGCCGCCCTCGCCCTGGCCGCGTGCAGCGGCTCGTCGGACGACTCCGACTCCGCCGCGTCCGGGGACGGCGGGCTCACGCCGGTCACGGTCGGCGTCATCCCGATCGTCGACGTCGCGCCCATCTACCTGGGCGTCGAGCAGGGGTTCTTCGAGGACGAGGGGCTCGACGTCACGCTCGAGCTCGCGCAGGGCGGCGCCGCGATCGTGCCCGCCGTCGTGAGCGGCGAGTACGAGTTCGGGTTCAGCAACGTCACGTCGCTGCTGCTCGCGTCGCAGCAGGGCCTGCCGCTCAAGGTGGTCGCCCCCGGGAACCTCACGACCGGCGAGGTCGGCAAGGACTTCGCCGCCGTCGTCGCGATGCCGGACTCGGGGATCGAGGACGCCGCCGACCTGTCCGGCAAGACGGTCGCGGTCAACACCCTCAACAACATCGGCGACACGACGGTCAGCGCCGTGGTGGACGCCGCGGGCGGCGACGCGTCGAAGGTCGACTTCGTCGAGATGGGCTTCCCGGACATGCCGGCCGCCGTGGAGAGCGGCCAGGTCGACGCCGCGTGGATCCTCGAGCCGCACCTCACGCGGGCGCTGCAGGCCGGCGCCGAGCCCGTGAGCTGGAACTACGCGGAGGTGGACCCGAACCTGCTCATCGCGGCGTACTTCACCACCGAGCAGCAGATCGCGAAGGACCCCGAGACGGTGGACGCCTTCACCGCCGCCCTGAAGAAGTCCCTCTCCTACGCCGAGGAGCACCCCGACGAGACGCGTGCCGTGCTCGACTCCTACACCGAGATCGACCCCGCCGTGAAGGACGCGATGATCATGCCGCGCTTCACCCCCGACCTCGACCAGGCGCAGCTGCAGCTCCTCGCGGACCTCGGCGAGCAGTACGGCGTGTTCTCCGAGCCCGTCGACGTCTCGGCGCTGATGCCATGACGGCGGGCGTCCGTCCGGTCGGCCGTCGCGCGGCGCCCGCCTGGCTGCTCGGCACCGCGGGCGTGGCGGCGCTCCTCGTCGTCCTGCAGGTGGTGCCGGCGACGGGCCTCGTGAACCCGGACTTCCTGCCCCCGACCACCGAGATCCTCGCCGCGCTCGCCGAGCGGATGCAGACGCCGGAGTTCTGGGCGGCTCTCGGCGACACCCTCGTCACCTGGATCACCGGGCTGGCGATCTCCGTGGTCGCGGGCGTCGTGCTCGGCGTCGTCATCGGCATGATCCCGTTCCTGCGGTCGGCGACCGCGTCGACGATCGAGTTCCTGCGCCCGGTGCCGTCGGTGGCGCTCATCCCGATCGCGGTGCTGCTGTGGGGCACGGGGATGCAGGCCACGCTGCTGCTGGTCGTGTACGCGGCGTTCTGGCAGGTGCTGGTGCAGGTGCTCGCGGGCGTGCAGGACGTGGACCCGGTCGCGAGCGACACCGCCCGGTCGTACCGGTTCTCCGTGCTCGCCCGCGTGCGCACCCTGGTGTGGCCGACGGCGCTGCCCTACGTCATGACGGGCGTGCGGCTCGGGGCGTCGGTCGCGCTGATCCTCACCGTCACCGGCGAGATGCTCATCGGCACGCCGGGGATCGGCAAGCTGCTCGCCGTCGCGCGCGAGTCCGGCGCCGTGCCGTCCATGTACGCGCTGGTCGTCGTGACCGGCCTGCTCGGCGTCGCCGTCAACCTGCTGGCCCGCGCGCTGGAGCACCGCGCGCTGTTCTGGCACCCCGCCGTCCGAGGGGAGGGGATCTCGTGAGCATCGTGCGGTCCGTGCTGTACGCCGTCGGCCTGCCGCTGCTGCTGCTCGCGGCCTGGTGGGTCGCGACGGCGAACAGCGAGTCGCCGTTCAACCCGCCGCTGTCGGAGATCCTCGCGACGTTCGGCCCGACGTGGTTCTCGGGCGACACCTTCGCCGACACCCGCTTCGCGGCGGACATCCTGCCGAGCCTGGGCCGGCTGCTCGTCGGCTACGCCGCGGCGCTCGTCGTCGGGGTCGGGCTGGGGCTCCTCATCGGCGCGGTGCGCCCGCTGCGCGAGCTCGCCGAGCCGGTGCTCGAGTTCTTCCGCGCCATCCCGCCGCCCGTGATGGTGCCGGTGCTCATGCTCTTCCTCGGCGTCGGCACGTCGATGCGGGTGTTCGTCATCGCGACGGGCGCCCTGTGGCCCATCCTCCTCAACACGGTCGAGGGGGTGCGCGGCCTCGACCCGGTGCTCAAGGACACGGCCCGCGCGTTCCGGCTGGGCCGCTGGGGTCGGGTGCGGCGGCTCATGCTGCCGGGCGCGAGCCCGCAGATCGTCACCGGCGCCCGGCAGGCGCTGTCGATCGCGATCATCCTCATGGTGATCAGCGAGATGTTCGCGGCCAAGGACGGCCTCGGCTTCTCCGTGGTGCAGTTCCAGCGCAGCTTCGCCATCCCCGAGATGTGGAGCGGCGTCATCATGCTCGGCCTGCTCGGGGTGCTCCTGTCCTTCGTCTTCCGGATCGCGACCGGCGCGGTCCTCGCCTGGTACCACGGGTACCTGCAGGCCCAGCGTGGAGGTGCCTAGATTGAACGCGATGCTCGAGGTCCGAGGACTTCGCAAGGTCTACACCGGCCGTGGCGAGCCCGTCGAGGCGATCGCGGACCTGTCGTTCGCCGTCGCCGAGGGCGAGCTCGTGTGCGTCGTCGGCCCGTCCGGCGCGGGCAAGACGACGCTGCTGCGCTGCCTGGCCGGCCTGCTGCCCGCGACGTCGGGCGAGGTCGTGCTCGCCGGGACGCCGGTCGTCGGGCCCCCGAAGGGCATGGCGGTGGTGCTGCAGGAGTACGGGCGCTCGCTGTTCCCCTGGATGACGGTCACCCAGAACGTCGAGCTGCCCCTGAAGGAGAAGGGCGTGCCGCGCGCGGAGCGGGCGCGGCTCGTCGGCGAGGCGCTCGAGGCCGTGGGGCTGGCCGACGTCGCCCGCTCCTACCCGTGGCAGCTCTCGGGTGGCATGCAGCAGCGCGTCGCCATCGCGCGGGCCGCGGCGTACGAGCCGCAGGTGCTGCTCATGGACGAGCCGTTCGCCGCCGTCGACGCGCAGACGCGCTTCGAGCTCGAGGACCTGGTCCGTGCCCTGTGGCAGCGACTCGGCGTCACGGTCGTCTTCGTCACCCACGACATCGACGAGGCGATCTACCTGGGGGAACGGGTGCTGGTGCTGTCCGCCCGGCCGACGGTGATCCTCGAGGACGTGCGCGTCGGCCTCGGCGCCGAGCGCGACCAGCTCGACACCCGCGGCGCGCCCGAGTTCGCCCGCCTGCGCACGCACGTCTACGAGCTGGTGCAGCAGGCCAAGCTGGGCGTGCGCTCGCTCGCCGACGCGAGGCTGACCCATGCAGGGTGAGGCCATGACAGACGAGGCGATGACAGACGAGGCGATGACCAACCACGAGAGCCGGTCCGGCGAGTTCGTCCAGTCCCTCGACCGCGGGCTGGCGGTGATCCGCGCGTTCGGGGCGGAGCGACCGTCGCTGACGCTGAGCGACGTCGCCCGCGTCACCGGGCTGAGCCGCGCGTCCGCGCGCCGCTTCCTGCACACCCTGGTGGAGCTGGGGTACGTGCGCACGGACGGGCGCGAGTTCGCGCTGCGTCCCGCCGTCCTCGACCTGGGCTACGCCTACCTCTCCAGCCTCACGCTGCCCGAGGTCGCCGTGCCGCACCTGGAGCGGCTGTCGGCGGAGGTGGGGGAGTCGTCGTCGGTGGCGGTGCTCGACGGCGCGGACATCGTCTACGTGGCGCGCGTCGCGACGCGCCGCATCATGTCCGCGGCGATCCACGTCGGCACCCGCTTCCCCGCCTTCGCGACGTCGATGGGGCGCGCGATCCTCGCGCACGTGCCCGACGGCGAGCGCGACGCCTTCCTCGCCGCGGCCGAGCTGCCGGCGCTCACGGCACGGACCGTGACGACGCCCGCCGCGCTGCGCGCCGAGCTGGACCGGGCGCGCGAGCAGGGCTGGGCCCTGGTGGACCAGGAGCTCGAGGAGGGCCTGCGCTCGGTCGCGGCGCCCGTGCACGACGCGCGCGGCGACGTCGTCGCGGCGGTGAACGTCTCGGCGCCGGTGCGTCGCGGCGACGTCGCCGAGATCCGCGACGACATCGTGCCTCCCCTGCTCGCCGCCGCGAAGCGCATCGAGGACGACCTGAGGAGGCTGCGATGAGGGACGCGTACGTCTACGACGCCGTGCGGACGCCGTTCGGCCGGTACGGCGGCGCGCTCGCGGGCGTGCGCCCCGACGACCTGGCCGCGTTCGTCGTCGGCGAGCAGGTGCGGCGCGCCCCGGCGCTCGACCCGGCGGCGATCGACGACGTGATCCTCGGCAACGCCAACGGCGCGGGCGAGGAGAACCGCGACGTCGCGCGGATGGCGGTGCTGCTCGCGGGGCTGCCGCTGAGCGTGCCCGGTGCCACCGTGAACCGGCTGTGCGGGTCGTCGCTGGAGGCGGCCGTGCAGGCGGCGCGCGCGGTGGAGACGGGGGACGCGGACGTGGTCGTCGCCGGCGGCGTCGAGTCGATGTCGCGGGCGCCGTGGGTGCTGCCCAAGCCCTCCCGCCCCTTCCCCGCGGGCGACGCCGCGCTCGTCTCGACGACGCTCGGCTGGCGGCTGGTGAACCCGCGCATGGCGCCCGACTGGACGGTGTCGCTCGGCGAGGCCACCGAGCGCCTGCGCGAGAAGCGCGGCGTCTCCCGCGAGCGGCAGGACGCGTTCGCGCTGCGGAGCCACGTGCTGGCCGCCCGGGCCTGGGAAGAGGGGTGCTACGACGACCTGGTGACGCCCTACCCCGGCACGGACCTGCGCCACGACGAGGCGATCCGCCCCGACACCACCCTCGAGAAGCTGGCCGCCCTGGCACCGTCGTTCCGTGACGACGGGACGGTCACCGCCGGCAACGCCTCCCCGCTGTCGGACGGCGCGTCGGCGGCGCTGATCGGGTCGGAGCGCGCCGCGGCGCTCACGGGCCTGGAGCCGCTGGCGCGCGTCGCGGGCCGGGCCACGGTCGCGGGGGAGCCGCAGTACTTCGGCGCGGCGCCCGTCGAGGCCGTGCACCGGGCGCTGGAGCGTTCCGGCATCGGCTGGGAGGACGTCGGCGCGGTCGAGCTCAACGAGGCGTTCGCCGCGCAGTCGCTCGTGTGCGCTGACGCGTGGGGCCTGGACGACCACGCCGCGTTCCTGGATTCCCCGATCCGTGACGTCCAGATTCTCAACGGCTGGGGCGGGGCGGTCGCGCTGGGCCACCCGTTGGGCGCGTCGGGCACGCGGGTGCTGGGCACGCTGGCGCGACGGCTGCAGGCGTCCGGCGCGCGGTGGGGCGTGGCGGCGCTGTGCATCGGCGTCGGGCAGGGCACCGCGGTGGTGCTGGAGAACGTGACGGAGAAGAGGGCTGCATGACCAGGGTCGCCGGATCGGCGCGCGAGGCGCTGGGGGAGGTTCCGGACGGCGCCACCGTGATGATCGGCGGGTTCGGACCGGCCGGGCAGCCGGTGGAGCTCGTCGAGGCGCTGCTCGCGTCGGACGCGGGCGACCTCGTCGTCGTGTCGAACAACGCGGGCAACGGCGACGACGCCCTCGCCCGCCTGGTGCGCGACGGGCGGGTGCGCCGCATCGTCTGCTCGTTCCCGCGGCAGGTGGACTCGTGGCACTTCGACGCCGCGTACCGGGCGGGGCGCATCGAGCTGGAGCTGGTGCCGCAGGGCAACCTCGCGGAGCGCATCCGTGCCGCCGGCGCCGGCATCGGGGCGTTCTTCACGCCCACCGGCTACGGGACGCCGCTCGCGGAGGGGAAGGAGACGCGCGTGCTCGACGGCGTGCCGATGGTGCTGGAGACGCCGATCCGCGCGGACGTCGCGCTGGTCAAGGCGCACCGCGCCGACACGGCCGGCAATCTCGTCTACCGGCGCACGGCGCGCAACTTCGGCCCGGTGATGGCCATGGCGGCGACCCGCACGGTGGCGCAGGTGGGGGAGGTGGTGCCGGCCGGGGGCCTCGACCCCGAGGCCGTCGTCACGCCCGGCATCTACGTCGAGGCCGTCGTGGCCCTCCGCTCGACGACCGCCGTGGCGGGGGTGAGCGCATGACGACGCGGACGACCACCGACGGCCCCCTCACCAAGGAGCAGCTCGCCGCGCGCGTCGCCGCCGACATCGCGCCGGGGTCGTACGTGAACCTCGGCATCGGGCTGCCGACGCTCGTCGGCGACCACCTGCCGCCCGGCTCGGGCGTCACGCTGCACACGGAGAACGGGATGCTGGGGATGGGCCCGGCGCCTGCGCCCGAGGACGTCGACCCGGAGCTCATCAACGCCGGCAAGGTGCCGGTCACGGAGCTGCCGGGGGCGTCGTACTTCCACCAGGCCGACTCGTTCGCGATGATGCGCGGCGGGCACATCGACGTGTGCGTGCTGGGCGCGTTCCAGGTCTCCACGTCGGGCGACCTGGCGAACTGGTCCACCGGCGCCCCGGGGGCCGTGCCCGCCGTCGGCGGCGCGATGGACCTCGCCGTCGGCGCCCGGCGCACGGTCGTGATGATGACGCTGCTGACCAAGGACGGGACGCCCAAGCTCGTCGAGGATTGCACGCTGCCGCTCACCGGCGTCGGCTGCGTGTCGCGCGTCTACGCCGACCGTGCGGTGCTCGACGTCGGGACGGGGCGGGACGGCGCGGGCGCCACCGTGGTGGAGCGGTTCGGCGTCACGCACGCCGAGCTGGAGGACCTGCTGGGCCTGACGCTGGGAGGGGCGGCATGAGCGTCGAGCGCACCCGCGTCGCGATCGTCGGCGGGGGCCCGGCGGGGCTGCTGCTGTCGCACCTGCTGCACACCTCGGGCGTCGAGCACGTGGTGCTGGAGGCGCGCTCCCGCGACGAGATCTACCGCACCACGCGCGCGGGCATCCTCGAGGCGAGCTCCGTGTCCACCCTGGTCGACGCCGGCATGGACCGCGTGCTGCGCGACGGCGACCGGCACGACGGCATCGCGCTGCGGTTCGACGGCGAGAGCCACCGCATCGACCTGCACGGGCTCACCGGCAGCGCGGTGTGGCTGTACCCGCAGACCGAGGTGTTCGCGGACCTCGCCGACCGGGCGGCGGCGAACGGGGCGGACGTGCGCTGGCAGGCCACCGTGACCGAGGTGCTGGACGTCCGCACCGACCACCCCGGCGTCCGCTGGACCGACGCCGAGGGGCGCGAGCGCGAGCTGCGCTGCGACGTCCTCGTGGGTGCGGACGGCTCGCACTCCGCGTGCCGGCGCTCGCTCCCCGAGACCGTGCGCCGGCACTACGTGCACGAGTACCCGTACGCCTGGTTCGGCGTGATCGTCGAGGCGTCGCGCAGCGCGCCGGAGCTCGTCTACACGACGTCGGAGCACGGCTTCGCGCTGATCAGTCAGCGCACCGACACCCACCAGCGGCTGTACTTCCAGTGCGACCCCGACGAGGACCCCGCCGGCTGGGACGACGCGCGGATCTGGCACGAGCTGCAGCGCCGCGTCGCCGGCACCGACGGCTTCCGCCTGGTCGAGGGCCCGGTGACCGAGCGGTCGGTGCTGCGGTTCCGGTCGTCCGTCGTCGAGCCGGTGCGGCACGGCCGCATGCTGCTCGCCGGCGACGCCGCGCACACCGTGCCGCCCACCGGCGCCAAGGGGCTCAACCTCGCGCTCGCGGACGTGGTCGTGCTGCACGACGTGCTGACCACCTGGTTCGCGCGCGGCGCCGGGGGCGGCACCCGAGGCGACGACCTGCTCGACGAGTACGGCCGCCGCGTGTCGGAGCGCGTGTGGCGGGCGCAGCACTTCTCGGCCTGGATGAGCCGGATGCTGCACTCGCACCCCGCCGAGTCGGGGTTCGAGGCGAAGCGGCGGGTGGCCGAGCTGCGCACGCTCGTCGCCTCGGAGAGCGGACGACGGTTCCTGGCCGAGGGATACACCGGCTGGGGCCGGATCATCAGAGAAGGAGCGATGTGAGCATCCACGACCCGCAGGCGCCGCCCGAGGTGCGGCTCGACGCGGAGACCGAGAGCCAGACGGACCTGTCCACCGAGATCCGGGCGAGCCACCGGGCGTACCGGGACAGGCGCGACACGAGCGGCCCCGAGGAGTCGGTGGTTGTCGAAGAGACGGGGCCCGTCCGCGACTTCGCCCCGTACCGCAGCTCGCTGCTGCGGCACCCGACGAAGGACCTGCGGCACGCGGACCCGGAGACGATCGAGCTGCTCTCGCCCGTGTTCGGCGAGCGCGACATCGGCACCCTCGAGTCCGACCTCACCGTGCAGCACGGCGGCGAGCCGATCGGGGAGCGCATCGTCGTCGCGGGCCGGGTGCTCGACGGCGCGGGCCGTCCCGTGCGGAGGCAGCTCGTGGAGATCTGGCAGGCCAACGCGGGCGGGCGCTACATCCACAAGCGCGACCAGCACCCCGCGCCCATCGACCCGAACTTCACCGGCGTGGGGCGCACCCTCACGGACGACGACGGCTGGTACCGCTTCACCACGATCAAGCCCGGGCCGTACCCGTGGAAGAACCACCAGAACGCCTGGCGGCCCGCGCACATCCACTTCTCGCTGTTCGGCACCGACTTCACGCAGCGCACCGTGACGCAGATGTACTTCCCCGGCGACCCGCTGTTCGCCCTGGACCCCATCTACCAGTCCGTGCGCGACCCGCGGGCGCGTGACCGACTGATCGCCGTCTACGACCACGCGCTCACCTCGCACGAGTGGTCCACCGGCTACCGGTGGGACATCGTGCTGTCGGGGGCGGACCGCACCTGGACGGAGCCGGAGGACGACGATGAGTGACGCCGTGACCAGCGGGCGCGCGCCGCGCCTGCGCCCGACGCCCGGCCAGACCGTCGGGCCGTTCTTCGGCTACGCCCTGCCGTACGACCGGGGCAACGAGCTCGTCGAGCCCGGCACCCCGGGGGCGGTGCGGCTGCACGGGCGCGTGCTCGACGGCGCGGGCCGGCCCGTGCCCGACGCGCTGCTGGAGATCTGGCACGCCGACCCGTCGGGCACCGCCGTGCGGCGCAGCGGCTCGATCCTGCGCGACGGCACGTTCACCGGCTGGGGCCGCGCCGCCACCGACCGCGAGGGCGGGTACTGGTTCCGCACACTCGAGCCCGGCCCCGCCGCGTCGACGGACGGGCGTCGCCGGCCCGCGATGGTCGCCGTCGCCGTCTTCGCCCGAGGCCTCACCGACCGGCTGTTCACCCGCATCTACCTGCCGGACGACGAGGACGCGCTCGCGGCCGACCCGCTCCTCGCGGGGCTCGAGCCGGAGCGTCGAGCGACGCTCGTCGCGGCGCGTGAGTCCGACGGGTCGCTCCGGTTCGACATCCGGCTGCAGGGGGAGGGGGAGACGGTGTTCCTCGACCTCGGCCAGGGCACTCCGGGTCACGCGCCGCCCGACGCGACCCCGGACGAGGTGCACGGCGTCGTCCGCGGGCTCGCCGCCGGCCTGCCGTCCGACCCGCTCGACCTGCCGGACCCGAGCGGGGAGATCGTCTCCGGGGTGCCGTCGCGTGCCTGACGTCGGACTGCTCACCCCCGGCGCGGACCTCGCCCCCGGCTCGCCCGCCGCCGTCACCGACGACGTCGCCGTCCTGCGCGCGATGCTCGCCGCCGAGGCCGCGTGGGTGCGTGCCCAGGCGCGGTGCGGCGTCGTCCCCGCCGCCGTCGTGCCCGTCGTGGACCGGGCCGTCGTGGCGCTCGCGGCCGACGACGGCGCGGCGCTCGCCCTGGCGACCGAGGTCGCGCGCGACGCGGCGGGCGGCGGCAACCCCGTGATCCCCCTCCTCGCCCGGCTGCGCGCGGCCGTGGAGTCCGGGTGCGGGCCCGCCGTCGAGGCGGGGGTGCCCGTCGCGGACGTCGTGGGCGCGGTGCACGCCGGCCTGACGTCGCAGGACGTGCTCGACACCGCCCTCGTGCTCGTGCTGCGCGACGCCGGCCGGGTGGCCGACGCCGGGCTCGGCCGCGCCGTCGTCGCCGCCGCGGGTCTCGCGCGCCGGTACCGCGACCTGCCCGCGCTGGGGCGCACGCTCACGCAGCCCGCCGTCCCCACCACCCTCGGCGCGCGCTGCGCCGGGTGGCTGCAGGCCCTCGCCGAGGCGCGGGCCCGGCTCGACGACGCGACCCGCGCGCTCCCGCTCGCCTACGGCGGCGCGGCGGGCACGCTCGGGGCCCTGCCGACCCCGTCGACCGGGCCTGCCGAGGCCACGTCGAGCCCGTCGGTCGAGCCCGTCGATGCCACGCCGGCCCCGTCGGTCGAGCCTGTCGAGACCCCGTCCGTGCCCGTGACCGCCGGCCCGTGGCCTCTGGTCGACGCCTGGGCGGCGGAGCTCGGCCTGCCCGTGACGGCCGGCCCGTGGCACGTGACCCGCTTCCCCGTCGTCCGCGCGGCGGGCGCGCTCGCCGAGGCGTGCGCGGCGACAGGCACGGTCGCGGCCGACGTCCTGGTCGGCGCCCGCGGCGAGGTGGGCGAGCTGCGCGAGCCGGCCGCCCCGGGGCGCGGCGCGTCGTCGGCGATGGCGCACAAGCGCAACCCGGTGCTGTCGGTGCTGGTGCGCCGGTCGTCGCTGGCCGCGCCCGCGCTGGCGGCGCAGGTGCTCGGGTCCGCCGGCGAGGCCGTCGACGAGCGGCCCGACGGCGCGTGGCACGCCGAGTGGCCGGCGCTGCAGCAGCTCGCCCGGCACGCGATCGGCGCCGCGCACGCCGCCGCCGAGCTGCTGGAGGGGCTGGAGGTCGACGAGGCGGGCGTCGCGCGGAACCTGCGCGAGCAGCTCGGCGTGGACGCGGGCTCCGCGGACACCGGCGCCGCGGCGACCGTCGTCGACCGGGTGCTCGCGCGGTACGCGCCGGACGCGGGGCCCGACGGCGCGGGGGCGGAGCGATGAGCGCCCCCGACCTGGGCGCCGTGGCGTTCGCGGTGCGCGACGCGTCCCGGCCGCTGCTGGTGCTGGGTCCGTCGCTGGGGACGTCGGTCGCGGCGTTGTGGCACGACGTCGTCCCGCTGCTGGACGACGGGCTCGACGTCGTCGGCTGGGACCTGCCGGGCCACGGCGCGTCGCCGGCCGTGGCCCCGGGGTCGCTCGACGACCTGACCATGGCGGACCTGGCGGCCGCCGTGCTGGGGATCGCCGACCGCGCGCAGGCCGAGCGCGGCGACCCCGGCGCGCCCTTCTGGTACGCGGGCGTCTCCGTGGGCGGCGCCGTCGGCCAGCAGCTGCTGCTCGACGCGCCGGAGCGCGTGCGCGGCGCCGTCCTGTGCTGCACCGCCGCCCGCTTCGGTGAGCCCGGGCCGTGGCTCGAGCGCGCGGCGCTGGTCGCGGCGGCGGGCACCCCGACGCAGGTCTCGTCCTCGGCGGGCCGCTGGTTCGGTCCTGGCTTCCTGGCGCGGGAGCCCGACGTCGGGACCCGCCTGCTGGCGTCCCTGCAGCACGCGGACCGGTTCGGCTACGCCGCCGTGTGCGGGGCGCTGGCCCGGTTCGACGTCCGCGACCGGCTCGCCGAGATCGGCGCGCCCGTGGTCGCCGTCGCCGGCGACGAGGACCCGGCGACGACGCCCGACGACGTCCGCCAGGTGGCGGACGGCGTGCAGCGCGGGCGGCTCGTCGTGATCCATGGCGCGGCGCACCTCGCGCCCGCCGAGCGGCCGGGCCGCGCCGCGGCCCTGGTCCGCGAGCTGGTGGACGAGGGGGAGGGGCGATGACGGAGCACGACGAGCGGCCGGGCGACGAGCGGCCGGACGGCAGGCGCGCGGACGAGAGGCGCACGGGCGACGAGCGAAGGCACGACGCCGGGATGCGCGTGCGCCGCGGGGTGCTGGGCGACGCCCACGTGGACCGGGCCGAGGCAGGGACGACGTCGTTCACGGCGGACTTCCAGGACCTCATCACGCGCTACGCCTGGGGCGAGATCTGGACGCGGCCGGGCCTCGACCGCCGCAGCCGGTCGATGATCACCCTCACCGCGTTGGTGGCGGGCGGGCACACGGACGAGCTCGCCATGCATGTGCGCGCCGCGGTGCGCAACGGGCTCACCGTGGACGAGATCCGCGAGGTGCTGCTGCAGTCCGCGATCTACTGCTCCGTGCCGAGCGCGAACTCCGCGTTCGCCGTCGCGCAGCGGGTGCTGCAGGAGGACGGCCTGGTCTGATCGTCGCTGATCGTGGCTGACTAGCGCAGGTCGTCCACAGCCTTCGGGCGTGCCCTTGTGGCGCGGTGCCATCCCCGCTACTCTCGAACACATGTTCGAAGACGACGGAGCGAGAGTCGCGCCGCCCGCGGCTGGCCGCCGTCGTTCTCGGGCGCTCGGTTCCGGCGCGGCCTGTGCCCCGGTCGCGCCGGAACCGCCCACGTCGCGCGCACCGCACGTCACGGCGGTGCGCGCGACGGTCCTCGAACGAGCCCTCGCCGGCCTGCTCGGTGGCGACGGGCCCGGCGATGGTCGGGACGAGCGTGGTCGGGACGAGCGCCTCGGCGATCGCGCCGCCCGGGTGCGCTGGGCGCCGGACGGCGCGACGGTGGACGCCGCGATGCTGGACGTCGCAACGCTGCACGCCGCGACGCTGCACGCCGCGACGCCGGACACCGCAACGCTGGACACCCCGACGCTGGACACCCCGACGCTTGACGGCGCCGCGCCACGGCACGGGAAGCTCGAGGCGCCGGCGCGCGACGACAGGGCACCAGCCGCGACGGCCCGCGCGGGCTCGGCGGCCGGGAGCCTGAGCGACGACCCGTTCGACCGTCCGCTGCTCGCCGTGCTGGACGACGCGGCCCCCGGCCCGGACCTCGCGGGCACGCTCGCGTCGCTGGACGAGGCCGAGCTCGACGACTTCACGATCCTGGAGGTGCTGGCCGCGTGGGAGCGGGTCGCCGCCTGGGCGCAGGCGGGCTCCGCGCGCGTGCTGGCCGAGATGCTGGAGCGCACGCGCGGCTCGTCGCGGCACGAGTTCGTGGCGGACGCCGTCGCGGCGCGGCTCGGCCAGACCCGGCACGCGGCCGCGCAGCTCGTCACGGTGGCGCACGGGACGGCCCGGCTGCCCGAGGTGGCGGACGCCCTCGCGGCGGGCGTCGTTGACCGTCGCAAGGCGGAGGCGCTGATCGACGCGGGCCGGCTGCCCGACCCCCTGCGCCGCGAGGTGGTCGCCGGCGTGCTGCCCGACGCCGAGCGCCTCACCGTCCCGCAGATCCGCGCGCGCATGCGCCGCGCGGAGATCGAGGCCGACCCGGAGGGCACGGAGGCCCGGCACCGCGCCGCGCGCGCCGAGCGCTTCGTCCGGCTCGAGCCGGTCGACGACGCGATGGCCTACCTCACCGCCTACCTGCCCGCCGACGACGCCGCGCGCGCGTTCGCGGTGATCGACGACGCCGGGCTCGCCCTGCGCCGGGCGCCCGGCGAGTCGCGTCGGCTCGACGAGTGCCGTGCCGACGCCCTCACCGCGCTCGTCACCGGACGGCTCGCCAACGGTCAGCTCGCTACCGGACGGCCCGCCGCCGGCGGCACGGCACCGGGCGGCGACGTGGACGGACCTGTGTCCCCGTCGTGCCGGGGCGCGCGTGCGGGCATCCGGGTGACGGTGGCGGCGTCGACCCTGCTCGGCTCGGACGACCTGCCCGCGATCCTGGCCGGCCACGGCCCGATCCCGCCGGCGATGGCGCGGGCGCTCGCGTCCGACCCGGACGCCGTCTGGCAGCGCCTCTTCACCGACCCGGGGAGCGGCGTGCTGACGGACCTGTCCCCCCGCTCCTACCGCCCGAGCGCCGCGCTGCGCGCCGCGGTCGTCGCGCGGGACGTCACGTGCACGTTCCCCGGCTGCCGGGTGCCCGCCGCGTCGTCGGACCTCGACCACGTCGACCCGTTCGACCCCGCGTCGGGCGCACCGCAGACCCACGGCGACAACCTGCACGCCCTGTGCCGCACCCACCACCGGGCCAAGACGGTCGGCGGGTGGCAGGTCGCACGGGACCCGGACGACGGCCGCACCACCTGGATCGCGCCCACCGGTCACCGGTTCGCCCGCGACCCCGTGCCGCAGGACCCTCGCGTCACGTCCCGGCCGCCGGCCCGCCCGCCGGGAGACCGGGACGGGCCGCCGCCCTTCTGAGCTCGCCCCGAGCAGGCGTCCCGACCGCCGCGCTGTCCGACGGCCGTGCTGTTCGACACCTGTGCACGGGAGGTTCATCGCCCGGTGCCCCCGACGTCTCCCGGGCCTCTTACGTTCCGGGGCATGACCGAGAACCAGAACGAGCACGTCGACGACTCCGAGCGGGACGGGCTGGGCCGCCGCACGTTCATGACCCTGACGGGGCTGGGCGCGGCAGGCACCGCCGTCGCCGCGGCACCGTCGGCGGCGGCGTCCAGCGGCGCGGCGTCCGCGGGGGCGGGGCACACGCCGCGGCTGCGCTTCCGCAAGGACGGCACGTACACGATCGTGCAGTTCAACGACACCCAGGACGACGAGAAGATCGACCGCCGCACGCTGGAGCTCATGCGCGCGGTGCTCGACGACGAGCAGCCGGACCTGGTGATCCTCAATGGCGACAACATCACGGGCGGCTGCGACACCCCGCTCGAGATGCGGCAGGCGATGAACAACGTGGTCCAGCCGATGGAGGAGCGGCAGATCCCCTGGGCGATCACGTTCGGCAACCACGACGAGGACTCGACGCCCAGCAGCGGGGTCGACGAGGCCCAGATGCTCGCGTTCTACCGCTCCTACCGCTACAACGTGAACGGCCCGACGGCGAAGGGCGTCACCGGCCAGGGCAACTCGCACCTGCTGATCGACGGCACGGACGGGAAGCCGGCGTTCAACGTGTGGCTGCTCGACTCGGGCCGGTACGCCCCGGGCACGATCGACGGGCAGGACCTGACGGGCTACCCGACGTGGGACTGGGTGCGGATGGACCAGGTGGACTGGTACTACCGCACCTCGGTCGAGCTGGAGAAGCGGTACCGGCGCGCGATCCCGTCGCTGATGTTCATCCACATCCCGCTGTGGGAGTACCGGTTCATGTGGTTCGGCTCGGTCGACGGCCGCACGGCCGCGGACCACGAGCGCGGCGTCGCGCGCCACGGGATCGTGGGGGAGCGCAACGAGGAGGAGTGCCCGGGCCCGTTCAACTCGGGCCTGTTCTCGGCGGTGCGGCACCGTGGCGACGTGAGGGGCATCTTCTGCGGCCACGACCACGTCAACACGTACTCCGGGAACTACTACGGCGTGCTGCTGGGCTACTCCGGCAACACCGGCTTCGGCACGTACGGGCTGAGCGGCGCGGAGCGCAACCGCCTGCGGGGCGCCCGCGTCTACCGCCTCGACGAGTCGGTGGACGGCGTCCTCGTCGACACGACGATGCGGTTCGCGTCGGAGTTCGGCATCGACCTCACGGCCGACGACCAGTGGATGGAGCCGCTTCCCCTGCCGCGGGGCAAGGGCTGACCGAGCAGGGGCTCAGCGCCGGCGCCCGCGCGACGGCTCGGTCGGCGGCCACTCGCCGTCGTCCGAGCCGTCGTCGGCGTGGTGCAGCAGCTCCTGCAGCTGCACCTGCACCCGCTCGACGCGGGGCACGTCGCGCAGCACCATGCCCGCCTTCTCGGTGGCGTCGGAGACCTGCAGGGTGCCGCAGCCGAGGAGGCGGTCCAGGAGGTCCTTCTCGAGCGCGATGTCGTTGATGCGGTAGAGCGGGATGTCCCGGCCCACGCGGGTGACGATCCCGGAGCGCATGGCGATCCGCTTGGTGGTGACGGTCCACGAGGTGGTGCGCCACTTCAGCCAGGGCACGAGCACCCACACGACGGCGACCACGAGGAGCAGGCCGAGCACGATCCACCGCACCAGGTCGTCCATGGGGACGACGAACGAGAACGCTGCGGCGACGAGCAGCACGAGCAGCAGCAGGAAGGGCCACACCACGGCCTTCGCGTGCTCGTGCAGGTCCATGACCACGCGCTCGCCGTCGATGAGGTCGTCCTGGTTCAGCGACATGCCGCACATCGTGCCAGACCGCCGGCCGGCGGGGCCGGAGCCGTTCAGCGCACCCAGCGCTGCTCAGACGTGCGGCGGCAGGTTCCAGCCCTCGATGGTGCGCAGGTCGTGCCCGTACCCGAGCTGGCAGATCGCGGCGGTGCCGAGCTCGAGCCGTGCGCCGAACCGCGGATCGATGCCCAGCCAGGCCGTGGCCAGCACGCGCAGCAGGTGGCCGTGCGCCACGGCCAGCACGTTGCCGCCCTCCTGCAGTGTCGCGTCGGCCCGCTCGACGAAGCGCCGGGCGCGGGTCGCGACGTCGTCCAGGAGCTCGCCGGGCCGCCCGTCGCCGTGCTCCGGGTCGGGCGGCAGCACGCGCACGCCGTCGTCGAAGATCTGGAAGCCGCGGCCCAGCAGGGCGGACACGTCCGCGCTGGAGCGCCCGTCGACGGGCCCGTAGTCCCACTCGGCGAGGTCCGGGTCGACGACGGCGTCCGGGTGGCCGGCCAGCGCGGCGGTGCGGCGGGCGCGCTCGAGCGGCGACGTGTAGACGGCGGAGAACGCGATGCCGGCGACCGCGCGCCCCGCGGTCCGGGCCTGCTCCTCGCCGGCCGGGGTGAGCGCGATGTCGGTGCGGCCGGTGTGCTGGCCGCTCACGCTCCACTCCGTCTCGCCGTGGCGCAGGAGCACGAGCTGGGGGTCCTTGCTCGGCACGAGTGGCATGCCTCCGAGCATCGCGCAGGCCTGCCGCGGCGGCACGTGGAGGCGCCTGTGGACCGGCCGTCCAGGAACTGTCCAGAGTTCGCTAGGGTGTCGTCGCCGTCACACGACCCTCACATCTTCGTCACCCTCACCTCGGGAGACCGCGTGCTCGTCTTCGTCCTCATCGGCTCGGCAGGGATGCTCCTCCTGCTCGTCTCGCTCCTCGTCGGCGACCTCGTCGACCTCGGTGACGGCGCGCTGTCGGGGACGTCGCTCGGCGTCGGCGCGGTCGTCTTCGGCGCCGTGGGCTCGATCGTCGTCGCCAACGACCTCGCCCCGTGGATCGCGTACGTGGCCTCCGCGGTGGTCGGCCTCCTGGCCGTCGTCCTGGCGCAGGTGCTGGTCCGACGGCTCGCGTCGAGCGACGACGGCGTCGCCGTCTCGCTCGTGGGCGCGCACGGCACGGCGACGACGGACGTGACGGCGACCTCGGGCGAGGTCTCCCTCGACGTCCCGAGCGAGCTCGAGCGTCGCCTGGCCCGCTCCGACGAGCCCATCGCGGCAGGGTCGCGCGTGGTGGTGCTCGAGCACTCCGGTTCCACCGTGCGGGTCGGGGCGTACGAGCCCAGCCCGCACCCCCGCTGACCTCCCCCCGACCGGAAGGAGACGCGCTCCGGCGCGCACCATGTTCGACTCGTCCGACAGCAACTTCATCACCACGATCGCGGTCCTCGCGCTCGTGGTGGCGTTCCTCGCGGTGGGCATCTTCGTCGCCCAGCGCATCCGCCGGGTCCCGCCGAACCAGGCGCTCGTCATCGTCGGCCGCGGCGCCGGCAAGAAGGAGTCCGCCGCCCAGAGCCAGCGCGTCGTCATCGGCGGCCGCACGTTCGTCTGGCCGATCCTGCAGCAGGGCTTCGCGATCTCGCTCGAGCAGCGGCAGATCGGCATCACCGTCGAGGGCGTCGACAAGAACCGCATCAAGATCGCGATCAAGGCGTCGATCAACTTCAAGGTGCGGGGCGACGACGAGGGGGTGCGCCGCGCGGCGCAGCGCTTCCTGTCCCAGCAGGAGATGCTCACCGAGATCATCAAGGAGTCCCTCGAGGGCTCGCTGCGCTCCATCGTCGGCGACATGACGATCGAGCAGATCATCTCCGACCGCAAGGGACTGTCGGACCGGGTCGTCGAGTCGACCAAGACCGACCTGGCCGAGCAGGGTCTGCAGGTCGACCTGCTCAACATCTCCGACATCTCGACGCCGGGGTCGGACTACCTGTCGAACCTCGGCCGCGCGGAGGGTGCCCGCGCCCTGCAGGTCGCGGAGGTCTCCGAGGCGGAGGCGCGCCGGGTGTCCGAGTTCGCCGTCATCGAGGCGGCCGAGCAGATCGCCGAGCGGCAGAAGGCGCTCGACCTCAAGAAGGCCGCCATCAAGGCGGACACCGACCGCGCGAACGCCGAGGCCGAGGCCGCGGGCCAGCTCGCCCGCGCGGAGCAGGACCGGCTCGTGGCGCAGCAGGAGCGCGAGGCGCTGGCCGAGCAGGCCCGCGTGACGCAGGAGCGCCTCGACATCGAGGTCCGCAAGCCGGCCGAGGCCCAGGCGTACGCCGAGGTTCAGGAGGCCACGGCCCGTCGTGACGCGGCGAACGCCGCCACCGAGGCCGACGCGTTCAAGCGCACCACCATCGCCGAGGCGAACAAGACGGCGGCCATCCAGGACGCCGAGGCGTCCGCTGCCGCCGTGCGCCGCGCCGGCGAGGCCGAGCGCGACCGTCAGGTGGCGCTGGCCGAGGGCATCAAGGCCGAGGGCGAGGCGCGGGCGTCCGCGATCGAGGCCGAGGGCCGTGCGGAGGCCGTCGCCACGGACGCCAAGGCCGAGGCGCTGAAGAAGTACGGCGAGGCCGCGCTGGTGCAGGAGCTCATCGAGCGCCTGCCCGAGATCGTCCGGGCCGCAGCCGAGCCGATCGGCTCGATCCAGGGCATGACGGTCGTCTCCACGGACGGCGCGTCGTCGCTGACGAAGTCGGTGGCGTCCGTCCTCGGCGAGGGGCAGGGCGTCGTCAAGCAGCTCACCGGCGTGGACATCCACCAGCTGATCGCCGGGATCGCCGGCGGGCAGCTGCCGACGTCGGACGGCGAGGCCAAGGCCGCCGCACGCGAGGCCGCGCCGCTGAACTGACGTCTGCGACGCACGACACGCCCCGCCGCGGGAATCGCCTCCCGCGGCGGGGCGTTCGCACGTGCGTGACCGCCATCGAGAAGACCCCGCTCAAGGTCGACGTCTGGTCGGACGTCGCATGCCCCTGGTGCTACATCGGCAAGCGCCGCTTCGAGTCCGCGCTGCAGCGGATGGCGGAGCGCGACGGCGACGCCCCCGAGGTGGAGGTCGAGTACCACTCCTTCGAGCTCTCGCCCGACACCCCCGTCGACTTCGACGGCACGGCGACCGAGTTCCTCGCCGACCACAAGGGCATCCCGCTGGAGACCGCCCAGCAGATGCAGGACCAGGTGACGGCGCTCGCGGCGGCCGAGGGGCTCACGTACCGGATGGACCAGGTCCGGCACACCAAGACCCTCAAGGCGCACGAGCTGCTGCACCTCGCCAAGGCGTTCGGCAAGCAGGAGGAGATGAAGGAGCGCCTGCTGCGCGCCTACTTCACCGAGGGGGAGCACGTCGGCCGGGTCGAGGACCTCGCGGACCTCGCCGCCGAGGTGGGCCTCGAGCGGGAGGCCGTCGTCGTCGCGCTGAACGCCGGCACCTTCGCCGACGCCGTCGCGGACGACATCGCCCGCGCCCGCGCGTACGGCATCAACGGCGTCCCGTTCTTCGTGCTCGGCGGCCGCTACGGCGTGTCCGGCGCGCAGGACCCGGACGTGTTCGTCCAGGTGCTCGACCAGGTGCTGGCCGAGGGCGTCTCGGCCTGACCGACGCCGTGACGAGGCGCATCTCACACCGCCAGCCCTGGCTGTGAGACGCGGTATCACCGAGAATCGAGGCCTGCCCGCACCGTCGCGGGCGCGCCGTGGTCCCGGGCCCACCACGCCCGGCCGTATCGCGGCCGTGGTTCCGTTGGAGGAGAAACATGAACGACGCCACCGAGAGCTCGTACCGCTCGATCGCCAACCCGCGCCGCACCACGCTCATGACCGTCAGCGCGGCCGAGGCGGCGGCGCCCTATCACGGCGCGGACGAACGCCCGCTGCAGCTGCTGGGCGACGACGGCGCGGTCTGCGTGGACGGCGTGTGCAGCCTGCCGGAGTAACGCTGGTCAACCGGCGGATTCGGTGATTGAGCCTGTCGAGATCCGGTGACCGAGGTTTCGACACGCTCAACCAACGGTCTCGACCACCGGACGCTCACATCGCGCGGTAGTCCGCGATCGACAGCCGCGGGCCCCGGCGCGGGGCCTGCGGCCTGCGGTCGAGGAACAGCAGGCGCACCACCCGGTGCCGGTGGGGCGCGTACGGCGCGAGCAGGCGCAGCATCCCCTCGTCGTCGGTGCGCTCGCCGGTGAGCGCCCAGCCGACCGCGCCCGCCAGGTGGAAGTCGCCCACGGACACGGCGTCGGCGTCGCCGAACGCCCGCTGCGCCACCTCGGCCGACGTCCACACCCCGACGCCGGGGACCTTCTCGAGCCGGGCGCGAGCCTCGTCGGCGGGCATCGTCGACGCGTCCTCGAGCCGCGCCGCGACCTGGGCGCAGCGCACCGCCGTGGCGGCGCGGCGGGGGTCGACGCCGGCGCGGTGCCAGTCCCACGTCGGGACGGCGGCCCAGCCGCGCGCGGACGGCACCACCCGCATCCCCTCCGGTGCGGGCCCCGGCGCGGGGGAGCCGTGCCGGGCGACGAGCGAGCGCCACGCGCGGTGCGCCGTGACGATCTGCACCTTCTGCTCGAGCACCGCCGGCACCAGGGCCTCCAGCACCCGCCCGCTGCGGCACATCCGCAGCCCCGGGGTGCGGCGCGCGGCGTCGCGGGCCTGCGGCGGCGGGGTGAAGCCCGTGACGTCGTCCGCCTCGCCGAGCAGGTCGGGCACGGCCTCCGCAGCCTCCCGCGACCCCGGGCCCCAGTGCTGCACGACGACGGTGCGCGCCCCGGTCGCGACGAACCGCTGCGTCACCGGGCCGGTGCGCACCAGCGTGGTGCGCCACAGCGCGCCGTCGGGCGTGCGACGGAACGTCGGGTCGAAAGCGCCGTGCCGCAAGGGGCCGAGCGTCAGCCCGAGGTCGAGCGGCCGGTCGGAGGCGTGCTCGAAGGTCACGTCGCTGCCGCCGGCGGCTCTGCCCGCCGCCGGCGGGGCGGGGCTCGACGCGAGTGAGCTAGTCAAAGAGGGTTCCGAGCTCCCAGCCGGTGTCGCTGCGGGCGCCGACGGGTGTGACCTCGGGCAGCGCCGTGTCGCGCGACGACCGCCCGGCCGGGCGCCCGGCGTCGTGCGTCGTGTCCTCGCGCGGGGAGCCGCCCGTGCCGGCGTCCTCGGTGAGCAGCAGCTCGTCGACGCCGCCGCGTCCGGCGGCCCAGTCCTGGGCGGCGAGCCCGGCGAGCTGGTCGGCGCGCTCGTTGAAC
Source organism: Isoptericola sp. F-RaC21 (assembly GCF_038593535.1). NCBI lineage: Bacteria > Bacillati > Actinomycetota > Actinomycetes > Micrococcales > Promicromonosporaceae > Isoptericola > Isoptericola sp. F-RaC21. The sequence continues at coordinate 495,831 of NZ_JBCFYX010000004.1, read as the reverse complement.
GGGTTGCCCACGTGACCGCGCACCCACCGGAAGCGGACGGGACCCTCGCGGCCGGTGATCGCGGCGTCGATGGAGCGGATCAGCTCGAGGTTCTTCACGGCGTCGCCCGACGCGGTGCGCCAGCCCTTCCGCTTCCACCCGTGGATCCACTCGGACGCGCAGCGGATCGCATACTGCGAGTCCGACTCGATGAGGAGCGGCTCGGCCCCGGGGTGCGCCTCGATCGCGCGCAAGAGCGCGGTGAGCTCCGCGACCTGGTTGGTGCCGGACGCGGCGCCGCCGGAGTCGAAGCGGCCGCCCTCGTGGGCGATCCACGCCCAGCCGATCGCGCCCCCGGGATTGCGGAGGCACGAGCCGTCAGTGCTGACAATGATCACGCCGGAGTCTCCCAGTGTCCGAGCCCCTGGTTGCCGCCCCCATTGTGCCCCGAGCCGGTGACACTCGGGGCCGCGTCCACGCCGCCGACCCGAGAGTGGCGCGGGCACGGGCTGCGGACGGCCGAAAACTCGGGCGGGCGGCACCGGAAGACGGTGCGGCTCCGCCCGGAACCCACGGGCGGCCCTCGGCGGTGATCATGGCGGAATGACCGACGGCACTGCCATGCCTGGCGACGACATGCCCGAGAACGACCTGCCCGCCCGCCGCCCGGCCGACATCCGCAAGTGGCGGCGCTATCTCGCCGACGAGCGGGCCGAGGCCGCCACCTACCGGGACCTCGCCCGCCGGCGCACCGGCGAGGAGCGTGCCATCCTGCTCGCCCTCGCCGACGCGGAGAAGCGGCACGAGCAGCACTGGCTCGACCTGCTGGGCGACGACGTCGGCCGGCCGCTGCGCGGCGACCTGCGCACCCGCATGCTCGGCCTGCTCGCGCGGCGCTTCGGCGGCGTCTTCGTGCTCGCCCTCGCGCAGCGGGCGGAAGCGCGCTCGTCGTACGAGGCCGACGAGCACGCGACCGCCACGATGGCCGCCGACGAGCAGATCCACGAGGAGGTGGTGCGGGCGCTCGCCACCCGGGGCCGCAACCGGATGTCCGGCACGTTCCGCGCCGCCGTCTTCGGCGCCAACGACGGCCTGGTCTCCAACCTCGCGCTCGTGCTCGGCATCGGCGCCTCCGGCGTCTCGTCGCAGACCGTGCTCCTCACCGGCGTCGCCGGCCTGCTCGCCGGGGCGCTGTCCATGGGCGCCGGCGAGTTCGTGTCGGTGCGCTCGCAGCGCGAGCTCCTCGAGGCCTCCACCCCCGACCCGAAGAGCGCCACCGTGCTGCCGCACCTCGACGTCGACGCCAACGAGCTCGCGCTCGTCTACCGCGCCCGGGGCATGTCGTCCGACGAGGCGCAGGGGCGCGCCGACCGCGTGCTCGCCGGGCTGGCCGCGACCGGGACGCTGGCACCGGAGGTGCTCGAGGACGAGCGGGAGGACGAGCCCGCCCCGGCCCCCGCCGTCGAGCAGGACGACGACCTGGAGACGCACGGCACCGCCTGGGGCGCCGCGATCTCGAGCTTCTGCTTCTTCGCGTCCGGCGCGATCATTCCCGTGCTGCCCTACCTGCTGGGGCTCACCGGGTTCGCGGCGATCGCCGTGGCCGCCGCGCTCGTGGGCGTGTCGCTGCTGGTCACAGGCGCGATCACCGGGCTGCTGTCCGGCACGTCGCCCTGGACGCGGGCGCTGCGCCAGCTCGCGATCGGGCTCGGGGCCGCGGCCGTCACGTACGCGCTCGGGCTGCTGTTCGGGACGTCGGTGGCCTGACCCGCAGGGCGCGACCTCTCGGGCCCCTGATGTTGCAGGACCGTTGCTCCGGCGTCACAGTGTGACTTGGGTCATGTTCGAGCAGCACCTGACCTCGCGTGGCATCGAAGGGGGCCGAGTGACACGCAGCGTGGACCGAGCTCCGGCGGCAGCACACCGCCGGCGCTGGCTCGCGCGCGTGGCCGGAGCCGCCGTCGGTCTCGCCGGCGCGGCCGCGCTCAGCGTGGCCCTCGCGGGGTCCGCGTCCGCCGACGACGACGCCGGGCGGGACGGGCCGCTGAAGTCCGTCGTCCGGTCGATCGCCGACCACGGTGACGACGGCGGACACGGCGGCGACGCCGCGGAGCCTCAGAAGAAGGAGCCCGCGACGGCTGCGACCGAGAAGCAGCCGGTCGAGAAGCAGCCGGTCGAGAAGCAGTCGGTCGAGAAGCGGGCGCCGGAGCCGCGTGCCGAGGAGCCGGATCGGGACGGGGCCGCCCCGGCGGAACCGGTCGAGCGGGAGACGCCGTCCGAACCGCTGCGCGACGCCGTCGAGGACGCCGTCGCCCCCGTCCGTGAGAAGGTCGAGCCGCTGCGCCAGAAGGTGCACGACGAGGTCGTCGCGCCCGCGGAGGAGACGGCCGAGCGTGTGGCTCGCGAGCTGTCCGGCACGGAGAACGCCGAGGACGCGGAGAAGGCGGAGGCGGCGCGGGGTCCCGAAGAGCCGGAGGACCAGTCGGCTCGCGCTGAGGACGTCGCGGCCGAGCAGCCCGAGGACGCCGCGACCGAGCAGCACGCCGACGAGGCGGACGAGGCCGACGCGGCTGACGAGGCCGACGCGGCAGATGCGGCCGAAGGACTCGACCCCGCCGAGGCGGCGGAGCGCGCCGACGAGTCCGCGCCCGCTGCGGAGCCACGGTCCGCGCCGGAGTCGGAGGAGAACACCGACGACGGTTCCGCGGAGCGACGCAAGGTGCTCGAGCCGGTGGCGGCGACGGTCGAGGCGGTGACCCGGCCGGTCGGCGCGGTGACGAGGCCGGTGGGCGCGCTCGTCGAGGAGGTCGTGGCCCCGCTGTCGCCGGTGCTGGACCCGGTGACGAAGGTCGTCGAGGGCGTCACCACGCCGGTCGGGTCGGCGCTCGAGCCGGCGACGGGTGCGGCCGCTCAGACGCTGGCCCCCGTGACGAAGAGCCTGTCGCCCGTGCTCGAACCCGTGGGCCGCATCGTGCACGAGGCCACCCGGCCCCTCGCCCCCGTCACGGACGGTGTGGGCGACGTCGTCGCGCCGGTCGTGACGACGCTGGACCCGGTGCTGCGGCCCGTCGTCGGGCTGGTGGAGCCGGTGACGAGCTCCCTGAAGCCGGTGGTCGACCCGGTCCTCGACACCGCCGCACCGGTGGTCGATGCGCTCGCCCCCGTGGTCGAGCCCGTCGGCGGCGTGCTGGCGCCGGTCGTGGAGCCTGTGGCCGACGCCGCGGCTCCGGTCGTCGAGCCGGTCCTGGAGCCTGTGCCCGGCCTGGCCGGCGCGAGCGCAGACGCCGCATCGGCGCGTCCCGTGCCCCCGCGCTCGCCCGTCGTGCCGGCGGACGAGGCGGCGCCGGTCCCCGAACAGGCCGCCGACCGTGACGCCGACCGCGCCATGGTGGCGGAGCCGACCGCGATCCCGGCGGAGCCGACGGGCGACCTCGCCCCCGCGGCCGTGCACGGGCAGACCGCGGTGGCGGTCGACACCGCCGCCGACGCCGGCGAGAAGGCCACCGCGGATCGCGAGACGACGCCGGCCGCGCCGTCGTCGGCGCCCGCCACGAGCCCCGCATCGTCGGGCTCCTCCTCGACCACCCGCGTGCCGTCGGGCGGCGACGCCGCCGCCGACCTCGTGGGTCACCTGCACCCGACCGCACGGGCCTGGACGGCCCCCGCGGCGGACCAGCTCGACCGCCTCCCGGCGGTCGCCTTCGACATCCCCGTCTCTCCTGCCTGACGTGGCCGCGTCGCGCCCTGGTGCGCGACCGCGACCGCGGGCGGCGTCCGCCACCCGCGTACCACGTCAGTCAGGAGCGGATCATGCATACCCATGTCCGACGAGCGTTGAAAGTCGCGCTCGTCGCAGGCGGCCTCGTGGTCGCCGGGGCCGTGACGGCCCAAGCAGCGGACGATGACGTCGTCGACGCCACCGTCGGTGCGGACACCTCGGTCGACCTCCACCTGAGCGAGGTCTCCGAGGAGACCAACGACGCACAGCTCGACACGCCGGTCGACCTGCCCGAGGTCGACACCGAGGCGGTCGAGGACGCGGTCGACGGCGTCGCCGGTGATGGCGGTGCGGCCGACGACGTCGCCGGACCGGACGAGCAGTCCGACACGACGACCGACGACCTCGTGGACGCCGTCGCCGACGACGTCCACCGCACGGCGGACGACGCCCAGTCCGGCGACGTCGCGGGCGTCGTCGAGGACGTCGCCGGTGAGAGCGGTGTCGTCGACGACGCGATCGAGGACCAGCCCACGAGGCCAGGCCATGACGACCGGGCTGGGGCCGGCGACGCGGCGTCGGGCGCCAAGGACGCCGGTGGCGACGACTCCGGTGACCGATGCACCTGCGGTCAGGGTCCCAGTGACAGCGGTTCGGGCGACAAGGGTTCGGGCGACAAGGGCTCGGACGACAAGGGCTCCGGCGACGGCGCTCAGGACGGTGCTGACGGCGGTGCGACCCCTGGCGGGGGCGACGACCGAGGCGACGGCGGGGTACCGCAGCCTGCGGACCGCGGCGCCGGCGCGGTGGTGGACGAGACCGTGGACCGCGCGGCCGGCGAGGTGTCGGATGTCGCCGGGGCCGCCGACGAGGCGCTCGGCACGGGGTCGGCCGTCCGGGACACCGTCGACGGGATCGCGGGCGAGGACGGTGTCGTGGACGACGTCCTCGGCGCCGACGAGCCCGAGTCCGGCGTCACGGACCAGGTCACCGAGCACGTGGTGGACGACGTCGAACAGGCGGCCGGGCATCTCGTCGCAGGTGACCTCGACGGCGTGGTGGACGACGTGACGGCCGACAGCGGCGTCGTCGACGACGCGCTCGAGGACCAGGGCGTCGACGAGGCGCTCGGCCAGGTCGGCGAGACCGTCGACACGGCGACCGGCGCGGTGGACGGCGTGCTCGGTACCGGCACCGCGGTCCAGGACACCGTCGGCGCGAGCGTCGACGGCGCGGTCGAGGGACTCGTCGGTGAGGACGGCGTGGTGGACGACGTCGTCGGTGCTGACGAGCCCGAGGTCGGGGTGACGGACGAGGTCGTGGAGCACGTGCTCGGTGACGTCGACTCTGCGCTCGACGGTCTGGCCGCTGGTGACCCGGCGGGTGTGGTCGATTCCGTCGTTGCTGATGACGGGCTTGTCGATGACGCGCTCGAGGGCGACACGGTGGCCGGTCTGCCGGGGCTGGACGGTCTGGGTGAACTGGGTGAACTGGGTGACCTGGGTGACCTGGGTGACCTGGGGTCGCTTCCCGGGCTGGGTGGCGGTGAGCTGCCTGGTCTGAGCGGGGCGCTGCCGGGTCTGGACGGCACGGTGGATGACGTGCTGGCCGGGGTGTCGGACGTGGCCGGGAAGGTCGACTCCGCGGTCGGCACGGCTCCGGTGGTGCAGGGCACGGTGGACGGTCTCGTCGGTGAGGACGGCGTGGTGGATGACGTCGTCGGGGCTGACGAGCCCGAGGTCGGGGTGACGGACGAGGTCGTGGAGCACTCGCTCGGCGACGTCGATGCCGCTCTTGACGGGGTGACCGCTGGTGACCTGGACGCTGTCGTCGATTCCGTCGTTGCTGATGACGGGCTTGTCGATGACGTGCTCGAGGGCGACACGGTGGCCGGTCTGCCGGGGCTGGACGGTCTGGGTGACCTGGGTGACCTGGGTGACCTGGGTGAGCTGGGGTCGCTTCCCGGGCTGGGCGGCGGTGAGCTGCCTGGTCTGAGCGGGGCGCTGCCCGGACTCGACGGCACGGTGGATGACGTGCTGGCCGGGGTGTCGGACGTGGCCGGGAAGGTCGACTCCTCGCTGGGGACCGCTCCGGTGGTGCAGGGCACGGTGGACGGTCTGGTCGGTGAGGACGGCGTGGTGGATGACGTCGTCGGGGCTGACGAGCCCGAGGTCGGGGTGACGGACGAGGTCGTGGAGCACGTGCTCGGTGACGTCGACTCTGCGCTCGACGGGGTGACCGCTGGTGACCTGGACGGTGTCGTCGACTCCGTCGTCGCCGACGACGGCCTGCTGGACGACGCGCTGGAGGACGGTGCGACGGACACCATCGTCGGTGACCTCGGTGACCTCGGTGACCTCGGTGACCTCGGTGACCTCGGTGACCTCGGTGACCTCGGTGACCTCGGTGAGCTCGGTGACCTCGGTGACCTCGGTGACCTCGGTGACCTCGGTGAGCTCGGTGACCTCGGTGACCTCGGTGAGCTCGGCGACCTCGGTGAGCTCGGCGACCTCGGTGAGCTCGGCGACCTCGGCGACCTCGGCGACCTCGGCGACCTCGGCGACCTCGGCGACGTGGCCGGCCTGGACGGTGCGGTGGACGAGCTCGCCGGGACGGTGTCCGACACCGTGGGGACCGTCGAGGGCGTCCTGGGCACGCAGCCGCTGCTGCTTCCGGTGGTGAACGGGCTGCTCGGTGAGGGCGGTGTCGTGGACGACGTCCTCGGTCCGGACGAGCCGCAGGACGGTGTCACGGACGGCCTCGTGGAGGCCGTGGTGGACGACGTCGACTCGACGCTCGACTCGGTCACTGCTGGTGATCTGCCGGGCGTCGTGGACGACGTGACCGCCGAGGACGGTCTGGTCGACGACGTGCTCGAGGACCAGGGTCTGGACCCGGTGCTGGCTGACGTCGTGGGCTCCACCGGTGCGGTGGACGACCTGCTGGGCACCGGTTCGACGGTGGAGGACACCGTGGACGGTCTGCTCGGTGAGGACGGCGTGCTGGACGACGTCCTGGGTGCCGACGAGCCGCAGGACGGTGTCACGGACGGTCTCGTGGAGGCCGTGGTGGACGACGTCGACTCGACGCTCGACTCGGTGACGGCCGGTGACCTGCCGGGCGTCCTCGACGACGTCGCTGCCGACGACGGGCTGCTGGACGACGCGCTCGAGGACGGTGGCGTCGACACGGCCGCGGACGATCTGGTCGGTCAGGTCTCCGACCTGGCGGGCACGGTCGACGACACCGTCGGCACCGGCACGCTGGTGCAGGACACCGTGGACGGTCTGGTCGGTGAGGACGGCGTGGTGGACGACGTCGTCGGTGCCGACGAGCCCGAGGGCGGCGTCACCGACGAGGCCGTCGAGCACGCGCTCGACGACGTCGAGCAGGTCGTGGGGGACCTCACCGAGGGCGACCTCGGCGCGGTGACCGACGACCTCACGGCCGAGGACGGGCTGGTCGACGACGTGCTGGAGGACCAGGGTCTGGACCCGGTGCTGGCTGACGTCGTGGACTCGACCGGCACGGTGGACGACGTGCTCGGCACGGGTGACCTGGTCGAGGACACCGTCGACGGGATCGCTGGTGAGGACGGCGTGCTGGACGACGTCCTGGGTGCCGACGAGCCGCAGGACGGTGTCACGGACGGTCTCGTGGAGGCCGTGGTGGACGATGTCGACTCGACGGTGGACTCGGTGACGGCCGGTGATCTGCCGCGCGTGGTGGACGACGTGACCGCCGAGGACGGTCTGGTGGACGACGTGCTGGAGGACCAGGGTCTGGACCCGGTGCTGGCTGACGTCGTGGACTCGACCGGCACGGTGGACGACGTGCTCGGTACGGGTGACCTGGTCGAGGACACCGTCGACGGGATCGCCGGCGAGGACGGCGTGGTGGACGACGTCGTCGGCGCCGACGAGCCCGAGGAGGGTGTCACCGACGAGCTGGTCGAGCACGTGGTCCAGGACGTCAACGACACGGCCAACGACCTGCTCGAGGGCGACCTCGGCGGCGTGACCGACGACGTCCTCGCTGACGACGGCCTGGTCGACGACGTCCTCGAGGACGGCGCCACGGCCACCGACCCCGGTGACGGTACGGATCCGGGTGATGGTGGCGACGGTACGGATCCGGGCGATGGTGGCGACGGCACGGACCCGGGTGATGGCGACAACGGCACGGACCCGGGTGACGGTGGCGACGGCACGGACCCGGGTGATGGCGACAACGGCACGGACCCGGGTGACGGCGACAACGGCACCGACCCTGGTGACGGCGACAACGGCACCGGCACTCCCGGTGACGACGGCACCGGTGACGACGGATCCGGCGACGGCACGGGCGCTGGCGACGGCGGGACGGTGCCGGTCGGCAACCCGATCGCGGGTGCGCCGGGCTCGGACGGCCTGGTGCCGGTGACGGGCACCGGGTCGGACGGCCTCGCGGCGGCCGCCGGCACCGACGCCATCGAGGGCATCGACGGCATGTCAGGAACCGACGGCACGGGCGCGATGCAGTCCCTGCCGACGACGGGCGGTGACCTGCGCCTGCTGGGCCTGGCGCTGCTGCTGATGCTGACGGGCGGCGCGCTGGTGCTGCGTCGTCGGAAGGAGGTGGCGGCGGTCGAGCACCGCTGACCCCACCGGAGCCGGTACCGGCTCCGGACGGGGCGGCGTCGTCACGGGGGATCACTGGGGAGTGTCCCGTGGCGGCGCCGCCCCGGCTGGGGTCGGCGCGGGCGCAGCACGGCGCAGGGGGCCGGGCCGCGCCCACGACGCACCGGCGCCGCGGGGTGCGCGCGGCGGCCCCGGGCGGACGATCACCGGACCCTCGACGGAGGGTCCCGGCAGACCCGCCCGGGGTTGCCCGCGGAACACGCCTACCCTGGGACACCGTGCCCCGACTGATCGCCGACCTCACGCCGCTGCGCGTCTCCCCGGCCTTCCGTCGGCTGTGGTGGGGGCTCGGGGTCTCGAACATCGGCACGCAGGTCACCGTGGTCGCGGTGGGCCTGCAGGTGTACGCGCTGACGGGCTCGACGCTCGCGGTGGGCACGCTGGGCATCGCGGCGCTGGTGCCGCTGGTCGCGCTCGGCCTGTACGGCGGGGCGCTGGTGGACCACTACGACCGGCGCCGCGTCTCGCTGCTCGCGTCGGCGGTGCTGTGGCTGGTGACCGCCGCGATCGCGGTGCAGGCGTGGCTCGACGTCGGCTCCGTGAACCTCCTGTACGGGCTGGTGGCGCTGCAGTCCGCGGCGTTCGCCATCAACAACCCGGCGCGCACGTCGATCGTGCCGCGGCTGCTGGAGCCGCAGCTCATGCCGGCGGCCAACGCGCTGCAGACGCTGTCGATGAACGTGGCCCTCACGGGCGGCCCGCTCATCGGCGCGACCCTCGTCGGCTGGGGCGGGTACGGCATCGCCTACACGCTGGACGCGCTGCTGTTCACCGCCGCGCTGTGGGCGGTGTGGCGGCTGCCGGCGGTGCCGCCCGAGCGGGCCACGACCGAGGACGACAGGGGCGAGGACGACACGGCTGAGGACGGCGCCGCGCCCGCCCGGCGGCGCGTCGTCGGGCTGAGCTCCGTGCTCGACGGGCTGCGCTACCTCGCGACGCGGCCCAACGTGCGCACGACGTTCGTCGTCGACCTCGCGGCGATGGTGCTCGCGTTCCCGCGCGTGCTGTGGCCGGCGGCGGGCGCGCTCTACCTGGGCGGCGGGGAGGCGACGACGGGCGTGCTCGCGGCCGGGTTCGCCGTCGGCGGCATCCTGGCGAGCGTCTTCTCCGGCGCCCTGGTCCGCGTGCGGTGGCAGGGCCGGATCATCGTCTGGGCCATCACCTCGTGGGGGCTGTGCGTGGCCGCGTTCGGCGCGGTGCTCGTCGCCGTCGGGCCGGACGCCCCGGACGGCGTCCTGTGGGGCGCCGTCGTGCTCGCGGGCGTGGCGCTGCTGCTGGCGGGCGGGTCCGACGCGATCTCGTCGGTGTTCCGCCAGTCGATCCTGCAGACCGCGACCCCGGACCACATGCGCGGCCGCCTGCAGGGGGTGTTCATCGTCGTCGTGGCGGGCGGGCCCCGGCTCGGGGAGATGGTGCTCGGCTCGGAGGCCACGTGGTTCGGTGAGGGATGGGCGGCCGTGGTCGGCGGGTTGGCGTGCGTCGCCGTGCTGTGGCTGGTCGTGCGGCTGCAGCCCCGGTTCTGGCGCTACGACGCGCACCACCCGGAGCCCTGACCGCCGTGGTGGTCGAGCCTGTCGAGACCCGGGGTTTCGACAGGCTCAACCCACGGTGGGGTCGGCGTACGGACGACGACGCCGCATCCCGGGCAGCGCGACGAGCGCGAGCAGCGCGCAGGCCCAGCCGCCCGACATCGTGACGAGGAACCCGGCGTGCGAGTCCACCGCGTCGACGGCGACGCCCGCCAGCCACGACCCGAGCGAGACGCCCACGCCCAGCGACGTACCGACCCACGTGAGGCCCTCGGTGAGCTGGTGCGGCGCGACGAGCGCCTGCACCAGGGCGTTGCCGTTGATGAGCGTCGGGGCGATGGCGAAGCCGGCCACGAACATCACCACGCCCAGGACCACGAGGTTCTGGACGAAGAAGAACAGGGAGACCCCGACGGCGATCCCGCAGGCCGTGACCGTGAAGCGGATCGACAGCGGGGACACCCAGTGCCGGGCCCCGTACGCCAGGCCGGAGACCATCGAGCCCAGCGCGAAGCAGGCGAGCACCAGCCCGGCGAGGCCCTTGACCCCCTGCTCCTCCGCGAACGCCACGGTGGCGACGTCGCTCGACCCGAACATGACGCCCATGCCGACGAAGACGACGGCGAGCACCGGCATCCCGGGCATGCGGATCGCCGAGCGGCCGCCGCCTTGCGGCAGCGCCGCACGGCCCCGAGCGGGCGGCTCGGTGCGGCGCTGCGTGAGGAACCAGGCGGCGCCGCCGCCGCCCACGACCGCCGCCACCAGCAGACCGCCCGAGGGGATCACCGTCGTCGCGAGCGTCGTCGCCAGCACCGGCCCCACGATGAACACCAGCTCGTCGAGGGCCGACTCCAGGGAGTAGGCGGTGTGCACCCGCTGCGCCTCGGGGAGCACGTGGGACCAGCGGGCCCGGGCGAGCGACCCGTACGAGCCCTGGCTCGCCCCGCCCACCGCGGCGCACACCCACAGCACCCACTCCGGCGCGCCCAGGGCCGCGGCCACGATCAGCCCCAGCAGCCCCACCGTCGTCGCGACCAGCATCGGGGTCATCACACGGGCCTGGCCCGACCGGTCCACGAGGCGGGCGATCTGCGGCGCGACCAGCGCCTGCGCCACCACCAGCACCGCCGACACCCGGCCCGCCATCGCGTACGAGCCGTACAGGGCCTGCACCATGAGCACCGTGCCGATGCCGACCATCGACATCGGCAGCCGGGCGATCACGCCCGCGACCGAGAACCGGGCGGCGCCCGGCACGCGCAGGACGTCGAGATAGGGGTTGCGCTTCCGGGGCCCCGACGCCGCGTCGGGGGTGTCGGGGACGGGAACGTTCACTGCGGGATTCTCCCACCCGAGCCGTGTGTGTGGGGGGTGCGGGCAGCGCCGTCGCGCGCTCCGGGCGACGGCCGCCTACCGTGACGAACCATGACCACCGGAGACCGCGTCCGCGCGGCACAGCTCGTCCCGCGGGGCCTGTGGGCACTCGGCGGCGTCGCCGTGCTCGCCCTCGGGTCGGCCGCGCTGCTGTCCGCGCACGTCGGCGTCGACCCGTTCACGGCCGCGAACATCGGGGTCAGCGGGCACCTCGGCGTCGGGCTGGGGGCGTACCAGCTCGCGGTGAACGTCGTGCTGCTGGTGCCCGTGGTGGTGTGGGCGCGCCGGTACGTCGGCCTCGGCACCGTCATCAACATGGTGATGACAGGCTTCTTCGTCCAGTGGTTCGGCGCCCTGATCGACCCGCTGGTGCCCGACCCGCCCGGCCACCTGCTGCAGGCGGTCCTGTTCGGAGTGGGGATCGTCCTGTTCACCGCGGGGGCGTCCGCCTACATGACCGCCGGGATCGGCACGGCGCCGTACGACGCGATCGCGCCGATCGTCGTCGACCGCACCGGCTGGCGCTACCGGGCGGTGCGCGTGGTCCAGGACCTGGTGTTCGTCGGGCTCGCGGTCGCGTTCGGCGGCCCGGTGGGGGTGGGCACCGTCATGACGGCGTTCTTCGCCGGGCCCCTCATCGACTTCTTCACCGAGCGGGTCAACACGCCGCTGCTGCACCGCCTGCTGCCGACCGACGCGGCCGCGACCCCGACGCGGCCCCGATCGACGCGGTCCTGATCGACGCGGTGACGTCCGTCTCGCTGCGGCACGGGGTGTGACGGATGTCGGCGACAGCGGCCAGGATGGGGGCCATGAACGACTCCCCGACCCCCGTGACGGTCGTCGACGACCGCGACCACCAGGTCTTCCTCGCCCGGCTCGACGACGGGCGCCGCGCCGGCGGCGCGTACTACGAGCGGAAGGACGAGGCGGGCACGGCCGTCGTCGTCTTCACGCACACCGAGGTGGACCCGGCGTTCGAGGGGCAGGGCGTCGGGTCGCAGCTCGCCGCCGGGGCGCTCGACCAGGTGCGCGCGGCGGGAGAGAAGATCGTGCCGCTGTGCCCGTTCATCAAGGCGTACGTGCAGCGGCACCCGGAGTACGCCGACCTGCTCGCGCACCCCGCCCGGTGAGGGCGGTCAGCACCACCCGGCGCGGCGGGCTCGCGGCGCTGGGTGCCTCCGTCGCGCTCCTGCTCGGCGCGTGCGCGGGCGGGCTCGACCCCGCCTCGTCCGGCCCCGGCGGCGCGGACGACGAGCCGCCGGCGGCGACGGCCACGACGGGGACGGCTGCCCCCGAGGAGTCCGAGCGCCCGGGATCCGCACCCGCCGCGTCCGGCACCGCGCTCGCCGCGCTCGACGCGCTGCCGGTCAAGGGCCGCGCACCGAAGACGGGCTACGCGCGCGACCAGTTCGGCCCGGCGTGGGCCGACGTCGACCACAACGGGTGCGACACCCGCAACGACATCCTGGCGCGCGACCTGACCCGCACCGTCACGGACCCCGGCACGCACGACTGCATCGTGCTGCGCGGCGTGCTCGCCGACCCGTACACCGGCACGCGGATCGACTTCCTGCGCGGGCAGGCCACGTCCACCGCCGTACAGATCGACCACGTCGTGGCGCTGTCCGACGCGTGGCAGAAGGGCGCCCAGCAGCTCGACGGCGAGGCGCGCCGACAGCTCGCCAACGACCCGCTGAACCTGCTCGCCGTCGACGGCCCCACCAACGCGGGCAAGAGCGACGGGGACGCCGCGACCTGGCTGCCGCCGTCGAAGGCGTTCCGCTGCCAGTACGTGGCGCGCCAGGTGGCCGTGAAGCAGGCCTACGGGCTGTGGGTCACCCAGGCCGAGCACGACGCCGTCGAGCGCGTGCTCACGCGCTGCCCCGACGAGCCGCTGCCCTCGGGCGGCGCCGCGCCGACGCTCGACGACGCGACGTCGGACCCGACGTCCGACCCGACAGCCGACGCGACCGACCCGACGGACGGCGGGCAGACGCCGTTCGCGAGCTGCGCCGAGGCCCGGGCCGCCGGCGCGGCGCCGGTCCGCCGCGGCGACCCGGGCTACTCGTCGCGGCTGGACGGCGACGGCGACGGGGTCGGCTGCGAGTAGCCGGTCAGCCGGGCAGGGTATCGCCCTGCGCCGCCTGGATCTCCAGCTCCACCTTGAGGGTGGTGCCGACGATGGCGACGCCGGCCGCGGCGACCTCGTTGTACCGGATGGCGAAGGCGTCGCGGCGCAGCTCGGTGGTGGCGCGGAACGCCGCACGCACCACCCCCTGCGCGTCGGCGCCGGTGCCCAGGTAGGTCAGGTCCAGGTCGACCGGGTGGGCGAGCCCGTGCAGGGTGAGGTCGCCGTGCACGGTCCAGCGGCCGTCGGCGACCGGCGTCATCCCCGTGGAGCGGTACGTGATGTGCTCGTACCGCTCCACGTCGAGGAAGTCCGCCGAGCGCAGGTGCCCGTCCCGGTAGGCGTTGCCGGTGTCGATGGACGCCGCGGCGATCACCGCGGCCACGCCGGAGCGGGAGACGTCGCCGGACGCGACGTCGATCCGGCCGGCGAGCTCCGTGAACCGGCCCCGCACGCTGGAGATCCCCAGGTGCTGCGCCACCGCCGTCACCGACGAGTGCGCCGGGTCGATCGTCCACGGGCCCGGCGGCGGCAGCTCCGTGCCGCCCTGCCGCGCCAGCGTCACGGTGCCGACCGCGGCGCGGCCCGCGGCGGTGACGATCGCCGACGTCGCGGCGGGCGCGTAGCCCACCGCCGTGACGATCGCCACGTACGCCCCCGGCGCGAGCGCGGCCTCGCCGCGGACCGCGCCCTCGTCGTCCGCGGCCACCCGCAGCACCTGGGCGCCGGCGGAGTCCGTGAGGGTGACGACGGCGTGCGGCACCGCCCACCCGTCGCGCGTCCGGACGGTCGCCGTCAGCACGCCGCTCGCCCGCCCGACCTGCTCGCTCGTCACGTCGCTCACTCGTCCGGGTGGGCGAGCGCGATGTCGTGACCGTCGACGCCCGCGCCGGCGAGGCTGAGCGCCGTCGCCGCCGGCGGGTAGCCCGTCGCGATCACGGTGTACTCGCCGCCGTCCAGGTCGGTGAACGCGTAGGCGCCGTCGGCGCCGGTCGTGGCCGTCCCGGCGACGTTGCCCGCCGCGTCGACGAGGGTCACGCGGGCGTCCGGGAGCGGGCCGTGCGGGGAGCGCACGACGCCGGTCACGCGGGCGCCGGCGGCCAGCTCCACCTCGACGCGCGTCACGCCGGTGGCGCCGACCTCGACGGGCAGGGCCCGCGGCCGGAACCCGTCGGCGTTGACCGCCACCGTGACGGGGCCCGGCACGAGCTCCTCGAGGGCGAACGTGCCGTCCTCCGCCGTGCCGGTGCTCGCCTGCAGGTCGCCGCGCACGTCGGTGACCAGCACCATCGCGCCCGCGACGGGCTGCTGGTCGGGGCCGCGGACGATGCCGCGCAGGCCGCTGGTGCCGCTGAGCAGCACGTCGTGGGCCAGCGGCGTCGAGCCGACCACGATCGTGGAGGCCTGCGGCTGGAAGCCGTCGGCCGAGGCGATGAGCACGTAGGTGCCGGCGCCCGGGGCGTCGACCGCGTACGCGCCGTCGGACCGCGCGATCGCCAGGCCGAGCTGGCGCCCGCCCAGCGAGATGAGCGTGATCGCCGCCTGCGGCAGCGGGTGCCCCTCGGCGCCGCGGACCAGGCCGTGCACCGGCACCCCGCCACCGCCCTCGAGGGCGGCCGACGTTCCGGGGACGAGGGCCGCCTGGGCGGGGCCGGCGCCGGGCATCCCGCCCGCCGGGTCCGCCGTCGTGGCTGCCGTCGCCGGGGACGCCTGCGTCGCGCCCACCGTCGCGAGCTCCTCGGCCGGGCCGGTGGCCTCGGCCTCGGCCGCCTGCTCGAGCCCGGCCTGCGTGCGCAGCGGCACCTCCTTGATGAAGATCACCAGCAGGAACGCGACGAACGCGGCGCAGGCGCCGATCGCGAAGACGTCCGCGATGCCGTCGCCGTAGGCGCTCTCCATGACGGTGCGCAGGGGCCCGGGGAGCGCGTCCATGTCCGGGATGGCGCCGGACGCGGCACCGCTGCCCTGGGCGAGCTCGGCACCCTTCGGGCCGAGGTCGGCCAGCCCGTCCTTGACGTAGTCGGTGACCCGGTTCGCCAGGACGGCGCCCAGCGCGGAGACGCCGATCGCGCCGCCGAGCGAGCGGAAGAAGTTGATCGTGGAGCTGGCCGCGCCGAGCTCGTGCGGGCCCACCTGGTTCTGTGTCGCGAGCACGAGGTTCTGCATCATCATGCCGACGCCCAGGCCCATCAGCGCCATGAAGACGGCGACGTGCCAGTACTCGGTGTCGTACTCGATGGTGCTCAGCAGGCCGAGACCGCCGGTGAGGAGCACCGCGCCCGTGACGAGCCAGGCCTTCCACCGGCCGGTCTTGGTGATGATGAGGCCGGAGACCGTGGAGGAGACGAACAGGCCGCCGATCATCGGGATGGTCATGACGCCGGCCATCGTCGGCGACTTGTCGCGGGCCAGCTGGAAGTACTGGCTGAAGAAGATGGTGCCGGCGAACATCGCCACGCCCACGAACAGCGACGAGGTGCTCGCGATGGCGACCGTGCGGTTCTTGAACAGGTGCATCGGGATGACCGGCTCGGACACCTTGGTCTCGACCAGGATGAACAGCAGGATGAGGACGAGCGCGCCGCCCGTCATCGTGTAGGTCTGCCAGGAGTTCCAGTCGTACTTGTCGCCGGCGAAGGTGACCCACAGCAGCAGCAGGCAGACCGCGGCCGTCGAGAGGAAGGCGCCGCCCCAGTCGATCTTGACGTTGTCCCGCTTGACGACGGGCAGGTGCAGCGTCTTCTGCAGCACGATGATCGCGATGATCGCGAACGGGATCCCGACGTAGAAGCACCAGTGCCAGCCGAGCCAGTCGGTGTCGGTGATGACCCCGCCCAGCAGCGGGCCGCCGACCGTGGCGACGGCGAACGTCGCGCCCAGGTAGCCGGAGTACCGGCCGCGCTCCCGCGGCGCGATCATCGACGCCATGATGACCTGGGCGAGCGCGGACAGGCCGCCGCCGCCGATGCCCTGGAAGACGCGGCAGACGATCAGCCACTCCGGGGACTGCGCCATCCCGGCGGCCGCCGAGGCGAGGACGAAGATCACCAGGGCGACCTGGACCAGGACCTTCTTGCTGAAGAGGTCGGCGAGCTTGCCCCACAGCGGGGTGCTCGCCGTCATCGCCAGGAGCGAGGCGGTGACCACCCAGGTGTAGGCGGACTGGCCGCCGCCCAGGTCCGCGATGATCTCGGGCAGGGCGTTCGACACGATCGTGGACGACAGGATCGCGACGAACATGCCGAGCAGGACGCCGGTGAGCGCCTCCAGGACCTGCCGGTGGGTCATCGAGAACCCGGCGCCGCCGGGTTCGGGGTGCCCTCCGCGCTTGGCGTGGGCAGGCGCCGACGCTGTCGTGGTTGCCATGAGTTCCTCTCGAGGTGCTGCGTGATGCTGCGTGGGGTGGGGCGGGCCGTCAGGCGCGCGCCGGGACCGCGGGACGGGCGGTCGGGGTGCAGTCGGCGAAGCTGCCGTGCAGCCGGGCCATGAGCTCGGTCAGCCGGTCGATCTCCTCGTCGTGCCAGTCGCCCATGCGCTCGGCGAGCAGGCCGGTGGTGCGTTCGGAGATCTGCTCGAGCTTCCGCCGGCCGGCCGGGGTGAGGCTGAGGATCCACGACCGGCGGTCCTCCGGGTCGTGCGTGCGCTCGACCCAGCCCTGCTCGACGGCGTGGGAGGCGTGCCGGCTGGCGACGGACGGGTCGAGCCAGAGCTGGTCGGCGAGCCGGCTCAGCCGCATCGACCCCTGTCGGCGCAGGGTCGACATGACGGCGGTCGGCCCCACGGCGCAGTCCTGCGGCAGGTTGCGCACGATGGTCCGCTTGACGACTCCGACGGCGCGCAGCTGGCGCTGCAGCTCCTCGTACCGTGCGTGTTCAGGCATGCGTGCCCACCCCCATGTTGGTTGCGGGGAGCAAACATAAAAAGGTTGCCTGCTGAAATCAACTTCTGACCGCGATGCGGACGCGGCCCGTCCTGGTGCTCCTCAGGGAACGGTCAGGCGTCGCCGAGCGCGCCGTCGACCAGCTCCTTGGCGGCGTCCTGCACCTGCGCAAGATGGTCCGCGGAGACGAACGACTCGGCGTAGATCTTGTACACGTCCTCCGTGCCCGACGGGCGGGCCGCGAACCACGCGTCCTGCGTGGTCACCTTGAGCCCGCCGACCTTGGCCCCGTTGCCCGGCGCCTCGGTGAGCGTCGCGGTGATGTCCTGACCGGCGAGCGTCGTGGACGTGACCTCGTCGGGGGAGAGGGCGGACAGCCGCGACTTCTGCGCGCGGGTGGCCGGGGCGTCCACGCGGGCGTACCAGGACTCGCCGTAGCGGCCCACGAGGTCGGCGTGGTGCTCGGACGGCGTGCGGCCGGTGGTCGCGATGATCTCCGACGCCAGCAGCGCCAGCAGCAGTCCGTCCTTGTCCGTGGACCAGACGCGGCCGTCGCGGCGCAGGAACGACGCCCCGGCCGACTCCTCGCCGCCGAAGCCCACCTCGCCGTTCAGCAGGCCCGGCACGAACCACTTGAAGCCGACCGGCACCTCGACCAGCGCCCGGCCCAGGCCCGCCACCACGCGGTCGATGAGCGCCGACGACACGAGCGTCTTGCCGACCGCCGTGCCCTCGGGCCAGCCCGGGCGCGCCCCGCCGTACAGGTACTCGATCGCGACGGCCAGGTAGTGGTTCGGGTTCATCAGCCCCGCGTCGGGCGTGACGATGCCGTGCCGGTCGGAGTCCGCGTCGTTGCCGGTCGCGACGTCGAACGGCGCGTCGCCCTTCATCCGCTCCACCAGCGACGCCATCGCGTACGGGGAGCTGCAGTCCATGCGGATCTTGCCGTCCCAGTCGAGCGTCATGAACGACCAGCGCGGGTCCACCTGCGGGTTCACCACGGTGAGGTCCAGGTCGTACCGCTCGCCGATGGCGCCCCAGTACTCCACCGACGCGCCGCCCAGCGGGTCCGCGCCGATGCGGACGCCGGCGGAGCGGATCGCCTCGAGGTCGACGACGTTCGGCAGGTCGTCGACGTACGTGGTGAGGAAGTCGTGCTTGTGCGTCGTGTCGGCGGCGAGCGCCTCCTCGAGCGAGACGCGGCGCACGGACGCGAGGCCGCCGGTGCGCAGGATCTCGTTGGCGCGGTCCGCGATCCAGCCCGTCGCTTCGGACCCGGCGGGCCCGCCGTGGGGCGGGTTGTACTTGAAGCCGCCGTCGCGCGGCGGGTTGTGCGACGGCGTGACGACGATGCCGTCTGCCAGCCCCGGGCCCTGCGTGCGCACGCCGTCGCCGGTCGTCGCGCCGTTGTGGATGAGGATCGACTGCGAGACGGCGGGCGTCGGGGTGAACGAGTCGCGCGCGTCGACCATCACCGTGACGCCCGCCGCGGCGAGCACCTCCAGCGCCGTCTGCCACGCCGGCAGCGACAGGGCGTGCGTGTCCCGGCCGATGAACAGCGGCCCGTCCGTGCCCTGCGACGCGCGGTACTCGACGATCGCCTGCGTGACCGCCGCGATGTGCGCCTCGTTGAACGCCGTGTCCAGGCTGGAGCCGCGGTGCCCGGACGTGCCGAACACCACCTGCTGCGCCGGGTCCGAGACGTCCGGCACGAGGTCGTAGTACGCCCCCACCACCTGGTCGACGTCGATGAGGTCGATGTCCTGGGCCGGCTTCCCCGCGCGCTCGTGCATGGGGTCGATCTTGCCAGGCGACCCCGTCGGGTGTCAGGGCGGTCCGGCCGACGTCAGCGGCGGAAGTCCGCCTTGCGGACCAGCCCGTGCACGCCCACGGTGCGGTCGACGACCTGCGAGACGGCGAAGTCGGCCGCCGCGGACAGGTAGGCGTACGCGATCGCGCGGTCCAGGCCCTGGTCGTGCTCGAGGAAGTCGAGGGCGTTGACGACGGCGCGGCGCATCGCGACGTCGAGGTCGCTGCCGTTGCCGCCGACGGCCCCGTCCGGGTCGGACAGGCCGATGGGGATCCACGCGTCGTCGGTCTCGGCGAACGGGTAGGAGTAGGCGACGGACGGCGCGTCGCCGGAGCCCGGCTTGCACACCGTGAGGCGGAACGTGCCGCGCAGCGAGCCCTCCATCGCGGTGAGCGCCACCTCGCCGTCGCCCATCGCCATGTGCGGGTCGCCCACGTAGAACAGGGCGCCCGGCGCGCGCACGGGCAGGTAGAACGTGGAGCCCGCGCCCAGCTGGCTGATGTCGATGTTCCCGCCGCCGAGCGTGGGCGGGATCGAGTTCGCCTCGGGCGCGGTGAGGCCGGTGTTCTCCGAGAACGCCACGCCCATCGTGCCGAAGAAGCACCGCAGCGGGAACGACACCCGCGAGCCTCCCTCGCCGATGACGGCCCGCTTCCCCTGGATCCGTGCGAGCACCGACACGTTGCCGTACTCGGTGGGGATGCCGGAGGCGCGGCCGTCCGTCGCGACGGGCGGCATCACCTCGTCGAGGGTGATGCCCGCGGGCGCGCCGCCGCCGGTCAGCGCGAGCGCGCCCTTGCCGTGCCGCGAGGAGATGACCCCGTACGGGACACGCGGGGCGACGTCGAGCGTCTCGATCTTCAGCACGTCGCCCGGCTCGGCGCCGTCGACGTGCACCGGGCCGGTGATGACGTGCGGGCCGTCGGCGTCGAAGTCGCGCGGCGTGCGGTCGTAGCCGCCGGCGATGGCGACGGCGTCGTCCAGCACCTCGCGGCGGCGCACGCCCCGCTCGCCGAACCACGCGACGGGGTCGCGCCCCTGGTCCTCGAGGATGCCCTCGTGCGAGACGGAGTCGATCGTGATGGTGCGGCCGGAGCGGACCCGTGTCACGGCCGTCGCGTGCACCGACGGGACGTACCCCCACAGGACGTCGTCGACGTCCGAGCCCAGGTAGTGGTCCCCGCGGATGCGGCCCCGGCCCGGCTGCAGGATGCCGCCGAAGCCCGCACCGCCACCCTTCCGGGTCGTGGGAGCGGCGACGGCCGGCACGGCCGAGCCGACCGTCAGCGCGGCCCCCGCGCCCACTCCGGCCGCGGCCTGGAGGAAGCGGCGGCGGCCGAGGCCGGCGGTGAGGGTCTCGGCGGCGTCTCGTCCGTCGTGCATGGTGCTCCTCCTGAGGTCGGGCCTGGTTCGTCGACTGGGCCCGACGGTAGGCAGCGCGCATGACGCCCGTGTTCGGGACGGGTGTCCACGGGGTAACGGACGCGCCGCGTTCGCTGGGAGTTCGCCGGGGCCGCTCTGACGTTCCGCTGCCCGGTGTCTCGGCGTCACCGGACGGTTGCCTCGGCTGCCTACCGTCGTCGCCATCGGCATGCCGGAGCGCCCTGACGAGGGCGTGTACTCGATCCGCTCTCTCAGACCCCGGAGGAAGTACATGAACCCCCGCAGCATCCGCCAGGCCTGTGCCGTCGCCGGGACCGCCTCGCTCGTCGGGCTGGTCCTCGTGGCGCCGGGCGCCGCGGCCGCGCCGTCGCCCGACCCGGCTCCGACGACCGCGGCACAGGCGGCCGCGGCCGCCCAGCGCGCCCAGGCAGGCCTGTACACCGGCCACGTCGAGGTCGTCCGCGGCGAGGCCGCCGACCCCGAGGTGCTCACCGGCACCGTGTTCCACGACAAGGACGAGGACTCCACCCAGGACAAGGGCGAGAAGGGCGTCGCCGGCGTCCAGGTGTCCAACGGGCGCGACGTCGTCACGACCGACGGCAAGGGCCGCTACAGCATCCCCGCGTTCGACGACATGACCGTCTTCGTCACCCAGCCCGCGGGCTACCAGGTGCCGGTGGACGAGAACGCCATCGCCCAGTTCAGCTACAACCACTCGCCCGAGGGCTCGCCCGACCTGAAGTACGGGGGTCTCGAGCCCACCGGGCCGCTGCCGCAGGCCGTCAACTTCCCGCTCGGGAAGTCGAAGGCGACCGGCAAGGCGAAGCAGAGCTGCCCGATCGCGTCCGACACGCAGGCGTACAACATGACCGAGATGGGCTACGCCCGTGACGGCGCCGTGGCGGACCTCATGGACCGCGACGACTACGCCGGCTGCGGCATCCTCATGCTCGGCGACAACGTGGGCGACGACCTGAGCCTCAACCCGGCGCTCAAGGACATCTACGCCGCCGCCAACGGGCCGGTCCGCCTGGCGCCCGGCAACCACGACATGGACTACGACGCCGTGGACGACTCGCACGCCCTCGACACGTTCCGCCAGCAGTTCGGGCCGGGCTACTTCTCCTACGACGTCGGGCAGGCGCACGTCGTCGTCCTCGACAACATCGTCTACAACGGCGCCAAGCCGGACGGCAAGAACGGCGGCTACCTCGAGAAGATCGACGAGCAGCAGCTCGCCTGGCTCGAGGCGGACCTCGCGGAGGTGCCGAAGAACAAGCTCGTCGTGGTCGCGGCCCACGCGCCGATCCTCGACCACCGCGAGGTCATCACCGACAACGCCCCCGAGCTGTACGACGTGCTGCGCGGGCGCAACGCCGTCACCGTCGGCGGCCACACGCACATGCTGGAGAACCTCCTGCCCGGCGACACCCGCGCCGAGTGGCAGGAGGGCGGCGTCGACGAGCTCGAGCACACCCAGCTCGTGGCCGGCGCCGTCTCGGGCGACTGGTACTCCGGCGGCCTGGACGAGCACGGCCTGCCGTTCGCGTACATGGCCGACGGCGCCCGCCCGGGCGTCCTCACCCTGGAGCTCGACGGCAACGCGTTCTCCGAGCGGTACACGATCCGCGGCGAGTCGGACGACCTGCAGCTCGCGCTCGGCGTGAACACGCCGCACTGGCGGGACTGGGCGGCCGACGCGCTCGCCTGGCGCGACGGCGGCAAGGTCGGCGACGCACCGGCGCTCGGCGACCAGCACCTGGTGAGCGCCGAGGACCTCGCGGGCGACAGCTGGCTCACGACCAACTTCTACGCCGGCTCGTCGGACGCGCGCGTCGAGGTGTCGATCGACGGCGGCGCCGCGGTCGAGGCCGAGCACACGCAGCCGATGACCGGCGAGAGCCTGCACACCGGGTGGGAGTTCTCCGACCCGTCGGCGGCCACGCGCAACCTGCTCACCAGCGGGAACGCGACGCGGTCCAACGCGCACCTGTGGCGCCTGCCGATCCCCGAGGACCTCGAGGAGGGCACGCACGCCGCGACCGTGACGGCCACCGACCACCGGGGCCGGGAGTTCACCGACACCGTGCGGTTCACCGTCGGCAGCCGCTGACCCCTCAGGCGAAGTAGCGCGGCACGTCCAGCGGGCCGCCGTGCGCGACGAACTCGTCGTGCACGGCGGTCCGCAGCGCGTCGTCCGTCAGGTACTCGAGCGCCGTGAGGGCCAGCCCGACGGCGCCGTCGACGGCGGCGGGCACGGCCGCCGGGCCGCCCGCGGCGGCGGCGAACTCGGCGGTGTGCAGGGCGACGTCGGGCGCCGCGACCTGGATCAGCGGGTGCATCCCGGGCACGCGGAAGGACACGTTGCCGAAGTCGGTGGACGCCGCGAGGGTCTCGGAGACGACGCCGGCCGGCAGCGGGTCGCGGCCGCGCCGCCGCTGCGCCGCCACCCAGCGCTCGGTGAGGGCGGCGTTGGTGCGCACGGGCAGGCTCGGCAGCGCGCCGTCGTCCCAGACGATCTCCACCTCGGTGCCGGTCATGAGCGCGGCGCCCCGCGCGACGTCGTCGAGCCGGGCGGACAGGTCGCGCAGGGTGTCGGGGTACTTGGACCGGGCGTACAGCCGCATGACGGCGCGCTCGGTGATGATGCTCGGGCGGGTGCCGCCCTCGACGATCGTCGCGTGCACGCGGTCCACGGGCGGCAGCTGCTGCCGCAGCAGGCCGATGCCCTGGTAGGCGAGGTTCGCGGCGTCGAGCGCGTTGCGGCCCATGAACGGCTGGGCGGACGCGTGCGCCGGGCGGCCCGTGAACGTCCAGGTGAGCAGGCGCCGGCCCAGCCACACCTGGTCGGCGACGTCCTGGCCGTACGGGTGGACCATGATCGCCGCGTCCACGTCCTCGAACGCGCCGGCGCGGGCCAGCACCTCCTTGCCGGAGTGGCCCTCCTCGGCGGGCGTGCCCAGCAGCACCACGCGGCCCGCGGGCGCGTCCGCACCCGACAGCACGTCGCGCAGCGCCAGGAACGCGCCGACGCCCGCAGCGGCGATGACGTTGTGGCCGCAGGCGTGGCCGATGACGGGCAGCGCGTCGTACTCCGCGCAGATCGCGATCGTCGGCCCGTCGCCGGATCCGTGCAGCTCCGCGCGGAACGCCGTCGGGACGCCGTGGGCGCCGGGCTCGGCGTCGATCCCGTGCCGGGCCAGCACCTCGACCAGCAGGGCGGCGCTGCGGTGCTCCTCGAACGCCGGCTCGGGGTCGGCGTGCAGGCGCTCGACGACCTCGCGCAGGTCGGGCTCCAGCGCCTCGGCCGCGCGCTCGACGGCGTCGGCGACGGCGGCGGGCAGCAGCGAGGGGGCGACGTCGACGGGCGGGGCCGACCGCCGGCGCTCCTCGCTCTCGTGGAACAGGTGGTCGAGGTAGGCGGTGCTCGGGCGGGCGGAGGGCACGGTCGGGTCAGGCACGGCGTTCGCGTCGGGCACGGTCATGTCAGGCATCGTAGGGAAGCCGCCGCGGCGCGCGGGAGGAATCGTGCGAATCTCATGATGCGGACGATTCCGTCGATCTCTCGCCACGGGTGACCGGGGCCACTACGTTCGGGCGGACACGCCCGCGGCGGCGGGCCTGACCCGAGGAGACCGCGTGACCACCTCCGTCGACGCACGATCCCGCACCGACCGGTTCCTGGCGGCGGTGGAACGGGTCGGCAACAGGCTGCCCGAGCCGTTCACCCTGTTCCTCATCCTGTTCGGCGTCATCGCGGTGGCGTCCACCGGGATGGCGCTCGCCGGCGTCACGGTGCAGATGCCCGGCAGCGACGAGGTCGTCGAGGTCAAGGGCCTGTTCACGGCCGAGGGGATGACCTGGCTCACCGAGAACCTCGGCGAGAACTTCCTCGGCTTCCCGCCGCTGGTCACCGTGCTGCCGATCCTCATGGCGGTGGGCGTGGCGGAGAAGTCCGGGCTGCTGGGCGCCGCGGTGCGCTACGCGTTCGGCTCCGCGCCGCGCTGGGCGCTCGCGTACGCCGTCGGCCTCGTCGGCGTGATGGGCAGCATCATGTCGGACACCGCGTTCATCATCATCCCGCCGCTCGCGGCCATGGTGTTCCGGGCCGCCGGCCGGCACCCGGTCGCGGGCCTGCTCGGCGGGTTCGCGGCGGCCGGCGCGGGGTACTCCACGAACATCCTCGTCACCAGCCTCGACGCGCTCTTCGCGGGCATCACCAGCTCGGTCGCGCAGATCCTGCCGGACCCGGGCTCGCCCGTGAACCCGCTGTCGAACTGGTTCTTCAACGCCGTCTCGTCGATCGCCCTGGCCCTGCTCGCGGGCTTCCTCATCGACAAGCTGCTCGAGCCGCGCATCCGCCGGCAGGGCGTCCCCACCGAGCAGGTGGTCGAGGACGGCGAGGACCCGCTCGCGAACGCGTCCGCGGCCACGACGGCGGACGAGCGCCGCGGGCTGCGCAACGCGCTCGTCGTGGCGCTCGGCGTCGCCGCGGTCATGGCGGTCGCCGTGCTCGTGCCGGCGTCGCCGTGGCGCAACGAGGACGGCGCGTTCCTGCCCGAGTCGCCGCTGCTCAGCTCGATCGTGTTCATCGTCTTCACGCTGTTCCTGGTGCCGGCGATCGTCTACGGGCGTGCGGTCGGGACGGTGCGGCGGTTCGAGGACGTGCCGATCATGTTCGGCCAGGCGCTCAAGGACATGATCGGGTTCGTCGTGCTGGCGTTCGTGCTCGGCCAGTTCATCGCGCTGTTCAACTGGTCCGGCGTCGGGCAGTGGATCGCGGTGTCCGGGGCGTCGGCGCTCGAGTCGATCGGCCTCACCGGTTACGGGGCGATCCTCGGCTTCCTCGTCGTCGCCTCGCTGCTCAACCTGTTCATCATCTCGGGCTCGGCGCTGTGGACGCTCATGGCCGCCGTCTTCGTGCCCATGTTCGCCCTCATCGGGTACGAGCCGGCGTTCGTGCAGGCGGCGTTCCGGGTGGGCGACTCCGCGACGCAGATCATCACGCCGCTCAACCCGTACATGATCGTGCTGCTCGCCTACCTGCGGCGGTGGGAGCCCAGCGCCGGGCTCGGCACCGTGATGGCGCGGCTGCTGCCGTTCACCGTCTGCTTCTGGCTGGTGTGGGCCGCGATCCTCACGGTGTTCTTCTTCCTCGACCTGCCCGTGGGCCCCGGCAACGGGATCTTCCTCGACGGCTGACCCCGTCGCCGGGACGGTCACGCGCGCTGGTTGCGGCTGGGCCGGGACTCGTTCCAGAGCCGGTCGAGCGCGGTGACGGCGTACGCATGGCGCTCGCCCGGCGTCGCCGTGGTGTCCGTGAAGCCGTGCAGCACGCCCCCGTCGGAGCGGACGGTGCCGAGCAGCTGCGTGGCGTCGTCCACGTCCACGCGGCCGCCGGCCGGTGCGCGGTAGACCGCGAACGACGTCGCGCGGCGGCGGTGCGGGGCCGCGTCCACCCAGCGCAGCTCGACGCCGTCGTCGCCGGGGCGGGCGTGCGTGAGCACGGGCGGCTGCACGCGCGTGCCCGGCAGGTGCGGCATCGTCGGCACCAGCGCGGGGTGCGCGTAGTGGTCGGCGCGCACGCGCGACATCGAGCTCTGCGGGTCCTGCGGCACGTGCACGGCCGAGAAGTAGACGTTGCCGTGCACGGGCGTCCCCTGCGCGGTGACCTCCGCGCAGAACGTGAGGTGGTTGCTCAGCTCCGCGGGGTCGGTGAACACGCCGGACGTCACCTTGTACAGGGCTTCCCCGACGTAGAGATGGGTGCCGGACGTCGCCGCGACGTCGGCCCACCACGGCACGAGCTTGCGGTAGTCGGCGACGGCCAGGCCGAACTGCCAGTAGATCTGCGGGTTGATGTAGTCGAGCCAGCCCTCGAGGACCCACTTCCGGGTGTCGGCGAACTGCAGGTCGTAGCTCTGCGAGCCGCTCGTGTCGGAGCCCCGCGGGTCGGTCGACGCGTTGCGCCAGATGCCGAACGGGCTGATGCCGAACTTGACCCAGGGCTTGAGCTGCTTGATCCGCTCCGAGATCGTCCGGACGAACTCGTCGACGTTGTGCCGGCGCCAGTCCTCGATCGTCGCGAAGCCGGCGCCGTGCTCGGCGTACGTGCCGGCGTCGGGCAGGGTCTGGCCGGCCACGGGGTACGGGTAGAAGTAGTCGTCGAAGTGCACGCCGTCGACGTCGTAGTGCTCCACGCTGTGCAGGATCGCGGCGTAGATGTGCTCGCGGACCTCCGGCAGGCCCGGGTCGAAGTAGAGCTTGCCGCCGTACGGCCACACCCAGTCGGGGTGCTGCCGGGCGGGGTGGGTGGGCACGAGCTTCGCCGGGTCGGTCTGCATGGACACGCGGTACGGGTTGTACCAGGCGTGCAGCTCGAGGTTGCGGGCGTGCGTCTCCGCCACGACGAAGGCGAGCGGGTCGAAGCCCGGGTCGCCGCCCTGCGTGCCGGTGAGGTACTGCGACCACGGCTCGTACGGGCTGGGCCAGAAGGCGTCCGCCGTCGGGCGCACCTGCACGAAGACGGCGTTGAGGTGCATCCCGACGGCCACGTCGAGCCAGTGGACGTACTCGCCCTTGAGCTCGTCGGCGCTCAGGCCGGTGCGCGATGGCCAGTCGATGTTGACGACGGACGAGATCCACATCGCACGCAGCTCGCGCTTGCGGGCGGTGGTGCCGGCAGCCCCGGCGTCGTCCGTGTCGGCGGCGGCCCCGGTCGCCGCGGCGGGCGTCATCGAGCCGACGGTCACGGACAGCGCCGAGCCGGCGACGCCCGCCGTCGCGAGGGAGAGGAAGCCGCGGCGCCCGAGGGAGCGGTCGGGGGAGCTGGCGGTCGGATCGGGGTGCGTCATTGCAGACCTCCGGTGGTCAGGCGTGGGTAAGGGAGTTTCACGCTCACTGGTACCTGTGAAGACGAGTGTCGTGGATATGGTCCCGCGCGCGCCACCCCGTGCCCTGTGCTTACCGTGCCGCTGGGCAACGACGCCCCAGGACCCTGACGCTGAGAGGGCACCACCATGCGCACCGTGCGACGGATCATCACGACCGGAGTCACCATGGGGATCGCCACCACCGTGGCGCTCACGACGAGCCTCGCGGGAGCGGGGGCGGCGACGGCCGCCGTCCGGCCGCTCCCCGACAAGAGCTACGGGCTCTCGTCCTACTACGGGCCGCGGTGCATGCCGATCAAGTCGGCGTCCACCTACCACCTCGGCCAGGACATGAGCGCCAAGAAGGGCACCGCGATCAAGTCCGTCGCGCCGGGCACCGTCATCAAGGCCGGGTCGGCGCCCGGCTTCGGCCAGGTCGTCGTGGTGCGCTCCAACGCGAACGGCGGCAAGGTCTTCGCCGTCTACGGCCACGTCATCGACGGCGACAACTACGTGAAGAAGGGCAAGACCGTGAAGCGCGGCCAGCGCATCGCCGACGTCGGCAGCTCCGGCACCTCCACCGCGCCGCACCTGCACCTGGAGATCTGGAAGGGCGCGTACAAGGGCTCCGGCAGCACCACCGACCCGCTGCCCTGGATGAAGAACCACGGCGCGTCGCTCACCGCGGGAGCCGCGTGGGCCAACAAGCGCGTCGTGCCGAAGTCCTGCACCTACTACACGACCACCAAGGTCAACCTGCGCTCCGGCCCGGGCACCAACTACCGGGTGGTGCGCGAGGTGCGCGTCAACCGGGTGATGACCGCCAAGCCGGGCGCCAGCTCCGGCGTCTGGCGCAAGGTGACCCGCGACGGCACCACCGGCTGGATGCACTCCGCGTACGTCTCGCCCGGGCTGACGTCCCTGGGCACGCGCTACGTGGAGGTGAACGGGCTGCGGCTGCGCTCCACGCCCAGCACCAGCGGCAAGGTCCTCGACACGCTGAACAAGGGCAAGGCCGTGAAGAAGATCTGGCCCAAGTCCGGCGGCTGGGTCAAGGTCTACGTCAACGGCAAGCAGGGCTTCGTCGCCGCGAAGTACCTGCGCTACTGACCTCGCACCGCGTGCGGGTCGGTCGCGTTGAGCCGCGCGACCGTCGCCGCGTAGGCGCCCGACGTCTCGGCGAACCGCAGGAACTTCACGCCCTCGACGAGGATCTCGTGGGCGTCGGGCTGCGACGCCAGGAGCTCGACCGCCTCGTCCGCGAACGCGTCGAGCGGCATGGCGATCGGGCTGTCCTCCTGGCCGGGCATGAGCGACGTCCGCACCGCGGGCGGCACGATCTCGATCACCTGCACGCCCGCCGGCTCGAGCTGCAGCCGGATGCCCTCGCTGAGCCGGTGGACCGCGGCCTTGGTCGCGTTGTACGTGGGCGTCACGGCGAGCGGGACGTGCGCCAGGCCCGACGAGACGGTGACGAACGCGGCGCCCGCCCCTGCGTCCGCGCGGGCGCGCAGCTGCGGCAGGAACGCGGCGGCCAGCCGGATCGGGCCGAGCAGGTTGGTCGTGACGGTGCGCTCGGCGGTGGCGAGGAAGTCGTCCGACGCCCAGTCCTCCGCCTGCATGATCCCCGCCATCGCGACGACGGCGTCCAGGTCGGGGTGCCGGTCGAGCACCTCGCGTCGTGCCGCCTCGATGCTCGCCGGGTCGGCGGTGTCGATGCGGACGGCGTCGATGCCCGGGTGCGCGGCGACGATCTCCTCGAGCAGCGCGGTGCGGCGGCCACCGACGATCACGGTGCTGCCGCGGGCCTGGAGGCGGAGCGCGAGGGCCAGGCCGATGCCGCTGGTCGCGCCGGGGACGAAGACGGTGCTGCGGGTGAGATCCATGCCGCCCACCCTGCGTCGCGGGCCGGCAGCGCGGGAGAGGAGCGGACATCGGGGGACCGGCGATCCCTGGCTGCGCTCTGGCCCGGCCGCCGTCGGCGGCGGACGATGGGCGCATGGATCGTGCAGGTATGGATCGTCCTGCCCTCGCCGAGTTCCTGCGCCGCCGTCGCGAGGGGGTGCAGCCCGCCGACGTCGGTCTGCCCGCCGGGGCGCGGCGTCGGACCGCGGGCCTGCGGCGGGAGGAGGTGGCGGCGCTCGCGGCCATGTCGGCCGACTACTACACGCGGCTGGAGCAGCAGCGCGGCCCGCAGCCCAGCGAGCAGATGCTCGCGTCGCTGGCGCGGGCGCTCCGGCTCACCGACGACGAGCGCGACTACCTGTTCCGCGTCGCGGGCCGGGGTGCGCCCGACCGGGTGACGGTGTCGTCGCACGTGTCGCCCGCGCTGCTGCGCGTGCTCGACCGGCTGTCCGACACCCCGGCCCTCGTGCTGTCCGCGCTCGGCGAGACGCTCGTGGCCAACGACCTCGCCGTCGCGCTGCTGGGCGACCGGTCGGCGCTGACCGGGTGGGCGCGCAGCGACGTCTACCGATGGTTCACCGACCCCGCCGAGCGGCTGCTGTACCCCGAGGACGACCGCGACCGGCAGGGGCGCTCGCTCGTCTCCACGCTCCGCGTGGCGCACGGGATGCTCGGCCCCCGGTCGCGCGCGGGAGAGCTGGTGCGCGAGCTGCAGGCACGCAGCCCCGAGTTCGCCGAGCTGTGGGACCGGCACGAGGTGCACCAGCGGTTCTCCGACCACAAGACCCTGGTGCACCCGCAGGTCGGCCCGGTCGAGCTGGACTGCCAGGTGCTGTTCACCGAGGACCAGACCCAGGCGCTGCTGGTCCTGACCGCGCCGCCGCGCTCCGAGGCGGAGGAGAAGCTCGCCCTGCTCGCCGTCGTCGGTCAGCAGGCGATGGCGCGCTGACCGGCAGTTCGGCGCGTCTGGCATGCATAAGTTTGCGACGAGGGTATGGTCCTCGGCATGGCATCGAAGCCCGCACACAGACCGCTGCAGGAACCCGCGTTCCTCGTCCTGTCCGCCCTCGCGCAGGGGCCGGCGCACGGGTACGGGATCTCCAAGGACGTCGAGGAGAGCTCCGGCGGGCGCGTGACGCTGCGCGCCGGCACGCTCTACGGCGCCATCGACCGGCTCGTCGCCGCCGGCCTGGTCGAGGTGGACCACGAGGAGGTGGTCGACTCGCGGCTCCGGCGCTACTACCGGTTGACCGACGACGGCGGTACCCGGCTCGCCGTCGAGGCCCGGCGGGCCGAGGCGCAGGCGCGGCAGGCTTTGGAGCGGCTCGCGTCGAGGCGCGCTCCGGGGTCACGTCGCGGCCGCGCCGTCACCGGCGGGCTCGGGGAGGTGCCGGCATGAGCACCGACCGCCGCGACCTCCCCGACGTGCCCGAGCCGCACGCCGTCGTCCCCGCGCTGGTGCGCGACTACCGTCGGTTGCTGCGGCTGTTCCCGTTCGCGTACCGCCGCGCGCACGGCGCCGAGATGCTCGGCCACCTGCTCGACGCCGCCGCGCCCGGTCGGTCGCGGCCCGCGCGCGGTGAGGTCGTCGACCTGCTGCGCGCCGCCGCGCGGGAGTGGGTGCTCGCGCCGCTGGGGTCGACGGCGGAACGACGACGGTGGGGCGCCGTCGGCGTGCTCGTCGTGCTCTCCGTCGTGCTCGGCTATCCCGCGGCCGCGTCGATCGGCGGTGCCGCCGGGATCCTCGGCCGCGGCGGCGGGCTCCACGGGGTCCTCGCGTTCGCGCCGCTCGCGCCCGGCTGGGCGTTGTGGACCGTCGGGCTGCTCACGCTCGCGGTCGGGACCGTTCGGGGCGCGGCCGTGGTCCTCGGTGCCGCCGCCGGCACGTCGTGGGTGCTCCTCGGCGGCATGGCGTACCTCGGCCCGAGCGGGGGAGGGCTGTTCCCGGTGCTGTCCGGTCTCGGTTGGGGGCTCGCGCTGACCGCGACGGCGATGGCGGCGGGCGTGCTCGCGGGGCTCCAGGGCCTGGCGCAGGGCCGCCGCCGGTCCGAGCGGGCTGTCCGCGTCGCGGCGGCCCTCGGCGCGCTGATGCCGGTGGTCGCGGTGGTGCGGGCGGCGCTCGGTGTCCCGGCATGGTTCCCCGAGTACGCCTCGCCGGTGACCGACCTCAGCGGCGGCACGGTCGTGGTCGGTACCTGCCTGCTCGTCGGGGGCCTGCTGGTGGCACGTCGGGCCCGCCAGGCGCTGCCGGTCCTGGCGGGCGTGGGCGCCGCGGTCGTCGTGGGCCGTACGGGGCTGATGGGCTCGCGGGGGCTCGAGCCGATGGACGTCGTGGACGTCGGGAACCTCTGGGCGCTCCTCGCGATCGCACTCGTGGTGACCGCCGTCGCGCGCTGGGTGGTCAACCGAGTGGACGAACTCTCCGAGGTGCGGTCCACCGTCATGCTCGCTGGTTGAGCTTGTCGAAAACCGGTGACCTGCGAAGGAACCACGCTTCGACAGGCTCGACCGACGGTGGCCGGGTTTCGACAGGCTCAACCAGCGGGGGCGGGGCTACCAGCTCGCGTTGCGGGCCAGCTCCAGGGCGATCTCCTGCCACCAGGCGCCGGCGGCGGGGCCGCCGTTGCAGGTGCCGTCGCTCTCGCCGGGCAGCTTGACCCACAGCAGGGCGTCGAGGTGGCTGCCGTCGTCGACGACGGCGGGCCGCTCGCCCAGCGCGCGGCCGCGCGGGTTGCACCACTCACCGTTCGACCCGTTGCCGTTGCGCGACGTGTCGACGACGAACGGCAGGCCCCCGAGCAGGGCCGAGACTTCCTCGCCGTAGGCGCGCGACTCGTCCGTGGTGCGGTAGTTGGACACGTTGAGCGCGAAGCCCGCGACGTGCTCCAGGCCCACCTGCTGCAGCCGGGACGCCGCCTCGGCGGCGGGAAGCCAGGCCGAGTGGCCGACGTCGAGGTACACGCGGGCGCCGGCGTCGTCGAGGATGCGGGCGGCGTCGGCCAGCATGCCGACGCGGTCGCCCTGACCGTCGCAGTCGCCGAGCTGGGGGAGGGCGTCCGGCTCGAGCACCACCCACGGCTCGCCCTCCATCCCGGCGGCGACCTCCTCGACCCAGGTGCGGTACTCGGCCTCGTCGGTGCCGCCGCCGGAGTGCGAGCCGCAGTCACGCCCCGGGATCGCGTACACCGCCAGCAGCGGCGTCGCGCCCGCCGCGGCAGCCCGGCCCGTGTAGTCTGCGACGCCGGCGCGCGCCTCGGCCGGGTCGGCGTCGGTGACCCAGAACGCCTGGGGCGTGGTGGCGATCTTCTCCAGGAGCTCGCGGTCCGTGCCGGACGCCGCCTGCCACGCCTCCCACGCCTGCGTGCCCTCGTCGACGAAGAACGCCGCGTCGGCGGGCCGGTCCGGCGACGGCGCGGCGCCCGCCGCGGACGAGGCGAGGCCTGCGGCACCGGCGGTGAGGCCGGCACCGCCGAGCAGGGCGGCCGCCGCGAGGGCGGCGACACGGGTGGTCGATCGGCGTTGCGTGCGCATACGAGGCTCCGTCGCGTCGTGGACTCGGACGAGCCCACGCTAGGAGCCGGGCGCGGCGACCTGACGTCCCCTAAACGGTTCGGTGACCGCCCTCGAGGCGGTTCAGGCGAGGTAGTCCTCGACGAGCCGCGCGGCGATGCCGGTGTACGACGCGGGCGTGAGGTCCGCGAGCCGCGCGGCGACGTCGTCGGGCAGGCCGAGGCCGGCGACGAACTCGCGCATGCGGGCGGCGTCGACGCGCTGGCCGCGGGTGAGCTCCTTGAGCCGCTCGTACGGGTTCTCCATGCCCGCGACGCCGGCGACGGACGCGGCGCGCATCGCGGACTGGACGGGCTCGCCGAGCACCTCCCAGTTGGCGTCGAGGTCGTCGGCCATGAGGGCGGCGTTGACGTTGAGCGCCTTGAGACCGCGGCGGACGTTGTCGATCGCGAGCAGCGAGTGGCCGAAGGCCGGGCCGATGTTGCGCTGGGTGGTCGAGTCGGTGAGGTCGCGCTGCATGCGGGACGTCACGAGCGTCGCCGACAGGGTGTCGAGCAGCGAGCAGGAGATCTCGAGGTTCGCCTCGGCGTTCTCGAACCGGATCGGGTTGACCTTGTGCGGCATGGTCGACGAGCCGGTGGCCCCGGCGACGGGGATCTGCGTGAAGAAGCCCAGCGAGATGTACGTCCACACGTCGGTCGCGAGGTTGTGCAGGATGCGGTTGAAGCGGGCGACGTCCGCGTAGACCTCGGCCTGCCAGTCGTGCGACTCGATCTGCGTGGTCAGCGGGTTCCAGACCAGGCCGAGGTGCTCGACGAACGCCTTCGACACGGCCGGCCAGTCGGCGCCCGGGACGGCGACGGTGTGCGCGCCGTAGGTGCCGGTGGCGCCGTTGAGCTTGCCGAGGTACTCCGCGCCCTCGACGCGGCGCAGCTGGCGGCGCAGCCGGTGCGCGAGGACGGCGAGCTCCTTGCCCATCGTCGTCGGCGTGGCCGGCTGCCCGTGCGTGCGGCTCAGCATCGGGACGTCGGCGTGCTCGCGGGCCATGTCCGCGAGCTGGTCGGTCAGGGCCGTGGCGGCGGGCAGCCAGACGTCGCGCACCCCGCCCTGCACCATGAGTGCGTAGGAGAGGTTGTTGATGTCCTCGGACGTGCACGCGAAGTGCACGAGCTCGCTCGCGGACGGCAGGTTCGTCTCGCCGAGGGCGGCACCGGCGACGGCGCTGTCGAGGCGGCGCTTGATGAAGTACTCGACGGCCTTGACGTCGTGCACCGTCTCGCGCTCGATGGCGGCCAGCTCGGCGATCTCGTCCGCGCCGAAGGCGGCCGGGATCTGCCGCAGGTAGGCGATCTCGGCGTCGGTCAGCGTCGGGGCGCCGGGGACGACGGCGCCCGGGGCCTCCTGCGTGCCGTTGCACAGCGTGACCAGCCACTCGACCTCGACGTGGATGCGCGCCCGGTTGAGGGCCGCCTCGCTGAGGTGGTCCACCAGGGGCGCGACGGCGCCGCGGTAGCGGCCGTCGAGCGGCCCCAGGGCGATCGGCGGGGTGACGTCGGCGAGGTTCACACGGGCGGGCCGGACGGCTGTGGACTCGGTCGGCGAGGTCTGCGGCGCGGGGGAGGTCACGGCGCACATTCTCCCACGCGCGGTCCCCGAGGCGGACGTCGGTCCGTCGCGGTGCGGCTCGAGCCTGTCCCCAGGGCGGCGTCGTCCACAGGCCGGGGGCGGGCGGCGCGTCGCCGCGCGGGAGCGGCCTAGCGTCCGGGTCATGACCCCACCGGCCTCGCCCTTCCCGTCCCCGGCACCCGACCCCGCTGCGGTGCGCGGCGTCGTCCTCGCCGCCCGCAGCGACGCGGTCGACGCCGCGGCGGGCGCCCGGCGCAGCCTCGCGGTCGCGTGGGAGTCGACGGCGGCCGACCGGTTCCGCGACGACGTCGCCGCCCTGCTCGCCGACCTCGACGCCGACCTGCGCCTCCTCGAGGAGGCCGCGGCGGTGCTGGCCCGGTGACCCGCGGGCTGCCGCCCGAGGAGACCCTGACGGTCGCGGGCGGCCGGGCCCTCTCGCGGGTCGACGCGGAGGCCGTGCACGGGGCGGCGCTGCTGCTCGACGGCGCGGCGGAGGGCCTGCGACGGGCGGCGCACCGGTGCCTCGGCGCCGCGGGCACCCTGCGGGGCGCGGTGTGGGCGCCCGACCCGGTCACGCCGCCCGCCCTGGCGCTGCCTTCGGCACCCGACGGCGCGGAGGTCGAGGCCGTGCGCCGGGCGGCGGCCGCCCGGCTGGACGAGGCGGCCGCCCGGCTGCGCGCCCGGACCTCGGCGGCGGAGCGCTGCGCGTGGCGGCTGCGGCTCGCGGCCGGCCTGTACCGGGAGGCGGAGAGCGCGGCGCAGCGCGTCACCGACGGTGCGGTCACCCTGCTGGCGGGGGCGGCCGGGGCCTGGCTCGGGCTGCAGGCGCTGCCGGTGCTCGCCACGGCGTCGGTGGCGGGCGGCGTGCGCGACCTGCTCACGACCGGGGCTGCGACCGGCACGCCCACGGGCCCGCTCCGGGCTGCGCAGCTGCCCGAGCCCCCGTCGGCCCCGGTGATCTCCGGCCCCGACGGGCTGCTCGCGCGAGCCTGGCGGGTCGTGGCGCCGCTGTCGGACGAGGTGGTCGCGGGCGTCGCGACCGGGCTCGGCGCCACCCGGCCGCTGAGCTGGAGCGACCTCCGGCGGGGGACCGCGGAGGGCCCCGCGGCCGCGCTGGACCCGGTGACGCGGGGCGCGGGCTCGCTGTCCGACGTCGTCACCGCGCTGCTGCCGCGCTCCGTGACGCGGGTGGTTCCCCTGACGGAGGACGACCTCGCCGGGCCGCCGCCCGCGTGGGCCGACCGTCCGGCGGGCACCGTCGCCGAGGCGCTCGCCCGCACCGCGGACCTCTACCCCCAGGGCAGCGGGGTGGTCGACCGACCGGCGGCCGGCGTCCCCGAGGGGACGCTCGCGGTGGAGCAGGTGGTGCACGACGACGGCACGACGTCGTGGACGGTGCTGATCCCCGGCACGCAGGCCTTCCTGTCCCCGGCGAACCCGTTCGACGCCGCGACCGACCTGAGCCTCATGGCCCACGAGTCGGCGGACGTGTCCGTGGCGGTGGAGCAGGCCCTCGACGCGGCGGGCGCCGCACCGGACGAGCCGGTCGTGCTCGTGGGGCACAGCCTCGGGGGCATCGCCGCGGTGGCGCTCGCGGCCTCGCCGGCGTTCCGTGCGCAGCACCGCGTCGGCGGTGTCGTGACCGCCGGGGCTCCGACGGCGACGTTCGCCCTGCCCGCCGGGGTGCCGGTGCTGCACCTGGAGAACGACGAGGAGCTGGTGTCGGCGGTGGACGGCCGCTCGAGCGGCGAGAACCGCACGTCGCCGGACCGGGTCACCGTGGGCCGGCGCCTGCTCGACTCCACCGACCCGGCCGACGTCGCCGCGGCGGGCAGCATCCCGCTCGCGCACATCGTGCCCACGCACCTGCGCACCCTGACGGCGGCGCAGCGGTCCGGGAGCGTGCAGGTGGCCGGCGTGACGGGGCGGCTGGAGCGGCTGCTGGACGGCAGCCGGGCCCGCACCCGGTTCTTCGCGGCGCGTCGGGCGGGCCCGGCGGCTCTGGTGCTGGCGCCCGGGCCGGGGACGACGTCGCCCCCGCCGGGAGTCCCGACGGGGGCGACGCTGCACTGACGGTGCGGTGCTGCGGTGCGGGCTGGTCAGCCCCGCTTCGGCGCGAACGCGCCGATGATCGCCTGCAGCACGGCGAGGATGAGGGCGATCCAGACGAACCACCAGAAGCCGCCGCTGACGTCCACGCCCCAGTCGCCGAACCACCCCTGGTCGGTGATCCAGGTGGTGAGCCACAGCACGAAGGCGTTGATGACCAGGTAGAAGAGGCCCAGCGTGAGGATCAGCAGCGGGATGGAGATGATGCTGACGATCGGCTTGACGAAGCTGCTGATGATGGTGAACACCAACGCCACGCCGAGCACGGCCAGGACGTACTCGAGCAGGTTGTCCCCGTCGTACGGGGGCAGGATCTCGAGGTTGGTGAAGATCAGGTCGCTCAGCCACAGCGCCACGGCCGTGACGAGGGTGCGGACGATGAAGTTCATGCCGCCATCGTGGCACGTCACGCCCGCGCGGGGACGGTGCGACGCTCGGGCCGAGACGTCTCGCCACGGGATCCCCGCGGCCGGCGGGCGCGCGTAGGCTCGACCGGGTGAGCGAGCCGTCCGTCCTCGTCCTGCACGACAACCCCGACTGGCTGCCGCCGTTCGAGCGGGCCTTCGAGCGTGCCGGGGTGGCCCTCGAACCGTGGCACCTCGGCGACGTCACCCTGGACCTCGCGGCGTCGCCGCCCGAGGCCGTGCACTGGTCGCGCCTGAGCGCATCCGCGCACACGCGCGGCGTCCCGCACGCGCCCGAGGCGGCGCAGGCGGTGCTGTCCCGCGCGGAGGCCGCCGGGCGCCGGGTCGTCAACGGCACGCGGGCCGCCGCGCTCGAGGTCAGCAAGGTGCGGCAGTACGCCCTGCTGCGCGCCGCGGGCCTCGACGTGCCGCGCACGACGGCCGTCACCGACCGCACCGCGCTGCGGGCGGCGGCCGAGCGGTTCGGCGCTCCGTTCATCACCAAGCACAACCGCGGCGGCAAGGGGCTGGGTGTGCAGCGGTTCGACGACGTCGAGACGTTCGCCGCCGCCCTGGACGCGGGCCTCCTCGGCGAGCCCGTCGACGGCGTGTGGCTGCTCCAGGAGCTGCTCGTCGCGCCGGAGCCGTTCGTCACGCGGGCGGAGTTCGTCGGCGGCCGGTTCCACTACGCCGTCCGCGTGGACACCTCCACCGGGTTCGAGCTGTGCCCGGCCGAGGCGTGCGCGCTGCCCGGCGCCGACGGCGTCGCCCCGCCGC
This sequence comes from Isoptericola sp. F-RaC21, assembly GCF_038593535.1. Classification (NCBI taxonomy): domain Bacteria; kingdom Bacillati; phylum Actinomycetota; class Actinomycetes; order Micrococcales; family Promicromonosporaceae; genus Isoptericola; species Isoptericola sp. F-RaC21. Next base: position 458,145 of record NZ_JBCFYX010000004.1, on the reverse strand, counting down.
CGCTGTTCGCCCTGCGGCCCGAGATCACGGCCGAGCACCCGCTCGTGGTGCGGCTCGAGCGGTTGCTCGCGGAGCAGGGGATCGAGATCGCCGGGGTCGAGTTCTTCGAGACGGTCGACGGCCGCACCGTGCCGTACGACATCAACACGAACACCAACTACAGCCCGGACGTCGAGGCGTCCGTCGAGGTGCCGGCGGCCGACGCGATCGCGCGGTTCTTCGCCGGGCTGGTGCGGCAGCCGGAGCGCGCCGGAGTCTGACCGCGCACCCCGCGGCGGGTGGCATCCTTGATCGCTGTGACCACCCCCGCTGACCCCACGACTGTCCCCGACGCGGCCGTCCCCGACCCCGTCGTCCCCCTGCGCGCCGCCGTCGCCGCGCTGCCCGCGTACGTGCCGGGCGCGCGGCCCGCCGAGGGCGCGAAGCTGTGGAAGCTGTCGTCGAACGAGAACCCCTACCCGCCGCTGCCGTCCGTCCTCGAGGCGATCACCCGCGCGGCGGAGGAGACCAACCGCTACCCCGACATGTACGCCACGGAGCTGGTCGAGGCGCTCGCGGCGCACGTCGGCGTCCCGGCCGAGCAGGTCGTGGTGGGCAACGGCTCGGTGGCCGTGCTCGGGCACGTGCTGCAGGCGGTCGTGGAGCACGGCGACGAGGTCGTGTTCCCGTGGCGCTCGTTCGAGGCCTACCCGATCGTCGTCGCCGTCGCGGGCGGCGCGGCCGTGACGGTGCCGGTGCGCGCGGACGGCCGGCTCGACCTGCCGGCCATGGCCGCCGCGGTCACGCCGCGCACGCGCGTCGTCATGGTCTGCACGCCCAACAACCCCACCGGCCCGGTCGTGCACGCGGACGAGCTCGAGACCTTCCTCGCCGCCGTCCCGAGCGACGTGCTGGTGATCGTCGACGAGGCGTACCTCGAGTTCGTCCGGGACCCGCAGGTGCCCGACGGCGTCGACCTGCTGCTCCGGCACCCCAACGTCGTCCTGCTGCGCACGCTGTCCAAGGCGTACGGGCTGGCGGGCCTGCGCGTCGGGTACGCCGTCGCCGAGCCGCGCCTCGCCGCCGGCATCCGCGCCGTCTCCACACCGTTCGGCGTCAACCACGTCGCGCAGCGCGCGGCGCTCGCCTCGCTCGAGCCGGCGGCCCAGGACGAGCTGCGCGAGCGGGTCGACGCGCTCGTCGCCGAGCGCGAGCGCGTCACGGCCGCCCTGCGCGAGCAGGGCTGGGAGCTGCCCGAGACGCACGCGAACTTCGTCTGGTTCCCGCTCGGCGAGGACACCGTGGCCCGAGCCGCCGAGGCGACCGCCGCCGGCGTCCTGGTGCGCCCGTTCGCCGGCGACGGCCTGCGGGTGAGCATCGGCGAGGTCGAGGCGAACGACGCGTTCCTCGCCGTCGCCGCCACCTGGCGCCCCTGACCTCGCTGGTTGAGCCTGTCGAAACCTGTCACCCCGTTGGTTGAGCCTGTCGAAACCTCGGCGACTGGATTTCGACAGGCTCAATCACCGAACGGGCAGCCGGTCAGCGGGGCAGGTTGCGCAGGTTCGAGCGGGCCATCGACATGACCTCGCCCATGCCGCCGCCGAAGACCTGCTTGGTCATCGCGGTGGCGAACCCCCGGATCTGGCCGGACGTGATGGACGGCGGGATGGACAGCGCGTTCGGGTCGGTGACGACCTCGATGAGCGCCGGCCCCTTGCGGGCGAACCCGTCGGCGAACGCCCGGCGCAGGTCCTTGGGCCGCTCCACGCGGACGGCGGGGATGCCGACGGCGGTGGCGATCGCGCGGTAGTCCACCGGCGGCGAGTCGGTGCCGTACGACGGCAGGCCCTCGACGAGCATCTCGAGCTTCACCATGCCGAGCGTGGCGTTGTTGAAGACGACGACCTTCACCGGCAGGTCGTAGGCGCGCACGGTGATGAGCTCGCCGAGCAGCATGGACAGGCCGCCGTCGCCGGCGAGCGCCACGACCTGCCGGCCGGGCTGCGCGAACGCGGCGCCGATGGCGTGCGGCAGCGCGTTCGCCATCGAGCCGTGGATGAACGACCCGATGACCCGCCGCTTCCCGTTGGGCGTGAGGTAGCGGGCGGCCCACACGTTGTTCATGCCGGTGTCGACGGTGAACACGGCGTCGTCGGCCGCCGTCTCGTCGAGCTGCACGGCGGCGTACTCGGGGTGGATCGGCGTGTGCTTCTCCACGTTGCGCGTGTAGGCGCCGACGACCTTGGTCATGAGCCCGGCGTGCTTGTCGACCATCGAGCGCAGGAACTTGCGGTCCTTCTTGCGCCTGACCAGCGGGTTGAGCAGCCTCAGGGTCTCGCCGACGTCGCCGTGCACGGGCAGGTCGAGCCGGGTGCGCCGGCCCAGGTGCGAGGCGTCGACGTCGATCTGGGCGGTGGGCACGTCGGCGGGCAGGAACGAGTCGTACGGGAAGTCCGTGCCGACGAGGACCAGCAGGTCGGCGGAGTGCATGGCCTCGTGGCAGGAGCCGTAGCCGAGCAGGCCGGACATGCCGACGTCGTGGGGGTTCTCGTACTGGATGATCTCCTTGCCGCGCAGCGAGTGGCCCACGGGCGCGGCGGCCAGGTCGGCGAGCTCCAGGACGGCGTCGCGGGCGCCGCGCGCCCCGGCGCCGACGAACAGCGTGACCTTCTTGGCCTTGTTGATCGCCTCGGCCAGGGCCTCGACGTCGGCGTCGTTCGGTACGACGCGCGCCGGGCAGGCGCCGGGCACGAGGATCGGGGCGTCGTCGTCGGGGACCTTCTCGTCGGCGACGTCGCCCGGCAGGGTGAGCACGGCGACGCCGGGGGCGGCGAGGGCGTGCTGGATGGCGGACCGCGTGACGCGCGGCAGCTGGGCGGGCGACGAGATCAGCTCCGAGAACACCGACGCCTCGTTGAAGATGCGGTCGGGGTGCGTCTCCTGGAAGAACTGCGTGCCGATCTGCGCGCTCGGGATGTGCGACGCGATGGCGAGCACGGGCAGCCGGGACCGGTTCGCGTCGTAGAGGCCGTTGATGAGGTGCAGGTTGCCCGGCCCGCACGACCCGGCGCAGACGGCGAGCTCGCCCGTCACCTCGGCGTCGGCGGCGGCGGCGAACGCGGCCGCCTCCTCGTGGCGCACGTGCACCCAGTCGATCCCGTCGGTGCGGCGCACGGCGTCGACGACGGGGTTCAGGGAGTCCCCGACGATGCCGTAGATGCGCTTCACGCCGGCGGCGACGAGCTGGTCGACGAGGTGTTCGGCGACGGTGCGGGCCATGACGAGACCTCCTGGTGACGGCGGCGGGTCCGTCTCGATCCTGCCTCCGACGTCGTGTTTCCGCAGGACGGCTGCGCGTGAGGTGCCGCACGCCGGGCTTCCCGAGAGGGGGTTGACCTGAACCATGGTTGAGGTCAGAGCATCGAGGCATGACGACGACGACCTCACCGCCGGCCCCGCCCGCCGCGACCTCCGCCACACCCCCGCGGCGCGTCCCGCAGCACGTCCGCGACCTCGTCGCCCGGGTCACGGGAGACGAGAAGCACGACCCGAGCGCGCACTCCACGCTCGACGTCGTGTGGACCCTGTACGACCAGGTGCTCCGCGTGGACCCGGACGACCCGGACCACCCCGACCGCGACCGGTTCCTGCTGTCCAAGGGTCACGGCCCCGCGTCCACGTATGCGGTCCTGGCCGCGAAGGGCTTCTTCCCCGCCGCCTGGCTGGACGACGTCGCGTCGTTCGGGTCGCCGCTGGGCCACCACCCCGACCGCACGCTGGTGCCGGGCATCGAGATCGGCAGCGGCTCGCTCGGGCACGGGCTGCCGCTCGCCGTCGGCCTGGCGCTGGGGCTGCGGGGCCGTTCGCCCGCGCGGGTCGTCGTGCTCGTGGGGGACGCCGAGCTCGACGAGGGCAGCAACGCCGAGGCGATCCAGGTCGCCGGCCGGTACGGGCTCGCGAACCTCACGTGCGTCGTCGTCGACAACCACAGCGACAGCCTCGGCTGGCCCGGCGGCATCGCGTCGCGGTTCGCGCTCGAGGGCTGGTCGGCGGCGGAGGTGCGCACCCACGACCAGCCGCGCCTGACCGCGGCGCTGCGGCGCACCGAGCCCGACCGGCCGACCGTCGTGGTCGTCGACACCTCCGCCCCGATCGCCCCGACCAGCAAGGAGGCAGCATGACCGCCCTCGCCCCGCCCGCGCCGGCGCTCGACCTGCGCACGCGCTTCTACGCCGAGCTCGACCCGCTGCTCGACGCGTACCCGGACGTCGACGTCGTCCTGGCCGTGATCGGGTCGGGCTACATGGCCCGCGCGATCGAGCGTCACCCCGGCCGCGTCATCGACGTCGGCATCCGCGAGCAGGCGCTGATCGGGGTGGCGGGCGGCCTCGCCCTGGCCGGCCGGCGCCCGATCGTGCACACGTTCGCGTCGTTCCTCGTGGAGCGCCCGTACGAGCAGGTCAAGCTCGACCTCGGGCACCAGGACGTCGGCGCGGTGCTGGTCAGCGCGGGCGCGTCCTACGACGTGAGCGCGGGCGGCCGCACCCACCAGTCGCCGGCGGACGTCACGCTGATCTCCGCGCTGCCCGGCTGGACGGTGCACGTGCCGGGGCACGCGGACGAGGTCGCCGAGATCCTGCACCGCGAGGCCGCGGGCACCGGCCGCGTCTACGTGCGGCTGTCCGGGCAGCGCAACGTCCGGCCCGGGCCGGTGGACGGGCGGCTGCACCTGGTGCGCGACGGCGGGACGGCGGGCGCGCCGCTCGTGGTCGCCGTCGGGCCGATGCTCGACACCGTGCTGGAGGCCACCGCCGACCTGCCCGTCCGCGTCGCGTGGACCGCCACCCCGCACCCGCTCGACGCCGAGGGCCTGCGCGCCCTGGCCGGCCCGGCGCCCGTGCTCGCCGTGGTGACGCCGTACCTGGAAGGCACCGGGGCGGGGGAGGTGGCCGCAGCCCTGGTCGACCGGCCCAGCCGGGTGCTCCACGTGGGCGTACCCGGCGAGACGGAGCTGCGCCGGTACGGGACGCCGCGCGACCACGCCGCGGCGCACGGCCTCGACGCGGCGGGGGTCCGGCGGCGCGTGTCCGCGTTCCTCGCCTGACCGTCATGCCGCGCGCCTAGGCTGCCGGGGTGAGCAACGACGTGAGGAACATTCGGACCGCGCTCGAGAGCATCTCCGAGCCGTGGCAGCCGCACCTGCTGGCGAGCGTCAACGACTACGCGGTGAAGGTGGTCAAGCTCGACGGCGAGTTCGTCTGGCACACGCACGACGACACCGACGAGCTGTTCCTCGTGCTCAGCGGGCGGCTCACCATCCAGCTCCGGGACCGCGACGTCGTGCTCGGGCCGCAGGACGTGTTCGTCGTGCCGCGTGGGGTCGAGCACTGCCCGCGGGCCGACGGCGAGGTGCACGCGCTCCTCGTCGAGCCCGCCGCGACGGTCAACACCGGCGACGCGGGCGGGGAGCGGACCGCGCCGCTGCGCGAGCTGGGCTGAGCGCGTGGCGCACGCGAGCGACGCCTACGCGGCGCGCGCGGAGGAGTACACGGCGCTGTTCGGCTCCATGGACGCGGTGCACGACGACGACCGGGAGCTCGTGGCGCGCTGGGCCGGGGGGCTGACGGGGCGCGTCGTCGACGCCGGCTGCGGGCCCGGCCACTGGACGGACTTCCTCGCCCGGCAGGGGCTGGACGTCGAGGGCGTGGACCTCGCGGAGCCGTTCCTGGCACGCGCCCGGTCGGCGTACCCCGGCGTCCCGTTCCGCCGCGCTGCGCTCGGCGACCTCGGCGTGCCCGACGGCGGACTCGGTGGGCTGCTGTCCTGGTACTCGCTCATCCACACGCCGCCCGAGCCTGTGGGCGGAGAGTCCGTCGACGCCGTGCTGGCGGGCTTCGCCCGCGCCGTCGCACCGGGCGGCGGCCTGCTGCTGGGCTTCTGCCGCGGCCCGCGCGTCGAGCCGTTCGACCACGCCGTCGCGACCGCCTGGTTCTGGCCCGCCGACGAGCTGGCGGCGCGCGTCGAGCGGGCAGGGTTCGACGTCGTGGAGACCGCCGAGCGCGCCGACGCCGGCGTCCGGCCGCACGGCGCGATCAGCGCGCGGCGTCGGGCGGCCGATCGTCAGGTGCTGGCTCCAGCGTGACCCGACCGCCCGCGAGCGGGTCGTCGGGCACCGGCTCCACGAGCTCGGCGACCGGCCTCGCGGGGTCGCCGTAGTCCACGGGCGGGCGGATCCGGCCGAGGTAGAGGTCCTGCACCTCGTCGATGCCCTGCCCCGCGGGTCGTAGCCCCCGGCGGAGGCTGCGCGCCCGCACCACCCGCACAACCAGCGCCACGACGACCGCGCCCCAGAACGCCCAGACCGGCACCGCCGCCCACGGGTTCCCCGTCGCCTGGAGCGCGACGGCCACGCCCAGCAGCACAACCGCCCCCAGCAGGGCGAACCAGCCTCGAGCAGTCATCGGCGTCCCCTTCGACGGCTCGACCCTATGACCTGCGCGGCGTGAAGACGCCTCGAGCCCGCGTCGTGTGACTCTCGCGCATCGCTCACCAACACATTCGCAGTAAGTGTTACTAGGATGGCGGGCGTGGTCACAGTTCCGGTGCCCGAGATGGGCGACGAGGAGCATGTCTGGCAGGCAGAGCCCGACGGACTTCACGGGCGCGCACGGGTGGCGGCTGCCAGCGGGCCGTATCGGTCGACGGTGACGCCGCCGATCGCCCAGTACGTGCCGAGCCTGCCGACGGACCTCGCCGCCGACACCGAAGAAGCGACAGCGGCCCTGACACGCCTCGACACGTATGCCCGATCCGTGCTCGGTGCGGACAGCCCGACGCTCGGGCCGATGTCGTCGATCCTGCTGCGTACCGAGTCCACCTCGTCATCCCAGATCGAGAACCTGACTGTCGGCGCCCGACAGCTGGCCCTCGCCGAGATCGACCAGTCGAGCTCGCCGAACGCCAAGGTGGTCGTGGCCAACGTGCGCGCCATGGAGGCCGCGCTCGAACTCGCCGACCGGCTCGACACCGACGCGATCCTCGCCATGCAACGCGAGCTGCTCGAGGCTCAGCCAGGCTGGGAGAAGCACGCCGGTCGATATCGCGAAGGGTTGGTCTGGGTCGGCTCCAGCGGACTCACCCCGATCGGGGCCAGTCACATCGCCCCGCAGGCCGAGCAGGTGCCGAGGGCGATGGATGACCTGGTGGCGTTCATGCGTCGCGACGACCTGCCCGTGCTCGTCCAGGCCGCCATCGCGCACGCGCAGTTCGAGACCATTCATCCGTTCGCCGACGGCAACGGTCGCACCGGACGCGCCGTCGTGCACGCGCTGCTGAAGTCCAAGGGAGTGATGACGAGCACGACCGCGCCGGTCTCGGCGGGACTGCTGCGTGACACCGAGGCCTACTTCCATGCGCTCGGTGCCTTTCGCGCCGGCGACGCGAGACCGATCATCGAGAGCTTCGGCAACGCGAGCCGCTTCGCCGCCTCCTCCGGCGCGCAGCTGGTCGATGACCTCGCCGCACAGGTCGAGCGCTCCCGCGAGCAGATGTCGAGAGTGCGCCGCAACGCGGGCGCGTGGAGGGTGCTGCCGCACCTGGTCGCGCACCCGGTGGTGAACGCGAGCCTGCTGATCGAGCAGGTGGGCATGAACGGGATGGGGGCCCAGCGCGCGCTCGGCCAGCTGGTCGATGCCGGAGTGCTGGAAGAGCGCACGGGGATGCAGCGCAACAGGGTCTACCAGCACACGGGCATCATCGAGGTGCTCGACGTCTACGCGCAGCGCCTGCGCCGTGGCTGAGCCGGTCCTCGCGCCGCCGTCTACGTCAGGTTGCGCAGCGCCGCCGGGATCGCCGTGTCCCCGGACGAGAACCGGACGAAGCGCCCGACGGTCGCGGGCTCCCGCAGCGTGGCGGCGACGACCTGGGCGACGTCGGCGCGCGGGACGCTCGTGTCCGTCCCGGCGGGCACGGCGCCCGTCTCGGGCAGGACGGTGATCCGCCCGGTCGGGGGCTCGTCCGTCAGCGTGCCGGGACCGAGGATCGTCCAGTCCAGGTCGGTGGTGCGCAGGTGGTCGTCGGCGGCGAGCTTGGCGTCCGCGTAGGGGAAGAAGCCCGCCGTCTCCGGGACGCCGTGCTCCGGCGTCGAGCCCACCCACGACACCATCACGTACCGGCGCACGCCGGCGCTCGCGGCGGCGTCCATGGAGCGGATCGCGGCGTCGCGGTCGACGGCGTACGTGCGGTCGGGGTCGCCCCCGCCGGCCCCGGCGGACCACACGACGGCGTCCGCGCCGGCCAGAGCGGCGGCGATCTCGTCGGTGCTGGCGTGCTCCACGTCCAGCAGCACGGGGTCGGCACCGAGGTCGGCGACGCGGTCGGTCTGGTCGTCCTTGCGCACCACCCCGACGACGTCCATCACGGGGCCCGTGCCACCGTCGGCGAGGAGCGGGACGAGCTGGCGTGCGACCTTGCCGAGCGCGCCGATGACGACGACCTTCATGACGACCTCCGAGCGGGCGAGGGGGACCGGACTCCCACCGTAAGCATCAGCGCGGGTGCCGCCACCGCGCGTCGACCCGAGGTCACCGTCAGCGGGCGCGAGCGACGCGGGCGGCGAGCGCCGCGAAGGTCAGCGCGAGCGCGGCCTGCACGACGACGGCGACGACGAACCCGGTCGGCAGCCCGGCCCCGGCGCCGCCGGCCCGCGCCGCGACGGACTGGAACAGCCCGCCGAGGACGGCGACGCCGAGGCCGAGGCCGAGCTGCTGCAGCGTCGTGAACAGCCCGCCCGCGACGCCGGCGGCCCAGGTGGGCGTGCGGGACAGGACGGTGCGCAGCACGGGCCCGTACATGAGCGCCTGCGCGGCCCCGAGGGCCATGAGCAGCGGCTGCAGGGCCGCCGTCGAGCCGGAGTGCCCGCCCACCTGCCCGCTGCCGACGACGAGGGCGAGCCCGCCCAGCACGGCCGCCTGCGCCACGGCGGCGCCGGTCATCGTCCAGCGGCCGGTGCGGCGCTCGATCGCGGGCGTGGCGAGCGCCGTCGCCACGAACGCCCCGCCGAAGCCGAGCAGCAGCACGACCGTGCCCCAGGCGTCGGCCCCCAGCGCGCCCTGCGCGAGCGCCGAGAACTCGTACAGGAACGCCCCGTAGCCGGTGAAGAACAGCAGCGTCATGACCAGCCCGTCCCGCACGACCCGGGCCCGCAGCACGCTCGGCGGCACGACCGGCAGCTCGCCGCGCCGCTCCGCCGCCCGCTGCGACCGGGCGAACAGGGCGAGGACGACGCCGGCCGCGGCGAGCATCCCGAGCAGCGCCGGCGGCCAGCCGGCGGACGCGCCGAGCGTCAGCGGCACCACGAGCAGCAGCAGGCCGGCCGCCAGCAGTGCGGCACCGCGCAGGTCGAGGGCGAGGGGCGCCGTCGAGCGCGACTCGGGCACGGTGCGCAGCGCGAGCAGGGCGGCGATCGCGATGGCCCCGGTGGCGGCCTGCACGGCCCGCCAGCCCAGGTGGTCGCCGGCCACGCCGGCCACCGCGCCCGCCAGCACCTGCCCGGCGATGGTCGCGACGCCGCTCACGGCCGTGAACAGGGTGACGCCGAGGGCGCGCAGCCGGTCGGCCGCCGTGGCCTGGATGGTGGACAGCACCTGCGGCGTGAACAGGCCCGCGGCGACGCCGAGGCCCGCGCGCAGCGCCACGAGCGCCGGCAGGCCGGGGGCGAACGCCGCGAGCACGGAGAGCGCCGCGAACACCGTGAGGCCGACGGCGAGCAGCCGACGCCGGCCGTACCGGTCGCCCAGCCGCCCGGCCACCACCAGCGTGGCGGCGAACGTCGTCGTGTACGCGGAGAGCACGAGCTGGCCGCCCGACGCGGCGACGCCGAGGTCGGCCGTGATCGCCGGCGCGAGCAGGTTGACCGACCCGAACGTCATGTTCACGGGCAGGTACGCGACGAGCAGGACGGCGAGGCCGAGGCCGGTGAGGGCGCGAGGTGACGCCGCCGCGGCGGTGCCGGCAGGGGCGACGGCCGGGGTGCCGGCCGTGGTGGTGGTCGTGGTCATGCTCCGACGGTGCGCCGGCGCCCATCCTGGTACCAGGAGCCTGCTGATCGTGGTACCGGCACCACCTGGATGCGCCCGCTGCGCGGGGCGACACTGGGACGGTGACCGCGACGACCCCCGACCGCGCCGCCCTCGGCGGCTTCCTGCGCGAGCGCCGCGGGCGCGTGACCCCCGGCGACGTCGGGCTGCCCGCGAGCGGCCGCCGCCGCACGCCCGGCCTGCGCCGCGAGGAGGTGGCGCAGCTCGCCGGGGTGGGGGTGACCTGGTACACGTGGCTGGAGCAGGGGCGGGCGAAGAACGTGTCCGACCAGGTGCTCGAGGCCGTCGCCCGGGTGCTCCGGCTCGACGACGCCGAGCACCGCCACCTCATGGTGCTCGCGGGCCGCGAGCCCGCCGTCGCGCCCGCCGCGGGGACGCCCGTGCGGCCCGAGCACCTCGCGGTGCTGGAGCGGCTGCTGCCGTACCCCGCGGCGCTGCAGACCGACGCCTACGACCTCCTGGCCTCCAACCGCACGTACCGCTACCTGTTCGACGACCTCGACGCCCGCCCGGCCGGCGACCGCAACTGCGCGTGGCTGATGTTCACCCACCCGCGGTGGCGCGGCAGCCTCGTGGACGACGAGGACGTGCTGCGCGACATCGCCGGCCGGCTGCGCGGCAAGGAGCCCGAGTACCGGGAGGACCCGCGGTGGCGCACGCTGCTCGCCCGGCTGCGCGAGGCGTCGCCGGACTTCGTGCGGCTGTGGGACGCGTACGACGTCGCGGGGGACCGCACCCAGCTGCGCCGGTACGACTCGCCGCGCGCCGGCCGGCTCGACGTGCACTTCCAGAGCCTGTGGCTCGACCGCGCCCGCGGGGACCGGATCATCGTCATGACGCCCGCGGACGAGGACTCCCGTCAGCGGCTAGAGCGGCTCGACACGCTGGTGGGAGCCGCGCCGTCGGTCACGACGGCGGACGACGCGGCGTCGGAGCGGCTCGCGACGAGGTAGCACGCGCCGGCGACGACCGCGGCCGCCGTCATCGTGAGGCCCAGCGGCAGCGCCGTGCCCTCGCCGCCCAGGCTGACGAGCGGGCTCGCGACGGCCGCCAGCCCGAACTGCAGCGCGCCGAGGACGGCGGAGGCCGACCCGGCCGCGCCGGTCACGGCGCCGAGCGCGAGCCCGGTGGCGTTGCCCAGCACGAAGCCGACGGACAGGGCGGTCACGAAGAACGGGGCGACGAACCACCACGCCGACACGGGCAGTAGCGCCAGGGCCAGCACGGCGAGCGAGCCGACCAGCACGCCGGCTAGCCCGATCCCGAGCAGCCGCCGCGGGCCGACGGTCGGCACCAGCTTCGCGGACACGCCGCTGCCGACGGCGATCGCCACGGCGTTGATGGCGAAGAGCAGCCCGTACATGGCCTCGGAGACGCCCATCATCGTCTGGTACACGAACGGCGACGCCGAGATGTAGGCCATGAGGACGGTGAAGCCGAACGCGAACGCGCCCGTGTACCCGAGGTAGCGGCGCGAGCGCAGCGCGCGCAGCCCGCCGCGTCCCGAGGAGCGGCCGCGCTCGGAGCGCGGGAGGGACTCGGGCACGGCGGCGAGCACGCCGACGAGCATGACGACGGCGAGCACGAGCACGACGGCGAGGATGCCGCGCCAGCCGAGGGCGTCGGCGAGGAAGCCGCCCGCGACGGGGGCGACGACGGGGGCGACGCCGCCGATGATCATCATGAGGCTGAAGGCCTTGGCGGCGGCCGGGCCCCTGACGAGGTCGGAGATGACGGCGCGGCCGATGACCATGCCGGCGGCGCCGGCGAAGCCCTGCGCGACGCGGCCGACGGTCAGCACCTCGACGGTCGGGGCGAGCACGGTGACGGCGCTCGCCGCGACGCACAGCACGGACCCGAGGATCAGCGGCCCGCGGCGCCCGAAGCGGTCGGACAGCGGCCCGAAGGCGAGCTGGCCGACCGCCGAGCCCAGCAGGAAGCCCGTCAGCGAGAGCTGCACCGCGGTGGCGGTCGCGCCCAGGTCGGCGGTCATCTGCGGGAACGCCGGCAGGTACAGGTCGGTGGCCAGCGGCGCGATGGCGGAGAGCAGGGCGAGGACGACGAGCAGGCCGCCGGTGAGGCGGTCGCCGGAGCGCTCGGGGACGGCGGGCATGGTGGTGCTCCAAAACAATTGTGGGGACACAACTATTGTGCCACGACGACTAGCGTGGTCCCATGACCGACGCCGACCGGCCGCACGACGAGCTGCTCGCCGACCTCGTGGACGCGATCCTCAACGTCGAGCGGGAGCTCCACCACCGCCATCGCGGCGAGCCCGACGTCATCCCGCTCAACGACACCGAGCGGCTGGTCATGCGGTACGTCGACCGGCATCCCGGCGCGCCCGCCGGGGTCGTCGCCGACGGCACGCGGCTGCTGCGCAGCAACCTCAGCCACGCGCTGCGCGGGCTCGAGGCCAAGGGCCTCGTCGTGCGGACGCCGGACCCGGACGACGCCCGGTCGTCGCGCCTGCACCCGACGCCGCTCGCCGCGACGAACCTCGCGCGCCTGCGCCACGTGTGGGCCGGCGCCGTCGCGGGCGCGCTGCCGCCCGGCTCGGACGACGACGTCGCCGCAGCCGTGCGCCTGCTCGAGGGCGTCGCGACGAGCCTGGCCGCCCGCCGGGCGGAGGCGGGCTGACCGCTCGCGCGCCGCCGTCGTCGACGGGAAGGGCCGCCCGTCGCGGAATGGCCGTGTCGGGTACCCCGGGTGCGGGGGGATGATGGTTCCCGTGCGCACCATCCACCAGAGCCGCAAGCTCCGCGGCGTCCGCTACGACGTCCGCGGTCCCATCCTCGTCGAGGCCCAGCGCCTCGAGGCCGAGGGCCACCGCATCCTCAAGCTGAACATCGGCAACACGGCGCCGTTCGGCTTCGAGGCACCGGCGGCCATCCAGGCCGACGTCGTGCACCACCTGCCCGAGGCGCAGGGGTACAGCGACTCGCGCGGCATCTACGAGGCGCGCACCGCCGTCGCGCAGTACTACCAGTCGCGCGGGCTGCGCGACACGACGGTGGACGACGTGTTCATCGGCAACGGCGTCTCCGAGCTCATCTCGATGGTGCTGCAGGCGTTCGTCGACGAGGGGAACGAGATCCTCGTCCCGGCGCCCGACTACCCGCTGTGGACCGGCGCCGTCACGCTCTGCGGCGGCACCGCCGTGCACTACCGGTGCGACGAGGAGAACGGCTGGATGCCGGACCTCGAGGACCTCGAGTCGAAGATCACCGAGAACACGCACGCCATGGTGATCATCAACCCGAACAACCCCACCGGCGCCGTGTACAGCAAGGAGATGGTGGAGGCGATGGTCGACATCGCCCGCCGCCACGACCTCGTGGTCCTCACCGACGAGATCTACGAGAAGATCCTGTTCGACGGCGCCACCCACCACCACGCCGCGGCCGCCGCGGGCGACGACGTGCTGTGCCTGACGTTCAGCGGCCTGTCCAAGGCGTACCGCGTGTGCGGCTACCGCGCCGGGTGGGTCATGGTGTCGGGCCCCAAGGAGACCGCGACCGAGTTCCTCGAGGGCCTCACGCTGCTGGCCAACATGCGCATGTGCGCCAACGTGCCCGCGCAGCACGCCATCCAGACGGCGCTGGGCGGCTACCAGTCGATCGACGAGCTCATCGTGCCCGGCGGTCGGTTCTACGACCAGGCGATGCTGGCCGACAAGCTGCTCAACGAGATCCCCGGCGTCACCTCCGTGCGGCCGAGGGGCGCGCTGTACTGCTTCCCGCGCCTCGACCCGGAGATGTACCCCATCGACGACGACGAGCAGTTCGTCATCGAGCTGCTGCGGGCCAAGAAGATCCTGGTCACCCACGGCACCGGGTTCAACTGGTTCGAGCCCGACCACTTCCGCCTCGTCACCCTGCCCGACGAGGAGGTCCTCACCGAGGCCATCGGCCGCATCGGGGAGTTCCTGGCCACGCGGCGTCGGTAGCGGCGCGGATCCGCGCGTCAGGTCTTCCTCTCCGGAAGGGCTCGGCGACAGCATCGCCTGGCCGGGGCGGGTGTCTGGTCGAGTGAATCGTTCTCTCCCTGGTTCTGCTGGGATCGTCTCCGCTACGATCGATCCTCGATGAAGCGATTCACAGGGGAATCCACGTCCCGGACGGACCTCGATCCGACGCTGTCGCCGTACACCGGCTGGACCCGGCGCACCTGGGAGGCCCACGCCGACGCGATGCTGCGCGCCGCCGCCGCGTACGGGTCCGCCGGGCACGCCCGGCTCCGGCTCCCCGGGCCGGAGAGCGCGAGCGGTCGGGACAGCGACGAGCTGGAGGGGTTCGCGCGCACGTTCCTCCTGGCGGCGTTCCGCCTCAAGGGGGCAGCGGACGGCGAGTGCGAGGACCTCGTCGAGTGGTACGGCGCGGGCCTCGACGCCGGCACGGACCCGCGGTCGCCGGAGCGCTGGCCGGGGCTCGACGACGCGCGGACGGCGCAGCCGCGCGTCGAGGCGGCGTCGGTCGCGCTCGGTCTGGCGCTGACCCGGGAGCGGCTCTGGGACCGGCTGGACGAACGCGTCCGGAACAACGTCGTGGACTGGCTCCGGCCGGCCGTCGGCGCGCACTACCTGGAGCACAACTGGCTCTGGTTCCAGATGGTCACGGAGGCGTTCCTGCGCAGCGTCGGGGCCCTGGTGCCCGGCACGGTCGACGGCGCGGTCGGCGAGGCGGACCGCGCCTGGGGGCTGCGGCGCCACGAGCTGCTGTACCGCGCCGACGGCTGGTACAGCGACGGCGACGGCCGCGACTTCGACCACTACAACGGCTGGGCGTTCCACCTCTACCCGCTGCTGTGGACGACGATCGAGCCCGACCGTGACCTCGCCGACGAGTACCGGGCCCGCTTCGAGCCGCGACTGCGCCGGTACCTGGACGACGCCGTGCACCTGGTGGGCGGCGACGGGTCGCCGCTGATCCAGGGGCGCTCGCTGATCTACCGGTTCGCCGCGGCGGCGCCGTTCTGGATGGGCGCGCTGACGGGCGCCACCGACCTGGCGCCCGGCCTGCTGCGGCGGGCCGCCTCGGGGATGGTGGCGCACTTCGCCGAGCGCGGCGCGCCGGACGAGCGCGGGCTGCTCCCGATCGGCTGGCACCACGAGTGGGTCGCGATGCGCCAGACGTACAGCGGCACCGGCTCCCCGTACTGGGCGTCGAAGGGGATGCTCGGGCTCGCGCTGCCGGCGTCGCACCCCGTCTGGACCGCGGTGGAGGAGCCGCTCCCGGTGGAGCGCGGCGACGCGACGCGCGTCGTCGCCGCCCCCGGCTGGGCCGTGAGCGCCACCCGGGACGACGGGATCGTGCGCATCGCGAACCACGGCACGGACCTGGTGCCGGAGGGCCGGCGGGAGGCGGAGCACCCGCTCTACGCACGCGTCGGCTACTCGACGGCGACCTTCCCGCCGCTGCTCGGGCCCGACTCGACGTCCCCGGTCGCCGGCGCGGTGAGCGTCCTCGATGACGCGGGGCGCGGCAGCCACCGCACCGGCTTCCAGGCGCGGGGCACGGCCACCGGCGACGGCGTCGCCGCGGCTCTCTCCCGACACACGGCGTTCTGGCTCGACGACGACGGCGACGGCGGCGCGCAGGACGGGCCGCGGGTCTCCGTGGCGTCCGTGCTGCGCGGGTCGTGGGAGGTGCGGGTCGTCGAGCTGGCGGGGGCCGGCAGCCGTCGCGTCCGCGTCGGCGGGTGGGCCCTGGCCGGGGAGGACGACCCGACCGACGTGCCCGGCTCCGACCGCGACGCAGGCGGTGCCTCCGACATCGTCGACGGCTCCGGTCTCCGGAGCCGCGTCGTCGACCTCGCCGGGTCGAGTGTCGAGACCGGCGCGTACCGCGACCGGGGCGTCAGCCCGCTGGGCGACCGCGTCGCGGTGCCGTGGGCGGTCGTGGAGGTGTCTGCGGGCGCGCCGGCCGTCGTCGCCGTCGGCCTCGCCCGCGGCGACCTGGACCGGGCGCCCGGCCTGACGCGCCAGGCCGCCGGACTCATGATCGAGTGGCCCGACGGCACCCGCACCGAGCTGGTCGGTTCGGACGAGGACGGCCTGCGGGAGTGGCGCCTGGCGTCCGCGGACCTGCGCGCGCCCGTGCCGCCCCGCGCGACCGTGGTCGAGCGGCCGCGCCTCGTCGTCGCCGTCGACCCGGACATGCTGGACCGCCTCCTCGACCCTGCCGACCTGGCGCGGCTCGAGCGGCTGACGGACCTCGTGCGCAGCCCGGCCGGCGGCCGGCTGGAGGCGCCCGAGGCCGCCGAGGCGCTGGCCTCCGCGGACATCGTGCTCACCGGCTGGGGCAGCGGTCCTGTGACCCGCCCGCTGATCGAGATCGCGCCGCGCGCCCGGCTGCTGGTGCACGCGGCCGGGACGGTGCGCCCGGTGATCGACGAGGGGTCGATCCGCCGCGGCATCCAGGTGTCGTCGATGGCGGACCTCAACGCCCTCCCGGTCGCGGAGTACGCGACGGCGATGATCGCCCTCGCGGCGAAGCGGATCCTGCCGGCCGGGGCATACGGCCCCGACCGGAAGCCGGAACCGCTGGGCGCCGAGGACGGCGGCTTCGGGGGCGTGGTCGGGATCATCGGCGCCTCACGTATCGGCCGGGAGGTCATCGCCCGGCTGCGCTCGTCGGACCTCACGCCGCTCGTCGCCGACCCGTACCTCGACGACGCGGCGGCACGGCGCCTGGGCGTGGAGCGGGTGGAGCTTCCCGAGCTGTTCGCCCGGAGCCGGGTGGTCTCGCTCCACGCGCCCCTGCTCGACAGCACCGTGGGGATGGTGAGCGCCGAGCTGCTCGCCGCGATGCCGGACGGCGCCACGCTGATCAACACCGCCCGCGGCGCGCTCGTGGACGAGCCGGCGCTCACCGCGCAGGTGGCGACCGGGCGGATCTCCGCGATCCTCGACGTCACGTACCCCGAGCCGCCCGCGGACGACTCGCCGCTGTGGACGCTGCCCGGGGTGCTGCTCACCCCGCACGCCGCCGGCACCGCGGGCAACGAGCTGCGCCGCGTGGGCCGGGGCGCCGTGGACGAGATCGAGCGCTACGTGCACGGGCGGCGGCTGCGGCACGAGGTGACCGCGGACGCCTACGGCCGCACGGCCTGAGCGTCCAGGCGCGCTACCCGCGGCGGCGGGCCGAGGTCACCAGGTCCGCGGGCGCCCGCTCGCGCCGACGTCGCCCAGGTGGAAGCCGTCGCGGACCGCGCCGTCCGTGCCGTGCAGGGCGAGCGGGTCGGCGCCGCCGCCCTCGGTGCGCAGGCCCACCTCGATCTCGACGACCTGCGCGGCGCCCGCCCAGCCGGCGAGGTCGACGGCCACGCGGTTCCAGCTGGCCGGCCAGGCGCGCGCCGTCGCTTCGCGCTCGGTCCCGTCGGCGGCCCGTACTCGGAGCCACAGGCTCGCCGCGGTGTCGGGGCGCTCGCGGCACAGGTCGACGAGCGCGTAGGCGAAGGCGGACCCGGACAGGTCCCGCGGGTGGTCGAACGGGAGGACGACGGACGGCGCCACCCCGGTCTGCGTCGCCTCGACGTCGAGCACGCCGGACGCCACCTGGGCGTGCGGCACCGGCATGCAGCGCAGCCGACCCCGGGGCGAGAGCGTCGGGTCGCCCGCGCCCGGGCGCAGGGCGGCGAGGTCGAACGGGGGCAGGTCGACGTCGGCGGCCACGGGAGCCAGGGCGGGCGGCGACCACGGCGCGGCGGGCTCGGGCGAGCCGCCGGCCTGCTCGACGGCCGGCTCCACGACGGCCTCGTGGTGATGCGTCCCGGGCCCGAGCGGCGTCGGCACGTGCCCCGGGAGCCGCAGCGTGCCAGTGCTGCCGGTGGGGACCGTGACGTCGACGCGGAGGCGGCGGCCCACGCGGCGCACGGCGACCGACAGGTCCCCGCCGGGCAGCGGCGTCGTCACGGCGAGCCGGCCGACGCCGTCCACGAGGCGGGGCGCGAGGTCGAAGGTGCCGTACCCGGCCGACATCGGGCGCAGGCCGAGCAGCCCCTCCCACACCCAGGCGGCGAAGGGGCCGCCGAGGCCGACGTGGTCCAGCGACCCGGTGCCGGTGTTGGCCGGGTCGACCCACCAGCACTCCCAGAACGTGCCCGGCCCGCTCGCGAGCATCGCGCCGATGCCGGGCTCGGCGGGCTGGGCGAGCGCGTCGAACAGCACCTGGTGCCGCCCGGCCGAGCTCAGCGCCCGGACCACCCAGCGGACGGCGCCGAACCCCGCGGACACGCGGTCGCCCCGTCGGCGGACGTCCGCCTCGATCCGCCGGGCGGCCTCGGCGGCCTCGGCGTCGTCGAGCAGGCCCGCCTCGATCGCGGCGGCGTAGGAGCCCTGCGAGCCGTTCCCGACGATGCTTCGCTCGGCGTCGACGAAGCGGCGCCGGGCGGCCACGACGAGCCCGTCGGCCTGCGTCGCGCGGCGGGCGGCCTCGGCCGGGTCGCCGGCGTCCGCCTCGAGCCGGGCGAGCACGCGCAGGCACTCGATCGTCGCCGCCGTGTGGAGCAGGGGCGCGGGCGTCTGCTCGAGCGCGAGCCAGTCCTGCCCGTAGCTGATCGGGGCGCGGGAGACCACGCCGTCGTCGTCGCGGCAGCCGAGCTGGAAGTCCGCCCACCGTCGCAGCGTGGGCAGCGCATGGCGGACGAGCTCGGTGTCGCCGTGGTGCAGCCAGTGCCCGAGCAGGACGCGGTGGAGCGCGGCGCCCCACACCGGCTCGCCGCGCAGCCGGTCGGCGCGGACGTCGGGGGACACGGCCGGGATCTCGCCCGAGGGGAGGGCGCTGGTGACGAGGTCGTCGACCCACTTGCCGAGGAAGGCCTCGGCGTCGAAGGCGGCGAGCTCGTACTCGGCCACCGACGCCGTGTCCCCCGTCCAGGCGGCCTGCTCGCGGGTGGGGCAGTCCTCGGGGACGCCGTGCACGTTGTTGAGCAGCGTGCGCTCGGCGCGCTCCATCAGCGTGGTCAGCAGCGGGGAGTCGGTGTCGACGACGCCGGACGGCCGGAGGTCGGTGTGCAGCACGTCGACCTCGACGCGCGCGGTCGCCCCGGCCGGCACCCCCGTCACCTCCACGTACCGGAAGCCGTGGTAGGCGAACCACGGCTCGACCTGACGCGAGGCGCCGTCGCCCTCCCACTCGAGCACCTGGCGTGCGCGCCCGTGGTCGAACGGCATGGTGAGGTTGGTGGTGTCGATGCGCCCCGCGGCGTCGAGGTGCTCGCCGTGCACGACGCGAACCTCCGCGCCGGCCGGCAGCGGGCGGTCCAGGACGAGGCGGGCCCGGCCGGCCACGTTGGCCCCGGCGTCGAAGACGCGGACGTCGGGATCGGCGACGTGGCGCCGGAAGGCGTCGAGGGTCCGGACCACCCGCACGGGCGGCGTGGGGTCCGGGCGGACGGTGCGCGGCAACGGCGGCACCGCGTCCGCGGGCACCTCCCGGACCGCGGCCGTCGACCCGCCCTCCGCGCGCGACGCGTGCCGCTCGAGATAGAAGGGATCGTCGACGACGACGCGGCTCGATCGCGCCACCGAGCGTCGCGAGGGCGCCACCCGCACGAGCGTCCTGTCGTGCTCGCGGGCCACGAGCTCGACCAGCACGCGCGGATCGTCGCCCGTGCGGGCCCACTCCCCGGCGCCGAGGGTCACGGCGAGCTCCCGGGCACCGCGGGCCACGAGGTCGGTGACGTCGTAGCACCGGTACAGCGCGCGGGCGGTGTCGGTCCGGGTGGGGTCCAGGCGCCCGGCGTTCACCGCCGCGCCGCCGAGCTCCGCTCGGACCAGGCCCTGGCCCGTGACCATCAGCCAGGCGCGCACCGTCCGGGGAAGAGGCGGGAGGGGCGTGACGACGGTGGTGCCGCGGGGCGCGGACAGCCACGTCGCCGTCCAGTCGGCCTCGGTGAGGGCGGCGGTCTCGAGCGCGGCCTCGGCCGTGGCCCACGTGTCCCCGACCTGCGCGCTCACCGACCAGGTGTACGAGGTGAACGGCTCGAGCGGAGCGCCGACGCGTACCGTCGTCGGCGCGCCCGGCGCGAGCGTCGTCTCCCAGTGCGTGCCACCGCCCGGCCCGAGCACCCGGACCCGCGTGCGCGGGCTCTCGGGCGCGGCGCCCGTCAGCGACCAGGCGAGGCGCGGGCGCCCCGAGACGGCCACCGCGACGTGGCGGTCGACGCCGGGCTCCGCGCCGTCGACCCGGAGGCGCACGGGGACGCTGCCCGGCGTCGTCGCCGGGGCGGGCACGGCATGGTCGTCGGTGACTCGAAGCGGCATGAGTAAATGGTTTCACCTCCACCGGCGCGCGGGCAAGTCGCCGGGTCCGCGGCGTGCCAGGCGCGAGTTTTCGTGGAATCTGCAGCGCTCTTCCGTGCTGGCGGACCCGCTGTGCTCCCGAGGGGTTGACAGTCCGCTCGCGTGGCCTGCATGATCCGGTGAATGGATTTATCCACGGTGGATGAGTCCCCGCATCATCGAGGAGGATGGATGCCCGCCATCAAGGAACGGCCGGCGCCGGCCGACGAGGCCACGGTGCCGCCTCCCGTGGCGCCCGTCCGGCAGCGCCGTCGCAGGGTGTCGTGGGGTGTGTATCTGGCGCTGATCCCGGTGTTCGTGATGTTGGGGGCGTTTCAGTACTACCCGGCGGTCAACGGGATCGTGCATTCGTTCTTCGACTGGAAGCCGGCGGCTGTGTCGGAGTTCCTGGGGTGGGAGAACTATTCGACGATGCTCGCGGATGCGGTGTGGTGGGACTCGTTCCGCAATCTGGGGATCATCTTCGTGTTCGGTGTGGTGATGTGGGTGATCCCGCTGACCGCGGCGGAGCTGTTGGTGAGCCTGCGCAGCAGGCGTGCGGCGTTCGCGTATCGGACGTTGTTGATCGTGCCGATGGCGTTCCCGGGCATGGTGACGGCGTTGGTGTGGCAGTTCTTCTACCACCCGAACAACGGTGTGATCAACGTGTTGTTGGAGCAGCTCGGGCTGGGCTCCTTGGCCCACAACTGGGTGGGCGATCCGGACACGGCGATGCTCGCGTTGTTGTTCGTGGGGTTCCCGTTCATCGCGGGGCTGCCGTTCCTGATCTTCTACTCCACGTTGCAGAACATCCCGGCGGAGGTGCTGGAGGCGGCGCAGCTGGACGGTGTGGGCCGACTCGCGCGGGTGTGGCGGATCGATCTGCCGTTGATGGCGGGTCAGATCAAGATCCTGTTCTTCCTGGCGATCGTGGGGACGTTGCAGTACGGGTTCACGGCGTACGTGGTCACGGGCGGTGGTCCGGACGACGCGACGGTGGTGCCGATCCTGCGGATCTTGAACGTCGCCTACCAGGGGCAGGACTGGGGCTATGCGGCGGCGCTGTCGACGACCTTGTTCGCCATCACTTTGGTGCTCAGCTGTTTCGTCGTGTTCGCGCGGCGTCGCAACCGGGCTTCGGCCTGACGACCGGTCTGAGAGGACACGACATGACTTCTGTTGTCGCCCCTGCGGGCGTCTCGACCCGTGCGCCCGCCGTCACGCAGCGGCTGCGTCGTCCGCGCCCTCAGGTGGGGGTGCACGTGGGGCTGGTGGTGCTGGTGGTCGCGAGCCTGGCGCCGTACGTGTTCATGCTGGTGACGTCGCTGAAGGACAACCAGCAGTATCACGAGAACTTCTGGGCGCCGGCGTTCCCGTTCCACTGGGAGAACTACGCCACGGCGTGGGAGCAGGTGCGCCCGTACCTGATCGCGTCGGTGATCGTGGCCGCGGCGTCGGTGGTGGGGATCGTGGCGGTGTCGCTGCTCGCGGCGTTCGTGTTCGCCCGGTTCTCGTTCCCGGGCCGGAACGCGTTGTTCGCGCTGATCGCGGCGTTGATGATGGTGCCGTCGATCGCGAGCCTGATCCCGTTGTTCGTGATGATGCGGAACCTGGAGCTGTTGAACACCTACTGGGTGCTGATCATCCCGCACATCGCGACGGGTGCGGTGCTGGGCACGATCATCATGCGCACGTTCATCGCGGGGATCCCGCAGACGTTGTTCGACGCGGCGCAGCTGGACGGCGCGTCGCACCTGCGGATCTTCCGCTCGATCATGATGCCTTTGTCGCTGCCGGTGATCGGCACGGTCGCGCTGGTGAACGTGCAGGGCGTGTGGAACGACTTCTTCTGGCCGCTGCTGACGATCAGCGAGAACGACCTGCGCACGATGTCGGTCGGGTTGTTGTTCTTCCAGGGCCAGTCGGGCACCGAGTTCGGGCCCCTGTTCGCGGGCTATCTCCTCGCGAGCCTGCCGCTGCTGCTGCTGTTCGTGTTCTTCTCCAAGTACTTCCTCGCCGGGGTCCAGGGCGGCATCCCCGGCTCCCACTGACCTGTTCTGTCTTTCTCATCCACTCAGCACGTCGAAGGAGACGTCATGCCCATCCGACACCGTCGCCCCTGGGCGATCACCGTGGCCGCGGCCACGTGCCTCGGCCTCGTCACCGCCTGCTCGGGCGGTGGGGGCGGTGACAGCGACGCGGCCGTGACCATCACGCTGGCCGGCCCCAACCAGTGGAACAACCAGGCCGACTCGTTCGGCGAGCCGTGGGAGGACCTCGTCGCCCGGTTCGAGAAGGCCGAGCCCGACATCCACGTCGAGACGACGGTGCTGCCGCTGGCCAGCTACAGCGACACCCTGTCGACCCAGCTCGCCGCGGGCACCGCCCCCGACCTGGTCTTCGCGCAGACCCCGCACACCCCGGAGCAGGTCACGCCACTCACGGACTACCTCGACAAGCCGAACCCGTACGAGGACGGCAACGAGAAGTGGCTGGACCAGTTCGACGAGAACTACTTCGGCGACGCGCAGCGCAACGGCGCCGGCGACTTCGAGTCGGTGCCGCTCAACCTGGTGATCGCGGGCATGTTCTACAACAAGGACGCGTTCGCGAAGGCGGGGGTCGAGGCGCCCATCACGACGTTCGACGACCTCATCACCGCCTGCGGCAAGCTCACCGACGCCGGCTACACCCCCATGGCGATGGACAACGGCTCGCTGGGCGCCGGCTGGATCAGCGAGAGCATCTACGCGATGCTCCTCGACAAGTACGTCGACGACTGGGACGTGTACGCGTCCGACGGCAGCGAGGGAACGGCCGGGAGCGTCACCTGGAAGAGCCAGGCCCGCGCCATCCTCACGGGCGAGCTCGACGCGGAGAAGACGCCGGAGATCGCCGAGGCCGTCGAGCTCACGAAGAAGGTCTACGACAGCTGCGCCACCCCGAACTGGTCCGGCATCGCGTCGTCCCCGACCTTCGTCGGCGCCGACGAGTTCCTCGCGGGCGACGCGGCGATGGCCTGGGGCACGAACTTCGCGACGGACGCGCTGGGGGACGTGGACTGGGACTGGTCCAGCTTCGGCTTCCCGACCATCACGAAGGACACCACGCCGCTGTCCACCGACGCGCCCGCGCAGTTCGGGGCCGCCGCCGGCGGCACCAGCTACATGATCCCCACCAGCACGACGGGTGCGGAGCTCGACGCCGCGGTGAAGTTCCTCCAGTTCGCCACGAGCACCGACGGGGGCCAGCCCTGGCTCGAGGCGAGCGGCGGCATCCCGTCGACGGTCGACGCGAAGCCGGCGCCCGGGCTCGAGGACCTCATGGCCGGCGAGTGGGCGGAGAAGCGACGCTTCAACCTCAACGGGCGGTCGATGGCCAGCGCGGGCAAGAACCTGCTGGACGGGTACCTGCTCGGGTCGAAGACGCTCGACCAGCAGCTCGCGTCGCTCGAGGACGAGTGGACCGCCTGGGCGCAGGAGACCGCGGAGAAGTCGGGCTGGACGGAGGACTGGGCCACCCAGAAGTAGCAGCACCGCACAGGACCGTACGGACGCACGACGACAAGACACTCGACGGTGAGGACTTCGACCATGCGTGAACGACCACGGCGGCTGCTGGCCGCGACGACGGCGACCGTGACCCTCGCGACCCTTGCCGGGTTCGCGGGCTCCCCGGCGCAGGCGCAGGACGGCGCGACCTACTACGTCGACGGCCGGGACACCGCGGCCTGCTCGGACACCGGGCCCGGCACCGACCCGGCCGCGCCGTGGTGCGGCTTCGGCCCGGTCAAGGGGCTGGAGCTCGGCCCGGGCGACCGGCTGCTCCTGGCCCGCGGGGCGTCCTTCGACGAGCAGCTCGTCGTCGACGCGCCGCACGGCGAGGCCGGCAGCCCCGCCCGGATCGGGGCGTACGGCGAGGGCGACGCGCCGCGGCTCGTGGCCAACGGGACCAACACGGCGGCGGTCGTGCGGAACGCGAACCACACCGTGGTGAGCGACCTCGACATCGGCCAGAAGGACAAGGAGACGGGCCGCGGGGTGTTCCAGTACGGGCTGCGGCTCGACTACTCCACGAAGGGCCACACGGGCGTGACGGCGGAGCGCCTGAACATCCACGACAACCGCGTCGTCGGGCTCTTCGTGCGCAGCACCGGCGCGGTCAGGCTCGCCGACACCGTCGTCGACGGCGTCACGCTGCGGGACGTCGAGACCACGCACAACGCGCACGGCGTCACGTTCTCCCACCAGGGGAGCGTGACGGACGCGAGCGGCGGCGGCACGGTCGAGACCACCGCCAACCGCGTCTTCCGGAACGTGCTGATCGAGGGGCTTCGGCAGAAGGACGACGACAACAACAACCCGCCGCCGGACGAGGTGCCCTCCCAGATCGACGCGGGCTGCCCCGACAGCCTGGCGATCTCGCAGGCGTCGGACGTCATGGTCCGCGACTCGGTCCTCGACGGGTCCGCGGGCTGCCGCACCAACTACGGGACGGCCGCCCTCTACCTGGGCAGCGTCCGGGACGTCGTCGTCGCCAACAACGTGTTCGTCAACACGCCGAACACGCAGAACCCGGACATGGTCGCCATCGACCACGAGGCGCGCACGCACCACGTGGTCATCGCGGGGAACTACTTCGCCGACAACTACGGCGGCGGCATCGAGTACCTCGCGATCCACGGCGCCAACGACTACTCGACCGACAACGAGATCCGCGCCAACACGTTCCTGCGCAACGGGTACCACAGCTACATCCCGTACCCCGGCGGCGGGTCGGTCTCGCAGGTGGGGAGCGGGCCGGCGCCGGAGGCCCTCGTCTCGGACAACCTCGCCTCCGAGCCGAACGGGTTCCTCACCGCGCACCTCGGCGGCACCACGTCCGCCATCACGAACGAGGACAACCTGCAGCTCGAGGAGGGGTGGATCAGCCACTCCGCGATCGACCTCGACGCCGACGGCAGCGCGTGGTCCCATGAGCGGAAGGTCGGCGGCGCCTGGCGGGACCTCGCGCCGGGCGACGACGCCGCGTCCGGCTCGGCCACCCGGTTCGCGCTCGCCCCGGGGAAGGCGGCCGACGTCGCGCTCGCCTGGACCGCCCCGCGCGACGGCGTGGTCGCCGTCCGCGGCTACCCGATCGCGACGTCGGGCTCGGCGCCGGTGCGGGTCACGGTGGACGGCCAGGTCGTCGCGGAGGCGACGGTCGACGAGCTCGGCGCCGTGCTGACGGCCGACGACGTCGAGGTCGCCGCCGGCCAGGTCGTGCGGTTCGAGGTGCCCGCGGGCAGCCCGGCCGTGAGCTGGACCCCGGCGGTCTCCTACCTCGGCGGCGAGTCCGCCGACGGGCCGGGCGAGTGGCGGTTCTCCGCCGCCGGCGACGCGCAGGGCTGGACGTCGTCCACCGAGGCCACGGTGCGCGCGGGCTCGCTCACGGCGCCGAACTCGGCCGACGGCCTGTCGCTGACCTCCCCGGACGGGCTCGGGCTCGACCCGGCCGACGTGGTGCGCCTGCAGCTGTGGAACGCCGGCGACGCGACGTCGGGCACGGTCCGGCTGCGCGACGCGGACGGCGAGTTCGACGACGCGCACGCGGTGGAGTTCCAGGTCAACGGGCACGAGGAGAAGGGCCTGGCGCAGGGGTTCACGGACGTCGTGGTCCCGATCGACGACGTCGACCTGGACTCGATCGACCAGCTCCGCGTGGACCTCGCCCCCGGCGAGGGCGCCGTGACGGTCAGCTCGGTCGAGGTGACCGACACCGCCGGCCCGCGCTGGGACTTCACCGACTCCGGCGAGGGCTGGACGATCAACCCGGACATCTCGTGCCCGAGCGCGGGCGTGCCCGCCGAGGACCCGGCGATCGACGTCGACAACACGAAGAGCACCTTCTCCAAGGTGTCCGACGTCGCCTGGAACTTCCAGCGCCGCCAGACCTTCCAGGTCCGCACGGGCACGCTCGCCCAGCTGGACGTGTGGGTGACGAAGAAGGACGACCCCCAGGGGTGCCTGCGCCTGAGCGTCTCCGACCCGGACGGCGAGAAGCTGTTCGAGGGCACGGTCCCGGCCGACCAGGTGACGGAGGCCGGCGGCTACGTCAGCGTCTATCCCGGCCTCACCGGGCTCGACCCGGAGAAGATGTACTCCTTCGAGATCTCGAACCCGCACACGACGCCGGACGCCGGCACGTACGGCGTGGGCTACAACGACCAGGGGAACTACCTCGAGGGCACGGAGTACTACAGCGCCGACGCGGGCGGGTCGTGGCGGGGGCCCGAGGCCTCGGGGCTGCGGGCCCTGAACTTCCGCACCTTCTCGGCTCCGAAGGTCGAGCAGGTGCCGGCCGACGACGGCTTCGTGCCGGTCACCGTCTCGCGCGGCTCCGTGAGTGCGTCCACGGGGTACGAGCCGGCGCTGCTGTCGCCGGCCGGGCTCGACGTCGACGCCGACGAGGTGGACACGGTGCACGTGCGGATGTCGAACCCCGACAACCGCCAGACGGCGTACGTCCTGTTCACCACGACCGACGACCCGGAGTTCGACCGACCCGGCACCGGCACCCCGCCGGGCAACGAGCCGGGGCGCCGCGGCGTCACCATCCCGCTCGTGCCGGGAGCCGACTTCCACGACTACGAGGTCGACATGTCGGCGATCCCCGGCTGGTCGGGCACGATCGACCGCATCATGATCCAGCCGTCCTACCGTTGGAACTACCGGATCGGCCCGCTGACGAACACCTGGCACGGTGCGATCGGGTGGGTCTACCTGGACGAGGGCGCCGGGCCGGACGTCGCGCGGGCCGCGGCCACCGTCACCGGTACACGAGGAGAAGAATGACGTCGACCATGCAGCAGGTGGCGGTGCGCGCGAGCGTGTCGCCGGCCACCGTCTCGAAGTTCCTCAACACTCCGCACCGGGTCGCGCCGCAGACCGGGCAGCGGATCGCCCAGGCGATCGAGGAGCTCGGGTACGTGCGCAACGACGCCGCCCGGCAGCTGCGCGCCGGCAGCAGCACCACGATCGGGCTGCTCGCGTTCGACGTCGGCAACCCGTTCTTCGTGGACCTGGCGCGCCGGGTGGAGGGCTACGCGGCGAGCCGCGGCCTGTCGGTGCTGCTGGCCAACAGCGACGGCAGCAACGAGCGCGAGCGGGGATACCTGGAGCTGTTCGAGCAGCAGCGGGTGCACGGCGTCCTCGTCTCGCCGATCGGCGACGTCGAGCGTCAGCTCGAGCGTCTGCACCAGCGCGGCATCCGTGCCGTGATCATCGACAAGCAGGTGCGTCCGGACCTCAACTCCTCGGTGTCGATCGACGACGTCCAGGGCGGGTACACGGCCGCGGCGCACCTCCTGTCCCGCGGGTGCCGCCGGCTGATGTTCGTCGGCGGCCCCACGGGGCTGCGCCAGGCGGACGACCGCCTGGCCGGGGCCAGGCGGGCCGTCGCCGACCGTGAGGGCGTGACCATCGAGACCGTCGACGTGCCCGACCGATCCATCGACGCCGGCCGCGCCATCGGCGAGCGGATCCTGCTGCGCCCGCCGGCCGACCGGCCGGACGGCGTGTTCGCGATGAACGACCAGCTGGCGTTCGGGCTCCTGCAGACGCTCGTCGTGGAGGGCCGGGTGAAGGTGCCGGACGAGATCGCCGTGATCGGCTACGACGACATCGACTTCGCCTCGGCGGCGGTGGTGCCGCTGAGCTCGATCCGCCAGCCGCGGGCGGACTTCGCGCGCACCGCGGTGGAGCTGCTGGAGGCGGAGCCGGGCGGAGACCCCCGGCAGGTCGTGCTGGAGCCCGAGCTCGTCGTGCGCGAGAGCACCCGCGTGCGATGACGGCCACGACCCCTCACCCGGCCGCGCGCGCCGGGGCCGGGCTCGGCGACCCGGCCCGGTGGCGTGCGGTCCGGGACCAGCCGGCGACGGCGTCCGCCGCCGCCGAGATCCTGGCGCACGCGGACGCCCGCGAGCGCGAGCCCGTGCCGCCCGTCCCGTTCCGCGTGTACGCCGAGTTCGCGCGCAGCGGTGACCGGACCTCCTTCGAGGCGGCGTTCCGGGGGCGGCGGAAACGGCTCGCGGACCTGGCGCTCGCGGCGCTGCTCGACCCGGGCCGCGACGTCGGGGCGCTCGCCGACACCGTCTGGGCGATCTGCGACGAGTACGCCTGGGCTCACCCGGCGAACGTCGAGGGCCTGCTCGACGCCGACCCGCCGCTGCCGCACGACCAGCAGGTCGACCTGTGCGCGGCGGAGACGGCGGCCGCGCTCGTCGAGGTCACCGGCCTGCTCGCGGACCGGCTGCCGCCGGTGGTCGTCCGGCGGGCCCGCGACGAGGCGCGCCGCCGGGTGCTCGAGCCCTTCCTCGCGCGCGAGCACTGGTGGGAACAGGCGCCCACCAACTGGGCCGCGGTGTGCGCGGCGGGCGTGCTGCTCGCCGGGCTGCCGGTGCTCGGCGACGCCGACCGCGCCCGCGTGACGGAACGGGCGCTCGCGGCGTTCGACACCTATCTGAGCGGCTTCGACGAGGACGGGGTCTGCGCCGAGGGCGTCGACTACTGGCACTACGGGCTCGGCTACTTCGCCGCGGCGGCGGAGGCCCTGCGCGAGCTCTCGGGCGGCGACGTCGACCTGTGGGCCGACCCGACCGGCCGGCTCGGCCGCGTCGCCCGGTTCCCCCAGCAGGTGCGGCTCACGGGCGACGTCGTCGCGTCGTTCGCCGACACCCGCCCCCGGGCGCGGCTGGACCGCGGACTGCTGTCGCTGCTCGACGCGCGGCTGGGTGGCGTCGAGGTGCCCGCCGGGCCGGACCTGCCCCAGGAGGGCGACCAGCGGTACGGCCGGTGGGTGCTCGCGTCCCGGAGCCTGGTCTGGAACGCGCCGGCGTCCCGGCCCGCGCCCGACCGCTCGTCGTCGACGTACCTGCCGCACGCGCAGTGGCTGGTGGTGCGCGACCGTGCCGACGCCGGTGGGACCGGGCGCGACGTCGGCCTGGCCGCCCGCGGCGGGCACAACGACGAGCTGCACAACCACAACGACGTCGGCAGCTTCGTGCTCGCGGCCGACGGCGAGATCCTGCTCGCCGACCCGGGCGTGGGCGTCTACGACCGCGACTACTTCTCCGAGCGGCGGTACGACAACCCGGCGACGGGCTCGCACGGCCATTCCGTGCCGCTCGTGGACGGCGTGCGCCAGCACGGGTGGTCCGCGGACGCCGCGGCGCGGGTGCTCGACGTCGACCTCGACCCCGATCGCGCGCCCGGCCGGGCGCGGTTCGCGATCGAGTACGCGGCCGCCTACGACCACCCGGACCTGCGCAGCCTCACCCGCACCTGGACGTACGCCGACGGGCGCCTCGACCTCGACGACGCGTTCGCCGCCGCCCGCCCGCTGCCGGTGGTGCTCCGCCTCGTCGGCCTGCTGCCCTTCCGCCTGGTCGGCGACGGGCGCGCCGAGGTGGTCGGCGAGCGGGTCCGCCTGGACCTGGACCTCCCGCCCGGCGTGCGCGCCGAGACGAGCCGGTTCGACGTCGAGCGTGGGCTGCGGGCCCCGATCCACGTGCTCGACCTCGTGCTCCCGCCGTCGGCCGAGGCCGCCGTGCGCACCACCGCCCGGGTCTCCCGCACCGCGTGAGCGGGCGACCACCCACCCGACCAGAAGCGAGCCCATGACCACCCCTGACGTTTCCGCGCGCCCCACGACGATCGCGCTCGACGCCCGCGCCGACCTGCTGCCCCTCGACGGCCGCCCGATCCGCGGCGGCGGCACCGACCCGCGGGGGCGCCGCCTGGAGGCCAACCCGTGGTTCCTCACGCTCGACGGCGAGCCGCTGCCGGTCGTCTCGGGCGAGCTGCTGCCGCAGCGCTACCCGGAGGCGGAGTGGGAGGACGCGGTGCGGGCGCTGCGCGACGCCGGGTGCACGGCGGTGAGCTCGTACGTGTTCTGGGGGCTGGTCGAGCCGGAGCCCGGTCGCTTCGACTTCACCGGGCCGAACGACGTCCGCCGGTTCGCGCAGATCTGCGCCGACCTCGGGATGCTGTTCCTCCCGCGTATCGGCCCGTTCAACAACTCCGAGTACCTGGTGGGCGGCCTGCCGCCGTGGCTGTTCGGCATGGGCGTGGTGGAGCGGTCGAACGACCCGGGCTACCTCGCGCTGGTGCGGCGCTACTTCGAGGCGCTGTCGCGCGAGCTGGAGGGGATGTACTTCGACGACGGCGGGCACGTCCTCGTGGTGCAGCTGGAGAACGAGCTGTCGCACGCGCCCAACGACTGGGGCACCCTCTTCGGCTACACCGCGTCCGAGCACCGCGGCCCGACAGGCGCGGAGTTCACGGAGCACATGGCGGCCCTGCGCCGCATCGCTGTCGAGTCGGGCATCACGCCGCCGTTCTTCTCCATGACCGGGTGGCGCACCGCGGGTGAGGTGCCGGACGGCGAGTTCCTGCCCACCTACGGCGCGTACCTGGACCTGCACCCCCGCTCGGGACCGAACGCCCGCCTGACCACGTTCCTGCCGGGCGACTACCCCTACCGCGGCCGGTACCCGATCGCGTTCTGCGAGCTGGGCACCGGGTCGCCGCACCGCGCCGCGTACCGCTCGCGGACCCCCGCCGACATGACGGTCACGACGGCGTCGACGGCCATCGGCGGCACGGAGTCGATCTTCCTCGGCTACTACCTGTTCCACGGCGGCACCAACCCGGTGCGCGGCGACGGCTTCGGCTGGACGCCGAAGGAGACGACGTTCACGCAGCGCTCCTACGACTTCTGGGCGCCGGTGAGCGAGTTCGGGGAGCGGCGCGAGTCGTTCTACGCCCTGGCGCCGCTCAACCACCTGGTGCGCGAGTTCGGGCGCGACCTCGCCGGGCTCCCGGTCGTCGACCCGGCCGACCCGGTGACCGACCCCGACGAGGACCGCCTGCGCGCCGTGCTGCGCGGCGGGCGGGACCGCGGGTTCGTCTTCCTCGCCAACTACGGGAACAACACGCCGATGTCGGCGCGCGAGGACGTGCGCCTGACGGTGCGGCGGTCGGACGGCGACCTCGAGGTGCCGCGCCGCAGCCGGCTCGACGTCCGGTCGGGGGCGAACCTCGTGCTGCCCGTCGGGCTGGTCCTGGGCGCGGGCGTCACGCTGCTGTCCGCCACCGCGCAGCCGGTCGCGCGGCTCGGCACGCCCGAGGCGCCGGTGGTGGTGCTCGCGTCCCCGGGCGACGAGGCGGAGTACGTGCTCGCGGCGGGCGCCGAGGTCGTGGCGCCGACCGGCGGCGCGGTGCGCGCCGAGGCCGACGGCACCAGCGTCGTCGTGCGGGCCGGCGCCGACGAGCCGGTGCTCGTGCGGGGGCCCGGTGGCGACGTGCGCGTCGTGACGCTCACGTGGGCCGAGGCGGAGCACGCCCAGGTCGCGGGGACCGGCGCCGCCAAGCGCCTGGTCACCTCGCCGGACCACTTCACGCTCGACGGCGACGGCCCCGACGACTGCATCGTCACCGTGTCGAGGCTGCGGGCGCTCGGCGAGGCGGACGCCGCGGAGGCCGAGGTGCGGGTGGTCTCGGCCGACGGCGACGTGCGCGTGCGCGTCCCGCTCCCCGCGCCCGGGCTGCGGCCCGAAGCCGTGGTCACCGAGGCGATCTCGCCCGGCCGGGTCGTGCTGCGGGGGACCGGGGACGGGCCGTGGGCGGACCTGTGGGTCGACGTCGACTACACGGGCGACCTGTGCCGCGTCTTCGACGCGGGCACGGGCCTGCTCGTGGCCGACGACTTCCACAGCGGCACGTGGCGGATCAAGGCCGGGCGGTTCGCCGACGCGCTCACGGGCGCCGGGCTGCAGCTGCGCGTGGAGCCGAAGGCGCGCAAGGAGGCGGTGGACGACCCGGACGGCATCCTCCTGGACAGCGTGCTGCGCACGGAGGGTGCCGCCGCCGCGGTGGAGGAGCTGACGCTGCTCCAGCGGGTCACGGGGACGGCGTCGATGGCGGAGACACGCTAAAGCAACTCAAAGTTGCTTTAGTTCGCGGGCTCGACTAGCGTCACGGCGCGAGCCCGTGGACCGACCGCGGGCGCCGACGTGCGGGCGAGCGCCCGAGGACGAGGGGATCGACATGAAGACCGTGCGCCACGCTGGAGCGGTGCTGGGGGCAGTGCTGCTGGTGGGCGGGCTGGCGGCCTGCGGCGGGTCCGAGCCGGAGTCCGGGGCGGAGTCCGGGTCTACCGCGGAGTCGGCGCCGGCGGCCGCGCCCGTCGAGACGGGGCCGGCGACCCTCGAGCGCACGCCCGACGAGATCGGCGAGGCGCTCGACGCGCTCGCCGCGAAGGTCGGCGGCGACGACGTGCAGGTCACCGAGGTGAACGTGAACCCCGCCGACATCACCCTCATGGCGGTCGACCCGGCCGCCCCGGACGAGCTCAACCAGTGGGACTACCGGGACGGCGCCGTCGGCGAGTCCACGCCGGTCGACTACGGCGGCGACACCGAGGCCCTGAAGCAGAACCTGTTCGGGCTGGACGAGGTCGACCCCGCCGTCGTCGTCGAGGCGATCGACGGCGCGCCGGAGGCGACCGAGATCGAGGACGGCGTCTCCGAGAGCGTCGGCATCCTCATGATGCCGGGCGCCCACGAGGGCGCGATCATCCAGGTCAACGTCGGCGGCGAGCGGGACAGCAAGATCGCCCGCTACTCGCTGGACGGCGAGCTCGTCGAGGTCCTCTGACGGGGACGACGACGGGGCGCGCGGCCCGGGTCAGGACGCGAACGCGCCGGCCCGGGCCGCGGCCACGGTGGCGTCGGTGACCTGCCGGGCGAGCTCGTCGTCGAGCAGCTCCTCGGAGAGCATGAGCCGGAAGTAGACCGGAGCCACCAGGAAGTCGATCACCTGGTGCGGGTCGGTGCCCGGGTCCAGCTCGCCCCGCTCCACCGCGCGCCGCACGATCTCGGCCGACAGCGGCCGGCGCGTGGCGAACAGCTCGTCCTTGAACGCCGCGATCCCGGGCACGCGCATCGCGTCGGAGGTGAGCGCCGTCCGCGCCACCCGGCCGACCGGGCCCGCGAGCAGACTGACGATGGCGCTGGCGTAGGCGAACAGGTCCGACCGCAGGCCGCCCGTGTCCACCGCGGGCACGGGCTGGGCGGCGAGCTCGCTGACCGCGGCCACGAGCAGCGAGTCCTTGTCCTCCCAGCGGCGGTAGACCGTCGTCTTGTGCACGCCGGCACGGGCCGCGACGCGCTCGATCGTCAGCGCGGTGTAGCCCACCTCGACCAGCTCGGCGAGCGTGGCCGCGAACACGTCCTCGCGCACCCGGGCGCTGCGCCCCCCGGGGCGCGGCCGCTTCCCGCTCCCCGTGCCGACCTCCGGGCCGCTCGCGCCGTCCTCCATGCCGACAGGATGCCGCACGCGTCACCGTCGGGGCAGCACCCGTTCGACGTGCGCGCGGGTGGCCGCGAACGCGGCGGCCATCTCGCGTGCGTGGCCGGGGTACTCGGCGTGCCCGGCGGAGAGCACCGCCAGCTCCAGCTCCGCCCCGGTGCCGGCGCGCTCGGCGGCGGCGAAGCCCGCTGCGACGCCGAACTGGCCGGGCGGCGGCACGTGCGCGTCCCACAGGGCGCACTCGACCCGCACGGGAACGCGCGCGTACGTGGCGGCGACGGACGCGTCGGTGAGGGCGAGGACCGCGCGGGCCCGGGGATGCTCGGCCACGTACCGGCGCTGCGCCTCGCCGCTGCCGGTGCACGGCACGGCGAGCCGCTCGTCGTACTGGCCGAAGCTCGGCACCTCGAGCGTGGCGCCCACGAACCGGTCGTCCCACGGCACGGCGAGCGCGCCGACCCCGCCGCCGAAGCTGCCGCCCACGTAGTACAGCGGCAGGTCCGCGGGCACGCCGTCGATGCCGGCCAGCGCCTCCTGCAGCGCGGTGGCGGCGTGCCACAGGTCGACGGCGCAGCGGCCCAGCACGTACGTCTCGACGTCCTCGATGCCGGCCAGCACGTGCGCGTCGCTCGTCGCGGGCGCGCCGACCCCGGCGTTCAGCGACACCAGGCCGCGCGCCACCGGGTAGATCACGGCCGCGCCGCGCGGCACCCGCTCGAACGACGGCGCCTCGCGGCCGCCGTAGCCGTGGCCGTGCACGATCCCCACCCGGACCGGCCCGTCGGCCGGCAGCGCGAGCCACGCGCGCAGCCGCAGGCCGCCGTCGGCGGTGAACGTCACGACCGACACGTCGTGCGCCCCCTGGCGGCCCACCGGCTCGGCGACGACGTCGGCCGGCACACCCCGCGCGGCGGCGTGCCACGACCGCCACAGGTCGGCGAAGCCGTCCGGCTCGGCGGCGGGCGGCACGGCGAGCAGGCCGTCGCGGTCGTACCCGTACGTGCCGTCGATGGGGCTGTCGGGGAACCAGGCGTCGTAGGGGGCGGGCAGGGTCACGGGATCTCCAGGGCGGGAACTGAGGCGGGGTCGGTCACGACGGCGCGTGACAGACTGTGCCGCGGATCGAAGGGGGTGCGGGTGCTCGTCGCAGAACGCAGGTCGCGGATCGTGGCCGAGGTGCGCCGCCGGGGCGCCGCGAGCGTCACCGAGCTGGCGCAGGAGCTGGGCGTCAGCGCGATGACGGTGCGCCGGGACATCGAGGCGCTCGCGGACGCGGGCGAGCTCGACCGGGTGCGCGGGGGCGCCACGACGCGCGGGGACGCCGGCGCGGTGCAGGAGCACGGGTTCGC
Source organism: Isoptericola sp. F-RaC21 (assembly GCF_038593535.1). Lineage (NCBI taxonomy): Bacteria > Bacillati > Actinomycetota > Actinomycetes > Micrococcales > Promicromonosporaceae > Isoptericola > Isoptericola sp. F-RaC21. Next base: position 423,086 of record NZ_JBCFYX010000004.1, on the reverse strand, counting down.
CTCGCGGGTGCAGCAGCAGGCCGGGGCCAAGCGGGCCATCGCCCGCCGCGCCGCCCAGCTCGTCGAGCCAGGCATGGCGGTGGGCCTCTCGGGCGGTACGACGGCGTGGGTGCTCGCGCAGGAGCTGCGCGCCGTCCCCGACCTCACGGTCGTGACGAACTCGCTGCCGGTGGCCGAGGCGTTCCGCCGGCCCGACCGCGCCGACGAGCCGTACACGCAGTCCGTGGTGCTCACCGGCGGCGTGCGGACGCCGTCCGACGCGCTCGTGGGCCCGGTGGCGGTGCGGTCGCTGGAGCACCTGCACCTCGACGTGGCGTTCCTCGGCGTGCACGGCGTGGACCTGCACGCGGGCCTCACCACGCCCAACCTGCTCGAGGCCGAGACAGACCGCGCGCTGCTGGCCGCCGGCCAGGACGCCGTCGTGCTCGCCGACCACACCAAGTGGGGCGTCGTCGGGCTCACGACCATCGTCGACCTGCACGAGGTGGAGCGGCTCGTCACGGACGACGGCCTGGACGACGACGCCCGCGAGCTGCTCGAGGCGCACGTCGGCGAGCTCTGGGTCGTCCCGGTCGACCGGGACTGACGGCGCCCTCCCACGGCCGGTCAGCGGGCGGTGCTCGCGCGCGCCACGACGCGCGCGTCCACGACCACGTGCTGCACCGGCAGGTTGGCGCCGGGAGGGGTGGCGATCTGCCGCTCCAGCTCGCCCAGGGCGCGCTCGACGAGCGCCTCCTTGTCGGGGGAGACGGACGACAGCGACGGCGTGGTGAACCGGGCGCCGCGCACGTCGTCGATGCCGACGACGGCGACGTCCTCGGGTACGCGCCGCCCGGCGTCGTGCAGCGCGGGCAGGGCGCCGAAGGCGACCGAGTCGTTGGAGCAGACGATGCCGTCGAGCTCGACGCCGCGCGCCAGGAGGTCGGCGACCGCGCGCTGCCCCTCGGCGGGGGTGAACGACTCGACCTGCGCGACGAGCGCCGGGTCGTCCGCGATCCCCAGCGCGGCGACGGCCTCGCGATAGCCGGCGTACCGACGGTCGGCCGCGTCGGACGGGCGGGCGTCGCGCGGGCCGACGAACGCCACCCGGCGGCAGCCGACCGACGCGAGGTGCTCGGTGGCGGCGTACGACGCGGCCCGGTTGTCGATCGTCACGTGCGTGAACGGGCTGACGAGGATGTGTTCGCCGAGCAGCACCAGCGGCCCGGGGGAGGTGCGCCGCGTCAGGTCGGCCACGGACAGGGCGCGCGGGATGTGGATGAGGCCGTCGGTCGGGGGCAGCCCGATGCCGTTGGCGACGTCCACCTCGCGCTCGTGGTCGCCCGCGGTCTGCTGGATGAGGATCGACAGCCCGCGCTCGTCGGCGCGCCGCACCAGCAGCGCCGTGAGCTCGGCGAAGTACGGCTCCTCGAGGTCCGGCACGGCGAGCGCCACGATGCCGGTGCGCTCCTTCCTGTGCACGGCGGTCAGCGTAGCCCGGGCGGAGGTGGCGGCGCCGCGTGCCGTGCGGGTGAGTCCTGCGTGCGGCACGGTCACTCCTGCACGCGCAGCGCGACCACGCGGGCCTGCGCGGAGCCGTTCGTGCCGCCGACGACGAGGCGGGCGGCGCGCAGCGGGCCGACGTCGGCGGGCAGCGGGTGGGTGCGCAGGCGCCACCGGTTGTCGGTCTCGTCGGCGACGGTCACCCAGTCGCCGCCGTCCTCGCCACCGGCGGGCAGCACCTCGACGCGGTAGTCCCTGACGAGCGTCGGCATGATCTCGTCGGGCGTGCGGTGGTGGTGCAGCGTGTTGAGCTCGACGTCCAGGTCGTCGTCGAAGACCACGCGCACCTCGCGCCCGGTGACGGGCTCGTCCCAGTCCAGGCGCAGCCACTCGTCGCGGCCGGCCACCATCGGGGACGACGCCCACAGGTGCGGGCCGCCGTGGTTGCGGTGGTACCCGCTCGTGGCGCGCTCGGGCGCGAGGGCGCGGGTGTCCGGGCCCGCGCGGAACACGACGGACCGCCCGCGCAGCGGCTTGGTGGGCCACTGCACCAGCAGCTCGTCCGAGCTGATCTGCACGTTCTGGTCGTCGTTGTCCACGCGGTGCACCAGCGTGAGCACCCCCGCCGGGAGCGGGGAGGTGAGCCGCACCGCGACGTCGGGGTTGGCGCGCAGCACGACGACGGCGTTCTGCGGGGTGTCGGGGGCGAACGGCACGTGCGCGGTGACCCAACGCTCGTCGCCGGCGGGGACGACGACGTCGGTCTTGGCCTCCAGGTGCGCGGGCACCACGTTCTGCGGCTTGCCGGTGGAGAACACCTCGACCGACAGCGTCGTGTCGCGGCGGGCGGAGACGAGCAGCTCGACCGTGTCGAGGCGCGGGTCCACGGGCAGCACGATGCCGAGGTCGACGTCGAGGTCGTAGACGTCGAAGTCGTAGGGGTCGCCGTCTGTGGGGTCGGCGACCGGCGCGGCGATCCGCGTCGTCGTGCTCGACGCGGTGACGCGGGCGCGGCGGGCCAGGTCGTGCGGGTCGGTGTTCGCGATGCCGATGGCGGGCGCGTCCCAGCGCAGCAGGGTCTGGCGCAGCTCGTCGAGGTGGTCGGTGTAGATGCCGCGCGGGGTGGTGCCGTGCTCCACGCACAGCGCCGCCGCCGTGCCCGCGGCCTGGCCCATCGCGCCGCAGGTCGCCATGACGCGCGCGGCGCCGAACGCGATGTGCGTGGCCGACACGTCGCGCCCGGCGAACAGCATGTTCTCCACGTTCACCGAGTACAGGGAGCGGTAGGGGATCTCGAAGACGCCGTCGGAGAACCGCTGCAGCGCCCCCGCGCCCTCGGCGTACATGCCCTGGGCGGGGTGCAGGTCGATCGACCAGCCGCCGAACGCGACGCCGTCCTCGAACGACGTCTGGCCGACCACGTCGCCCTGGTGCAGCGTGTAGTCGCCGATCAGGCGGCGGTACTCGCGCTTGCCGGGCACGTTGCCGATCCACTCGAGCGTGAGGTTGTCGGCGTCGAACTTCCCGGAGTTCTTGATGTAGTCCCAGATGCCGAGGATGACGCCGCGCAGCTCGTCGCGGATGCGCTCGTTGTCGTCGACGATGTCGAGCTCGCCGCCCCACTCGATCCACCAGTAGTGCGCGCCGGAGTCGCCGCTGCGGATCACGCGGTTCATCGGGATGGGCGTGGTGGTGATGTCGATCGCCGTCTCCGGCGCCACGTACTTCACCGGGCGGCCGAGGTCCTTGGTGTAGAAGAGCAGCGTGGAGCCGAGGAACTCGCGCACGGGCTCCGGCGGCGCCCACTCCTCGCCGAACTCGGCCTGCGACTCCTTGCCGAGCCGGTACCGCGCGCCGGCCAGGTGGCCGACCAGCCCGTCGCCGGTGCAGTCGAGGAAGACCGGCGCGGTGAACGTCGTGAGGATCTCCGAGCCCATGGTCCAGCCCGTGACGGACTCGATGCGGCGGGTGTCGTCGGGGCCGGTCGCGACCACCTCGCGCACGTCGGTGTTGAGGAAGAGCCGCAGGTTCTCCTCGCGGCGCACGGTGTCCAGCACGACGTCGTCCCAGTAGACCGGGTTGCCCTCGGGGTTGCGGTACTGGTTCTCGACGTACATCTCGCCGACGATCCCGGTCTCCCGGGCCCAGCGCTGGTTGCCGTGCGCGGTGGCGCCGCACACCCACACCCGCACCTCGGACGAGGAGTTGCCGCCCAGCACCGGCCGGTTGTTCACCAGCACGACCTGGCGGCCCAGCCGCGCGGCGGCGACCGCCGCGCTGACGCCGGCCAGTCCTCCTCCGACGACGACGACGTCCGCCTCGACGGTCTGCGTGCGCATGTTTCCTCAGTTCCTTCGTCTACTTCATCGGTGGTTGAGCGTGTCGCGATCGACCCCGTTGGTTGAGCCTGTCGAAACCCGGTTCCTGGATTTCGACAGGCTCAATCAGCGAGGCCGGAGGCCGGCGACGACGTCGGCGAGCGGGCTGCCCTCGATCGGGGTGCCGGTGCGGGGCACGCGGGCGTGGAACAACGTGCCCGACGTCGGCCCGGTCTCCGCGGCGCTCAGGTAGAGCACGTCGGCCCCCGCGGACGGGCCGGTGCGCAGCGTGCGCGCGGCGAGGCGCTGCTGGCCCACCTGCACGTCGCCGAGGCCGGCGAACCGCCAGGTGCCGCCGGTCAGGCCGCGCTCGGCGCGCACCACCTGGGTGCGGACCCGGCCGTCGACCGTGCCCTGCACCACGGCGTACGCGCGGGTGACGCCGGCCGCGGACGTCGCGTCCAGCGCGGCGACCGTGTCGATGCCGTCGCCCAGCGACTCGGCGTCGATCACCGTCTCGCGCTGCCACGCGGTGCCGTCGAAGCGGGCGAACCGCACGTCGAACCGGTCGGGGGTGCCGTCGGCCTTCGCCTCGGCGTACCGGTAGACGACGCCCGCGAGCGTGTCCCCGTGCACGGCGAGCTTCGCCGTCTGCACGGTCGGCGCGTCGGACTGCATCGTCTCGCCGGGGCGGAACGGCTGGTAGACCACGGCGCCGCCGGCCGTGGGGGCGACGGGCGTCGTGATCGGCGCGCCGGCGGCGTCGTGCCACGAGTCGTCCGCCGGGTCGTACACCGCGTACGAGCCGAGGTGCCGGTACGGCCCGGCGGCCCAGCGGTGCCACTCCCACAGCACGTGCAGCCGTCCGTCCGTGCCGACCTCCAGGTCGTCGGGGTACACCGAGTACCCGACGCCGGACGCGAAGACCGCGACCCGCGACCACGCGTCCGTGGCCGTGTCGTACCGGTACAGGCGCCCGTCGCGCACCGTGGCCTCGTCCCGGCCGCCGCGCACCATGACGTACGCGTCGCCGTCGGTGCCGCGCGCCGTGACGGGGTACGTCATGGGCACGCCCTGGTCGGGCAGGTCGGCGCTCGCCTCCACGAGGGACGTGACGTCGCCCGGCGTGGCGGACCGGTAGTACTGCCACGGCACGTGGTGCATGGACACGAAGGCGTGGATGGTGCCGTCGCCGTCCACGACGATCGACGGCTGGTCGTGCCCGCTGTCGTCGAGGAAGGTGGCGCACGAGCCGTCGTCGGCGCGCAGGCAGCCGACGGTCCACTCGCCGTCCGCCGCCTTCGCCGCGAGGTGCACCTCGTGGCGGGACGCCTCCGCGGCCGGCGCGTCGAACGCCATGTAGGTGACCCCGTCGACGACGTCGAGCGGCGTCCACCACCCGGCGTTGTTCGACGGGTCCACCGGGTAGGGGAGCTGCTCGATCGACTCGGCGTGCTTCGCCGGCGCGTGCGGGGCAGCCGGCGCGGGCGACGCCGCGGCGGCGAGCGACGTGCCGGCGACCAGCGCGAGCGCCGCCGTCGCGAGGGCGGCCCCACGGGCGGTCCGGCGCGCCATCAGGCGACCAGCTTCTGCGCGGCCTCGCCGGCCTTCTGCATGGCCGTCTTGGCGTCGGTCTTGCCGACCAGCACGGCCTGCACCTGCTCGGCGACGACGGTCTCGATCTGCGAGTACGCGGTGAACTTCCAGAACGGGTTGCTCGTGGACGTCGCGGTGATGCGGTCGTTGAACTGCGTGCCGAACGTGTCGGCGGCGACGACGTCGGACTGCTGCGCCTCCGTGGTGACGGGCGGCAGGCCGCGGACCTCGTAGTCGGCCAGCACGGTGTCGAGGTCCGACGTCGCGAACTGGGCGAAGTCGGCGGCGGTCTCGGCGCCCTCGCCGTCGACGACGGCGATCGCCCCGCCCCACACGAGGGCGCGCGGGGTGTCCCCGTCCTTGAGCACCGGGCGGGACAGCGGCACGAGCTTGCTGCCGAGGTCCTTGTCGGGCGACTCCTCGGTGACCGCGCCGCGGCCGACGGGGGCGTCGTCGTAGATCGCCGCGCGGCCCTGCGCGAACAGGGAACGGGCGTCGAAGCGGTCGACGTCGGCGGCGATGAGCTTCTGGTCGTACAGCGACTTGTACCAGGTCACGGCCTCGACGGACGCGTCGTCGCCGATGGTGACCGTGTCGCCGTCGACGAGCGGGCTGCCGAACGTCTCCATCCAGATGAGGATGTCCTTGAGCTGCGCGGCCTTGGTGGACGCGGCGTAGGGGATGAGCCCGCCGCCGAGGCCCTTGAGCGACTTGAGCGCCTTCTCGAACTCGTCGACCGTGGCCGGGAAGGCGTCGGGGTCGAGGTCCGCCTTCTTCAGCAGGTCGGAGTTCGCGACCAGCCCGATCGCGCCGATGGTCCACGGCAGGCCGTACTGCGTGCCGTCGAACTGGGCGGCGGACAGCGCGGCGTCCGTGTACCCGCGGCCCTCGGTCAGCGCCGTCAGGTCCTGCAGCTTGCCCATCGCGGCGAGCGAGCCGAGCCACGCGACGTCGACGTGCGCGGCGCCGGTGAACTGGCCGCCCTTCACCTGCAGGGTGAGCTGGTTGATGTACTCGTTGTAGGGGAACGAGACGTCCTTGATCGTGACGCCCGCCTTCTCCTGGTAGGCCTTGACGATCGCCTCGAGCGCCGGGGCCGCGGCCTCCTCCGTGAAGGACCACGACGAGAACGCGAAGTCGGTCTTCGTGCCGCCGGTGGCGGCGGCCGAGGCGGCGCTGCCCGTGGACGCCCCGGGGGCCGACGGCGCGCAGGCGGCGAGGGCGGCGGTGCCGGCGCCGATGCCGAGCAGCTGGAGCACGCGACGTCGCGACATGGCGCTCTGGGGAAGGGTGAGGGACATGAGGATCCTCCGCATCGAGGGTCGTTCGGGGTGGGGAAGGGGGTGGAGCGCGGGTGCGGTCAGCCCTTGACGGCGCCGGCGGTGAGGCCGCCGACCAGGTACTTCTGCAGGGCGATGAAGGCGATCGCGACCGGGAGCGACACGACGAGCGACGCCGCCATGAGCTCCGGCCACGCCGTCGAGGCCTCGCCGATGAAGGTGTTGACCAGGCCGGGCGGCAGGGTCTGCTTCTCCGGGCCGGCGAGGGTGAGGGCGAAGACGAAGTCGTTCCAGCCGCGGACGAAGGCGAACAGCCCGGCGGCGATGAGGCCCGGGGCCGCCAGCGGCAGCACGATCGAGTGGATGATCCGCAGGCGGGACGCGCCGTCGACGCGGGCCGCCTCGATCAGCTCGTCCGGGATGGTGTCGAAGAAGCCCTTGAGCATCCACACGCACAGCGGCAGCGTGAAGGTGGTGAAGCTCAGCACCAGCGCCGTGTACGTGTTCAGCAGGTTGTATGCGCTGAACACGCTGTACAGCGTCACCAGCAGCAGGGCCTGCGGGAACATCTGCGACGCCAGCACCAGGTACATCAGCGAGCGGCGGCCGCGGTAGCGGAACTTGGAGAACGAGTACCCCATGTACGCCGAGACCAGCACCGACAGCACCGCGGTGATGACCGAGACGATGACGCTGTTGCGCAGGTAGCCGAAGAGCTGGTCGTTCGAGGCGAGCGCGGCGAACGCGTCCAGGGTGGGCGCCGACGGGAAGAACTTCGGCGGGTAGCTGAAGACCTGGTCGCGCGGCGTCAGGGACGTGGCGAGCAGCCAGTAGACCGGCAGCAGGCCGAAGCCGCCGCAGATCACGACGGTGGCCCAGGCGGCGACCCGCACGCCGGGCCGCTCGGACCGCAACGCGCCGCGGCGCAGCCGCTGCGGCGGGCGGGCCGCGTCGGCCGGGGACGACGCCGAGGGCGGGGTGGGGGCGGCGGGGAGCTGCGTCGTCGCGCTCATCGCTCCTCTCCCTTCTCCGAGAAGCGGACGTACACGACGACGAGCGCCATGAGCAGCACCATCCACAGCAGGCCCAGCGCGCCGGCCTTGCCGAGGTCGTAGCCCTGGAAGGCGGTCTCGTACACGGCGGTGGCGAACGTCTGGGTGGCGCCGGCGGGGCCGCCGCCGGTGAGCACGTAGATGATGTCGAAGTGCTGGAAGTTCCAGATGAACTCCAGCAGCACCACCAGGCCGACGATGCCCTTGAGGTGCGGCAGCGTGATGGCGAAGAAGCGGCGCACGGTGCCCGCGCCGTCCATCTCGGCGGCCTCGTGCAGCTCGACCGGCACGGTCTGCAGGCCGGCCAGCAGCATGACCATCATCCAGGGGAACGACTGCCAGGTCTTCGCCAGGATCACGGCGCCCATCGCGGTGCCCGGCTGGGCCAGCCAGGCCTGCGGGTCGTCGACCAGGCCGACCGACTGGAGCAGCGCGTTCATCACGCCGTAGTTGGCGTTGAAGATCCACATCCACAGGAACGACACGACGACGCCGGGCACCAGCCAGGGGATGAGCATGAGCCCGCGCAGCACCTTGGCGCCGCGGATCCTGGTGTTCAGCGCGAGCGCGAGCGCGAAGCCGATCACGAACGGCAGCAGCGTGGTGCCGAGCGTGAAGACGAGCGTCTGGCGCAGCAGGCGCAGGAAGTCGCCCTGCAGCACGTCGACGATGTTCTGCAGCCCGACGAACGTGCGTCCCGGCAGCACGAGGCTCTGCTCGAAGAACGCCGTGACGAGCGCGGCGATCAGCGGGTAGAGCACCACGCCGGCCAGCAGCGCGACGCCCGGCAGCAGCAGCAGGACGGCGAACTGTCCGTCGCTGAGTCGTCGTGGTGTCGTCTGTGACTTTGTGTGTTCAAGAGTGTGAGTTTGTGAACTCGTCATGTCCACGTCCCTGTGGGTCATCCTCGGCAACGAGGGCGATGAGCTGGTGTCCGCGACACACTCTGGCCGATCCTGGCCGATCCGGTCAAACGTCTGCGGTCTCGGTGCGGTAACAACTTGATGCTCTAGTGAACAAGTAACAACACAAGATCACAACGGAGTGAACATGCGAGAGGCCGCCGAGCCGACCGGGGGTCGGGCTCGGCGGCCTCTCGCGGGGCGCCGCGGGTCGCTCAGGCAGTGAAGGGCAGCTGCTCGCGGCGTACTTCGTGGAGCAGGGGCTCGCCGGCGGCCCACCGGTCGATCTCGTCGACGGCGGCGTGACTCAGGCGCGCCACCTCGGTGCCGAGCGAGCCGGCGACGTGCGGCGTGAGGAAGACGTTGCCGAGGCCGAGCAGCGGGTGGCCCGCCGGCAGCGGCTCCGGCTCGGTGACGTCGAGGACGGCGAACAGGTCGGGGCGGCCGGCGAGCGTGCGGGCGAGCGCGTCGTGGTCGACCAGCCCGCCGCGGGCGGTGTTGATCAGCGTGGCGGACGGCGCGAGCAGGGCGAGCTCGTCCGCGCCGAGCATCCCGCGCGTGCCGTCGGTGAGCGGGGCGTGCACGGAGACGACGTCGCTGGCGGCGAGCAGCCGGGGCAGGTCGACCAGCTCCACGCCCGCCCGGCGCGCCTCGTCGGCGTCGTAGTACGGGTCGTGCACCAGCACGCGCACGTCCAGCGGGCGCAGGCCCTCGGCGACCAGGCGCGCGATCAGGCCGAACCCGACGAGGCCGATCGTGCTGCCGTCGAGGCCGCGGATGCCGTCGCGGCCGGGCACCGCGTGCTCGCGCGCGGCCGTGAGGCCGAGCCGCAGCACGTTCTTCACCGCCAGGTGGACCATCGACACCGTGAAGTCCGCGACGGCCCGCGCGTTGGCGTGCGCCGCCGACGTGACGCGAATCCCGCGGTCCCACACCGCCGGGGTCACCATGGCGCGCACCGAGCCGGCCGCGTGCGCCACGAGCTCCAGCCGCGGCATCCGGTCCAGCAGCGCGGCGTCCAGCTCCGGGGCGCCCCAGCCGGTGACGAGGACGCGCGCCGCGGCCAGGGCCGCGTCGTCGGCGGAGGCGAGGTCCGCCACCGCGCCGTGCGACGCCAGCCGGTCGCGCACCGTCGCGTCGAGGACCGACCCGGCCCACGCGTCGTCGACGGCGGTGAGGATCGTCGTGGGCGTGGCGGGTGTCGTCTTCGGCATGGCCTGACCTTAGCGGGGCGCCTGCCGGTGCGACCGGGCTCAGCGCGCGGCCGGGCGACGCACGACCCGCAGCCGCCACCCGAGGGCGGCGGCCACGAGGGCGACGACGAGCCACGCGAGCCCGTGCACCAGCGCGTCGTGGGCCTTGGCCAGGATCTCCAGGGCGTACTCACGGTCGGAGCGGTCGAACATCGTCGAGAGGTACCAGCGGTTGCCCCAGCGGAACCCGTCGGCGACGGCGAGGAGCACCGCCAGCACGGCCACGGCCTGGAAGAGCCCTCGCCACCGATGTCTGCGCACGGCCGTCACCCTACGAGCGGGGGACGGGGCGTGTCAGCCCTCCGGCACGGTCGCGACGGCCTCCACCTCGACGAGCGCGCCCGGCCTGGCGGGCGCGACGGCGAGCACGGTGACGGCGGTGCGTGCGCGCCAGACCTTGCCCGAGGCGGCGTAGGCCGCGTTCGGGTCGACGGACGGGTCGAGATAGATGGTCAGCTTGGCGACATGCTCCACGTCCGTGCCGGCCTTCTCGAGGACGGCGATGACGTTGCGCAGCGCCTGCTCGGTCTGCGGGCCGAGGCCGCCCTCGACGATGGCGCCGTCGGGGCCGGTGCCGTTCTGCCCGCCCACGTAGAGCGTGCGGCCGGCGGGCAGGATCATGCCCCACGCGAACGCGGGGTTCTGGTGCAGCGAGGGTGGGTTGACCGGGGTCGGCGTCGACTGCGCGTTCACGGGTGCGTCCCTTCGTCGGGTGTGGCCCCAGCCTCCCGCCAGGGTCTGACACGCGCCTCTAGGGTGGGCCCGTGCCCGGGACCAGCCGCCTCGACGCCGCCGCGCTGCTCTCCGGCCCGCGCGGCCGGCGCCTGTGCCAGGAGCTCGCGCAGGCGCAGGACGACGACGTGCGGCTGGCGGTGTTCCGCGCCGCCCACGACCTGGACCCCGGGGCCGGGACCTCGCGGGTGCGGTACGGCGCGCGTCGCGGCTGCCGCCCGCGTCGCGGCCGCCGCCCACGGCCGGCGACAGACGACGTGGTCCGGCGGCTGGGCGACGCCACGTTCGCCGTGCCCGACGAGAGGCAGGTGCTGGACGTCCTCGGCGCGGCGGTCGACAACGCGCGCTACTGGCAGGAGCCGGACGGCGAGGACGTGCTCGCCGCCCTCCCCGAGGTGCGCGAGGCGCTGGCACCGGCCGCCGACGCGCTGCTCGCGGCGTCGGCGGTGGACTGGTGGTCCACACCCGTGCCGTCGGAGGCCCAGCGCGAGGTGGTCTGGTACGACGAGGGGCGCCTCGGCCTGCCCGGCACGACGACGGCGGAGCGGCCTGACCTGGTCGCGGCGTGGCGCGCCGAGACCGTGGAGGACGAGCGCACCGCGGCGCGCGAGCGTCCGTCCGACCCGCGCGCGAGCTGGGGCGGCGCGTGGTGGTCCGTGCCGCCGCACGAGCTGCTCCGCACCAGCCGCGCCCTCGGCGCGAACGGCCCGGTGGGCCTCTGGCTGGTCGAGGACGGCATGGGGTGGGAGCGCGGGAGCGTTCGCCCGGCGCTGCCGGACGCCGGGGTCGAGGTGCTGGAGCTGGACGGGCCGGACGACTGGGCCGACCTGTGCCGCCGGCACCCGCTGGAGGTGACCGCCTCGCGGCGGCACGACTGGTACCGCACCACGGGACGCGACGGCGCCTGGGTGCTGCCCGACTGGGCGGCGGTGGCCCGGGAGGTGGACGCCGTGCATCTCACGGTGCGCGGGTACCTCACGACGGCCGGGCTGCCGGTGCCGGTGTCCGACGGCGTCGCGTCGGTGCTCGCCGGCTGGGACCCGGATGCGACGTGCTGGTTCGCGGGCGCGACGGCGGACCCGGGTGCCGCCCGCGACTGGCGGTACGACGACGCCGGAGGAGCCTGGCGCGCCTCCTGACCGGGAGCCGGCCCGTCGGGGGCTCAGGTTGCGGCGCCGTCGCGCCGGGGAAGACTCGCTGTCCATGGACAACTGGGACTACGACCAGCTCGCCGACGACTACGGATGGTTGTTCGGCACCGCCGCGATCATCGTGTACCTGGCGATCCTCGTGATCTTCCTGATCGCGTACATCCGGATCATCCAGAAGGCCGGCTACTCGGGCTGGTGGGTCCTGGTCGGCATCGTGCCGGTCCTCAACGTGGTGATGTTCCTCGTGTTCGCGTTCTCCCGCTGGCCGGTGCTGCGCGAGCGGGACGCGCTCCGGGCGGGTCAGGGCTACCCGCGCTGACCAGCGCGGTCGTCGTCGCGCACCCGGCCGCTTGGAGGAACCCTCCAAAACGATCGGGGGGACATTGGCACCGACGCCGGGGGGTGCGCCCCCTGGACGACAACCTACGCTGGCGTAGGCTACGAAGGCGTAGGTTCCGGTGGGTCGCCGTTCCGGCGGGTCTTCCCGGGACCTCCTCCCATGCCGGAGCAGCCCTGCCCCACCCGGGGGCCGTCAGCGAAGGAGACCGCGTGCCGCAGACCACCACCGGCGAACCCGACGAGACGCCCGTTGAGGTGCCCGCCGACGTCGCGCCCGCTGACGTCGACCCCCTGGTCCAGCTCGTCTCGCCCACCGGCGAGCGTGTCGTCGAACCCGACAACGCGACCTACCGCTCGCGTGTCGACCACCTCACCTCCGAGGACCTGCGCGCCCTGTACCGCGACATGGTGCTGACGCGTCGGTTCGACGACGAGGCCACGGCCCTGCAGCGGCAGGGCGAGCTCGCGCTGTACGCGCAGGGCCGTGGCCAGGAGGCCGCCCAGGTCGGGTCGGCGTACGCCCTCTCGCCGCAGGACTACGTGTTCCCCTCCTACCGCGAGCACGGCGTGCTCCAGGCCCGCGGCGTCGACCCCGTCGACCGCCTGCGCCTGTACCGCGGCGCGGACCACGGCGGCTGGGACCCGGCCGAGCACAACGTGCACCTGTACACGCTCGTCATCGGCTCCCACGTGCTGCACGCCACGGGCTACGCGATGGGCGTGCAGCGCGACGGCGCGGTCGGCACCGGCGACGACGCGCGCGACGCCGCCGTCGTCACCTACTTCGGCGACGGCGCCACCAGCCAGGGCGACGTCAGCGAGGCGCTCGTCTTCGCGGCCGTGAACAACGCGCCCGTCGTGTTCTTCCTGCAGAACAACCAGTGGGCGATCTCGGAGCCGACGTCGCGCCAGTCGCGCGTCCCGCTGTACCTGCGCGGCGAGGGCTTCGGCATCCCCAGCGTGCGCGTGGACGGCAACGACGTCCTCGCCTGCTACGCCGTGACGGCCGAGGCGCTCGAGCGCGCCCGGACCGGCGGCGGCCCGACCTTCGTCGAGGCCTACACCTACCGCATGGGCGCCCACACCACCTCCGACGACCCGAGCCGATACCGCGCCCGGGCGGAGGAGGACCACTGGGCCCGCCGCGACCCGATCGACCGCCTCGCCGCGCTGCTGCGCGCCGAGGACGGCTGGGACGACGACTGGGCGGCCGGCATCGAGCGCGAGGCCGACGCCCTGGGCGAGCGGCTCCGCGCCGAGGTGCGCGAGCTCGGCGCCCCGCCCACGAGCGCGATGTTCGAGCACGTGTACGCCACCGACCACGCCCAGGTGCGGTCGGAGCGGGCGTGGTTCGAGCAGTACGAGAACGAGACGCACGAGACGACGGGGGCGGCCCGATGACCTCAGCAACCCCGCAGACCCTGACGTTCGCCCGGGCCATCACCGAGGGCCTGCGCTCGGCGCTCGAGTCCGACCCGAAGGTCCTCGTCATGGGCGAGGACGTCGGCCGCAACGGCGGCGTCTTCCGCGTCACGGACGGCCTGCAGAAGGACTTCGGCGAGGACCGCGTGGTCGACACCCCGCTCGCGGAGTCCGGCATCGTCGGCACGGCGATCGGCATGGCGCTGCGCGGCTACCGGCCGGTGTGCGAGATCCAGTTCGACGGCTTCGTCTTCCCGGCCTACGACCAGATCACGACGCAGCTCGCCAAGATGCACTACCGGTCGCGCGGCCGCCTGCAGGTGCCCGTCGTCATCCGCATCCCCTACGGCGGCGGCATCGGCGCGGTCGAGCACCACTCGGAGAGCCCGGAGGCGCTGTTCGCGCACACGCCGGGCCTGCGCGTCGTGTCGCCGTCCACCCCGCAGGACGCCTACGACATGATCCGCGCCGCCGTCGCGTCGCCGGACCCGGTGCTGTTCTTCGAGCCCAAGGGGCGCTACTGGTCCAAGGGCGAGGTCGCGACCAGCCCGTACCCGACGGTGGCCGCGGCCGGCGGCGCCGACGTGCTCAACCGGGCGCGCGTCGCCCGGCAGGGCAGCGACGTCACGCTCGTCGCCTACGGCCCCACGGTCGCGACGGCGCTCAAGGCCGCCGACACGCTGGCGACCGAGGGCACCAGCGCCGAGGTGGTCGACCTGCGCGCGATCTCCCCGCTCGACGTCACGGCCGTGGCCGAGTCCGTCAAGCGGACCGGGCGCTGCGTCGTCGTGCACGAGGCGCCGACCTTCCTCGGCTCCGGCGCCGAGGTCGCGGCCCGCGTGAGCGAGGAGTGCTTCTACTCCCTGGAGGCCCCCGTCCTGCGGGTGGGCGGCTTCCACGCGCCGTACCCCGTCGCGAAGCTCGAGCACGAGTACCTGCCGAGCGTCGACCGCGTCGTGGACGCCGTCGACCGCGTCCTGGCCCACTGACCCCCTGACCCGAGGAGACCGATGAGCACGCAGCGTTTCCCCCTCCCGGACGTGGGCGAGGGCCTCACCGAGGCCGAGATCGTCGAGTGGCGCGTCGCCGTCGGCGACACCGTCGCCGTCAACCAGGTGATCGTGGAGATCGAGAGCGCCAAGTCGCTCGTCGAGCTGCCGTCGCCGTGGGCCGGCACCGTCACGGCGCTGCTCGCCGAGGAGGGCACCACCGTCGACGTCGGCACCGCGATCATCGAGATCAGCACCGGCGCCGAGGCGTCCGGAGGCTCCGACGAGCCCACGGGCGACGGCTCCGGCGAGGCCGCCGCCGACGCGTCCGGCGAGGGCTCCGGCTCCGTGCTGGTCGGGTACGGCACCGGTGACGGTGCGGGCTCCGGCCGCCGCCGGCGTCGCCGCGTGTCAGACGCCCAGCCCGTCGAGACCACGCCCCTGTCGGTCGAGCCTGTCGAGACCACGAGCCCGTCGGTCGAGCCTGTCGAGACCACGAGCCGGGTTTCGACAAGCTCAACCAGCGGTGGTGGGGTTTCGACAGGCTCAACCAGCGGTGGTGGGGTTTCGACAGGCTCAACCAGCGGCGGCGGGGTTCCGACAAGCTCGACCAGCGGCCCGGCGATCGAGAAGCCGATGGCGAGCGTGCCGGCGTCGGCGGGCGCGCGCGTCCTGGCCAAGCCGCCGGTGCGCAAGCTGGCGAAGGACCTGGGCGTGGACCTGGCGTCCGTGCACCCCACGGGCCCGGGCGGCATCGTCACGCGCGAGGACGTCGTCGCGCACGCCGAGGGCGCGGCGCCGAAGGCCCTCGCCACGTACCCGGACGACGACCAGCCGTGGCTCGCGTCGGGCACCGTCAGCCAGGACGGCCGCCAGACGCGCGTGCCGGTGAAGTCGGTACGCAAGCGCACGGCCGAGGCGATGGTGGCCAGCGCGTTCACCGCCCCGCACGTCACGGTGTTCCAGACGATCGACGTCACGAAGACGATGAAGCTGGTCGCCACGCTGAAGGAGGACCGGGACTTCGCGGACGTGCGCGTCACGCCGCTGCTCGTCGCGGCCAAGGCGATGCTGCTCGCGGTGAACCGGCACCCGCAGATCAACGCGAGCTGGGACGAGGCCGCACAGGAGATCGTCTACAAGCACTACGTGAACCTCGGGATCGCCGCGGCGACGCCGCGCGGGCTCGTCGTGCCGAACATCAAGGACGCGCACACGCTCGACCTGCTCGGCCTGGCGAAGGCGATCGCGACCCTCACGTCCACCGCCCGCGCGGGCCGCACCTCGCCCGCCGACATGTCGGGCGGCTCGATCACCATCACCAACGTCGGCATCTTCGGCACCGACACGGGCACGCCGATCCTCAACCCCGGCGAGGCGGGCATCCTCGCGTTCGGCGCCATCCGCAAGCAGCCGTGGGTGCACAAGGGCAAGGTCAAGCCGCGCTGGGTCACGCAGCTCGCGCTGTCCGTCGACCATCGCCTGGTCGACGGCGAGCTCGCCGCCCGCTACCTGGCCGACGTCGCGAAGGTGCTCGAGGACCCGGCGCGCGGGCTCGTCTGGGGCTGAGCGCGGGGGCGCCGCCGTCCGGGGGATTCCTGGACGGCGGATGACCGAATCTGGATGGTTCGCTAAGGTAACCGACCGGTTCCACACCGAAGTCGGGGCCGAACGCGACCGAAAGGCCAGTTCGATCATGGAAAGCTTCAACGAAGCGCTCGCCGGGTTCAACGACGGCTTGTGGCTCTACCTCGTCGTCCCGGTGCTCGCGGCGCTGTGTCTGTACTTCACCGTCCGCTCCGGGGCCGTGCAGATCCGCCTGCTGCCGGACATGTTCCGGTCCGTCGTCGGGAAGTCCGCCCCCGCGCCCGGTCAGAAGCCGGTCTCGTCGTTCCAGGCGTTCGCGATCTCGGCCGCGGCGCGGATCGGCACGGGCAACATCGTGGGCGTGGCCACCGCCATCGCGCTCGGCGGCCCGGGCGCGGTGTTCTGGATGTGGGTGATGGGGCTCGTGGTCGGCGCCGCGAGCTTCGTCGAGTCGACGCTGGCCCAGCTCTACAAGGTCCGGGACGGCAAGGACTTCCGCGGCGGGCCCGCGTACTACATGGAGCGCGGGCTCGGGAAGCGGTGGATGGGCCTGCTGTTCTCCGTCGTGATCATCGTGACGTTCAGCTTCGTCTTCAACTCGGTGCAGGCCAACACGATCTCGGGCGCGGTCGGCACCTCGGCCGAGCAGATCCTGGGGGAGACGCCGTCCTGGCTGGCGCCGGTCGTCGGGGTGCTCCTCACGGCCGTCGTGGCCGCGATCGTCTTCGGCGGCCTGCACCGCATCGCCAACACCGCCCAGCTGCTCGTTCCCCTCATGGTGGTGCTCTACCTCGGCCTCGGCGTGCTCGTGGTCGCGCTGAACGTGGAGAAGCTGCCCGACGTCCTCGCCGACATCGTGGGCAGCGCCCTCGGGTTCAGGGAGGTCGCCGCCGCGGGCCTCGGCACGGCGATCTCGCAGGGCGTGCGACGTGGCATGTTCTCCAACGAGGGCGGGCTCGGCTCCGCCCCCAACGCCGCCGCCACCGCCACGGTGAGCCACCCGGTGAAGCAGGGCCTGGTGCAGACCCTGGGCGTCTACGTCGACACCCTGTTCGTCTGCTCGATCACCGCGTTCATCGTGCTGGTGTCGAATCCGACGTACGGCGAGAACTCCGGCCCGACGATGACGCAGGAGGCGCTGCAGTCCAGCCTCGGCGACTGGTCGCTGCACCTGCTGACGGTGATCCTGCTGCTGCTCGCCTTCACGTCGGTGCTGGGCAACTACTACTACGGCGAGGCCAACGTCGCCTTCCTCACCCGCCGGCGCGGGGCGATGACGGCGTTCCGGGTGGTGTTCCTGGTCATCGCCTTCCTGGGGTCGATCGGCTCGGTGCAGCTCGTGTGGACGCTCGCCGACACCACGATGGCGGTCATGGCGCTGGTCAACCTCGCGGCGATCGCGCCGCTGAGCACGATCGCGTTCCGCCTCATGCGCGACTTCACCGCGCAGCGCAAGCAGGGCCTCGACCCGCAGTTCACGCGCGACCGGCTGCCCGGCGTCACCGGCATCGAGTGCTGGGAGCCGCACGAGCGCGAGCGCGAGCAGGTGGCCGTCGGCTGACGCGGGCTCCTCGGCGCCGGCCTCAGCAGGGGCCGGCGCCGAGATCGTCCGCCTCGGCGCGCAGCTCGTCGGGGGAGCTGGCGAAGTACGCCTCGGGGTCGCGCGCCAGCTCCGCTTCGGCCGCGTCGGCGAGCAGCAGCTTGGCGGTGCGGGCGTTCGCGGTGACCTGGCAGCGCTCGACGGCGGTCGGGGGCACGTCGCCGTCGTCGAGCGACCAGAAGGCGCGGTCGAGCTTCGACTCGGCGTCCTCGGCGTACCAGACGACGAAGTCGTCGGACGCCGGGTCGCCCTGGGTCAGGGCCCACGCGAGGAACGCGGTGCCCTCGTCGTAGGCCGCTCGCCACGCGGCGGGGTCCCGGTCCTCGTGGTTCTCGAAGATCTGGACGGCGCGCTCGTAGTCGCCCTGCTCGTACGCGGACACCCCGACGCGCGACTCGACCTCGAGGGCCACCTTCGGCACCCACACGAGCACGAGGACGAGCGCCGCGACGCCGGCGACCAGCCAGGAGGCGATCAGCCACCCCTCGGCGGCGTCGCCGAGCGCGTGCCGGTCCCGGAGCGCCATGGCCCGCATCCGGGCGCGCCACCGGTCCTCGGTGCGGGGCCGGGCGCCGCCGGACCGTGCGGCGAGGCGGGCCCGGATCGCGGGCAGCCAGCGCGGCAGGGTCGCGAGCAGCGCGCCTGCCACCACGACGAGCGCCAGGACGACGACGCCGAGCGCCGTGCTGTCGCTCGCGACCAGCGGGGGATGGACGACGGCGCTCATCGGCGGGCCTCCTGCGCGACCTCGAGCACGATGCTCCGCTGGACGAGGAGGGCGACGGCCTCGGTGAGGCAGGCGGCGACCAGGCGGTCGACGTCGGGCCAGCCGCGCCGCACGAGGCGGTCCGCGTACGCGTCGCGCCGGTGGTGCGGCAGGTTGACCGTGCCGTCGTCGGCCCGGTCCGTGAGGGCCATGGCCCGGTGGGACATCCGGCACAGCCGCCGCGCCTGCGCGACGTCGGACGCGGACCGTCCGGCGCGCAGGTACAGCGGCGTGAAGTACCGGGCGGCGCCGCGCGGGAAGTCCGTGCCGTGCTGTCGCGTCAGGTCCCGGGCGAGGCGGCGCCACACGAGGTAGGGCACCGTGCTCGCGGCGGCGCACCGCTGAGCGGGCGACAGCGAGGCGGCCTCCGCCTCACGAGAAAGCAGCCGGCCGAGGGCGTCGACGTCTGCCCCCGCGACCGCCTGGTCCGCGACGGCGCGGGCCTGCGGCAGCCAGCGCACCGGCCGTCCGAGGTCGTCCAGCTGCTCGGTCTCCTCCTCGCCTGCCTCGGCGGAGCGCTGGTACCGCCGGAGGACGGGCGTGGCGCCGGTGCCGCCGACCCACATCGGCACGCCGCGACGCCGGCCGAGGGCGTAGAACAGCGCGACGATCACGACCCACCCGGCGGCGTAGGCCCACCACGGCAGCACGCCGCCGGCGGCCAGCGCCAGGCCGACGAAGAACCACAGGCTGAACACCAGGCCGAGCACCCACCCGTAGCGGCTCATCGACCTCCCGCCCAGGATCGCCGCGACCGTGAGCACCACCACGACGGTGACCAGCGGCGCCGCCACCATGGCGATGAGCACCCAGGCGTAGGCCGCGGGCGGCTCGACCCACAGGAGCTGGCCCACCCAGAGCATGACCCCCGCGACCGCCCACGGCACCCCGATGCCGACGAGCAGGATCGCGACGAGGGAGCTCTCCTTCTTCGTGATGTAGGTGTCGCTGAAGCGGTATCCCCTGGCCACGCGTCCTCCGTCTCCGACCGGTGCCGGGGGAGTCTACGGACCGTCAGAGCGGCATGCCGACGTACTGCGTCTCCTGGTACTCGGCGATGCCCTCGAAACCACCCTCGCGCCCGGTGCCGGACTGCTTCATCCCGCCGAACGGCGCGGCCGCGTTGGAGATGACGCCGGCGTTGAGGCCCAGCAGCCCGAACTCGAGCCGCTCGGCGAACGCCAGCCCGCGGCGCACGTCGGACGTGAACACGTACGAGGCCAGCCCGTACTCCGTGGAGTTGGCGAGCTCGACCGCCTCGTCCTCGGTGCGGAAGGTGGCGACCGGCGCGACGGGGCCGAAGATCTCCTCCGTCATGCAGCGGGCGTCGGCGGGGACGTCGCGCAGCAGGGTGGGCTGGAAGAAGTGCCCCGGGCCGTCGACGCGGGAGCCGCCGACGACGACCTGCGCGCCGCGCGCGACGGCGTCGTCCACCAGCGACGCGACGGAGTCCACGGCCTTGGCCTCGACGAGCGGGCCCAGCGTGGTGCCCTCGTCCAGGCCGTTCCCGACGACGACGGCGCGGAACCGCTCGGCGAGCCGGGAGACGAACTCGTCGGCCACGGACTCGTGCACGTAGAACCGGTTGGCGGCGGTGCAGGCCTCGCCGCCGTTGCGCAGCTTGGCGGCCATGGCGCCGTCGACGGCGGTGTCCAGGTCGGCGTCCTCGAACACGATCAGCGGGGCGTTGCCGCCCAGCTCCATCGAGGTGCGCAGCACGTTGTCCGCGGCCGCCTTCAGCAGGCCCTGGCCCACTGCGGTGGACCCCGTGAACGACACCTTGCGCAGCCGCGGGTCCGCCAGGACCGGCTCGCTCACCGACGAGGCGGAGGCGGACGGCACCACGTTGAGCACGCCGTCGGGCAGCCCGGCCTCGACCATGAGCTGCGCGAACAGCAACGAGGTCAGCGGTGTGAGCCGGGCCGGCTTGAGCACCATGGTGCAGCCGGCGGCGACGGCGGGCGCCACCTTCCGCGTGGCCATCGCGAGCGGGAAGTTCCACGGCGTGATGAGCAGGCACGGGCCCACCGGGCGGCGCTGCACCAGCATCCGCAGGGAGTTCTCCGGAGTGTGCGCGTACCGGCCCTCGTCGTGCGTGGCCTGCTCGG
Organism: Isoptericola sp. F-RaC21; assembly: GCF_038593535.1. Lineage (NCBI taxonomy): Bacteria > Bacillati > Actinomycetota > Actinomycetes > Micrococcales > Promicromonosporaceae > Isoptericola > Isoptericola sp. F-RaC21. Next base: position 402,509 of record NZ_JBCFYX010000004.1, on the reverse strand, counting down.
CGAACCAGCGCAGGAACTCGCCGCCGTACGTCACCTCGCCGCGAGCCTCGGCCAGGGGCTTGCCGAGCTCGAGCGTCATGAGCAGCGCCAGGTCCTCGCGGCGCTCCTGCACGAGCGCGAACGCGCGGCGCAGGATCTCGGCCCGCTCGCGCGCCGGGGTGGCGCCCCACGACGCCTGCGCCGCCGCGGCGGCGTCCAGCGCGGCCCGGGCGTCGTCGCCCGTCGCCGAGGCCACGTGGACCAGCGTCTCCTCGGTGGCCGGGTTCTCGACGGCGAAGGTGCCGCCGTCGGACGCGTCGCGCCAGGAGCCGCCGATCAGGAGGCCGGTCGGGACGTCCACGCTGGTCGAGCCTGTCGAGACCGTCGTCGTCGAGCTGGTCGTCGTCATCGGGTTCCACCGTCCTTCTGCTGGGTGCGGGAGATGACACGGTCCGCGAGCTGCGCGGAGCCGCGCGCGATCAGGGTGACGTCGGCGCCGACGACGACGTACGACGCCCCGGCGTCAAGGTAGCGGTCCGCCATGGCCGGGTCGAAGGCGTTCACCCCGACCGGTGTGCCGGCGCCCAGGCAGGCGGCGATCGCGCCGAGGACGGCCTCGACCACCTCCGGGTGGTCCTGCTGGCCGAGGTGGCCGAGGGACGCGGCCAGGTCCGCGGGGCCGATCAGCACGGCGCCGACGCCGTCCGTGCCCGCGATGGCGGCGGCGTCGTCGATCGCCGCACGGGTCTCGAGCTGCACGACGAGCGTGATGCCGTCGTCCGCGCCGGCGAGGTAGCCGGGCACGCCGTTCCAGCGCGAGGAGCGGGCGAGCGCGCTGCCGACGCCGCGGACCCCGGCGGGCGGGTAGCGCACGGCGCGCACGGCGGCCGCGGCCTCGTCGGCGGAGTCGACCATCGGCACCAGCACGTTGGTGGCGCCCAGGTCGAGCACCCGCTTGAGGCCGACCGGGTTGCCGGACGGCACGCGCACCAGCGTGGCCACGGGGTACGCGGCGGTGGTCTGGAGCTGGGCGAGGACGGTCGTGAGGTCGTTGGGTCCGTGCTCGCCGTCGACGAGCACGACGTCGAGGCCGCTGCCGGCGAGGATCTCCGCGGCCACCGGGCTGCCCATCGACGACCAGGCGCCGACCAGCGGCCGTTCCGTCGCCGCGAGAAGCGTCCTGAGGGACTGATCGGTACTCAGACGAAGCGGCATGTCACGGCCCCCAGGCTCCCGGTTCCGGTGTGGTACTCGGCGTGCACGGTGTCGCCGGGGTGCACCCACGTGGGGCGGGTGAACGACCCGGCCAGGACGGTCTCGCCCGCGGCGAGCGAGTCGCCGTGCGCGGCGAGCTTGTTCGCGAGCCACGCGACGCCCGCGGCCGGGTGGCCCAGCACGCCGGCGGCGACGCCCGTCTCCTCGATGGTCTCGTTGCGGTACAGCAGGGCGGACACCCACCTCAGGTCGACGTCGTCGACCCTCACGGGCCGCCCGCCCACCACCATGGCACCCATGGCGGCGTTGTCGCTGATCGTGTCGACGATGGTGCGGCCCGGCATCTCGACGCGGGCGTCGAGGATCTCCAGCGCCGGCACCACGCGGTCGGTGGCCCGCAGCACGTCGGTGACGGTGACGCCCGGCCCCGCCAAGGGGGCCGCGAGCACGAACGCCAGCTCCACCTCGACGCGCACGTTCGAGTACGCCGCGTGCTCCACGACGCTGCCCGACTCGAGCACCATGTCGTCGAAGATGACGCCGTAGTCCGGCTCGGTGATGCCCGTGGCGGCCTGCATGGCCTTCGACGTCAGACCGATCTTGTGCCCGACGACCCGCCGCCCGCGCGCCTCCCCGCGCTCGCGCCAGGTGCGCTGCACGGCGTACGCGTCGGCGACCGTCATGCCCTCGTGCCGCGCGGCGAGCAGCGGCACGGGGGTGCGGGTGCGGTCGGCCTCGGCGAGCTCGTCGGCGATGGCGACGACCGCCGCGTCGTCGAGGGTGCGCTCGCCGTCCGGCGTCGCGGCCGTCACAGCGTCGCCCCCAGCTTGAACCCCTGCACGCCGCCGCCGTCGCCCGTGCCGTCGTCGGGCCGCCGGGTGTAGGAGAAGCCGTCGGCGCCGACGGTCACCTCCATCTCGGAGTCGTCGGTGCGGGCCACGACCGGCTGCGGGTTGCCGTCCAGGTCCAGCACCAGCGACGCCTCGGTGTACCAGCTCGGCACGACGGGGTTGCCCCACCAGTCGCGGCGCTGGTTGTCGTGCACGTCCCAGGTGACCACGGGGTTGTCCGGGTCGCCCGTGTAGTAGTCCTGCGTGTAGATCTCGACCCGGTGGCCGTCGGGGTCGCGCAGGTACAGGTAGAACGCGTTCGACACGCCGTGCCGGCCGGGCCCGCGCTCGATGCAGTCGGAGCGGCGCAGCGCGCCGAGCTTGTCGCAGATGGCGAGGATGTTGTGCTTCTCGTGGGTCGACCACGCCATGTGGTGCATGCGCGGGCCGTCGCCGCCGGTCATGGCCGTGTCGTGCACGGTGGGCTTGCGCCGCATCCACGCCGCGTAGACGGTGCCCTCGTCGTCCTGGATGTCCTCGGTGACGCGGAAGCCCAGGTCCTGCATGAACTTCACGGCCCGCGGCACGTCGGGGGTCACCTGGTTGAAGTGGTCCAGGCGCACGAGCTCGCCGGGGGTGTGCAGGTCGTAGCGCCACGACAGCCGCTCGACGTGCGTCGTGTCGTGGAAGAACTCGTACGGGAAGCCCAGCGGGTCGACCACGCGCACCGAGTCGCCGATGCCCTTCGTGAAGCCGCCCGGCTCGCGGCGCACCTCGCAGCCGAGCTCGGTGTAGAACGCGACGGCCGCGTCGAGGTCCTCCGGCGTGCGCACGCGGTAGGAGAACGCGGCGACGGCGGCCACGTCGCCCTGGCGCAGCACCAGGTTGTGGTGGATGAACTCCTCGGTGGAGCGGAGGTACACGCTGCGCTCGTCCTCCTCCGTGACGTACAGGCCGAGCACGTCGACGTAGAACTCGCGGGAGGCCGCGAGGTCCGTGACGACGAGCTCCATGTACGCGCAGCGCAGGATGTCGGGCGCGGGGCTCGTCGGCGTCGGCGTCGGGTTGTCGCAGGTGATCGGCGCCTCCTGGCTCACGTAGAAGCCCGAGGAGGTGAGGGTGCGGTCGTTCAGGTGCGTCATTGCAGCGTCCTCAGGGGGTGGGGTTACTTGCCGAAGGTCGGGTTGTGGACCTTGCCGAGCGTGATGTGCACGGCCTGCTGGTCGGTGTAGAAGTCGATGGAGCGGTACCCGCCCTCGTGCCCCAGGCCGGACGCCTTGACGCCGCCGAACGGGGTGCGCAGGTCGCGCACGTTGTTCGAGTTCAGCCAGACCATCCCGGCCTCGACGGCCTGGGAGAAGTTGTGGGCCCGCTTGAGGTCGTTGGTCCAGACGTACGCGGCGAGGCCGTACTTGACCCCGTTGGCCAGCTCGAGCGCCTCGGCCTCGGTGTCGAACGGCGTGATCGCCACGACCGGGCCGAAGATCTCCTCCTGGAAGATCCGGGCGTCGGGCTTCACGTCCGCGAAGACGGTGGGGGCCACGAAGTTGCCCGTCTCGAAGCCCTCGGGGCGGCCGCCGCCGGCGACGAGGCGCCCCTCGGTCTTGCCCAGCTCGACGTAGCTCATGACCTTCTCGAAGTGCTCCGGGTGCACGAGGGCGCCCACCTCGGTCTCCTTCTCGTGCGGGTAGCCGACGCGCACGCGCTTCGCCTGGGCCGCGTACCGCTCGACGAACTCGTCGTAGACGGCGCGCTCCACGAGGATGCGCGAGCCCGCCGTGCAGCGCTCGCCGTTGAGGGAGAAGACGCCGAAGATCGTCGCGTCGATCGCGGCGTCGAGGTCGGCGTCGGCGAAGACGACGGCGGGGGACTTGCCGCCCAGCTCCATCGACAGGCCCTTGAGGTACGGGGCGGCGTTGCCGAAGATGAGCTGGCCCGTGCTGCTCTCGCCGGTGAAGGAGATGAGCGGGACGTCGGGGTGCTTGACCAGCGCGTCGCCGGCCTCCTCGCCCAGCCCGTTGACGAGGTTGAACACGCCCTGCGGCAGGCCCGCCTCCTCGAAGATGTCCGCCCACAGCGACGCGGACAGCGGCGTGAACTCGGCCGGCTTGAGCACCACGGTGTTGCCGGTCGCGATGGCCGGGGCGAGCTTCCACGACTCGAGCATGAACGGCGTGTTCCACGGCGTGATGAGGCCGGCGACGCCGATCGGCTTGCGGTTGACGTAGTTGATCTGGCGGCCGGGCACCTTGTAGGTGTCGTCGGCCTGCGCCACGATCAGGTCCGCGAAGAAGCGGAAGTTCTCGGCGGCGCGGCGCGCCTGGCCGAGGGCCTGCGTGATCGGCAGCCCGGAGTCGAACGACTCCAGCTCGGCGAGCCGGGCGTCGCGCGACTCCACGAGGTCGGCGATCCGGTGCAGCACGCGCGAGCGCTCGCGCGGCAGCATCCGCGGCCACGGGCCCTCGGCGAACGCGCGTCGGGCGGCGGCGACGGCGGCGTCGACGTCGGCCTGCTGGCCCGCGGCGGCCTGGACGTAGGTCTCGTTGCTCACCGGGTCGAGGACGTCGAACGTCTCGCCGCCGGCGGAGTCGACGAAGCGGCCGTCGATGTAGTGCCGGATCGCGGTGGGCAGGTCGGCGGGGCGGTGCGTCTGGGTCATCACTTCTCCGAGAGGGGCGGTCGGTGGCTCGCCTGGCGCGCGAGCACGGCGTCGAGGGTGTTGGTGCGGTGGCGGCGGGCGGCGAGCTCGACGTCGAGCGCCTCTGTGCGCCCCGCGTGCAGCCCGCCGATCAGGTCGAGGATCCCGTCGTGCTCCGCGACGGACTCGCGTGCCCGGCCGGGCACGAACGCGAACGACGAGTCGCGCAGCACGGTCATGCGCCGCCAGCCGCGGTGGACGAGGTCGAGCACGTGCGGGTTGGGGCACGGCTCGAACAGCACCGCGTGGAACTCGAGGTTGAGCTCCGTGAACCGGTGCGGGTCGAAGTCGGCGAGGCAGCGGCGCATCCGCTCGTTGACCTCGCGCGCGGCGTCGAGCTGCGCGGCCGACAGGTGCGGCGCGGACAGCGCCGTGGCGAAGCCCTCGACCAGCGCCAGCGTCTCCATCGTGTGCTGGTACTCGGTCTCCTTGATCAGGGCGACCTGGGCCCCGACGTTGCGCTCGAACGTCACCAGGCCCTCCGCCTCCAGGCGGCGGATCGCCTCGCGCACCGGCACCACGGACATGTCCAGCGCGCCCGCGAGCTGCGCCAGCACGAGGCGGTAGCCGGGCACGAAGCGACCGTCCTCGATCCGCTCGCGCAGGTACGTGTACGCGCGCTGCGACTTGCTCACCGAGACCGTGGTCGGGGTGCTCATCCGGCACCCCCGGACTCCGCGTCGTAGCGCGCCCGCCACTCGGCGTTCATGGGGAACAGCCCGTCGACGGGTGCGCCCGCGGCGACCTGTCGCGCGACCCACGCGTCGGCGGCCTCCTGGGCCTCGGCCTCGGCGAGCACGTCCTCGACGAGCGCGGGCGGGATGACGAGGACGCCGTCGCCGTCGCCCACGACGACGTCGCCCGGCTGCACCGCGGCGCCGCCGCAGGCGACCGTCACGTCGGTCTCCCACGGCACGTGCTTGCGGCCGAGGACGGACGGGTGCGGGCCCTGCGAGAAGACGGGGATGCCGATCTCGGCGACGGCGTCGGCGTCGCGCACCCCGCCGTCTGTGACGATCGCGGCGGCGCCGCGCACGTGGGCGCGCAGGGCGAGGACGTCGCCCACGGTGCCGGTGCCGCGCTCGCCGCGCGCCTCGACGACGATCACCTCGCCCGGCTCCACGGCGTCGAACGCGCGCTTCTGCGCGTTGAAGCCGCCGCCGTGCGAGGCGAACAGGTCGGGGCGGAAGGGGATGAGCCGCAGCGTGCGGGCCGTGCCCACGAACCGGTCGCCCGGGCGGCCGGCGTGCACGCCCTCGACGAAGACGTCGGTGTAGCCGCGCTTGCGCAGCGCGGCCGACAGGGTCGCGACGGCGACGCCCGCGAAGCGCTCGCGCATCGCGTCGGTGAGGACGAACGCCGGCTCGGGCTGTGCGGGTGGGACGGGCGCGGGCGTGCCCCAGGCCTCGGCGCGCTGCGTGTCGTCGACGGCGGGCTTCGACCCGAAGTCGCCGAACGCGTGCGTCCCGGCGGTGACGGTGGTGACGAGCCGCCCGCTGCTGGGAGCTCCGGGCGCCTCGGGGGCGTCCACCTCGACCTCGACGACCTGCCCCGGCCCGACGACGGACGAGCCCGCCGGGGTGCCGGTGAGGATGACGTCGCCCGGCTCGAGCGTGAGGTGCTGGGAGAGGTCGGCCACGAGGCGGCCGACGTCGAACAGCAGCGTGCCGGTGGTGTCGTCCTGGACGAGCTCGCCGTCCACCCAGGTGCGCACGCGCAGGCCGGCGGGGTCGACGTCGGACGCGGGGATCCAGCGCGGGCCGAGCGGCGTGAAGCCGTCGCCGCCCTTGTTGCGCAGGTTGGAGCCCTTGTCGGCGGCGCGCAGGTCGTAGAGGCCGAAGTCGTTCGCCGCGGTGACGGCGTCGACGTGCGACCAGCCGTCGGCGGGGGAGACCCAGCGCGCGGCGGTGCCGATGCGGACCGCGACCTCGCCCTCGAACGCGAGCAGCTCCGTGCCGAGGGGGCGCTCGATCGTGCCGCCCGTCCCCGCGAGGGACGAGGCGGGCTTGAGGAAGTAGGACGGCTGGCTCGGCGTCCGGCCCCGCTGCGCTGCGCGGGACGGGTAGTTCAGGTGGACGGCGATGATCTTGCCGGGTCTGGGCTGGTCGTCGGTGACCACGGGCACCCCACTGTCGGTCGAGGCTGTGATGTCGTATCCAGGATGATATACGATCCTGCGCATCGCACCACCGCACCACTGACGGACTGACAGAGAGGTCTTCCGGACATGTCCCAGCACGGGTCCACCGGCATCGCCGCCGCCCCCAGCGACACCGCACGTCGTGAGCTCCGCCGCGTCGCCTTCGCGACCGTCATCGGCACCACCATCGAGTGGTACGACTTCTTCCTCTACGCCAGCGCGGCCGGCCTCGTGTTCGGCGCGCTGTTCTTCGAGCCGGCCGGCTCGTCGATCGGGACGCTGCTCGCGTTCGCGACCGTCGGCATCAGCTTCCTCTTCCGGCCCCTGGGCGCCTTCCTGGCCGGGCACTTCGGCGACAGGATCGGCCGCAAGGCCATGCTCGTCGTCACCCTGATCCTCATGGGCGGCGCCACCACCCTCATCGGCGTCCTGCCCACCTACGACCAGATTGGCATCCTCGCCCCGGTGCTGCTCGTGCTGCTGCGCATCGTGCAGGGCCTGTCCACCGGCGGCGAGTGGGGCGGCGCCGTCCTCATGGCCGTCGAGCACGCGCCGGTCGGCCGGCGCGGCCGCATGGGCGCCTTCCCGCAGATCGGCGTGCCCATCGGGCTGCTGCTCGCCTCCGGCGTGCTCGCGCTCATGACCGGCGTCATCTCGCCGGGGGACGCCTTCGTCGAGTGGGGCTGGCGCATCCCGTTCCTGCTCAGCGTGGTGCTCATCGTCGTCGGGATCGTCGTGCGCCGGTCGGTCGAGGAGAGCCCCGTCTTCCTCGAGATCGCCGAGAAGAAGGCGGCCGCGAAGACGCCGATCCTCACCCTGTTCCGCAAGCACTGGCTGCTCGTGCTGCTCGCCGCCCTGACGTTCGCGGGCAACAACGCCGCCGGCTACATGACCACCGGCGGCTACCTGCAGAACTACGCGACGACGCCGATCGCCGAGGGCGGCCTGGTCGGCATGGACCGCACGCCGGTGCTGCTCGCCGTCGCCGGCGCGTCCGTCGTCTGGCTCGTGTGCACGTTCGCCGCGGGCTCGGTCTCCGACCGGATCGGGCGCCGGAACACCTACATCATCGGGTGGCTGGCGTTCCTCGCCACCGTGTTCCTGCTGTTCCCCCTGGTCAACACCGGCAACCCGTGGCTGCTGTTCCTCGGCGTGGCCCTGTTCGCCGTCGGCAACGGGTTCACCTACGGGCAGCAGGCGGCGTACTTCGCCGAGCTGTTCCCGGCGTCGATTCGCTACTCGGGCGTGTCCATCACGTACGCGATCGGCGCCATCCTCGGCGGCGCGTTCGCCCCGACCATCGCCGCCTGGCTGGTGCAGACCACGGGCACCGCGACGTCGGTCGCGTTCTACATCGCCGGCGTCATGGTGGTCGCGTTCGCGGCCACGCTGCTGCTGCGCGACCGCACGGGCATCCCGCTGGGGCCGGAGCACGAGGACGAGCAGTCCGTCAGCCCGATCTACGGGGTCTCGAAGGCCTGACGGCCGCGCCCGGGGAGCGGCTCGGTCACCGGTACTTCGCGCGCACGCTCAGGTACTTGCGCTCCGTGGCCGAGCCCCAGGTGCCCGTGGCCGACACCGACAGCACGCGCTGCAGGGCGGCGACGGTCTTGTCGTGCGCGGCACGGGACTTCGGCCCCCACTTGCCGTCGGCGGTGACGCCCACGGCGCGCTGCGCCGTCTTCACGCCGTACGGGAACTTGGTGCCGTGCATGCGGGAGGCGGCGCGGATCGCCTGCAGGCGCTGGTCGGTGTTCGGGCCCCACAGGTTGTCGCTCTGCGCCCACGGGAAGTGCGCGACCCGCTGGAGCCGCTGCGTGGTGCGCGACCCCGCCGGTGCGCGGACCGTACCGCGGCCGTAGTTGGACGTCGTGCCGACGTCGACGTGCACGTGGTTGCGGTGGCTGGCGGCCGACCCGGCCGTCCCGTCCCGCGCGTAGATCACGCCCAGGCCCATCGAGTCGGCCACCTTGATCGCGGTCCGTGCCCGGGTGCGCTCCGACGCGGGCGCCCCGGCCGGGCCGTAGTTGAGGTCCGCGGCGAGGCCGTCGTAGTGCCACGAGTTCTTCGAGTGCGCCCCGCGGGTCACCCCGCCGTACGACGGGTGCTCCGAGACCCGGAACCCGTACGCGCGGGCCCAGCTCAGGTACGCCTTCAGCGTCGCGGAGGAGCTCTTCTGCGGGCCGATCCCCATGGGCAGGAGGGCCTGTTCCGGCGCCTGGCGGGGCTCCGCCGCGGCGGGGGCGGCGTCTCGTGCGGAGGCGAACGCGGGCAGCGGGGGCAGCGCCAGGAGGACGGTGACGGCCCCGCAGACCGCCGCGGTGCGGCGTCGGCGCAGGTCGGCACGGCGGGCGTTCGGTCGGTTGCTCACTCACGACACCATGCACACGACTCGGCAGTTCTGCCAGGCGACGGTTGCCGCGACGTCGCGCCGCGCGGGGGAGCTCAGCCCCCCAGGGCGGTGCGGACGGCGCTCGCGGACCGGGCGAGGCGGGCGGCGATCTGTTCGTGATCGACGGGGCTGGCGACGTGCACGACGGCGACGGCGGCGGGCCCGCGCCCGCGCAGCTCGAGCGGGACGGCGACGGACTCCAGGCCGGGGATCACCTCGTCGTGGCTGGTGGCGAAGCCGCGCTCCGCGGCGTCGGCGACGGTGGCGCGCAGGGCCTCGGACGCGTCCGCGGGCCACTGTGCGTCGGGCAGCAGCGTGAGGATCGCCTTGCCGGGCGCGCCCGCCGTGACCGGGTGCCGGGTGCCCGGGCGCTGGGCCACGGGCGCGACGGCGTGCCGCGGCTCGACGCTGACGAGCGTCACGCACTCGTCGTGATCGAGGACGGCGAGGAAGCAGGTCATGCCCAGCTCGTTCGCGACGGCGGTGAGCTCGGGCAGGGCCTCGGCCTGGAGGTCGTGGGCCACGCCCGCGGCGAGCGCGGCCATGCGGGCGCCGAGCGCGACGCCCCCGTGCGCGTCGCGCACCACGAGCCCGTGGTGCTCCAGCGTGCGCAGCAGCCGGTACGCGATGGACCGGTGCACGCCGAGCGTCCCGGCGACGTCGTCGATGGTCAGGGGCGCGCGGGCGTCGGCGAGGACCTCGAGGATGCGGATGCCGCGGCTGAGGGTCTGCGACGGGGGCGGGCCGGCGTCGGGCATCGTCGTCCTTCCGGTGAGTTACGCTGCATTCAATAGTAGAACGTCGTGTTCGAATATAGAACACGAATGCAGCGTACGCCACGCCCGACGCGGAGGTCGAGCGGCGCATCGACGACGATGAGGAGTGCTCGTGCAGTTCCACCACCACGGTTACGTCTCCGGCGACCCGCGCGTGCTGCCGCCCGCCGGCACCGGCGTGGACCGGCCCGACGAGCTGCCCGACGAGGTCGACGTGCTGGTCGTCGGGTCGGGGCCGGCGGGCATGCTGCTCGCGGCGCAGATGTCGCGGTACCCGGGCGTCACGACGCGCGTCATCGAGAAGCGCGAGGGGCGGCTGGTGCTGGGGCAGGCCGACGGGATCCAGCCGCGCAGCGTCGAGACCTTCGACGCGTTCGGGTTCGCGGAGCGGATCATCGCCGAGGCCTACAACATCGGCTGGATGAACTTCTGGGGTCCGGACCCGGAGAACCCGAAGAACATCGTCCGCACGTCGCGCACCGAGGACTACGGCCTCAAGATCAGCGAGTACCCGCACCTCATCGTCAACCAGGCGCGCGTGCTCGACTACTTCGCCGAGGCTGCCGCGCTGGGGCCCGCCCGCATCGTGCCCGACTACGGTGTCGAGTTCCTCGGCCTCACGGTGCACGACGGCGACGAGCACCCCGTCGAGGTGCGGGTGCGGTACGTCGGGGGCGAGCGCGCCGGCGAGGAGCGCACCGTGCGGGCCAGGTACGTCGCCGGGTGCGACGGTGCCCGGAGCGCTGTGCGTGAGGCGATCGGTCGCAAGCACGTCGGCGAGCTCGCCGCGCACGCCTGGGGGGTCATGGACGTGCTCGTGAACACCGACTTCCCCGACTGGCGCACCAAGTGCGCGATCAACTCGGAGGCCGGCAACATCCTGCACATCCCCCGCGAGGGCGGGTACCTCAGCCGCATGTACGTCGACCTGGGCGAGGTCGCCGCGGACGACCACCACCAGGTCCGATCGACGCCGATCGAGGAGATCATCCGCCGGGCCAACGAGATCCTCACGCCCTACGCCCTCGACGTAAAGCAGGTCGCGTGGCACAGCGTGTACGAGGTCGGCCACCGCGTGACCGACAAGTTCGACGACGTGCCCGACGGCGAGGAGCACCGCACCCCGCGCGTCTTCCTCACCGGCGACGCCTGCCACACCCACAGCGCCAAGGCCGGGCAGGGGATGAACGTGTCCATGCAGGACGGGTTCAACCTGGGCTGGAAGCTCGGGTCCGTGCTCACCGGGCTCAGCCCCGAGTCCCTGCTGGCCACCTACTCCGCGGAGCGGCAGCCCGTGGCGCAGCAGCTCATCGACTTCGACCGCGAGTGGTCGAGCCTCATGGCCCGCAAGCCTGAGGAGATCTCCGACCCGCAGGAGCTGGCCGACTACTACCTCGCGACGTCGGAGTTCCCGTCGGGGTTCATGACCCGGTACGGGCCGTCGTCGATCGTCGGGAGCGACGCCCACCAGGAGCTGGCCGCCGGGTTCCCGCTGGGCAAGCGGTTCAAGTCCGCCCAGGTGACGCGGGTGTGCGACGGCAACGCCGTGCACCTCGGCCACCACGCCAAGGCCGACGGACGGTGGCGGGTTCACGCGTTCGCCGACGCCGCCGCTCCGGGTGAGGGCTCGGCTCTGGACGCGTGGGCGGCGTGGCTCGCCTCGCCGGAGTCTCCCGTGTGCCGGTTCACGCCCGAGGGTGCCGACGTCGACGCCGTCTTCGACGTGAAGGTCGTCTACCAGCAGGGGTTCCAGGACGTCGACCTCGCGGACGTGCCCGACGTCTTCCTCCCGAAGACCGGCCCGCTCGGGCTCACCGACTGGGAGAAGGTGTACGCCGCCGGCCCTACCGTGTGGAACGCGGACGACATCTTCGTCGAGCGAGGGCTGTCCCGCGACGGCGTGGTCGTCGTCGTGCGCCCCGACCAGTACGTGGCGCACGTGCTGCCGCTGGACGCCACCGACGAGCTCTCCGAGTTCTTCGCGGGGGTCTTCGTGGGCCGCTGACCCCCGGGCACCTCGCCGTCGGCGATGATCCTCCCCATGTCGCTGACACTGAGGCCGCCGCGCCCCGACGACGAGGCCACGCTGCTGCGCATGCACGACCAGCTCGCACCGGAGGGCTTCATGTTCCTCCAGCACGACGGGACGTGGGAGCAGCTCCTCGCGGCCGTGCGTCGTGAGGCGCGCGGGCAGGACCTGGCCCCGGGGCGCGTCCGGTGCGACTTCCTCGTCGCGGACGTCGACGGCGTGCCCGTGGGGCGGGTCTCCGTGCGACACGAGCTCACCGACTACCTGCGCGAGATCGGCGGGCACGTCGGGTACGCCGTCGCGCCGGAGCATCGCCGTCGGGGGCACGCGACGGCGATGCTCCGGGAGTCCGTCGCGCTCCTCGCCGCGGGCGGCGTCGCACGGGTGCTCGTGACGTGCGACGTCGACAACGCCGCCTCCGCCGCGGTCATCGAGGCGTGCGGCGGCGTGCTCGAGGACGTGCGCACGCGCGGCGGCGAGACCAAGCGGCGCTACTGGATCGACGTCTCGTCCGTGTGATCCGAGCCGTCGTCAGGGCCGGACGAACAGCGGCTGCGCCTGCGGCCGACCGCGCGAGTCGGAGCAGACCGCCCAGGTGTGCAGCCGCCAGCCGATCGCCAGGACCGCCGCCATCATGTGCTCCCAGTCCTCGACCCGGCCGGAGAGCCCGGCGTTCGAGCTCGGCATGTTGAGGATCGGCGTGAAGACGGGCGAGCCCGCATCCCACGCCTTGCGCGCGTCCTCGCCGAGCGTCGCCGCCTTCGCGTTCTTGATCCATCCCATGGCGACATGGTGCGGGCGGGGAGGGCGCGTGCGCACGCGCGACGACGCGGCGTCGCGCAGATACTGGTGGCGACCAGGATGAGCCCAGCGGCCGAGGAGGCCCCGCGATGGCAGACCTGATGATCGACTACATCACCTCGCTCGACGGCTTCGGCTCCGCCGACGGGTGGCCGGGCCTGTGGGGGATGGGCGGGCCGGACTACTTCGCGTTCCTCGAGGAGGACGGTCGGCAGGAGTTCACGACGCTGCTGGGCGCCACGACCTACCGGCTCTTCGCGGAGTTCGCGGAGACCGGCGAGGAGGAGATGGCCGAGGTCACCGCCCGGCCCAAGGTGGTCTTCTCCAGCACCCTCAGCGAACCGTTGGAGTGGGCGAACACGACGCTGGTCGCCGGCGACGCCGTCGAGGCCGTGCGCGAGATGAAGCAGGGCGACGTCCCCCTGCGGACGATCGGCAGCCCGAGCCTGGCTCGCTCGCTGCTGGTCGCGGGCCTCGTCGACCGGGTCAGGGTCGTCGTGTTCCCCGTCGTCAACGGGGCCACCGGTCACGACCGCCTGTACGACGGCTGGCCCGACGTTCGGCTGGACCTCCTGGACAGCCGCACCCTCGACGGCCGGCTGACGCTGCTCGAGTACGCGCCCACCGTGCTGGACGGGCCGCCCGGCGCGGGGTGAGTCGTTCGTCAGAACGGCGGGTGGTCGCCGTCGGCGCGGGTGGACCCGGGGCGTGACGTGGGCGCCGTCGCCGGCCCGGCGTTGTCGTCCTGCTTGTCCGGCAGGGCCGCGTTCGGCGGTGGTGCCTCGCGGGTGAGGTGTGCGGCTTCGGCGGCCCAGGTGTCGAGCCGGGTGAGGGTGTGGTCGGCCGTGCCGGGGGTGGTGAGGTAGGTGCGGCCGCGGGGAGAGGTCCAGGCCAGCACGCCGGCCTCGAGCTGCTCGACCTGCCAGCGGGACTCGTGCTTGATCGTGTGGTGCTTGCGGCACAGCGAGGCGAGGTTGGTCGCGTCGGTGGCCCCACCGTCGGCCCACGCGATCGTGTGGTCGAGGTCGCAACGCCGGGCGGGCACGCGGCAGCCGGGGAACCGGCAGGTCAGGTCGCGTTGGGTCAGGAAGGCGCGCAGGTCTGCGGGCACGACGTAGCTGCGGCGGTCCACGGTGAGCATCGCCCCGGTGACCGGGTCGGTCAGGATGCGCCGCAGCGTCGGGGCTCGGGCGGCCAGGTGGCGTGCGGTCTCCGCGTCCACCGGGATGGTGCCGTCCAACAGCCCCGAGGATTCACCGTCGCCGGTCAGCGTGGTGACCGGGACGGTCACATGCACCACCGGGCGCACGTTGCGCGCCAGCGTGGCCAGCGGATCAAGGAGCGGATCAGGGAGGGGATCTGGTGGCAGACCGGGGTCGACTGGTGTTGCCGTCGCTCGGTCGGGCGCCCGGCCCGGAGCGGGGCAGGGAGGTGCGCCGTCGTCACGGGACTTCTCGTCGTGGAGCAGCAGGGCGGTCAGGGTCGCGGCGCGTAGCTGCCCGACGCCGCGCGGGTCACCGGACGTCTTGGCGCGGGTGGCGGTGCGGGTCAGGCGGTCGTGCACACCGCGGGCCACGGGGGTGGGCAGGTGCGCGGTCAGCCAGGACATCCCGTCCCTGCCGTCGTCGACCCACACGTCCGCCCGCGCCGCGGCGGCCTCCCGGCGTACCTCCGCCGGGACCGGGTGCAGCCGGTCTCGCGCCGCGCGGGCGAGTGCCCCGAACCGGGCCGCCGTCAACCCGGCCGCGCGACCCAGCACAGCCTGCTCGACCTGCGCCGCGGCCGTCGCGGGCAGGTCCGCGACCACGTCCGCCAGCATCTCGGCATGCCGGTAGGAGATCGACCCGGCGCACAACGCGTCCAACGTGGCCGTGGCCTTGGCGGCCAGCACGCCCGCGTCCGCGAGCCACCCCTGCGCGACGTGCTCGCTCACCTCCAGCGCGCACGCGACCTCCGCGACCAGCGCCCGATGCGCGACCGACCCGCGACGCTCCGGCGTCGCCGACGACACCCACTCCACGCCCAGGTCCAACATCGCCCCAGGCGCCGCCTGCGCGGCCTCGAGGACCCGTGCCAGCGCGACCGTGCGCCGCCCCGCCGCCGCGTTCACCGCCACCTGCGCGTCCACCGCCGCATCCAGGGCAGCATCCAACGCGGCATCCAGCGCGGCATCCAACGGATGCTGCGCTGTGACGGAGACGGGCTGCTGTGCCATGACTCAAGCCAACCAGAACCCGACCCCGATGTCGAACACCTGTTCGAATCTGTGGACAACGATGGGGATACCTCGACGACGTCGCCCGCACCCGCCGGGGAGCGTGCTGCGGCCAGCTGTTCGACCAGCCTGCACACGGCGTTCGTGCAGCTGCCGCAACTGTGGTCGTCGGCCGGGCCGGCTCGTGCGGGGGGGTCAGTGGTCGTTCGCGACGACCGCCGCGGAATCGGTGTGTGCGGCGAACGGTGGCGGGCCGAGAACCTGAAGCCCGGCGGTCGCGACGGCGGCTGCGAAGCGGTCCGGGTCGGGTGGTGGTGGTGTGTCGCCGGGATCTGCGGCGGGGGTTCCGGCGAGCCGGAAGAACTCCTCGCTGACGGCGCTGGCCGGGGTGAGGATGACGAGGATGTGGGCCCACTCGGACTCGACCATGAAGGCGTGCGAGGTCCCGCGCGGCACGAGGGAGACGGTCCCCGCGGAGAGGTCCTGGTCGTCGACGCCGTCGACATGGATGCGGATCCGGCCGTCGAGGATCTTGAAGGTCTCGTCGGCGTCCGGGTGCACGTGGAGCGGCGTCGCCTTGCCGCGCGGCATGCGGGCCTCGAACAAGAGCATCGCGCCGTCGGTCTGCTTGCCGGTCGCCTTGAACGTCAGCAGGCCACCGTCGTAGTGGAGGTGCTCGCCGTCCAGATCGGCGAGAAGGAGCGGTGTCTGGGTCGGCATCATGTGCCTCCGAGCTATATGGACTCCTATATATGAGAATGACAGTACCGTCATGGTATGTCAATCCCATATGAGCGTACGGGTCGGACCGCGCAGAAGGCCCGCACGCGGCGGGCGCTGGTCGAGGCCGCGCGCGAGCTTCTCGCCGAGGGGCCGACCCCGACCGTGGAGCAGGTGGCCGACACCGCCGCGATCTCGCGGACGACCGCCTACCGCTACTTCCCGAACCAGCGGGCGCTGCTCCTCGCCGTCTTTCCCGAGATCGACACGGAATCGCTGCTCCCCGACGACCCGCCCGACGACCCCGAGGCTCGACTGGAGGCCCTCACCGAGGCGCTGACGGCGATCCTTCTCCAGCACGAGCCGGAGCTGCGCATGCAGCTCCGGCTCTCGCTCGAACCCGATGGCGACGGCCCACCCCACCACCCGTACCGCACCGGTCGGGCGATCACCTGGATCGAGCAGGCCCTCGCGCCCTTGGAGGGCAGCCTGCCGACCGCCGCGCTGCGTCGGCTCGTCCTCGCGATCAGGACGGCCGTGGGGATCGAGGCACTCGTCTGGCTCACCGACATCGCGGGGCTCTCCCGCGACGAAGCGGCGGGGCTCATGCGCTGGTCGGCGCGAGCGCTCCTCCGTCAGGCGCTGGCGGACCACGACGAGCGGTCCGGGTGAGTCATGCGTCGACCCGTGGGGCGCACGACCCTTGTCGTTGCCGGGGAGCGGAGCGGTCAGGTCTCTGGGTGCATCGCGATGTCGGACCTGAGGTGGGCGGTCACCGCGTGCGGTTCACCCGCAGGATCTCCTCCTGGTACGGGGCGACGACGGTGGGCGACACCCGGCAGTCGAGCATGAGGAAGCGTCGCTGGTCGACGGGCTCGCGCGCCCAGGTCCCGAGGCGGTCGAGGTCGGCGAGGCTGCGCACGACGACGCCCTCCGCGCCGACGGCGGCGGCGAGGGCGGCGAAGTCGGTCTCGGGGATGCGCATGGGCTCCTCGGCGAGGCCCTGGCGGCCGTAGACGTGCACCTCGGCGCCGTAGACGGCGTCGTTCCACACGACGGCGACGCCGCGGCCGCCGGCGGTGCGCACGGCGGTCTCGAGGTCGGCCAGGGCCATGAGGCCGCCGCCGTCGCCGGTGGTGAGGACGACGGTCGCGTCCGGCTGGGCCGCGGCGGCGCCGGCGACGCTGGGGAAGCCGAGACCGATGGACTGGTAGGCGGTGCCCACCATCATCATCCGGTCGGGCGAGGCCACGGGCCAGTACATGTTGGCCCAGCCGATGAAGTGCCCGCCGTCGGAGACGACGACGCGGTCGGCGGGCAGCAGCGCGCCGATGCGGCTCGCGACGCCGCGGGGGTCCAGCCGTCCGTCGGCGGCGAGCCCGTCGGCGGGGCCGGTGTCGTAGGTGCGGGCGGCGGCGACGCCCACGGAGTCCCGCCAGCCCGACGGCGCGGCGTCGAGGGCGCGCAGAGCGTCGAGCAGCGCGCGGGTCACGAGGGCCGCGTCCCCGCGGACGAACGAGCCGACGTGGCGGTGCGTCGCCGCCTGCGCGATGTCCACCTGGACCACGCGGGTGCCGGGGGAGAAGAGCTCGCCGAACCGCATCGTGAACTGGTTGAGCGACGCGCCCACCACGACGGCGACGTCCGCCTCGCGCACCAGCGCCATCGCGCCGTCCGCGCCGAACCCGCCGGCCACGCCGAGGTCGTACCGCCCGTCGGGGAAGACGCCGCGGCCCAGCGCCGTCGTCGCGGTCAGGGCGCCGGTGGCCTCCGCGAGCTCGCCCAGCGCCTCGCCGGCGCCCGCGAGCCAGGCGCCGCGGCCCGCGAGCAGCAGCGGCCGCTCTGCCACGGCGAGGGCGCGCGCGAGGTCGGTGATCGCGGCGGCGTCGAACGGCCCGGCCGGGGCGAGCGGGCCGGGGAGGGCGGGCTCGGGCGCGTCGGGGACCGGGCCGGCCTCGAGCGCCGCGACGTCGTAGGGGATGGCCAGCACGACGGGCACGCGGTAGGTGAGCGAGTGCTCGATCGCGATGACGGTGGTCGCGGCGGCGTCCGCGCGGCCGACGGTGTAGGTGCGCGCGCCGACGGCGGCGGCCAGCGCGATCTGGTCCACGTCCCACGGGCGCGGGCCCGACGTCGGCTCGTCGCCCGCGAGCAGTACCAGCGGGACGCGGGCCTGCGCGGCCTCGGCGAGCGCCGTCAGCGTGTTGGTGAAGCCTGCGCCGTAGGTGACGGTCGCGGCGGCGATGCGGCCGGATGCGCGGAAGTAGGCGTCGGCGGCCACGACGCCGCCGGCCTCGTGCCGGACGGCGGTGAACCGGGCGGACGTGGTGCGCTCGATGTCGTCGAGGAACCAGGCGTTGCCGTTGCCCATGACGCCGAAGACGTGGTCGACGTGCTGGGCGAGGGTGCGGGCGACGTGGGCGGACACGGTGCTGGACGAGGTGGGCACGGGGGCCTCCAGGGGAACAGTGACGGATGAGTGGCGTGCGTCCGTATGTGTCCCGTGCGGTCCCGACGCCGGGTCCGACGTGCTGGCTGTCCAGCGGCGACTGCCGGCGACCGGGCTGCCGTGCGCCCTTTTTTCGAGCGCAAGGCGGCACGAGTCCGCCTCGACGCCGCGAGTATAGCCACGGGTCGTGCGCGATCTCGCGCGGGGTCTTGTGGCCACGTTCCGTCAGGCGTAACTTACCGTAAGTGGCTACTGACACATCTGGGTTCGCCGCGCTGGCGGACCCCACGCGGCGCGAGATCTTCGAGCGCGTCGCGGCCCGGCCGTCGTCGGTCGGGGAGCTCGCCGCCGGGCTGCCCGTGAGCCGCCCGGCCGTCTCGCAGCACCTGCGCGTGCTCAAGGACGCCCGGCTGGTGACCGACGAGGCCGTCGGCACCCGCCGCGTCTACCGGGCCGACCCCGAGGGGCTCGCGATGCTCCGCGAGTACCTGGACCTGTTCTGGCGTCGCTCGCTCGACACGTTCGCCTCGGTCGCAGAGGAGACCTTCCATGACCGCTCAGACCCGACCTGACGTCTCCGTCGCCGTGGACGTCGCCGCCCCCGTGGAGCACGTCTTCGACGTGTTCACCCGGCAGATGTCGAGGTGGTGGGACCCGTCCCACCACCTGCTCGACGACGTCGTCGACATGGACGTCGAGCTCCGGCCCGGCGGCACGATCACCGAGGTGGACGCCGCGGGGAATCGCTGCACCTTCGCCCGCGTGCTCTTCGTGGACCGCCCCGCGCGGTTCGTCTTCACCTGGGACGTGTCGCCCCGCTGGGAGGTCGAGAACGACCCCGCGCGGTGCAGCGAGGTGCACGTGTCCTTCGCTCCGGTCGACGACGGCACGACGCGAGTGACCGTCGAGCACCGCCACCTCGACCGCCACGGCGAGGGGTGGGAGGGCATGCGCGCCGCCGTGGGCGGCGCCGACGGCTGGGCCGTCGACGTGCGGCGCCTGGCGGAGGTCGCGGGGGCGCCGGCCTGACGCCGGGGGCTCCGCGGCTAGGGTGGTCGCTCACGTCGCGACGGCCGAGGAGACACGAGTGACCATCCCCCCGGGGACGCGGCGACCCGTCGGGTACGCCGCGCGCATCGCGAGCTACCTGACGCGCCGTGCCGGCAGCCAGCGCGCGGAGGCGTGGGCGATGGTGGCCCTGAAGGTCCTCGCGCTGGCGCTCGCCGTGGTCTGCGTGGTGGTCGTCGTGGTGGCGGTGCAGGAGTCGGGCTGGCGCGGCCTCGTCGTCGCCCCGTTCGCCCTGGTCGGGATGCTGCTCGCACTGGGGATCACCGTCCTGGCCGGCAACGAGCTCGTCCGCGACCGGTTGCGCCCGGGCCGCGGCTACCACCGACTCGGCGCGCGCGACGTCGCCGCGCTCCCTGCGACCGTCGAGCCCGACCCTGGCCCCGCCGGCGACGACGTCGCCGAGCCGCCCGAGGGGGCGCTGATCTCCTCCCCGCGGGGACAGGCGACCCTGTTCACGCGCGCGGCGGTGTGCCTGGTGCTCGGCCTGCCGGCGGCGGCGTTCGTCGTGCTCTCCCTGCTGGCCTACGTGCACCAGGTGTGGGCGGGGTGGTCGAGCCCGGACGTCGACGCCTGGGCGTGGGACGCGCCGCAGCACTTCGGCGAGCTCGGCCGGTGGTTCTTCACCGACGAGTCGCTCGTCGTGCCGGTGAAGCAGGGTGAGGTCACCGTGCAGGTGCTGGTGGTGCTCCTGTCCGCCGTCCCCCTCGGGGCCGGGATCATCCTCGCGCAGCAGGCCGTCCCCGCGCTGCTGCGCCGGGGTGCCGCCGCGATCGACCTCGGCGTCGTGCAGACCGGGGCCGTCACCCGCGGGGGCCTGGCGCTCGGCTGGGACGAGATCTCCGCCGCCCTCGTGGTCCGCGACCAGCGGGTCACGGCCGACGTGGAGCGTCGGGGGACGACGGCTGGCGGCCGGCTGCCACCGTTCGTCCTGCGGCCCACGTTCGTCCGCGGGCAGTCCCGCACCCGGGTCGCGCTGGTGCTGCGCGACGTGCGGGACGTCGCCGCCCGCGCCACCGGCCCGCAGCGGCGCGGCCTGCTCGTGGACGACGACGTCACCCACGGCTACGCGCTGTGCGACCTGTGGGTCCACCCCGCGGACCGGGTGACCGAGACCCTCGCGGCGCTCGCGGCGGGCGCCCGTCGCGCCCGCGTCCCGGTCTCGATCGTGGACCGGGAGATCGCCGAGTCGTGACGGCCCGGCCCGGCGCGGTCAGGCCTCGCCGAGGAACAGCTCCACCACCGGCACGGCGACGTCCGGCCGCGCGGTGGGCACGTGCAGCGTGAGCGTGCCGGGCGGCTGCCCGCCGGGGTTGGTGTTCCACGCCTTCTGGTCCGGGTCGGAGACCGACGTGCGCAGCTCGGAGCCGTCGTGCAGCAGCTGGGCGTACCGCACCCGGTCGGCGAGCCCGCGCAGGTGCACGTGCCCGAACGGCCAGGCGAACAGGTGCAGGTACAGGCGGTCGTCGCGCTGCGTGAGCACGACGCCGGGCGGCAGACCGGGCGCGACGGCGGCGGCGAGGTCCGGGTCGGCGGGGCCGGCGCCGCGGATCGCGCGCTCGTGCAGGCGCATCCACGACCCGAGGACGGCGAGGGAGGCGGCGTCGCGCGCGGGGATCGCGCCCCGCCCGTCGGGGCCGACGTTGAGCAGCAGGTTGCCGCCCTTGGACACGGTGTCCACGAGCATGCGCACCAGCAGGTCCGGGTCCTTGAACTTCGTGTTGTCCCGGTCGTAGCCCCAGCTGCCGTTGAGGGTCTGGCACGCCTCCCAGACGACGAGCTCGCCGTCGTCGCCGCGCATCGGCTCGGCCGGCTGGTACTGCTCCGGGGTGACGAGGTCGCCGGGGATGCCGAGGCGGTCGTTGACCACCGCCTGCGGCTGCAGCTCGCGCACCATGGCGAGCAGCCCCTCGGCGTCCCAGTCCTCGGGGCGCTTGCCGGGCCAGCCGCGCCTGTCGCGGGTGTCGGTGAAGTCGAAGAAGACGTAGTCGACCGGCCCGTACCCGGTGAGCAGCTCGCGCACCTGGGCGTGCAGGTACTCCCGGTAGCGGGCCATGTCGCGGCCCTCGTTGAGCGCGTGGGCGTCGGGGTCGTCCCGGCGCGGGTGGTCGGCGTCGATCACGTAGTCGGGGTGGTGCCAGTCCAGGAGCGAGTGGTACAGCCCGAGCCGCAGCCCCTCCTCCCGGACGGCCTCGGCCAGCTCGGCGACGAGGTCGCGTCCGCGGGTGCGGGCGATGGAGTAGTCGCTGACGGCGGAGTCCCACAGGGCGAAGCCGTCGTGGTGCTTGGTGGTCAGCACCACGTACCGCATCCCGGCGTCCTTGGCGGCACGCGCGATGGCACGCGCGTCGAACAGGTCCGGGTCGAACACCTCGGCGTAGCGTGCGTACTGCTCGACGGTCATGCGCTCGAAGCTCATCACCCACTCGTGCCGGGCGGCCGCGGAGTAGAGGCCGAAGTGCACGAAGAGGCCGAAGCGGGCCTCGGTGAACCATGCTTGCTCGGGGGCTTGCTCAGGGGCCCGCTCGGGGCGCAGGGGCGGGGCGGCCGTGGTCATGCGGATCACTCCTCGTCGAGCGGGCGGTCCGGCGGCGAGCCGGTCGAGTCGGGCACGTAGAGATATGACGTCTGCGCGCGCGATCTGAGGATACGCGGTGCGGTCGGGGCTGGCGCAAGCGGCTGAGGCGCCTATACATTGGATGAATCAGTCCGCAGGCCGAGGGAGTCCGGATGTCCGACGTCGTCGTCGACGCGCACCACCACCTGTGGGTCCGCGCGCGGCACCCGCAGGACTGGATCGACCCGGTGAGCATGGCCGCCATCGACGCCGACTTCACGCCTGCCGACCTGCCGGCCGCCGCCCACGGCGTCGACGCCACCGTCGTCGTGCAGAGCGTGAGCACCTGGTCCGAGACCGAGGACCTGCTCGACGTCGCCGCCTCGCCCGAGGGGCGCGCGGCCCGCGTCGCGGGCGTGGTCGGGTGGGCCGACCTGTTCGACCCGGCGCTCGAGGACCGCCTCGCCGCCCTGCGGGAGCTCCCGGGCGGCGACCGCCTCGTCGGCATCCGTTCGATGGTGCAGGCCGAGACGGACCCCGGCTACCTCGACCGCGCTGACGTGCACGCCGGGATCGCCGCCGTCGGCGCGGCGGGCCTGCCGTTCGACCTCGTGGTCCGCGCGGACCAGCTCGCGTCGTGCGCGCGCCTCGTGGCGGCGCTGCCCGGCACGACGTTCGTGCTCGACCACCTGGCCAAGCCGCCGATCGCCAGCGGCAGCCTCGATGCCTGGCGTCGCGACCTGGCGGCGCTCGCCGCCCGGCCGAACGTCGTCGCGAAGCTGTCGGGCCTGGTCACCGAGGCGCGGTGGGACGACTGGACCGTCGCGGACCTGCGCCCCGTGGCCGACCACGCCCTCGACGTCTTCGGGCCGGACCGCCTCCTGCTCGGCAGCGACTGGCCCGTCTGCCTGCTCGCGTCCGGCTACGGGCGCTGGCTCGCCGCCGCCGACGAGCTGCTCGCGGCCCTCTCGGCCGACGAGCGCGCCGCCGTGCGCGGGCGCACCGCAGTCACCACCTACGGGCTCGACACCTCCGGGATCGACGTGCCCGCCACCACCACGAAGGAGAGCTCGTGAGCAGCACCCAGCTTCCGCCGGAGTTCGCCGGCATCCGCGCGATCGTCACCGGGGGCGCGTCCGGCATCGGCGCGTCCGTCGTGCGCGCCCTGCTCGCCCGCGGCGCGCAGGTGGTCGCGATCGACCGCACGCGCGACGGCGTCCCCGAGGGCGCGGGCGCCCAGGTCGCCGACGTCACCGACGACGCCGCGGTGCGCGCCGCCGTCGAGGGGGCCGCCGCCGAGATGGGCGGCATCGACGTCGTGGTGAACAACGCCGGGATCGGCGCGCAGGGCACCGTGGCGGACAACGACGACGCCGAGTGGCTGCGGGTGCTCGACGTCAACGTGCTCGGCATCGTGCGGGTGACGCGCGCGGCGCTGCCGCACCTGCGCGCGTCGGAGCACGCGGCCGTCGTGAACACGGCGTCGATCGCGTCGTGGTCGGGGCTGCCGCAGCGCGCGCTGTACTCCGCGAGCAAGGGCGCCGTGCAGGCGCTCACCCTCGCGATGGCCGCCGACCACGTGCGCGAGGGAATCCGCGTGACCTGCGTGAACCCCGGCACCGTGGACACCCCGTGGGTGGGCCGGCTGCTCGACGCCGCGCCCGACCCGGCTGCCGAGCGCGCCGCGCTCGAGTCGCGCCAGCCCACCGGGAAGCTGGTGAGCCCGGAGGCCGTCGCGCACGCCGTCTGCTACCTCGCGAGCCCGCTCGCCACCGCGACCACCGGCACCGCGCTCGCCGTCGACGGCGGCATGCACGAGCTGCGGGTGCGCCCGCCGGAGCAGCCGTGAACGTTCGGCTGACGAGCCTCGGGTACGGCGCCGCGCAGGCGGGCAACCTGTACCGGCCGACGACGGACGCCGAGACGCAGGAGGCGTTCGACGCCGCGTGGGACGCCGGCGTGCGGTACTTCGACACCGCGCCGCACTACGGGCTAGGGCTGTCGGAGCGGCGGCTCGGCGCGAGCCTGGCCGGGCGGCCGCGCGACGAGTACGTGGTGTCCACGAAGGTGGGGCGGCTGCTCGTGCCGTCGCCGGAGACGGCGCACCTCAAGGACCCGGACATGTTCGACGTCCCCGCCGACGTGCGCCGGGTCTGGGACTTCTCCCGCGACGGCGTGCTGCGGTCGCTGGAGGCGAGCCTGGAGCGCACCGGCCTGGACCGCGTCGACGTCGTGTACCTGCACGACCCGGACGACCACGAGGAGCAGGCGTTCGCGGAGGCGGTCCCCGCGCTCGTGGAGCTCCGCGAGCAGGGCGTCGTCGGCGCGATCGGGGCGGGGATGAACCAGTCGGCGATGCTCGCCCGGTTCGTCGCCGAGGCCGACGTGGACGTCGTCATGTGCGCCGGCCGGTTCACGCTGCTGGAGCAGCCCGCGCTCACCGACCTGCTCCCCGTCGCCGCCGAGCGGGGCGCCGCCGTCGTCGTCGCCGGGGTCTACAACTCGGGGCTGCTGGCCCGCGACGTCGTGCCGGACGATGCGACGTACGACTACGCGCAGGCCCCGGCCGCCCTGCTCGACCGCACCCGCCGCATCGCCGAGGCGTGCGCCGAGCACGGGGTGACGCTGCCGCAGGCCGCGCTCGCCTACGTGCGCACGCACCCGGCGGTGGCGAGCACCGTCGTCGGGCTGCGCACCGCCGACCAGGTGCGCCAGGCCGTGGACCGGCACGCCGCCGTCGTCCCCACCGACCTGTGGACCGACCTCGTGGGTCGGGGCCTACTCGACCCCGAGGCCCACCCCGACGCCTTCGCCTGACCGACGCGGCCCTGACATCCGCCCGCATGACGGGACGGATGTGACCGGGCAGCGATACGGGCGCATGATCGAGGCGCCCCCCCAGAGAGAACAGAGGACACCGATGCAGCTGCTCCGCCTGGGCCCGGTGGGCCAGGAGATCCCCGCCGTCACCCACGACGGCACGACCTACGACCTGCGGCCGCTGACGGCCGGCACCGGAGGCGACCTCGACGGTCGCTTCCTCGCCGCCGACGGCGTCGCCCGCACCCGCGCCGCGCTCGCCGCGGGCGAGCTGCCCGTGCTGGAGGGCGCGGACGGCCTGCGGGTCGGGGCGCCGATCGCGCGGCCGACCGCCGTCGTGTGCGTGGGCCAGAACTACGCCGCGCACGCGCGCGAGTCGGGCGCGGAGCCGCCGCGCCTGCCGATCATCTTCTTCAAGCACCCGAACACCGTCGTCGGCCCCGACGACACGGTGCCCATCCCGCCCGGCGCCGACAAGGTCGACTGGGAGGTCGAGCTCGCGATCGTCGTCGGGAAGCGCGCCAGCTACCTGTCGTCCGTCGACGAGGCGCTCGAGCACGTCGCCGGCTACACGGTGGTGGACGACGTCAGCGAGCGGACCTGGCAGCTCGAGGACTCCCTCGGGCAGTGGTCGAAGGGCAAGTGCGGCCCGGCGTTCCTGCCCACCGGCCCCGCGCTGGTGCCCGCCGACGAGGTGGACGCCGGCGACCTGCGACTGCGGTCGTGGGTCAACGGCGAGCCCCGCCAGGACTCGTCGACGGCGGACATGATCGCGGGCGTGGCCCAGATCGTGCACCACCTGTCGCAGTACATGGCGCTCGAGCCGGGCGACCTGATCTGCACCGGCACGCCCGAGGGCGTCGCCCTCTCCGGCCGTTTCCCGTACCTCGCCGACGGCGACGTCGTCGAGGTGGAGATCGACGGCCTCGGCCGCCAGCGGCACGCGTTCGCCGACGCCCCCGTCCCTGCGACGGCCCAGGCCTGACCGTGCTGCGCTACGAGCTGTTGCACCCGGGCCTCGTCACGGCGCTCGCCGTGGCGGGGCACGGGTCGCGGGTGCTGCTGGCGGACGCGAACTACCCGCACTCCACGGGCGCCCGCCCCGGCGCGGCGCGCGTGCACCTCAACCTGCGGCCCGGCCTGCTGACCGTGGACCAGGTGCTCGAGGTGCTGCTCGACGCCGTGCCCGTCGAGTCCGCCGCCGTCATGGTGCCCGGCGGCGTGGCCGGCGACGTCGTCGCCGCGGGGGAGGAGATCCCCGCCCACACCGGCTACCGGGAGATGCTCGGGCCCGACGTCGGCTGGGACGAGCTGGACCGCTTCGCGTTCTACGACGCCGCCCGGTCGGACGACGTCGCGCTGCTCGTCGCGACGGGCGACCAGCGCGTCTACGCCAACCTGCTGCTCACGATCGGCGTCCGCACCCCCGCGAGGTAGTCCGGGAACTACCTCGGCCAGGTTCGAACTACCTCGCGTCCGACTCGGTCGCCTCGGGGCCGGGGAGCGTCTCCTCGACGTCGAGGAGGTGCGCGGCCATGCGCACGCGCGCGGCCTCCGCGTCGCCGGCGGCCAGCGCCCGCCAGACGGCCTCGTGGTCGCGCTGGGTGCGCTCCTCCGCGCCTTCCTCGTGCCGGCCGCGCCAGAGGCGCTCGCGGGACGTACGGCCGGCGATGGCCTCGACGAGCGCGGTCACCACGGGGTTGCCGCCCTGGTCGGCCACGATCCGGTGGAAGGCGGTGTCGGCCTCGATGAAGGCGGCGTGGTCGACCTCGTCCTGCGCGAGCGTGCGGGCGGCCTCGTCGAGGACGAGGCGCGCCTCCTCGAGCGCCTCGGGGGTGATGCGGTGCGCCGCGAGCCCGGCGGCCTCGGTCTCCAGCACCCGGCGGACGGCGTGGAACGGGCGTGCGCTGGTGTCGCCGTGCAGGTCTACGACGAACTGCAGGGACGACATGAGCCGGGCGGGGTCGAGGCTGGTCACGTACGTGCCGTCGCCCTGCCGGGTGTCGAGCACGCCGAGCACGGTGAGCGCGCGCACGCCCTCGCGCAGCGACCCGCGGGAGACGCCGAGCCGGTCGGCGAGGTCCTTTTCCACGGGGAGCCGGTCGCCCGGCCCGAGCTCGCCGTCGGTGATCATCCGTCGGACGCCGGCGACGACCTCATCGGTGCGGGACATGCCCTGGATTATGGCCCAGTTCGCCGCCGGCCGCACCGATTCCTCTGATGAATCCGGGGGACGCGCTGTGAGCGGGCGTTTGGCCCTGCTTCCGTCGGGAAACAGGGCCAAACGCCCGCTCACAACACCGGGGTGTCGTCAGGCGGGGACGATGAGCCCGGCGGTCTGGGTGCGGGCGCGCTGCAGGCGGGCGGCGACGTCCTGCCAGTTGGCGATGTTCCAGACGGCCTTGACGTAGTCGGCCTTGACGTTGAGGTAGTCGAGGTAGAAGGCGTGCTCCCACATGTCCAGCATGAACAGCGGGGTGATGCCGACGGGCACGTTGGCCTGCTGGTCGAAGAGCTGGAAGATGGCGAGGCGCTGGCCGATGGCGTCCCAGCCGAGCACGGCCCAGCCGGAGCCCTGGATGCCGGTGGCGACGGCAGCGAACTGGGCCTGGAACTTGGCGAAGTCGCCGAAGTACTCCTTGATGGCCTCGGCGAGCTCGCCCTCGGGCTGACCGCCGCCCTCGGGGGACAGGTTGTTCCAGAACACGGTGTGGTTGGTGTGGCCGCCGAGGTTGAACGCGAGGTTCTTCTCGTGCAGGTTCACCGCGGCGTTGTCGCCGGACTCGCGGGCCTCGGCCAGCTTCTCCAGGGCCGTGTTGGCGCCGGTGACGTAGGCCGCGTGGTGCTTGTCGTGGTGCAGCTCCATGATCTTGCCGCTGATGTGCGGCTCCAGGGCGCTGTAGTCGTACGGCAGGTCGGGCAGGGTGTACACGGACATCTCGTTCCCTTCGACGGTGCTGGTGTCGTTGCTGGTCACGCTACGACCTGAACCCTTGTTGAGGTCAACGTGTTCCGGGCCAACGTGTCCCAGGTCACCACGGTCACGCGGTCCACGCCACGCCGTCGGGGAAGCGGAACTCCGCCACGGACCCCGGGCGCATCTGCGTGGAGTACCCGGGCGCGCTGGGCACGACATACGACACGCCCTCGCCGGCGTCCTGCACCACGCACGGGTCGGTGAAGTGCTCGTGCAGGTGGTCGACGAACTCGGTGATGCGCCCGTCCAGCGACCCCGAGACGGCGACGTAGTCGAGCACCGACACGTGCTGCACCATCTCGCACAGGCCGACGCCGCCGGCGTGCGGGCAGACGGGCACGCCGAACTTCGCGGCGAGCAGCAGCACCGCGACGATCTCGTTGAGGCTGGCGAGCCGGCCGGTGTCGAGCTGGCAGTAGTCGGTCGCGCCGGCCTGGAAGAGCTGCTTGAACATCACCCGGTTGTGGCAGTGCTCGCCCGTCGCCACGCGCACGGGTGCGACGGCCTCCCGGATCGCGGCGTGGCCGAGGACGTCGTCGGGCGACGTGGGCTCCTCGATCCACAGCGGGTCGAACCCCCGCAGCGCGCGGACCCACTCGATCGCCTCGGGCACGTCCCACACCTGGTTGGCGTCGATCATCAGCGTGAGGTCGGGCCCGAGCTCCTCGCGCGCGATGCCGAGGCGGCGCACGTCGTCCTCGAGCCGGGCGCCGACCTTGAGCTTCACGTGCCGGTAGCCGGCGTCCACGGCCTCCCGGGTGAGGCGGCGCAGCTTGGCGTCGTCGTACCCGAGCCAGCCCGCCGACGTCGTGTACGCGGGGTAGCCGCGGTGTTCGAGGTGCGCGATGCGCTCCGCCTTGCCCGGCTCGGCGGCGCGCAGGATCTCCAGCGCCTCGTCGCGGGTGAGGGCGTCCGACAGGTAGCGCAGGTCGGCGACGTCGACCAGCTGCTCGGGCGTCATGTCGGCGAGCAGTCGCCAGACCGGCTTGCCGGCGCGGCGCCCGGCGAGGTCCCACGCGGCGTTGAGCACGGCGGCCAGCGACAGGTGCACCACGCCCTTCTCGGGGCCGAGCCAGCGCAGCTGGCTGTCCGCGGTGAGGTCGCGGTAGACGCCGCCCATGTCGCCGACGACCTCGTCGACGTCGCGCCCCACCAGGCGGTCGGCCTGGTGCCGGGCGGCGAGGGCGACGACGTCGGTGCCGCGGCCGATGGTGAACGTGAGGCCGTGGCCGGCCAGCGGCTCGCCCGCGGCGTCCGTGGCGTCGGTGCGCAGGACGACGTAGACAGCCGAGTAGTCGGCGTCTGCGTTCATGGCGTCCGATCCGTCGGCCGTGCGGGAGGTCGGGAAGCGGACGTCCGTGATCTCGACGTCGGTGATGGTCGGCATGCGCACCTCTTCGTGGCGATGGACGGAGAAAGATCGGATGACTGCAGTCAATCTAGCCCGGGTGTGGACGGTGCGGCAACGATGCGGCCCTGCGGCCGCGGCGAAGTGATCCGAGGACTGGGGCGATGTGCTCCCGCCGCGACCGGCGTCGTACCGTGGGGCGCATGCCCGAGCGTCCCGTCCTCGTCAGCGCCTGCCTCGCCGGGGTGCCGTGCCGGTACGACGGCCGGGCCAAGCCGGACGCCGCCCTCGTCGCCGACGTCGAGGCGGGGCGCGCCGTCCCGGCGTGCGCGGAGGTGCTGGGCGGCATGGACACCCCGCGCCCGGCCGCGGAGATCGTCGGCGGGGACGGCCACGACGTGCTCGACGGCGCGGCGACGGTGCGCACGGTCGACGGGGAGGACGTGACCGCCCCCTTCGTGCGCGGCGCCGAGGCCGTCGCCGATCTCGCGGCCTCCCACGGGGTCACGACGGCGGTGCTGCAGGCGCGCAGCCCGTCGTGCGGCTGCGGCCGCATCTACGACGGCTCGCACACCGGCGCGCTCGCCGACGGCGACGGTGTCGTCGCGGCGCTGCTGAGGCGTCGCGGGCTGGACGTCGTCGCGGTGCGGGGCACGAGCTGACCCGCGCTGAAGCTTCTCTGTCGGCGGCGCCGCTCGCGCCCGGCCGGGCTCGGCAGCGGCCGTCCCCCCGGAAGGCTGGCGCTCGGGGCGGCGATCCGCCAGGATCGTCGCGTGCTCGACGCCGAGGGCAAGCCGCCGCGTCGCAAGACCGGCCTCGTCATGAAGATCCTGGGACTGACCGCGCTCCTCGCGGTCGTGCCCACGATCGCCACCATCTACGTCGTGAACACCCTGGTCGACGAGTCCGTGAGAGCCGACGGGGTCCTGCGGGGCGCTCTCGGCGGGTTCGTCGCGGACGACGGCGAGGCACTGGCTGCTGAGCTCGGGGAGCGCGTCGCGATCGGGATCGCGGACGACGTCGAACCCTCCTACGACGAACCCGCCGACGCGGCCGCCATCGTCCAACGCCGCGCCATCGTGTCGCCGCGGCTGCCGGAAGTCGCCGCCGGTGTGTCCATCTCGGTAGTCCCCCTGGCCTGGCACGGGTCCTCCGGCGACCAGGAAGGGGCGCTGATCGACCTCGCCGTGTCGGTCGACGTCGCACAGATCGACAGCGTCATGGGAGACGCAGGCCGCGACGCGGGGAGCTCGAGGACCTGCTGGCGGTACGCGGTCCGGGCGCCGGACCCGGACGACATCGCCGACTACGACGAGGTCGACTGCCCGGGGGACCTGTCACCTGCGCAGCCCTCGCCGACCCCGCTCCCGTCCCTCGGCGTCGAGGAGAGCGACGAGGTGCGACAGGTGCTGGACGAGCTCCCCGACGGAGCCGGCCCCGAGGACGCGGAGGCGGCCCTGCGGGCAGTCTTCCCGGGTGTCGACGTCGTCCGGGCGGAGCGGGCGGCGGACGAGCTGGTCGCGGCCGTGGGCGTCACCCAGGCGCGCGACTGCATCGTGGCGGTGCGGCCGGACGGCGGGCACACGTGGCGGTTCACCGCCTTCGACAAGGTTCTCGTCGAGCCCGGAGAGCTGGGTTGCACACCGAGCCTCTACACGGTTCCGGTCTCCACCCACTAGACGTCGGGCCGCGTCGAGCCCCGCTCCACCAGGCGGACCGGGGTGGTCACGTGCTCGCGCGGCGCGTCGCTGCCCGCCATCCGTCGCTCGAGCAGGCGCACCGCGGTGGCGGCCACGACGTCGTAGCCGGGGTCGACGGAGGTGATCCCCGGCGGGACGAAGCGCGACACGTCGAGGTTGTCGAACCCGGCGAGCTGGACCTGGTCGGGAACGCTCACGCCGCGCTCCGTCAGCGCCGCGAGGGCGCCGAACGCCGCGGTGTCGTTGACGGCGAAGACGCCGTCGAACGGCACGCCGTCGTCGAGCACCCGGCCGACCGCGTGGTGCGCCGCCTCGGCGGTGAAGTCGTCCAACGACACCACCAGGTCCTCGTCGGGGGTCAGGCCCGCCTCCCGGTGCGCCTCCGCCCAGCCGGCGCGGCGGTCGGACTCCATGCCGGTGGACGGCTCGACGCTGCCGCCGAGGGCGAGCACCCGGCGGGCGCCGCGCTCGAGCAGGTGCGCCGTCGCGAGGCGGGCGCCCCCGACGTTGTCGAGCCGGACGTGGTCGAACCGCGCGGGCACCTCCCGCTCGCCCAGCAGCACGATCGGGGCGGAGGCCGGCACCCGGTCGAGCTCGTCGCCGTCCAGCCCGGCCACCGAGAGGAAGACGCCGTCGTACATCTGCAGGCGCGGGACGCTCAGCGACTCCATCTCGCTTCGGGCGTCGGCGCTCGTGCGCTCGAGCACGAGGTGCCGCCCGCCGGCCTCGATCAGCGGGGCGATCCGGTCCGCGACCTCGGCGAAGTAGTCGTGGAAGCTCGGCACGATGAGGGCCACGGTGTCCGTGCGCCCGGCGCGCAGGTGGCGGGCGGTGAGGTTCACCTCGTACCCCAGCGACTCCACCGCCGCGAGCACCCGGTCGCGCGTCGGCTCGCCCACGCGCTTGCGGCCGGTGAGCACGTTGGAGACGGTCATCATCGACACGCCCGCCTCGCGCGCGACGTCGCTCATCGTGACCATGCGGCACCTCCCGGGGTGATCCTGCCAGGCCGTCGCCGCCGCCGTCGTGCCGACCTTGACGGTGCCGGGGAGCCGTGTCAGGGTCGTGGCGGATTAACGATAAACCAGAAGGGTCCCGACGATGCGCGCCGACGATCCGTACGGCTATCTCCTGGTGCACTTCGTGGAGGACAGCGCCGGGCACGGGGAGCGCGTGCACCTCAGCCTCAGCGAGGGCGACGACCCGCTGCGCTGGCGCCGGCTCCGCGGCGGCGAGCCGTTGCTCGAGAGCCGCGCCGGCACCACCGGGGTGCGCGACCCGCACGTCGTGCGCCGGCCGGACGGCACCGGGTTCCACCTCGTGGCCACGGACCTGCGGGTGTGGCGGCCGGAGGGCCCGGACTGGGAGGAGTTCCGGCGGCACGGCAGCCGGGACGTCGTCGTCTGGGACTCGCCGGATCTCCTGACGTGGTCGGAGCCGCGGCTCGTGACGGTCGCGCCGCCGCACGCCGGCATGGCGTGGGCGCCGGAGGCCTTCTACGACGAGGACACGGGGGTCTTCGTGCTGCACTTCGCGGCCGCCCTGTACGTGGAGGACGACCCCGCGCACGAGGGCCCGTGCGTGCCGCGGATCATGACGACCACCACCCGCGACTTCCGCAGCTTCACGCCTGCCGAGCCGTACCTGGAGCTGCCCGGCGGGGTGATCGACATGACGGCGGTGCGCGCCGGCGGTCAGGTGCACCGCTTCGCGAAGCAGGACGACGCCGCGCCCGGGTCGTGGCAGGTGTTCCACCAGGTCGGGGCGTCGTTCTTCCACCCCGCGTTCCGGACGCTCGCGACCGGGCTCGGGCAGGGCTTCGGCCCGGCGGTCGAGGGGCCGCTGGTCTTCCCCACGCACGACGGCCGCCGGTGGTACCTGTGGGTGGACCAGTACGGGACGCCCCCGCAGGGGTACCGGGCGCTGACCACGACCGACATCGCGTCGGGGGAGTGGGTGCCCGTGCCGGACGACGAGCTGCACATACCCCCGCACACCAAGCACGGCGCCGTGCTCCCGCTCCAGCGCGGCGAGTGGAAAGGGCTTGCTCGGCTCTGAAAGGGTCGGCGGACGACACACGACGAAGGAGACGTATGACGCGACGAGCGCTCGTGGTGCGCGGCGGATGGGACGGCCATCAGCCCGAGGCAGCTACGGACCTGTTCCTCCCCTTCCTGCGCGAGCAGGGGTTCGAGGTGCGGGTCGAGACGGACAACGAGGTGTACGCCGACGCCGACACGATGGCAGCGACCGACCTGGTGCTGCAGTGCGTGACGATGTCGCAGATCAGCGGCCCCGCGCTGCAGGGGCTGCGCGCGGCGGTCGAGGCGGGCACCGGCCTGGCGGGGTGGCACGGCGGCATCGCCGACTCCTACCGCGCGAGCTCGGACTACCTGCAGCTGGTGGGCGGGCAGTTCGCGACCCACCCGGGCAAGGAGCCGCACCTGCGGCAGGGGGACGCGAGCGACAACTACCTGCGGCACACGGTGGAGCTCACCGATCTCGGCCGGGAGCACCCCGTCACCGCCGGCCTGGACGACGTCGAGCTCGAGACCGAGCAGTACTGGGTGCTGCACGACGACCTCATCGACGTCCTCGCCACCACGACGCACCCGGCGCCGGAGTGGCACCCGTGGCACCGCCCGGTGACGTCGCCGGCGGTCTGGACGCGGCAGTGGGGCGCGGGGCGCGTGTTCGTCGCGACGCCGGGGCACTCGGTGGACGTGCTCGAGAACCCGACCGTACGGACGATCGTGGAGAGGGGGCTGCTGTGGGCGAGCCGGTGAACGAGGCGTCGGGCGAGGTGGGCATCGGGATCGTGGGGCTCGGCGTCATCTCGCGCCAGTACCTGGACACGCTGGCCGGTCACCCGCGGGCGCGGGTCGTCGCCGTGACGGACCTGGACCGGGCGCGGGCGGAGGCGGTCGCCGCCGAGCTGCCCGGCGCGCGCGTGGCCCCGGACCTCGACGCCCTCGTCGCGGACGACGAGGTGTCGGTCGTGCTGGACCTCACGACGCCCGGCGTGCACGCGCACGTCGCGAAGGCCTGCGCCGCGGCCGGCGTCGACCGCTACGGCGAGAAGCCGCTCGCGGTGGACCTGGAGGCGTCGCGCGAGGTGATGGCCGCGGCGCAGGCGGCGGGCACCCGCGTGGGCTGCGCCCCGGACACCGTGCTCGGCACGGGCGTGCAGACCGCCCGGGCCGCCGTCGCCGAGGGGCGGATCGGCACGCCGACCGCCGCCGTCGCGACGTGGGTCTCGCCCGGGCACGAGGCGTGGCACCCGCAGCCCGACTTCTACTACGCGCCCGGCGGCGGCCCGCTGCTGGACATGGGCCCGTACTACCTCACGAGCCTGGTGCAGATCCTGGGGCCCGTGGCGTGGGTGCAGGGCGCGGCGTCGCGGTCGCGGGACGAGCGCACCATCGCCTCCGGGCCCCGCGCCGGCGAGCGCGTGCCGGTGCAGGTCGCCACGCACGTGACCGGAGTCCTGGGCCACGCGAGCGGTGCGCTGTCCACCGTGACGGTGAGCTTCGACGCGGTGGGCTCGCACTCCAGGCCGATCGAGGTGCACGGCACCGAGGGGTCGCTCGTCGTGCCGGACCCCAACCGCTTCGACGGCGATGTGGAGCTGCGGACCCTCGGCGGCCGTGAGTGGGAGGTGCTCCCTCCGAGCGCCGGGTTCGAGGGCGCCGGTCGCGGCGTCGGGCTGCTGGAGATGGTCGGCGCGGCGGGCCTCGGCGACGCGCCGCCCGCCCCGCGCGCCGGCGGCGACGTCGGGCTGCACGTCATGGAGATCATGACGGGCCTGCTGGACTCCGCCGACTCCGGCCGGCGCGTCGAGCTGACCAGCGCGCCCGAGGTGCCGCCGCTCGTGCCGCTCACGTCGGAGGCGGCCTGGCACGGTGGCCGCGGCGCGGGGGCCGTGTGACCGGTCTGGAGCACCGCCGCACACGGTCGACCGTGACCCTGCGCGGGTCGGACGGCCTGCCCCTGGCGCACCAGGACGTGACGGTGCGCCAGGTGCGGCACGCGTTCGAGTTCGGCTGCGCCGCCTTCGAGGTGGCCGACGCGGACGCGGCGTACCAGGACCTGTGGCTCGGGCTCTTCGACACCGCGACGCTGCCCGTCTACTGGGGGCGGTACGAGCCCCGCCCCGGGGAGACGGCGCTCGCGGACCTCACGGCCGCGGCGCGCTGGCTCGCCGACCGGGGGGTGCGCCTCAAGGGGCACCCCCTGGTGTGGCACACCGTCAAGGCGCCGTGGGTCGACCGTCTGCCGCTGGACGAGGCCGAGCGTCTGCTGCGCGGCCGCGTGCGCCGGGAGGTGCGCGACCTCGCGGGTCTGATCGACACATGGGACGCCATCAACGAGGTGGTGATCATGCCGCGGTTCGACAACGAGCCGGACGGCGTCCCCAACGCGGTCAGCCGGCTGTGCGCCCGCCTCGGGCGCGTCGAGATGGTGCGGTTGGCGGTGGACGAGGCGCGCGCCCAGGGCACGTCGCCGCGGCTGCTCGTCAACGACTTCGACCTGGGCGCCGAGTACGAGCGGCTGATCGAGGAGCTGCTCGAGGCCGGGGTGCGGATCGACGCGATCGGGCTGCAGTCGCACATGCACCAGGGCGCCCGCGGCGCCGACGAGCTCCTGGAGATCTGCGATCGGTTCGCCCGGTTCGGGCTGCCGCTGCACTGGACGGAGACGACGCTCGTCTCGGGCGACCTCATGCCGCCCGACGTCGTGGACCTCAACGACTTCCAGCCCGCCGAGTGGCCCTCCATGCCGGAGGGCGAGGCGCGCCAGGCCCAGGACGTGGTGCGGCACTACATGACGCTCGTGTCCCACCCGGCAGTCGAGTCGATCACCTACTGGGGGATGGGCGACGGCGGCGCGTGGCTGGGCGCGCCGGCGGGGCTGGTGCGCGCGGACGGCACGCCGAAGCCGGCCTACGACGCGCTGCGGTCGCTGGTGCGCGGCGCGTGGTGGACGGACCCGGCGCCGGCGCGCACCGACGCCGAGGGTCGGATAGAGGTCGAGGGCTTCGCCGGCCGGTACGAGGCGCGC
The DNA here is from genome assembly GCF_038593535.1 of Isoptericola sp. F-RaC21. Taxonomy (NCBI): domain Bacteria; kingdom Bacillati; phylum Actinomycetota; class Actinomycetes; order Micrococcales; family Promicromonosporaceae; genus Isoptericola; species Isoptericola sp. F-RaC21. The sequence continues at coordinate 366,737 of NZ_JBCFYX010000004.1, read as the reverse complement.
TGCGGCGCGGGCTCGGCGACCGTCGACCTGGCGGTCGGCGAGCACGCCGTCGAGGCGCGTCTCGCGCGCTGACTCTCGTGAGACAGGGGTTGACGGGCCCCGAGCAGGGCTCTAGTTTAACGCTAAAATCGCTCGGGCAGTGCGGCTCGGGTTCTCGAAGGGGAGACACATGACGCGTGATCTGACGCCGCGGGCGCACCGTCGGCCATGGCAGCTCGGCACGGCGGCGCTCGCCGCGACCTCGATGCTCCTCCTCGCCGCCTGCGGCAGCGACGAGGGCGAGGAGGACGGGGCCGGGTCGGAGAACACCGCGGGGTCGATGACCGACTTCGCGGCCGACCAGCAGTTCACGGCGACCGAGCCGCTCGACTTCTCGATCCTGTGGACCGACTGGCCCGACCTGCCGATCAAGGACTCCTGGCGCCTCTTCGACGAGATCGAGAAGCGGACGAACGTCACGCTCGAGCCCACCAACATCCCGTTCAGCGACGCCACCGAGAAGCGCAGCCTGCTCATCAGCGCGGGCGACGCGCCGCAGATCATCCCGCTCGTGTACACGGGCGAGGACGCGCCGTTCGTGTCGTCCGGCGCGGTGCTGCCGATGAGCGACTACGTCGACCTCATGCCGAACTTCCAGAAGTACGTCGAGGAGTGGGACCTCGGCGACATGATCGACAACCTCCGCCAGGACGACGGCAAGTACTACATGGTGCCCGGCCTGCAGGAGGTCTCGGTCCCGGTCTTCTCGATGATCATCCGCAAGGACGTCTTCGACGAGGTCGGCGCGAAGACGCCCGAGACCTGGGACGAGCTCCGCGACGCCCTGGCGAAGATCAAGGAGAAGCACCCGGAGTCGTACCCGCTCGCGGACGGCTTCGAGGGGCAGTCGCTGCTCAACTACGCCGCGCACGCGTTCGGCACGGTGGGCGGCTGGGGCTTCGGCAACGGCACGTTCTGGGACGAGGGGGCCGGCGAGTTCAGGTACGCCGCGACCTCGGACGGCTACCAGGAGATGGTCGAGTACTTCCACGGCCTCGTCGAGGACGGGCTGCTCGACCCGGAGTCGCTCACCGCGTCGAACGACGGCAGCGGCGGCGGCGACGTCTCCGAGAAGGTGGCGAACAGCGCCGTCTTCGCCGCCTCCGGGTCCTCGGGCACCGTCGAGGAGTTCCGCACCGCGCTGAAGGCGGCCGACCCCGACGCCGACGTCGAGCTGATCCAGATCGCCCCGCCCGGCGGGCCTGCCGGCCAGGTCGTGGAGCCCCGCAACTTCTGGCACGGGTTCATGCTGAGCGCCGAGGCCAAGGACAGCCCGAACTTCGTGGCCATGGTGCAGTTCCTCGACTGGCTGTACTACAGCCCCGACGCGCGCGAGATGCTGCGCTGGGGCATCGAGGGCGAGACCTACACCAAGGACGCCGACGGCACGATCACGATCGACCCCGACTACTCGCTCGACGCCTTCAACATCAACCCGGACGGCAAGACCGACCTGCAGAAGGACCTCGGGTTCTCGACGTTCCTCGCGGAGTCGACCGAGTCGCGGGCGCTCAAGGAGTCCTACAGCTCCGAGCAGTTCGTCGAGTACATGGACACGGTGCTCGAGACCAGGACGCCCCGCGACCCGTTCCCGCCCGCGCCGCTGGACGACGCGGAGCTGGAGCAGGCGTCGCTGCTGGCCACCCCGCTCAAGGACACCGTGGACACGAACACGCTCAAGTTCATCCTCGGCGACCGGCCGCTGTCGGAGTGGGACGCCTACGTGGGCGAGCTCGAGGGGCAGAACCTGCAGGGCTACCTCGACCTCGTCAACGGGGCGCAGCAGCGCTTCGCGGCGAAGAACTAGCCCTGGCCTCCGGGAGCTCACGAAGGAGCGACGCATGAGCGTGACGTTGGATCGGGCGGCGGCCGGGCCCGCCACCGTGCCCGACGGACCCGTGGGCACGCGGCCCGCCCGCCGGTCGTGGCGGCTGACCCTGCGCCGCGACTGGCAGCTGTACGCCCTGGCCGTCGTGCCGGTGCTGTTCCTCGTCGTCTTCCGCTACGTGCCGATGCTGGGGAACGTCATCGCGTTCCGCCAGTTCCGGCCCGGCGGGAGCATCTTCGGCGAGCAGTGGGTGGGCCTGCGGTACGTGGACATGTTCATCCACGACCCGACGTTCTGGCACGTGTTCGCCAACACGGCGATCCTCGGCGGGCTGACGCTCGTGGTCTGCTTCCCGTTGCCGATCGTGCTGGCGCTGCTCCTCAACGAGGTGCGCAAGAAGGCGTTCAAGCGGACCATCCAGTCGATCTCCTACCTGCCGCACTTCCTGTCGCTGGTGATCGTGGCGGGCATGGTCATGCAGCTGCTGTCGCTGCAGGGCACGGTCAACCAGATCATCGAGGGGCTCGGCGGCCAGGGGATCCCGTTCCTGCAGCGGGCGGAGTGGTTCCGCACGATCTACGTGGGTTCGGAGGTCTGGCAGACCGTCGGCTGGGGCACGATCCTCTACCTCGCCGCGCTGACCACCGTGGACGGGTCCCTCTACGAGGCGGCGCGCATCGACGGCGCGAACCGGTGGAAGCAGACCTGGCACGTCACGATCCCGGGCATCCGCCCGACGATGATCACGCTGCTCATCCTCAACATCGGCACGTTCCTCAACGTCGGCTTCGAGAAGGTCCTGCTGCTCTACAACCCGCTGACGTATTCGACGGCCGACGTCATCTCGACGTACCTGTACCGGGTCGGCCTGGTGTCCAACAACCTCAGCTACGCGGCCGCCATCGGCCTCTTCCAGGCGTGCATCGGCCTGGTGATGGTGCTGAGCGCCAACTTCATCTCGCGACGAGTGGTGGGAGCAAGCCTGTGGTGACGCAGAGCGGGATGTCGCTACCCGGCGGCCTGGCCCGGCCAGGGAAGCCGGTCGGGGCGCGGGACACCCGGGGGTACCGGGCGTTCACGGTGTTCAACACGGTGGCGCTGGTGGTGGTGTCGCTGTTCATGCTCTACCCGTTCGTCACCGTGCTGGCGCAGTCGTTCAGCAGCCCGGGGGCGATCAAGGCCGGCCTGGTGAGCTTCTGGCCGGTGGGCTTCAACCTCGACACCTACCACGCGGTGGCGCAGGACCAGATGTTCTGGACCAGCTACCGCAACACGCTCGTCTACACGCTCGTCGGCACGACGATCGCGATGGTGCTGACCACCACGTTCGCGTTCGTGATCTCCAAGAAGCACCTGCGCGGCCGCGGGGTGCTCATCGGGATCGCCGTCTTCACGATGTTCTTCAACGGCGGCCTGGTGCCGAACTACGTGCTGATCTCGTCGCTCGGGCTCAAGAACACGATGTGGGCGGTCGTGCTGCCCGGTGCGGTGTCGGTGTTCAACCTGCTGGTGATGAAGTCGTTCTTCGAGAACCTCCCCCAGGAGCTGGAGGAGGCCGCGCAGATCGACGGCCTGGGCTGGTTCGGGATCTTCGGCCGCATCGTGCTGCCGCTGTCGAAGGCCGTGCTCGCCACGATGGTGCTGTTCTACTCCGTGGCCTACTGGAACGACTGGTTCGCCGCGTTCCTGTACCTCGACAAGAACGACCTGTTCCCGGTCACCCTGTTCCTGCGCAACCTCATCGCGGGCGCCTCGACGACGGCGTCCGAGGGCGCGGCCGCGGTCGGGGCCACCACGCAGGCCGTGTCGGCGAACATCCAGGCGGTCACGATGATCCTCACGATCGTGCCGATCCTGTGCGTCTACCCCTTCGTCCAGAGGTTCTTCGTGTCGGGCGTGATGCTGGGCTCGGTCAAGGGCTGACGGGCCCGGGCGGCGCGCGCCACGACGAGGTTCTGCACCAGCAGCGAGATCCCGAGCGCGAGCAGCACGCTGCCCTCGGTCACGGCCGGTGCGGCGTCGAGCCGCGCGCCGGCGCCGGCCAGCGAGAAGCGCAGGGCGACGGAGACCACCCACAGCACCACCGTCAGCCCCGTGTAGCGGTACTCGACCCTCCCGGCCGCGCCGCGCTCCACCTGGACCGTCGCGCCGCGCGCCACGCCGAGCCCGACCGTGAGCACGAGGTCGGCGAGGGCGACGACCACGGTCGCCCCGACGCTGCCGGTGCCCGCGGCCACCCACGGCACCAGCAGGAACGCGCCGACCAGGACGACGACGCACGGGCCGACGACGAGGCGGCGTACACGCACCGGGCGCGCGCGCAGCCGCACGAGGACGATGACCGCGAGCGTCACGAGGCCCACGAGGACCTGCGGGGGGAGCTCGTCCATCAGGACTCCTCCTCGGCGACCAGGTGCGCCGCGACGGCTCGGGTGAGCGCGTCCCGGAAGTTCTCGGCGCGCCGGGGGTCGTCCGGGTCGTGGCCGAGCGCCGACTGCCAGGACCGCCCGCCGAGCGCGTAGCCGTAGGCGCCCGCCATGCCCAGCAGCAGGACGGCCTCGACCCGGTCGCGGGACGGCACCCGCTCGGCGGGCAGCGCGGCGCGCAGCCCGGCCTCCATCGTGTCCGCGATGCCCGCGAGCCCGCCGGCGGCGATCGTCCCGTGCTCCGGGTGCAGCGCGGACCAGGTCCACAGGCGCAGGTACTGCTCGTCCGCGAGCGTGGCGAAGACGACGTCGAGCATGCGGGCCGCGTACGGCACGCCGGCGTCGTCCCGCACCCGGGCCAGGACGCGCTCGCGATGGCGGGCGTCCTCCTGGCGCAGCACCTCCCGGACGAGGCCGGCGTACGTGCCGAAGTAGTGGCTCACGAGCCCGCGGGTCACGCCGGCGGCCCGGGCCACACGCGCGAGCGTGACGCCGTCCGGGCCGTGCTCGGCGACGAGCGCCGTGGCGGCGTCGAGGATCTCCTGCCGTGCCTGCTCGGGGGAGCGGCGCCGGCGCCGGGGCGGCCGTGCCCCGCTGTTGTTGGCGCTCACGCCAACAAGATAGCGAAGGGACGCGCCGAGAGAGCCTGTCGAAACCCCGTTGCGGTGATTGAGCCTGTCGAAATCCGTGCACCGGGATTTCGACAGGCTCAATCAGCCGGGTTTCGACAGGCTCAACCGGCGGTGGGGGCGATGCTCATCTCGCCCGCGGGGCCCTGCCGGTACGCGGTGAAGTACCCGTCGCCGGCCAGAGGGCTGTCGGCGGTGTCGTCGAGCCAGCTCCACACCGGCTCGCCGTCGACGCGCAGCACCACGCGCGTGCCGCCCTCCACGTCGACCGCGCCGAACGTGACCTCGTGGGTCGAGCTCGGCTCGATCACCGTGTTGGGGAACGTGTCGACCATGAAGACGGCGGGGCTCCACCGCTGCATCTCGATGACGTCCTCCTTGATCACCACCAGGTAGCCCGAGCTGCTGTTGGTCCACACCGGGTCGCCCGCGGTCTTCGACCGCACGGAGAACCCGAACCAGCCGCCGTTGAACGCGCCGACCGTGGTGTCGAACCGGAGCAGCTCGTCGCCGAACTGCTTCGGCGCGAGGCTCCAGGCGCCGCGTGGCGCCAGGTGGGCCGCGCCGTCGGCCACCGTCACCCCCTCGCCCGGGGCCCAGGCCGCCGGGTCGAGGATCTCGGCGCCCAGGTCGGTCACCGGGTGGTCCGCCGCCTGCACGGTGACGGTCGACGACGCGGCCAGGTCGGGCACCGCCGTCGACGTCGCGGTGATCGTCGCGGTGCCGGCGCCGACGCCGCGGACCACGCCCTGGGCGTCCACGGTCGCGACGGCCTCGTCGCTCGACGTCCACTCCAGCCCGGTGCGGGTGGCGTCCGCCGGCGTGAACGACGGCGCGACCGGGTGCGTCTCGCCCGGCTCGATCGTCGCCTCGGACGGCGCCAGCGTCAGCCCGTCCGGGTCGACGCCCACGAGCGAGAACCGCACGTCGTCGAGGTCCAGCGACGCGAAGCCCTGCACGTAGAAGCCGACCTTGCCGGCGGCCTCGGGGGCCGGGTTGGCGCCCTTCACGACCTCCGCGCCGTCGAGCAGCACGCGGACGCCGCCGGCCGTCACCACGACCCGCACGTCGTACTGCGTGCCCGGCTCCAGGCCCTCGCCCGCGGGGAGCGTCGTCTCCTGCACCGTGCCCCACGCGGAGTCGAAGATCGTCCACGTCGAGCCGGCCGCCGCGTGGCGGTAGCGGACGTACCCGCCCGGCGTGCTGCCGGTGCGGTCGTAGACGAGCAGCTGGCCGCCCTCCGGCACCTGGGCCGGCGTCGTCACGGTGAAGTCGAGCGCGTACTCGGAGAACGAGCGGCCCAGCTGGGCGTTGGCGCCGTTCTTGATCCGGTAGACGTGGTCGCCCGTGCCGTCGTCGACGATCGCGCGGTTCGGGTCGGTGGGCCAGCCGTTCGCCCCCGTCTCGAAGTCCGTCGAGTGCAGCACCCCGTCGCCGGCGGCCACCGTCACGGTCATCTCGTCGCGGATGCCCGCGTCGGCCTTCGCCTCCGCGGTCACCGTCACCTCGCCCGGCCCGACGGCGGTGAGGATCCCCGCCGCGGTGACGGCCGCGACCTCCGGGTCGCTGGAGGTGTACGTGACGGCCTGCTGGGTCGCGTTCCACGGCACCGCCTGCGCGGCCACGGAGACCTCGTCGCCGAGGGTGACCGACAGCTGGTCCGCGGGCAGCGCCAGCGACTCCAGGGCCACGCTGTCCGGCGTCAGCGACTGGCCGACGTGACCGTCGGTGCCGATCTCGCCGAACGGGATGGCCTCGAAGCCGGGGATCTGGTCGAAGACGGCGGAGTCCTCGCGCAGCGTGTAGTCGCCCTTCGCCGCGTCCACGAAGCCCGGGTCGTCGTCCGTCACCCAGTTGGCGTCGTCGCCGGACCCGTAGTTGAGCAGGTTCTTCGTGTCGAGCGCGCCGTGCGCGTTGACGTCCGGGTTCCGGGCGCGGTCCGGGTTCCACACCACGTTGCGCGCGAACGAGCTGTGGTCGGGGAAGTAGTGGTTGTCCTCGAAGAAGTGCGCCAGCTCGGGGTACTTCTCCAGGTACGGCGTGCCGACGAAGTCGTCGTTGTCGGCGAACACCTTCTTCCAGTCCTCCATGTAGTGCGAGTCCACGGAGTTGCCCGGCCCGTCGCCCATCCACTGCGTGTAGTTGTCGTAGGGCACCTTGGTGTCGACGAACACGTTGTTCACGGCGTCGATGTAGTCGGCCGAGCCGGACTTGATCGCGTCGTTGCCCATGTCCACGAACACGTTCTGCTCGATGTTCAGGTCCCACGTGAAGTTGTCGGCGTAGATGCCCTCGACGCCGTCCTTGCCCAGGCCGATGTCGTGGAAGTAGTTCTGCCGGAACACGTGCCCGCGCTGCTGCGGCGTCTTGCCCGAGTTCATGTAGATCGCGCCGAGGTCCTGGAACGTCTTGCAGACGTCGTAGACCTCGTTCTGCTCGAACAGGTGGTCGTTGCCGTGCACGATGACGCCCGGGTGCGGCGCGTCGTTGATCTCGTTGCCGCGCGCGACGTTCCCGACGCCGTCGAACATCACGCCCGGGTTGTAGGCCTTGTGGTAGTAGGCGAAGTCGTGGATGTGGGAGTTCTCCACGCGGTTGCGCCCCGGCTCCAGGGTCTTCTTGTCGCCGCCCTGCAGCACGATGCCGACGCCGCCCACGTGCCGGATGTCGCTGGACACCACGGCATGGTCGCGGCCGCCCCGGTTCACCGGGATGCCGTCGTAGGTGTACCGCCCCGGCGAGTTGATCGACACGCCGCCGTCGGCGAAGTTCTGGATGTCGCTGTTCGAGATCGTCACGTGGCTGCCGCCGAGGATGACCGCGCCCAGCGCGCGCCCGTACTCGAGGACCAGGTCGTCGAACGTCACGTACGACGCGCCGTCGGTGCGGATCATCGGCTCGTCGAGCGTCGTGACGACCGGCGCCCCGCGCTCGGCGAGGAACGACGCGTTCGGCACCAGGTAGAGCTTCCCGACGTCGCGGTCGATGTAGTACTCGCCCGGCGCGTCGAGCTCCTCGAGCAGGTTCTGCACGAAGTGGAAGTCCGGGTACCAGGTCTTCATGAGGCCGGACATCTCGCCGTACCGCAGCGTGATGGTGCGCGCGTCGGTGTCGATCGTGTCGACCTTGTTGTACGACCACTCCCAGCTCTGGCCGAAGATGCCGTCCAGCCAGACGTCCTTCGCGTCGCCCCAGTACTGCGGGCGGTCGTAGGAGTAGCTGAACGTGCCGCCGCGCTCCTGGAGGTCGGCGTCGTCCTTGGTGGGGCCGGGGTCGACGATCTTGTTCATCTGGACCGTGTCCTTCGCGGCGCCGGCGTTGGGCCAGCGTGCGAGGGTCATGTCCTCGCCGTCCACGTACAGCTCCATGGGCGGCGTCGTGCTGACGTCGTTGGCCTTCCAGTAGCCGTGCCGGCTGAGCTGGCCGTAGTCGTCGATGCCGAGCTCGCGCAGGTCGATCTGCAGGACGTCGTCGCGCGCGGACGTCTCGATGATCCGGTCCAGCACGGCCTGGTCGGTCACGGGGGAGAAGCCGTCGTAGGGCAGCTCCTTGCCGCCCGAGAGCGTGGCCCGCTCGCCCGGGTAGGAGCGGTAGGTGATGGGGGCGTCCGCGGTGCCCGAGTCCTCCTCGCCGAGGAGGAAGGACTCCGAGCGCTCGTACGTGCCCTCACGGAGGTAGACGGTGACGCCGCGGTCCGGCAGCCCCTCGTCGGCCTTGAGCGCGCGGATCGCGTCGCGGGCGCCCTCGAGCGTGCGCAGCGGCTGGTTCTCGCTGCGGCCGCTCGCGTCGTCGTCGCCGTCGGGGGAGACGAAGAACGTCGCCCCGGCCTTGGACTGCGGTGCGGAGTGCGGGGGTGGTTCGGCGTGGGCCGCCGTCTGGGTCCCTGCGACGAGCAGGGACGTCAGCAGCAGTGCTGACAGTGGTCGCTTCATTGCGAGTGCTCCGACCTCTCGTGTGGTCACGGGTAGTCGGGTGCGACGCAGGGTGCGGCGCGCCCGGATCGTCAAGCACCGGCAGGCTACATTAATCGATAATCGCTGACAATGAGGTGACGGCGGCCCCGACCCGCTACGGTCGGACCCGTCCGCCACTCGAAGGAGAGCTCATGACCAGCAGTGCCGCCCCCGAACGCCTCGTCTTCGTCGGGGACTCCATCACCGACGCCGGCCGCGACCGCGCCGACGCTGCGTCGCTCGGCGACGGCTACGTCTCCCTCGTCGCGGCCGACCGGCCGGACGCCGTCGTGGTGAACCTGGGCATCGGCGGCAACCGCGCCGTCGACCTCGAGGAGCGGTGGGAGCGCGACGTCGTGCCGACCGCCCCCGACGTCCTCACCGTGTACGTGGGCGTCAACGACACCTGGCGCCGGTTCGATGCCGACGACCCGACCAGCGCCGAGGCGTTCGAGGCGACCTACCGGCGGCTGCTCGCTCGGGTGCCGGGCAGCCCGCGGCTCGTGCTCGTCGAGCCGTTCCTGCTGCCCGTGCGCCCCGAGCAGGAGGGCTGGCTGGAGGACCTCGACGGCAAGCGGGACGTCGTCGCACGGCTGGCCGCCGAGACCGGGGCCGCGCTGGTGCCGCTGCACCCGCTGCTGACCCGCGCGGCGCAGGACGTCGGGGCCGCGGCGCTCGCCCCGGACGGCGTGCACCCGACGCCCCCGGCGTCGCGGATCATCGCGGACGCCTGGCTCGCCGCTTCCCGCGAGGCGTCCAGCGGGGCACAAACGATTGTCGATAATGGCGTTAAGGTGCAGGGATGACGGACGCGCTCAGCTCGATCAGCGGCCTGGAGCGGGGGCTCCTGTCGGACCAGATCTACGACCTCGTGAAGTCGATGATCAAGACGTCGCAGCTCGAACCGGGGGAGCAGCTCGTCGAGTCGCAGCTCGCCCGCCGCCTCCAGGTCAGCCAGGCGCCCGTGCGCGACGCGCTCAAGCGCCTCGCCCACGAGGGGCTCGTGACGCACGTGCGCCACCAGGGCAACTTCGTGGCGCAGTACTCCGACGAGGAGGCGCAGCAGGCCAAGCAGGCGCGCGTGGCCCTCGAGGCGCTGGCCGGGCGGCTCGCGTGCGGGCAGCTCGCCCCCGAGACGCGCTCCAGCCTGGAGAAGGTCATCGACGAGATGCACGGCGCCGTCGACGCGGCCGACCTGCCCGCGTTCCGCGAGCTCGACTTCGGCTTCCACCGCGCCGTCATCGAGGCCAGCGGCAACACCTACCTGCCGCGCATGTGGGACATCATCGAGCCCAGCCTGCGGTCCATGCACCTGCTCGGCGACCCCGAGTTCACGGGCGACTGGCACCAGGTGGCCGACTGGCACCGCAGCCTGCTCGACGTCCTCGACGACGGCGACGCCGACGCCGCGTCCGCGCTCTTCGAGGCGCACGCGGCGGGCACGCTCCTGGACGAGCAGCCCGGCTGACACCGCGTCCACGGCGGGTGTCGGCCGGGCAGGGCGTCACACCGTGCGGCCGAGGTTGGCCTCGCGGTCGGTGGCGAGCTCGCGGTAGGTGTCCGCGACGGGCGTCCGCCGGCGGTCGAGCCCGCCGGCGCCGTCCTCGACCAGGTCCCACAGCCCCATGGTGAGGAGGTAGTCCTCGCGAGGGCCGGTGCCGTGGCGGTACGTCCACTCGTACATGTCGAACACCGGCCACCACGTGTAGCCGACGATCTCGTGCCCGTCGGCCCGGAGGCGGCGGATCGCCGCGACGGACTCGTGCAGCCACGCGATGCGGTCGGCCTCGGGCGCGGTCACGGAGGTCTCGGTGAGCATCACGGGCACCCCGTGCCGTCGCTCGGCCTCGGTGAGCACCTCGACGAGACCCTCGACGCCGGCGTCCTGCGCCGGGCGGGGGTCGGCGAACCCGCCGCCGTGGTGGACGCCCTCCTCGAACACCTCGGTGGAGATGCGGGGGTAGTAGTTCATCCCCATGACGTCGGGGCGCACCGCCTGCTCCGCGAACCAGGACAGCGTGGCGTCGTCGAAGCCCCCGGCGCGCAGGAGACCCACGAGCGGGTGCGCGTCGTCGACCCGGCCGGTCACCAGGTCCTCGACGAGGTGGGCCTGGTGCCGCAGGCGCTCGACCTGCGCGCGGTGCTCGCCCGTGACGTCCCCCGCGTACCGCATGGAGGCGTCCACGTGCAGGAACGTGGCGCGGGGGCCGAGCGTCTCGGCGATCCCCTGCTGGGTGCGCACGAAGCCCTCGGCCAGGGCCCCGACCATCGTGGTCAGGCCCCGGTCGCCGGTGAGGTACGGAGGCCAGTACCCGTACGCGCCGCTGAACAGCGCGTGGATCATGGGCTCGTTGACGGGCGTGTAGTCGGTCACCCGGTCGCCGTACCGCTCGGCGAACGCCACCGCGTACTCGGCGACGACCTTCGGGTAGTCGGGGTGGGCGAACTGTCCCTCCAGCCACAGCGGCGTGCCGTAGTGGAGCAGGTCGATCACCGGGCGCAGCCCGAGCTCGCCGAAGCGGTCGACGACACGGTCCACCCACGACCAGTCCCACTCGCCCGGCGCGGGGGCGACCCGATACCACGGCACGCCCCAGCGCAGGAAGGTCGCTCCGGCGTCGACGGCCAGCCCGAGGTCCTCGTGGAACCGGCCGTAGTGGTCCGTGAGCTCGTACTCGTCGATCGCCCGCTCGCCCGGCCGGGTCTGCGGCACGAAGGTGTCCTCGATGCCGAGGCCGAAGTGCAGGGCGCCGTCCTCGTACCAGCGCGGGGCGCGCGCGGGGCCCGTCACTTGAGCCCCGTCGTGGCGATGGACTCGATGAACTTGCGCTGCACCAGCATGAAGGCGAGCACGAGCGGGACGACGGCGACGAGGGCCCCCGCCATCATGACGCCGTAGGGCACGATGCCCCCGGGGCCGGTGAGCAGGGTCAGTCCAGAGGTGATGGTGCTCATCTCCTGTTCGGTGGTGAAGACCAGCGGCCAGAGCAGGTCGTTCCAGTTGTTGACGAAGACGAAGATCGCCAGGGTCATGAGGGCGGGCCGGGCGTTGGGCAGCACGACCTGCCAGAAGACCCGCAGCTCCGAGGCACCGTCGATGCGTGCCGCGTTGTCGACGTCGCGGGGCAGCGACAGGAAGAACTGGCGCAGGAAGAAGATGCCGAAGGCGTCGGCGGCGCGCGGCGCGATCATCCCGGTGAACGTGTTGACCCAGCCCAGGTCGCTGACGATCTGGTAGACGGGGATGAGCGTGGCCTGGAAGGGGATCATCAGCGTCGCGACGATGCCCACCAGGAGCACCTTGCGCCCGGCGAAGTCGATGCGGGCCAGCGCGTAGGCGGCCAGCGAGTCGAAGACCAGGGCGAACAGGGTCACCCCGCCGGCGAACACGAAGCTGTTGGCGATCAGGCGCGCGAACGGCAGGTCGGAGAAGATCCGGTCGAAGTTCTCCGTCGTCCACGCCTGCGGCAGCAGGGTGGGCGGGAAGGCGTTGACCTCGGCCGACGGCTTGAACGCCGTGAACAGCACGATGAACAGCGGCAGCAGCACGACCAGCGTGGCGACCCCGACGCCGGCGGTGAGCAGCACGGTGGACGGGCGGACCCGGCGTCGGCGGGTGGTGGCGACGGACATCAGGACTCCTCCTCGCGGCGCCCGAAGAACACGAACTGGACGATGCTCAGCAGCAGCGTCGCGATGAGCAGCACGTACGAGAGGGCGGACGCGAAGCCGAGCTCGAGCTGTCGGAAGCCCGACTCGTAGATCTCCATGACCACGGTCTGGGTGCTGCCGTACGGGCCGCCGCCGGTCATCACGTAGATCTGGTCGAAGGCCTGGAGCGCGGCGATCATCGCGAAGATCAGCACGAACGCCGTCGTGTTCGAGAGCATCGGCAGCGTGATGTGGCGGAAGCGGGACCAGGGGCCGGCGCCGTCCATCTTCGCGGCCTCGTAGAGGGAGCCGGGGATGTCCTGCAGGCCGGCCAGGAAGATCACCATGTAGAAGCCGAAGTTCTTCCACACCGCCACGAGGGCGACCGCGGGCATCGCGAGCGTCGGGTCCTGGAGCACGTTGCCCAGGTCGATCCCGATGCCGCGCAGCCAGTAGTGCAGCAGCCCCACCTGCGGGTCGATGAGGTACGACCAGGCCAGCGCGGCGACGGCGAGCGAGATGATGAACGGCAGGAACAGCGCCGTGCGGAAGAGGCCGCGGAACGGCAGCCGCGGGTCGTTCAGCAGCAGGGCGAGCGCGAGCGCCACCACGACGGCGGTGGGGGTGAACAGCACCGCGTACACGACGGTGTTGACCACGGCGTCGCGGATGTCGGCGTCCGTGAAGATCCGGGCGTAGTTGTCCCAGCCCACCCACTCGGCCTGCCCGAAGCCGCTGGCGTCGGTGAACGACATCTGCAGCGCCGAGACCATGGGCCAGACGACGAACACGCCCAGGACGACGAGCGCGGGGGCGAGGAAGCCGAACGCGATGCGGGTGCTGCGCCCGCGGGAGCTCCGGCCTCGCGGTGCCGGCCTGCGCCCGCCCAGCGGGGCGGGCGCCCGGAAGTCCCGGCGGCGGGGGCCTGCGGCCTGCGCGGTGCTCATGAGGGGTGCCTCTCGGACGTCGGGCGGGTGATCGGCCAGGTGCGGGCGGTCGTGCGGGCGGTCATTCGTCCAGCTCCACCTGGATCTCGCGCTGCGCCTCGGCCAGCAGGCCGTCGACCGGCTGCCCGGCCATGGCGCGCTGGGTGAGCTTGTCGACCTCCTCGAGCACGTCGGCGTTGTTCACCACGCCGGGCAGCAGCGGGCGCGCGAGGGGCGCCTGCGTGGTGAGCGCGGCGACGACGGGGTTCGACGCGACCTCGTCGGGCCCGACGTCGGTGCGCAGCGGCGGCCACCCCGAGCCCAGCGACCACGTCACCGCCTGCTCGTGGGCGAGGAAGTAGGAGAAGAACTCCTGGGCCGCCGCGCGCTGCTCGTCGTCGGCCTGCACGGTGAGGGCCATCGCGACGCCGATCGCCGAGGCCGCCTGCTCGTCCGGGCCTGCCGGGACGGGGGCGATGCCGTAGTCCACGTCGTTCTCCTCGGCGACGGAGGCCATCCACGGGCCGCCGACGTACATCCCGACGCGGCCGCTGGCGAACAGGCTGTCGCCCTTGACGCCGTCCAGGCCGGTGGGGCTGATCGAGTCCGCGGCGATCGCGTCGTGCCAGAACCGGAGGGTCTCGGCGTTCTGTGGCGAGTCGATCACCGCCGTGCCGTCCTCGACGATGTCGCCGCCGTTGCCGTAGAAGAGCGTGGGCCACACGCCGTTGCCCACCGTGGCGTGGTCGGCCAGGGCGAGGCCGTACTGCTCGGGCGTGCCGTCCCCGTCGGAGTCCACCGTGAGCTTCTTCGCCGCGGCCACCCACTCGTCCCAGGTGCGGGGCACCTCGACCCCGGCCTCGGCGAAGAGCGTCTTGTTGTAGAACATGGTCAGCGGCACGAACCCGGTGGGCACGCCGTAGGTGCCGTCGCCCGTGGTGACCATGTCGAGGGCACCGGGCTGGACGTCGGCCGTCGCCGGCTCGTCGGCGTAGAAGTCGTCGAGGTTCACCAGAGCGCGCCGGTCCGCGTACACGGGCAGCCGCTCGGCCGGCATCGCGACGATCTCCGGCCCGCTGCCCGCCGACAGCGCCGGCAGCACGGTGTCGTCGATGACGTCCCACGGGTTGACCTCGGTGGAGACGACGACGTCGTCCTGGGAGGCGTTGAAGTCCTCGACGAGCTGGTTCAGCACGTCACCGTCCGACTCGGTGTACCCGTGCCAGAAGGTCAGGTGGACACGGCCGTCGGACGTCTCGGGGTCGGCGGCCGAGCAGCCTGCCAGGACGAGGGCCAGGCAGAGCGGGGCGGCCAGGAACGCGGCGGTGCGCTTCATCGTGCGGGTCCCTCCGTGGTCAATACAACGTTGCAAGACAACGTTGTAAGTGGATCATGCGTGGCGGACCTCGAGCGTGTCAACCCCGTGGACCGGGTCCGTCCTGGCCGAGCCCGGCCGAGCCCGGGCGGGCGTGCGCCGGCTCAGAGCCGGGTGGACTCCCGCGCGACCAGGCGGAACTCCGGCGCGACCACGCGGGGCTCGGCGCCGGGGCCGGTCCCCTCCGAGATCCGTTCGCCGAGGAGCTGCACCGCGAGGCGGGCCACCTCGTGCCGGCCCGGCTCGACCGTGGTCAGGCTCGGATAGCTGAAGCGACCGTCCGGGACGTCGTCGAACCCGACGAGGGCGACGTCGGCCGGCACCGACAGCCCGCGCTCCTGCAGCGAGCGCAGGGCGCCCAGCGCCAGGTCGTCGTTCATCGCGAAGACGGCGTCCGGTCGCAGCCCCGCGTCCAGCGCCCGCGCCATCGCCTCGGCGCCGCTCGGCCGGTCCCAGGTCTCGACCGGGATCACGAGCTCGTCGTCGAGCGTGACGCCCGCGCCGTGGAGGGCTGCCGCGTATCCCGCGTGCCGCAGCCCGGCGACGCTCGACGTCTCGTCGGCATGGGCGCCGAGCAGCACGACGCGTCTGCGGCCCAGCCCGAGCAGGTGCTCGGTGGCGGCGCGCGCGGCGGCCTCGTGCTGCATCGTCACGTGGTCGACGGGCCCCGGGAACAGACGCTCGCCGAGCACCACCAGGGGTGACGACGGTGTCCAGGTCGGGGGCACGTCCTCGTGGGTCAGGCCGAGCGGGGCGAGCAGCAGCCCGTCGGTGAGCGCCAGCCGGGGGTTGCGCAGCACCTCGAGCTCACGGTCGCGGTCGCCCCCCGTCTGCTCGACGAGGACCACGAGCCCCTGCTCGGCGGCCACCCGGATCACCTCGTCGGCGAGCTGGGCGAAGAAGGCCTGGCTGAGCTCCGGCACGGCGAGGGCGATCACCCCGCTGCGGCCGAGCCGCAGGTTGCGGGCGGTCAGGTTGGGTCGGTAGCCGAGCTCCTCCACGGCGGCGAGCACCTTCGCGCGGGTCGTGTCGCGCACCTGCGGATGGTCGTTGAGCACGTTCGAGACGGTCTTGAAGGAGACGCCCGCCGCGCGCGCGACGTCGTGCAGCGTGGGTGCGGACCGGTCGTCCCGACGTGGCGCCATACGTCGGAGGTTACAACGTTAAACGTTCGGGTTCCGAGCGCTGCTCGCTCGCGCCGGCCGCCAGCCCGTGGCGGCGGCCCACGCCTCCGCCCGGGCGGTGATCTCCGCGATGAGCGGGCCCTTCGCGTCGGCGTAGTCGTTCATGCTCGGCCAGTCGCGGGCCGCGAGCTCGCGCTTGAGCGCGGCGTAGGCGGCGCGGTCGGTGACGTCGTGCCGGAGCCGGTCGCGGAACAGCAGGTGGCTCCGCTCCCAGTCGCTGCCCGCGGCGCACACGTGGACGTGCACGTCGCGCTCGGCCGTGCGGACCAGCCGGTGGCCGGGCTCGCGCACGCGCAGCTCGTAGCCCGCCGCGAGGAGCGCGGGCAGGTAGGCGTCCTCGTCCTCGACGTCGGGCACGCTGACGTCGATGTCGACGATCGGCTTCGCGGCGAGCCCCGGCACCGACGTCGAGCCCACGTGGTCCACCCGCACCGCGACGGGCCCGAGCGCTCTCACGATGCGCTCGCGCTCCCGCTCGAACCGCGCCGGCCACGCGGGGTCCGGCTCGACGATCACGATGTCGCGCTTCTCGATCCCTCCGAACAGCTCGGCGCCGCCGACCCGCTCGACGGCGTCGTCGCTCATGCCTGCGCCTCCCACTCCGGCGCGAGGACCGACCAGACCTCGATGTCCTGCCGCACCCCGCGGTGCTCGTGGTGCTCGCGCAGCACGCCGTCGCGGCACATCCCGAGCCGGCGGGCGACCGCGATGCTCGCCGTGTTGCCCGACGCCGCGCACCACTCGACGCGGTGGATGCCGCGCTCGCGGACCGCCCAGTCCACGATGACGCGCGCCGCGCGGGTCACCAGCCCGCGGCCCGCGGCCGCCGGCTCGAGCCAGCAGCCCGCCTCCGCCGTCCCCTGCGCGACGTCCATCGTGCGGAACAGGACGCCGCCCACGAGCGTGCCGTCCAACCAGATGCCGTACAGGCGCCCGGTGTCGGTCGCGGCCTTCTGCGCGTACGACTCGAGGAACGACCGGCTCGAGGCCAGGTCCGTGATCCGGTCGGGCAGCCCGATGAACCGCCCGACGAACTCCCGGCCCCGGTCGATCGTCGCGAGCAGCTCCTCCGCGTGCCACGGCTCCAGCGGCCGCAGCTCGGCACCGTCGTCGCCCAGCGACCTCGCGAACATCGTTCCTCCCGTGGTCGGCCGACCCGGACGTCGGCGCCCCGGGGATCCTCCCACGTAGGGTCGACGCGTGAACCGGACGGACCGGCTGTACGCGATCGTCGAGGAGCTGCGGGCGGTCGCCCCGCGCCCGCGGAGCGCGACGTGGCTGGCCGGCCGGTTCGAGGTGAGCCGACGCACGGTCGAGCGGGACATCAGCGCGCTGCAGCAGGCGGGCGTGCCCGTCTGGGCCGAGCCGGGCAGGACCGGGGGCTACTGCCTCGACCGCGCCCGCACGCTGCCCCCGGTGAACTTCAGTCCCGGCGAGGCGGTGGCCGTCGCCGTCGGGCTCGGTGGCCTGGCGGGGACGCCGTTCGCGGGCGACGGGTCGGCCGCGCTGCGCAAGATCCTCGCGGCGATGCGCGACGACGACGCGGTCGCCGCGCACGACCTGGCCGCCCGCGTGCACCTGCTGGGGGCGCCGGCCGACGGCCCGCCGATCCCCGGCGTCCTCGCCGACGCGATCTCCGCCCGTCGCGTGCTCCGGCTGCGGTACACCGACCGCGAGGGTGTCCCGTCCACCCGCGACGTCGAGCCGCTCGGGTTCGTCGGGTCGTCCACCGGGTGGTACCTGCTGGCGTGGTGCCGGCTGCGCGACGGGATCCGGGCCTTCCGCCTCGACCGGGTCGACCGGGTCACGGCCACCGCGGAGCGGGCGCCGAGACGCGTCGTGCGGCCCGAGGACATCCAGGTGCCGGACGGGGACCTGAGGACGCTGACGCTGCTCGGGTGAGGTCCGTCGGAAACACCGACACCGGGGTGTCGCGGAGGCGCCGGACGCTGGTCGGGTGCCGCGGAGAGCCCGCGGCCACGACCGGTGGGAGCCCCATGAGCCACGACCCGATCCTCGCCTCCGTCCGCCTCATCACCGACGACGTCGGCCGGCTGACCGCCTTCTACGAGCGGCTCACCGGCGTCCTCGCCGACCGCCCGTCGCCGGAGTTCGCCGAGGTGCGCACGCCGCGCGGCACCCTCGCCATCGGCAGCACCCGCACCGTGGGGCTGTTCGGCCCGGGGGCGGCGGAGCCCGGAAGCAACCGCACCGCCATCGTGGAGTTCCGCGTCGAGGACGTGGACGCGGTGCACGCCGGGCTGGACGACACGGTCGAGGTGGTCACCCCGCCGACCACCATGCCGTGGGGCAACCGGTCGCTGCTGGTGCGCGACCCGGACGGGACGCTGGTGAACTGCTTCACCCCCGTCAGCCCCGAGGCGCTGGCGAGGTTCGCGTAGCGGCGCCGTAGAGCCGCTCGGCCGTCCCGGACCAGACCGCCGCCGCGGCGCCGTCGTCGAGCGGGGGGAGCGCGGCCGCGGTGCGCCCGACGATCTCCGCATACGGCGCGACCCGCGCGGACATCGGCCAGTCGCTGCCGAACAGCAGGCGCTCCGGCCCGAGCAGGTCGACGGCGGCACGGGCCGCCGCGGCGACGCGTCCGGCGTCGTCCCGCGAGGTCGTGAACAGGCCGGAGAGCTTCGCGTGGGCGCGGCGGCGGGCCGCGACGGCGGCGAGGGCATCGCGCCAGGAGGCGTCCGGCTCGCCCGTGCCGAGGCCGAGGTGGCACACGACGACGTCGAGGGTCGGGTGCCGGGCGGCGAGCGCGGCGACGGCGGCGAGCTGCTCGGGGCGCACCAGCGTCTCGAGCACGCGACCGGTCGCGGCCAGCCCCTCGCAGAGCGCGTCGAGCCCCGCGACGTCGGACAGGTCCGCCGCGCCGCCCGGAACGGCGAGCCGGACGCCGGCGACACCCGGCGCCGTCGCGCCGTCGTCGATCACCGCCTGCGCCATGCCGGCCCAGGCGTCGGGCTCGGTGGGGCGGGCGTCGTACTGGAGCACGACCGGCCCGGGCAGCGGCACGTGGGCGGCGGACTGCCGGAGGAGCCAGCGCGACTCGCCCTCGGTGTCCGCGGCCTGCACCGCGACGGCGGCACGGACGGGGACGGGCGACGTCGCGACGGCGCGCGCCAGGTCGCCCGGCCCCACGCGCGGCGGCAGGCCGAGGTCGTCCCGGAACCAGGAGATCCGCATCGCCGCCGTGTCCCACAGGTGCACGTGCCCGTCCACGACCCCGCCCGTCCCGCCGAACAGGCGGTTGACACCGTTATGCGACGCCATCGGCCGCGATAACGGTGTCAACCGCCTGTTCGGCAGCGGCGGCGATGTCGTCGAGCTCCGTCCACAGGTGGTCGGGGACGACGGCGTCGGCGGCGTCGGCGAAGACGTCCACCTCGGCGAGGGTGCGCGCCCCGACGACGACGGCCTCGACGCCCGGCACGCGCAGCGGCCAGCGGGCGGCCGCCGTGGCCAGCGTGACGCCGGCCGCCTCGCACGCCGCCGCCATGCGCAGGGCCGTGTCAACCTGCTCCGGCGACGCCGGGTGGTAGTCGAAGAACGGCGCGGCCACCGGGTCCGCGAGGACGCCGGAGTTGTAGACGCCGGCGCCGATCACCCCGACGCCGCGCTCGCGGGCGGCGGGGAGCAGGTCGTCCAGGGCGGTGCGGTCCAGCAGGGTGACGCGTCCGGCGGGCATGACGACGTCCAGCGCGCCGGCGCTCTCGCGCACCAGCCGGGCGACCGGCGCGCTCCGCCCCATCCCGACGCCCACGGCACGCACGACACCCTGGTCGCGCAGCTCGAGCAGGGCAGGGACGGCGCCGCGCAGCGCCTCGTCGACGTCGGCGGGGTCGTGCAGGTAGAGCAGGTCGACGCGGTCCGTGCCGAGCCGGGCGAGGCTGCCCTCGAGCGACCGCAGCACGCCGTCGCGGCTGAGGTCGCCGACGGTCGTGCCGCCCGGCCCGCCGGTGCCGCCCACGGGCACGGGCGCGCCGGCGGCGTCCACGATCACGCGGCCCACCTTGGTGGCGATCGCCACCGAGTCCCGCTCCACGCCGGCCAGCGCGCGGCCGAGCCGCAGCTCGCTGACACCCTCGCCGTAGTGCGGGGCCGTGTCGAAGAACCGGATCCCGCGCTCCAGCGCGCGGCCGACCGTCGCCTCGGCGTCGCCGTCCGCGACCGGCGTGAACAGGTTGCCGATCGGCGCGCAGCCGAGGCCGAACGACGACGCGGCGACGCTGGTCGTGGCGACCCCGGGAGCGTCGCCCCGGTCGGTCAGCGGGCGGAGCCCTGCGCGGAACGCCATGCCTCGAACTCCCCTCGCGTGTCGGGCGTGAGCGGGTAGTAGTCGCTGAGGCGGGCACCCTCGTCGAGCCGGAGGCGGCTGAAGACCTCCCACTCCTCGTGGTCCTGCGCGGACGCCACCACCTGATCGGCCATCGCGCGCGGCACGATGACGGGACCGTCGTCGTCCGCCACCACGAGGTCGCCCGGCATGCACAGCACGCCGCCGACGGCGACGGGCACGTCGTACGCCCACGGGAACAGCTCGGACTGCGAGGCGTAGTGCGGCGTCACGCCGGTGGACCACACGGGCAGGCCGAGGTCGCGGATCTTGCCCGAGTCGCGGATGCGGCCGTCGACGACCATCCCCGCGCCGCCCTGGCGCTGGAAATAGCGGGCGAGGATGTCGCCCACGCAGCCGGAGAAGCGGCTGCCGTACGCCTGGACCACCAGCACGTCGCCGGGCTGCACCGCCTCGAGCACGTGCCACAGCGCCGTGTGCCGCTCCACGTACTCCTGCTCGTCGCCGGCGGCCAGGTCCTCGCGCTGCGGCATGAACTGCAGGGTGAGCGCGGAGCCCACCACCCGGTAGCCCGGCTTGAGCGGCCGGGGGCCCTCGACGAACGAGTGCCGGATGCCGAGGCCGTGCAGCTTGGCGCAGGCCGTCGCCGACGACACCCGGCCGAGCCGCTCGAGCGCCTCCGCGTCGGCCCGCTCGTACGCCGCGCCGCGCACGGGGAGCGTGATCGCGGGGCGCACGAGCCCCGCGGCGGGGTCGACGGGCATGGTGTCGGCGGGCGACCCGTCGGTGAGGGCGTCGGTCATGGTCGGGCTCCTTCGTGGTGCTGATGGCGCGGTGCGGTGCCGGCGGGGGCGGTGAGCAGCACGACGTCGGCGCGGTGCGACGGCGGCAGCTCGACGAGCAGGTCGGGGGCGTCCAGGGGGACGGTCGCGACGGTCCGCGTCCCGGCGCGGCCGGCGGACGCGGTGGACGGGCCGGGCCACGCGCCGCCGTCCTCGCCGTGCGTGACCACTCCCGTCAGCCGCTCCTCGCCGAACCGCGAGGGCCGCACGCGCACGCGCCGGGCGTGCGCGGCCGAGAGGTTGACGAGGCTGAGCTCGACGCGGCCGCCGCCGTCCGCGTCGCGGTCGAGGCCGGAGACGAGGGCCGCGACGTCGGGCGGCAGGCCGGGACGGTGCCGGTCGGCGTCGGTGTACGCGACGGCGGCGAACGGCAGGCCGCCGTTGTACAGGGTCTGCGGCGTGCCGGTGACCAGCTGGCCCAGCACCTCCGTGACGACCGGGTTGGCGCGCTGCCAGAAGTGCAGGTGCACCGTGGCAGGGTCCACGGGCTCGGCGTCCATCAGCGCGACGCGGCGGGCGAGCTGGCCCAGCGCCATCGACAGCGCGCGCTCGGGGTAGTCCGGCAGCGAGCCGTCGAGGAACGCGAGCCACGGGCCCTCGTGCCCCGCCTCGACCTTGTCGCGGAACGGCCGCACCTCGTCGGAGCCGGGGACGCCGTCGAGCACCCGATCGAGGCGCTTGCGGTCGGCGTCGTCGCGCGTCCACCACCACAGCCAGGTGGGCAGGTCGAGCTGGAGCGGGCCGTAGTCGAACCAGCCGTCGGCGCCGAACCGGTAGGGGACGAGCGTGGCGGGCTCGGCCGCGTGCGGGCCGAGCCGCTCCAGCCAGCTGCCGCGCAGGCTGAACGGCGTCTCCGTGACGGGAGCCGTGATCGCGTGGTCGAGCGCCGTGTCGAGCATGGTGCGCACGAGGTCGAGCGCTGCGTCGTCCCGGGCGCCCGTCGCGCCCGACACGAACGACGCGTTGATCGCGCCGATCAGCGTGCTCATGCCCACCGAGTGCAGGCCGTGCGGCCACGTCCACCCGTAGTGGCCGCCGTACCAGGCGCCGTCGTGCAGGCCGCCGACCGTGCCGTCGGGCGCGACGTTGTCGGGCATGAGCCCGCCTGCCGCCGCCGCCCGCTCGCGCCAGCCGTCGACGTACCGTTCCACCCACGCGGCGGACGCGGCGTCGCCGTCGTACAGCCAGCGGTTGGTGACCAGGGACGTCGCGGCGAGGTTGACCGCCGTGTCGCCGGCTGCGCGGCGCTGCAGCTCGTCGCCCATGAGCTGCGCGTGGGCCGGGTCCTCGAGGTCGGACCACCGCGTGATGCCCGGCAGCCCGTGCAGCGGCAGGCCGTAGGCCTCCATGTAGTCGAGCGACGCGGGGTAGGTGAGCCACTCGGTGCCGAGCCCCGGCAGCGGCCCCCGCGCCCCGTTGTGCGGCGCGGTGATGATGTTGCGCGCGGGGTCGTAGTTGCCGTGCGCGGGGTCGGTGTACAGCGCGGCGAACCGGAGGGCGCGCTCCGCGAACCGCTCGTCGCCCGGGTCGGCCGCGCACAGCCCGTAGAAGAACAGCAGCGACTCGCCCTGGTGGAACCAGTCGTACCCGTTCTCGTACTCGCCGGTGAGCATCCCGGCCTCGGTGAGCTGCGCCGTCACGCCCTCGAAGTGGTGCTTCGCGGCGGCGAGGACGTCGTCGCTGCCGCCCAGCGCGTAGAACGCCGGCCAGTTGAAGAACGGCTCGTAGAGGTCGTCCACGCCGTCGCGGTGCTCGAAGCCGCCCGCGTGCAGGATGCGGCCGTCGGGCCCGGTGTAGCGCGCCGCGAACAGCCGCCAGGCCTCCTCGGTCGCGTCGAACAGGCGCCGCTCGAGCACGGCCCAGGCGGGCACCTCGTGCAGCGGCGTCGTGGGGATGCGCACGGTCATGTCCTCAGCCCTTCGTCGCCCCGGCGACCAGGCCGCCGATGATGTGCCGCTGCATGAGGACGAAGAACAGGATGGCCGGGCTCACGGCCAGCAGCAGCGTGGGGAACACGGTGGTGTAGTCGGTGGAGAACTCGCCCACGGCCGCGTACACGCCCGTCGTCACGGTGTAGATGCCGGAGCTCGGGCCCAGGATGATCTGCGGGCTGACGAAGTCGTTCCACACGCTGATGGAGTTCAGGACGACGATCGTCGCGACCACCGGCTTCATGATCGGGAAGACGCACGACCAGAACGCGCGGATCTTGCCCGCGCCGTCCAGGGCCGCGGCCTCGTCGATGTCGCGCGGCACGGTGCGCAGGTAGGCGGAGAACAGGAAGATCGTCACCGGCAGGGTCGCCGCCGTCTCGAACAGGATGAAGCCGGGCATCGTGTTGATCAGGCCCAGCACCCGCAGCACGAACACCACGGGGATGAGGGTCACCTGGCCGGGGATGAACAGGCCGCAGACGAACAGCAGCAGCAGCCCCAGGTGCCACTTCGAGCGGCCGCGCGCGATGACGTAGGCGACGGGCGCGGCGAGCGCGATGCCGCACACGTTGACCAGCGCGACGAACAGCAGCGTGACGCCGTAGGCCTTCACCACGTTGAACTTCTCGCTGGTGAGCGCGGCCTGCAGGTACTCCAGGCTGAACGTGTCGGGGGTGATCGCCAGGGGCGAGGAGATGATCGCGTCCTGCGGCTTGAACGCGTTGATCACCATGATGTAGAGCGGCACGAGCATGACCAGCGCGCCGAGGCCCAGCACCACCCACTTGAGGATCGTGCCCACGCTCGGGGCGGGCCGTCGTCGGGACCGCGTCGCCGGTCGCGGCGCGGTCGGCGCCGGGGCCGCCGGCGAGGCGGCCGGGGTCGTCGGGTGCGTCGTCGTCGCCATCAGTCGGCCACCTTCTTCTCCGCGCCGCGCCGGGCGAACGTCACCGCGAGGCCCAGCACGGCCGTGACGAGCAGCAGGATCACGGACTGCGCGGCGCCGAAGCCGAGCTCGGAGTTCGCGAACGAGTCCCGCAGCACCTGGTACACGATCGTCTGGGTCGACCCGGCGGGCCCGCCGTCGGTGAGGGCCAGCACGATGTCGTAGACCTTGAGCAGCCCCACCAGCGTGAGCACGAGGTTCACCGTGAACACGGGGGCGATGAGCGGCAGCGTCACGTTGCGGAACTGCTGCCACTTCGAGGCGCCGTCCACGGTCGCGGCCTCGAAGTACTCGGCGGGCACCGACTTGATGCCCGCGAGGAACAGGATCATGTTGAAGCCGAAGTGCGACCACACGATGGTGAGGATCACGCTGGCCTTCGCGAACCCGACCTCGGTGAGGAACGGCACGGGCCCGAGGCCCACGTGCCCCAGCAGGCCGTTCACCGCGCCCTCCGGGGAGAGCATCGCCGACCAGAGGAACCCGATGATCAGCGCGCTGATGATGTACGGGTAGAAGAAGATCGTGCGCAGCAGCGTGTTCGCGCGGCTGTTGCCGGCGATGAGGGCCGCGATGAAGAGCCCCACCCCGTTGCACAGGACCGTGCCGCAGAACGCGACGACGGCGGTGAAGATCGCCGCGTCGACGGTGCGCGGGTTGCGGAACGCCTCCGCGTAGTTGTCGAAGCCGATGAAGGTGAAGTTCAGGCTGTAGCCGTTCCAGTCGGTCAGGCTCAGCACGAACGCCAGGAACATCGGCACGATGAACATCGCCAGGAAGACGAGGACGGCGGGGCCGCCCATGACGATGCCGGGCAGTCGGTCGCGCCACACGCGCGCCGCCGGACGGCGGCGCGCGGTGGCGGGGGAGAGCGTGGCAGCCATCGTCAGCCCGCGGTGGAGGCGAACCAGTCGTCCATCGCCGCGTCGACCTTGTCGGCCGAGGTGCCGCCGATGAGCGCCTGCGTCTGCGCGTTGATCTCGTCCGAGTAACCGGTCGGCAGCGTGCGCTCGCCGTAGCCCTGGCCGGTCGGGGTGTACGACTCGGCGGGGGTGTCCGCCACGATCTGCAGCAGCTCCTTGCCCAGGTCGTCCATGTCGTACTCGTAGCCGTCGCGGAAGTTGCCGTCGACCTCGAGCTGGCTCGCCACGGCCTTCTGGTCGGTCACGAGGAACTCGACGAGCTTGGCGGCCGCGTCCTGGTTCTCGCTGGCCTTGAGGATCGAGTACGGGCTGGCGATGTTCGCGCCCATCGCGGGGCTGTCCACGCCGTCGACGGCGGGGGCCCGGAAGACGCCGATCTCGGCCTTGTCCTCCGCCTTGGCCTCGGTGCCGGCGAACCAGCTGCCCATCGGGTAGATCGCGCTCTTGCCGGAGAGGAAGGCCTGCTCGGCGTCGGGGTACTTGATGCCCAGCGCGTCCTTGGGGACGTAGCCCTTCGCCACCCAGTCGGCGTACGTGGCGGTGAAGTCCCCGTACGAGTCGGAGAACGTGGTGTCGCCCGCGTTCATGTGCGCGAACCAGTCCGGGTCCTCGCCGACGATCGACGGGAGGGCGAGCGCCTGGAGCGAGTGGCTGCTCATCCAGTCGCCGCCGGTCTGGATCGGCGTCCAGCCGGCGTCCTTGAGCTTGCCGAGCGCGGCGGTGAGCTCGTCCACCGTGGTCGGCACCTCGGAGATGCCGGCCTCCTCGAACGCGGTCTTGTTGTAGAACCACAGGCTCTGGAGCTGGAAGCCGATGCCGGCCATGTAGTACTTGCCGTCGATCGAGTACTGGTCGGCCAGCGGGCCGTTCTTCGCCCAGTCGTACTGGGACAGGTCGACGAGCTCCGGCGCCATCTCGACCGTGGGCGCCTGCTCCACGATGTCCGGCGCGTCGCCCGCGGTGAGCAGGCGGGGGAGGGCGGCGGCCACGCCCTCGGCGCCGGGGTTCTGGATGACGACGTCGATGTCGGGGTTCGCGTCCTCGAACGGCTTGACCAGCTCGTTCCAGAACTCCTCGGTGAGGTTCGGGGTGACGTTGACGAGCATGCTCACCTCGGTGGTGCCGCCGGAGCCGCCGCCGTCGTCGTCGGAGCCGGCGCAGCCGGTGAGCGCGAGGGCGGCCACCGTGAGGGTGCCCACGCTCGCCAGGGTGCGGTGCTTGATCATCGTTGATCCTCTCGGGTCGCCGCCCCGCCGGGAACGCTGCTGCGCGTGCCCCGACGTTCGGCCATACGACTGTGAATGACGTCCGGTGTGGAGGGACGCCCTGGACACTAATCGATAATCGTTGGATTGGGAATAAGGCGCGAGCCGGCCGGTGATCTCACACCGCGGGCGTGCCGGGGCGCCGCCCGCCGCCCATAGGCTGGACGGGTGACCTCCGCAGCCCCCGCCGTGCAGCGGC
The DNA here is from genome assembly GCF_038593535.1 of Isoptericola sp. F-RaC21. Lineage (NCBI taxonomy): Bacteria > Bacillati > Actinomycetota > Actinomycetes > Micrococcales > Promicromonosporaceae > Isoptericola > Isoptericola sp. F-RaC21. The sequence goes on along the minus strand of NZ_JBCFYX010000004.1, from coordinate 340,311 downwards.
CGGGCGGTACCCCGAGCGTTCCGCCGCGGCCCTGGTGGCTCGTCGCCGCCGGGCCCGCCGCCGTCCTCGTCGCCGTCCTCGCCGTGCTGTGCGGCGGGGCCTACTCGGGGGCCTTCCAGGCGCTCAGCGGCTTCACCGACCCGGGCGCGCTCGTGCGCTTCGGCCTGCCCGTGACGACGGTGCTCACCGAGGTGAGCGTCTCCGTCACGCTCGGCTCGCTCCTCGTGGCCGCGTGCCTGGTGCCGCCCGGCCGCACGCAGGCGCGCGTGCTCGCCACGGCCGGCGCCGCCAGCGCGGTGTGGGCCGTGGCCGCCGTCGTCCAGCTCGTGCTGCGCTACTCCAACATCTCCGGCACGTCGCCGGCCTCGCCCGCGTTCGGGCAGGGGCTCGCGCAGTTCGTCACCGACCTCGACCTCGGCAAGCTCTACCTGGCGATCGTCGTGGTGGCCGCGCTCACCTCCGCCCTCGCGATGGCGGTGCGCGGGCCGGTGGGCGCGCTGTGGACGACGGTCCTGCCGCTCGCCGCCCTCGCCATGCAGTCCACGACCGGGCACGCCTCCGGCGCCGCGAACCACGAGCTCGCCGTCGGCGCGATGCTGCTGCACCTGGTGGGCGCCGCCGTGTGGGTGGGCGGCCTCGGCGCGCTGCTCGTCGTCGTGCTCACCCGCGAGGACGCGCGCGACGACGGCCGGACCGCCGCGGCCGCCGTCGCGCGCTTCTCGCCGGTCGCCGGGTGGTGCTTCGCCGCGGTCGGGATCTCCGGCATCCTCAACGCCTGGCTCCGGATGGAGTCGTGGGGCGACCTGCTCACGCCGTACGGCGTGCTGCTGCTCGTCAAGGCGCTGCTCATGGTGGCGCTGGGCGGGTTCGGGTTCGCGCACCGGATGTGGGTCGTGGACCGACTCGGCCGTGCCGGCTCGGCGGGCGCGGTCCGCCGCCTGTTCTGGCGGCTGCTCGCCGTCGAGCTGCTCGTCATCGGCGCCGTCTCCGGCGTGGCCGTGGCGCTGGGGTCCACCGCGCCGCCGGTGCCCGACGAGGTGCCCGTCGACGTCACGCCCGCCTTCCAGCTCACGGGCGAGGCCCTGCCGCCCGAGCCCACGATGTCGAGGTGGTTCACCGAGTGGAGCCTCGACCCGCTGCTGGCGTTCGCCTGCGTGGCGGGCCTGGTGGTCTACGTGCGCTGGGCCCTGCGCCTCGCGCGGCGCGGGGACAAGTGGCCCGTGGGGCGCACCGTCTCGTGGTGCCTGGGCATGGTCGTGATGCTGTGGGTGACCAGCGGCGGGCCCGCCGTGTACGGGCACGTGATCTTCAGCGGCCACATGGTGCAGCACATGATCCTGGCGATGCTGGTGCCGCTGTTCCTGGTGCTGGCCGCCCCCGTCACCCTGCTGCTGCGGGCCATCCCGGCCCGCAAGGACGGCAGCCGCGGCCCGCGCGAGTGGGTGCTCGGTCTGGTGCACTCCCGGTTCGGCCAGTTCGTCGCGCGCCCGGTGGTGGCCGCGGTGCTCTTCGCCGGCGGCATGATCGCGTTCTACTACACGCCCGCGTTCGAGTTCGCGCTGCGCAACCACGCGGGGCACGTGTGGATGATCGTGCACTTCACGCTCGTGGGGTACCTGTTCGCCAACGCGCTCGTCGGCATCGACCCCGGCCCGAAGCGCCCGCCCTACCCGCAGCGGCTGCTGCTGCTCTTCGCGACGATGGCGTTCCACGCGTTCTTCGGCGTCGTGCTGACGTCGGGCACCTCGCTGCTCGTCGCCGACTGGTTCGGCAACATGGGGCGGCCGTGGGGCCTGCCCGCCATCGAGGACCAGCAGCGCGGCGGCGGCGTCGCGTGGGGCATCGGCGAGCTGCCGACGCTCGCGCTCGCCATCGCCGTCGCCGTGCAGTGGACGACGTCCGACGAGCGCGAGGCGCGCCGTCGCGACCGCAAGGCCGACCGCGACGGCGACGCCGAGCTCGAGGAGTACAACGCCATGCTCGCCAAGATGGCGGAGCGCGACGAGCCGCCCTCGCCGAGGTAGCCCGAAGCCCCTGAACTACCTCGCGGAGACCTGAACTACCTCGCCGAGACCTGGACTACCTCGTCGGCGCCTGTCAGGGCCGCGACGTGGGCCGGGACCGGCTCGCGCGTGTCCGCGTCGGGGACCGCGGCGCCCATGACGCGTCGCACCGGGACGTGCCCGCCCCAGCCGCCGGCGGCGACGTCGGCCGGGTCGTCGACGGGCGCGCCGGCGCGGGCCTTCATCGACGCCTCGCGCAGCGGCAGCGCCAGCACCGCCGTCGCCGCGAGCTCCTTGCGGGTGGCGGGGCGCAGCGTGGCGGAGCGACCGGGCGCCATGTGGTCGACGACGGCGTCGAGCGCCCGGGCCTTCTCGTCCTCGTCGGTGACGAGGCGCGCGGTGCCGATCACGACCGCCGAGCGGTAGTTCATCGAGTGGTGGAAGCCGGAGCGCGCCAGCACCAGGCCGTCGAGCTCGGTCACGGTGACGCAGACGGTCGCGTACGTCGCCCCGACCAGCCAGCGCGCCGCCACCGACCCGTGCACGTACAGCGTGCCGCCGTCGTCGGGGCCGTCGAGGTCGACGGCGTAGGCGCAGGGCAGCACGACGGGGTGCCGGTCCGCGCCCTCGCCCACGTCGACGCCCAGGTGGGCGACGCGCCCGTCGGCGAGCAGGGCGTGCAGCGCGGCCCGGTCGGCGACGGCGCGGTTCCGGCCGCGCCGCACGGTGGTCCTCGGGGTGGGGGAGAGGGCGTCCATGCCACTACCGTGGACCGGGTATGGCCTGCCGTCACGAGCCATTCCCCGAGGGATCCAGCAGGCCACTTCGTCCGTCCGACAGGCAGGAACCCGCGTGTCCGCGCTCCCCGTCCGCCTCGACCGCCGCAGCCGCGACCCCCTCGGCGCGCAGCTGTCCGCCCAGGTCCGCGACCTGGTCGCGCGCGGGACCCTCCGCCGGGGCGACCGGCTGCCCAGCACGCGCGCGCTCGCCGCCGACCTCGGTGTGGCCCGCTCGGTCGCCGAGCAGGCCTACGACCAGCTCACCGCGGAGGGGTGGCTGACCGCGCGCCGCGGCGCCGGCACGTTCGTCGCCGCCGAGGCCGTGCCCCGGCCCGCGCCCCGACCTCGGCGGACGGAGGGGCAGGGCGGCGGGCTGGTGCGGCTGAGCACGGGCGAGCCGTGGATCGACCCCCGCCACCGTGCCGGATGGCGGCGCGCCTGGCGGGAGGTGTCCGCGGCGACGCCCCCGCGGGGGTACGACGACCCGTGCGGCCTGCCCGAGCTCCGGGTCGCGCTCGCGGAGCGGCTCGCCCGCACGCGCGGGCTCGTCGTCGACCCCGACGAGGTGGTCGTCACCGCCGGGACCACGGCCGGGTTCCGCGACCTGCTCGCGGTCCTCCCCGGCGGCGCCGTGGGCGTCGAGGACCCGGGCTACCGGGCCGCCGTCGCGACCGCGCGCGCCGCGGGCCGCGCCGTCGTCGACCTGCCCGCCCAGGCCCGGCACGACGAGGCGTCCCTGCGCGGGCTCGCCGGCGCGTACGTGACCCCGGCGCACCAGCACCCGCTCGGGCGGGTGATGCCGGCCGACGACCGGCTCGCGCTGCTCGCCGCGTCGCGGGCCACCGGGGCCGTGGTGGTCGAGGACGACTACGACTCCGAGCTGCGGTACGACGTCGCGCCGGTGCCGGCCCTGGCGGCGCTCGGCCGGGACCGGGTGGCCTACCTCGGCACCGCGTCGAAGTCCGCGCCGCCCGGGATGCGGATCGGCTGGCTGGTGCCGCCCCCGGGCGTGCTCGACGACGTGGCGCGGCACCGCGCCGTCGTGCACGACGTCGGCGCGTGGCCCACGCAGCGGGCCCTGCTGACGCTGCTGCGGGACGGCTGGCTCGACGCGGTGCTCCGGACCGCGCGGCGCGTGTACGCCGAGCGGGCGGCGCGGGTGGCGGCGGTGCTCGCGCCGCACGCCGTCCCGGCCGCGACCTCGGCCGGCATGTACTCGACGTGGCTGCTGCCGCAGGACGCGGCGCTGTCCGCCCGGGAGGCCGCTCGGCGGGCGGGCTTCGACCTGCCGCTGCTGTCCGAGCTGTGCCGCAGCGCGCCGGAGACCGGCGTCGTCGTCGGGTTCGGCGGCGTGTCCGACGCCGAGCTCGACCGCGCGCTGGCGGCGATCGGGGCAGGGCTGGGCGGCTGACGGGGTCTGCGGCCGGGGCAGCAGCAGGGCCTACAGCAGCCCGTCGACCACCTTCGCCGCGAGGCCCAGCGCCGTCGTCGTGCCCAGACCGTCCGCGACGGTCACCGTGGTGACGCCCGGGGTCGGGTCGGTGACCACGAACGGCGTCCCCGCGAAGGGCCCGCGGCGTGGTCGGGGCACCGCGAGGTCGGGCACCGACCAGCGCCGCCGCACCTCGACCGGCCGGCCGAGCAGGGTCTCGGCCTCGCGCAGCAGCAGGGCGTCGGCGGCCTCCGATCGCTCGGGGTCGCGGTCCAGGCCCGCGTCCTCGCGGCGGTCGGCGTCGGTGCGGCGGGCCTCGCCGAGCAGCAGCGTGTCGCCGTGGGGCGTGATCGCGAGGTGGACGCCGGCGTCGAGCAGCTCCGGGGCGTTCGTGCGCAGGCGCTCGCGCACGTCGGCCAGGGCGGGGGAGTGCGCGGTGGCGGCGTCGCGCAGCAGGCTCGTGCCGCCCAGCACGGCGGGTCCCGCGGGGTCGTGGGCGCGGCCCGGGGCCGCGACCTGCAGCACCTGCCGCACGTCGGGCCGCAGCCCGGCGCGCGCGATGTCGCCGGGGAAGAAGCGGTCCAGGTCCGGCCCGACGGCGACCAGCACCCGGCGCGCCACCACCTCGCCGCGCGACGTGCGCACCAGGGTGCGGCCCGTGCCGGCCTCGAAGGTGAGCGCCGTCGTCGACCAGGCCACGTCGGCGCGGGGCCGGGCGTCGAGGGAGGCCGCCAGCGCGCGGAGCGCGTCGCGCGGCTCGATGCGCAGGTCGAGCGGGAGGAACGCGCCGCCGACGACGTCCCCCGCGGCCACCCGGGCGCGCTCCGAGGCCTGGGCCGCGTCGAGGAGCTGGGCGTCACCGTCCCGAGCGGCGACGAGGTCGTCGAGCACGGCGAGCTCGTCGGCGGAGCGCGCGACGACGACGGCGCCGGTGTCCTTCACCCAGAACCCGGCCTCCCGGCCGAGCTTCAGCCAGCGCTCGCGCGACGCCAGCGCGCACGACAGGGTCGCCGCGTCCTGGGTGGTGACCGCGACGTGGCCGCTGCGGCGCGCGGACGCGCCGTCGGGCCGCGGGTCGCGCTCCACCACCAGCACCGAGTGCCCCCGGGCGTGCGCCTCCAAGGCGTGCGCGAGCCCGACGATCCCCGCGCCGACCACGACCAGGTCGGCGGTGGCGGGCAGCGGCGGAAGGTGCGGGATGCGGGGCGACGGCGGTCTCACGACGAGACCGTGCCCGATGACGGCTCGCCCGCTCAACCGCAGGGAGCGGCCTGGCGAACAAGTTCAGCGAACGTTCATCCCGCGTTCCCCGTGGCCCTCCTTCGGCCGCCTGTCCGGCACGGGCTGTGGTAGACCGGGCGCGTGACCCAGGACGACGACGCCTCCACGCCCTTCGACGACCTCGACCGCTACCTGGAGCTCCCGCGCGTCGGCGGGCTCGCGCTGAGCCCGGACGGCTCGCGGCTGGTCACCACGGTCCAGACGCTGGACGCGAAGCGCACCGGCTGGACGACGGCCGTCTGGGAGGTCGACCCCACCGGCACGGCCCCGGCGCGGCGGCTGACGCGCAGCCGCAAGGGCGAGTCGTCGGCGGTGTTCTCGGCGTCGGGCGACGTGCTGTTCACGTCCGCCCGCCCGGACCCGGAGGCGGAGAAGGACGACGACGAGCCGAAGGCGGCGCTCTGGCTGCTGCCCGCGGGCGGCGGCGAGGCGCGGGTCGTGGCGACGGCGCCCGGCGGCATCGGCGGGGTCCTCGCGGCGCGGGCCGCCGACGTCGTGTCGGTGTCCGCGCCCGTCCTGCCCGGCGCGGCGGGGCTCGCCGAGGACGAGGCGCTGCGGAAGGAGCGCACCGACCGCAAGGTGTCGGCGATCCTGCACGCCGGGTACCCGGTGCGGCACTGGGACCACGACCTGGGCCCGGACGAGGAGCGGCGGTTCGCGGGCTCGCTCGGCGACGGCGACCGGCTCGACCTGCGCCCGCTGACCGGCCCGGGGCGCCAGCTCGACGAGCACCAGGCGGACCTCACGCCCGACGGCGGCACGCTCGTCACGACGTGGGAGGTGGCCGACCCCGGGGCCGCCCGGCGCGTCACGCTGGTCGCGGTCGACACCGTGACCGGCCAGAGGCGGGTGCTGGTGGACGACCCGGACGCCGACGTCTTCGGCCCCGCGGTGTCGCCGGACGGCCGGTGGGTCGCCTTCGGCTCCGAGACCGTCACGACGCCGGAGCAGGCGCCGGTGGTGCGCCTCGGCCTGGTCCCGCTCGACGGCGTCGACGCCGATCCCGAGATCCTCGCCGACGACTGGGACCGCTGGCCCAACACGGTCGCATGGCTGCCCGACGGGTCGGGGCTGGTCGTGACGGCGGACGAGGACGGCCGCGGCCCGGTGTTCCTGCTGACCTTCGGCGACGGCGGGCCGGGCGCCGGGGAGCCGGTCGTCGTGGAGCGCGTGACGAGCGACGACGCGATGTTCACCGACGTCCGGGTCGCGCCTGACGGCTCCGCCCTCTACGCCCTGCGCAGCAGCTACACGGCCCCGCCGGAGCCGGTGCGCATCGACCTCGCGGCGTTCGAGGCCACGGGCCCGGCGGGCGGGCGCACCCCCGTGGCGGCCGATGCGCTGCGCGGCCCCGTCCCGGCCCCCGCCCTGCCCGGCACCCTGACCGAGGTGGAGACGACCGCCGCCGACGGCGCACGCGTGCGCGCCTGGCTGGCGCTGCCCGAGGGAACCTCCGCGGACGCCCCGGCCCCGCTGCTGCTGTGGATCCACGGCGGCCCGCTGAGCTCGTGGAACGTCTGGTCGTGGCGCTGGAACCCGTGGCTGATGGTGGCCCGCGGATACGCCGTCCTGCTGCCCGACCCGGCGCTGTCCACCGGCTACGGGCAGGAGTTCGTGCAGCGCGGCTGGGGCGCGTGGGGCGCAGCGCCGTTCACCGACCTCATGGCGATCACCGACGCCGTCGAGGCACGGCCCGAGATCGACGCGACCCGCACCGCCGCGATGGGCGGGTCGTTCGGCGGGTACATGGCGAACTGGGTGGCCGGGCACACCGACCGCTTCCGCGCGATCGTCACGCACGCCAGCCTGTGGGCGCTCGACCAGTTCGGCCCGACCACCGACCACGCCTACTACTGGGCGCGCGAGATGACGCCCGAGATGGCGGAGGCGAACAGCCCGCACCGTTCCGTCGCCGACATCCGCACCCCGATGCTCGTCGTGCACGGCGACAAGGACTACCGCGTGCCGGTCGGCGAGGGGCTGCGGCTGTGGCGCGAGCTGCTCACCGCCTCCGGCCTGCCCGCCGACGACGACGGCGCCACCGTGCACCGCTTCCTGTACTTCCCCGACGAGAACCACTGGGTGCTCGCGCCCCAGCACGCGAAGGTCTGGTACCAGGTGGTGCTGGCATTCCTCGGCGAGCACGTGCTGGACGCCGACCCCGAGCTGCCCGCCTACCTCTGACCGTCTCGTGGGTCGAGCTTGTCGGGTTTCGACAGGCTCAACCAGCGGGGAGTTTCGACGGGCTCAACCAGCGGGCGTGACGATGAGGTCCACGAGGACCTCGAGCATGGCGCTGGCGTCGCGACGCGAGCCGGCGGCAGGGAGCATCGCGGCCCGCTGCCCGGCCTCGTGGGCCCCCAGGAGCAGGTCGATGGCCACGTGCTCGTCGACGGCGAACCGCAGGCCCAGGGTCGCCATGACACGGTTCAGCGCGGCGATCATCTCGCCGCGGAGGACCTGCTGCTGGTCCACGTAGCGCTGCGCGATCTGCGGGTCGCGCAGCGCGAGCAGCTCGAACTCGAGCTCCATCACGCACCACGACGCCTTGGCGGCCTGGTCGGGCAGCACGGACGCGATGACCTCGCGGACGGTGGCGCGGAACCCCTCGGGCGTCTGCAGGGCGGCGGGGTCGACCGTGGTGACGGCGCTCTCGAGGGCGCCCAGGTGGCCGCGCGCCTCGCGCTCCGTGAGCGCGAGGAACAGCTCCTCCTTGCTCGCGAAGTTGGAGTAGAACGCGCCGCGGGTGAACCCGGCGGCCTCGCAGACGGCCTCGATCGACGCGGCCTGCACGCCCACCTGCGCGAACACCTCGAAGGCGGCGTCGAGCAGCCGCTCGCGGGTGCGCTCACGGCGGGGCGAGCGGCCGGGGGCGGCCGTAGCGTCGTCGGGGGCCGCGCTCTCGGTGGTCAGGGGTCCTCCTCGGGTCCGCCGGGGTACCGGCTCTGCGCGGGCGACGTGCCCGCACCGGGCTCACTGTAGCCAATACGCCGGTGTATCGGATACGTTCGTGCATCGGATACAGTGCCGTATCGAACCCCTGCTCCGTCGTCCCGGGAGAGCCTGTGTCCTCCGTCCTGTACTCCCTCGGCCGTTGGGCCGCCCGGGCCCGGCGGCTCGTCGTCATCGGCTGGGTGCTGGTGCTCGCCGTCGTCGGCGGCGCGGCCGGCCTGCTCTACCAGGGGTTCGACAACTCCGTGACCATCCCGGGCACGGAGTCCCAGGACGCGCTCGACAGCCTCTCGGCCACGTTCCCGCAGGTCAGCGGATCCTCCGCGCAGATCGTCGTCGTCGCGCCCGACGGCTCGACCATCGACGACGCGGCGATGCGCGGGCCGATCACCGACGCCGTCGACGACCTCGGCGAGCTCGACCAGGTCGCGGCCGTGACCTCCCCCTACGACGACCAGATGGCCGCGTCGGTCAACGACGACGACACGGCCACGCTGCTGACGATCCAGCTCGACGGCGACCAGTCCGTCATCACCGAGGACACCAAGGACGCGCTGCACGCCGCGAGCGACGACCTCGCCGCCGCGCTGCCGGCCGGGGCCCAGGCCAGCCTGGGCGGCGAGCTGTTCAGCGTCGAGTTCCCGGCCCTGAGCATCATCGAGGCGATCGGCGTCGTCGTCGCGCTCGTCGTCCTCATCATCACGCTCGGCTCGTTCGTCGCGGCAGGCCTGCCGCTGGTCAACGCGCTCATGGGCGTGGGCGTGTCGATGCTCCTGCTGCTCACGGCCACCGTGTTCGGCCCGATCAACTCGACGACGCCGATGCTCGGCCTCATGCTCGGCCTCGCGGTGGGCATCGACTACGCGCTGTTCATCGTGTCGCGGCACCGTGAGCAGCTCGCCGCCGGGCTCGAGGTGGACGAGTCGATCGCTCGGGCCACCGCGACGGCGGGTTCGGCCGTCATCTTCGCGGGCCTCACGGTGATGATCGCCCTCGTGGGCCTGGGCGTCGCCGGCATCCCGTTCCTCACCGTCATGGGCATCGCCGCGGCCGTGGCGGTCGGCATCGCCGTCCTCGTCTCGCTCACGCTGCTGCCCGCGCTGCTGTCCTTCTCGGGGGAGCGGCTGCGCCCCAAGGCCCCCCGGGCGCCGCGCCGCAAGGGCCGCGGCAAGCGTCAGGCCGCGCCGTCGTCGGCCCCGCGCGAGAACCGGTTCTTCGCCGGCTGGGTGCGCGGCGCCACCCGCTTCCCGATCCTGACGATCGTGCTGATCGTGGGGGCCATCGCCGCCCTCGCCTGGCCGGCCACGAACCTGCGCCTCGCGCTGCCGGACGCCGGCACGCTGCCGGAGGACAACAGCGCCCGCGTCACCTACGACCTGGTCGGCCAGGAGTTCGGCGAGGGCTTCAACGGCCCGCTCATCGTGACCGGCTCGATCGTCACCAGCAACGACCCCGTGAAGCTCATGGACGAGCTGGGCGACGAGATCGCCGACCTGCCCGGCGTCGCCGACGTCCCGCTCTCCACGCCGAACCCGTCCGCCGACACCGGCATCGTCCAGGTGGTCCCCGAGGGCGGGCCGACGTCGCAGGAGACGAAGGACCTGGTCAACGAGATCCGGGACCAGCACGACCACTACCTCGACAAGTACGGCGTCGACCTGTCCGTCACCGGCTTCGCCGCGGTCGGGATCGACGTCTCCGACAAGCTCGGCGCCGCGCTGCTGCCGTTCGGCCTCGTCGTCGTGGGGCTGTCGCTCGTCCTGTTGACGATGGTGTTCCGCTCGATCTGGGTGCCGGTCAAGGCCTCGCTCGGCTACCTGCTGTCCGTGGGCGCGGCCTTCGGCGTGGTGACCCTCGTCTTCGAGAACGGCGTCCTCGCAGACGCCCTCAACGTCACCAAGCTGGGCCCCGTCATCAGCTTCATGCCGATCATCCTCATGGGCGTGCTGTTCGGGCTGGCGATGGACTACGAGGTCTTCCTCGTCTCGCGCATCCGGGAGGACTACGTGCACGGCGGCGACGCCCGGCGGGCGGTGCGCACCGGCTTCCTCGGCTCGGCCAAGGTGGTCACGGCCGCGGCGGTCATCATGTTCGCCGTCTTCGTGGCGTTCGTGCCCGAGGGCGACATGACGCTCAAACCCATCGCGCTCGGCCTCGCGGTCGGCGTGCTCGTGGACGCGTTCGTCGTGCGCATGACGCTCGTGCCCGCCGTCCTCGCCCTGCTGGGGGACCGGGCCTGGCACATGCCGCGCTGGCTCGACCGCATCCTGCCCACGTTCGACGTCGAGGGCGAGGGCCTCACCAAGGAGCTGCGCCTCGCGTCGTGGCCGGAGCCGGACGCGACGGACGCCGTCGCCGCGCGGGACCTCGAGGTCGCCGGGCCGGAGGGCTCCGACGTCCCGGTCGTCGGCCCGGTGAGCGTGCGCGTGCCGCAGGGCGGCGCCCTGTGCGTGCACGGCGACGCCGCCGCCCCGGTCTCGGCGCTGCTGCTCGCCCTCGCCGGCCGGATGGCGCCCGACGCCGGCGCCGTGAAGGTCACCGGCCTGGTGCTGCCGGAGCGCGCGATGACGGTGCGCGGCCGCGTCGCCGTCGTCGACGCCCTCACCGAGCGCGGCCGGCCCGCCCCGGTCGTCGACGCCGCCGTGCGCGACGGCGCGCAGGTCGTCGTCGTGGACCGCACCGACGCCGTCGCCGACCGCCCGGCGCGCGAGGCGCTCGCGGGCGCGCTCGCCCGGGCGCAGCGCGCCGGGACCGCGGTGCTGCTGGGCGCCAGCGGCGTCGCCGCGACCGACCTGCTCGACGACAGCCGCGGCCGCGAGGTCGCCGTGCTCGACGTCGGCGCCGGCTGGGGCGCGCCGAGCGCGCTCACCGGGGCCGACGTGCCGCCGCCCGTGCCACGGGGCCCGGAGGTCGAGCCCGTCGAGACCCAGGACGGGGCCTCGACAGGCTCCACCGACGGTTCGAACGACGAGGACACCCACGTGCAGGAGGTGCGGGCATGACCGCCCCGACCATCGAGAACGCCGCGCGGCGCAACCCCTGGCGCATCGCCGCCGTCGCGCTGCTGCCGATCATGGTGCTCGGGCTGCTGCTCGCCGCGCTGTGGAACCCGCAGGACCGGCTCGACCAGGTGCCGGCCGCCATCGTCAACCTCGACGAGCCCGTCGAGGTCCAGGGGCAGACCGTGCCGCTGGGCCGCCAGCTCGCGTCCGGGCTGGTCAGCGGCGGCGAGACCGCGGATGGCGCCAAGGCCGCGCAGCCGGCGGCCGACGCCACCAACTTCGACTGGACGATCACCGACGAGGAGTCGGCGGCCGACGGCCTCGCGGACGGCACCTACGCCGCCGTCGTGACCATCCCGAAGGGCTTCTCCGCGGCCGCCACGTCGTACGGCGAGGACGACCCGTCCGAGGCGCGGCAGGCGACCATCGACGTCAGCACGCCGCCCGGCGGCCGCGTGGCCGACGACGCGCTCGCCCGCGTGGTCGCCGCCACCGCGACGTCCGTCATGTCGAGCACCCTCACCGAGACGTACGTCGACAACGTGCTGGTCGGCTTCAACGACCTGTCCGACGGCATCGGGCAGGCGCAGGACGGCGCCGTGCAGCTCGCCGACGGCGCGGGCGACGCCGCCGACGGCGCCGACCAGCTCGCGGACGGCGCGGGCCAGGTCGCCGACGGGGCGGACGACCTCGCCTCCGGCGTGGGCGACCTCGGCACCGGTGCGGACCAGCTCGCGTCGGGCGCGGACGACCTGGCCGGGGGCGCGGACCAGCTCGCGGGTGGTGTCTCGCAGAGCGCCTCGGGCGCGGACGGCATCGCGAGCGGCGTCGAGGACCTCGCCGCGGGGACCAAGGGCCTGGCCGGCGGCGCCCGCAAGCTCGCGGACGGCCTGGGCACCCTGGACGAGCAGGTGGCCCCGCTGCCGAAGCAGACGCAGCAGCTCGCCGACGGGTCGGCCGGCGTCGCGGACGGCGTCGACGAGCTGGTCGGCAGCCTCACGGGTGCGGCCGGTACGGCGGACGACGCGCTGACGGACCTCGCCGACCGCCTGGGCTGCGACGGCACGGTGGGCGAGGTGATCCCGCCGGAGGTCGCGAAGCTTCTCACGCCCGATCAGCTCAAGGAGCTCGGTACGGCGCTCGCGAGCCAGAGCGCCGACGCGTGCGCGCAGATCGAGGACGCGCAGGCAGGGCTCGACCAGCAGACCGGTGAGCTCGCGAAGCTGCAGGACGGCGCCCGGCAGGTCGCGGACGGCAACCAGGCCCTGGCGTCCGGCATGGGCGCGCTCGCCGGCGGTGTCGGGGACCTGTCCGACGGCGCCGACGACCTGGCCGGCGGCGTCGAGGAGACCGCGTCCGGCGCGGGCGATCTCGCGAAGGGCGCCCGTGGCCTCGCCGACGGCCTCGGCACGCTGAGCACCGGTGCGTCGACCCTCGCGGGCGGTGCCGGCGACCTCGCGACGGGCACGCAGGGGCTGGCGTCCGGCGTGGGCGAGCTCGGGACCGGCGCGACCCAGCTCGCGACGGGCACGGAGGGCATCGCGTCGGGGGCCGGCGACCTGGCGGGCGGCGTCGGCCAGCTCGCGTCGGGCTCGGACGACCTGGCCTCGGGCCTCGACGACGCGAAGAACCAGATCCCCACGTACACGGACGACGAGCGTCAGTCGCTCGCGTCGGTGGTGGCGGAGCCGGTCGCGGCGCCGACGGCGTCCGGGATCAGCACCGGGGCGTCGGGCCCGCTGTTCGCGATCGTGGCGCTGTGGCTCGGCGCGCTGGCGCTCATGACGGTGTTCCCGCCGGTCGTGGCGCGGGCCCTGGGCTCGACGCGCGACTCCGTCCGGCTGGCGCTGCAGGCGTTCTGGCTGCCGGCCGCGGTGGGCGCGGGCACGGGTGCGCTGGTCGGCGTGATCCTCGCGGCGGTCGAGAAGCTCGACGCCGGGGGCTGGGTCGGGTCGGTCCTCGTGGGCGCCGTGGCGTCGGTGGCCTTCGTCGCCGTCCACCAGGGCTTCCTCGGCTGGCTCGGCAACCTGGGTCGCGGCATCAGCCTGCTGATCGCCGTCCTGCTGATCGCGACCGGGATCGTCGCGACCGTGCCGACCCTGCTGCAGGGGCTCGTCGACGCCCTGCCGGTCGGCGCCGGGCGCGACGCCCTGACGGCGGTCGTGGTGCCCGCGGCCGGCGGCCTCGGGATGGGCGTGACCCTGCTCGTGCTGTGGGGCCTCGGCGGCCTGGCGCTGGCGGCGCTCGTCACCGCGCGCGGCCGGCGGCTCGGCGTGCGGCGGCTGCTGCGCGCCTGAGCGCGTCGCTCAGACGCCCGGGCTCGAGCAGCGGGCGGCGGCGCGCTGCCACCGCAGCACGAGGAGCGCGTCGGCACGCCGCCGCGCCGCGTTGCCCAGGTGGACCACCTGCCGGTGCTCCAGGAGCGCGTGCAGGTCGTGGTCGAGCGCCCAGGCCAGGGCGCGGCGGACGTCGTCGAAGTCGGGCGTCAGCAGGGATGGTGCGGGTCTCACGTGGGGAGAGATGTCCGACTCGCCGGTTTGTGACATCCGGGTGTGTCAGCGGCCTGCAGCAGACTCGCCGCATGGACCTCACCCAGGCGCGCGAGACCAAGGCACAGCTCTCCGACTTCGCCCGTGACCTGGCCGAACGGCACGGCGTACCGGCCAGCCCGTACGCGGTGGGCGACGACGCGACCCCGGCCGACGTCGTGCGGGCGCCCACCCTGTCGCTGGGCCTCGCGCCGCAGGGCGAGGGGGCCTTCGGCATCGCGGTGCGGTACCGGCTGGGGGTCCCCACGGCGCGGTCGTTCGTGCGCCGGCTCGCCGCCGAGGCCGGCGACGCGGTGGACGTGCGCCGCACCGGCCGCATCCGCACCCTCGGCGCCCAGGTCCGCCCGCCGGTCGCGACGGCGCGCGCGCTGGGGGAGACCGACCGGGTGCGGCCGCTGCGCCCGGGCGTCTCGATCGCCCACGTGAACGTCACCGCGGGGACGCTCGGCGCGTTCGTGACGAAGGCGGACGGCCAGGACGGGAGCGCCGCGCGGTACGTGCTGTCCAACTTCCACGTGCTCGCCGGGTCGCCGTCCGCGCAGGTGGGGGACGTCGTCGTGCAGCCGGGCCCGGCCGACGGCGGCCGGGCGCCCCAGGACCGTGTCGGCACCCTCGCGCAGGTGGTGCCGCTGACGCCGGGCGAGCCGGCCACGGTGGACGCCGCCCTCGCCCTCCTGGACGACGGCATCGAGATCGATGCCACGTACCCCGTGGGCGCGGTGACCACCACGGCCGCCGCGGCGGGCGGCGAGGCGGTGGCGAAGATCGGGCGGACCACCGCGCACACGCAGGGCCGCGTCACGGCCATCGAGATGGACGACGTCGTCGTCGGGTACGGCGACGAGCTCGGCGCGCTGTCGTTCGACAACCAGATCGAGGTGGAGGGCACCGGCGGTGCGTTCTCCCGCGGCGGCGACTCCGGCTCGCTCGTCTACCGCGAGGACGGCGTCGCGATCGGCCTGCTGTTCGCCGGCTCCGAGACCGGCGGCGCCGACGGCACCGGGCTGACGTACTGCAACCCGGTCGACGCCGTCCTCGAGGCCCTGGGAGTCACCCTCGCCTGAGCGCCGAGGTAGTCCGAGATTTGCCGAGGTAGTCCGAGTTCTCGCGAGGTAGTGAACTACCTCGCGGCCCTGCGAACTACCTCGGCAATTCTCGGACTACCTCGGCGTGGGGCGCGGCGTCAGCCCCAGGTGAGCAGGTCCTCGCCGTGCTCGATCGTCGTGCCGACCTGCGCGAGGCGGTCGACGGCGTCGGGCGTGGCCTCGAGCGCGACGACGGGGCAGACGGCGGACTTGCCGCCGTCGCGCACGGCGGCCGGGTCCCAGGTGACCAGGACGGTCCCGCGCCGCACGACGTCGCCCTCGGACGCGTGGGTGGTGAAGCCCTCGCCCCCGAGCTTGACGGTGTCGATGCCCAGGTGCACCAGCACGGCCCGGCCGTCGTCGTGCTGCAGCACGAACGCGTGCGGGTGCAGCTTGACGACCGTGCCCGTGATGGGCGCGACCGCCTCGCCCCCGCGGACGCCGTCGGGCTCGATCGCGAGACCCGGGCCGACGAGGCCGGCGGAGAACACCGGGTCGTCCACCTCGGACACGTCGACGACGGTGCCGGTGACGGGCGCGAGGACGGTCAGCGCCGTCATCAGCGGAGGTCCTCGATGTCCGAGGCGAGCGTGTCGGCTTCGGGGCCGACGATGACCTGGATGGCGACCCCGGAGCGCACCACCGCGATGGCGCCCGCCTTCGTGAGGTCGGCGTCGATCACCTTGGCGGGGTCCTCGACCTCGACGCGCAGCCGGGTGATGCACGGCTCCAGGTCGATGATGTTGTCGTCGCCGCCGAGCGCGTCGAGGATCTGCTGTGCCTTGCTCATGATGCTCCTTGGTGGGTCCGGGTGGAGATTCCGGGGGTGGGTCGGTGCGGGGGCGACGGGCTCACATGAGCTCCGCGAGGTCGGAGGCGATCGTGTCGACGCGCGGGCCGACGACCACCTGCACGACTCGCCCGTTGATCATCACGCCGTACGCGCCGGCGCGCTTCAGCAGCGCCGCGTCCACGAGCGTCGGGTCCTTGACGAGGGACCGCAGCCGGGTGGTGCACGGGTCGATCTCCTCGATGTTCTCCACCCCGCCGAGGCCGGCGAGGATCGAGGCGGCGAGCTGCGCGTCGGGGTCGGGCGTGCTCATCGAGGGCTCCCTTCGGGGATGCGTCCAGGGCGTTCGGACGGCTGGACGGGGCGGCCGGCATCGGTGCCGGCATGCGTGCCGGAGTCGTGGTCGGCGGGTCGGGCGCGGGGGACCAGCGTGGGGCGGGCCTCGCGCAGGGGCACGAAGACGCTGTACCGGTCGCCGCGGTAGCTGGCGCGGGAGTACATGACGGCGGCGTCGCCGCCGAACGTGCGCCGGGCGGTGCGCATGACGGCGCGCGAGGCCTGCATCTGCAGGGACTCGAGCTCCTCGGGCGTGGCGTCGGCGGCGGTGATGACCTCCTCGCCCCAGGTGGGGTCGAGGCCGCGCTCGCGCAGCGCGGCGTAGAGGCTCTCGGGCACGCCGTCGTCGAGCAGGTCGGGGGCGAGGTCGACGGGGATCCACGACTCCTCGACGCTCATCGGGTTGCCGTCCGCGGTGCGCAGCCGCACGACGTGGTGCACCGGGATGCCGACCTCGCGGTCCAGCGCCTCCGCGACGGGGGCGGGCGCGGGCAGCTGCTCGCACCGCAGCACGGTGGCGCCGGGGGTGAGGCCGCGGCGTCGCGCCTCCTCGCCGAACGTCGTCAGGCGCATCTCGAAGTCGGCACGGGGCGGGGCCACGAAGGTTCCGCGGCCCTGCGCGCGCTCGAGCACGCCCTCCGTGACGAGCGCGTCGATCGCCTGGCGCACCGTCATCCGCGAGACGCCGAACTTCTCGGTGAGGCTGCGCTCGGACGGGATCGCGTCACCGACGGCGAGCTCGGTCGTCACGAGGTCGGCGAGGAACGCGCGCACCGCGAGGTACTTGTGCTCGCCGGGGCGAGCGGCGTCCCTGACCATCCTCGTGTCCTGTCCTGTGTGATCGGCGTCGATCTGCGTGGCGTGCGGCATCGGGACCAGTATCGGGCGTCGCCGCCCGTCGCCGGAGCCGATCCGCCCGGGCCGCGGCCCGGGGTTGACACATCATGAGGTCTAGACCACTCTTCCTGCAAGTGGTCCAGACAACCTGCCGGTGGCAGCGTGTGGATCATCGGCAACGACGCCGCACGCGTCGCGACACAGCCGCCGGACGACGCCGGCCCGGCACTGCAGGACACGCCCGCCCCGGGCCATCCATCGGAGGAGAACCATGACCACGGTCGCAGAGACCAAGGAGAAGCGGGGATTCCCCGGCCTGGCGCAGCTGCAGCGCGTCGGCCGCTCGCTGATGCTGCCCATCGCCTCGCTGCCCGCCGCCGCGCTGCTGCTGCGCCTGGGCCAGCCCGACATGCTCGGCGCCGACGGCGTCGCCGGCACGCTCCCCTGGATGCAGCCGGTCGCCGACGTCCTCGGCGCCGCCGGCAACGCGCTGTTCGACAACCTGGCGATGATCTTCGCGCTCGGCGTGGCCATCGGCTACGCCCGCAAGGCGGACGGCTCCACGGGCCTCGCCGCGCTCATCGGGTACCTGGTCTTCACCGGCGTGACGGACGCGCTGTCGCCCACCGTCCTCGGCCTGCCCGCCGACGGAGAGGAGCAGGAGCTCATCAACTACGGCGTCCTGGGCGGCATCGTCATCGGCCTCACGGCCGCCCTGCTGTACCAGAAGTACTACCGGATCAAGCTGCCCGCGTACCTCGCGTTCTTCGGCGGAC
Source organism: Isoptericola sp. F-RaC21 (assembly GCF_038593535.1). Lineage (NCBI taxonomy): Bacteria > Bacillati > Actinomycetota > Actinomycetes > Micrococcales > Promicromonosporaceae > Isoptericola > Isoptericola sp. F-RaC21. Next base: position 322,489 of record NZ_JBCFYX010000004.1, on the reverse strand, counting down.
GGCGCTTCGTCCCGATCGTCACGGCCGGCGCGTCCGTCGTCATCGGCGTGGTCTTCGCGCTGATCTACCCCGCGTTCGACTGGCTGTTCAACGAGCAGATCGGCGGGTTCGTCACCGGCTCCACCGTCATCGGCGCGTTCGTCTACGGCACGCTCAACCGCCTGCTCGTGCCGATCGGCCTGCACCACCTGCTCAACTCGCTGCCCTGGTACCAGTTCGGCTCGTACACCGGCGCCGACGGCACGGTCGCGCACGGCGACATCTTCCGGTTCCTCGCCGGCGACCCCACGGCCGGCACGTTCATGACCGGCTTCTTCCCGATCATGATGTTCGCGCTGCCCGCCGCCGCCCTCGCGATCATCCACACCGCCAAGCCCAAGAACCGCAAGGTCATCGCCGGCGTCATGGGCTCGGCCGCCCTGGTCGCGTTCGTCACCGGCGTCACCGAGCCGCTCGAGTTCGCGTTCGTCTACGTGGCCTACCCGCTGTACGCGATCCACGCCGTGCTCACCGGCACGTCGATGGCGCTCGTCAACGCGCTCGGCATCCGGGACGGCTTCGGCTTCTCCGCCGGCGTCATCGACTACCTGCTGAACTTCCGCATCGCCGAGATGCCCCTGCTGCTCATCCCGATCGGGCTGGGCTACGCGGTGATCTACTACCTCCTGTTCCGCTGGGTCATCACCAAGTGGAACCTCCGGACCCCCGGACGCGAGGACGACCCGGAGGAGGCGGCCGCCGTCGCGGGCGACCAGGCGGCCCAGGCCGGCACGTCGTCGGACGCGGCGGCGGGTGAGCCGGCGGCCAGGACGGACACCGTCGGCGCCCAGGCGGGCGGCTCGGCGGGCGGGCCCGTGGGGTCCGCGAAGGAGAAGGGCTCGGCCTGATGAGCACCACCCTCACCGGTGCCCCGGTGAGCCCCGGGCGGGCGGCCGGCGTCGTCGTGACGATGCCGGCCCCCGTCCCGGAGCCCCCGGCGGCGGTCCGCGACACGACCGACGCGTCCGGTGCCGACGGTGCCGACCGTGCCGACGACGCGGTGTCCCGCCTGGGCGCCGCGACGGCGGCCGTCCAGGAGCGCCTCGCCGCGCAGGCGGCGCAGGCCACGGGGACGGCGGCCGACGTGCTCGCCGTGACGGCCGCGATGGCGGCCGACCCCACCCTCGCCTCCGACGCCGAGCGCCGCGTGCGCGACGAGGCCGCGACGCCCGAGCGGGCCGTGTGGGACGCCGCGAACGGTCTGGCCGCGCAGCTCGAGCCGCTCGGGCCGCCGCTGAGCGAGCGTGCCCGCGACGTGCGCGACGTGCGCGACCGGATCGTCGCCGAGCTCACCGGCGTGCGCCCGCCGGGCGTGCCGTCGCCGGGGCACCCCTTCGTGCTGGTCGCCGACGACCTGGCCCCGGCCGACACGGCGACCCTCGACCCGGAGGCGGTCGTCGCGATCGTCACCAGCGGGGGCGGCCCGACGTCGCACACGGCGATCCTGGCGCGCGCGCTGGGCATCCCCGCCGTCGTGGCCGCCCGCGGGGCCGAGGACCTGGCCGAGGGCGAGACCGTCGTCGTCGACGGGGGCACCGGCACGGTCCTGCGCGACCCGTCGGACGCCGAGGTCGAGGCGGCGCGCAGCGCCGTCCGCGTCGAGCGCGAGTTCGACGGCCACGGCCGCACCGCCGACGGGCACCGGGTGGAGCTGCTCGCCAACGTCGCCGACCCGGAGGCCGCGCAGGCCGCCGTCGCGGCGCACGCCGAGGGCGTGGGCCTGTTCCGCACCGAGTTCTGCTTCCTCGGGCGCGACGTCGAGCCGAGCGTCGACGAGCAGGTCGCCGCCTACCGCGGGGTGCTGTCCGCGTTCGCGGGCCGCAAGGTCGTGGTGCGCACGCTCGACGCCGGCGCGGACAAGCCGCTGCCCTTCGTCACGGCCGACGACGAGCCCAACCCGGCGCTCGGGGTCCGCGGCCTGCGCACCGCCGTCGCCCACCCCGAGGTGCTCGACCGGCAGCTGCAGGCGATCGCGGCGGCCGCGGAGGCGGAGTCCGCCGACGTGTGGGTCATGGCGCCGATGGTCGCCACGACCGACGAGGCGCGGTCGTTCGTCGCGGCGTGCGAGCAGCACGGGCTGCGGCGCGCCGGCGCGATGATCGAGGTCCCGGCCGCCGCGCTGCGCTCGCGACGGGTCTTCGAGCACGCCACGTTCGGCAGCATCGGCACCAACGACCTCACCCAGTACGCGATGGCCGCCGACCGGATGCTCGGCGACCTCGCCGCGCTGTCCACGTCGTGGCAGCCCGCCGTCCTCGAGCTGGTGCGCGCCACGTGCGACGGCGCGCACGCGCACGGCCGCCCGGTGGGCGTGTGCGGCGAGGCGGCGGCCGACGCCGTGCTGGCGCCCGTGCTCGTGGGGCTCGGCGTGACGTCGCTGTCCATGACGCCGCGCGCGCTCGCGGACGTCGCGGCCGTCCTGGCGGAGGTGTCGTTCGCGCGGTGCCGCGACCTGGCGCGCGTCGCGCTGGAGCAGCCCGACGCCGACGCCGCCCGCTCCGCCGTCCGGCGCGAGCTGGCCGGCGTCCTGGAGCCCCTCGGCCTCTGAGTGCCGGTGGTTGAGCCTGTCGAAACCCGGCGACGTGGTTTCGACAGGCTCAACCAGCGAAGAGGGCCGTGCCGTACTTGAGCAGGACGGCGGCGGCGAGGAGCAGGAACCACGCGGCGGTGAGGATGCCGAACGCGCCGGAGCGCACCAGCGACATCGCCCAGGACTGCAGCCGCGCGGGCCAGAAGAGGTTGTCCTCCAGGATGTTCCAGTGCAGCATCGACGCGAACACGAGCGTCGTGGAGACGGTGATCGTCAGGCACCACGGGCACAGCGCGCCGATGACGAACATCGACTGGTAGAAGAGCCAGTACGCGAAGACGAAGCCCAGCAGGTAGACGGTCTGCGCGGCCGTCATGAACCAGCGCGGGAACCGCACGCCGGCCAGCCCGGCGACGGCCACGGTGATGACCACGGACTCGGCGATGAGCCCGAGGAACGCGTTCGGGAAGCCGAACAGGCTCGCCTGCCACGACGTGCCGACGGTGCCGCAGGAGACGACGGCGTTGAGGTCGCAGGCCAGCGTCGCGTCGGGGTGCGCCGCGAGCTCGACGGCGTCGACCGACAGGACGAAGGCCGCGACGAGGCCGACGAGCGCCCCGACGAGCATCTCGCCGAACAGCCAGCCGGCCGAGTGGAAGAACCCGCTCGGCCGCGGGGACCGGTCCGTCAGGCCACCGCTTCGGAGGAGAGGAACTCGACGAGGGCGTCGAGCGCGGCCGTCGCGTCGTCGCCGTCGGCCTCGGTGCGCAGCACCACCTCGTCGCCGGCGTCGGCGCCGAGGGTCATGATCCCGAGGATGCTCGCGGCGTCCACGGCGTCGCCGCCGGCGGTCTTGGCGATCTTCACCGGGACGGGCTGCTGGCCGGCCTTCTGCGCGAAGAGCGCGGCCGGGCGGGCGTGCAGGCCCTCGGTGATGGCGACGACGACGGTGCGTTCCATGGGGTCCTCCGGGACGGTGGTCTGGACCAGTTCATCGTAGGGACGCCGCGGCGGGAAGGGAAGCCCGCTCAGCGCGCGTCGCGCGCCCGGTCGATCGCCATCTGCACGGAGTCGAGCAGCCGCTCCATCGACGCGTCGAACGGGGTGGCCTCGGCGTCGAAACCGCCCGCCTCCCAGATGCGCAGCATCGTGGGGTACCGCCCCGGGTCGAACCAGTCGGCCCAGAAGCTGCTCATCGACGTCCAGTACTCGTCGTTGCTCTGGCCGGAGGCGTCCTTCTCGGCCGCCTCCGCGACGGTGGAGCGCGCCAGCCCGCGCACGAACGCGTCCACCAGCCCGACGATCTCCACCACCTGACGCTCCGGCAGCCCGGTGTCCACGAGGGTGCGCAGCCCGCACTCCTGGGCGTCGAGCACGGCCGGGGTGAGCGGCAGGCGCCACATGTTGGTCTGCAGGATCCACGGGTGGCGCTGGAACAGCTCCCAGTGGGCGCGGGCGTACGCGGCGAGCCCGTCGCGCCACGGGGCGTCGGCGGGCGGCAGCTCGAGCTCCGCGAAGGCGCGGTCGATCATGAGGTCGAGCAGCTCGGTGCGACCGGGGACGTACGTGTACAGCGACATGGCGCCGACGCCGAGCCGGGCCGCGACCTTGCGCATCGACAGCGCGTCCAGGCCGTCGGTGTCGGCGATCGCGGTGCCCGCCCCGACGACGTCCTCCAGGGTCAGGCGCGCGCGGCGGCCGCGCCCCGAGGGGCGCGGCGGGTCCCACAGGAGGGCGAGCCGGCGGACGACCTCGGGCGGGCGAGGCACGTCGTCGGCGGGTGGTTGCGGCGTGGTGCTCGACATGGCTCGTCATCCTCCCACCCCTGCCGTGCGGTCGGCCCGCGGGGTCTTGTCGGACCCCCTGGCTAGAGTCGAGACTAGTTTCAGTACAGCGTACGAGAGATGCGGGCGAGAGGGGTGCGGGGATGATCCGAGCACGGGGGCTGACCAAGACGTTCAGCCGCAGGAAAGAGACCGTCGAGGCGGTCAAGGGGATCGACGTCGACGTCGCGGAGGGGGAGCTGGTCGCCTTCCTGGGCCCCAACGGCGCCGGGAAGTCCACGACGCTGCGGATGCTGACGTCGCTGCTGGAGCCGACGGCGGGCGAGGCCATCGTGGCCGGGTACGACGTCGTCGCGCACCCGGCGCAGGTGCGGGCCCGGCTGGGCTTCATCGGGCAGGGCAACGGCGGCGGCTTCAGCTACAAGGTCATCGACGAGCTGCACAACCAGGGCCGCTTCTACGGCCTGCCGCCCGAGGTCTACAAGGAACGCGCCGCCGACCTCATGGCGGCGCTCGAGCTGGGCGGCCTCGAGAAGCGGTCGGTGCAGTCGTTGTCCGGCGGCCAGCGTCGTCGCCTCGACGTCGCGCTCGGACTGATGAACCACCCGCCGCTGCTGTTCCTCGACGAGCCCACCACCGGGCTCGACCCGCACTCGCGGGCCAACCTGTGGGGGCACATCACGGCGATGCGCGAGCGGTACGGCATGACGGTGGTGCTCACCACCCACTACCTCGACGAGGCGGACAGCATGGCCGAGCGCGTCGTCGTCATCGACCACGGCGAGATCATCGCGGACGCCGCGCCCGACACCCTCAAGCACCGGTATGCCGACGACTCCCTCACCCTCGTGGTCGGCACGGACGACGGCGCCGCGGTCCGGTCCGCACTGGCCGAGGGCCTGGGCGACGTCGAGCTCGCCGCCCACGGCGCGGGGCTGCAGGTGCGGGTCGGCACGGCCCAGGGCGCCGAGGCGCTGCCCGCCGCCATCGAGGCGCTGCGCGTGGCCGGCATCCCCACCGCGTCGGCGAGCGCCCGCCAGGCCAGCCTCGACGACGTGTTCCTCAACCTGACCGGCCGGAGCCTGCGCGAGGAGGCGGCAGCATGACTGAGCAGACCCGCACCACCACGGCGGCGGCGCACGAGGCGCCGCGCATCGTCACGCGCACCGGCCCGGGCAAGTTCTTCGCGGACACCGGGGCGGTCTTCACCCGCGAGATCCTGCTGACGCTCCGCGACCCGTTCACGCTGATCTTCTCGTTGCTGCAGCCGCTGATCTTCCTGGGCCTGTTCGGGCCGCTGCTCACCGGCACGTTCGGCGGTGGCTTCGGGGGAGAGGGGGCGAGCACGGCCGACACCCTGCAGTGGTTCGTGCCCGGCGTGATCGTCATGATCTCGCTGTTCGGCACCTCGATGACCGGCTCGAACCTGCTGTACGAGGTCATGACGGGCTCCTACGAGCGGGTGCTCGCCACCCCGCTCGACCGCTCGGCGATCCTCGTGGGCCGGGCGCTCAAGGAGTTCGCGCCGCTGCTCGTGCAGGGCCTCCTCATCGCGGTGGTCTGCATCCCGTTCGGGTTCACGTTCCACGTGCTGCCCGCGCTGTTCGGGCTCGCGCTGCTGGGCCTGTTCGGCATCGGCGTGGGCGCGCTGTCCCTCGCGCTGGCGCTGGCGTCCAAGAACCGCGAGTGGCTGTTCTGGGGCGTGCAGCAATCGCTGCTGTTCCCGCTGCTCATCCTGTCCGGGATGATGCTGCCGCTCGAGGCCGGCCCGGCGTGGATGCAGACGGCGGCGAGGTTCAACCCGCTGACCTACATGGTCGACGCCGAGCGCGTGCTGTTCGGTGGCACGTTCGCAGACAGCGCCGTCCTGTGGGGCGTCGTCGCCGCGGCCGCCACCTGCGCCGTCGGCCTCGTCGTCGGGATCCGCGCCACCCGCAAGGCCGTCTGACCTCCTGTCGGTCGAGCCTGTCGAGACCCGGGGAGTTCTCGACCGGGTTTCGACAGGCTCGACCAGCGGGAGGGGTCAGCGGCCGGTGTCGTTCATCTCGTCCGGGTGGGAGCCGATGCGCTCGCCGCGGTCGAGGCCGGTGATGGCGGCCATGTCCTCGCCGGAGAGCTCGAAGTCGAAGATCTCCAGGTTCTCGCGGATGCGCGACGGCGTCGCGGACTTGGGGAAGACGACGTCGCCGCGCTGCACGTGCCAGCGCAGCACCACCTGGGCGGGGGTGCGCTCGTGCTCGGCGGCGATGCGCGCGAGGGTCGGGTCGTCGAGCACCCGGCCGCGGCCCAGCGGTGACCAGGCCTCCGTGACGATGCCGTGCTCGGCGTCGAAGGCGCGGACCTCCTCGTTGCCGAACCACGGGTGGATCTCCACCTGGTTGACGGCGGGCACCACGGTGCCCTCCGCGAGGATGCGCCGCAGGTGGTGCGGCTGGAAGTTCGAGGTGCCGATCGCGCGGGCCCGGCCGGAGCGGTACAGCTCCTCGAGCGCGCCCCACGCCTCGACGAACCGGCCGACGGCGGGCAGCGGCCAGTGGATGAGGAACAGGTCCACGTGGTCGAGGCCGAGCTCCTCCAGCGACCGGTCGAACGCCTCCAGCGCGGCGTCGTGCTCGTGGAACGCGTTGTTCAGCTTGGTGGTGACGAAGAGGTCGTCGCGCGGCAGCCCGGCCGCGGCGATGGCCTCGCCGACGCCGCGCTCGTTGCGGTACATCTGCGCGGTGTCGATGTGCCGGTAGCCCGCCTCCAGGGCGGTCAGCACCAGCTCGCGCGTCTCCTCCGGCGGGACCTTGAAGACGCCGTAGCCGAGCTGCGGGATCGACGTGCCGTTGTTCAGGGGCAGGGACGGGATCTCGGTGCTCATGTCACCCATCTTGTCCCGGGTGCCGTGGTGTCGCGCGACCGGTCAGCGCGGACCGGCCGCCCCGCCGTCGACGCGGGGCGCGCAGCAGCCGTCGTCGCAGCCGTCGTCGTCGCAGCTGTCGTCACCTGCGAAGAGTGCCCCGACGGGGGTGCAGCAGGCGTCGCCGCGCCAGGCTTCGACGCCCTCGCGCACCGCGAAGCCGGCGATGACGAGGGCCGCGAGCGGATCGGCCCACGACCAGCCGAGCGTGGCGTTGAGGACCAGACCGACCAGCAGCACCGCCGACAGGTACGTGCAGATCAGGGTCTGCTTCGAGTCGGCGACGGCGGACGCCGAGCCGAGCTCGCGGCCCGTGCGCCGCTCGGCCCACGACAGGAACGGCATGATCGCGAGGCTGACTGCGGCGAGCGCGATGCCGACGGGGGAGTGGTCCGGCTCGGTGGCGCCGAGCAGCGTGCGGGCGGCGTCGACGGTGACGAACAGGGCCAGCCCGAAGAACGACACCGCGATGAGCCGCAGCGCGACGCGCTCGCGGCGGTGCGGGTCGGGCGCGGCGAACTGCCACGCGACGGCGGCCGCGGACAGCACCTCCACCACGGAGTCCAGGCCGAAGCCGACCAGCGCCGCCGACGAGGCCGCGCGGCCCGCCGCGACGGCCACGACCGCCTCGACGACGTTGTACGCGATCGTCGCGGCGACGATCCACCGCACCCGGCGCTCGAGGAGCGCCCGGCGCGCCGACGGGGCGGGGGTGAGCGGAAGGCCTGTCACCTGGCCGACGGTACACGGATATCTGTACCGTCGACCAGGCCGGCGGGATCGCCCGCGACCCGCACCGTCTCGCGCGGCAGGCATGCTGTACCCATGTCGAAGAGTCTGCCCCTGGGCCCCACGGTGATCGACGACGACCGGGAGGTGCGGTTCGTCGCCGGGACGAGCCAGTTCGCGATGCGCCTCAAGGACGGGCACCTGCACGTGCGCGCCATCGACACCGGCGAGGGCGAGGCGCAGCTCTCGGTCTCCCCGACGTCGAGGAGCACGCTCGACCTGCGCATCCAGCGTCGGTCGCCGCAGGGCCCCGTGGAGGTCGAGGGCCCGACCGTGCGGTAGCCGGAGCCCGCGGGCGTCGGCCGCGACGCCCGGACTGTGGCCCTGTCGGCGGGTGGCGCACAATGGAGGGGTCGGAGGTGTTCCATGGTCACGATCGACGAGGCACGCGCCGCCAAGCCCGCCCTGCGCGAGGCGCTCGAGAGCGTCGAGGGGGTGCGCGGCGTCGGGCTCGCCCAGCGCGGCGACGAGACGGACTGGGTGCTGCAGGTGAACGTCGTCTCCCTCAGCGCGCGCAAGGACGTGCCGCCCCAGGTGGACGGGGTCCCCGTGCAGGTGACGGTGGTCGGCGCGGTCACCGCGCTCTGACGCCCTGAGGTGCTGACGCTCAGGCGGCCAGCGCCGACAGCGCGGTCACCTGCTCCAGCAGCTCGTCCGCCCCGACGGCGTCGTCGGGGTCGAGGAGCACCCGCGACACCGCCCCCAGCAGCAGCATCTGCACGAGTGCGCCCTGCGCGTCCGGGACCCCGAAGAGCTCGGCCAGCGCGGTGCGGGCGTGCGCGTTGTCGGCGGCGAGGGCGGCGGCCCGCTCCGGGTCGCGTGCCGCGGCCGCGACGAGCTCGAGCTGCACCGCCCAGAGGGCGCGGTCGTCGGCGACCGACGCCATCACCCGCTGCCACACGGCGCGGAACCGCTCGCCGGGCGCCGCTCCCAGGTCCTCGGCCCCGATGGACTCCAGCACGTCGCCCCAGTCGCGCAGCGCGTCGACGAGCGCGGCGTCGAGCAGCGCCTCCTTGCTCCCGAAGTGGTACCCGATCGCCGCGAGGCTCACGCCGGCCGCGGTGGCGACGTCGCGCGCCGACGTGCGGGCGTACCCCTTGTCGCGGAGGCAGGTCCGGGCGGCGGTGAGGAGCGCGGCCCTGTTGTCGATGGAGCGCATGGGCCCATGCTAGCTCGAACGTCTGAAACGAATGTCTTGCACGATCGTCTCAATCGGGTCTAGCGTGGTGCGCGCCACCTTCCTCACGGTCAGGAGAACTCCCATGCACCGCTCCGTCCTCGTCTCCGGCGGCGGCGTCGCCGGCCTCGCGCTCGCGCACCGGCTCGCCGCCCGCGGCGACGCCGTGACCGTCGTCGAGCAGGCTCCCGCGCCCCGCGCCGGCGGCTACAAGGTCGACGTGCGGGGCGCCGCGCTGCAGGTCCTGGACCGCATGGGCCTGCTCGAGGAGGCCCGGACCCTGCGCACCGAGGTCCGCGCGGGCACGGTCGTCGACGCCCGTGGGCGCCGGGCCGCCAGCATGGACGGCGACACCTTCGGCGGGCGCGTGCACGACGACGTCGAGCTGCTGCGCGGCGACCTGCACCGCCTCCTGCGCGAGGGCGCCGCGGAGGCGGAGCACGTCTACGGCGACTCGATCCGGTCCCTGCTGGACACCGGCGACGGCGTGGAGGTCGAGCTCGCCTCCGGCCGCACGGGGCGCTACGACGTCGTCGTCGGCGCCGACGGCCTCCGCTCGCGGACGCGGAACCTGGTGCTCGGGCCGGACGAGCGGCACGTCGTCGACCTCGGGTACTACGTGGCCGTCGCGACCGTCCCCAACCGGCTCGGCCTCGACCGCGAGGAGGTCACGTACGTGGGCCCCGGCCGCACCGCCCTGGTCTACGCCACGGCGCGGGAGGAGGGCGCGCGGGCGATGTTCCTGTGGTCGTCCGGGCCGCTCGGTCACCGGGGCCTCGGCCGCGAGGAGCGCGAGCGTCTGCTCGCCGACGCTTACGCCGGCGAGGGGTGGGAGGTACCGGGCCTGCTGGCCGACGTGCCCGCCTCGCCCGACCTGCTGTTCGACTCCCTCAGCCAGGTGCGCGCCGAGCGGTGGTCGGCCGGGCGCACCGTGCTGCTGGGCGACGCGGCCTGCTGCGCGTCGGCGGCGTCCGGGCAGGGCACGAGCCTCGCGCTCGTCGGCGCGTACGTGCTGGCCGCCGCCCTCGACGCGCACGACGAGCCCGTCGCGGCGTTCGCCGACTACGAGCGCAGGATGCGCCCGTTCGCGGCGGCCAACCAGGCGCTCGGACCGGCGAACATCAAGCGGATGGTGGTCGGCACCCGCGGGCAGGTGCGTGCCTCGCTCGCGATGCTGCGGGTCATGGACAGGCTGCCCGGCAAGGACCGGATGATGGCCGCGATGACGGCGCCCATCCACCGGGCGGCGAACGCCGTCGAGCTGCCCGACGCCGCGTGAGCGAGCGTCACTCGCCGCCCGGGGGTGCGCCGATCGCCCGGTTGTAGACGACGTCGAGCTGCATCGCGAGGCGCCAGACCTCGGCGAGCGTGACCACCAGCCCGATCACCGCGGTGAGGAGGCCGAGGTAGTACGCCGCGTCGCCGCTCTGGTTCCCCGTCTCGTCGACCATCACCATGGCGTCGAGGTTCGTCTGCTGGCCGACCTGGAACAGGACCAGCCCGACGATCAGCAGCACGATGCCGACCACCAGCGCGGTGGCCGACGGCTTGCGGGGCGGGTACGCGGGCGCGCCTGGCGCGGCGGCGGCCGGTGCGGGATCTGCAGCGGGGGAGCTGCCGTCGTCGGTCATGGGCACAGTGTCCCGGTGGGTCCGAGGGCCGGTCTACGGCGACACGGGTGAACCCGAGGTATCCCGCAGAATGGAGAGGTGAGCTCTTCCCGTCTGCCCCGTGTCCGCGCCTCCGAGCTGGTCGGCCGCGGCTGGCTCAACACCGGCGGCCGCGACGTCACCCTCGCGGACCTGCGGGGCAAGGTCGTCGTGATCGACTTCTGGACCTTCTGCTGCGTCAACTGCCTGCACGTGCTGGACGAGCTGCGCGAGCTGGAGGAGCGGCACCGCGACGAGCTGGTGATCGTGGGCGTGCACTCGCCCAAGTTCGCGCACGAGGCGGACCCGGACGCGCTGGCCGCCGCCGTCGAGCGGTACGAGGTGCACCACCCGGTGCTCGACGACCCGGAGCTGGTCACCTGGGGCGCGTACACGGCGCGCGCCTGGCCGACGCTCGTCGTCGTCGACCCCGAGGGGTACGTCGTGGCGCAGATGGCCGGGGAGGGGCACGCGTCGGCGATCGAGGCGATCGTCGAGGAGCTCGTGGCCGAGCACGACGCCCAGGGCACGCTGCACCGCGGCGACGGCCCTTACGTGCCGCCCGCGCCGACGTCGGGCACGCTGCGCTTCCCGGCCAAGGCGGTCGCGCTGCCGAGCGGGAACCTGCTCGTGGCCGACGCCGGACACCACGCGCTGGCGGAGCTCGCGCCCGACGGCGAGACGCTGGTGCGGCGCATCGGCTCGGGCGAGCGGGGGCTGGTCGACGGAGGGCCGGACGACGCGCGGTTCAGCGAGCCCAACGGGCTCTGCCGGGTGCCGGACGAGCTGCGCCCCGCGCTCGGCTACGACGTGCTCGTCGCCGACACCGTGAACCACGCGCTGCGCGGGGTCGACCTGGCGACGGGTCGCGTGCGCACGGTGGCGGGCACCGGCGCGCAGTTCATGGTCGGCGGGCAGGAGAACGTCGTCGGGTCGACGGACGCGTTCGACCCGGCCGCCACCTACCCCGCGACCTCCGTGCGCCTCAGCTCCCCGTGGGACGTCGCGTGGTCGCCGCGGCTCGGCGCGTTCGTCGTCGCGATGGCCGGGAACCACACGCTGTGGACGTTCGACCCGCTGGAGGCGACGGTCACCCTCCTCGCCGGCACGATGAACGAGGGGCTGGAGGACGGGCCGGGCGCCGGCGCCTGGTTCGCGCAGCCGTCCGGGCTGGCGCCGGCGGTCATGGTCTCGACGGACTCGACCGACGGGGACGCGCTCTGGCTCGCCGACGCGGAGACGTCCGCCCTGCGCCGCGTGGTCCCCGCCGACGACGGGTCGGTCGTGGTGAGCACCGCCGTCGGGCAGGGGCTGTTCGACTTCGGCCACCGCGACGGCGCAGCGGGCGAGGCGCTGCTGCAGCACCCGCTGGGCGTGGCGTCGCTGCCGGACGGGAGCGTCGTCGTCGCGGACACGTACAACGGCGCGCTGCGCCGGTACGACCCGGCGGCGGGCGGTTCGTCGGGCACCGTGACCACGCTCGCCACCGGCCTCGCGGAGCCGAGCGACGTGCTCGTCGAGGCCTCGGACGACGCGGTCCACCTGCTGGTGGTGGAGTCCGCCGCCCACCGGCTGACGCGGGTCGCGCTGCCGGCGGACGTCGCGGGCCAGGTGCTCGACGGCGGAGCGCAGCGGGTGGCGCGCCCGGCGACGGAGGTCGCGCCGGGGGAGCTGCGGCTGGACGTGCCGTTCGTGCCCGCGCCGGGGCAGAAGCTCGACGACCGCTGGGGCCCGTCCACCGAGCTGCGCGTCAGCGCCACCCCGCCCGAGCTGCTGCTCGGCGGCGCGGGCGACGGCGTCGACCTGGGCCGCGTGCTCGTGCTCAACCCTGACGTGGCGGAGGGGGTGCTGCACGTGACCGCGAAGGCCGCGTCGTGCGACGCCGTCCCCCTCGGCCCGGACGGCGAGCCCGACCCCGACGTCTTCCCCGCGTGCCACCTGGCGCAGCAGGACTGGGGCGTGCCGGTGCGCGTGACGCCCGACGGCGACGCGACGCTCAGCCTGCCGCTGCGCGGCTGACACGGGCCGGCGTCGCGGCGCCCTAGGGTGCCCGTCGTGACCACACCGAGCACCGCCGACGTCCTCGTCGCCGGCCCCGCGTCCTGGAACCGCATCGTGCACCTGGACGCGCTGCCCGATCCCACGCCGCACACCGTGTTCGCGCGTGGCGCGTACGACACCGTCGGCGGCACGTCCGCGGGCAAGGCGCTCAACCTGGCGAGCCTGGGGCGCGGCGTCGTGCTGCGCACCGTGCTCGGGGACGACGACGAGGGTGCGCGCGTGCGCGGCGTGCTCGACGATGCCGGCGTGCGGGTGCTCGCCGAGCCGTCCCCGGACGGGCGCACCGAGAGCCACCTCAACCTCATGGACCCCGGCGGCGGCCGGCTGTCCGTCTACCTGCGCGCGCCGGGCGACGTCGCCGCCGCCGGGCCGGCCTGGGACGCGACGCTCGCGGCCGTGGACGCCGCCGCGGCCGTCGTCGTCGACCTCGCCGCGCACTCCGTCCCCGTGCTCGCCGCGGCGGCCGAGCGGTGCCGCGACGTGTGGGTGGACCTGCACGACTACGACGGCGTCGCGGACTTCCACCGCCCGTGGGCGGAGGCGGGCACGCACGTGTTCCTCAGCTCCGACCGGCTGCCCGACCACCGCGCGTTCATGGCCGAGCGGCTCGACGCCGGGGCGCGGCTGGTCGTGTGCACGCACGGCGCGCGCGGCGCCACGGCCCTCACGGCCGACGGCTTCCTCGACGTCCCCGCCGAGCGGGTGGACGACGTCGTGGACACCAACGGTGCGGGCGACGGGTTCTTCGCCGGCTTCCTCGACGCGCACCTGCGCGGCGCCGGGCTCGCCGAGGCGCTCGCGGCGGCCGCCGCGCACGCCGCGCGGGTGGTGCGCAGCCCGGCCCTGGCGCCGACGGACTAGGTCGTGCTTGAGAATGACTCGACCGTCTGAGCCGCCCCTAGGGCGTCGAGGCCTGTCAGGCCAGGCCGACGTCCCGCGCGACGATCGCCGCCTGCATCCGCGACACGACGCCGAGCTTGGCCAGCACGCGCGACACGTGGGTCTTCGCGGTGGCCTCGGTGATGACCAGCTCGTCCGCGATGCCCTGGTTGGACAGGCCGCGGCCCAGCGCGCCCAGCACGTCGACCTCGCGCGGCGTGAGGTCCGCGAGCCGGGGGTCCGTGGTGCGCGGCGCCGCGCCCGGGACGGGACCGGCGGGAGGGGCTGGCGGCGCGGCGCCCGACAGCTGCGCGAGCACGCGGCGGGTCACCTCCGGCGCGAGGACGCCGTCGCCGGCCGCGACGCGCCGCACGGCGTCGAGCAGCGCGGCCGGCTCCGCCGTCTTGAGCAGGAAGCCGGCGGCGCCGGCTCGCAGCGCGCCGTCCACGTACTCGTCCAGGTCGAAGGTGGTGAGCACCAGCACGTCGGCCAGCCCCTCGGCGGCGATGGCGCGCGTGGCGGCGATGCCGTCCGTTCCCGGCATGCGCAGGTCCATGAGGACGACGTCGGGCCGCAGCGCGCGGGCGTTCGTCACCGCGGCGTCGCCGTCGGCCGCCTCGCCGACCACCTCGACGTCGTCCGCCGCGTCCAGGAGCATCCGCAGCCCGGCGCGGATCGCGGCGTGGTCGTCGGCGATCAGCACGCGGACCGTGCCGGGAGAGGCTTGCGTCATGAGTTCCCGCCTTCGTCCTGGGTGCTGAGCGGAAGTCGCGCTCGCACGGCCCACCCGCCGTCGTCCGTCGGCCCGGCATCGAACGCGCCGCCGAGCGCCTCCGCGCGCTCGCGCATGGTGAGCATCCCCGTCCCCGCGCTGATCGGCAGGCCGGCGGCGTCCACGGGTCCACCCCGGCCCGACGGCGGCGCGGCGTTCCGCACCTCCAGCACCACCGCGCGGAGGCGCGGTCGCTGCCCACGGGCCAGGCGCACCGTCACCGCCGCCCCGGGCGCGTGCTTGCGGGCGTTGGTGAGCGACTCCTGCACGATCCGGTACAGGGCGTGCCCGACGGCGGCCGGCAGGTCGGCGCCGGCGACGTCGTCCGGGTCCTCGGCCGTCACGACCGTGCCGCCCGCCCGGGCGAGCTCGAGCAGGTCGTCGAGGCGGTCGAGCCGGCCGGGAGCCGCGAGCGGGTCCCGCGGCGAGTCGGCGCGCAGCAGCTCGATCATCGACCGCATCTCCGTGAGCGACGCGACCGCGCTGGTGCGGACCTGCTCCAGCGCGCCGCGGTCGCGCGCGGCGTCCGGCGAAGTGCTCAGCGCGGCCCCGGAGTGGATCGCGATGGTGGACAGGTGCGAGGCGATGACGTCGTGCAGGTCGCGGGCCATCGCCGCCCGCTCCGCACGCACCGCCTCGTGCCGGTCCAGCTCGGCGATGCGGGCGAGGTCGTCGGCCCGCGCACGCTCCACGGCCGCCAGCTCGGACTTCTGCCGCACGTTGTCGGCCCACCACATCGGCACCAGCAGGATCGCGCCGAACTGCAGGCCCGCGTAGACGAACATCCGCACGTCCCGGGTCAGCTCGCCGACGGCGATCGCGCCGCCCAGCGACAGCACCACCGCCGTGCCCCAGAGCCAGCGCCGCGCCGTCGGGCCCGACCACAGCGCCGCCGCGTACAGCAGGTCCCACAGCACGAGCATCATCGCGACGCTGCCGGCCCAGAGCACGACGTCGACCGCCGTCACCACGACGCCGCCCGCGAGCGCCAGCATCGGCCGGGACCGCTTCGCCAGCGTGATGGCGCAGCCCACCGCCAGCAGGAGCACCCGCCACGCCGGGTCGGGAGGGGTGGTCAGCGACGGTTCGACGCTGTAGATGTCGACGAGCCCGACCTCGATGAGGAGCCAGCCGAGGAGGAACAGCGTCACGGCGGTCGTGACGTCGCCGCGCCGGTCGTCGCCGCCCCACACCCGCGCGAGCCTTCCCAGGAAGGTGGGCGCGGGGCGGTCGGTCGTCACCGCACCATCCCAGCACAGGGCGCACGGCGGGGGATCGGTCGAAGGGTGTACCTGCGGTGGGCGGTGCAGGATCAGTCGTTCGGGCGACGACGGCGTGCGGGCGCGTCGGGAGGATCGTCGGCATGGACCTCATCGACCTCGGCGGGCTGGAGGGCGCCGGGCTCGGCGTCATGGCGGGGGCGCTCGTCGTGCTGGCGCTGATCGACTCGACCAGCTTCGGCACCCTGCTCATCCCCGTGTGGCTGCTCATGGCGCCCGGCCGCCCGCGCCCGGTGCGCCTGCTCGCCTACCTCGGCACCGTCGCGGCGTTCTACCTCGCGGTGGGGATCACGGTGATGCTCGGCGCGGGGGCCCTGCTGGACCGGTACGGCGACGCCCTGGACTCGCGGCCCGCGATGCTGCTGCAGCTGGCGCTCGGCGTCTTCCTGTTCGCGATCAGCTGGCGCTTCGACGGCAAGAAGGCCGAGGCGCGCGCCGCCCGGGACGGCGCGAAGCCGGGCCGGCTGGTGCGCTGGCGGGGCCGGGCCGTGGGCACCGAGGCGGACGCGTCGCTCCTGCCGCTGCTGGGGCTGGCGCTCGGCGCGGTGGCGCTCGAGGTCGGGACGATGCTGCCGTACCTGGCGGCGATCGGCCTGATCACGACGTCGGGCCTGGGCACCGGCGCGAGCGTCGGCGTGCTCGCCGCGTACTGCGTGGTCATGGTGCTGCCCGCGCTGCTCCTGCTGGGCGCGCGGCTGGCCGCCGCCCGGGTCGTCGAGCCGCGGCTGGCGCGGCTGGAGCGGTGGCTGTCCAAGAACGCCGCCGACCTCACGGGCTGGACGCTCGGCATCCTCGGCGTGCTCCTCGCGCTCAACGCCCTCGGCCGGCTCGGCTGGACGGGCTGACCCGGCGTCAGCCGCGCGGGTCGAGCTCGCCGAGGATCCGCTCCAGGTTGGCGTGCGCGTGCGTCGCCTGCCAGTCGCGCCGGTCGCCGGTGTAGCCGCGCGGCACGACCTCGACGGTCAGCAGGCACGCGAAGTACGCGCGGTACAGCTGCAGCCGCGTCCAGGCGTCGGGGTCGCCAGAGCCGGGGGTGCCGTCGCCGAGCCCCAGCTCGCCGCCGGCCTGGCGGTACCCCGCCAGCAGGTCGGGGTCGACGGCGCCCGCGCCGAACTGGTCGGCCCCGACGAGCTCGAACAGCGGGTCGCCCCACAGCGCGCGCTCGGCGTCGAGCACCCCGCAGACGGTGCCCTCCGACCGGTCCAGCAGCAGGTTCCCCTCCCACAGGTCGGCGTGCACGAGGCGTGGGGCGGTGACGGCGGCGAGCAGGTCGCGATGGCGCGCGGCGACGGCGAGCAGCCGGTCGCCCGGCAGGTCGACGCCCCAGCGTGCGGCGTCGTCGAGCGCGGCACGGATCATGGCGGTGAGCGCGTCGGGCCAGGTGTCCGCCGACAGCCCGGACTCGGGCGCCGGGTACCCGAACCGCGCGCCGGGGACGATGGCGTGCAGCCGGGCCATGAAGGCGCCGAGCGAGCGCCGCGCCCGGGCGGTGGCGAGCGGCTCGAGCTCGAGGGCGCTCCACAGGTCGCCCTCGAGGAACGTCACGACCATCGCGTCGCCGTCCACGTGCCGACGCGACGTGTCGGTGAGCAGCACCCGCGGCACCGG
Source organism: Isoptericola sp. F-RaC21 (assembly GCF_038593535.1). Taxonomy (NCBI): domain Bacteria; kingdom Bacillati; phylum Actinomycetota; class Actinomycetes; order Micrococcales; family Promicromonosporaceae; genus Isoptericola; species Isoptericola sp. F-RaC21. Next base: position 305,019 of record NZ_JBCFYX010000004.1, on the reverse strand, counting down.
CAGGCCGGCGTCGTGCCCCAGGCGGTTCACCGCCGCCTCCGTGCCGAGCAGGCCGTGCTCGTAGCGCAGCAGGCGCGACATGTCGGCCCCGGTCACCTTGACCACGACCCGCCGACCGGCGTCCAGGTCGGCGCGCAGCACGCTGGCGAACAGCCCGCCGGACAGCGGCTCGACCCGGCGCACGGTGCCGAGCGGGGCGACGATCGCGGCGACCTGGTGGTCGCTGACCGGGGTCTTCGTCAGCATGCGGTGAGCGTAGCGGGGCGCTCAGACCGCCAGGAGGGCGGGCAGCTCCAGGAGCGAGTCGACGACGGTGGCGCGCGCGGCCTCCGGGCGCTCGGCGTGCAGGTAGCCCCACGGCCCGCGCCGGATCAGGACCGGCAGCATGCCGGCGTCGGCGGCAGGCAGCACGTCGTTGTCGAGCCGGTCGCCGACGTACGCGATCTCGGTGGCGGGCACGCCGGTGAGCTCAGCGACCTTCGCGAAGAACCCCGGGTCGGGCTTGGCCACGCCCCACTCGTCGGAGGTGCGGATCGCGTCCACGGGCAGGTCCATCGCCTCGAGCGCGGCGCGGGCCTGCGGCGGCTGGTTCCCGGCGACGACGACGGCGAGCCCCGCGGCGCGCAGCGCGGCGAGCGCCTCGCGCACGTCGGGGTACAGGTCGTCGCCGTCGAAGTTCTCCCGCAGGCCGGTCGGGTCGTCGGCGGCCCAGCGCTGGATCTCGGCGGGGACGTCGAGGTCCGGGCGCACCATCTCGAACGCGTGCCGGTGCGACAGGTCCAGGGCCGCGCAGCCGCCGAGCACCCCGAGGAACGTCAGGGCGGGCACCCCCAGCCGGTCGGCCCACCGGGTCCAGATCCGGGTCTCGTCGATCAGGGTCTCGCCGACGTCGAACACCACCGCGCGCACCATGCCCGCGACCCTATCCGCCGTCGGCGGCCCGAGCCTGCGTCCCCGGGAGGACAGCCGCTTGTCAGGAGCCGTTCAGTCACGGCGGCTATCGTGCGAACCATGGCCGGCCCGCGCGAACCCTCGTCCGTCCCCGTGACGCTGTCCACCGCGTCGGTGTACCCGCGCCGCGCGGCGTTCGCGTTCGAGGTCGCGGCCGAGCTGGGGTACGACGGCGTCGAGGTCATGGTGTGGTCGGACCCGGCCACCCAGGACCCGGCGGCGCTGCAGCACCTGTCCGACGAGCACGGCGTGCCGATCCGGTCCGTGCACGCGCCCACCCTGCTGGTCAGCCAGCGGGTGTGGGGCCGGGCACCGGCCGACAAGCTGCGTCGCGCCGTCGACATGGCGGGCGAGCTCGGGGCCCCGACCGTGGTGGTGCACCCACCGTTCCGCTGGCAGTACAAGTACGCCAGGCAGTTCCAGGACCTGGTGCACGAGCTCAACGAGGCCAGCCTCGACCAGGAGGGCGGCGTCACCGTCGCCGTCGAGAACATGTACCCGTGGAAGCCGCGCTCCCGCGGCGACCGCGAGCTCAAGGCCTACCTGCCCGGCTGGGACCCGGCCGAGCACGACTACGACGCCGTCACGCTCGACCTCTCCCACGCGGCCATCGCCCACCAGGACGGCCTGGCCCTGGTGCACGGCTTCGGGGACAAGCTGCGGCACGTGCACCTGGCCGACGGGACGGCGTCCGGCCGCGACGAGCACATGGTGCCCGGCCGCGGCGACATGGCCTGCGACAAGGTGCTGGAGGAGCTGGCGCGGCGCGACTACGGCGGCGACGTCGTCGTCGAGATCTCCACCCGCAAGGCGCGCACCGCGAGCGAGCGGCACGCCGACCTCCAGGCGGCGCTCAAGTTCGCGCGCGCGCACCTCGCGCCGGTGCCGGAGCCCTACCAGCCGCCGCCGCCCGAGCACCACCACCTGCCCGCCGACGCCTGGTGAGCATTCGTTGGTCGAGCCTGTCGGGACCCAGCACCGGGTTTCGACAGGCTCAACCAGCGGAGGTCGGGGTTTCGACAGGCTCGACCAACGGCGTCAGCCGGCGACGGGGACGCGGGCGCCCACGGCCCGCAGCACGAACGCCTCGGTGGCGCGGATCGCGCGCTCGCGGGCGGCGGGGTCGTCCGGGATGAGCCGGCCCGACAGGCACGCGTTGACCAGCTGGACGGTGGGCTCGATGTCCTGCTCGGGGAACTCGCCCTCCGCGATCCCCGCGCGCAGGATGCGCTTGAGGATGGACTCCACGATCTCCGCGTGCTCCCGCAGGCGCGCCTGCGTGGTGCGCGACAGCACGGTGCGCAGGTCCGGGCCGGGGGCGAGGTGGAAGACGCGGGTGAGCTGGGCCTGCTGGCGGATGTAGGTGCGGAGCTGCTCGACCGGGTCGTCCACCTCGGCGAGGGCCCGCTCCAGGGTCTGCGCGTACTGCTCGGTCTCGTGGGTGATGAAGCCCAGCAGCAGCGCCTCCTTGTCCGGGAAGTGGTTGTAGACGGCGGTGCGCCCGACGCCGGCAGCCGTCGCGATGTCGGCCAGCGTGACCGAGTCGAACCCGCGCTCCGACATCAGCGTCGACAGGGCGGTGAACAGCTTGTGCCGGGTCATCTGGCGGTGCTCGTGCAGGCTCTTCCCGATGATCTTGGGCATGCTGACATCATAGGCAGCCGTTGTCAGCACCTCGGGACGCTAGGGTGCCGGTGTGACCGACCCCACCGCACAGCCGGACGGCATCGTCCCGGACACCAAGGACTGGACCTGGGTGCTGGACCGCCCCTGCCCGGAGTGCGGCTTCGCGGCCGCCGGCGTGGAGCCGGCGGACGTCGGCCCGGCCGTCCGCGAGACGCTGCCCCGCTGGCGCGCCGCCCTCGCCCGGCCCGACGTGGCCGAGCGGCCGCGCGCGGGCGTCTGGTCGACGCTCGAGTACGCCGCCCACGTGCGCGACGTCTTCCGCATCTTCGACGAGCGGCTCGCGCTCATGCTCGCCCACGACGACCCGGCGTTCGCCAACTGGGACCAGGACGTCGCGGCGCTCGAGGGGGACTACGCCCACCAGGACCCGCGGGCGCTCGCCGGCGAGCTCGCCGCCGCGGGCGAGGCCGTGGCGGCGGCGTTCGACGCCGTCGCGCCCGGTCAGGCCGAGCGCACGGGGCGCCGCTCCAACGGCTCGGTCTTCACCGTCCGCACGCTGGGGCAGTACTTCCTGCACGACGTCGTGCACCACCTGCACGACGTGCGCGCCTGAGGTCCGGAGCCTGCGAAGCCGCAGGTCACACGCTCGCAACACGGCCGTGACACGCAGGTGACGGCGGGGCCGCTACGGTCCGCGCCATGGCCTCCGTCCCGGCGCTCGTCCCCGCGGAGCACACCTCCGACCACGTGCTCGTCGTGCCCCGCCCGGACGGCGCCGCGGCGGATCACGACCTGACCGAGCTGGCCGCCGCGTGGTTCGACGACGTCCGCTGGCTGAGCGCGCCGTCCTCGGCGACACCGTCGCGGCCCGCCGGGGGCGCGCGGTTCCACGGCGTGCGGGCCGCGCCCCGCCCGGCCGCGGGCGTGCTGCGGCTGGGCGAGGAGCACCGGGCCACCGGGCCCTTCCTGCTCGACGCCGCGGCCGCCGCCGCGCTGGGGTGCGCGCACCCGGCGGACGCGTGGGCGCTGGGCCGTGCGGACGGCGCGCTCGACGTCCGGGGCGGCCGGCCCGCGGTGCACGACGATCGCGACGGCGTCGCGCGCGCCTTCGCCGCCGCGCTGCCGGTGGGGGAGGAGCTGCGCCTGGTCGGCTGGGCCGTCGCCGTGGCGCGGCGCGTCTCGGGGCTGCTGCTCGCCGACGGCCGGCAGGTGCTGCGCCCCGACCCGGGTGCCTCCGTCGACCTGTCGGTCTGGCCGGGCCGCCCGGTGCCCGCCGGGGAGCTGCTCGAGGTGGCGCGCGCCGTGGTCGCCACCGCCACGCTCGAGGCCGCGCCGGGCGGCGCCGGCCACCGGGTGCTGGCCCGCACGCCGTACGACGGCGACCTGGTCGCCACCCCGGAGGCGGCGCGCGGCCTGCCGCGCGCGCTCGCGACGCACCCGTGGCCGGACGGCGCGCCCGCGACCGTGCTGCGCCTCGCGTGGCGACCGCAGGACCCGTACGAGCTGCAGGTGGCCGACCCGTCGGGGCTGCACGTCATCGCCCGGGACCGGGCGCGGGGCCTGCTGGCGCGGCTCGCGGCGCTGCTGCACGAGCGGGCGGGCGGAGCCGTCGTCGACGACGCGGGCTTCGTGGCGAGCGCGGCCGACCTGGAGCAGCGGCGGCTGTCGCCGCCCCCGGGGGCACGCGCCTGGGTGTGACGGCGTGCGTCCACGTCGTTGTCCACAGCCTCTTTCCACAGGTGCTGTCCACAGGGCGGCGCGCGGTGGACCCCTGCGGTCCTCACCTGCGACGTTCCAGGGTGGAACGGTGTCCGAGGCGACGCGGTGACCCCTGCGGCGCCGTGGTGCCCGGCGGGCAGCGCCCCGGCGTCAGCCGCAGCATTCCGCGGTTTCTCCGGGGATATCGGGGAGCGTGGCGGCGGGCCGGCGGTGACGGGGTCGGCGTCCGCCGCCGGGTCGGCGCGTGTCGCGCCCGGCGCGTCGTCCACAAATTTCTTCCACAGGGCTGTGGGCGGTGTGGGGATTCCGCGGGTGAACCTGTGGACGAACCTGTGGCCGAAGGATCCGCCCGGAAAACCTGCTCCGCACCCCTTGCACCGCACCGGCAGCAGGTCTAGAAACGTGCGTACCGGTCTTGCGGAGATCGGGTCGACGACCACCTGAGAAGGGCGGTCGCCTGCCCTCTCCACGGGACTCGGTCGACCGGAGAACGACGGGCCGTCCCGTACCGCGGTGCGGGTTGTGGGTGACGACACAGGTGCCTGTACGGGGCCGGAAGACCACCCGCGTCCGGCTGTTCGTGGAGAACGGGTTCTGCAGAGGCGACGACGCACCAGGCCTCGACGGGACACGGCGAACGGCCGGGGTCGTGACGTCGCCACGGCACCCCTGGTCCCCGGGACCGTCGATCAGGGGGACGCGGTTCTCTCCGAGGCCCCCCGGCCGCCCCGGGGGGCCTCGGCATGTCGGGCCGTCCCCGCCCACCGGTCGGGCCGTCCCCGCCCACCGGCCCGGCGCACGGCCTACCCTCGCCCCATGAGCAACCTCGAGACGCGGCCCGCCGAGCGCACCTGCTCCGCGGGCGACCGGCCGGCCGGCGTCGAGCTGCTGACCGCGCGGGACGTCCCGCTGGGCGGCCCCCGCGCGATGACCGTGCGCCGCACCATCCCGCAGCGGCAGCGCTCGCTCGTCGGCGCCTGGTGCTTCTGCGACCACTACGGTCCGGACGACGTCTCGCCCTCGGGCGGCAGGCCGGAGGGGATGCAGGTGCCGCCGCACCCGCACACCGGGCTGCAGACCGTGTCCTGGCTGTTCGCGGGGGAGATCCTGCACCGCGACTCGGTGGGCTCGCTGCAGGCGGTGCGGCCCGGCGAGCTCAACCTCATGACCGCGGGGGTCGGCATCTCCCACTCGGAGGAGTCGCCCGCCCAGGGGCGCCCGCCGGTGCTGCACGGCGTCCAGCTGTGGACGGTGCTGCCGGAGGCCGACCGGCAGGCCGAGCCCCACTTCGAGCACCACGGCGACCTGCCCGTCGCGACGCCGGACGGTGGGCGCGTGCAGGTGTTCATGGGCGAGCTCGGCGTGGTCGGGGCGAACGGCGTCGAGAGCGAGCGGCTCGTGTCGCCCGCCCGCACCTACACGCCGCTCGTCGGCGCCCAGCTGGACCTGCCGGCGGGCGGCCGCGTCACGCTGGAGACCGACCCGACGTTCGAGCACGCCCTGCTCGTCGACGCCGGCGACGCGACCCTCGAGGGCGAGGCCGTGCCGCCGGCCGAGCTCGGCTACGTCGCCCCGGGGCGCGACCGGCTCGTCGTGACGGCGGGCGCGTCGCCCGTGCGCGCCGTCCTGCTCGGGGGCGAGCCGTTCACCGAGGACGTCGTCATGTGGTGGAACTTCGTGGGCGGCACGCACGACGACGTCGCGCGGGCGCGCGCCGACTGGATGGCGCAGGTGGCCGACGCCGGCGAGGGCACCCCGACCCGGTACGCCGACGGCGCCGCGGGGCGCCGCTTCGGCGAGGTGCACGGCTACGCGTCCGGCCCGCTGCGCGCGCCGGTGCTGCCCGACGTGCGGCTGCGCCCGCGCACCCGCCGCTGACCGCGCGACGTCTGGACCGACGTCAGGGCCGGGGGAACGTCACCCGCACGGTGGCGACGCCGTCGGCCGCGGAGCGCACGGTGATCCGCATCGCGCCCGAGCGCGTCGTGAACGACGAGCCCTTGCGCAGGTTCGAGTGCCGCGCGGACTCCTTGCCCATGGGCACGATCAGGTGCTCGCCGGGGTACGCCCACGTCGAGCCCTGCCGCCCCAGCCTGCTGACCGTGACCCCGTACGCGACCGTGTAGTCCCGCGCGGCGCGCCACGGGATGCCGCCGAGGGAGGGGTAGCGCGTGCCCGACGGGCGACGGAACTCCACGTAGTAGTACTGCCCGGTCCGGGGGTCGACGGCGCGCAGCAGCGTGGGGCGGCTGGTGCTCCGGGTCCGGGCGTCGAGCTTCACGGTGCGGGCGCCGCCCTTCTTCGTGACGGTCACGACGTCGGACGCCGGGAGCACGCCGAGGCGCTTCTTCTGCGCGCCGGACAGCGGCGTGGTGCCGACGGCGGCGAAGTCGGCCCCCATGAGGTCCATCGGGTCGAGCCCCTCGACCGCGCCGCAGCGCGACGACGTGAACGTGCGGTCCGGGACGCTCCCGGTGCACCAGCCCACGCCCGAGTGCTCCAGGCCCATGTTGTGCCCGAGCTCGTGCGCCAGCGTGGCCACCGCCGTCGCGTACTGCGCGTGGCTGAAGCGCGAGCTGCGGGTCTCCCCGTTCGGGCCCCCGAACAGCGAGAACGTCCAGCCGCCGGGGTTGTCGCGCCCCGCCGTGCGCGGCATGGAGCCGAGGCCCAGCGTGCCGCCGCAGGTGTCCGTCTCCCGCGGCCCGCCGGGGTAGTCGCCGCGCAGGTACGGGAACAGGACCACGAGGTGCTCGCGCTTGCCCGGCCCGCGAGTCTTCGAGGTCATCCAGTCGGCGCCGTAGTGGGCTCGGCCGCCGCGCTTCACCTGCTTGAGGATGCGGTTCGTCGTCGTGCACGAGCCGTCGCCCGTGTCGACGCGCTCGATGTCCGAGGCGCGCACGAACCGGATCCTGCCGCCCGACTGCTTCGACCAGTACGCCGACACCTTGGCGAGCAGCGCGTCGACGTCGGCGTCGCGCACCAGCTGCGCCGCGCGGTTCTTCGACATCCAGTGCGGCGTCGCGACCGCGACGTCGACCCGGTGCACGCGGCGGTCCGTCTGGGCGCGGACGGCGGTGCGCGAGAGGTCCGGCCCCGGGACGGCGGACTGCCACCGCACGGTGTCGTCGAGAGCAGGGTCGCGCACGGGGGCGGGGGCGGTGACGGAGGCGGCGACAGGGGCGGCAGCGGCAGGCGCCGCCGGGACGCCGACGGCCGCGAGCGGCTCCGCGAGCAGTGCCGCGGCGACGAGGGCGGCGACGGTGACGGCGCGAGCTCGCATGGTTCCCCCTGGGCTCCGGACGTGCCGCGCCAGGAGGGCGCGATCGGGTGCGAGCAGCGTAGGCATGCGGCCCGTGCGATGCCCTCTGGTCGGCGGGTGAAATCGTCGCCCGGGGCGCTCAGGAGAGGCGCAGCTCGACCACCGGCACCACGCGCAGCCAGTCGGGCTCGCCCTGCTCGCGGGCGAGGGGCTCGGCCCACTCGGCGAGCACCGGGCCGAGCGTCGCCCACGGGCCGGGGTGCGCGGCGGTGTACGCGCGCAGGACCGCGGCACCCTCGTCCGGGTCCAGCACGACGGCCCGGGACCGGACGTCGCGCTGCGTGCCGATCGACACCAGCACGCGCGGGTCGGCCCGCACGTTGCGGAACCACTGCGACCGCGGCCCCAGTCCGGCGACCACGACGGCGCGGTCCGGCGCCGGCCGCGCGACCACCTCGAGCACGACGTACCGCCGCTGCCCGCTGCTGCGGCCGCGGTGCTGCATCATGAGCAGCCGCCCGCCCGCGAGGAAGCCGAGGCCCGCTCGGAACAGGCCGATCGGGGCGCGGACGAACCACCGGGTGTGCAGCATCCGGGACGCGAGGCTCATGCCCTGGACGGTACAGATCGGTCGGGGCGTCCACCCGGCCGAACGGGCCCGGGACGGTACGTTCGGTCCTGTGAAACCGTCGGCGAACGGTGGGTCCGCGTCCCTCGACCGCTCGGACTACTGGTGGTACCGCACCCGCGGGCAGCTGCTCCGCACGGTGCTCGGCCCGTATGCGCACGGCGCGGCCGACGTCCTGGACGTGGGGAGCGCGGACGGCCCCAGTGTCGGCTGGCTGCGGGGGCGGCGTCACCACGTCACCCTGGACATCGACGCGCGGGGCCTCACGCCCGGCTCGGGGGTGTGCGGGTCGGCGGCGTCGCTCCCCTTCGCGGACGGGGTGTTCGACGTCGTCGGCGCCTTCGACGTCGTCGAGCACTGCGACCCCGAGGACGTCGTCCTGGCCGAGGTCCGCCGGGTCCTGCGCCCCGGCGGGTGCTTCCTCATGACCGTGCCCGCCTACCAGTGGCTCTGGAGCGACTTCGACGTCCAGAACGGGCACGTCCGGCGCTACACGCGCGGGCGCGCCGTGGCGGCGATGGAGGGCGCGGGCTTCGAGGTCCTCCGCGCGACCTACGCGTTCGCCTCGACGTTCCCGGCCTTCGTCGTCGAACGGCTCGCGCGGCGCGCCCGCGGCCTGGTGCGGCCGGGCGACGGGCGCGCCGCCGACGTCGTCCGGCTGCCGAGGTCGCTCCCCGTCGTGGACCGGGTCCTCACCGCGCTCGGCACCGTCGACGACCGGGTCCTGGCGCGACGCGACCTGCCGTTCGGGTCATCGGTCGTGGTCGCCGCCCGCAGGCCCCCGACCTGATCCCGGGGCCTGCTCGCGCGCGGGGGCGTCGGAGGGGCGTCGGAACGAGAAGTACAGGTGGCCGAAGTAGCTGGCCGTCACCGTCAGGGCCAGGGCGAGCACCTGGGCCGGGAGCACCGGGAGGTGCACGAGCTCGACGAAGACCGGCAGGAGCGCGGCGTTGACCGCGAGCGCGCTGAGCTGCACGCCCACGAACCGGACGAGGTCGAGCCAGACGCCGCCCCGCACCTTGAACACGAAGCGGCGGTGCAGGGTGAAGCCGACCGCGATCCCCACGGCGTAGGCCAGCACCAGGGCGCCGAGATACCCGATCACGTCCCCCAGGAAGCGCTCGAACAGCGCGAACGCCACCAGCCCGACCAGCGTGTTGATCGCACCGACGGCGAGGAAGAGGGACTCGCGCCGGCGCAGGAACGCCAGGATCCTTCCTCGTCGGGCCGGCTCGGGCACGGGCTGCGTCATGGCTGTCCCCGCGTCAGCCGGCGACGAGGAACAGGCCGCCGACCACGACGACCCAGCCGGCGGCGAGGGCGACCTGGACCCAGCGGAGGGCGGTGCTCGACCTCGAGGGGTCGGCCGGTGCCAGCAGGCCGGCGATCGCGATCCCGAGCAGCGGGACGAAGACCGGCCAGTACCGCCCGCTGGAGACGTGGACGAACGGCTGGGACATGAGGAGCGCGAGCAGGCCGGAGGCCGTGATCACCATGACCTGGGCGTCGGTCCGCACGCGTCGCGCGGCCACGATCGCGACCGCGGCGATGCCGAGGGCGACGAGGTAGACCCAGCGGGTCACGGCGATGTTGAGCCGGTCCGGGGCCGCCTCGGGGGTCTTGTCCGCCCCCTCCGTCTCGGGGCGGAACACGTGGTCGTACGAGGCGGGCGAGAGGGCGTACCGCGAGAAGTTGTCGAGCACCCCGGCGGCATAGTCCGCCGGCGTGACGTCGCGCAGCGCGTAGTCGCGCATCTGCCGCCGGACCTCCAGGGGGTTCTCGCCGGTCTGCGCGCCCACCGCGCGCGCGTAGCGGGCCATGGTCGTCCAGATGTTCCCCTCGGGGCAGGGGCCGAAGCAGAGCTCGTCGCGGTCGCCGAAGGCGTAGGCGACGGACAGGGACATCGTGGTGGTCGTCGTGACCCGTTCGCCGAAGGTGCGGCTCATCAGCGCCGACCACGGCGCCAGCAGCGCCACCACGACCGCGACCGCCACGGCGGACGCCGCCAGGGAGCGGGCGAGCGCCCGGCCGCGCGCCCGGAGGAGGACCACCACGACCAGCAGGACGAGGACCGCGACCACCAGCGGGAGCGTGCTGGAGCGCAGGTACAGCGCGACGACGAGGGCGAGCCCGAGCAGGGCCGCGTCACGGAAGCGGACCGTGCCGTCGGCGTCGAGGCGGCGCCACATGACGACGAGCAGCGGGACCGTCGCGAGGATCACCAGACCGGCCCAGGCGTCGCCCCACCCGCTGAAGCCGAACAGCACCCACATCGGGATGAGCCCCGGCACCACGAGCAGCACCGCCGCCGTGCGGAGCCCGAGCGTCCTGGCGACGACGGCGACGACGGCGAGGAAGACCGTCGTCGACAGGATGCCGAGGTAGGTGCGGACGGCGGCGTCGCCGGCCGTGGGATCTACCAGGAACACCGGCGCGATCAGCAGGGACATGCCCGGCATGAACCAGCCGTTGCCGACGAGGCGGGCCTGGAGCTCGTCCGTCGGGAGCTCGCCGCCCTGCAGCAGGGCGCGGGCGGAGTCCGCGAGGACGCGCGCACCGGTGGCGTACGAGACCTCGTCGCCCTCGAGCGCGGCGGGCAGCGCCTTGTGCGCCATGACGACCCGCAGCGCCAGGTTCAGCAGCACCAGGACGCCGACGACGACCAGGGGCAGGACGGGACGGCGCCGCCGCGGCTCGGGCGGAGGCGATGCCGGACCCCGGTCGCCCCCGGTGCCGGGTGCGGACGGGCTCGCGGCGGCGGGGACCCGGTCGGAGCCGATGCCGGTCACGACGTCCCCGCCATCACGGTGGCGTCCTCGGCCGGGGGATCGACCCGCTCGATCGGCGTGCAGTGCGCCGTCTTCCGGGGGCGGGCGGCGTCCCGCGGGAGGTCCAGCCGGAAGGTGCCCTGCACCAGGGTCTCGGGCGTGGCGCCGTCGAGCGGGGTCACGTCGAACGCCACCCCGCCGTACCCGGGGGCCTCGAAGCGGTGCCAGCCCGACTCGGGGCTCAGCTCGGTGAAGCCTCCGTCGACCAGGCTGTCGGTGAGGCTTGCCGTGAAGGCGTCCGGGCTCAGTCTGTCCCACTGGACCAGCAGCACCCAGCGGTCTCCCACGACGTACTGGCGCATGACCTGGTGGCCGACGTCGACGGTGACGTCGTCGGGCAGCGGCCAGCACGGCCCGTCGAGCGGCGGGACGAGCGCCCGGGGACCCTGGTAGCCCGCCGACAGGTCGACGCACGACGACGTCGCGACGACCCCGGCCACCGCGGCGGCCAGCACGCCGGCGCGGCGGAGCGTGCGACGCCCGCCGCGCGTCATCGAGGGCCGCCCGGGCGGCGCAACGACCGGGCGACGTCCGCGAACGTGGCCCCGATCCCGGTCGCGAGGGTGGTGCTGGCGAGCCGGTCGACCTCGGGCCACAGGGTCGACCTGAAGCGGAGGTCCCGGGCCTGGAACGGCGTGCTCGAGGACGTGCCCAGCACGATGGGTGCGCGACGCTTGGTGATGCGGGAGAGCTCGCCGACGATCGTCGCGAGGGTCACCGCGGCCTGCGAGGCGAGGATCTTCACGACGGCGGCGCCCGGCCCCGCGTCGGAGAGCCGGTCCATCCCGGCCAGCACCATGCGCGCGGCGTCGCGCACGTAGACGTAGTCCCGGGCGGTGTCGAGCGACACGTAGATCAGCAGGGGAGAACGCTGGACCTCGGCGCGGCAGAGCTGCGTGATCAGGCCCTGCGGCTTGGCCAGGTTCTGACCCGGCCCGTAGAGGTTGGCGATCCGCCCGATCAGCACCGAGGCGCCGCGGGCCGTCAGGCGTCGCACCGCCGACTCCGAGGCGAGCTTCGCCGTGCCGTAGGGCGACAGCGGCGACGTCGCCGTGCCCTCGGTGAAGGGCGGGTCGCTCGAGCCGGCGTAGACCCCGCCGGCGGACGAGGCCAGGAAGGCGCGGACCGTCGTCCCGGGATGTCGGTCGCACGCGGCGTCCAGCTCGTCGACGACGGCGTCGAGGACGGACACCTCGCGGTCGAGGGCGTCCTGGCCGGTCGCGACGACGCCGGCGCCGGCGGCCCAGAGGAGGTCGACGCCGTCGAACGTCGCCAGCAGGCGCTCCGCGTCGTGGGCGAGGACCGACACGGCGGCGTCGGGGTCGTGCCAGGGCACCTTGCTCGCGTGGACGGCGCGTCCTGCCGTCGTGGCACAGGCCACGAGCTGCCCGCCCAGCAGGCCTCCGCCGCCGACGACCCAGGTCACCCGCCCGTCACGTGCCACGGCCGCTCCTGCCGAGCGGCCCCGCCTGGGGGTCGCTCATGATGAGGTACGGGGGCTTGCCCATCGCCATGTTGACCGCGACACCGATGTACTCGGCGACGATGCCGAGGGCGTACAGGATGATGCCCGAGCACAGCAGGACGATGACGACGGTCGAGGTCCACCCCTCGGGGACGTTGCCGCCCGCGAGCCGGTCGACGGCCAGCACCACGGCGAGGGCGAGGCCGAAGGTGGCGAAGGTCGCGCCGATCAGGCTGACGACCCGCAGCCCGCGGGTGCCGCTCGTCATGACCATCCGCCAGAAGTGGGAGACGAGGGTGCGCACGGAGTAGCCGGACACGCGGGCGCCCTCCGAGCGCATCGACACCGGGCACGTCGTCACCCAGTCGGCGACCCAGCTCAGCGCCACGTCGAGATAGACCCCCTGGCCCGCGTAGGCCGCCACGCTTCGCCCGACCTCGCCGAGCACGAGGCGGAAGCTGTGGAACTTCGTCGCGTCGGCGTCGCCGCCCGAGAGCATGTTGATGAGCAGCTTGGCGGCCCGTGAGGTCGTGTTGCGGAACACGGTGTGCGGGGTCGCGTTGCGGGGCGACGCGTACACGAGCGCCGAGCGCTCCCGCAGCGCCGTGTCGAGCAGGTCTCCGATGGCGGCCGGGTCGTGCTGCCCGTCCTCGTCCATCGTCACGACCCAGTCGCCCGAGGAGCTCGCGACGCCGGCGATGGTCGCGGCGTGCTGCCCGAAGTTGCGGCTGAGCCAGACCGGCCGGACCCAGGGGTGCGCCGCCGCGAGGTCGCGCATCACTCGCGCGGAGTCGTCCGGACCGCAGTCGTTGACGAGGATCACCTCGGTCACGCGGTACGGGTGCCCGGCCGGGGAGCGCTGCGGCTCGGTGAGGGGGGAGAGCTCGTCGACGAGCCCGGGAAGATGACGTTCGCCCCGGTACACAGGAACGATGACCGAGAGCGTGTGCTCCTGGTCGGTGCCTGTCCGGGTGGCATCCCCCATGAGCGATCACTCTAGGGCGCGGGGGTGCGGGAGGCGAGGGCTCGCGCCGTTCGTCGGCGTCGAGGGACCTCGTGGTGGAGCGGGTGACGGGAATCGAACCCGCGCTGTCAGCTTGGGAATCTCGTCGGACGCTGAATCTGACGATTGAATGACCAGCGCAAATATCGCGCTGACCAGCGTCAATAATAGCGGACTCGCCGGTCCTCGTCGGTCCTGGTCGGTCGCTGACGGTCCTGGTCGGCCGAACTTAGGTCACGTTAGGTCACGCCGCGAGGGCACAGGCGCCACACGTTCGCACGCGCGACCAGGGCTCTTGACCTACCCGAGCTCGCAGACGTGGGGCGCCCTGTCGCGTCCGGGTCGGGATGGTGGCTAGATGGACCGCGGGTCGTTCCCGTCCCAGTCCGTGCCCGCACAGGGACAGGGCGGGAGCGGCCTGCGAACCGCGCTTCCGTGCAGCGACACTTACGTGCTGTTGGCGTGTCTAGGTGGCAGTTTCGGTTGGAAGGTTTGCGACCAAGACGATTGATCGTGCGCTCGGTGCTGGGTGCAGAAGGTCGTGACCGTGAGCTTCTACCTCACGTCGGACCTTCTCAATAGCTTCGCGCCGATTCTGCACGGCACCGAATTCCCACGTGCGCGGTGAGGAGTTTGCGAATGTCGATGTTCTCGACGTCGGGCCCGTGGCAGCTAATGCCTTGGGCATTTCGGCAAGGACATTGTAGAGCGCGGTCTCATAATCGAACAGATCAATATGCTTATCGCGAAAGAAGAGGACACCCATGTCGGGCGCAAATTGGCGCAACGGAACGTGCCGGAGTGTGGAACCTTTCGCGTCCACATCGTCGCCGTGATGATCTGCAAATCGCCCACCCACTACCACCCCGAAATCGCTAACGGATGCCACGTTGCCGGCAGCGACCAACTCGTCGATCCGCTCATCGATATGTTCAATGGAATCTCGAACCTGGCGAATTGTTATCAATGGGGAGTCGCTGGCGACGTCCAGAAGTGTGCGCAATTCAAGAGCGCGCAGTTCGCCAGCCTCCTTGCGGGCTAGCTGAGCGTCTCTCTGCACCTTGCTCGCCTTCCTGGGTGGGCTCGGGATCTTGGGGTCGAACATTCTTGCGAGAATGATTCCAGCAAACAATGCACCTTGAAGATGGGACCACACTTCGCTCTCGTCGAATTTATCGCGGTGGGACCAGAATTCGACGTTGGGTGGTGTTCCCTCCATGCTCCAGATGTTCAGCAAATGGCGGAGTCCAATGCGTGCCTGTTCAGAGATCACATCGAGATAGAATGGCCATGGTGGCGAGTTGTTGCTAGCGCCGGAGGCGTCGGCAATGGATGTCATTGGAAGTATGATGCGTCGTTGCCCATTGGATTCTTGCATGGCTCGGCTCCCCGCGACCGGTCGGTGGGTGTTGCTGGACACCCAGCGTGGTGCCTAAAACCGCCCGCAGCCAGGCGCGGATTGGGAATTCACCCGTTCTTCCGGGGTGAGCCATCGACGATTGGGGGGATGGCCTGATCGGCGAAGAGAGCTTCTTGAACTGGCGGAATGGCGGGTTTTCGCAGCTCTCGGCCAGACTGCCAGGCGCGGTCGACGCGCGCGTGACACGACGCGCATCGCGGTTCGTAACAGTCGACGTCGAGCGAGTAGGCGGCGGGGCCGAAATACCGCGGCTCGACGAGCTCGGCGGGGTCGGTGTGGTCGTAGGAACAGTGGGCCGCGGGCCGTCCGCAGTCGACGCACAGGTGAGCGCGGGCCGGCCCGCGCTCACGCTTGACGCGCCAGTGAGCGTCGGCGTAGGTGACGACGGGTTTCCTGCTGTGCTCCCACCGGTCCCCGCATGTCAGGGTGCGGCCGGTGGTCAGCCCGTCCCGGTAGAGCTCGACGACGCGCCCGCAGTCGCACCAGCACAGCGCGGTGCGCCCGCCGGGGGTCGCGGGGTCGTCGAGCACGACGACGGCGCCGAACCGCTGCCCGGTGAGATTTCGGCGGCGTCGCATCGTGCAGCGGTCGCGGGTTGTGGGCCGGCGGTCAGCGTCGGTGCAGGATGCCGGCGCTGACGTGCTCGCCGGGGTACACCACGAGCGGGATGCCGTTGTTCTGTGGGATGACGACGGGCTCGGGGGCGGCGGGCTCGGGGCGGTCGGGCAGCCCGAGCAGCGACCGGGCACGCTCGGGGCTCATGCCGGCCGCGAGAGCTTGCGCGAACGTCTGCACCCGCCGGTGCTCGGCCGCGAGCTGGTCGACGGCGCCGGCGGTGCTCGCGCCGGCCGCGGCTACGTCGTCGATCCGTCCGCCGAGCGCGCCCGCGAGCATCCGGCGGTCGTGCTCGTCTCGGTCGTCGTGGGTGACGGTGTGGGCGGTCGGCCACGGGGTGTATCCGGTGCTCATGAGCTCTTCCCTTCGAGGGTCCGCAGGTGGTCGGCGACGAGCTCGCGCCGGGGCCGGCCGTCGACGGTCTCGGCGTCGAGCAAGATCCGTTCGGCGTGCGCGCGGCACAGCGTGCACAGCCGGGCACGGGCCGCGACGGGGCCCGGGGCAGCGACGGGCAGGAGCTCGATTTCGTCGAGCTGGCCGCAGCTCGGGCATGTGTGCTCGCGCGTCCAGCGCTCGACTTCCGCCTGCCGGTGCGCCTCGCGCTCGGCGTCGGCGACCCGGCGTCGCCGGGCACGCTCGGCGAGCTCTAGGCGCTCACCGTGCATCCATTCGGCGAACCCGTCGGGGCCGGTGACGTGCTCGTGCACGGTGAACGTGAATTGCGACGTGTCGGTGCCGATCACGAGCCCGCGCGGCACGGCCTCGCCGTCGTCTGGCGCCGGGCCGTTCTGGTGAACCATGACAGCCGCGCTCACGAGCTTTCGGTACAGGCGTGCGTCGTAATCCTCCGCCCGTAGGCGTGCCGCTTCCTCCCCGGTCACCGCCCCGTGATCGCGGGCCCACTCGACCATGCGCCGCCACCCGAACGTGTGAACCCGGGTCGCGCCCGAGCGCCAGTAGGCGTCACGCTCGGCCGTCGGCGGGCTCGCCGCGGCGTAGTCGTCGCGCAGCTCGGGCGGGACGTGGAACGGGTCGGCGAGGTCGTCGGTCCAGTCGCGGTGCGGGTAGTGCGCGGGCGGGAACGTTGCGCCGTCGTGGTCGCCGGGCGGGTCGTCGACGCCGGGCACGGTGAGCAGGGCGGGATGGGTCGCGGTCATGGGTCGTTTCGTCCTTCCGGTGCAGCGTTCAAGCGCAGTGGAGCGAGGCGCCGTGCCTGCCGTTGCCGGTAGAGCTCGGCACGAGCCCGAGCGAGCCGGAACCGTTCGACGAGCTCGGCACGCTCGGCCGGCGGCCCCGGCTGGTGTTCGAGCACGGCGCGTAGGGCCAGGGTCGGCGGGTCATGGAGAGGCGGCAGAAGCGCCGCCAGCGCGTCGCCCCCTGTCGACGAAAGCCGGCCTGCGCCGTTGAGCTCGTCGAGCACGTCAGCCGCCGGGACGAACCACCGTCCCCCGTACTGACGTGCCGACGGCCACCACCCGTTGCGCATCCGCCACCGCACGGTGCGGGGCGGGGTGCTGGTGTGTTCTGCCACGTCAGCACTCGACCACCAGGCGCCGTCGGCCGGCAACGGATGATTACCGCCAGCGGCAACACGGGCGAGCCGTTCGGCGTAGTCGAGGACCGCGCGCACGTCGGCCGCGAGATGCTCCCGATGCCGCCAACGCTCGCCGACGAGCTGGTCGACGAGCCACTCGACGACGGCGACGTGTAGGTGTGCCGCGGCCAGCTCTGGGAGCTCGACGAGCCCGTCACCGGCCGTCACCACACCACCACCCCTGTACCCGGGTTGACGACGAACCGCGCGCCGTCGTCGAGCTCGGGCCACCGGCCCGAACGGCTCGAGATGCGACGGCGTGAGCGCGCCGGCCTCGTCGCCTGGCGCCGTCCGGCGGGACGGCCGCGACGAGCCGGCACCGGCCGGCGCCGCCGGAAGCGCGACGAGCGCGCGGCCCGCTCGTTGAGCCGGCGAGCTGCCCCCGGTTTTGGTGAGCCCGGGTCGTGCCAGGTCGCGCTCGGGTCCGCCAGCCAATCCTGACAAAACTGGCGTGATTCTTCGGTTTTGTTGAGGCTTCCGGGAAAAACGAGAGAGCCGCAGGGTTGGCGTAGCCAACCCGCGCCCCCCAAAGAATCGGGGTCGCGGTCTCGCGCGCGCCGATCACGATTCACGCTCCGACGACGGCGGTTCGCTCTCGCGCTCCGCGCCGAGCTCGTCGTCGAGCTCGACGACGGCGGGCCGGCGAGCTGGTCGGCCGCGCGAGCTGGCCGCGCGCTCGTCGCGCGCTCGGGTCTCGGCAGCTCCGGGGAGCTGGTCGAGGTAGGCCAGGCGTCCGCCGGGACAGTGCGGGCAGCTCGACGCCGGGAAGCCGTGGACACACGATCGGGGGCGCCCCCGCTCGGCAGCCCGACGGCAGGCAGCACACCACCCCCCGGGGGGTGCACCGTGCACGCACCCCCCGGGGGGTGCGCCGGAACCCGGGCTCACGACGCACCACCCGAGCAGTACCGGCACGCGGGCTCGGGGCTGACGTCGTGTCCGCCGTCGGGGTCGCGGTGGTCGCCGGCGCAGTCGACGCACCCCGACCCGGGCCGGCTGGGGTGCACCCGGCAACGCGCCGAGCTCGCCGATGCCGGCGCCGTGGTCGTCGCCGCCGTCGCCCGCGCCCGCGCCCGCGCGCTAGACGGTGGTGCAGGTGGGTAAGTGGATTCCTGCCCTGTCTTTCCTATCTGTTCTTCCTCATCCTTTCCTTGGGTCGGGCGTTTCGCCCGACCAGCCACGGGCGTTTCGCCCGTCACTGGTCGGGCGTTTCGCCCGTCGACTGGTCGGGCGTTTCGCCCGTCGGTCGGGTCGGACTGGTCGGGCGTTTCGCCCTTCGAGTGGTCGGGCGTTTCGCCCGTCGTCCACAGGTCGGGCGTTTCGCCCGTCGGTCGTCGTCGGCCCTGCCGCCGGGTTAGCCGGCCGACGTCGGTCGGCATGAGCCGCGGCAGTACCCGGAACTCGGCGTTCCTTCCGGTGTACGCAACCCCCACGACGTCGACGAGCTCGGCGTCGTTTAGCCGCCGCACGGACGTACTGATCTCGTTTCTCTGGTTCTTCCGTCGTCGTCGCGCGGCGCGGGCCTCGTCGGACTGGTCGGTCCTGTCCGGCTCGGCCGGCACGTCGTACCCGAGCGCGTCGGCCAGGACTTCCCAACCCTTGAAATAGCGCGGCCCGGCCGGCGTACCCACGTCGGTGTCGAGCGCGTGCCACGCCGCTTCCTCCAACACCCGAACGTCCCGGTGGGTCACCCCGCGGCCGGAGCGGATCGCCTCCGGGCCGGCGAGCTGTGCAGCCCGGTTCAGCATGTGTCCCACTACGCGCCCCCGTCGTCGGCGACCCGCGGTGGCAGACTGATGCCGTGTTCGTGTCGCTTGGTGGCGGCCTGAGCGTTGGCGGCGGTCCCGGTGGGCACCCGGGGCCGCCGCGCCATTTCGTCCGGCGGCGGTCCGGTGTCCACGAGCTCGTACCCGTCGGCGAGGTATCGGGCGCGCTGGTCGGGCGTCGGGTCGGGGTGGACGACCCACACGGTTACGTCGTCGTGTAGGCGCTCGGCCCGCTTCCGGGCGGCGTGCGACGCCGAGAGCGCCACGATCCGGCCCGCGCCGGGCCCGCCGCCCACGGCGACGTGCACGGCGTGGAGATCGATCACAGGATCGGCGGGTGCTCGTCGAGCGGCGACGTGACCGGCAGCGGACGGGTACGGGCCCACGACGAGCACGCGGCGCGGCCGGGCCGTCGCCACGGCCGGCCGGCTCATCCGGCGTCCCGAACGGCCGGAACCGTCTGGGCGGCGATGAACTCGTCTAGGTCAGCGCGGCGCAGCCGGTGCACCCGCCCGACCTTGACCACGGGTACCCGGCGGGCCTTGATGAAATCTCGCAGCGTGTCGACGTGAATGCCTAGGTAGGCGGCGCCCTCTTCGACGCGCCACAGGCGGTCGTGCTCGCCGCACGCGGGGCACGCCGGCGGCGGTGTCGGGGTGTTCGTTTTGTGGGTCAGGAGCTTGTCGCTCATGGGATGGTGCCTCTCGGCTCGTCGGAGAGCCGGCCCTAACGAAACGGGCGGGGCACGAGCGGGCGGCGCGCGTGGGCGGGCCGGTCGTCGCTCAGGCAGCAGTGAGTGCCGCCGCTCGCGCCCGGGGGCGCGGGGGCGCGGCGGTGAGCACACACCGCGTGAGCACCGCGAGGTGCGGCGGCGGCGGCGGTTCGAGGCAATCGGCGTCACCGCCGCTGGGGCGCCCCGGCGCGGCGGCGGTGTCGGCGTCGGCCGCGGGACGGGTGAGTAGCTCGACGAGCTCGGCGTACAGGTGCGCCACGATGCGGCGGCGGGTCTCGTCGGCGTCGCCCGCGGGCGCGAGCGCGTCGAGCAGCGCGTCGACGATGCCGACGTAGAGGGCCGCGAGATCTCCGGGGCGCGCGTCGGGGGCGTACCGCTGCCACCACCCGCGCGACGTCGCCGCGGTGGCGACGTCGCCGGCGCGGGCGGCGAGAGCTTCGAGCCCACCACCGGCGCCGAGCTCGACGGGCAGCAGCGCGCCGAGCTCGCCGGCGGTCGGTGCAGCTCGGGCCCGCAGGTTGTCGAGCTCGGCCACCACGGGGCCCACGAGCCGGGCCGCGGCGACGAGCTCGGGCCCGTCGGCCCACAGCGGCACGGTGCGTGATCCGCGGTCGTCGGCGTCGTCGGCCGCGCGTACGGCCGCTTCGAGGGTCTCGGCGCGCCGGTCGACGAGATCTAGTGCCGCCGCGGTCGTGGGCGCGTCGAGGATCTCGCCGAACACGACGCCGGCGCGGTGCCAGCGTCCGCCCGAGCTCGCCGCGGCGCGCTCCGCGCTGGCGCGTGCGTCACGCACCGCGGGGTCGTGCTCGTGGTGGCGCCACCATGACGCGCCGCGGTTGTCCTGGCGCTGCCCGTCGAGCTCGTCGAGCTGGTCGTCGAGCTGGTCGAGCTCGCGCATGCGCGACACCACGGCGGCCGGCCGGCCGGGCTCGGACACGGGCGCCGCCGGCGCGCGCCGGCCAGCGAAGCGCCGGTCGTGCTCGCCGAGCCGCTCCCCGAGCACGCGGCTAGCCGACGCGGCATCCGTGACGGGCGACGTGCTCATGCGCTCGATCCTAGGGACGTCGGGGTGGTGTCGTCTTGCCGCGTAAGAAAGGTCGCCGGGGGTCTATGCCGGATCTCGGCCGGCGCCGTCGGTCCTCACGCCGGCACCCCGTACAGGTGCCGGCCGGGGCCGGCGTCGCGGGCTGTCATCGCGGCCATGCGCTCGGCGAGTCGGCGGTCGGCGTCGTCGCTTGCGTGCTGATATACCAGCGCCGCGGCGATGGTCGAGTGTCCGAGCCGGTTCTGTAGCTCGCGCAGCGTCGCGCCGGCTTCCGCGGCGCGGGTCGCTCCGGTGTGGCGCAGGTCGTGCCAGCGCAGGTCGTCGCGCCCGGCGGCGCGTCGAGCTCGGCCGAACATCTTGGTTCGCTGCCCGCCGCGCACCGGCCGGCCGCTCTCGGTCGTGAACACGAGCGCGCGGGCCCCGGGGCCGGTGAACGTGCGCATGTGGTCCAGCAGCGCCGCCGCGGCCGGCCCGTGCAGGTTGACCGTGCGCCGGCCTGCGTCGGACTTGGGCGGGCCGAACGTCAGCGGCTGCCCCGTGACGTCTACCAGCGCTTGCTCAACCCGCAGGCGCACCCCGCCGCCGGGCACCCGCTCGACGTGGCGACGTTCGAGCGCGAACAGCTCACCGGCGCGCAGCGCCGACCACGCGGCCACGACGACCGCGGCGCGGAACCGCTCGGGCATCGCGGCGGCGATGGTGTCGACTTCCGCGGGGGTTGCTGGCACCCGCTCGGCCGGCCGGACCTGCCCGGCTCGGCGTATCTGGCACGGTGAGGCGTCGATGAGCCGCTCACGCACCGCGGCGTTACACACCGTGCGCAGCAGCCGGTATGCCTGGGCGGCTTGGGTGCGCCCGGCGTCGGGCGACGAGTTCGCGCCCGTGGCCGCAGCGGCGGGCCGGCCCGCCGCCCGCCAGCCGTCGAGCACCGCAGCGGGCAGCCGGCCGCTCGCGCCGACGCTCATGCCCTGAGCTCGCGCCCACGCGCGTGCGTGCTGGGCATCGGTACGCGAGGCGTCGGCGCGCTCGGCGCGCGACGTCGCCGACGCGCGAGCCGCAGCCGTCACCGCCGCGAACCACTCGGCAACCGCGGTCGGGGTGAGCGCGCGCAGCTCGACCCGGCCTAAGTCGAGCCGCGAGCTCGACCCGACGACGGGCAGCTCGGCCAGCACCCACCGGTCGAGCAGCCGCGCGTACAGGTCGACGGTTCCCGGGCGTAGCTCGGTCTGCTGTGCCAGCCACCGGCGCGCGTACGTCGCCAGCGTGACCGCGCCGCGCTCGGGCGCACGATAGGTGCCGCGGTAGACGTCGGAGAGCACCCCGGCGAGCGCGGCGTCGGCCTCGCCGCGGGTCGGGTACGTGCCGATGGTGCGCCGCTTGCCGTCCGGGCCGGTGTAGCGGGCGCGCCAGCGTCCCGACGGGAGCTGGTTGACGTTCCCGTAACCGCGGCGCGTCTGGCGGCGCGCAGCGCGCCGCACGGGCCGGTCGACGGGGAGCTCACCCGGAGCGGCGAGCGGCACGGGGTGCGCGCCGGCGTCGAGCTCGACGGGGTGCTCGGGGGTGGGGGAGAGGGGTGCTGACGACACGTGGGCCTCGCTTCCGGCTGGGCCGACCCCCGAGAGGATCGGTCACGTTAGGTCACGCCAGACGAGATTTCCGGTGTGACCAGAGCCGGGCGGTACGTGCCCATACGTGCTCTGACCTGCATGTTCAAGCTTGGAGCGGGTGACGGGAATCGAACCCGCGCTGTCAGCTTGGGAAGCTGAAGTTCTACCATTGAACTACACCCGCGCAGCAGCACCGTGACGGTGTGCGCGCCCCGATCATACCCAACCAGTTCGGATGCTCCGAACCGGCGTGGCGTCCCGGGACAGCCGGCCGCCTGCACGCCGCGTGCGCGGCGTGCAGGCGCAGGCGTCAGAGCGGGCGGATGTTCGAGGCCTGCGAGCCCTTGGGGCCCTGCGTGACCTCGAACTCGACCTGCTGGCCCTCGTTGAGGGAGCGGAAGCCGTCGGCGACGATCGCGCTGTAGTGCGCGAACACGTCGGCGGTGCCGTCGGAGGGGGCGATGAAGCCGAACCCCTTCTCCTCGTTGAACCACTTCACAGTTCCGGTGGTCATGGTGTCTTCTCTCGTTTGTGCGACGGACCCGCGAACGTGGGTCCGGTCGTCGCACCCTGGCGGGTGCGGACGGTTCGGGCGCGGGCTCGACGAGCGCGCGCGGTGCCGTGGCAGGACGGGGCGTGGAGCCTCGTCGCCTCGGCAAGGGTGGGGGCGACGGCGACCGGCTGCGAGAAGCGGTCGTGGACGTGATAGCCGTCGGGACGTCGGGTGATCATGCCGCCGTACTCGCCGTCGACCGTCGCGACCCAGAGGTCGTCGTCGGCCCGGCGCCACACAGCGGTGGGTCGGGTGCTGCCCGTGGCCGTGGGTACGGTCGTGGGCCTTGCGATGGTGGAAGAAGTGATGCTCTCTGCTCTCGCTCCGCGCTCTGTGGGCGGAGATCGTCGTGGACAGCGGGGCTGTCGTCTGCGCGCGGACCTGGCTTCGATGCGAGGTACCGAAGAGTGCCGGGGTCGGATCCCACGGCGTGCGCGACCTCAAGGGTACACGAGCGTCGGCCCGGCGCCGTCATCGGGACGGCGGAGCGCTCTCGGGCCGACCCGACTACCGTGTCCCCGTGCTGCTCTCCGACCGCGACATCCGGGCCGAGCTCGACGCCGGACGGGTCGTCCTCGACCCGTACGAGCCGTCGATGCTCCAGCCGTCCAGCATCGACGTCCGCCTCGACCGGTACTTCCGGCTCTTCGACAACCACAAGTACCCGTTCATCGACCCGTCGCAGGAGCAGCCGGAGCTCACGCGGCTCGTGGAGGTGGCGCCGGACGAGCCGTTCGTGCTGCACCCGGGCGAGTTCGTGCTGGGGTCGACGTTCGAGGCGGTCACCCTGCCCGACGACGTCGCGGCGCGGCTGGAGGGCAAGTCGTCGCTCGGCCGGCTGGGGCTGCTCACGCACAGCACGGCCGGGTTCATCGACCCCGGCTTCTCGGGGCACGTGACCCTGGAGCTGAGCAACGTCGCGACGCTGCCGATCACGCTGTGGCCGGGCATGAAGATCGGCCAGATGTGCTTCTTCCGCCTGTCCTCCCCGGCGGAGCACCCGTACGGCTCGGACGCGTACGGCTCCCGCTACCAGGGGCAGCGCGGCCCGACGGCCAGCCGGTCGTGGCAGTCGTTCCACCGGAGCGAGGTCTGAGCGCCGCGCGCGGCCGCGGCACGGGGACGGACCCGGACGGGCCGTTCCGCGACGGGTCGGGACGTCGCTACGCTCGGTCCCGCCGCGCCGGCTCCGGCGCGGGGCGCGGTGCGCCCAGGTCCCGGAAGGAGCTCCGCCAGATGGCCCAGAACCAGCCTGTCCTGCCCCCGTTGCCGCCGGTCGCGGCGCAGGGGCACCAGGCGCGTCACCTGCTGGCGGTCCCCGCGGACGTCGTGGTCGACGAGATCGAGGTGCTGGCCATGTCGCGCTTCGTCGGCACGCGCTGGGACGTGGTCCCCGCGGACCTGCCCGGCGCCGACGTCCCCGTCGGCCGGATGGCGAACCCGGGGGAGCCGGGCGTGCTGCGGCTGTCGCGGCACAGCGTGGTCTCCGGCCCGTACGCGCCGTCGGGCAAGGGCGTCGACGCGGGCCTGCCGGCCGGCACGGCGATGGTGTTCGACGTCGTGTGCCCGCGCGAGCGCTGGGACGACGCGACCCGCTTCGGCGGCGACCGCGACGGCATCGGGCGCGCGTTCCCCGCGGCGCTGCCGAACCGCGAGGAGGAGCGGGTCGTGTCGTGGCTGGTGCAGGCCGCGCGCCGCCTCGGCGGCTCGGTCCGGCTCGACGTCGCCGGCACGTGGGACGACGCCGACGGCGGCCGCCGCCCCGCGGGGCCGGGCGTGGTGCTGACCCCCGACCCGGACCGGGCCGTGGACCTCACGGTGTACTCCGACATCTGGCTGGACCCGCAGGCCGCGCACCGCGTGCTGCAGGCCGTGCACCCCCGCGTCGTGCTCGCGACGGAGGGCAAGCCGTACCAGGGCCCGCCCGCGGGCATCGCGGACCGCCCCCTGTACCCGGGCGAGCCGCTCGACCCCGAGGTGCGCAAGGCGATCCACGAGCGCGCCGACGACGTCGACATCGACGCCCTGCAGGCGCCGATGGTGCTCGACGCCTACGGGCTGGCGACCGACCTGGGCCTCGACGGTTCGGTTACCGTCGAGGTGATCGGGGACGAGACGCTGCCGCTGCTGGTGCGCGAGCTGCCGTGGGCGGCGTCCGGCGCGGTCTGCTACCACGTGCGCTGGGACCCGCCGGACATCTACGAGGCCAACCAGGAGTTCCCGCAGGCGGCGCACGTCGTCGCCCGCCGGCGCGCGGCCGACCTCGTGGGGAAGATGGCGGTGGCGATCCACGCGGCCGTGGGCGGCGAGATCGCCGACGAGGCCGACTTCCTCCTCGCGCCCGAGGACCTCTGACCGTCGCCCCGGGCACCTGCCCGCGGGCCTCGTCGGCGACTGGCCTGGACGTTTGACACCCCTCGCCGGGGCCGCTTAGCGTTCGGATGGCGGAAAGCGTATTCCGTTCGGTTCATCACATTGGCGTGAGGAGCACCATGGCGACGACGACACCGGGGTCGGCGGTCGGGCAGAGGAACGGGACCCCCGACGAGGCCCCGAACGAGGTGCGGCGGCCGCGGCCGCTGCCGGCGCCCGTGCGGTGGGTGGCGGACTCGTGGCGGCCCATCGTCTTCGTGGTCGTGGTCTTCGCGGTGTGGTGGTTCGTCACCGCGCGAGGGCTGGTGGCGCCCTACGTGCTGCCGTCGCCGGGGGACACCTGGGCGGCCGCCACCGAGAACGTGGGCTACCTGCTGCACCACACCTACGTCACGACGTACGAGACGGTCGTCGGCTTCGTCATCGCCGTCGTGGTGGGCGAGCTCGTGGCGGTGCTGATGGCGTACTCGCGCGGCACCGAGAAGACGCTCTACCCGATCATCCTCGTGGCGCAGGTGATCCCGAAGATCGCCGTGGCCCCGCTCTTCGTGGTCTGGCTCGGGTTCGGCCTGGCGCCCAAGATCACCGTCGCGGTGCTGATGGCGTTCTTCCCGGTGGTGATCTCCGGCCTCGCCGGGCTGCGCTCCGTCGACCCCGAGATCCTGCAGCTCACCTCGACCATGGGCGCCAGCCGCCTCAAGACGTTCGCCAAGGTGATGTTCCCGGCGTCGCTGCCGCAGCTGCTGTCGGGCCTGAAGGTCGCGGCGACGCTCGCCGTCACCGGCGCCGTCGTGGGCGAGTTCGTCGGCGGCAACGACGGCCTCGGCTACGTCATCCTGCAGGCCAACGGCAACATCGACACCGCGATGCTCTTCGCCGCCCTGTTCATCATGTCCGCCCTCGGCATCGTGCTGTTCGCGATCATCCAGGTCGCCGAGCGCTTCCTCATCGGCTGGCACGCGTCCCGCCGACTCGAGTCGGCCGCCACGACCGTCGCGGCCTGACCGTCCGCCACGCGCACACCCTCGCGCACCCCGCAGGATCCCCGAGTGCAAAGGAGCACCCCATGTCCGTCCGACCGACGACCCTCGCCGCCGCCGCGGCGCTCTCCGCCGCCGCGCTGACGCTCGCCGCGTGCGCCCCGTCCACGAGCGGCGGCACCGAGGCCGAGTCCCCGGCCGCGGCCGACGCCACCGACGTCACGCTGATGCTCAACTGGTACCCGTACGGCGAGCACGCGCCCTTCTACTACGGCCTGGAGGAGGGCATCTTCGCCGACCACGGCATCAACCTGACCATCGAGGCGGGCCAGGGCTCGACCAAGACGACGCAGGCCGTCGGCGCGGACCAGGTGCAGTTCGGCTGGGCCGACACCCCGGCTGTGCTGGCGAACATCGACAAGGGCGTCAAGGTGCGCAGCGTGGGCGTGTTCCTGCAGACCACCCCCTCGTCGGTCCAGGTGTTCGCCGACTCCGGGGTGCAGGAGCCGGCCGACCTCAAGGGCAAGACCATCGCCGTCTCGGCCGGCGACGCGCCCACCACGACCTTCCCGCTCTACCTCGAGGCGGCCGGCGTGCCGGAGGACGCGGTGACCCAGCAGAACCTCGACCCGGCCGGCAAGATCTCCGCGATGCTCACCGGCAAGGTGGACGGGCTCATCGGCTTCGCGCACGACCAGGGACCGACGATCGCGGCCAAGAGCGGCCGGGACATCACCTACCTGCGCTACTCCGACGTCGGGCTCAACTTCTACAGCAACGGCCTGATCGCCTCCGAGAGCACGATCGCGGACGACCCGGACCTCGTGAAGGAGATGGTGGCCGCCACGTCGGAGGCCTTCGCGGCCGCCGCGGAGGACCCGGCAGCGGCCGTCAAGGCGATGGAGGGCAAGGACCCGCAGATGCCCGAGGCGGACGTCCTCGCCGAGCAGTGGAAGCAGACGATCGAGCTGCTGCACACCGACGCGACCGAGGGCCAGGCCCCCGGCGTGAACTCGCCGGACGACTGGGCGGCGACCCTCGACGTGCTGTCCAGCTCGGGCCTCGTCGAGAAGGGCACCGCGGCCGAGGACTACTTCGACGACTCGTTCGCCCCGGCGAACTGAACGGGGGAGACATGACCAGCACCACCGCCGAGGGGATCCGAGGGCGGGCGGCCGCGGGCGACACGGTCGTCGACGTCGACGGCGTGTCCGTGACGTTCCGCAGCCGCCGGGTGTCGACGCCGGCCCTCGGCGCGGTCGACCTGCGGCTGCGGCGCGGCGAGTTCGTCACCATCGCGGGGCCGTCGGGGTGCGGCAAGTCCACCCTGCTCAAGGTGGTGGCCGGCCTCACCGCGCCCACGACCGGCCAGGTGCGGCTGCGCGGCGAGCCGGTGCGCGGGCCGCGCCAGGACATCGGCTTCGTGTTCCAGCGCGCGGCGCTGCTGGAGTGGCGCAACGTGCGGGCCAACATCCTGCTGCAGGCGGAGATGAGGGGCATGGACTCCGCCACCGCGCGGCGCCGGTGCGACGAGCTCGTCGAGATGACCGGTCTGACGGGCTTCGAGAAGGCGATGCCGCACGAGCTGTCGGGCGGCATGCAGCAGCGCGTCTCCCTGTGCCGGGCGCTGCTGCACGAGCCCGACGTGCTGCTCATGGACGAGCCGTTCGGCGCCCTCGACGCCCTCACCCGGGAGCGGATGAACACGGAGCTGCACCGCATCTGGCGCGAGACCGGCGTCTCCGTGCTGCTGGTGACGCACTCCGTCGCGGAGGCGGTGTACCTCGCGAACCGGGTCGTCGTCATGGGCCCGCGCCCGGGCACGATCATCGAGGAGCTGCACGTCGACCTCCCGGCGGAGCGCGACTACGGCGAGACGGTGCGGCACGCCGAGTTCGGGCGCGTCTCGGGCCGGGTCCGGGAGCTGCTGGGCTCGCCCGGCGGGGACTGAGCCGGCTCGCCCGCCCCGGTGCGCCGGGGCGGGCGAGCGACCCAGGTCACACCGCGGTGTCATCTCGTCACCGCCGGACCATCGCTCGTTACCGGTAAAGTAAAGCCGACGCCCCGCCCCTCGACCGGACGGAGTGCTGTGCTCTCAGTGCTGCTCTTCACCTTCCTGCTGGCCCTCGCGGCGCCGGCTCTGGTGGCATGGCTGGGCAGGAGAGCGTTCTGGGTGCTGGCCCTCGGGCCGGCGTCGGCCGCCGCGTACGCGCTGGCGATGACGCCCCGGGTGACGGCCGGCGACTTCCCGACCACCGAGGTCCCCTGGGTCCCCGGCCTGCACCTGTCGATCACCCTGCAGCTCGACACCCTCGCGTGGTTCATGCTGCTCGTCGTCGGCGGCGTCGGCGCCCTCGTGCTCCTCTACTGCTCCGCCTACTTCGCCCGCGACGCGCTCGGTCTCGGCCGGTTCGCGGCCGTGCTCACGGCGTTCGCCGCCGCGATGGTGGGCCTCGTCGTCGCCGACGACCTGCTGCTCCTGTTCGTGTTCTGGGAGCTCACCACCGTCTTCTCCTACCTGCTGATCGGCCACTACGCCGACCGCAAGGCGTCCCGGCGCGCGGCCATGCAGGCG
Organism: Isoptericola sp. F-RaC21; assembly: GCF_038593535.1. Taxonomy (NCBI): domain Bacteria; kingdom Bacillati; phylum Actinomycetota; class Actinomycetes; order Micrococcales; family Promicromonosporaceae; genus Isoptericola; species Isoptericola sp. F-RaC21. The sequence goes on along the minus strand of NZ_JBCFYX010000004.1, from coordinate 276,279 downwards.
ATCGTCGTCACGACGGCGGGCGGCCTCGCCATGCTGGTCGGCCTCATCATCCTCGGCGTCGTGGGCGACACCTGGCGGATCTCCGAGCTGGTCGCGAACCCGCCGTCGGGCACCGCGGTCACCTGGGCGGCGGTCTGCCTGCTCGCGGGCGCCGCCACGAAGTCCGCGCTCATCCCGTTCCACTTCTGGCTCCCTGCGGCGATGGCGGCCCCGACGCCGGTGTCCGCCTACCTGCACGCGGCGGCCATGGTCAAAGCAGGCGTCTACCTCGTGGCGCGGTTCGCCCCGGCGTTCGCCGACCTGCCCGTGTGGCGCTGGCTGGTGCTGGTCCTGGGCGGCGGCACGCTCCTGCTCGGCGGCTACCAGGCGCTGCGCCAGCACGACCTCAAGCTCGTCCTCGCGTTCGGCACCGTCTCCCAGCTCGGCCTGATCGTCCTGCTCCTCGGGCTGGGCTCGCAGGCGCTGGCCCTCGCCGGCCTCGCGCTGCTGGGCGCGCACGCCATGTTCAAGGCGGCGCTGTTCCTCGTCGTCGGCGCGGTCGACGTCGCCACCGGCACCCGCGACCTGCGCAAGCTCTCCGGGCTGTGGCGCACCATGCCGTTCACCACGGTCGCGGGCGTGCTCGCGACCGCCTCGATGATCGGCTTCCCGCCGTTCGCCGGCTACGTCGCCAAGGAGGCGGCGCTCGAGGGGCTGTGGCACGACGTCACGCACGGCGCCGGGGCCCTCGAGACGATCGCGCTGTTCGCCGTGGTGGTCGGCTCGGCGCTCACCGTGGCGTACGGCCTGCGGTTCGCCTGGGGCGCCTTCGGCACCAAGCGGCGGCCGGGGGCGTCCGCCGCGGGCGTCCCGGCCGACGCGCCGCGCGACGCCGCGGCGACCGTCGCGCCCGCGACGCCGGTGCGGCGCCAGCAGTGGCTGCTGGTCACCCCGCCGCTCGTGCTCGCCGTGCTCGGCCTGGCGGTGGCGCTCGCGCCCGCGACGGGGGAGCGGCTCCTCGCCCCGTACGCCGACCGCTACCCGAGCGGGGAGCCCGGGCACCTCGTGCTGTGGGGCGGGTTCACGCCCGTCCTGGCGATCACCGTCCTCGTGCTGCTCGCCGGCTTCGTCCTGTTCTGGCAGCGGGCCCGGGTGGAGAGGGCCCAGGACTTCCTGTGGTCGCCGCGGTCCGCCGAGGTCACCTACCGCCGCACCATGCGCCGGCTGGACGACCTCGCGGCCGACGTCACCGCCGCCACCCAGCGCGGCTCCCTGCCCGTCTACCTCGGCATCATCCTCGTCGTGCTGGCCGTCGCGCCCGGCGCGGTCCTCGCGTCCGGGCTGGTCAGCGGCCACCCGTCCGTCGAGCTCGTGCTGTGGGACCGCCCGGCCGACGCCGCGGTCGTCGCGGTCGTCGTCGTCGCGTGCGTCCTCGCGGCGCGGGCGCGCCGCCGGCTCAAGGCCGTCGTGCTCGTCGGGGTCGCCGGGTATGCGAACGCGACCCTGTTCATGCTGCACGGCGCCCCCGACCTCGCCCTCACCCAGGTGCTGTGCGAGACGATCACGCTGGTCGTCATGGTGCTGGTGCTGCGGCGCATGCCCCCGTACTTCACCGACCGGCCGCTGGCCGCCAGCCGCTGGCTGCGGCTCGCGGTGGGCGTCGTGACCGGCGTCGTCATGATGGCGTTCACCGTCGCCGCGCCGCTGGTGCGCGTCGCCGAGCCGATCAGCGCCCACTTCGCCGACGAGGCCTACACCTGGGGCGGCGGGAAGAACATCGTCAACGTGACGCTGGTGGACATCCGCGCCTGGGACACGGTGGGCGAGATCTCCGTGCTGCTCGTCGCGGCGACCGGCGTCGCGTCGCTCATCTTCCTGCGCCAGCGCAGCGGCGAGGTGCTGCGGCTGTCCCGCGTGGACGAGGTCAGCCGGTCCGACCCGCACACGCGCCGCGTGTGGCTCGCCGCGGGCAGCACGCTGGAGCCCGAGCGCCGCTCCGTGCTGTTCGAGGTCGTCACCCGCGTGATCTTCCACGCCATGATCGTGTTCGCCCTGTTCCTGCTGTTCAGCGGGCACAACGCCCCGGGCGGCGGCTTCGCCGCGGGCCTCGTCGTGGGCACCGCCTTCGCCGTGCGGTACCTCGCGGGCGGGCGGTACGAGCTCGGCGAGGCCGCGCCGATCAGCCCCGGCGTGCTGCTCGGCACCGGCCTGTTCCTCTCCGCCGGCGTGGGCCTCGCGACGCTGGTAGCCGGGCAGGAGGTGCTGCAGAGCACGATCGTCAACCTGCACGTCCCGGTCCTCGGCGAGGTCCACCTGGTCACCTCGCTGTTCTTCGACATCGGCGTGATGCTCGTCGTCGTCGGCCTGGTGCTCGACCTGCTGCGCACGCTCGGCGCCGAGATCGACCGTCAGGACCCGCGGCCCGCGCGCGAGGAGGTGGACGCCTGATGGTCGTCCTCGAGAACACCCCGCCCGCCGTCCTGGTCCTGGCCATCGGCGTGCTGTTCGCCACCGGCGTCTACCTGCTGCTGGAGCGCCCCCTCACCCGGGTGCTGCTCGGCTTCGTCCTCATCGGCAACGGCGTCAACCTCATGCTGCTGGTCATGGGCGGCCGGTCGGGCGCGTCGCCCATCATCGGCAACGCCGACGAGGGGGTGCGGATGAGCGACCCCCTCGCCCAGGCGATGGTGCTCACCTCGATCGTCATCACGCTCGCGCTCACCGCGTTCGTGCTGGCCATGGCCTACCGGTCGTGGCAGCTGCACGGGCACGACGAGGTCGCGGACGACGTCGAGGACCGGCGCGTCGCCCGGCACGCGGCGCTCAACGCCCCGGCGTTCGAGGACGCGGACGCCGGCGGGCTCGACCAGACGCTCGACGAGGAGGCCGCCGACTCCTACGACGACGTCGACGACAGCGACGGCGACGGTCACCGTGCCGACAGCCACCGTGCCGACAACCACCGTGCCGACAACCACCGTGCCGACAACCACCGTGCCGACAGCCACAAGGAGCGCCCCTGATGCCCTGGGACTCCGCCACGCTGGTGCCGCTGCCGGTCATGCTGCCGCTGTTCGCGGCCGGGCTCACGCTCGCCCTGCACCGGTACGCCCGCGTGCAGCGCATCATCAGCGTCACGGCGCTGGCCGCCGCCCTCGCGGCGTCGGTCGGGCTGCTCGTCGCCGCGGACGGCGGGCCGATCGTGGTCGAGGTCGGCAGCTGGGCCGTCCCCGTCGGCATCGACCTCGTGGCCGACCGCATCTCCGCGGTGATGCTCACGGTCTCGTTCGTGATGCTGCTGTGCGTGCTCCTGTACTCGCTGGGGCAGGGCGTGCCCGAGGGGGAGGACGACCCGGGCAGCACGCGCGGGGACATGATCCCCGTCGCGATCTTCCACCCGACGTTCCTCATCCTGGCCGCGGGCGTGGCGAACGCGTTCCTCACCGGCGACCTGTTCAACCTCTACGTCGGGTTCGAGATCCTGCTCGCGTCGTCCGCGGTGCTGCTCACCCTGGGTGGCACGGCCGAGCGCATCCGCGCCGGGTCGGTGTACATCATCGTCACGCTGGTGTCGTCGCTGCTGTTCCTCACCGCGATCGCGCTCATCTACGGCGCGACGGGCACCGTGAACATGGCGCAGCTCGCGGAGCGGCTGCCGGAGATCGACCCGACCGTGCGCACCGCGCTGCAGCTCCTGCTGCTCCTCGCGTTCGGCATCAAGGCCGCCATCTTCCCGCTGTCCGCGTGGCTGCCCGACTCCTACCCGACGGCGCCCGCGCCGGTCACGGCCGTGTTCGCGGGCCTGCTCACCAAGGTGGGCGTGTACTCCATCCTGCGCACGCAGACCCTGCTGTTCCCGGACAACCCCACGGTGGACCAGGTGCTCATGGTGCTGGCCCTGCTCACCATGGTCATCGGGATCCTGGGCGCCGTGGCGCAGAACGATGTGAAACGCCTGCTGTCGTTCACGCTGGTCAGCCACATCGGCTACATGATCTTCGGCATCGCGCTCGCCACCGAGGCGGGCACCGCCGCTGCCATCTACTACGTGGTGCACCACATCTCCGTCCAGACGGCCCTGTTCCTCGTGGTGGGGCTCGTCGAGTGGCGGGGCGGGTCGACGTCGCTCGACCGGCTGGGCGGCCTCGCCAAGCTCGCGCCCGGGCTCGCCGTGCTGTTCTTCGTGCCCGCGCTCAACCTGGCCGGCATCCCGCCGCTGTCCGGGTTCCTCGGCAAGGTCGGGCTGCTCACCGAGGGCGCGACCGTGGGGACGGGGCTCGCGTGGGTGCTCGTCGTCGGGTCCGTCGTGACGTCGTTGCTCACCCTGTACGCCGTGGTCAAGGCGTGGAACAAGGCGTTCTGGCAGGCGCCGTCGGAGGAGATCGAGGCCGACGTGCCGCTGCCGCGCGGCATGGTGCTGCCGACCGGCGCGCTCGTCGCGTTCGGGCTGCTGCTCACCGTCGCCGCCGGCCCGCTGTACGGGTACGCCGAGCGTGCCGCCACCGCGTCGATGGACGGCCACACCTACGTGGACGCCGTCTTCCCCGACGGGGCGGACCGCGGGCGCGGCGAGTCGGTCGTCGTGGGCGACGACGCGGCGCAGGACAGCGGACAGGACGGTGGGCACGGATGAGCCCGCAGTCGCGCCGACCCGTCCACCTGCTGCGCCGGCTGGGCTCGCAGTGGCACGCCCTGGTGCTGCTCACCGCGGTGTGGGTGCTGCTGTGGGGCGACCTGTCGTGGGCCAACGTCATCGCGGGGGCCGTGATCGCGGGCGCCGTCGTCACGCTGTTCCCGCTGCCGGCCATCGACATGCAGGGCACGGTGCGGCCGTGGCGCGCCGTCGTGCTCGTGGCGCGGTTCGTGGCCGACCTGTTCGTCGCGTCCTTCGAGGTGGCATGGAAGGCCGTCCGCCCGGGGCCGTCGCCGCACGGCGCCATCGTCGCGGTCCGGCTGCGCAACCCCGAGGACGCGTACCTCACCATCACGGCCGTGATGTCGTCGCTCGTGCCGGGCTCGCTGGTCGTCGAGGCGCGCCGCAGCACCGGCGTCGTCTACCTGCACGTGCTGGACATCGACGGCTCCGGCGGGCCGGAGGCCGTGCGCCGCGACACGCTCGCCCTCGAGGAGCGCGTGCTGCGGGCGTTCGCCAGCGACGCCGTCCTGTCCCGGTGCGGGCTGGCGCCCGGCGACGCCGCCGCGGCCGTCGACGCCGCGTCGCCGTCGGCCGGCCGAGGGGAGAGGGACGCATGATGCTCGCCGCCGTGATCGCCGCCGCCGTGCTGGTGGCCGTCGCCGCGCTGCTCGCGCTCGTGCGCGTGGAGCGCGGGCCGTCGATGCTCGACCGGGCCGTCGCGCTCGACACCCTCACCGTGACGCTGGTGGGCGCCATCGCCATCGAGGCGATCTGGTCGCGGCGCACCGAGACCATCCCGATCCTCGTCGCGCTGTCGATGGTCGGCTTCGTGGGCTCGGTGACGATGGCCCGGTTCGCCGCGAAGGAGCCCGAGGACGAGGGCCGCGTGCGCACGCCGGAGGAGGTCGCCGCCCAGGCGCGCGCCGCCGACGTGCCGCGTGGTGAACAGCGCGACGGGGTGCGGGCGATCGACGCCGAGGACGACGCCGACAGCACGGGAGGTGCGCGATGACCCACGTCGACCCGGGCCTGTGGACCACGGTCGCCGACGTCGTCGCGGCCGTGTGCCTGCTCGCGGGCGCGTTCCTGACGCTCGGCGCCGGGGTGGGCCTCGTCCGGTTCCCGTCCCTGCTCGCCCGCATGCACACCGTCACCAAGCCGCAGGTGCTGGGCCTCATCCTCCTGCTCACCGCGCTCGCGCTGCGGGTGCGCAGCGGGTCGGCCGTCGCGATGCTCGTGCTGGTGGTGGCGTTCCAGCTCGTCACGTCGCCCGTCGCCGCGCACATGGTGGGCCGGGCGGGGTTCCGCACCGGCAAGGTCGACCCCGAGGACCTGCGCCCCAACGAGTTCGGCGAGCCCGACTGACCCGCGGCTGGTAGACCGGGCGCATGGCCCCTGCCGAGCCCGGACCCTCCCGCGAGCCCGAACCCGCTGCGACGCCGGACCCGTTCGCCGCGCTCGCGCACCCCGCCGACGCCGAGCCGGGCGCCGCGCCGCCGGAGCCCCTCGCGAGCCCGCGCGTCGTCCAGGACGCGCACGCGGGGGGCGAGAGCACGCTCACCGTGGTCATCGCGTTCGCCGCCAACGCGTTCGTGGCCGTCGCGAAGTCGTTCGCCGCCGTCGTCACCGGGTCGGCGTCGATGCTCGCGGAGGCCGTGCACTCGTGGGCGGACACCGGCAACGAGGTGTTCCTCCTCGTCGCCGACCGGCGTTCGCGCCGCCCCGCCGACCGGGAGCACCCGCTCGGCTTCGGCCGGGAGGCCTACGTGTGGTCGATGTTCGCCGCGATCGGGCTGTTCGCCGTCGGCGCCGGGGTGTCGATCACGCACGGCATCCAGGAGCTGGTGCATCCCGAGCCGGCCGCCGACTTCGGCGTCGCGTACGCCGTGCTGGGCCTCGCCTTCGTGCTCGAGGGCTTCTCGTTCCTCCAGGCGAGCCGGCAGGCGCGGGCCGAGGCGAAGAAGGCCGAGCACGACCTGCTGCACCACGTGCTCGTGACCTCCGACCCGACGCTGCGCGCCGTCTACGCCGAGGACGCCGCCGCCCTGATCGGCCTCGTCGTCGCGTTCGCGGGCGTGCTCGCGCACCAGCTCACCGGGTCGCCCGTGCCCGACGCGGTCGGGTCGATCGTCGTCGGCGTCGTGCTCGCCGTCGTCTCCCTCGTGCTCGTCGACCGCAACCGCCGGTTCCTCGTCGGGGAGGCCGCCCGGCCAGAGACGCGCGCGGCCGTGCTGGCGCACCTCGTGACGATGCCGCAGGTCGAGCGGGTCACCTACCTGCGGCTCGAGTACGTGGGGCCGCGGTCGCTGTACCTGGTGGCCAGCGTCGATCTCAGCGGCAACGAGCGCGAGGAGACCGTCGCCCGGCGGCTCGACGACCTCGAGCGGGCGGCGACGCAGGTCCCCGTCATCGCCGGGGCCGTGTTCACCGTGTCCACGCCGGAGGAGCCGTCGCTCTGATTCCTCCGCTGGCCGAGCCTGTCGAGCTTGTCGAAACCGGGCTGCTCCGCTGGTTGAGCCTGTCGAAACCCGGTTCCTTCCCGGCGCACGGGGTTTCGACAAGCTCAACCAGCGGAAGCAGGGGATCAGCCAGCGGCGTGCCGCGCCTCGTGCGCGAGCAGGCTGCGCTTGACGTCCAGGCCGTAGCGGAAGCCGCCGAGGCCGCCGTCGGTGCGCAGCACGCGGTGGCAGGGCACGAACAGGGCGGCGGCGTTCATCGCGCACGCGCCGGCCGCGGCCCGGACGGCGGCCGGGCGGCCGGACAGCTCCGCGTACCGGGTGTACGTGACGGGGTCGCCGGCGTCAACGGTGCGCAGCACGTCCCACGCGTGCGCGCGATAGGGGCCGGAGACCTGGCGGACCGGGACGGCGTCGATCGCGTGCACGTCGCCCGCGTAGTACGCCCGCACCGCCGCGACGGCGGCCGCGACCGCCGGGTCGTCGTCGGGCACCGCGGACGTGGCGGCGGGGCGGACCTCCGGGTGCGTGAGCGCGACGAGCGCGTCCGCGTCCGTCGTCCAGCCCGAGGCGAGCACCGTGCCGTCCGGGTCGACGACGACGGTGAACGGGCCGTCGGGGGTGCTCACGGTGGTGGTGCGGGCGGTCGCTGTCGCGAGGGTGGTCATCGAAGCCTCCGGGAGTCGGGTCGGGTGCCGAACATGTGGTTTCGCTCGGAATACGGGCTGAGAACGCGAGAAATCACCTGGTCGGCGCGGCGGCGGCGCGCCACAGGTGCATGGCGGCGTAGGAACGCCAGGGGGCCCAGCGCTCGGCGCGGGCGGCGAGGGCGCGCGACCGGGCGGCGCGGGGGGCGTCGTCGGGGACGCCCAGGTCGACGCCGGCCGCGACGGCGCCCGCGAGGAGCGCGACGTCGCCGTCCAGCCAGGCGTCCGGGTCGCGCAGCACGCGCATCGCCACGTAGGCGGCCGTCCACGGCCCGATGCCGCGCCGGGCGACGAGCGCGGCGCGCAGGGAGTCGCCGTCGTCGCCGACCCCGACGGCGAGGGTCCCGTCGTCGAGCGCGCGGGCCGCGTCGATGACTGCGGCCAGCTGCCGGGCGGGCAGGCGCAGGTGGGCCGCGCCGGCGGCCGCCACGTGCGCGGGAGTCGGGAACAGCCGGGTGAGGCCGGGCACGGCCGAGTCGTACGGCGTGCCGGCCGCGGCCGCGAGGCGGCCCAGGTGCGTGCGCGCGGCGGCGACGCTGATCTGCTGCCCGACGATCGCGCGCACCACGATCTCGTGCGGGTCCACCGTGCCGGGCACGCGCAGGCCGGGGGTGCGCGCGACGAGGGGCGCGAGCGCCGCGTCGTCCGCGAGGGCTGCGTCGACGGCCGCCGGGTCGGCGTCCAGGTCCAGCAGCCGGCGCAGGCGGGCGACGGCCACGGAGACGTCCGCCGCCGACGCGAGCTCGAGCCGCACCGCCACCCGCCCGGCCCCGACGCCCGGCCCCGCGACGACCTCCGCGGCGCCCGGCCCGTGGGGCAGGAGCAGCGTGCGGGCGTACCGGACGTCGTCGCCGTCGAGATCCGCGACCTCCACCTCGTCGACGGCGCGCGCGGCGAGGAACGCGACGACGCCGCGGGCGTCGAACGGCTCGCGCACCGGCAGCTCGAGCTCGAGGCGGACCCGCGCGACGTCGTCGCAGCCCTCGCCTTCCAGCACGCGATCCGTCGCGGCATCGGGCCCGATGGCGCGACGGGTCGCGTGCTGGAAGGCAGGGTCGGTCCTGACCCGACGTCGGGCGCGGGCCCGCAGGTCGCTCGGCGCGACGGCGAAGACCTCGACCATCGTGTCGTTGAACTGCCGGATCGACCCGAAGCCGGCCGCGAACGCGACGTCCGCGAGCGGCAGGTCGGTGCCGACGACGAGGCTGCGCGCCGTCTGGGCCCGCTGCGCGCGGGCGAGGGCGAGCGGCCCGGCGCCGAGCTCGGCGGTGAGCAGGCGGTGCACGTGCCGCGCGCTGTACCCGAGCCGGGCCGCCAGCCCGTCCGTGCCCTCGCGGTCCACGACGCCGTCGGCGATGAGCCGCATCGCGCGCCCGGCCAGGTCGTGCCGCAGGTCCCACGCCGGCGTGCCGGGCGCTGCCTCCGGCAGGCATCGCTTGCAGGCCCGGTAGCCGGCCTCGTGCGCCGCGGCGGAGGTGAGGTAGAAGGTGACGTTCTCCGGCTTGGGCGTGCGCGCGGGGCAGGACGGGCGGCAGTAGATGCCGGTGGAGCGCACGGCGGTGAAGAACTGGCCGTCGAACCGGGTGTCGCGCGCCGCGATGGCGCGGTAGCGCTCCTCGAACTCCCGTGCGTCGGGCGGGGCCGTCGTCGTCATGACCCCATCCTCACGCGCGGCGCCGACGCAGTGCTAGCGGGAATCGGACACGGCGGTGGCGCTGCGACGGCCGGTGATCCTACCGATGCGGCCGACCGGCCCGGGGCCGGAGGGTGGCGCTGCAGCCCCCGACGAGAGGACGAGATCATGCAGCAGACATCCCTGGCAGTCCCGGCGACCCGGCGCCGCCGCCGCCCCTCGCGTGCGACGGCGGCCGCGGCCGCGCTCCTGGCGGCGGTCGGGCTGACCGCCGTCTCGGCCGTGAGCGCCGGCGCGGCCGACAACCCGTACGAGCGCGGCCCCGCGCCGACGGAGGCGAGCATCGAGGCGAGCCGCGGCAGCTACGCGGTCTCCCAGACGTCGGTGTCGTCCCTGGTGTCCGGCTTCGGCGGCGGCACCATCTACTACCCGACGTCGACCGCGGACGGCACGTTCGGCGGCGTCGCGATCTCGCCGGGGTACACGGCCCGGGAGTCGTCCATCGCCTGGCTCGGGCCGAGGCTGGCGTCGCAGGGGTTCGTCGTCTTCACGATCGACACGAACACCGTCTACGACCAGCCGGCGTCGCGCGGGGACCAGCTCCTCGCCGCCCTGGACTACCTCACCGAGCGCAGCACGGTGCGCGACCGCGTCGACGCGGACCGGCTCGCGGTCGTGGGGCACTCGATGGGCGGCGGCGGGACGCTCGAGGCGGCCAAGGACCGGCCCTCGCTCAAGGCGGCCGTGCCGCTGACGCCGTGGAACCTCGACAAGTCGTGGCCCGAGGTCAGCACGCCGACGTTCATCGTCGGCGCGGACAACGACACGATCGCGCCGGTGGCGTCCCACGCGGAGCCGTTCTACGGCGGCCTGCCCGCGTCGACCCCGAAGGCGTACCTGGAGCTCAACGGGGCCACGCACTTCGCGCCCAACCTGTCCAACACGACGATCGCGAAGTACAGCCTCTCGTGGCTCAAGCGGTTCGTGGACGACGACGTCCGCTACGAGCAGTTCCTGTGCCCGGTGCCCGGGCCCGGCTCGACCATCGAGGAGTACCGGGGCACCTGCCCGCTCTGACCGGACGGTGTGACGGGCGGCCCGGGGCGGAGGTGACCCCCGGGCCGCCCTCCGTCTCGGCGCTGTGTCGCGGCACAACGGCGGGAGCGTGTCGCTGTGCCGGCGACCAGCCGGCCGTCGCGCTCCGGGCGGGCCGGCGGGCCCCGGTCCGTAGCATCCCCAGGATGAGGCCGAGGGCGACCGCGACCGCGGTGTCCGCGCAGGGGCGGACGACGTCGGCGACGATGCACCGTCTGGCGGACGGCGCCGTCGCGCTCGTCCTGGCCGACCGGCCGCCGTCCGACGAGACGTTCCTGGTCGCGGTGGTGCCGGAGCACGACCCGCCCGCCCGCCGTCGGGCGCGCGCCTGCGCCGAGCTGGCGCGCGGCGTGACCGCGCTGGGCGCCGGAGCCGTGACGGACGCCCTCGCCTCGCTGACCCTCGCCCGGTCGCTGCTGGGCGCGGACGCGCCGCGTCTCGCCCTGGGGGCGTCCGTCGCGGCGGCTGACGCCGCGTGGGCGGCGGGCGACCGGTCGGCCTGCGTCGACGCGCTGGCTGCGGCGGAGGGCCTCGTGGCCGCCGCGGCGCACGACGCGGGAGGGCTTGGCCACCTCGGCGGCCTGGGCGCCGAGGCCGACTACGTGGCCGGGATGCGCGCGCTGCTCCGGGAGCGGCCCGGCGACGCCGTCCCCCGGCTGCGGCGCGTGCTGCGGCGTCGTCGGTCCCTGACGGACGCGCCGGCCCTGCTGCAGGCCACGGTGGCCGCGCTCCTCCTCGGCGACGTCGAGGCGGGGGCGGGCCTGGGTGCCCGGGCGCTGGCGGCCGCCCGCCTCCGGGGCGACGACGGCGCGGTGGCCCAGGCGCTGGAGCACGTCGCGTACGCCGAGCTGCGCGCCGGGCGCCATGCCCGGGCGCGGAGCCACGCCGTCGAGGGGTTCGCCGCAGCGGTGCGGACGGGGCGGCGGAACGTCGCGGCCCATCACCGGGCGATCCTGGCGCTGGCCGCCGCCGACGCCGGCGACGCGGAGGAGGCGGCCGAGCACGTCGCGGCCGCCCTCGCGACGGCGCGCGAGCACGGGCTGGCGCAGACGGCGACCCTGGCCCAGCTGGCCGCGGGCCGCCTGGAGCTCGCGCAGGGGCGGCCTGCCGACGCCGCGGCGCGCCTCGCCGACCTCGTGCGCCCGGCGGACGGGACGCCCGCGACGGGGCACTTCGCCGTCCGGCACCTCGTCATGCCGAGCTTCGTGGAGGCCGCCGTCGCGGCCGGCCGGCACGACGACGCCCGGGCGGTGACGGCCGAGTACGCGGGCTGGGCGGCGTTCGGCGCGGACCCGGTGGCGCCGGCGCTCCTGGCGCGCTGCCGCGCCCTGCTCGGGACCGGCCCGGAGGCCGAGGACGACTTCCGGCGTGCGCTGGAGCTGCACGCGGCGGTCGGCGACGAGCTCGAGCGCGCCCGGACGCGGCTCCTCTTCGGCGAGTGGCTCCGCCGGCGGCGGCGCCCGTCCGAGGCCCGCGACCAGCTGCGCGACGCCCTGCGCGAGCTCGAACGGTGCGGCGGCGCGGCGTGGGCGGAGCGGGCCGCGGCGGAGCTGCGGGCGGCCGGCACCGCAGGCCCGGGGCGGGGCGCCGGGCACCAGGGAGCGCTGGCCCGGCTGACGCCGCACCAGCGGCGCATCGCGGACCTGGTGGCGGACGGCGGCACGAACCGGGAGATCGCGCACCGCCTGTCGGTCAGCGCGCGTACCGTCGAGCACCACCTGCGGCACATCTTCGTGGCCCTCGGCGTCAGGTCGCGGGTCGAGCTGACGCGCCTGGTGCTCGCCAGCCTGGAAACCGACTAGGCGGTATGCGATCCTGGCTCGGAGGTCGATGGCGACCTGCCGAGGAGGACGTGATGCCCGAGACCCTGTCGAGCCCTCCCGTCGCCCGTGCCGTGCTCGCCGGAGGGCTGCTCGCCGGGGCACTGCTCGACGGGACCCTGCGGACCGGCGACCTGCCCGAGGCGGCCCGCGTCCTCGGCCTGCCGGAGCGCGGTCGCTACGCCGTGGTGGTGGTCAGCGGGGGCACCGCCTCCGACCGGATCGCCTGGCACGGCACCGTCGTGCCCGCCGGCCTGACGTGCCGCTGGCGCCTCGGGGCGGGAGCCGACCACGGCATCGTCCTGCTGGATCGCGGCGACGCGACCCTCGACCGGCTCGCGCAGGGCGTCGAGCTCCGGCGTGCGGCGCCCTCCGTCCTCGGCCCCGTGCGGGTCGGGGTGGGCCTGCCGGTGACAGGGCTCGGCGCGCTCGACGTCGCGCGGCGGCACGCCGACGTCGCGCTCGCCGCGTGCCCGGACGGGCCCGTGGCGCGGCTGCACGACCACCTGCCCGCCGCCCTGGTCCAGGCGGGTCCGGACCTCGCGTCGGCGCTCGCCGTCCGCGTCCTCGGGCCGCTGCTCCGGCTGCCCGCCCCCGAGCGCGGCGTCCTCCTCGACACCCTGGCCGTGTGGCTGGACGGGGACGGGGTGACCGGCCAGGCGGCCCGCCGGCTCGGGTGCCACCGCAACACGGTGCGCAACCGCCTGCAGCGCTGCGAGCGCCTGACCGGCCGGTGCCTGGCGAGGCCCGCCGACGTCGTGGAGGTGGGGCTCGCGCTGAGCGCCCTGCGCCTGGCGGGGCAGGGCGCTAGGGGAGAGCCTCGATCCAGTCGAGCACCGTGGTGAGGTAGGCGTCGCGGGCGGGCGCGGGGGAGAGCGCGAGGTCGTGCGCGCCGCCGACGACGGTCCGCACGGTGACGTCGCTGCCCAGGCGCGGGGCGCGCCGGCGGATGTGCACGACGTCGAGCACGGAGTCGGTGGTGACCAGCTCGTCGTGCCACGAGCGCGCGGGGCCGGAGCGGTCGGACGCCAGCACGAGGACGGGGATCGTCAGGTCCAGTCCGCGGGCCACCCGGTGGTGCGCGCGCCGCACGGACCGCAGCCAGCCCGCGCGCACCGGGAAGCCGGCGTGCGGCTTCCAGGCGAGGTCGAAGTCCCACTCGCCGCCGGTCTCGCGGTGCAGTGCCGCGCCGTAGTGCTCGCCGAGCGACCCCACGACGAGCCGGGGCGCGAACCGCCCGACCGCGTCGATCGCCCAGGTCGCCGGCCCGCGCAGCAGCCAGCCCTCGTTCAGCTCCAGCCAGGGGCTGTTGAGGACCAGCGCGTCGGCCCGGCCGGGGCGGGCGTTCGCCCACAGGGGCGCGACGAGCCCGCCCGTCGAGTGCCCGAGCACCACCAGCCGCTCGTGGCCCGCCGCGCGCACGACGGCGGCCGCGGCGTCGAGGTCCTGGGCGTACAGGGCGAGGTCGTCCACGAGGTTGGGGTCCCGGCCCGCGGCGGTGTGCGCCGCCAGGGCGCGGCCGTGGCCGCGCAGGTCGACGGCGTAGAACGCGTGCCCGCGCGCCGCGACCGCCCGCGCGACGTGCGGGTGGAAGAAGTAGTCGACGAAGCCGTGCACGTACAGGACGGCGGTCGGCGCCGGTGCGTCCTCGGCGTCGCCCGGCGTGGACGGCACGTGCCGCACCAGCACGGCCTCGGCGTCGCCGGGCAGCGCCAGCGTGCGCGCCTGGAACTCCGGGCCGAGGACGTCCTCGCGCCACGCCCCGGCGTCGGGGCGCGGCGCGGCCTGCGGGTCAGGCACCCTGCGTCGGACCGGACGGGCGGTCCTCGTCGCCGGGCTCGGTGTCGGGCTCGGTGTCGGGCTCGGCGCGGGGCTCCAGCGGCTCCGCGACGGGGCCCGTCGTCGGCCCGGCCGGGGGCGCGGCGTCCGGGGCGGGCTCCGGCTCGAGCGGCTCGGCGACGGGGCCGGTCGTCGGCTGCCCGGCGGGCGGGGCGGGCGGCGCCCCGAAGACCTGCTCCTCCGCCGTCGGGCCGGCGGAGGGGACGGCCCCGGGGGCGGCCTGCGCGGCGAGGGCGGCGTCGCCCGTCGCGGTGCCGGAGACGGCGGGCGTGCGGCGGTTGTTCCGCACGACGAACCACACGACGAGGCCGATGACGACCAGCCCGACGACGAGCCCGACGATCCACCACGGGAAGCTGCTGCCGGCCTCGGCGGCGGCGCGGGCCTCGAACGTGGCGGCCTCGCCCATCGTCGGGGTCCAGGTGACCGTGTTCCCGTCGACCGTGCCGTTGGCCTCGGACACCGGCCCGGGGAACGTGAGGGAGATCCGTACCTCGAGGGCGTCCTGCACGCCCTTGGGAAGATCGCCGAGCTGGCTCAGGTCCTGCGACAGGTCGGTCTGGCCGGTGACGACGTACTCGTCGCCCTCGCGGGTGATGTTCACCCCGGCGTCGTCGGGGGTACCGGCTCCGCCCAGCTGGAGCTGGTCGATCGGGACGTCGGTGTAGGTGATCTCGCCACCGGTGTACTCGTCGTCGGAGTACGGCTCCAGCGTGGCGCCCTCCGGGAGGCTCCCCTCGAGTTCGCTGCTTGCCTGGCTCCAGAGCTCTCCGGGCTCCATGCCCATGGTCTCGGCAAGCTGGTTCGAGAACGCCATGATCATGGACCCCGACGCGGTGTCGTTCTCGGAGAGCGTCATGTCGACGTCGACCTTCATGCACCCGGCGAGGGCGAGGAGGCCGACGGCGGCCAGGGCCGCCGCGATCGCGGTGCGGAGGCGGCGCACGGGGCCGCGGGCTGGAGTGGTCACCGGCCCAGCATCCCGCAGCAGCAGTGTGCCGGCCACCTCGGCGCACCGGTGGCTTGCGATCAAAGTTGAGCGGAATAGACTCAACTTTGGCGACGTTCCCCCGACAGACGTTTTCCCCGTGTCATCGCACGTCATCCCGGAGGTCCCATGGACATCAAGCTCACGACCATGTCGCAGCAGGCGCTCGGCGACGCCGTCCAGTCGGCGTCGGCCGCGGGCAACCCCCAGCTCGAGCCGGTGCACCTGCTCCAGTCCCTGCTCCAGCAGACGGGCGGGGTCGCCGTCGGCCTGCTCGACGCCGTCGGCGCCAACGCCCAGCAGATCGGCCAGCGCGCCCGCGCGGCCCTCGTCGCCCTGCCGCAGGCGAGCGGCTCCGCCGTCGCCCAGCCCGCGCCGTCGCGCCCCATGAGCGCGGTGCTGGAGAACGCCGGCAAGGAGGCCGAGGCGCTCGGCGACGAGTACGTCTCGACCGAGCACCTGCTCATCGCGCTCGCCGCGGGGCAGTCCGCCGCCGCGCAGGCGCTGACCGAGGCGGGCGCCACGGCCGACGCGCTGCGCGCCGCGCTGCCCGCCGTCCGCGGCTCGTCCCGCGTCACCAGCCCCAACCCGGAGGGCACCTACAAGGCGCTGGAGCAGTACGGCAGCGACCTCACGCAGCGCGCCCGCGACGGCAAGCTCGACCCCGTCATCGGCCGTGACTCCGAGATCCGCCGCGTCGTGCAGGTGCTGAGCCGCCGCACCAAGAACAACCCCGTGCTCATCGGCGAGCCCGGCGTCGGCAAGACCGCCGTCGTCGAGGGCCTGGCGCAGCGCATCGTGGCGGGCGACGTCCCGACGTCCCTGCAGGGCAAGCGCCTCGTCGCGCTGGACCTGGCCGGCATGGTCGCGGGCGCCAAGTACCGCGGCGAGTTCGAGGAGCGGCTCAAGGCCGTGCTCGAGGAGATCACCGCGTCGGACGGCGAGGTCATCACCTTCATCGACGAGCTGCACACGGTCGTCGGCGCGGGCGCCGGCGGCGAGGGCGCCATGGACGCGGGCAACATGCTCAAGCCGATGCTCGCCCGCGGCGAGCTGCGCCTGGTCGGCGCCACGACGCTCGACGAGTACCGCGAGCACATCGAGAAGGACCCCGCCCTCGAGCGCCGCTTCCAGCAGGTGTTCGTCGGCGAGCCGTCGGTGGAGGACACGGTCGCCATCCTGCGCGGGCTCAAGGAGCGGTACGAGGCGCACCACAAGGTGACGATCGCCGACTCCGCGCTGGTCGCCGCGGCGGCCCTGTCCGACCGGTACATCACCGGCCGCCAGCTGCCGGACAAGGCGATCGACCTCGTCGACGAGGCGGCGTCGCGCCTGCGCATGGAGATGGACTCCTCGCCCGTCGAGATCGACGAGCTGCAGCGCACCGTCACGCGCCTCGAGATGGAGGAGGTCGTGCTCAAGGAGTCGGACGACGCGGCGTCGGCCGAGCGCCTGGACCGCCTGCGCGCCGACCTCGCCGACACGCGCGAGAAGCTCGCCGCGCTCACGGCGCGGTGGGAGTCGGAGAAGGCCGGCCACAACCGCGTCGGCGATCTGCGCGCCCGGATCGACGAGCTGCGCACCGAGTCCGACCGGCTGCAGCGCGAGGGCGACCTCGAGTCCGCGGCGCGCATCCTGTACGGGGAGATCCCGCAGGTCGAGCGCGAGCTCGCGGAGGCGGAGCGCGCCGAGGCGTCGCAGGACGAGAACCAGCCCGCCGAGGCGCCGATGATCGCCGACAAGGTGGGGTCCGACGAGATCGCCGAGGTGGTCTCCGCCTGGACCGGCATCCCGGCCGGGCGGCTGCTGCAGGGCGAGTCGGAGAAGCTCCTGCACATGGAGGACGTCATCGGCGAGCGGCTGATCGGCCAGACGGCGGCGGTGCGCGCGGTGTCCGACGCCGTGCGGCGCTCGCGGGCCGGCGTGGCCGACCCCGACCGCCCGACCGGGTCGTTCCTGTTCCTCGGGCCGACCGGCGTCGGCAAGACCGAGCTGGCCAAGTCGCTCGCGGACTTCCTGTTCGACGACGAGCGCGCCATGGTGCGCATCGACATGTCCGAGTACGCGGAGAAGCACTCCGTGGCGCGCCTGGTCGGTGCGCCTCCGGGGTACGTCGGCTACGAGGAGGGCGGCCAGCTCACCGAGGCCGTGCGGCGTCGGCCGTACTCCGTCGTCCTGCTGGACGAGGTGGAGAAGGCGCACCCCGAGGTCTTCGACATCCTGCTGCAGGTGCTCGACGACGGCCGCCTCACCGACGGCCAGGGCCGCACGGTGGACTTCCGCAACGTCATCCTCGTGCTGACCTCGAACCTGGGCTCGCAGTTCCTCGTGGACCCGGCCCTGGACGACGACGCGCGCCGCGAGGCGGTCATGGCCGCCGTGCGGGCGTCGTTCAAGCCGGAGTTCCTCAACCGGCTCGACGACGTGGTGATCTTCGACGCGCTGACCGTCGAGGAGCTCGGCGAGATCGTCGACCTGCAGGTCGCGGCGTTCGCGCAGCGGCTGGCCGACCGGCGCATCACGGTGGACGTCACGCCCGCCGCGCGCGAGTGGCTGGCGCTGGAGGGCTTCGACCCCGCGTACGGCGCCCGCCCGCTGCGCCGCCTGGTGCAGCGCGAGATCGGCGACCGGCTCGCCAAGGAGCTGCTGTCCGGGGCGGTGACCGACGGCGACACCGTCGTCGTCGACCTCGACACCTCCGACGCCGCCGCCTCCGGCCTGGTCGTGACGAAGTCCTGATGCTGAGGTAGTCCCCACCCTGCCGAGGTAGTTCGAAGAGCCTCGAGGTAGTCCGGATCTTGCCGAGGTAGTTCGTGACTTCGTGTCACGAACTACCTCGGCAAGATCCGGACTACCTCGCGAGGATGCGAACTACCTCGCGAGGATGTGAACTACCTCGCCGGGATTCGAACTACCTCGGCAGTGGGCTTCGACAGGCTCAACCAGCGGTGATGGAGGCCTGCGGGCCGGCGCCGCCCTTGACGATCGCCGGCACGTCGGCCGCCGGGTCGAGGGTGTAGTCGTAGTCGGCCTTCGGGTCGAAGGTCGTGCCACCGGTGTTCTGGCCGCCGGGGGAGTCCACGACGATGCTGCCGCGCTCGGTGAGCGCCGCGTCGTCCTGCCGGTCGAACGGGCGGGGCACGCCGTCGTAGTACGAGTTCTCGATGACGACCTTGGACCCGCCGCGCGCCAGGTTGCCGTACGACCCGAGGTTCTCCATCAGGTTGTTGTACAGGTGGGCCTTGGCGACGTTGTCGATGGACGGGTTGCGCTGGTTGTTGTCGTGGATCCAGTTGTGGTGGATCGTGATCTCGGTGACGAGGTCCTCGGTCCAGCCGATGCCGAAGGCCTTGTTGTCCTCGGCGATCTCGTTCCACGACACGGTGACGTTCGTGGTGTTGTGGCGGTTGTCGATGAGACCGTCGTTCATCCGCACGAGCCGGTTGTGGTCGATCCAGACGTTCGTGGCACCGTCCATCTGGATGGCGTCGTAGTCGAACTCCTTGTCGTCCGGGTCGTCCTGCGGCATCCGTGTGTCGCGGATGGTGAGGTTGCGGATGATGACGTTCTCGGTGTCCTCGCCGAGGAAGAACCCGCCGCCGACGAGCTCACCCGAGTCGCCGGCGCCGATGATCGTCTTGTTCGACGTGACCTTGAGCTCCTTGCCCATCTCGTCGGCCTCGAGCGTGCCCTCGACGCGCACGACGTACGGCTCGGGCGCAGTGACGTACTTCTCCAGGTCGGCGTAGGTGCTGGCCGTGACGGTCTCGCCGTCCGCGCCCCCGGTGGTGCCCTGGGCGTAGCCGTCGGCGACGTCGGACCACTCGCCGTCCCCGGAGCCGGCGTCGGAGCCGCCGTCGTCGTTCCCGCCCGCGGTCACCGGGTTCCAGCCGTCCGAGCCGGCGAGGTAGTTCTCCGGCGTGTGCTCGGCGGCCTCGGCGTCCGACAGCTGCGGTCGGTTGTCGTTGACCGTCGCCCCGGCGCCGGTGTTCTTGTACTCGGCGTAGCGGGCGTTCGTCCAGCTGTTGTCGGACATGTTCGTCCACGGCTCGGCGGCCTTGACGGTCGCCGACAGGTCCGACTCGCGGTAGACGACGGACGCGTCGGGCCGCCACGGGCGCCCGAGCTGGGTGACGCCGTCGCCGGTCCCGGTGATCGTCGACCGGTAGAAGAGGAAGCCGTACTTCTGGTCCGCGGGCGTGCTGGCCGCGGTGATCGGGCCGCCGGTCTCGCGCTTCTCGTGGATGGTGCTCCGGTCGAAGACGGCGGTGCCGCCGCCGTAGATGAAGTCCACCGTGCCCTCGACGTACGAGTCGGTGACGTACGCGCGGGCGGGGTCGCCCACCATGAGCGTGTCCTGGTCGGCGAGGATCCGGGCGTCGTCGATCACGGCGCGGTCGGCGTCCAGGTACAGCGCGAGGGCCTGGTTGCCCTCGGGGGACTCGGCCTCGTCGTGGTCGTTCGTGATCGTGAGGTTGTCGGCGCGGAAGTCGGGCCCCTGCACCAGCACGGTGGCGCTGTCGCGGTGGCTGCCGCCCTCGCCGGCGCTCACGCCCTCGACGATCGTCACGTCGGACGGGCTGGCGCCCCCGCCGACGAGCGACACGTTCGGCTTGTCGACGACGACGCGCTCGCGGTAGGTGCCCGGCTTGATCGAGATGACCTGCTCGGCGCCGTTGTCGGCCGGGACGGCGTCGACCGCAGCCTGCACCGTGCGGTACTTCCCGGTGCCGTCGGCCGCGACCGTGCACGGGTCGCACTGCTCGTCGCCGTCGTTGCCGGTGTCGCCACCGCCGTCACCGCCGCCGTCGCCGCCCGAGGCCACGAGCTCGAGGTCCCAGCGGTGCGACGCGGCGTCGCTGCACGGCTTCTGCACGACGGCCGCCCCGCTGCCGCCGGCGGCCACGGTGGCGCACTGCCCGGAGGCGGCCGAGATCACCTGGTACCCGCCGCCCGTGGGCTCGAGCTTCCACTGCTGCTGCTTCTGCCTCGGCGTGCAGCCCCACTGCTGGAGGGCCGTCCCGGCCTCGCCCGTGGCGCCGGGCAGGTCCACGCACTGGTCGGAGTGGGCCGCGACGAGCCGGTAGGTGCCGTCGCCGTCGGCCGTGACGCGGAACTGCTGCCAGGCGGCGTCGTCGGTGCAGCCCCACTGCTGGAGCTTCGTGCCGTTCGCCTTCGAGGCGTCCGGCACGTCGACGCACTGGTGGCTGCCGGCGTTGCGGAGGCGGTAGGTGTCCGGCGCGACCCGGGCCGCGGCCGTCCGGGTGGAGGCGGCGGCCGGGGCGCTCGCGTCGGCCGCGGCGTCGCCGGCGCGGGTCTCGGACGGCGGCGCGCTGTCGGAGGGCGCGGCGGTCGTGGGGGTGTCGGCGGTCGGCGTCGGCGCGGGCGAGCCCAGCAGGCCGTCGGCGACGGCCGCCGTCCCCGCGCCGAGCGTCAGCGCGACGACCGCGGAGACGACGAGCGTGCGGCGCCGTCGTGGTGTGGCGGACATGAGCGGCATGGTCCTTCCGTCGTTCGGTCCGGCCCGGGGCCGGCGACCCGCGGCATCGCGGGCACATCGATGTAGACGGGGCGGGGGCGCGGGCGACAACACTTTCTCGACATCCGGCACGACCTGGCTATCCTGCTCCGCGGCCGGAACGACGACGGACGGAGCGGACGATGGGCACGGCCCGGGCGAGTGCGGCTCCGGACGTCGGGGCACTGGTGGACCGTGCCCGGTCCGGGGACCGGTCCGCGCTGGACGCGCTCGTCGCGGAGCACCTGCCGCTCGTGTACGGCGTGGTCGGCCGGGCGCTGGGCGCCACGGGTGCGCGCGACGACGTGGACGACGTCGTGCAGGAGACGATGATCCGCGCCGTGACGGCGCTGCCCTCCCTCGACGACGCCTCCCGGTTCCGCTCCTGGCTGGTCGCCGTCGCCTACCGCCAGGTGCAGGAGCATCAAAGGGGCGCGCGGCGCCGTCCCACGCCGGTCGACCCGACGGCCGACGGCTGGGCCGACGCGCCCGACCTCGGCGCCGACGTCGCGGCGACCGCGGCCGCCGGGGTGGACCTCGCCGCCCAGTGCCGGGCCCTCGCCACGGCCGCCCGGTGGCTCGACCCCGCGCACCGGGGCGTGCTGGGGCTGTGGTGGCAGGAGGCGTGCGGCGAGCTCGGGCGCGGCGACCTCGCGCGCGCCCTGGGCGTGGGGCGCAACCACGCCGCCGTGCGGGTGCAGCGCATGCGCGCCCAGCTGGAGGTGGCCCGCGGCGTGGTCGCCGCCCTCGACGCGACGCCGCGGTGCGCGGGGCTGCAGCAGGTCGCCGCCGGGTGGGACGGCGTCGCGAGCCCGCTGTGGCGCAAGCGGCTCGACCGGCACGTGCGCGGGTGCGCGGGCTGCTCGGCGCTCACGCAGCAGCTGGCACCCTCCGACCGGCTGGTGCCCGTCGTCGGCCCGCTCCCGGTGTCGGCGGCGCTCGCGGCGACGGGGTCGTGGCTCACGACCGGCGGGCCGTCGGCCGGCGGGCTCGCGCACGGCTGGCTGGACTGGTGGCACGCGCTGGAGCAGCAGCTGCGCGACGGCTGGGGCGGGATCGTGGCCAGGCCGGTGGCGGCAGCCACGGCGGCCGCCGTCGTCGTGGGCGGCGGAGGCGCGGCGGTGTGGGTCGCCGTGCCGCACGACCCTCCCGCGGCGACCGCCGGGGCGGCGCCGGCCGCCGAGGGCGACCCGGTGCCGACCGCGCCCGTGCCGGCCGAACCGCCCGTCGACGGCCCGGTCGACGGGGTCGTCACCGCCGACCTGTACGTGGCGCCCGACGGGTCCGACGAGAACGACGGCAGCTACGGCCGCCCGTTCGCGACCCTGGCGCGCGCCGTCGCCGTCGTGCGCCCCGGCCAGACGATCGCGCTGCGCGGCGGCACGTACCGGCCCACCGCCCCCGTGGAGATCACCACCGACGGCGCGCCGGGCGCGCGCATCACGCTCGGCGCCTACCGCGACGAGCGCCCGGTGCTGGACCTCTCGGCGGTCCCGGCCGACACGTGGCCGGTCGTGCAGCGCGCCGACCGCTGGACGGTGCAGGGCCTGGAGGTCACGGGGTCCCGCAGCCACGGGTGGGTCTGCGAGTCGTGCGCGGACGGCGAGTTCCGGGAGCTCAGCCTGCACGACAACACCCGCTCCGGGATGGAGTTGCGTGGCGCGGGCACCGTCGGCAACCGCGTCGTGGACAGCGCGTTCTGGGACAACCGGGACCCCGCGGGCGGCGGAGACGTGGGGATCGGCCTGGGCGTCACGGCCGGCTCGGGCGAGGGCAACGTGGTGGCGCGGAACGTGTTCCACGGGAACGCCGACGACGGCGTCGACCTGGCGGGGTTCACCAGCCCCGTGACGCTGCGCGACAACGAGTCGTACCGCAACGGCCTCCGGCGCGCCGGGGACGGCGCGTGGCACGGGAACGGCGGCGGCTTCACGCTCGGCGGGGGAGACGCCCCGCTGGCGGTGGCCCACGTCGTCGAGGGGAACGCGGCGTGGGGCAACGGGCACCACGGCTTCGCGGACGGCGGCAACCGCGGCGCGATCCGGCTGGTGGGGAACTCCGCGCGGGACAACGGTGCCGCCGGCTTCTTCCTGGAGGCGGCGGCCGCCGTGCTGCGCGCCAACACGACGTCGGGCAACGACGTCGCGGCGAAGCTGGGCGACGACGTCGTCGCGACGGGCAACTCGTGGCCGGACCCCGCGTGACGCCGAGGTAGTCCGAATCTTGCCGAGGTAGTTCACAACGCGCCGAGGTAGTTCGAAGGGCGGCCCGCACGTGGTGCGGACCGCCCTTCGAACTACCTCGGCGCGTTTCGAACTACCTCGGCGAGAACTGCCCCGGCCGGTCAGACAGCCTTGCTGCTGACGCGGATGAAGACCGGGTTCGACTGCCAGATGTGGCGCTTGACGACCCCGACGCGCGGGTTGCCGGCGTCGATCTGCTTGCCGTTGCCGATGTAGATGGCGACGTGGCCGGGCGACCAGATCAGGTCGCCGGGCTTGGCGTGGGACCGCGAGACGCGCTTGCCCACGTGCTTCTGGGCGGACGACGTGCGGGGCATCGTCTTGCCGATCGCCTTCTTGTACACGTACGAGGTGAAGCCGGAGCAGTCGAACGAGCTCGGGCCGGTGGCGCCGGAGACGTAGCGCGCGCCGACCTTGGTCTTGGCGACCGCGACGACGGGCGACCCCGTCTTCTTGGTCACGCCGGTGGTGCGCGACGACTTGTTCGCGAGCTTCGTCGACGCGGGGTCGACGACGATGCGGACGCGGTTCTTGCCGGCCTTGTACGTGGACCAGTACGGCTTGAAGGTCGCCTTGCCGCTGTGCAGCTTGCGGGTCGCGACGACCTTGCCGTTCATCACGAGCTTGGCCCGGCCGGAGATGGCCTTGCCGGCGTGCGTGGCCTTCATCGAGAACGCGGGGCGGTGCTTGCCCGAGCTCCGGGAGACGGTGTGCTTGGTCGCCTTGAAGTAGGTTTTGGGCTTGGGCTTCGACGTGGCGGCGTGGACGGCGACGGAGCTCACGCCCGCGGTCGTCGCGCCGGTCGCGGCGGAGGCGTGGGGGGCGGCGGCGATGAGGCCACCACCGGTGAGGGCGCCGGCGACGGCGAGGGCGATGATCGCCTTGCGCGGCCGGCGGGCGGCCTCGGCGGCGGTGCCGGGGCGCGCGGGATCGTGGGTCGTGGGCATGGACGTGACCTCCAGCCTGCGAGATGAGCTGTCGGGTGAGGCCGAGATCGTTGGCCCGCCACCAAGGTGGCTGAACCCCAAGGCCGGGAGCGTCCGGGCTGTGCCCGGGCGGCCGGCCGGAAGTGGGTCTCCCGCTGCTGCCGTGAGTTTCGTGGTCACCGTGACGCCGGCAGCACTCGGCTGCGTCCCGGTCGGCCGGCACCCTTTGCTAGGTGCGGTCGAGGGACGCTAACCCCGTCGACCCCCGGAGGTCACGCTCAGGTAACGACGACGGCGTGTCGGCCGGGAGGGCGTTGCAGGGCGTCCCTGCTGGACGAGTCGGGGCATCCCGGTCGGAACCGGGCACGCTCCCGTGATACCGAATGTGACGAAGGTCACTGTAGGAATCCACCCGTGGGTGGATCCGTCGCCGGGAGCCGG
Organism: Isoptericola sp. F-RaC21; assembly: GCF_038593535.1. Classification (NCBI taxonomy): domain Bacteria; kingdom Bacillati; phylum Actinomycetota; class Actinomycetes; order Micrococcales; family Promicromonosporaceae; genus Isoptericola; species Isoptericola sp. F-RaC21. The sequence goes on along the minus strand of NZ_JBCFYX010000004.1, from coordinate 251,998 downwards.
GCCACGGCGGCGCGACCGCTCAGCGCAGCAGGTCGGCCGTGCCGGGCGACCCGGAGACCGCGACGCACAGCCCCGTCCGGTCGCCGGCCGCCCAGCCGTCCTCGGACGGCGTGAGGACGACGTAGCTCAGGCCCTCGACGTCGCGGCCCGCGGCGCCGAGCAGCTCCGGGCCGCAGGAGGCGGAGGCCTTGCGCACCAACGCGTCGTGACCGGGCCACTCGGCGTCGGCGGCGGAGTCGGTGCGCCCCACCACCTGCGCGGCGTGCTCGTCCGCGCACGGGGCGACCGTGACCCGGCCGACGTCGCCCGCCGGCAGGTCGCGCAGGCACGACCCGAGCACGAGCTGCACCGCGTTCACCTCGCGCGCCCCCGTCACCGCGGCAGGCACCGGCGCGGCGGCGCGGTCGCGCGCCGTCGTCACCCCGATCGCGACGGCGCCCCCGACGACCGCGAGCGCCACCACCGCCACCGCCGCGCGGCCCGCGATGCGCCGTCGTGCCCGGACGGCACCGCGCGTCCCGCCGCTCGACGCCGCGCCGGAGCGCGCGCCGCCGGGCCCGGACGGGCCGTCGTCGGTGCCGGGGAGGCTCAGCTCGGCCAGGCCCTCCGCGGGCAGCGCGCCGGGCGGCGTCGGTGGGGCGAAGACCGGCTCCGCGGGATCGCGTGCGGCGTCCGGTGCCGGGTCCTGGGCGGGGTCGGTCACGACGTGCTCCTCGGCGTCAGGCCGGGTCGGCGAGGTCGAGGATCACCGGGACGTGGTCGCTGGCGCCCTTGCCCTTGCGCTCGTCGCGGTCGATGACGACGCCGGTCACCCGCTCGCGCACCGCGGGGGACGCGTAGGCGAAGTCGATGCGCAGGCCCTTGTTCCGGGGGAACGCGAGCTGCTGGTAGTCCCAGTACGTGTAGGTGTGCTCGGCCGGCAGGTGCTCGCGCGTCACCTCGGTGTACCCGGCCGCCGCGAACGCCGTGAAGGCCTCCCGCTCCGCCGGGGTCACGTGGGTGTGGCCCTCGAACGCTGCGGGGTCGTAGACGTCCGTGTCGAGCGGGATGACGTTCCAGTCGCCGACGAGCGCGACCTGGGTGCGGGGGTCGTCGGCGAGCCAGCCGGCCGCGGCGTCGCGCAGCGCGCCCAGCCACGCCAGCTTGTACGCGTAGTGCGGGTCGCCGATCGCCCTGCCGTGCGGCACGTACAACGACCAGACGCGCACGCCGCCGCACGTGGCGCCGAGCGCCCGCGCCTCGACCGGCGGGGGCACGTCGAGCAGGGTGGCCGGCCCCTCGTCGGGCGTCGCGTCCGGGGCCTCGGCGGGCGCGTCGGCCGGGGTGCCGTCCGTGGGCGCCGGGGCGACCGGCTTGACGAACCCGGGCTGGCCGGGGAACGACGTCTCGACGTCCGCGATCCCGACACGGGACGCGATCGCGACGCCGTTCCACGCCGAGTGGCCGGTGTGCGCCACCTGGTAGCCCGCGGCCTCGAAGGCCGCGTGCGGGAACTGCTCGTCGCGGCACTTGGTCTCCTGGATGGCGAGCACGTCGGTGCCCGACCGCTCCAGGAAGGCGATCACCCGGTCGACGCGGGCACGGACGGAGTTGACGTTCCAGGTCGCGAGGCGCACGGGCGCCAGGCTACCGGCGGCGCGCACGGTCACCCCGACACAGGGTCACTCCCACGTCGCGGTCTCCGGGTCGACGCCGTGGGCGCGGGCGTTCGCGTCGATCACGTCGCGCAGCCACGCCGTCAGGCCCGGGCGGCGCGCGTCGTGGTTCGCGGTGAACTCGGCGTCCGCGGCGTACATGCGCCCGATGACGACGTGCATGGCGTGCGTGACGTCGAAGTAGGCGCCGAGCGACGCCCGGTGCCGCTCGGCAAGCGCGTCGGCCTCCGCGGAGCCCGGCCGCACGCCGCGGCCGAGCGCGTCGGCGAGGGCGTCGAGGACGGCCTCGGCCTCCGCGGCCACGGCCTGCCACTCCTCGGGGGTGCGCTCGGCCGCCCGCTCGGCGAACTGGGCCCACTGGTCGGTGTCGCCCCAGCGCTCGCGCGCGCCGGCCGCCCACGACGGCTGCCAGTCGTCGCCGAAGAGGGCGACCTGCTCCTCGGGCGGCAGCAGGACGCCGCGCTCGCGCGCCTCGACCAGCCGGTCGAGGGCGTCGGCGGACCGCTCCAGGCGGCGCAGCCGCTCGCGCACGAGGTCGCGCTGGCGGCGCAGGGACGCGTCCGCGCCCTCGGGGGAGTCGAGGAGCGCTCCGATCTCGTCGAGCGGCACGCCGAGCTCGCGGTACAGCACCACGCGGTGCGCGCGGGCCAGGTCCGACGCCGTGTACACGCGGTAGCCGGCGGCCGTCCGCGCCGACGGGCGGACCAGGCCGACCGCGTCCCAGTGGTGCAGCGTCCGGACGGTCACGCCCGCGGCCCGCGCCGCGGCGCCGACGGTGAGGCCAGGCGTCATGGTGACCAGTCTGCCCGCGACGTCAGCCCTCGGCGCCGAAGCCCAGCTCGTCGCGCACGGTCTGCGCCTCCGCGCTGGCCGGGTCCCACGGCCGCGCGGCGGTCATGACGACGTGCGTCCGCTCGGGGGTCACGACCTCCAGGTCGAGGGTGCCCCACGGCTGCAGGCGCGGGCCGGTCGTCGAGCCGGGCGCGACGCGCTCGCACGCCGCCGCGATCTCGTCGATCTCGCCCTGCACGCACGAGAAGCTCACGCTCAGCGGGCCGGCCCCGGCGGCGGGCGGCGCGGGGACGAGCAGCACGTCCTGGAACGCCCACCGGCGCAGGTGCACCACGGTGCCGGGGGCGGCGAAGAACTCGAAGAAGCCGAGGCCGCGGACCCAGAAGTCGGTGGACGCCTCGAGATCGTCCGTCGGGACGTTGACGAACATCGGCATGCCGTAGATGCCGCGGAACTGTTCCGGCGGCTGCACGCCGGGGCCGGGCTGCGGGACGGGGCTGATGCTGAACGCGGGGAAGGTGGTGTCGGTCATGCGGCCAGCCTGGAGCCTGACGTCGCGTGAGGGTCAACCCCGCGGCGCCAGCCCTCTAGGCTGCCCCCATGGGTACCGCGCTCGTCACCGGCGCCACCGCCGGTCTCGGTCTGGAGTTCGTCTGGCAGCTCGCCACCGCGCGACACGACGTGGTCGTCGTCGCGCGCGACGGCGACCGACTGGAGCAGCTCGCCGCGCAAGTGCGCGCCGCCGCAGGCGTGCGGGTGGAGGTGCTGCCCGCGGACCTGTCCGTGCCGGAGGACCTGGAGCGGGTCGCCGCCCGGCTCGCCGTCACGGGGGCCGAGGAGGGTGACGACCGGCGGCCCGTCGGGCTGCTGGTCAACAACGCCGGGTTCGCGACGGCGCAGTCGTTCCTGCGCGGGGACCTCGCCGTCGAGCTGTCGGCGCTGGACGTCATGGTGCGCGCGGTGCTCGTGCTCTCGCACGCGGCCGCGGGGCAGATGACGAGCCGCGGGCGCGGCGCGATCCTCAACGTGGCGTCGGTCGCCGCGCTCACCGCCGGCGGCACGTACGCCGCGGCGAAGGCGTACGTCCGGTCGCTCACGGAGGGCCTGGCCGTCGAGCTCAAGGGCACGGGCGTCACCGCGACCGTCCTGTGCCCCGGCTTCGTGCACACCGAGTTCCACGACCGGGCGGGCGTCGACATGTCGACGGTGCCGGAGATCGGGTGGCTGGACGCGCCGCGCGTCGTCGCCGAGGCGCTCGCGGACGTGCGTCGCGGCGTCGTCATCTCCACCCCGTCCGTCCGCTACAAGGCGGCGTCGGCCCTGCTGCGCCTCGCCCCGCGGTCGGCCGTCCGCGCCGTCGGCAAGTACCGCTGACCCGGGCCGTCGACGTCCTCGGGCGAGGAACCGTCGCCTGGACCACCATGATCACGTGAGCCGGGGGACGACGCCGGCGACGGCGAACGGGGGCGGTCGGAGCACCGGTCCCGGCGGCGCCACGCTGGACTACCGAGACCTCTTCGACGCGATGGCCGTGCCGAAGATCGTCCTCGACCCCGACCTCGTCGTGCTCGACGCGAACCGCTCGTACACGGAGCTGCTCGGGGTACCGGCGGACACCCTGATCGGGCGCACGTTGGTCGACTCCCTGGCGCAGGTGCCGGGCGGCCCGCCTCCCGTGCCCCTGGCCCTGGACGCGATCGCCCGCTGCCTGCGCACGGGCATGCCCGAGGTCGTCGAGCCGACCCGGTGGGACCTGCCGGACCGGCGCACGGGCGCCGTCGGGCCGCGGTACTGGATGCTCCTCGCGCTCCCCGTGACGCGGCCCGGAGACCCGTCGGTGCGGGCCGTGGTGGTACGGGTCGAGGAGGTCGACGCCGTCGACGTCGAGGACGCCCACGGGAACGCCACCCCCGAGCGCATGTCGTGGCACAGCACGGTGGCGCGGATGCGCGCGGCGGCCGCTGCCGAGCGCGAGGCGGCCGTCGCGCTGCAGTCCTCGGTGCTCACCCCGCCGCCGCACGTCCCGGGGCTCGCGGTGGACGTCCGCTACCAGCCGGCGAACCGGATCACGCGGGTGGGCGGCGACTGGTACGACGTCGTGCTCCGGGAGTCGGGCCGGGCGGTGCTGGTCGTGGGCGACGTGGCCGGGCACGACGTCGACGCCGCGGCCGCGATGACGCACCTCAAGGGCGTGCTGCGCACCGTCGCGGTCGAGGACGACGCGGGCCCCGCCGCGGTCCTCGACCGTGCCGAGCGTGCCGCCGCCGCGCTGCGGATCGAGGTGTTCGCCGCCGTCACCGTCGCCGTCGTCGACCCGCCCGAGCCCGACGGGTCGCGACGGGTCACCTGGGCGCGCGCCGGCTCGCTGCCGCCGCTGGTGCGTCGGGCGGACCTCGGCGCCGAGCTCATCGACGAGCGCCCCGGCCGGCTGTTCGGCCTGCGGCTGCCCAAGGAGCGGCCGGAGTCGACCTGCGTGCTCGAGCCCGGCGCGGCGCTGCTGCTCTTCACGGACGGCCTGGTCGAGCGGCGGGGCGAGCTGCTGACCGACTCCCTGGAGCACCTGCGCCAGGACGTGGAGCAGGTCGTGGACGCGCGGCTCGACCGGCTGGCCGACTGCGTCCTCGCGCGGAGCACGCCGATCCGGGGCGCCGACGACGTGGCGGTGGTCGCGCTCCAGGTGGACGGCGAGCCTGCGGCCGGGCCGGAGGCCGTCGGTACGATGACCGGGTGACCTCCTCGGATACCGCCTTCGGCCCCACGCCCCGCGAGCAGCTGCGCGACCTCATCACCGAGCTCGCCGTCGTGCACGGCAAGGTGACGCTCTCCTCCGGCAAGGAGGCCGACTACTACGTCGACCTGCGCCGCATCACGCTGCATCACCGCGCCGCTCCGCTCGTCGGGCACGTGCTGCTCGACCACCTCGAGGAGGTCGGCCTCGGCACGGCGGAGGTCGACGCCGTCGGCGGCCTGACCCTGGGCGCCGACCCGATCGCGGACGCCCTGCTGCACGCCGCGGCGTCGCGGGGGCAGGACCTCGACGCGTTCGTCGTCCGCAAGGCCGCGAAGACGCACGGCATGCAGCGCCAGATCGAGGGCCCGGAGGTCGCGGGCCGCAAGGTCGTCGTCCTCGAGGACACGACGACGACCGGCGGGTCGCCCATCACCGCCATCGAGGCGCTGCGCGCCGCGGGCGCCGAGGTGGTCGGCTGCGCCACGATCGTCGACCGCGCCACCGGCGCCGGCGAGAAGATCGAGGCGCTCGGCGTGCCCTACCACTACCTCTACGACCTGGCGGACCTGGGCCTCGCCTGAGCTGACGGCGGCGGAGCCCCGCGTCGGCGGGCCGGGGCTCAGCCGCGCCGGCGCCCGAGCAGGAAGCCCGCGCCCAGCCCGATCAGCAGCGCGCCGGCCCCGAACAGCCCGAGCGTGACCGCGAGGCCGGGTGCCACGGGGGAGTACGTCGTGCCGGACAGCGGGGCGTAGGCGAACCAGCCGAAGGACGCGTAGCTCACCGGGCGTACGAGCGCCCAGACGACGAGCCCGCCACCCACCACGATCGAGGCGACGGCCAGCCAGGTGCCGCGTCGCGTCCGCGGGCCCGCCGGCCCGTCCCCGGGCGCGCCGTGGTCAGACACGGCCGAGCAGGTCGGCGATGGAGTCGACGACGTGCGACGGGCGGAACGGGTACGTGTCCACCTCCGCGGCCGTCGTGGAGCCGGTCATCACGAGGAAGGTCTCCAGCCCCGCCTCGATGCCGGCGACGACGTCGGTGTCCATGCGGTCGCCGATCATCGCCGTCACCTCGGAGTGGGCGTCGATCCGGTTGAGCGCGGAGCGGAACATCATCGGGTTCGGCTTGCCCACGTAGTAGGGCGAGCGGCCGGTGGCGGCCTGGATCATCGCGGCGACGGCGCCGGTGGCAGGCAGCGGGCCCTCGGCGGACGGGCCGGTGGTGTCCGGGTTGGTGGCGATGAAGCGGGCGCCGTCGCGCACCAGGCGGATCGCCTTGGTGATCGCGGTGAACGAGTACGTGCGCGTCTCGCCGAGCACCACGTAGTCCGGGTTCGACTCGGTGAGCGTGTACCCCGCCTCGTAGAGCGCGGTCGTGAGGCCGGCCTCGCCGATCACGTACGCCGAGCCGTTGGGGATCTGGTCGGTGAGGAACTGCCCGGTCGCCAGCGCGGACGTCCAGATCGCCTCCTCCGGCACGTCGATGCCCGACGTCGCGAGGCGGGCGCGCAGGTCGCGCGGCGTGAAGATCGAGTTGTTCGTCAGGACGAGGAACGGCCGCTCCGCGTCGCGCAGGGCGCGGATGAACTCCGGCGCCCCGGGGATGGCCTGGCCCTCGTGCACGAGGACGCCGTCCATGTCGGTCAGCCAGCACTCGATCCGTCGTTCGCTCACGCCGCTCACCCTAGTGGGCGGCACGGCGTCGCGCGTGCGCCAGGATGGGCGCATGACGACGATCGCGGTGGTGGGCGGCACCGGCCAGGCGGGGCGCGCGGTCGTGCGCGAGGCCGCGGCGCGAGGGCTCGAGGTCCGGGTGGTCTCGCGCCGGCGTCCCGAGGACCTCGAGCCCGGTGCGGCGCACCATGCTGCGGACCTGCTCGACGACGACGAGGCGCGGGTGTCGGCCGCGCTCGCGGCGGCCTTCGACGGCGCGGACGCCGTGGTCGACACCAGCAACGGCATGTCGCCGGCCGCGCAGGCGGTCTTCACCGCCGGCGCGCGGCGGGTCGCGGACGCCGCGGGCCGCGCGGGCGTCGGGCGGGTCGTCGTGCTGTCCATCGCGAGGGTCGACCGCAGCGGGTACGGGTACTACCGGGCGCACGCCGAGCAGGAGCGCGTGTACGCCGCCGGTCCCGTGCCGGCGACGGTCGTGCGGGCGACGCAGTTCCACGAGTTCCTCGACCTCTTCTTCGGCCGCGACAGCCGCCTCGGGGCCTGGTCGCGGCTCGGGCTGCTGCCGTACCCGCGCGGCTGCCGGTTCCAGACCATCGACCTGCGCGACGTCGCCCGCGCGCTCGTGGACGCCGCCGAGGGCGCCGACCCGCTCGGCGTCGCGCCGGGCACCGGCCCGTCCGGCGCGCCGACCGTGACCGTGGGCGGGTCGCAGGTGCTCGACGCGCGGGCCATGGCGGGGGCATGGCGGCGGGCACGCGGCTCCCGCCGGCTTCCGGTGGCGGTGCCGCTGCCGGGCCCGCTCGGGGAGTTCCTCCGGGCGGGCCGCAACCTCGTGCCCGACGCCGCGGTCGGCACGGTCACCTACGACGCGTGGCTGGCCGGGCGGTGACGGGTCAGGGAGACGAGCGCGAGGTCGGCGTCGGCCCGTGGCCCGGCGGCCCGGACGCGTGGCCGCGCCTGCCCGACGGCGCCCCCGACCCGCGCTACGACCCCGAGCTGCTGGCGCACGGCGACCGGCGCAACGTCGTCGACCGCTACCGGTACTGGACGGTGGAGGCGGTCGTCGCGGACCTCGACGCGCGCCGCCCGGCCTCCCGGGAGCTGCACGTCGCCATCGAGAACTGGGCGCACGACCTCAACATCGGCTCCGTGGTGCGCACGGCCAACGCGTTCAACGCGGCCGGCGTGCACGTGGTGGGCCGACGGCGCTGGAACCGGCGCGGCGCGATGGTGACCGACCGCTACCTGCACACGCACTACCACCCGGACGCGGCGGCGCTCGCGGCCTGGGCGGAGGCCGTCCCGGCGGTCGAGCCCGTCGAGACCCCGGCAAGCGGCCTCCCGGTGATCGGCGTCGACAACGTGCCCGGCTCGGTGCCGCTCGAGGGCTACGACCTGCCGGCCCGCTGCGTGCTGCTGTTCGGGCAGGAGTCCAGCGGCCTGACGCCGGAGGCGCAGGAGGTCTGCGCGGACGTCGTGCACATCACCCAGCACGGGTCCACCCGGTCGCTCAACGCGGGCGCCGCGGGCGCGATCGCGATGCACGCCTGGGCGTCTCGGTGGCTCGTCCCGTCTCATCCTTCCGACGGCATGTGACTCCCATGACCCGGACGTGAGAAAATCCGGTTGCATGCGGGTCGCACGGCGCCCGTCGCGACGAAGCATCCCGCTGCATCCTCGTACGCCCCGTCATTGGAGTACCGCAGATGCCTATCGCAACCCCCGAGGTCTACGCCGAGATGATCGACCGGGCGAAGGCCGGCAAGTTCGCCTACCCCGCCGTCAACATCACCTCGTCGCAGACCGTGACCGCCGCGCTCCAGGGCTTCGCCGAGGCCGAGTCGGACGGCATCATCCAGGTCTCCGTGGGCGGCGCCGAGTACGCCTCGGGCTCCACCGTGAAGGACCGTGTCGTGGGCTCGCTCGCCCTCGCGGCCTACGCCACCGAGGTCGCGAAGAACTACTCGGTGAACATCGCGATCCACACCGACCACTGCGTCAAGAAGAACCTCGACTCCTGGGTCCGCCCGCTGCTCGCGCTCGAGGCGGAGCAGGTCAAGGCCGGCAAGAACCCGACCTTCCAGTCGCACATGTTCGACGGCTCGGACATCCCGCTGGACGAGAACCTCGTCATCGCCACGGAGCTCCTCGAGCTGTCGCAGGCCGCGCGCACCATCCTCGAGGTCGAGATCGGCGTCGTGGGCGGCGAGGAGGACGGCCACGAGGCCGCGATCAACGACAAGCTCTACACCACGGCCGAGGACGGCCTGGCCACCGTCCGCGCGCTGGGCGCCGGCGAGAAGGGGCGCTACCTGACCGCGCTCACGTTCGGCAACGTGCACGGCGTGTACAAGCCGGGTGCGGTCAAGCTGCGCCCGTCGATCCTCGCCGACATCCAGAAGGCCGTCGGCGACGAGATCGGCAAGGAGAACCCGTTCGACCTCGTGTTCCACGGTGGTTCGGGCTCCACGGCCGAGGAGATCGCCGAGGCGGTCGACAACGGCGTCATCAAGATGAACATCGACACCGACACGCAGTACGCGTTCTCGCGTCCCGTCGCGGACCACTTCTTCCGCAACTACGACGGCGTGCTCAAGATCGACGGCGAGGTCGGCAACAAGAAGGCCTACGACCCGCGCGCCTGGGGCAAGCAGGCCGAGGCCGGCATGGCCGCCCGCATCGTCGAGGCCGCGCAGCAGCTGCGCTCCGCCGGCCACAAGATGTGACATCCCACCTCTCGCCGAGGTAGTTCGTTTCTCGCCGAGGTAGTTCGAAGGGGCGGCCCGCAGTCATTGCGGGCCGCCCCTTCGAACTACCTCGGCGAGAAACGAACTACCTCGGCTCCGGGTGTACTACCTCGGCGAGTGTCGAACTACCTCGGCGCGGGGGTCTCGAGGTCGAAGCCGGGGTCGACGTCGACGATCTCCAGCAGCTCGCCGATGCGCGTGACCTCGAGGAGGAACCGGACGGTGGGCGGCGCGCGCAGCACCCGCACGCGGTGCGGGCTGCGGGACGCGAGACGGGCGAGGAACGCCACGCCGGAGGAGTCCATGAAGGTGACGTGGTGGGCGTCGATCTCGACGGGGAGGCCGGAGCCCTCGGCGTCGGAGATGGCCTCGCCCAGCTCGGCACCGATGTCGGCGTCGATCTCGCCGGAAAGCACGACACGGGCGCGGGACGCGCCGACGATGACGTGCACGCTCGCGGGGTCTCCCAGCTCAGGCACCGCGTCTGCCTCCTTCACGTCCGCACGCCGCAGATCACGTGGGGTCGTGTTCGATCCGTCGTGCACGGTGCTCCTTCCACGCGCGGGGCGTTCACCTCGAGTCTCGGCGGACACCAATCTACGGTTGAATGACCAGCAAGAACACCAACCAGGGCGGGGAATCTCGGCAGTGGAGGCATTATGACCGAATCATCCGGTCCTGTGCCGCCCCTTCCGGACGGATTTCTCGACGCCGCGATCGCCGCCGCCGTCATCCCGGCGTTCGTCACGGGCGCCTGGGAGGATGGGATGCCGGTCCTGTGGATCAACGACGCCTTCGCGCGGCAGTCGGGGATCGGGGTCAACGACCTCGCCGTGCTCGGCCGCCACCCGCTGCTGGAGCTGGTGGAGGACGACGCCGAGCGCGAGCGGAGCCAGGCGGACATGCGGGCCGGGCGGGCCAGCACGCGGATGGTGAGCGGCCGCCTGCTCGACGGCCGCGCCACCTGGTGGCAGATCACGATGACGCCGGTGCCGGGCGAGGACGGCCCGGCGCAGCGCTGGTTCGGCACCGCCACCGACGTGTCGACGCACGTCGAGCGGCAGGCCAACCAGCTCGCGTCCCTCGAGGTGGAGCGCCGTGAGCGCGCGGACCTCGACCTCATCGCCCAGACCACCGAGCTGCTGGGCGACCTCGAGTACCCGTACGCGCTGCGCGACATCGCCGACCTGCTGCGCGCGCTCGTGCCCTGGGCCGGGTTCTACGTCAACGACGACGGGCTCGTCTTCGCGGACGGCGTCGACGTCGCGTCGCCGCCGAGCGGGCGCGGTCGGCGGCACGCGCGCTACGTGCCGGAGCTGCCGGACGACGTCGCCGGGGAGCGCCCGGACGGCGCCGAGGTCACCGACGGCGCGCGCGAGCCGGTCCGTGACGAGGTCCAGGACCTGCTGGAGGGCGTCGTCGAGGGTCCCGTGATGCTGCGGCTCGACGCGGGCTTCCCGGCGCACTCCGCCTCCGGCTGGCTGCGCCGCGACCTGCTGCGCCGCGTGGTCGAGGAGACCGGGGCGCTGCCGCGCGCCGTCGTCGTGCACGCCGTGGCCGGCCGGCGTCGCGTGCTCGGGCTCCTCGCGACGTGGCACGGCGTCGGGGTGGCCGCCGACGGCACCGTGACCGAGGAGGTGCGGCCCGCCCCCGGCGAGCCGCAGCACGTGCACACGGTGATCGAGGTGGTGGCGCGCCGGGCCGGCACCGCCATCGACAACGCGCGCCTGTACGCGCGCGAGCACCGGCTCGCGGAGGCGCTGCAGCGCGCGATGCTGCCCGAGCAGGCCGACGTCTCCGGCCTCGACGTGTGGACCTACTACGCACCCAACGCCGAGCACGCCCAGGTGGGCGGCGACTGGTACGACGTGCTGCAGATCAACGACGGCACCGTCGGGCTCGTGGTGGGGGACGTCGTCGGGCACGACGTCGAGGCCGCCGCCGCCATGGGCCAGCTGCGGTCGGTGGTCCGGTCGTACGCGTTCGAGCTCGCCACGCCGGGCATCGTCGTGGACCGGGTGGACCAGCTCGTCACCGGGATGCGCATCCCGCGGTCGGCGTCGATGGTCTACGCCACCCTCAAGCACCAGCAGGACGGCGACGCCTGGACCGTGCAGTACACGCGCGCCGGCCACCTGCCGCCGCTGCTGCTGCGCGACGGCTCCGTCACCCAGCTCGCCGGCGGGGCGGGCTCCCTGGTCGGCTTCGGGTCGAAGCCCCGCACCACGGGCCAGGCGGAGCTGCGGCGCGGCGACGTGCTCCTCTTCTACACGGACGGCCTCATCGAGCGGCGCGACCGGTCGCTCAAGGTCGGTCTCGACGCCCTCGTCGAGACGTCCGCCCGTATCACCGCCCGCGACGCCGCCGGGGTGGGCGAGGAGCTGCTGTCGCGGCTCGCCGACGCGCCCGAGGACGACGTCGCGCTCGTCGTCGTCCGCGTGCCCGACCCGGTCGCCGACGCGCAGGTGCAGCCGCTGAGCCCCCGGTCGCGGCGCTGGCTGCTGCCCAGCGAGCCCGCGTCCATCGGGCGCGCCCGGCACGCCGTGCTGCGCACGTGCCAGGCGTGGGGGCTGCCGGAGTCCGCGTCGGCGGAGCTCGTCGTCTCCGAGCTGGTCGCCAACGGCGTGCTGCACGGCTGGGGCAACATCGCCCTGCGGCTCTTCGACACCGGCGACGGCCTGCGGATCGAGGTGGAGGACTCCAACCCCGCCCCGCCCGTCACCACCGACGGCCACCCCAACCGCGTCGGCGGGTTCGGGATGCAGATCGTCGAGCGGCTCGCCGACTGGGGCTGGCGGCCCGCCGGGTCCGGCAAGCTCGTGTGGGCCAAGCTGCACGCCAGCACCGTCGGCTGACGTCACCGTCGGTCGAGCCTGTCGAGACCACGTTCCGGGTTTCGACAAGCTCAACCAGCGGGCTCAACCAGCGATCGTGCGCACCTCGTCGAGGGACGTGCCGGAGTCGCGCAGGAACTGCGTGCAGCGCTCGGCCTCCTCGGTCTCACCGATCTGGGCGGCCGCCGTCGCGAGGGCGGCGAGCGCGCGCAGGAAGCCCTGGTTGGGGACGTGGTCGGCGGGGATCGGGCCCTGACCGCGCCAGCCCGCCCGGCGCAGGGCGTCGAGCCCGCGGTGGTAGCCGGTGCGGGCGTACGCGTACGCCGTCACGGACCGGGCGGCGGTGGGCTCCGACCCGGCGGCGTCGAGCGTGGCCTCGGCCAGCACCGCCCAGGCGAGGGACGCGGCGGGGTGGTCGGCGGCGAGCCGGGCCGGGTCCTCGCCGGCGTCGAGGCCGTCGCGGACCTCGGGGTGGTCGTCGGGCAGGAGGGTCGGGGGCGGGCCGGCGAGCAGGTCGTGCGCGGGGGACGTCATGGGCCCATTCTGGCCCGGTCGCCGGCCCGGTCCACAGATCGCCGGCTCGAGCGTCGCGCGCGGCCGGTCGCGGGTACGCTCGCTCCATGATCGAGATCGCGACGTCTTCGACGACGACGACGCTCGTGATCGCCGGTGACCTCGACCTCGCGGAGCGGGACCAGTTCCCGGAGATCGCCACCCGGGTGGTCGGGCTGCGGCGCCAGCTGCTGGTGATCGACATGTGCCGCGTCACGTTCATGGACTCCACCGGGGCCGCGTTCCTCATCTCCCTCGCCGACGCCGGGCGCAAGCGCGGCGGCGCCACCGTGCTGCGCGGCGCGGACGAGCGCGACCTGTTCGTGCTCGAGGTGTGCGGTGCCCTCGACCTGTTCCGCATCGACCGCGACCACCGGTGCGAGTCCGCGCCCGCGCCGTCCACCCCCGCGACGCACCACCCGGCGGGCTGACGCCGTCCTGCTCCGCTGGTTGAGCCTGTCGAAACCGCGCCGAGGGTTTCGACAGGCTCAACCAGCGTTCGGTTCACGGGCGGGTAAACTCGGGCGCGGCCCGGCCCAGGAGGCCCGCCCGCTCGGGCGCATGGGTGACATGCCGGGCCTCGTCGACGCGAGGAGATTTCATGCCAGCCGTGGTGCTCGTCGGTGCCCAGTGGGGCGATGAGGGCAAGGGGAAGGCCACGGACCTGCTCGGGTCCCGGGTCGACTACGTCGTGAAGTTCAACGGCGGCAACAACGCGGGGCACACCGTCGTCATCGGCGACGAGAAGTACGCGCTGCACCTGCTGCCGTCCGGCATCCTGTCGCCCGGCGTCGTCCCCGTCATCGGCAACGGCGTGGTCGTGGACATCGACGTGCTGTTCGAGGAGCTCGACGACCTCATCGAGCGCGGCGTGGACGTGTCGCGGCTGCTGGTCTCGAGCCAGGCGCACGTCATCGCGGGCTACCACCGCACGCTCGACAAGGTCACCGAGCGCTTCCTCGGCAAGCGCCGCATCGGCACCACCGGCCGCGGCATCGGGCCGGCGTACGCGGACAAGATCAACCGCGTCGGCATCCGCATCGCCGACCTGTTCGACCCGAAGATCCTGCGGGAGAAGGTCGAGGGCTCGCTCGACCAGAAGAACCACCTGCTGGTGAAGGTCTACAACCGCCGCGCCGTCGAGATCGACGAGACGGTCGACGAGCTGCTCGCGCACGCGGAGCGCCTGCGCCCGATGGTCGCGAACACGCCGCTGGTGCTCAACCAGGCGCTCGACGCCGGCAAGAACGTCCTGTTCGAGGCCGGCCAGGCGACGATGCTCGACATCGACCACGGCACGTACCCGTTCGTCACGTCGTCGAGCGCCACCGCGGGCGGCGCCGTGACCGGCTCCGGCATCGGGCCCACCCGCGTGGACTCCGTCATCGGCGTCATCAAGGCGTACACGACGCGCGTGGGCGAGGGCCCGTTCCCCACCGAGCTGTTCGACGACATGGGCGAGTACCTGCTCAAGACCGGCGGCGAGTACGGCGTCACCACGGGCCGCGCGCGCCGCTGCGGCTGGTACGACTCCGTCATCGCGCGCTACGCGTCGCGCATCAACGGCCTCACCGACCTCGTGGTCACCAAGCTGGACGTGCTCACCGGCCTGGAGAAGGTGCCGGTCTGCGTGGCGTACGACGTGGACGGCACGCGGTACGACGAGATGCCCGACGACCAGTCGGCGTTCCACCACGCCAAGCCGATCTACGAGGAGATGCCGGGGTGGTGGGAGGACATCTCGCACGCCCGCACCATCGAGGACCTGCCCGCCAACGCGCAGGCATACCTGGCGCGCCTGGAGGAGCTGTCCGGCTGCCGCATCTCCGCGGTGGGCGTCGGCCCGCGCCGCGACGAGATCATCCCGGTGCACGACCTGATCCACGCGCGCTGACATGACGGTCCCCGCGCAGGCCGCCCCCGACGTCGTCGCCGCGCTCGCCCCGACCGGGGCGCTGCGCGCGGTGATCAACCTCGGCAACCCCGTGCTGGCGCAGGGGACGCCGGAGGCTCCGTCGGGCGTCACCGTGGACCTCGCCCGGGAGCTGGCCCGCCGGCTCGGCGTCGCCGCGCACCTGGAGTGCGTGGACGCCGCGCGGCTGTCGTTCGCGGCCGTCGCCGAGGGGCGCGTGGACGTCGGCTTCCTCGCCGTCGAGCCGGAGCGCGCCGCGCAGGTCGCGTTCACCGCGCCGTACGTGCTCATCGAGGGCGTGTTCGCGGTGCCCGAGGGCTCGCCGGTCCGTGCGGCGGACGACGTCGACCGGCCGGGCGTGCGCGTCGGGGTGAAGCAGGGCTCCGCGTACGACCTGTTCCTCACGCGCACGCTCCAGCACGCCCAGGTGGTGCGCGGCGCCGACGGGACGGTCGCGTTCGAGGAGCACGGCCTGGAGGTGGCGGCCGGCATCCGGCAGCCGCTGACCCGGTACGTCGCCGAGCACCCCGGGCTGCGCGTCGTCGAGCCGCGGTTCACCGAGATCCGCCAGGCCGTCGCCACCGGCCGCGACCGCGACCCGGTCGCCGTCGCCTGGCTGCGCGACGCCGTCGCCGAGCTCACGGTCGACGGCTTCGTCGCGGAGTCGCTGGCCCGGTCCGGCCAGGACGCGACGGTCCCGTCCGCCGGTTGAGCCGGTCGAATCCCGTCCCCCCGCTGGTTGAGCTTGTCGAAACCCGGTTCCTGGATTTCGACAAGCTCAATCAGCGGCTTGGCCGCGGCCCTGCGACGGGACCTCGGTCACCTGGTCCGCCCAGACCTCCACGATCTCGTGGAGCAGGCCGTCGTTCCCGGCGGTCGCGAACGTCGCTACGTGGAAGACGTCGTCGCTCGCGCCGGTCGCGTCGCTGACGCGGGCGCGCAGGACGCCGCGGTCGCCCGCGTCCACGACGTCCTCGCGCTCGAACCGCCACGCGCCCGGGTAGTCGCGGTTGAGCGCCACGAAGGAGTCCCGGTCGAAGGTCTCGCCGGTGTGCACGTACCGGGCCCGGAAGTCCGGCGCGAGCAGGGCGGACAGCCCCTCCCAGTCCCGCGCGTCGATGCGGTCGGAGAACGCGAGCAGCAGCTGTGCGGCGGTGGTCATCCGGTCAGCATGGCGGTCGCCACCGACGCCGGCCGTGCTGGGCTCCTACACTTGTCGCCCGTGAAGATCCTCGTCGTCGGGACCGGTGCCCGCGAGCACGCCATCGTCCATGCCCTCGCCGCCGAGTCCGCCGACAGCGCGGTGCCGGCACACGAGCTGCACGCCGCCCCCGGCAACCCGGGCGTGGCCGCGCAGGCCGCGCTGCACCCGGTGGACGCGAACGACGGGCGCGCCGTCGCCGCCCTCGCCCGGAGCCTCGGCGTCGACCTGGTCGTCGTCGGGCCTGAGGCGCCGCTGGTGGCCGGGGTGGCCGACGCCGTGCGCGAGGCGGGGATCCCGGTGTTCGGACCGTCCGCCGAGGCCGCGCGGCTCGAAGGGTCGAAGGCTTTCGCCAAGGACGTCATGGCCGCCGCGAACGTCCCGACCGCCATGGCGCACGTGTGCACCACGGTGGAGCAGGTCGCCGACGCGCTCGACGCCTTCGGCGCCCCGTACGTCGTCAAGGACGACGGGCTCGCCGCCGGCAAGGGCGTCGTCGTGACGTCCGACCGCGACGCCGCTCTCGCGCACGCCCGCGAGGCGCTCGAGGCTCGCGGCGACGACGGCACGGTGGTGGTGGAGGAGTACCTCGACGGCCCCGAGGTGTCGCTCTTCTGCCTGTGCGACGGCGCGACCGTCGTCCCGATGGTGCCCGCCCAGGACTTCAAGCGCGTCGGCGACGACGACGCCGGCCCGAACACCGGCGGCATGGGCGCCTACACGCCGCTGGACTGGGCGCCGTCCGGCCTCGTGGCCGAGGTGGTCGACCGCATCGCGCAGCCCACCGTGGACGAGATGGCCCGCCGCGGCACCCCGTTCTCGGGCGTGCTCTACGTGGGCCTGGCGCTCACCAGCCGCGGCACGCGCGTGGTGGAGTTCAACGCCCGCTTCGGCGACCCGGAGATCCAGGCCGTGCTCACGCGGCTGCGTACCCCGCTGTCCGGCGTGCTGCTCGCCGCCGCCACCGGCCGCCTCGACGGCATCGAGCCGCTGCGCTGGTCGGACGACGCCGTGGTCAACGTCGTCGTCGCCTCCCAGGGCTACCCGGAGTCGCCGCGCAAGGGCGACGCGATCACCGGGATCGACGACGCCGAGGCGCTGGACGGCGTGCACGTGCTGCACGCCGGCACCGCCGTCGTCGACGGCGCGCTGGTGTCCGCCGGCGGGCGAGTGCTGTCCGTCGTCGGGCGGGGCGAGGACCTCGCCGCCGCGCGCGCCGCGTCTTACGCCGGCGTCGCGAAGATCGCCCTGGACGGCTCCCACCACCGCAGCGACATCGCGCTGAAGGCCGAGCGGGGCGAGGTCGCCGTCCCCTGAGACCGTCGCGTCGGCAGTCCGTACCGGGGGCGGCAGTTCGAACTGCTGATCCGAGTCCGAACTGCCGACCCGACGGCGAGGGATCAGGGCGCGGCCTCGTCGACGTGCTCGAGCAGGTCACCGGGCTGGCACTCCAGCTCCCGGCAGACGGCGTCGAGGGTGGCGAGGCGGACCGCCCTGGCCTTGCCGGTCTTGAGGATGGACAGGTTCGCCACGGTGATGCCGACCCGGTCGGCGAGCTCCGTGAGCGTCATCCTCCGCTCGACCAACATCCGGTCGAGCCGGATCATGATCGGCATCAGACCGTCAGCCTCCGCTCCTCCTCGATCGCCGCGCCGTGCCGGAACACCTCTGCCACCAGCAGCACCAGGCCGCCTAGGGCGAGCTGGACGAAGCTCACGCCCCCGGGATAGCCCTCCGTGCCCACCGGCTCGAGGTGCGGCGGCCCGTACGACGAGACATGGATCCCTGCGACCTGGTGGAACCCGGTGAAGTGGTCCAGCGCCGGGGCCAGCACGGCGGCAGCGATCGTCAGCCAGCCCAGGGCGCGCAGGTACAGCACGGTACGTGCGCTGAACGCGTTCCCGCCGGCCGCCGCCGCGAGCAGCCGCCAGAGCAGGACGAGCCAGGTGGTGATCACGGCCCCGATGATCACCTTCTTGACCACCTGGGCCGCGACCCAGGGGTTCCAGCCGCCCGACGTCGCCAGGTGGACCACGCCGGTGAGTGTCGCGTCGGTCGGTCGGACGGCCGCATCCTGGGAGACGACGCGGTCGTGGATGATCTGCTCGCCCCCGTCCTGGACGAACTTGTAGCAGAAGCTCCCGTCGCCCGGAGACTCGTTCGGCAGCAGCTCGTCGATGTCGAACTCCTGGCACACCGGCGACGCGGTCACCACCTGGAGTGCGAGCGTGTCCCGGAAGTACAGCGGCCCGAGGCGGTACTCCGCGGGGTAGGTCGCGTGACCGGTCAGCGCCAGGACGCCGATGACGCCCGCCGCGACGGCCATGAGGGCGGCGACGACGGCCGCGGCCAGTACGGCCCAGCCTCCGATGCGGAACGCGCGCTGAGCTCGGGTCACCATCGATCCCCTCATATCGTTTCTCGATGCGAACGCATCGCGCGACGATGATGGCACATCGGTGGACGCCGTCGTGGGTGAAGATCCCACGGATGAGAGACTGGGCGCCGTGACCGAGACGCGCGCCGCCGACCAGCCCGACGCCTTCGCCGGGGGACCGCTCGACCTGCCGGGGTGGCGGCACGTCTACTCCGGCAAGGTGCGCGACCTGTACGAGCCGGACCTGCCGGCCCTCGGCGGGGTGCACCCGCTGGGCGACGTCGTCCTCGTCGTCGCGTCGGACCGGGTGTCGGCCTACGACCACACGCTCGCGCCGGGCATCCCGGACAAGGGCGTGGTGCTCACGCAGCTCAGCCTGTGGTGGTTCGACCAGCTCGCGGACCTCGTGCCGAACCACGTCGTGTCCACCGAGGCGAGCGCGGAGCCGGGCGACGGCCTCGTGCCCGACGTCGTCGCCGGCCGCGCGATGATCTGCCGCCGGCTCGAGATGTTCCCCGTCGAGTGCGTGGCGCGCGGCTACCTCACCGGCTCCGGGCTGGCCGAGTACCGGGCGTCGGGCGAGGTCACGGGCATCCCGCTGCCCGCCGGGCTGGTCGACGGGTCGCGGCTGCCCGAGGCGATCTTCACCCCCGCCACCAAGGCCGAGGTCGGGGAGCACGACGAGAACGTGCCGTTCGAGGAGGTGGCGCGCCGGGTCGGCGACGACGCCGCCGCGGTGCTGCGCGACCTCACGCTCGCCGTCTACTCCCGTGCCGAGCAGGTCGCGCGCGAGCGCGGCGTGATCCTCGCGGACACCAAGCTGGAGTTCGGCGTCGACCCTGCCACCGGCCAGGTCGTGCTGGGCGACGAGGTGCTCACGCCCGACTCGTCGCGGTTCTGGCCTGCCGACGAGTGGGAGCCGGGCCGCGCCCAGCCGAGCTTCGACAAGCAGTTCGTGCGCGACTGGCTGACGTCGCCGGCGTCCGGCTGGGACCGGGCGTCGGACGTGCCTCCGCCCGCGCTGCCCGCCGACGTCGTCGAGCGCACGCGCGACCGCTACCTCGAGGCGTACGAGCGGCTGACGGGGGCGCCCCTGCGCTGAGGCGCCCCCGTCGGCCCGCCGATCAGAGGCCGGAGCCCTGGACGCTGCCCTCCAGCGGCGAGCCGTCCGGGTTCTGCGCCCAGCACATGAGGCGGCGGTCGCCGAACGACCACGACGCGTCCGTGGGGTAGAGGTACATCATGTCGAGCTGCGACGCGTCGTAGTCCGTCCCGACGTAGTCGGCGAACTGCTCGAAGCAGAAGTCCTCCGTGGTGGCGACGACGGACTCCTCGCCGGGGTACTCGGCGTCCGTGAGCTCGTCGACGCCCACCATCTCCGCCCCGTGCGGAGACGCGCAGTCGATCGCCACGATGCCGGTGAGGTCCGTGGCGTCGGTCGGCAGCTCGAAGCAGTCGCCCAGGTCGAGGTTCGCGCCGGTGCGGTCGGCGTAGGACTCCTCGAAGCCCTGGCTGAAGCCCTCCTGGAAGTCGTCGTTGTTGACGGCGAAGACGATCAGGGCCACGAACAGCAGCCAGCCGAGGATGCCCAGTCCGCCCAGCACGACGCCGGCGATCGCGAGGCCGCGTCCGCTCTGGCCCGTGCGGCGGGTGCGGCGCATGCCCGCGATGCCGAGGCCCAGCGCGACGGGGCTGATGCCGAGGATGCCGGTGATCAGCGCCGCGATCGAGAGCCCGTCCGTGCCCGGCGGCTGCTGCCCGTACGCACCCTGGGCCCCGTACGGGGTGGAGTACGGGGTGGCAGCCCCGCCGTACGGCGCCTGCTGGTCGTACGGGGTCGCGGGGGAGGGGGCCCCGGGCTGCGCGTACGGCGCCGGCGGCTCGACGGGCGACGGCCCGGGCTGCGGCGTCGCACCGGCGTCGGGGGCGGCGTACGGGTCGGGCGTGCCGCCGGAGGGCGGAGGGGTGGGTGCGGACATGCTTCCTCGGGGTCGGTGCGATGGTGGATGACGCGGCGTCGACGGCGCCGTCGTCCGGCTGCGTTCCGCGGCGTCAGAAGGCTAGCGTGCGGGCGGTAGACTCGTCGCGGAATCCCGCCGTCGTGCTCCCGCCCTCACGCGCGCGCCCCCGCGGCGCCGCCCGTGCGGGACCTGAGGAGCGGCGGCCGCTGGACCACCCGGCCAGCTACCGGTCACGATCCAAGGAGCACCCGTGGGACGCGTCGTCGTCGAGGTCATGCCCAAGCCCGAGATCCTGGACCCCCAGGGCAAGGCCGTCGTCGGGGCGCTGCCCCGCCTCGGCTTCACCCAGTTCAGCGGGGTGCGCCAGGGCAAGCGGTTCGAGCTCGAGGTGGACGGCGACGTCACGCCCGAGGTGCTCGCCGCCGCCCAGCAGGCCGCCGAGACGCTGCTGTCGAACCCGGTCATCGAGGACGTCGTGCGGGTCGCGGACGCCGCGACGGACGCCGCCGGGACGATCACCTCCGAGGGCGTCGCCTGATGACCGCCGGCACCACCGCCAGCCTCGACGCGGCGCGGATCGGCGTCATCACCTTCCCCGGCACGCTCGACGACCGCGACGCCGCCCGCGCGGTGCGGCTCGCGGGCGGCGAGCCCGTGTCGCTGTGGCACGCCGACGGCGACCTCCAGGGCGTCGACGCCGTCGTCCTGCCCGGCGGGTTCTCCTACGGCGACTACCTGCGCGCCGGCGCCATCTCGCGCTTCGCCCCCGCCATGGACGCCGTCGTGGACGCCGCCAAGGGCGGGATGCCGGTGCTCGGCATCTGCAACGGCTTCCAGGTGCTGACCGAGGCGCACCTGCTGCCCGGCTCCATGGTGAAGAACGACCACCTGCACTTCGTGTGCCGCGAGCAGGTGCTGTCGGTCGAGAGCACGTCGACGGCGTGGACCAACCAGTACCGTCCCGGCCAGCACATCACCATCCCGCTGAAGAACCAGGACGGCCAGTTCGTGGCCGACGAGCACGTCCTCGACGAGCTCGAGGGCGAGGGGCGCGTCGTGTTCCGCTACCAGGGCTGGAACCCGAACGGCTCGCGTCGTGACATCGCGGGCATCAGCAACGCGCGGGGCAACGTGGTCGGCCTCATGCCGCACCCGGAGCACGCGGTCGAGGCCGGGTTCGGCCCGGACGGTGAGGCCGGCCCGCGCGCCGGCACGGACGGGCTCGGCTTCTTCACGTCGGTGCTGGCGTCGCTCGTCTCGGCATGACCGCCACCACCACCGTCCCGACGACCGTCGGGCCCGACGGCCTGGCGATCGACGCCGTGGCCTGGGACGACCCGGCCGCGGCCGCGCTGCGCGCCGCGCAGGAGGCGGAGATGGCCGTGCGGTACGGCGGGGACGACGAGGCCCCGGCGATCGACCCGCGGTCGATCGTCGTCACCCTGGTCGCCCGGCTGGACGGCCGCCCGGTCGGCACCGCCGCCGTGCGCGACGTCTCCGGCACCGACGACCGGCGCGGGCGCGGCACCACGCACCCCGCCGCGACCGGCGAGGTCAAGCGCCTGTACGTGGACGGCGACGTGCGCGGCCGCGGTGTCGCCCGGCGGCTCATGACGGAGCTGGAGCGCTCCGCCCGGCAGGTCGGCTTCCGCCGCTTCGTGCTCGAGACCGGCACCGCGCAGCCCGAGGCGATCGCCCTGTACGAGGCCATCGGCTACGAGCCGATCGAGTCGTTCGGGGACCACGCCGACTACGAGCAGCAGCGCTGCTACGGCAAGCGGCTCTGACCGACTCCCGGTGATCGAGACCCGGTGATTGAGCCTGTCGAAATCCGGTCGCGGGGTTTCGACAGGCTCAACCAGCGGGTGGGGCGCTCACGCCAGCGGCTTGGGGCGGCGGTTGCCTTCGTCGACGAGCATGAGGATGCCGGCGATCAGTCCGCAGAACAGCAGCGTGCACACCGCGAGGGCGGTGTGCTTGTACCCGTCCTTCGCGCCCTTGTGGATCATGACCGTCATCGGGATCATCCATGCAGCGGCGATGATCCCGAGGCCGAGGGTCGAGACCACCGTGATCGCCAGGACGACCCAGTTGAGCACCGCGGCGGCGAGGTAGAGGCCGCTGCTGGCCGATGCCGGCTGCGGGTACGCCGGGTAGGGCTGGTGCGCATACGGGGCGGGCGGCTGGGCGGGTGGCTGCTGCGGGTAGGGGACCGGGGGCGGCGATGACGGCACGACGGCGGACGACTGCTGGTCCCACGGCTGGTCGCTCGGGCTGCTGCCACTCACCGGCGGCTCTGCCGGCAGGTCCGGGCGGCGGTACGGATCATCTGATGGCGTGGTCACCCCGGGATGCTATCCGCCCTCGGTGATCGCGCCCGTCGAATTCCCGCGACCGGGCTTCGACGGGCTCAACCGGCGGCTCCGGCGGACCAGGCGGGCAGCTGCTGCAGGGTCCAGGAGTTGCCGTCCGGGTCGGCGAACGTGACGAACCGGCCCCACGGCTGGTCGTCGACGCCCTCGGCCTCGACGCCCACGCTCCGCAGGTGCGCCAGCGCCTCGTCGGCGTCGGGCACGACCACCTGGATGACGTCGAGACGGCCCGGCGGCAGGGTGCCGCCCAGGCCGGTGCCGAACGCGATGGAGCACGCCGATCCGGGCGGCGTCATCTGCACGAACCGCAGGTCGTCGTTCACCTGCTGGTCGTGGTCGGGGTGGAAGCCGACGCGCTCGTAGAACTCCTTCGCCCGGTCCACGTCGCTCACGGGCACGTGGATCAGCTCGATCTTCCAGTCCATGCTCTGCTCCTCGGGTGGGTCGTGCAGGGTGGGTCGTGCAGCGTCGGTCGTGCAGGTGGGTCATGCCTGGTCGAGCAGCGGGCGCACCTCGCGGCCGAGCAGCTCGACGAACCCGGCGAGGTCGGGCTCGTCGGCGGTGGGCTGCACGGAGACGGCGGAGGCCCCGGCGGCGGCCAGGCGGAGCACGCCGTCGGCGATGGCGCGCGCGTCCCCGGCCGCCCCGATGCCGCGCCCGGGCCCGGCGCCCCACAGCGGGAGCTCGGCGTCGAGCCGCTGCTGCGCTCCGTCGCCGGTGGCGGCGATGAGCGTGGCGTAGACCCCTGGGGCGGGCCGGCCGGCGGACTGTGCCGCGGCGCCGGCCGTCTCCGCGGCCGCGCGCACGTCGTCGGGCGTGAGCGCGTTGGCGAGGATCACGCCGTCGCCCAGCTCGCCCGCCAGCGCGATCGAGCGAGGGCCGACGCCGCCCAGCACCAGCGGCACCTGCGGCGCCGGCCAGTCGAGGCGGACGCGGTCGAGGGTCACGTAGCGGCCCGACGTCGATACCTCCTCGCCCGCGAGGAGGCGCCGCAGCGCGCCGGTGTGCTCGCGCAGCAGCGTGAGGGGCGACTTCACCCGCACGCCCGCCTGCTCCATCCAGGTCTGCACGCCGTGGCCCACGGCCGGCACGAAGCGGCCCGGGAACATGCGCCCGAGCGTGGCGATCTCCATCGCCGTCACGGCGGTGCTGCGCAGCGGCGCGGGCAGGAGGCCGAGCCCCACCCGGACGCGTTCCGTCCAGGCGAGCGCCGCCGCGGCCGAGGCGAGGCCGCTCTGCTTGAAGCAGTCCTCCCACACCCACAGGTCGTCGAGTCCGGCGGCCTCGACGGCGGTGGCGAGCGAGCGCAGCGACTCCGGCGTCATCGTCGGGACGAAGGCGACGCCGAGCCGGACGGCGGGACGGGCTTCCGGGCGGGGGACAGGGGTGACCGTCATCACGCCATCGTGCCCCGGGCCGCCGACACGCGCCCGAGGCCCGCGAGGGTCAGGCGGGCTCGTCGCGCAGGTACGCGAGCTGCGCGACGACGGACTGCCGCGCGGCGCGCCGCACCGACGGGTCCACGTCCGCGTAGACGTGCGCGACCACGGCGTCCGCGGTGCCCGCGTCGTCCGGGCCGATGCCGAGCGCCTCCAGGGCCCGGTGGACCTGCGCCAGGCGTTCCAGGCGGTGGGCGCGATAGGCACGCACGGCGTCGCCCAGGTCGTCGAGCGCCGGGCCGTGCGCGGGCAGCCCGAGCCGCCCGTCGCCCACCCGCTCCAGCGCGTCCAGGCTGGCGAGGTAGTCGCGCAGCGACCCGTCCGGCTCGGCGATGACCGTGGTGCCGCGGCCCAGCACCGTGTCGCCGGTGAGCACCGTGGGCGCCGCGCCCGGTGTCGTCACGACGAACGACACCGAGTCGGCCGTGTGCCCCGGGGTGGCGAGCACGTCGATCTGCACCCCGGCGGCCTCGATCCGCTCGCCGTCGCGCAGGGGCTCACCGCCGTGGCAGTGGGCCGGGTCGGCGGCGCGCACCGGGGCGCCGGTGAGCTCGCGCAGCCGGCGCGATCCCGCCGTGTGGTCGGCGTGCCGGTGCGTGATCAGCACGATCTCCACCGGCCCGGCCGCGGCCAGCGCGGCGAGGTGCCGCCCGTCGTCGGGCCCCGGGTCGACGACGACGGCGCCCGTGGCGCCCGGCGCGCGCAGCACGTACGAGCGCGTGCCGTCCAGCGTCATCGGGCCGGGGTTGTCCGCGCGGACGACGGTCACGTCGGTCATCGATGCGTGCCTCTCTCGGGGTCCGTCAGCCGCGACGTCAGGATGCGAGAGCCTCGGCGAGCAGCTCGAGCGTGCGGACTCGGCCGGGCGTGGCGTCCAGCGGCTCGGACTCGTAGGAGCCGGCGACGGGCACGATCATGACCTCGTCCACGCCGTGCCGGGTGGCGAGGTCGCGGAGCTGGGCCGCCGCCTGGTGCGGCTCGCCGACCACCCAGCGCGAGCGCATGTCGGCGACGATCTGCTCGGCCATCGGGTCCAGGGGCTCGGCGGCGGCCTGCTCCACCGTCTCTGCGCGGCCCATCGGCTTGCCGGTGCGCAGCCGCGCCATCGACCGCAGCTGCGGCAGCGAGCGCTCGTGCGCCTCGACGGCGGTGGGCGCGACGACGACGTTCGCGGTGAGGAACGTCTGCGGCTCCGGGTGGGCGGGGCTGGGCCGGTAGTTGTCGCGGTAGAGCGCGAGCACCTGCTCGATGCCCGCGCCCGAGAAGTGGTTCGCGAACACGTACGGCAGGCCCACCTCTGCCGCGAGGCGGGCGGAGTAGTCGCTGGAACCGAGCAGCCACACGGTCGGCGCGCCGTCGGCGGCGGGCGTGGCGTGCACGTCGTAGAGGTTGCCGTCGCCGAGGCGCAGCGCGGCGCCGTCGGGGCTCATCAGGGCGAGGATGTCGCGCACATGCTGCGGGAACCGCTCGACGTCCGACGTCGGGCCGGACTGACGCAGCAGCGCGGTGACGACGGGGTCGGAGCCCGGGGCGCGTCCGATGCCGAGGTCGACGCGCCCCGGCGCGAGCGCCTCGAGCGCGGCGAACTGCTCCGCGACCACGAGCGGCGCGTGGTTCGGCAGCATGACGCCGCCCGAGCCGACCCGGATGCGCTCCGTGGCGGCGACCGCCGCCGCGATCATCACCGGCGGCGTCGAGGCCGCGACGGCGGGCATGTTGTGGTGCTCGGCGAACCAGTACCGCTCGAAGCCCAGCTCGTCGGCCCGGCGCACCAGCGCGAGCGACGCCGCCAGCGCCTGGGGGCTGGACTGGTCGGTGCGGACCGGGACGAGGTCCAGCACCGACAGGCGCGGGGTGGTCGGTGCGGTGGGCGCGGGGGTGGGGGCGTCGGCGTTCATCGCCTGGGACAACTCTCGGGGCGGGGACTCCTATTCCGTGGTGAGCGGGCGTTTGGCCCTGTTCCGGCGTTCAACGGGGCCGAACGCCCGCTCACAGCATCAGGGGAGGGGGTCGCGGAGGCCGCTCGCGCGGCGGACGGGGTGCGCGACGGCGGCGCGCACGGCGTCGGCGGTGCCGACGACGCGGACGAACTCCTGCGCGCGGGTCACCGCCGTGTACAGGAGCTCGCGGGTGAGCAGGGGCGACGCTGGCGGCGGCAGCACCAGGGAGACCCGGCGGAACTGGCTGCCCTGCGCGCGGTGCACCGTCATCGCGTGCACGGTCTCGACCGGCGGCAGCCGGTGGGTGCGCACCCGCAGCGGGGAGCGCGGGTCGCCGAACACCGCGACCACCGCCCCGTCGGCGGGGTCCCCCTCGGCGACGAGCACCCCGGTGTCGCCGTTGTACAGGCCGACGTCGGCGTCGTTGCTCGTGACGAGCAGGGGACGGCCGACGACCCACGGCGACCCCGCGACGGCCGTGGGGAGGGCGCGGTCGGCCGTGGCGTCCTCCACCCACCCCTCGACCTGCGCCGCCCAGCGCGCCACCCCGACGGGGCCGCGCCGGTGGGCCACCATGACGCGGTGCGCGTTCAGCGCCTCGAGCGCGCCCGCCGCGTCGCCCGCGCGAGACGCGGCCACGAGCCGCCGGCCCGCGTCGACCGCGTCGTCGTGCAGCCCCCGCACCGCGTGCTCGTCGAGGCGCTCGGTGTCCGCCTCCACCAGCTCGACCCCGCCGGTGCCGGCGCGCAGGACGTCGAGCACCGCGTCGGCGTCACCGTCGCGGATCGCGGCCGCGAGCGGCAGGATCGCCGAGTCGGAGCCCTGGCGGTGCACCGTGACCAGCCGCACGACGCCGTTGGCCAGCGACTCGCTGGTCGAGCCGGCCGCCGCGTCGGGGGCCGCGACGGGCTCGGCGGCCGGGGTCGTCGTGACGTGCTCGGCCGGGTCGTCGACGACCGGCGGGCGCGCTACCAGGTCGCCCAGGACGGCGCCGGCCTCGACGGACGCGAGCTGGTCCGGGTCGCCGACCAGCACGAGCCGGGCGTCGGGGCGCAGCGCCTCCAGCAGCCGCGCCATCAGCGACAGCGGCACCATCGAGGTCTCGTCGACCACGACCACGTCGTGCGGCAGGTGGTGGCCCGCGTGGTGCCGGAACCGGGTGGCGCTGCGGTAGCCGAGCAGCCGGTGGACGGTCGTCGCCTCCGGCCGGCCGGTGCGCTCCCGGTCCTCGGTGGGGAGGGCGGCGACGACGTCGCGCACCGCCTCCTGCAGGCGGGCGGCTGCCTTGCCGGTCGGCGCGGCGAGCGCGACGCGCAGGGCGGGTTCGCCCGCGACGTCCTGCAGGACGGCGAGCAGCCGGGCGACCGTGGTCGTCTTGCCCGTGCCCGGCCCGCCGGTGAGCACCGTGAGCCGGCGGCCGGCGGCGTGCGCGGCGGCCAGCCGCTGGCGCACGTCGCCCGCCGCGGGGAACAGCCGGGACAGCGCCGACTCCAACCGGTCCACGGCCGGCGGCGCGAGCGGCGGCGCCTGGAGCCGTGCGTCGACCAGCCGGCGCACGGTGAGCTCGTCGCGCCAGTAGCGGTCCAGGTACAGGCGGCCGCCCACCCAACGGGCGGGCCGGTCGTCGGGGCCGCCCGCCCCCTGCGCCACGAGCGGGCTGGCCTCGATCGCCCGGACCCAGGCGGCGTGGTCCGGCCACGGCGGGGCGGCCGCGGCGCCGTCGGCGAGGGCGTCGCCCCGATCGGCGTCCTCGGGCAGGGCGAGCGCGGCGAGCTCCGCCGCGTCGTCGAGCCGCACGCACACCGACCCGCCGCGCAGCGCGCGCACCGCGAGCGCGACGGCGAGCAGCACCGTCGGGTCGTCCTCGCCGGTGAGCCGGCCGAGCCGGGTCGCGACGTGCACGTCCGTCGCCGCGACCAGCCCGGCGGCGTTGAACTCCCGCAGCAGGCCGGGCGCGTCGACGGCGACCCGGACGTCGCCGTCGGCGGGGAGGGTGGCGGTGTCGGTCATGCGTCGCCTCCGTCGAGCAGCGCGGACAGGGCGGGCACGAGCCCGCGCGGCGGGGTCCACGACAAGACGCCGTACGGCGCGCCGTCGGCGCCCGTGGGCGTGGCCGGGCCGCACATGCCGCGGACGAACAGGTACAGCCCGCCGCCCAGGTGCACGTCGGGGTCGTAGCCCGGCAGCCGCCACGCGAGATAGCGGTGCAGCGCCACGAGGTAGAGCACGAGCTGCAGCGGGTAGTGGGCGTGCAGCATCGCCTCGACTGTGGCCTCGGGCCGGTAGTCGTGCGCGGTGAGCGGGGTGTCGAACGTGCCCAGGCGGTTCGTCTTGTAGTCGACGACGAGGAAGCGCGGGGCGCCGTCGTCGCCGGGCACGCGCAGCACCGCGTCGATCGACCCGGTGAGGTAGCCGCGCAGCGGCCGGGCGGCGGGGTCGGCCGCCGCGAGCTCGGCGAGCGCCGCGGGGTAGCCGGCGAACGCGTCGTCGTCGCCGAGGTAGCGGCTCAGCAGCGCGGCGATCGAGGCCAGGGTGGCGCCCTCGGACGTCGTCCCGGGGGCGCCGGCGCCCGAGTCCCCGTCGCCCCCGGCGAGCGGGAGCTCGAACTCCAGCTCCGCGAGCCGGTCGCGCGGCGTGACGTCGGCGAGCGTGCGCCCGGCGGCGAGCGGCCCGAGGGGCGTGCGGGCGACGACGCCGAGCGCCGCGGCCAGCTCCGCCGGGTCGGTGCCCGGCACCCGCGTGGTCGCCGCGGCCGCGCACCGCGCGAGCAGCTCGGCGTCCAGGTCCGGGGCCGCGGTGTCCGCGTACTCCAGCACCTCGTGCACCAGCGTGCCGAAGCCCGTGCCCGCGGGCAGCCCCGACATCGGGGACGGCAGGTCGGACCCCGGCGCGCCCTCGGGGCCGGCGTCCGCGCCCGCCGGGCGCACCGCGGCGGGTGCCGCCTCGGCCGGCTCGTCCTGGACGCCGCCGCCCTCGGGCTCGGACTCGACACCGCCGGGCGTGGGGGCGGCCGCAGTCGCCGCGATCCCGGCCGCGAACCCATTCGGCGGCCCGCCGTGCGCGGCGGCCGTGAGCGCGGAGTACGACGCGCGCCGCCACGTCGGGTCGGGCACGCGGTCGAGGTGCGCGACGTCGAGGTCCGGCTCCGCCGTGGCGGGTGGCCGCCAGCGCTCGGGCGACGGAGTGGCCGGCACCTCCTCGACGGCGATCGTGCCCGCGGAGCGCTGCGCGAGCTCCCCGAGCGACGCGCGGACGGCGTCGTCGCGCATCGCCTGCTGCGAGGCGTGGGGCGCGGGCTCGCCGCCGAGCGTGCGGTCGCTCAGCACGACGCGCGTCAGGCCGGCCTTCGCGGAGTTCGCCTTGGACGGCGCCCAGTGCGCCACCACCTGGTGCCGGGCGCGGGTCAGGGCCACGTAGAGCAGCCGCAGGTCCTCGCCGCCCTCCTCGCGGCGGTGCCGCTCCAGGGCGGCGTCGTACCCGAAGGAGCCCGGGCCGCCCACGTGCAGGACGCGGCGCCCGTCGCCGGCGTGGAACCGCAGCACGTCGGGCTGGCGCGGCTCGAACCGGTCCCACGCGAACGGCACGTACACCACGCCGAACTCGAGGCCCTTGCTCGCGTGCACGGTCACGACCTGCACGGCCGCGGCGTCCGTCTCGAGGCGGCGGCTGCGCTCCTCGTCGTAGTCCTGCGCGGCCTCGCGGATGCGCCGCCCCAGCCACGCCGTGAGCGCGGACGCGCCCAGACCCTCCGTGACCGCGGCGACGTGCAGCACCTCGCCGACGTGCCGCAGGTCGGTGAGCCGGCGCTCGCCCGTGCTGGTGCCCATCAGCCGCTCGGGCAGGCCGTCGCGGGTGACGGCCTCCTGCAGCGCCGCCACCCCGCGCGACCACAGCAGCCGCGACCAGCGGCGCACGGTGTCGGCGAGGGCGTCGTGCGCGGCGTCGTCGGCGGTCGCGAGCCGCTGGGCGTCCCAGCCGACGAACGGCGTCAGGGCCAGCGCCGCGGCCCGCCCGTGCGCCCCGGGCTGCTCCAGCGCGGCGAGCAGCGTCAGCCAGTCGCGGGCGGACGGCGTCGCGAACACGCTCGACAGGCCCGAGACGACGGCGGGCACGCCGCGCTTCGTGAGCTCGGACCGCACCGCCTCGGCCTGCGCGTTCGTCCGCGTGAGCACGGCGACGTCGCGCGGCTCGAGCGGTCGCCAGCTCGCGACCTGGTGCTCGTCGGACCGGGATTCGACAGGCTCAACCACCGGTGGGGTGGGGTCCAGGAGCCGGTCGCGGCCCAGGCGTGCGGCGATGTCGGCCGCGACGTCGGCGGCCACGAGCTGGCGCGGCGGCCCGACCGGCGGCGTCTCGCCGGGGGCCATCCCGAGCGCCGCGCGGGTCACCTGCCGCAGCCGCAGCGGCGCGCCGCCGTCGAACCGCGGGCCGCCGTGCGCGGCGTCGACCGGCCGCACGACGATCCGCTCGTCGCCCAGCGCCGCACCACCCAGCACGGTGTCGAGGGCGCGCAGCAGGGGCTCGTCGCTGCGCCAGCTGGTGCCGAGCGTCGCGACGGCCGTGGCGTCCCGCTGCGCGTCGAGGTACGCCACGACGTCGGCGCCGCGGAAGGCGTAGATCGCCTGCTTCGGGTCGCCGATGAGCACGAGCGTGCGGTGCCCGTGGAAGGCCGTGCGCAGGATCTCCCACTGCACCGGATCGGTGTCCTGGAACTCGTCGACCATGACGACGCGGAACCGGGAGCGCACCCGGCCCGCCGCGGTGGGGCCGTGCACCGGGTCGGCGAGCGCGTCGCGCAGCATGACCAGCAGGTCGTCGTAGTCCATGAGGTGCTGCGCGCGCTTGCGCCGCACCACCTCGGTGCGGGTCTCGAGCGCGACCGCCTGGCGCAGCGCACCCGGCGTGGACGGGGAGGGTGTGGACGTCGTGCCGCCGCCCGGCTCGGCGGGTTCGACACAGGCCTGGTGGTCGCTGACCGCCGCGCGACCCAGGTCGGCCGCCATCGAGGGGGTCAGCGCGGGGTGTGCCTCGTCCGCGAAGCGGCGCACGTACAGGTCGTCGGACACCTCGCGGGCCAGGTCGGCGACGTCGGCGACGAACGTCGCGGCCGGGTCGACGTCCGCCGCGATGCCGAGCGACGTGAGCATCTGCTGGCAGAAGCCGTGCGTGGTCGTGATCGTCGCGGCGTCGAGCTGCGAGAGGGCCGCCGCGAGGCGGTCGCGGCGGCGGCCCAGCTCGTCGGCGTCGACGTCGGCGAGCAGCGCGACCACCGGGTCGTCGCTGGACGCCGGGTCCGGCCCGCGCAGCGCCCGCTCCGCGCTCACCAGGCGTTCGCGCACGCGGTCGCGCAGCTCGGAGGTCGCCGCCCGGCCGAACGTGACGAGCATGAGCTCGCGCAGCTCGGCGCGGCCCTCGGCGACGAACCGCGTCGCGAGCGCCGCGATCGTGAACGTCTTGCCGGTGCCGGCGCTCGCCTCCAGCACGGTGGTGCCCTCCGGCAGCGGGCCGCAGACGTCGAAGACGGGTCGATCCGGGGCGCCCGCCAGACCCTCCGCCGCGTCGGTGTCGAGCCCCGTCGTCCCGCCCGTCATGAGGTGCCCTTCTGCTCGTGCGCCAGCAACGGGTCCCACACCCTGCGGGCGAGTGCGCCCAGCCGGCAGGGTTCCTCGGGGAACCGGCGCCGGTCGTCGTCGTCCGGGGCGCCCGCGATCGCGTCGAACGAGGTGCCGTCCCCCCAGACCATGACGTGGTAGGGGTCGGACTTCTCGAAGCCGCCGTTCCAGGTGTACCGGGCCTCGCTCATGGCCTGGCCCGGGTCGCCCGTGCCGCCGCCGCGCGAGACCGCGTAGGCGTGCGCGGCGTCCGGGGGCAGGGGGAGGGGCGCGCGGACGGCCGCGGCGCGCAGCGCGACGAGGTCGTCGAGGAGGCGGCCGGCCTCGTCCGGGTCCGGGGACTGGATCAGGCTCCACGCGGCCTTGGCGCCGCGGCCCGGGGCGCGGCCGACCGTCCCCGCGTGCCACTGCTGGCCCTCGGGCAGGCCGCCGTCGCCGCCCGACGCCGCGAGCGCGAGCGTCTGCACCCAGGCGCGCAGGCGGTGCTTGGGGCCCAGCTTGGAGTACTCGGCGCGCACCACGCGGCCGCCGTGCACGCCCGGCACCGTCCCGGTGACGAGGACGCCGGAGGGCAGCGCGGCGGACACGTCCACGGCGCGCGCGGCCAGGTCGGCGCGCACCTGCCGCGCCATGGTCTCCACCGGTTGCACCCGCTCGACGACGTCGCGCAGCGCGGTGCGGCCGAGCTCGCGCGGCGGCGCCTGCCCCCGGCGCCACTCCGCCTGGAACGCGCGACCGGGGTCGGTGCCGCCGAGCACCGCGGTGAGGATGCGGTCGCCGGCGCCCCACGCCGCGAGCGGCGGCATCGTCAGGGGGAGGCGGTCGTCCACCTCGTCCTCGTCCTGCGCCACGCGGACGTCGAGCGTGGTCCGCAGGAACCAGCGCACGGGGTGCTCCAGCATCGCGACGAGGTCGTCGAGGTCCACCTCCGTCGGGGCGGGGACGTCGAGCGCGAGCGGCTCGGGCACGAGGAGCCCCGGCTCGACGCGGTCGCCGCGGCCGGCCTCCGCCCCGCGGAACGCCGCGGTGTCGAAGCTGAACGGCCCGGGGGCGCCCAGGGCGCCGCGCTCGAAGTTGCGCTCGCCCACCACCTGCAGCGGGTGGCGCACCACGACCTGCCGCCGCACGGGGCCGCCGTCGGCGGCCGTGCCGACCCGGTCGAGCGCGTCGAGCAGCTCCGCGACGGGCACGGCGGGCGGCCGGCCGGCGCCGGTCCGCTCGTCCGCGCCCGAGTGCAGCACCACGAGGTGCTCGCGGGCGGCGGTGAGCGCGTCGAGGAAGATCTGCCGGTCCTCGCTGCGGCGGTCCCGCTCGCCCAGCAGGGGATCGCGCGCGAGCAGGTCGTCGCCGTCGGGCGTGGCCGAGCGGGGGAAGGCGCCGTCCTCCATGCCGAGCAGGCACACCACCCGGTGCGGCACGGCGCGCATCGGCTCCAGCGAGCACACGGTGAGCGCGCCCGTGCGGAAGCCCGCGCGGGTGGGGCGGCCGGCGAGACGGTCGGCGAGCAGGGCGCGCACGTCCTCCAGCCGCAGCCCGTCGCCCGCGGCGTCCCGGCCGGCGCCCGCGGCCCGCACGTCGCCCAGCACCCGGTGCGCCTGCACGGACTGCCAGGCGTCGTCCGGGGCCGGGTCGGTGAGCAGCGTGACGGCCCGGTCGAGCGTGTCGAGCCAGTGCTCCAGCGGGTGGGTGCCGGCCAGGTCGGCGAGCAGCCCCGTGAGCCGGGACACCAGCTCGGCGAACCGGCCCGCGACGTCCACGTCGGTGGAGCCGACGTCGTCCAGCGGCAGCGCCGGGCCCACGAACCGGGAGTCCTCCTCGGCCATCGCCACGCCCAGCAGCACGCGGTCCAGGGCGGCGTCCCAGGTGCCCTGCCGCACCCGCGGGTCGATGCCGAAGCGCGCACGTCGCGACCCGTCCTCGCCCCAGCGCACGCCCACCTCGACGGCCCAGTCGCGCCAGCGGTCGAGGTCGTCGTCGGAGAGCCGGAACCGGCGGCGCACCGGTGCGGTCGTGGCCAGGTCGAGCACCTCGGACGCCGTGACCCTGCCGTCGGCGAGCCGCAGCAGGGTGGCCAGCACGCCGAGCACGGGGTTGACGACGCCCGGCCCGCGGTCGGCCAGGCTGACGCGCAGCCGCTGGCCCGGGTGCACCTGCGTGACGCCGTCGGGCGCGGCGCCGAACGTCGCCGTCACCAGCGGCGCGAACGACTCGACGTCGGGGCACATGACGATGACGTCGCGCGGCTCCAGGGTCGGGTCGGCCGCGAACAGCCCGGTGAGCACCTCGCGCAGTACCTCGACCTGCCGCGCGCGCCCGTGGCACGCGTGCACCTGCACGCTGCGGTCGGCGGGGTCGACCGCGCGCGGCGCCGCGTCCGGGTCGTCCGTCCGCAGCACGGCCTGGAGCGACCCGAGCAGGGTGTCCGGGGGAGTCGGCGCGGGGTGCGCGACGACGCGGACCTCCGGTCGCGCGTCGTCGTCCCCACCGTCGTCCCCACCGTCTCGCTCGACCGCACCGGACAGCCGCAGCTGCAGCTCGACCGAGTCGCGTGCCGTGGAGGCGAGCAGGGCGTGGCGGGCGGCCGGGGGCAGGTCGTCACGACGCGGCCCGGTCACCGCACCGTCGGCCGCCAGCGCCTCGACGGACGCCCACAGCGCGGGCGACGGGTGCGGCAGCCACAGGTGGACGTCGCGGTGCAGCGCGAGCGCCCGCAGCACCCGCAGCTGGTCCTCCGGCAGGCGGGTGGGGCCGAACACGGACAGCCGCGCCGGCAGGTCGACGGCGTCCGGGTCGGCGCGCAGCCCCGCGACGGCGGCGGTCAGCACCTCCGCCGGCCCGGGCGCGTCCACGCGCTCCCGCACCCGCCGCCACAGCCGCGGCTGCCACGCCAGGTCGGCGGGCGCGTCGTCGTCGCGGCCCTCGTGCCACGCGGTCAGCAGGCCCGGCCGCTGCTGCGCGTACGCGGCGAACAGCTCGGCCACCCGCTGCGCGAGGGCCACGCGGCGCGAGCGGCGCAGGCCGTCGTCCGCGTCCCCGACGTACTGCGCGAGGGGCGCCGCCCACGCCTCGCCCAGCGACGCGTCGATCGTCTCCAGCACCGGCCACACGAGCCGCGCGCGGCGCCACGGGTCGTCGTCGGGCTCGACGCCGGTCACCGCCGTCACGGCGGACGCGACCAGCCGCGACGGCGAGGAGAAGTCCACGTTGGCGCAGACGCCCGCGCCCGACGGGCCGTCCACCCCGAGCCGGTGCGACAGCCGCTGCGCCAGCCACCGCTCGATGCCGCGGGTGGGCACCGCGACGACGTCGGGCGTGAACGGGTCGTCCGGAGGCTCGGCGAGCACGTCGGCGAGGGGAGCGACCAGCGCGTCGGAGCGCTCGGACCGGTGGACGTGCAGCACGTCGGCCAGGTTACGGGGCAGCGCCGACACGGTCGCCCGCTCCTCCACAGGGAGGCCGGAGGCGGCGGTCCAGCGGGGCGCTGGACAGCGTCGAGGGTTCAGCCGGCGACGACGGCCGCGAGCTCCTCGGGCGTGCCCGCCATGATCGTGGCGGCGTGCTGCGTGATCGTCGCGACCGGCCAGTCCCACCACCGCACGGCCAGCAGCCGCTGCACGTCCGCTGGCTCGAACCGGGTGCGGACGTGCCGCGCAGGGTTCCCGGCGACCACGGCGTACGGCTCGACGTCCTTGGTGACGACACTGTGCGCCCCGACGACGGCGCCGTCGCCGATGGTGACACCGGGCATGACGGTCGCCTCGCGGCCGATCCAGACGTCGTTGCCGACGACCGTGTCTCCGGGCTGGTCGAGCGCCGTGAACGTCTCGAGCGTGGCGGACGCCCAGGCGCCGCCGAACATCGTGAACGGATAGGTCGAGGGGCCGACCATGGGGTGGTTGCCTCCGGGCATGAGGAACGACGCGCCGGGACCGATCGTCGTGAACTTCCCGATGACGAGGCGCTGCGGGCCGTAGAGGTACTTCACGTTCGCCTGCTCGAACGGCGGACGGGTGCCCTCGGTGTCGTAGTAGGTGTAGTCGCCGACCTCGATGAGGTCAGAGGTCACCTCGTTCTTCAGGAAGACCACCGTGGTCAGGTCCGGCCTGGTCGACGGGGTCCGCTGATCGGGGTCCGGGACGTCGGGCACGTGCGCTCCTTCGGGTCGGGGGCAGGCACTCGGCGGCCTGGCGTCGTCGGCCCCACGATGGGGCGGTCGTGGACCGGAGGCAAGGGCGGCACGCGGGCCGGGCCTCGCCCGGCGGTCGACTCCGGCGCCCGCGGGCTCCTCCGCAAGGACCAACGCAGGTTCCGCCCTCCGCCTCAAGACCCGGCCCACCCCTCCCGGGAAGGCTCGGGGTACCGGCACGACGACGGCGCCGGCACGACGAGGGAGGACACGGATGACCACCATCCGGATCGAGGGGCTGCACAAGTCCTACGGCGGCTTCGAGGCCGTGCACGACGTCGGCTTCACGGCGGGGCCGGGGCGCGTCGTGGGCCTGCTCGGGCCCAACGGCGCGGGCAAGAGCACGACGCTGCACGTGCTGCTCGGCCTGGCCCGGGCGGACGCGGGCACGGCGACGTTCGACGGCCGGCGGTACGCCGAGCTGGAGCACCCGGCGCAGGTGGCCGGGGCGCTGCTGGACGCCGGCGGCCTGCACCCCGGCCGCACCGGCCGCGACCACCTGCGGGTGCTCGCCGCGGCGTCGCGCCTCCCGGCCCGCCGGGTGGACGAGGTGCTCGCCGCCGTCGGCATGGTCCCCGCCGCGGACCGCCGCGTGCGCACCTACTCGCTCGGCATGAAGCAGCGCCTCGGCATCGCGGCCGCGCTGCTCGGTCGACCCGAGGTCCTGGTGCTCGACGAGCCGGCCAACGGCCTCGACCCCGCGGGGATGCGGTGGCTGCGCGAGCTGTTGCGCGCCTTCGCCGACGACGGCGGCACCGTGCTGTTGGCCAGCCACGTGCTCGGCGAGGTGGCACAGGTCGCGGACGACCTGGTCGTCATCGGCCAGGGGCGGGTCGTCGCCGCGGGCCCGCTGGCCGAGCTCGTCACCACCGACCGGAGCCTCGAGGACGTCTACCTCGACCTCACCGCCGCCACCGAAGGAGTGCGCTGATGTCCGTCGCCGTCTTCCGCGCCGAGCTGCTCAAGCTGCGCACCACCCGGACGCCGTGGGTGATCGGGGCCGTCGCCGTCGCGGGGATGCTGCTCGCCCAGGTCCTCACGATCGTGCTGCCGCGCACGCTGCGCACCCTGGAGGCGCTCAGCGGGTCGGGCGCCGGGGTCCACGTCGGGGCGCAGATGTCCCCGGCGGACACGAGCGAGCTCCTCTCCGGGCTCGCCGCCGCCACCGACCTCGGCTCCGCCACCGCGCAGCGCGGGCTGCTCGACCTCATGGGCAACGGTCCCGCCGGGTCGGGTTCCAGCGGCGTCACCGCCCTGTGCGTGCTGCTGCTCGGCGCGCTCGCCGCCACGACCGACTTCCGCACGGGCGGCGTCGTGCCCACGGCGCTCGCCGTCCCCGACCGGCTGCGGATCCTCGCCGGCAAGGCGGGCGCGACGGCGACCGCGGCGCTCGCGATCGGGGTGGCGCTCGCCCTGGTCACCGCCGTCGGGCTGGTGGTCGCCGTCGCGACGACGCCCGGCGCCAGCCTGGCGATCGGCCCCGGCGAGGCGCTGGGGGTCTGGGCGCGGGGTCTCGTGGTCATGGTGCTGCTGTCGTGGCTGGGCCTCGCCGTCGGTACCCTCGTGCGGGGGCAGGTCGCGGCGATCGTCGTGGTCGTCGCGCTCGCCCTCGTGGAACCGATGGTCCAGGCCGCCGCGCTCGTCCTCACGGGCGGCGCGACGACGGCGACGTCGTGGCTGCCGATCACCCTCGGCTCCCTCGCGTCGGCCGGCCAGGGCGCCGCCCAGCTGTTCGGTGCGGCCACGGACGCGGGCGCCGGGACGGGCGTCGCCGCGGCGCTGGCCGGGCTGCTCGCGTGGGCGGCGGTGCTGCTCGTCGCCGCGGGCGCCGTGTTCCGCCGTCGTGACCTCGCCTGACACGTCCGATATCGGATCGATACCGCCTGACCAGCGATGACGTGCCTCGCCCGGCCACGCACGGCGTAGCGTTGACCGGGCGGGCACCGCGTCCCTCGGGGCCCGTCGGCGGCCGCCCGGGGCGTGCCGACCCGACCCCATCTCGACAGTCGATCGACCCTGACGGAGGACCCGTGCTCGACGCGCTGCGCCGGCGGCTCGACGCCCTCGGCGTCCGGACCCCGACCCGCCGCGACGCGCTCCTCGGCGCCGTGGTGGCGGTGCTCTCCGTGGCGCTGTTCCTCACGGTGCTGGAGGTGGTGTCGTCGGGGCTCGGCGCGTCGCTCGGCGCCCAGGCGTCCATCGACGGGATGAGCACCGGCGCCCGGGTGTCGGCGTGCGTCGTCCTCGTCGGGCAGGCGATGGCGCTCACGCTGCGGCGCCGGTTCCCGATGCTGTGCCTGGCGCTCGTGCTCCTCGGGCAGCTCGCGCTGGCCCCGCTGCTGCCGCCGTTCATGAGCTTCCAGGCGCCGGCGACGCTCGTGGCCGCCTACTCCGTGGGCGTGCTCGCCCCGCGGCGCCCGGCCCTCGGCGCCGCGGCGGGCGCCGCCGTCGTGCAGGTGCTGCTCGGGTACGTGCTGGGCGGGCCGGCGACGGCGGCCGAGCTCGGCGTGCCCGTCGGCACACAGCTGTGGGGCGGGCTGGTGTCCGCCCTGGTGGTCTACCTCGGCGCAGTGCTCGTCGGCGCGTACGTCGGCACCCGGCGCGAGCTGCTGGCGCAGCTGCGGGCGCGCGTCGCGCAGGCCGAGCGGGAGCGTGAGGCGCTCGCGGCGCAGGCCGTCCTCGCGGAGCGGGGGCGCATGGCCCGCGAGCTGCACGACGTGGCGGCGCACCACCTGTCCGGGATCGTCGTGCAGGCGGCGGCCGCCGAGCGCCTGGTGGATGCCGACCCGGAGCGCGCGCGGGAGTCGCTGCGCTGGATCCGGGGGCAGGGGCGCCAGACGCTCGAGAACCTCCGGCTCGTCGTCGGCATCCTGCGCGACACGGGCGACGGCGAGGACGCGCCGTCGGCCCCGCAGCCGACGCTCGCCGACGTGCCCGCGCTGCTCGACCTCGCCCGCAGCACGGGTACTCGTGTGCAGGAGACGCGGCGCGGCGAGCCCTACGACCTGCCGCCGACCGTGCAGCTCACCGTGTACCGGGTGCTGCAGGAGTCGCTCGCCAACGCCCGCCGGCACGCGCCGGGCAGCGCGGTGGACGTGGAGACCGCGTACGACGACGAGGAGCTGGCGCTGACCGTGCGCAACGGCCCCGCCGACCGGTCGGTCGCCGTCGCCGCGCCCGAGGAGGCGGGGCCCGGCCACGGCGTCATCGGCATGACCGAGCGGGCCGAGCTCGTGGGCGGGCGGCTGACGGCGCGCCGCACGTCCGGGGGCGGCTGGCTGGTGCGGCTCACGGTGCCGCGCCCCGCGGGCGTCGAGGAGCGGCCGGTGCGCGCCGGGCAGGGCGCCCGATGACGCGCGTGGTGCTGGTGGACGACCAGGCCGTGGTGCGCGCCGGGTTCACGGTGATCCTGCAGAGCGAGGGGCTCGACGTCGTGGGGGAGGCGTCGAACGGCGCCGACGCCGTGCGCGTGGCGCGCCGCGAGCGGCCCGACGTCGTGTGCATGGACGTGCGCATGCCCGGCGGCGACGGCATCGCCGCGACGCGCGAGCTCGCCGGGCCCGGCGTCGCCGACCCGGTGCCCGTGCTCGTGGTGAGCACGTTCGACCTCGACGACTACGTGTTCGGCGCCCTCGAGGCGGGCGCCTCGGGGTTCCTGCTCAAGGACGCCGAGCCGGACGTGCTCGTCGACGCCGTGCGTCGCGTCGCCGCGGGCGACGGGCTCGTGGACCAGACGCTCACCCGGCGCGTCATCGACGAGTTCGCGCGCCGCCGGGGCCCCGTCGTCGCCGACCCGGCCGCGACCGGCATGCTCACGGCGCGGGAGCAGGAGATCGTCGCGCTGCTGTGCCGCGGGTCGTCGAACGCGGAGATCGCCGCGGCCCTGTTCCTCGAGCCCAGCACGGTGAAGTCCCACCTCAGCCGGATCATGACCAAGACCGGCGCGCGCGACCGCGTGCAGCTCGTGGTGTGGGCGTACGACGCCGGCCTGGTCGTGCCCGGCGCCTGACTCGCGGGTCAGCCGTTGCCGGCGTCCTCGATGCGCCAGCCGTCGTCGCCGCGCGTGAGGAAGTAGGTCCAGCCGAACCCGCCCTCGGGGATCGAGGCGTCCTCGGCGAACAACCGCCAGTCGACGTCGAAGCTCGTGCTGACGGCGCCTGTGCCCACGGTCGCCAGGTCGGTGACCGTCAGGCTCGCGGCGTCGTGGCACATGGTCTCGGTGGTGCCGGCGAACGACGCGCCGGACAGCTCCCGAGCGGTGCCGCAGTCGTGCGCGTCGATCGCCTCGAGGTAGGCGCGCACGACCTCCTCGGCCGTGGCGTCCGCGGGCGGCGCGACGACGTCGGCCGTCCGGGGTGGCGGGAGGATCTGCGCCA
Source organism: Isoptericola sp. F-RaC21 (assembly GCF_038593535.1). Taxonomy (NCBI): domain Bacteria; kingdom Bacillati; phylum Actinomycetota; class Actinomycetes; order Micrococcales; family Promicromonosporaceae; genus Isoptericola; species Isoptericola sp. F-RaC21. Next base: position 211,638 of record NZ_JBCFYX010000004.1, on the reverse strand, counting down.
CCCCGAACGCGACCACCACGACGACGAGCGCCAGCGTCACCCACCACCCGAGCCGCCGCCGTCGTCGGGCGGGAGCGGGCGCCGTGTCGACCGTCATGGACGGAGGCTAGCCGCGCACACCTTCGCGCGCGCTGCCGTCGCCCGGGTAGACAGTTCCGCAATTCTCTGCAATCTTGCTGCAAGGCGACAGCGCAGACTCCCGCCCGTCGCCACCGCGGCCACCCGCCGTGCACGACACCCCGGCATCGCCGCCGGGGGAGAGCCGGCGGGCCCTCACGAGGGCCCGTCCGACCCGAAGGAGACAGCAATGACGCACGCACGACGCACCACCCGCCCGGGCCGACGCCGGGGCCCCCGCACGATCGCCGCGACCGCGGCGGCAGGACTCCTGGTCACTGCGCTGGGCGCGACGGCGAGCTCGGCGACGTCCGGGCCGACGTCGGCGGACGCGACCGTCGCAGAGGCGCCGGGACAGGCGGCATCCGAAGGTGTCGCGCACGGGGACGTCATCCTCAACCTGTTCCAGTGGACGTGGACGTCGGTGGCGGAGGAGTGCACCAGCACGATCGGCCCGGCCGGGATCGACGCGGTCCAGGTGTCCCCGCCGATGGAGCACATCCAGGGCACCGAGTGGTGGACCTCGTATCAGCCGGTGAGCTACAAGATCGAGTCCAAGCTCGGCACCCGCGAGGAGTTCCAGGCGATGGTGGACGCCTGCGGCGAGGCCGGGGTCGGCGTCGTCGCGGACGCGGTCATCAACCACACCACCGGCGCGGACCAGGGCGCCGGGACCGGGGTGGCGGGCACGTCGTTCGCCGTCGACGACTTCCCCGGCGTCCCCTACGGGGCTGGCGACTTCAACGACTGCCGCAAGGACATCGCGAACTACGGCGACAAGGACGAGGTGCAGAACTGCCGCCTCGTGTCCCTGCAGGACCTGCGCACCGGCTCGCCCGCCGTGCAGGACAAGATCGCCGGGTATCTCAACGACCTCATCGACCTCGGCGTGCAGGGCTTCCGTATCGACGCGGCGAAGCACATGCCCGCCGAGGACCTGGCGGCCATCAAGTCCAGGCTGAGCAACCCGGACATCTACTGGGTCCAGGAGGTCATCGGCGCCGCCGGCGAGCCCGTCCAGCCCGCCGAGTACGTCGGCAACGGCGACGTGCACGAGTTCGACTACGCCCGCCAGCTCAAGTCCGCGTTCGGCGGCAACCTGGCCGGCCTGCAGGGCATCGCCGACGGCAAGCTCGACTCGGACGAGGCGGGAGTGTTCGTCACCAACCACGACACCGAGCGCAACGGCGAGACCCTCACGTACAAGGACGGCGACGCCTACCGGCTGGCCAGCATCTTCATGCTCGCGCACCCCTACGGCTCGCCGTCGCTGTACTCGGGCTACGCCTTCGACGACAAGGACGCCGGCGCGCCCGGCGCCACCGCCACCGGCGTGGCCGACGCCGACTGCGACAGCGATGCCTGGAGCTGCATCCAGCGCGACCCCGCCATCGCGGGCATGGTGCGGTTCCACCACGCCGTCGAGGGCGCCGAGCTCACCGACTGGTGGGACGACGGCGGCAACCAGATCGCCTTCGGCCGCGGCGACGCCGGCTTCGTCGCCCTCAACAACGGCGACGGCGAGGCGGACCACACCTACGCCACCTCGCTGCCCGCGGGCGAGTACACGAACGTCGCCGCCGACGGCGACTCGGCCGAGACGTACACCGTCGCCGCCGACGGCACCTTCACGGCGACCGTCCCCGCCCACGGCGCCGTCGCGCTGCTCCCGGCGGACGCCGAGGGCTGATCGACCGGCGGGTTCGGTGGTCGAGCTTGTCGAGTTCCGTGGAGCGGGTCTCGACAAGCTCGACCCACGGGACTGCCCCGGCCGGGCGCGTCAGTGCGCGAGCACGGCGACGGCGGTGTCCAGGCTCTGCAGCGCGGCGGGCGGGTCCACGCGCACGAGGGTGAAGGCGCTGATCACCAGCGCCGTGCAGACGTCGGCGAGCCGGTCGACGTCGGAGGTCGCCGCGTCCGGGCGCATCGCGGCCACCCCGCGGCGGACGGCGGCGCGCAGCTCGGCGCGGTAGTCCGCGACGGTCTGCCGGACGGCGTCGTCGCTCGCGAGGGGGGAGCCGCAGGTGTTCACGAGCAGGCAGCCCGCGGAGCCCTGGACCTCGTCCGCGCGGGCGAGCGCGGCGCGCAGGCCGGTGAGGTAGTCGACGAGCGCGCCGGGTGCGACGTCGTCGGCGACCAGCGGGCGCAGGCGGGGGCGGACGACCTCGTCGAGGTAGCTCTGCACGGCGGCGTCGAAGAGTCCGCGCTTGGAGCCGAACGCGTGGTAGAGGCTCGACCGGTTCAGCCCGGTGGCCGCCTCGAGCGCGGGGACCGACGCGGACTCGTAGCCCGAGCGCCAGAACACCTCGCGGGCGGACCGGACCACACGGTCCGTCTCGAAGGTCTGTGACCGACCCATCAGGCGCCTCCGGTTGTGTGCAACGACCGGTACAGAATAGATTGTGTAACGACCGTTGCACAACAGGCCCGTCCCGGGAGCGCTCATGATCGTCGTCGGACTCGTCCTGGCGGCCCTCGCCGCCGGCCTCCACGGCTACATCTTCTGGCTCGAGTCCGTCGCGTGGACCACGCCCCGGGCGCGCGCCACGTTCGGCACCACCGAGCAGGAGGCCGCCGCCACGCGCGAGCTGGCCTTCAACCAGGGCTTCTACAACCTGTTCCTCGCCGTGGTGACGGCGGTCGGCATCGTGCTCGTCGCGGTCGGGACGACCGGGGCCGGCGCGGCCCTCGTGCTGGCCGGCACCGGCAGCATGCTCGCCGCCGCCCTCGTCCTGTTCCTGTCCTCGCCCGACAAGCGCCGTGCCGCCGTCACGCAGGGCATCCTGCCGCTGCTCGCCGTCGTCGCGCTCGTCGTCGGCCTCACGCTCTGAACCGCACCCACCGGAAGAAGGCACCACCCCGCATGTCCTCGATCGTCTCCACCCAGATCCAGCTCGCCGCCCGCCCCACCGGCTGGCCCACGCTCGACGACTTCCGCACCGTCCAGGTCACGTACGGCGACCTCGAGCCCGGCCAGGTCCGCGTGGTCAACGAGTTCGTCTCCGTCGACCCGTACATGCGCGGGCGCATGAACGACGTCAAGAGCTACACCCCGCCGTTCGCGCTGGGGGAGACCATGACGGGCGGCGCCGTGGGCCGCGTCGTGGAGTCGGCGTCCGACGACGTTCCCGTGGGGGCGGTCGTGTCGCACCAGCACGGCTGGCGCGACGTCGTGCAGGAGGACGCGCGCGGCTTCAGCGTGGTGCCCGAGCTGCCGGGCGTACCGCTGTCGCTGTACCTGGGCATGCTCGGCATGACCGGGCTGACCGCGTACGTCGGCCTCACCGCGATCGCGGGCCTGAAGGAGGGCGACACCGTCTTCGTCTCGGGCGCCGCGGGCGCCGTCGGCACCGCCGCCGGCCAGATCGCGCGGCTGCTGGGCGCGAAGCGCGTCGTCGGCTCCGCCGGGTCGGCCGAGAAGGTCGAGCTGCTCACCTCGAAGTACGGCTACGACGCGGCGCTGAACTACAAGGACGCGCCCGTCCGCGAGCAGCTGCCGGAGCTGGTGCCGGGCGGCGTCGACGTCTTCTTCGACAACGTCGGCGGCGACCACCTCACCGCCGCGCTCGACGTCATGAACGACGGCGGCCGCGTCGCGCTGTGCGGGGCCATCGCCGGCTACAACACCACCGACCGCGTGCCCGGCCCGGACAACATGGCCAACCTCATCACCCGCGGCCTCATGCTCCAGGGCTTCACGCTCGGCGGCTACCTTCAGCACGCGCCGAAGTTCCGCGAGCTCATGACCGGCTGGTTCGCCGAGGGGAAGATCGCCTACGACGAGACCGTCGTCGACGGGATCGAGAACGCCCCGCAGGCCTTCATCGACATGATGCGCGGCGCCAACACCGGGAAGATGGTCGTCCGCACGGCCGCCTGATCGCGGCGGCCGGGGTGAGTTCGGTCATCCGGTTCGAGATCGGTAGGTATTCGGACCGAACTCGAACCGGATGACCGAACTCACCGGCGAGCGACGTCGGATCAGGCGCGCAGGGCCTGCTCGACGTCCTCGACGATGTCGCGCGGGTCCTCGAGGCCGATCGACAGCCGCACCGTCGTCTCCGCGATGCCGACCTTGGCCCGGCCCTCGGGGCCGAGCTTGCGGTGCGTCGTGGTGGCGGGGTGCGTGATGATCGACTTCGCGTCGCCCAGGTTGTTGGAGATGTCCACGACCTGCAGCGCGTCGAGGAACGCGAACGTGCGCTTCTTCGCCTCGGCCGGCTCGGTGCCCTCGGGCACGGCGAGGTCGAACGTCACGACCGTGCCGCCGCCGGACTGCTGCGACTTCGCCAGCTCGTGCTGCGGGTGCGAGGGCAGGAACGGGTAGCGCACGCCCGTCACGCCGTCGAGCCCCTCGAGCGCGGTCGCGACCTCGAGCGCGGCGGCGTTCTGGGCGCGCACCCGCACGTCGAGCGTCTCCAGGCCCTTGAGCAGCACCCACGCGTTGAACGGGCTCAGCGACGGGCCCGTGTTGCGGATGAGCGTCTGCACCGGCCCGGTGAGGAACTCCTCCGACCCGAGGATCGCGCCGCCGAGCACGCGGCCCTGCCCGTCGATGTGCTTGGTGGCCGAGTACACGACGACGTCCGCGCCGAGCTCGAGCGGCTTCTGCAGCACCGGCGTCGCGAACACGTTGTCCACCACGACGACGGCGCCGGCGGCGTGCGCGAGCTCGGCCACCCGCCGCACGTCCACGAGGTCCTGCATGGGGTTGGACGGCGACTCGAAGAACACGACGTCGGCCGGCGTGGCGAGGGCCTCCTCCCACTGGGAGAGCACGTGCCCGTCGACCAGGTCGACCTGCACCCCCCACTTGGCGAGGATCTCGTCGTAGATGACGTTGGTGGAGCCGAACAGGGCCCGCGCGGAGACGATGCGCGAGCCGCTGGAGACCAGCGCGGCGAGGGCGTTGAACACCGCCGACATGCCCGATGCCGTCGCGTAGCAGGCCTCGGCGCCCTCGACGAGGCGCAGCCGCTCCTCGAACGTGTGCACCGTCGGGTTGCCGTACCGCGAGTACAGGAACTGGGACCGCTCGCCGGCGAACGCCGCCTCGGCGTCCGCCGCCGAGCCGTAGGTGTACCCCTGGGTGAGGAACAGGCCCTCGGACATCTCCTGGAAGTCGGAGCGGCGGTGCCCGCCGCGCACGGCGAGGGTCGCGGGCCGGACCGTGGCGGGCAGCGGGCGCGAGCCGCCGAAGGTGGTGGGGTCGGCACCCGGGCCGGTGGGGACCTGCGCGTCGCTCATCGGGCCTGCTCCGTGGTCTTCTCCGAGGCCTGCTGCCCGGCGTCCTGCGTCGCGGCGTCGTCGTACGCACCCCACGGCAGGCCGCGGACCTTCCACCCCTCGCGGTCGCGCACGCCGTCGAAGCCGGGGCCGCCCTCGAAGCCCTCGAGCACGTTGTACGCCGGGCCCAGGCCCGACGACGTCGCGAGGCGCGCCGCGCCGATCGAGCGCTGGCCGGAGCGACAGAGGAAGACGATCGGCCGGTCCGCCGTGACGCCCGCGGCGGCGAGCTCGGCGAGGAAGCCGGCGTTCGGGCGCCCGCCCGCCTGCACCCACTCGACGAAGACGGGGGCCTTGCCGGCGGACGCGGTGTCCGGCACGCCGATCGCGCGCCACTCGCCCTCGGTGCGCACGTCCACCAGGACGGCGTCCTGGTCGCCGGCGAGCAGGTCCCACGCCTGCTGCGGGGTGAGGTCGCCGGCGTAGCCCTCGGCGGGGCGGGGATCGATCTGGGTGCTCATGGCAGTCCTCCCATCGGTCGTGGCGGTAGCACCCTCGTCCGGTCCTGCCGCCGTCGCCGGCGACCGGTCCGCGGGTTGCTGCGGCGTCGACGTGCCACGTCACTCGGCCGCTCGGGATGGTCCTGGCGATCGTACGACAGGCGTCCGCGTGCTGGTCACCCCGTCTCGGGACGCGAACGCCGTGCGTTCGCCCGGCCCTCCACCAGGGCCGAAGGGTAAAGTCGCGGTCAGGTTCCGGGCAGGACTCCGTCGAGCAGGAGGCGCGGCATGTCGATCCTCACCACGATCAAGGGCTGGTTCCGGCGCGAGCGCGAGGAGCCGCTGGAGCGCCCCCGGGACCTGCCGCCGCCGCGCCCCGAGGGCGGGCGCCCGCACGAGGCGCCGTACCCCCAGGGCGCGGACAACGTGCTCGGCTGGCGCGACGGGCCCGGCGTCTGAGCAGGGCGGTCGCGCGGGCCGGTCAGTCGTCGTCCTCGCCGAAGTGCGCGACGTTCGCGTGCTGGTGGTGGGCGACGTAGAGCCGCAGCTCCACGTCGCGGCCGTCGGCCTGCTTCGTGAGCACGCGGTCGATGCGGTCGGACTCGCGGGACGCGGCGTCGACGATGACGTCGGCGTGCTCCTTCGTGTCGCTGCCGGACCAGGTGTCGGGCTCCGCGAGCGCGGCCTGCGCGTCGGCGGTGCCGGCGGCCAGGTCGGTGCCCGTGAGCTTCTCGACCTGGGCGCGGTCGAGGGTGATGACCGTCTTGTAGTCGTCCGAGTAGCGGACCGTGTACGCCGAGGGGTCCTTCGCGGCCGGCGCCTCGGAGGTCTGCTCCGGCTCGGCGGACGCGTCGGTCTCGCCCGCGGAGTCCTCGGCGGCCGCCTCGTCGGCGGGCTGCGACGCCGTGCCCGAGGCACCGGGGTCGTCGAACTCGGCGTCGGGGGTCGGGGACGCGCAGGCGCTCAGCGCGAGGAGGCTCGCGAGGGCGATCGGCGTCAGTCGGCGGGGAAGGTGTCGCATGGTCTCTCCTGGTCGATGGGGCCAGCACGATCGGTGCTGACCCCCGTGAGTCGTCCGCGGCGGCGGAAAGGTTGCACGCGGACCGAGATGTCTTTTCCGGGGTCAGGACCCGGCGTCGACCTGCAACCGGTGCACGGTCGTCAGCGCCGTCCCGTCCGGCGCGCGGGCCTCCAGGACGACCTCCGCGTCGCCCGGGCTGCTCGCCGTGAGCCGCACGGTGTCGTCGTCGGCCACGTAGGCGCCGGTGGGCAGCGTCCACACCCAGTGCTCGGCGCCCGTGACGTCGGCCGTGAGCGTGACGGGCGCGCCGACCGTCGCCGTCGTCGGCCCGGAGATCGCCACGCTCGCGGAGCCCGCGGCCGAGTGCGGGCGGTCGAGCCACGCCGTGGCGCCGGCCCCCGCGCCCAGCCCGAGGACGGCGGCGGTCGCCACCGCGACGACGGTCGTGCGGCGTGGCCGCGCACGGTCCGGCGCCGACGCGCCGTCGGCCGGGGCGAGGGCGCGCTCGACGTCGGCCAGCCAGGCGGCGGCGTCGGGGTGCCGCCGGGCGGGGGAGTCGGCGAGGCTGCGGCCCAGCGCGGCGTCGAGGGCCCGGGGCAGGTCGGCGCCCTCGGCGAGCCAGGTCACCAGCGCGGACATCGCCCACAGGTCGGCGCGGGTGTCGACCGTGCCCGGCCCGTCCTGCTCGGGCGGGCGGAAGCCCTCCGTGCCGCCGGCGACGGTCAGGCCGGAGCTGCGGGCCAGGTCCTTGCTCATGCCGAGGTCGGCCACGACGAGCCGCTCGTCCGGGCGGACGACGGCGGGGGCGACGGCGGGGGTGCCGGTGGTCCGGCCGACGACGCCCTCGGGGCTGGTGCGCAGCAGCACGTTGCCGGGGCTGAGGTCCCGGTGCACGAGGCGCGCTGCGTGCACCGCCTCGACCGCCGCCGCGAGCTCGCGCGCGACCGCGAGCACGTCCGACGTCGTGGCCGTCCATCCGTCGGCACGCAGGGCGGCGACCCGCGCCGCGAGCGTGCCCCGGTCCGCGTGCTCGAGGACGAGGTAGGGCTGCTGGCGGTCGCTCTCGCCGATGTCGTGCACGGCGACGACGTGCGGGCTCGCCACCCGGCGCAGCGCCCGGCCCTCGGCGATGAACCGCTCCCGGACCTCCGGGTTGAGGCTGTGGTTCTCGGCCAGCACCTTCACCACGACGACGTCGTCCAGCCGGTCGTCGACGGCGCGGTGCACGGTGGCGAACGACCCGACGCCGATCACGTCGCCCACCCGGTACCGCCCGAGCAGCGGCTCGGGCGCGCTCGGCGCCGCCATCAGGACGGGCTCCCGAGGGCCGCGGCCACGAGCGCGCGGCCGCGGGAGATCTGGGACTTCACCGTCCCGACGCTGCGCCCGAGCCGCTCGGCCACGTCCGCGTACGGCAGGCCCTCGATGTCGCGCAGGGTCACGGGCTCGCGGTAGAGGTCGGGCAGGGCGGCCAGCGCGTCGCGCACGGTGGCGCGCGTGGCGATGAGGGAGCTCATCCGCTCCGCGGGCCCGACGTCGTCGTCGGGCAGGGGAGCGGTGGCACGCTGGCGGCGCAGGTGGTCGACCACCCGGTGGCGCACGATCCCGTGCACCCACGTCGTGACGCGGGACCCGCCCCGGAACGACGCGACGGACGTGGCCACGGAGACGAGCACGTCCTGGCAGACGTCGTCGACGGCGGCCTCGTCGAGCAGGGCGCCGCGCACGAAGCGTCGCACGACGCCGGACGCGTCCAGCAGCTCCACCAGCAGCTCGGTCGCGGGACCGGAGCCCGCGGCGGCCCGGGCGCCGACGAGGTCGAGGACGTCGGCGGCGTCGTCGCCGCTCGCCGCGCGTGCCGCGAGCCCGGCGGCGTGGCGGTCGCCGGCGTCGAGGGCGCGGGCGACCTGCTGGACCGGGCTGTCGACGGAGCCTCCCGGGGGCGCGCCGGAGGCCGGGACGGTGCGATCGGGCATGCCTTCAGCGTCTCACGCGACCGCATCGTGAGAAGGGCGCGGCCCTCGCTTGACCGTGTGGTGCTGCGCACGCACTATGGGCGGCAGGTCAAGAGCGCCAGCGCGAAGCCCCGGCTCGCTGGCCGGCAACCCTCCTCTCGCGGCGGGGTGCCCCGGGTGACGACCTGGCCCCGCGCCGTCCGGCGTGCGGGCAAGCGCGGGGAGGAACCTCCCCGGCACGACCGAGGAGGACCACGCATGACCACGCTCACCACCGCGCCCGCCGTGCTGGACGCTGCGCCCACCGCCCCGTCCGTGCACGACGTCGCGCCCGTCCTGCCCGTCGTCGGCGGCGACACGCTCGTGCCGCTCGTCGACGGCCGCCAGGTGCCGTACGCCAACCTCGACGTCGCGGCGTCGGCCCCCGCCCTGCAGGCCGTCGCCGACCGCGTCTCCCGCGTGCTGCCGCTCTACGCGAGCGTGCACCGCGGCGCCGGCTACCTGTCGCAGGTCTCGACCGCGCTCTACGAGAACGCGCGGCACACGATCGGCGCGTTCGTCGGCGCGCGCGAGGACGACCTGACGATCGTCACGCGCAACACGACCGACTCGCTCAACCTGCTCGCGGGCTGTGTGCCGGCCGACCCTGTCACGGGCGAGCCCGGCCGCGTGCTGGTGCTCGACATCGAGCACCACGCCAACCTGCTGCCCTGGCAGCGCGTCACCGACGCGACCGTCGTGACCGGCGGCCCCACCGTGGCCGCGACCCTGGCGGAGCTCGAGGAGGAGCTGCGCTCCGCCGTCGACGCGGGCCGCCCCTACGCGCTGCTGGCGCTCACGGGCGCCTCCAACGTCACGGGCGAGGCGCTGCCCGTGGCCGACGTCGTCGCCGCGGCGCACGGCGCGGGCGCCCGGGTCGTGCTCGACGGCGCGCAGCTGGTGCCGCACCGCCGCTTCTCGCTCGCGGAGACCGGCGTCGACTACGTCGCCTTCTCGGGCCACAAGACGTACGCGCCGTTCGGCGCGGGCGCCCTGGTCGGCCGCCGCGACTGGCTCGACGGCGGGACGCCCTACCTCGCGGGCGGCGGCGCCGTGCGCCGGGTGCGCACCACCACGACCGACTGGCACGAGGGGCCCGCGCGCCACGAGGCGGGTTCCCCCAACGTCGTCGGCGCCGTGGCGCTCGCGGCCGCGTGCGACGAGCTCGCGGCCCTCGACCCGCGGGCCGCCGCTCGGCACGAGGACGCCCTGCGTCGCCGGCTCGTCGACGGGCTCGGCGCGATCGACCGCGTCGAGGTCGTGCACGTGTGGGACGACGCCGTCGACCCGGTGGGCGTCGTGACCTTCACGGTCACCGGGTACGACCCCGGCCTGGTCGCCGCGTACCTGTCGGCCGAGCACGGCATCGGCGTGCGCGACGGCCGGTTCTGCGCGCACCCGCTGCTCGGCCGCCTCGGGTTCGACGCCGGCGCCGTGCGCGCCTCGGTGGGCCTGGGCACGGCAGGCGAGGAGGTCGAGCGGCTCGTGGCCGCCGTCCGGTCGCTCGTCACCGAGGGGCCGCAGGCGCAGTACGACGTCGTGGACGGCCTGTGGGTCGTGGTCGACGACCCGCGTCCCGTGCCCGAGGGCTCCGGCCTCGAGGGCCTGCTCGCCACGGCCGCGCTGGGCGCCGACGAGGCGTTCGGCTGCCTGCCCGACGACCTCTGAGCACCCGTCCGGCCCGCCGCCGGACATGACGACGGGGCGCCACCGTGCGGTGGCGCCCCGTCGTGTGTCAGCGGGTCAGCCCTTGAACGCGTCCTTGGCGTCGTCGCCCGCCTGCTTGAGGTTCGCGCCGGCCTGTTGAGCCTTGCCCTCGGCCTCCTGCTTCTCGTCGTCGGTGAGCTTGCCCGTCGCCTCCTTGACCTTGCCCTCGGCCTCTTCTGCGAGGTGCTTGGCCTTGTCTCCGAGTCCCATCGGGGCTCCTTCCGTCGTACGAACGACCTCGGGAACCGACGTTAGGTGGGTGACCGGGAGCTCGCACGCGGAAGTCTCAGGTCGTGGTCAGACGCTCCAGGAGACGGCCGTAGACGGGCCCGAGGAGGCGCTTGTTCGCCGACCGCATCCACAGGGCGATCCCGAGCACCGCCACGAGGATCACGGCCAGCACCGCGATCACCACGGGGTCGAGGAACAGCGCGAGGACGTCGTCGACGGGCAGCAGGTCCGTGAACTTCCCGACGACGTACAGCACCACCGCGGCGATGAGCACCGGGGCCGCGATCCACCCCGACAGGGCGTTGTACCGCTTGATGCGCCGGGAGAGGCTCGAGAACTCGTCGCCGCCGAGGTGCAGCTCGATCACCGTGCACTGCTCGACGAAGTCGTCGCGCAGGGGGATCGGCAGGTCGCGCTCGGTGATGACCGTGTGCAGACGGCGCAGCTCCTCGGCCTGCTGGATGGTCGCGGACAGGACCGGTCCGACGTGGGTCACGTGAGTCTTCCGTTCTCCGGCTCAGTGGCGGCTCAGGGGCGTCAGGGGCGTCAGGGGCATGGCAAAGGCACGCCGCCTCGCCGCGTGCCCAGGGCATCCTTTCACCCCCGCCCCGGCCTCCCGGTCACGGGTCACGCACGGGTCGCACGCGGGTCACCAGGCCGGCGGGCGCACCTCCGCCCAGCGCAGCCGGTCCTCGAGCTGGGCGGCGATCGCGAGCAGCGTCGTCTCCCCGCCGGGGCGGCCGATCAGCTGCACCCCCATGGGGAGGCCGCCGTCGGTCCAGCGGGTCGGCACGGTGACCGCGGGCAGGCCCGCCACGTTGAGCATCGACGTCCACGGCGTGTACTGGCACTGCTGCTCGAAGTTGCGCTCCGGGTCCTCGGGGTCGAACCAGCCGAGCGGGCGGGGCGTCATCGCCAGCGCCGGGGTGACGACGGCGTCGAACCGCGCCACCTGCGCCACGAGCCGGCGCTCGAACGCGGTGAGCGCCCGCAGCGCCTCGGCGAGCTCGCGCGCCGGCACCTGGCGGCCGCGGCCGATGAGCCACCGGGTCAGCGGCTCGAGCCGGTCGAGACGCTCGGGGTCGTCGAGCGGCACCGCGGAGGCGCCCGCCATCCACAGCGTGCGGAACGCGGGGCCGTACGCCGGGTCGGGCTCGAGGGACAGGTCGTCGACCTCATGGCCCAGGCCGGCGAGCGTCGTGACCCCGGCGTCGAGCGCGGCGCGGGCGTCGTCCGACGTCGTGATCGCGTAGAAGTCGTCCCAGGCGGAGTCGGTCGTGACGGCCACGCGGAACCGTCCCCGCACGTCCTCCCCGCCGCCGCCCGCGACCTCGCCGCGGCGCGCCGCGGCCAGGTACTCCCCGGCGCGGGCGGACGGCGCCCGCAGGGTGAGGGGGTGCGCGACGCGGCCCTCCGGCGTCCAGGTGATCATCCCCTCGAGCAGCAGCGCCGCGTCCTCGGTGGTGCGGGCGAGGGGCCCGTTGACGACCAGCCCGCCGAGGGACTCCTGCCCCGACCCGGCGGGCACGAGCCCGCGACTCGGCTTGAGCCCGACGATGCCGCACGCCGCGGCGGGGATGCGCACCGACCCCCCGCCGTCCGACCCTGCCGCGCACGGCAGCAGGCCCGCCGCGACGGCCACCGCGGCCCCGCCGCTGGACCCGCCCGCGCCGAGCGCCGGGTCCCACGGGTTGCGCGCGACGGGGCCGGCGAGCGGCTCGGTGTAGGCCGGGAAGCCGAGCTCGGGCGCCGTCGTGCGGCCGAGGCTCACCATGCCCGCGGCGTCGAGGACGTCGACGATCTCGTCGCTCACGGGCGCCACGACGGCGTCGTCCCCGGCGAACGCCCGGGAGCCGAAGCCGGCCGGCACGCCGGCCCGCAGCCACAGGTCCTTGTCCCCGCCGGGCAGCCCCCACAGCACGGCCCGTCGGTGCGTGGCGTCCGACGCGCCGTCCCGCTCGAGGGCGGCGGCACGCTCGTGCGCCGCCTCCGGGGTCACGGAGACGAAGGCCCCCAGGGCGGGGTTGGCGCGCTCGATCCGCGTCAGGAAGTGGTCGGCCACCTCGGTCGGCGTGAGCTCGCCCGCCCGCAGCAGCTCGCGCAGCCGGGCGGCGGTCATCTGGTGCAGGGCGTCGTCCATGCCACCATCCTGCTCCCACCCAGCGATGTGGTTGACTCTGAGCGAAATCTGAATCGCACGGATCCGCACATCACCCGGAGGTCCTCATGGTCGCCGCGGCCCGGCACGACGCCATCCTGCGGGAGCTCGAGCTCCGCGGGTCGGTCAAGATCGCTGCGCTCTCGGAGCGGATGCGCGTCTCGGCGATGACGCTGCGCAGGGACCTCGCGACGCTCGAGGGGCGGGGGCTGCTCGTCCGGGTGCACGGCGGAGCGGTGTCCGTGGGCGTGGCCCGGCAGCAGGAGAGAGGAGCGGACCGCCCGGGGAGGCGGCCGCAGCGCCCGGTGGCGACGATCGGGATGATCGCACCCTCGGCGAGCTACTACTACCCCCAGGTGATCCGCGGAGCCTCCGAGGCGGCTCGGGACCTCAGCTGCAGGCTCGTCCTCGGCACCACGAACTACTCGGAGAGGGAGGAGCTCCGGCAGGCCGAGCGCCTGATCGCGGGGGGCGTGGACGCCCTGATGATCACGCCGCACGGCAGCGTCGCGGAGGGGACGCCGCTGCGCACGCTGCTGGCCGAGGCGACGATCCCGGTCGTGATCGTGGAGCGGGACATCGGGGAGCGAGGCGCCGGCCGCCTCGAGTGGGTGCGCAGCGATCACGCGTACGGGGCCGAGATCGCGGTCCGACACCTCGCCGACCTCGGGCACCGGCGCATCGCGCTCGCCGCGCGCGAGACACCGACGACGGCCCCGCTCGCCGACGGCTTCGAACGTACGGCCGCCCAGCTCGGGCTGGGGCGCCACGCCCTGCGCCGGATGCTGCCCACTCCGGGCGTGGGGGAGGACGTGACGATCGAGGAGATCGGGCGGTTCGTCGACGCCTGCGTGGAGCGAGGCGTCACCGCGGCCCTCGTGCTGGGCGACGTCGACGCGATGGCGACCGCCGACCAGCTGGCCGAGCGTGGCATCCGGATCCCCGAGGACTTCGCACTCGTCGCCTACGACGACGAGTTCTCCGAGCTGGCCTCCGTGCCGCTCACCGCGGTGGCGCCGCCGAAGCACGACCTGGGGTACGCGGCGCTGCGGCTCTGCGTGGACCACCTCCGGCAGGGGGAGCGATCCGGTCGTGCGGTCACCCGGATGATGCTGCTGCCCACCCTCGTCGAGCGGGAGTCGACGCGGGCGGACCGATAGATGTGCGGTAATGTTCGAATGTCTCCTTTTGCTTGTGCGGCGAGACCCGGCTCGGGTTCAGTGGCGACAGCTCGCCTCACATTCAAAGGAGAATCCCATGAGCCTGCGTCGCGCTCCGCTCACCGCCGCGGCCCTCCTGGCCGTCGGTGCCCTGCTGGCCGGTTGCTCGTCCGGCTCCGCGGCCACGCCTGCTGCCTCGAGACCCACCGGTGAGATCACGTTCTGGTCGTCACTGAGCGGCATGGCCGACGTCGCCGCCGCGTTCAACGCGAGCCAGGACGACATCACCGTCGACTTCGAGGAGATCCCGAACGGCGCCAACGGCGGCTACACCAAGCTCTCCGCGGCCATCGACTCCGGGACCGGTCCCGACGTGGTCGGCATCGAGTACTACCGGCTCCCCGGCTTTGCCGCCTCCGGGCAGGTCGTCCCCGTCGACGACCTCGTTCCGCCGGAGACGCTGGAGGACTACTCCGACCAGGTCCGCGGTCTTGTCACCTTCGGCGACCAGACGTACGGCATGCCGTACGACGCACCGCCGCTCGTCATGTGGTACCGCCAGGACGTGCTCGACGCCGCGGGCGTCGAGGTCCCGACGACCTGGGACGAGTTCGAGGCCGCGGCTCGCGCCGTGCGCAAGGCCGACCCCGACGCCTACCTCGCCAGCTTCTTCACGAACGAGCCGCCTCTCGCCCCGCTGGCGTGGCAGGCGGGCGGCACCTGGTTCGGCGTCGACGACGACCACTGGAAGGTCTCGATCGACGACGACGCCAGCACGAAGGTCGCCGACTACTGGCAGAAGCTCGTCGACGAGGACCTCGTCAAGGAGCAGGTCGGGTTCAGCGACGAATGGAACGCCGACATCAACGACGGCGTCGTGAACGGCTGGGTCGGCGGCTCGTGGAGCGCGTCGGGGCTGAAGACGCGCACCGAGGCCGCCGGGCAGAAGGGCAAGTGGGTCGCGGCGCCGCCGCCGTCATGGGACGGCACACCGTCCGGCGCCCTCAGCGGCGGCACGAGCTTCGCCGTGACGAAGAACTCCGAGAACCAGGCCGCGGCCGCGAAGTTCCTCGAGTTCCTCACCACCGACCCCGCGGCCGTCGAGGCGCGCGGCGACGTCGGCACGGCCTACCTCGCCTACCCCGGCCTGAACGACGTCGCCGAGAAGGTGGCGCCCACGGGCTATTTCGGGAACGACATCTACGAGGTCTTCGACGAGGCGTCCGCGCACGTCGCCCCCGGCTGGGCCTGGGGCCCGGACTACGACCTGACGAACACGGCGCTGGTGGACGCGGTCACTGGCGCCCCGACGCTCGGGGCCGCGCTGGAGAAGGTGCAGGGAACGACCGTCGACGGGCTGGAGCAGCTCGGGCTCGACGTCACCGAGTAGGCCGGCTCCCACTCTTCGAAAGGCACCACCATGACCGTGCGTATCGACGACTCGCCGCAGCGCCTGCGACGGCGGACGATCCGGGGGACCGGAGGCCGCACCGCCGCATTCTTCCTGACCCCGTTCTTCCTGGTCTTTCTCGTCGCCATGATCGCGCCGGTGATCTACGCGATCGGCCTGAGCCTGTTCGCCGAGCGGCGGAGCGGGCTCGGGTTCGGCGGCGCCGAGAAGGTCTTCGTCGGGCTCGGCAACTACGCCGACGTCCTCGCGAGCGACACGTTCGTCGCGGGCTTCGGACGGCTCGCCCTCTACTGCGTGCTCTACGTCCCGACGTTGCTCTGCGTCGCGCTGGCCCTCGCGCTCCTGCTCGACGCGGCCGTGGCGAAGGCGCGACGCCTCTTCCAGGTCCTGCTGTTCCTCCCGCACGCCGTCCCCGGGGTCATCGCAGCGCTGATCTGGGCGTACCTCTACACGCCCGGCGTGAGCCCGATCGTCTCGGCACTCGCGTCCGGCGGGATCCAGGTCGACTTCCTGTCGGTGCACCTGGTGCTGCCGTCGATGGTGAACGTGGCCGTGTGGGAGTGGGCGGGCTACAACGTCATCATCCTGTTCACGGCGCTGCAGGCCGTGCCGCGCGAGGTGCTGGAGGCGGCCCGCGTGGACGGGGCCGGGGAGATCCGTTCCGCTCTCGCGATCAAGGCGCCCCTCATCGGGCCCGCGCTCGGGGTGGCGCTGCTGTTCACGATGATCGGTTCCCTGCAGCTCTTCACCGAGCCCAAGATCCTCTCGACCGCGACCACCGCGGTGACGAGCACCTGGGTCCCGAACATGTGGGCCTACGACGCGGCGTTCAACCGCAACAACCTTCCCCAGGCGGCGGCCGCGTCGATCGTCCTCGCGCTCCTCGCGGGCGCCCTCTCCTGGGTGGTCAGCCACCTCACGTCGAAGGGAAGCACGCGATGAGCGCGACGGTCGCGCCGACGCCGCACGTCCACGCCGCCGTCAGGACGGCGCGGCCCGACGGGGGCCAGAACACCCGCCGCCCGCGTCGCAGCCCGGGTGCGACGCTCGGGACCAACGGCATCCTTGTCGTGGGCGCGGCGTACATGGTGCTGCCGCTGCTGTGGCTCGTGTTCGCCACCACCAAGGACGCGTCGACGCTCTACGGTGCCAACGTGTTCAGCCCCGGCGGCTCGTTCGTGGCGAATCTCCAGCGGCTGCTCGCCGAGGACGGCGGGATCTTCCTCCGCTGGCTCGGCAACAGCATCCTGTACGCGGGCGTCGGCGCCCTCGTGGCCGGCTTCATCTCGCTCATGGCGGGGTACGCCTTCGACAAGATCGCGTTCCGCGGCAAGGGCTTCCTCTACGGCACGGTGCTGGTCGGGGTGCTCATCCCGAACACGGCGACCGTGATCCCGCTGTACCTGCTCGCCGCGTCCGTCGGCCTCACCAACTCGGTGTGGGCGGTGCTGATCCCCGCGTTCTGCAACCCGTTCAGCGTGTACCTGGCCCGGGTGTTCAGCTCCGGGTACCTGCCGGACGCGGTGCTCGAGGCCGCGCGGGTCGACGGCGCCGGCCCGGTGCGGAGCTTCCTGAGAGTCGGGCTTCCGATGCTGGTGCCCGGGTTCGTGACGATCGCGCTGTTCCAGTTCGTCGCGATCTGGAACAACTTCATGCTGCCGCTGATCATGCTGCAGGACCGCAGCCTCTTCCCGACGAGCGTGGGCATCTTCCTCTGGCAGAGCCAGGTGCAGCAGAACCCCGAGTACTCGCCGCTCGTGATCGCCGGATCGTTCCTGTCGATCGTGCCCCTGGTGATCGCCTTCGTGCTGCTGCAGCGCTTCTGGCGGGCCGGCCTGGCGGCCGGGAGCGTCAAGTGAGCGCCCGGGTCAAGGTCGCGTTCGCGATGTCCCCGGAGGCCAGGGCACGGGTGTTCCCCCGGGAGCGGACGGCGCGTTTCGAGGAGGTCGCCGACCTCCTCGGGTTCCTCACCGAGCTTGAGTCCGATGCCGCGCGACGCGTGCTGGCCGACGTCGAGGTCCTCGTCACGTGCTGGGGAGCGCCGTTCGTCGACACGGACGTGCTGGCGAGGGCGCCGCACCTGCGGGCGGTCCTGCACGCCGCGGGCACCGTGAAGCCGTACGTCGCGGACGAGGTGCTGCGCAGAGGTGTCCGGGTCAGCTCCGCGGCCGAGGCGAACGCGGTGCCGGTCGCGGAGTACACGGTCGCGATGATCGTCCTCGCCAACAAGAAGGTGCTGCCGATCGCGGCCCGGTACCAGCAGCGGCGGCAGGAGTTCGACGTCGAGCAGGCGTTCCCCCGCCTGGGGAACTTCGGCCAGCGTGTCGGCATCGTGGGCGCGTCCAAGATCGGCCGCAAGGTCGTCGAGCTCCTGCGGCCGTACGCGCTCGAGATCGTCGTGTACGACCCGTTCCTGACGGCGGCCGACGCCGACGCGCTCGGTGTCGCGCGCGTCGGGCTCGACGAGCTGCTGGCCACGTCCGACGTCGTCTCGGTGCACGCGCCCTCCCTCCCCACGACGCGGCACCTGCTGGACGCGCGCGGCATCGGTCTGATGCGGGCCGGCGCCACGCTCGTGAACACGGCGCGTGGCGAGATCGTGGACCAGGACGCGCTGACGGAGCGTGTCGTGGCGGGGGAGCTGTTCGCGATCCTCGACGTCACCACCCCGTGGGTGCTCGAGCACGACCACCCGCTGTACGGCCACGACCACGCGCTCCTGACCCCGCATATCGCCGGCTCGCTCGGCGTCGAGCTGGGGCGGCTCTCGGCCGTCGTGCTCGACGAGCTGCACCGCTTCGTGCGCGGGCGGGCGCTCGCGCACGAGGTCCAGGTCGACCGGTTGGCGATCACCGCCTGACCCGCGACGGACCGCCGCCGCGCCCCGCACCGCCCGCTGATGAACGAAGGAGTTCAGATGTCCACCCACCCCGCACCCTCCCGACGGGCCGTGCTCCAGGCCGGCGGCGTCGGCGTCCTGGCCGCGGTCGCGACGGCCGCCGCGGCGCGCCCCGCCGGCGCCCTCGGACCGTCCGCGGCCCGCCCCTCCGACCCGAAGATCGACGACCTCGGCCCCGCCGTCACGCAGTTCGCGCTGATGAGCGCGAGGCTCGTCGGCGACTCGGTGTACATCGGCACGCGCAACGTGGAGCCGGCGCGGGTGGTCGCGTTCCATGTTCCGACGCGCACCGTCACGGTGACCACCTCGGTGCCGACCGGCTACGCCATCCAGGCGATGGCCGCGGACCCGACGGGCCGGTACCTGTACTTCGGGATGCTGAAGAAGACCGACGGGCCGGAGGCCAACCTCTACCGCTGGGATCTGACGACCCCCGACGCCCCGGCGGAGGAGCTCGGTCGCCTCGGCGACCGCGACGTGCGGGCCGTGGCGGTGGCGCCCGACGGCGTCGTCTTCGCCGTCGGGGGCGGCAGCCCGACCGTGCCGGAGCTCTGGCAGTACGACCCCGCGACGGGAGAGGTGACCTCGCTCGGCGTCCCCGACCCGGCGGCCACGCTCGCGCGGGCGGTGGCCGCGACCGGCACGACGGTCTACGTCGGGGCGGGCACCACCTTCGGCGGCGGCACGGGGACGAGCCGGGCGTCGCTGGTGGCCTACGACCGCGCGTCCGGCACCTTCACCCAGGTCGTGCCGGACGAGCTGGCCGCCGACTCGAGCATCCGCGACCTGGCCGTCGTCGGCGACCGGCTCGTCGCCTCGACGGCCGGCTCGACCGACGGCTCCACGCTCGCCCTGATCGACCTCGACGACCCGGCCTCGTACACGACGACCGCGTCGATCGGGACGACCGCGAAGAACTTCGCGGCCGACGGCGACGACCTCTACTTCGCCAACGACACCGGCATCGTCGTCCTCCGGGCGGACGGCACGATCGAGCAGCTCGCCCTCGGCACCCTGGAGCTCGGGGAGATCTGGGGGGTCGACGCGGCGGAGGGACGACTCCAGGTCGTGTCGGCCTACGGCTTCGTCGCCGAGATCGACGTCGCGTCCCACGGGTGGACGACGACCGACCTGGCGGAGGCCGGTGCCCCGGTCTCCGCACAGACGTGCATGGGCATCGCCGCCGGAGGGGGCTACGTCTACGTCGGCGGCAACGGGGTGATCGCCCGGCACTCGGTCGCGACCGGCGAGGTCGTGAACCTCCGCGCGCCGGGGGAGGCGAAGGACGCCGACGTCGTCGACGGCGTGCTGTACACCGGCCAGTACAACTCCCAGGGGATCTGGTCGTACGACCCTCGTGGCGACGACCGACCGCAGCAGGTCGCGGACTTCTCCTCGGCCCAGAACCGGCCCCTCGACACGGCGTGGGACGACGCCAACCAGCTCCTGCTGGTCGGCGTCCAGTCCGACACCGAGGGCGGCGGGTCGATCTGGACGTACGACCCTCGCTCGGGCGGGTCGTCGATCGTGACGAACCCCATCGATGACATCCAGCTGGTGCGGGCTGTCGCGACCGCGGACGGTGTCGCCTACCTCGGTGGGGACAACGCCCAGAAGGCGGGCCCGCGGGGCACCGTCGTCGCATGGGACCCCGTCGAGGGCACCGAGCTCTGGCGGGTCGAGACGGGGCAGCCGAAGGGCATCGCCGCCCTGGCCGTGCAGGGTCGTCACCTGTACGCGCTCACCATCGGCGGCACGCTCGTCGTCGTCGACCGCGTCCGACGCCGCGTCGTCCACACCGCGAGCCACAAGGCTCTCGTGCCCGGCTTCGCGGCGATGGTCACGAACCGTGGTGTCGTCTACGCGGTCTCCGACACCACGCTGCTCCGGTTCGACCCCGGGTCGTTCGCGCCCACGGTCGTGATCGCGGAGACCGCCGGCGGCTGGTACAGCGGGGCGCACCTCAACGTCGACGAGGAGGGGCGGATCTACACCCTGCGCGGCCGGAACCTGGTGCGCGTCGACGACCACCCGCGTCGCTGACGGCTCGCACGGCCGCCGCCGTCTGCCGCGCCGACCATGCACTCGCGCTCGGAATGTGGCGCGAGAACGTGCGCAGGTGCATGGTCGGCGAGGATGGGCCGGTGAATCACGACCTCGTCCTCGCCGGCCACGGCGTGCGCCTGGAGCCGCTCGGCCCGCAGCACGCCGCCGCGCTCCTCCCGCTCATCGACGCCGACCTCTGGTTCGGCATGACCTCGCCCGTCCCGACCACGGTCGCGGACCTCGAGGCCTGGATCGAGGCGGGCGTGTCGGCGCCCGGCACGATGGCGTTCGCCGTCGTGGGCGACGGCCCCGACGACGCGGGCACGGTGCGCGGCTCGACCCGCTTCTACGAGCTGGCCCCCGGGCCGGGCCGGGTGGAGATCGGCACCACCTTCTACGGCCGCGACTGGTGGGGCGGCGGCACCAACCCGGCGTGCAAGCTCCTGCTGCTGCGGCACGCGTTCGAGGAGTGGGGGATGCGCCGCGTCGCGCTGCGCGCCGACTCCCGCAACGCCCGGTCGTGCGCCGCCATCCAGCGGCTCGGGGCGAAGCCCGAGGGCGTGCTGCGCAAGCACCGCGTCGCCGCCGACGGGACGGTGGGAGACACCGCGTACTTCTCGATCGTCGACGACGAGTGGCCGGACGTGCGCGCCGGACTCGAGGCGCGGCTCGCCGGTCGCTGACGCCACTCGGCCCTCGGCAGGTCGGTGGGCGCCCGCGGTGGGACTCTGGACGGGTGACCACCGAGGAAGCCGCCGTCGACCCAGCCCCAGACGCCCCCGAGGACCGGTCGTTCTTCGGCCACCCGCGAGGCCTCGCCACGCTGTTCAGCCTCGAGGTGTGGGAGCGGTTCTCGTTCCTCGGGATGCAGGCCATCCTCGTCCTGTACTTCACCGCGTCGGTCGCCGACGACGGACTGGCGATGGAACCGGGGAACGCGGCGTCGATCGCCGCCGGCTACGGCACGATGGTCTACCTCGTGTCCGTGGGCGGAGGCTGGGTCGCGGACCGGGTGCTCGGCTCGTACCGGAGCGTGCTCTGGGGCGGCATCCTCATCGCGGCGGGCCACTACACGATGGCGATCCCGGCGGAGTTCTCCACGTGGGTCGGCCTGGTGCTCATCAGCCTCGGCACGGGCCTGCTCAAGCCCAACGTGTCCACGCTGGTGGGCAAGCTCTACTCCACCGCGGACGAGCGGCGCGACGCGGGGTTCGCGCTCTACTACATGGGCATCAACGTCGGCGCGTTCTTCGGCCCGCTGGTCACCGGGTGGCTGGGCGCCGAGGTCGGCTGGCACTGGGGCTTCTCGGCCGCGGCGATCGGCATGACGGCGGGCCTGATCCAGTACGTCGTGGGCCGGCGCGGCATCCCCGGCTACGGCCGTGGAGCCGAGGCGGCGCTCCCGCCGGACGCCGCGCGCCGCACGCGCTGGATCCTCGGGGGCTCGGCGGCGGTCGTCGTCGTGGTCCTGGTGGTGCTCGGGCTCGTGGGGCGGCTCAGCGTCGACGGCGTCGTGGACGCGCTCACCGTGGTCGCGATGCTCGCCCCGATCGTCTACTTCACGGTGATGTTCCGCAGCCCGCGCGTGACGTCCGACGAGCGCGGCCGGCTGCGCCCGTTCCTCGTGCTGTGGCTCGCCTCGGTCGCCTTCAACTTCGTGCTGTTCCAGGCGTACTCGGTGCTCATCCTGCTGGCCGAGGACCACGTGAACCGCACCATCTTCGGCTGGGACGTGCCGTCGTCCTGGTTCAGCTCGTACCTCGGCGCGGCCGAGGTGCTGGTCGCGCCGCTGGTCGCGGCCCTGTGGACGTGGCTCGGCCCGCGGCAGCCGCACGCCTCGAAGAAGGTCGCGTTCGGCGCGCTGCTCGGCGGCCTGTCCTACCTGATCCTCGTGCCGGCCGTGACCGGTCAGTCCGGCGACTGGCGGATCGCCGTCTGGTGGATGCTCGTCTCGCTGCTGCTGCTCGGCCTGGGCGACGTGCTGCTGCAGACCACCGGGCTGTCCGCCACCACGAAGCTCGCCCCGGCAGCCTTCTCCAGCCAGTCCATGGCGGTCTGGTTCCTGTCCATCGCGCTGGCCAACGGCATCCAGGCGCAGACGGTGCGCTTCTACGGCGAGGTCTCCGACGGGGTGTACTTCGCCGTCAACGGCGCCGTGCCCGTGGTCGTCGCCGTCGTCGTGCTCGCCCTGTCGCCCTGGATGAAGCGCACCATGCACCCCGTGCACTGAGCGGGTCCAGCCGCCGCCCACCCGTCGTCGAGCGCCCGGAGGAGACACCATGCGCCACGTGACCGATCTGCCCTACGAGACCACCATCGAGGACCACTGGATCCCGCTGGCCGACGGCACCCGCCTGGCCGCCCGGGTGTGGCGGCCCGTCGACCCGACCCCCGTCCCGGCGATCCTCGAGTACCTGCCGTACCGCCTGTCCGACTGGACGGCGCCGCGCGACGCCCAGCGCCACCCGTACTACGCCGGGCACGGGTACGCGTCGGTGCGTGTGGACATCCGGGGCAGCGGCAACTCCGACGGGTACCAGGACGACGAGTACTCGCCCACCGAGCTCGCGGACGGCGTCGCCGTCGTCGAGTGGCTGGCGGCGCAGGACTGGTGCGACGGGTCGGTCGGCATGTTCGGCATCTCGTGGGGCGGGTTCAACTCGCTGCAGATCGCGGCCCTGGCGCCCGAGCCGCTCAAGGCGATCGTCACCGTCTGCTCCACGGACGACCGCTACGACAACGACGTCCACTTCACCGGCGGCTCGGTGCTCGCCGTCGACATGCACGCCTGGGCCGCCACGATGCTGGCCTTCTGCTCGCGCCCGCCGGACCCGGCCTACGTCGGCGAGGGGTGGCGGGAGCAGTGGGTGGACCGGCTGGAGCACACCGAGCCCTTCGTGCACACCTGGCTCGGCCACCAGACGCGCGACGACTACTGGCGGCACGGCAGCGTCATCGAGGACTACTCGACGATCTCCGCGGCCGTGCTCGCCGTCGGCGGCTGGAACGACCCGTACCGCGACACCGTGCTGCGCCTGGCCGCCGCGGGGGACGACGGCGCCCGGCGCGCCCCGGTGCGCGGCATCCTCGGGCCGTGGTCGCACCAGTACCCCGACCGCGGCCTGCCGCCGGGCCCGGCCATCGGCTTCCTGCAGGAGACGCTGCGCTGGTGGGACCACTGGCTCAAGGGCACCGACCGCGGCGTGCTCGACGACCCGCCGCTGCGCGCGTGGATCAGCGAATCCGTGCCGCCGGCCACCGTCTACGACGAGCTGCCCGGGCGCTGGGTGGGCGAGCCGTCGTGGCCGTCGCCGCACGTGTTCGCCCGCGAGCTGCCGCTCGTGGCCGTCGACGCCGACGACCCGCCCGAGGGCGGCCTGCGGACGACGGCGCCGACCGTCGAGGCGCTCGCGGGCGGGCACCCCGTGCCGACGTCGTGGCTGGTCGACTCGCCGTCGCACACCGGCGTCGACGCCGGGCGGTTCTTCCCGTTCGGCAACGACGCCGACCTGCCGCCCGACCAGCGCGAGGAGGACGGCCGGTCGCTCTGCTTCGACTCCGACCCGCTGACGCAGCCCCTCGAGATCCTCGGGCGCGCCCGGGTGCGGCTGCGGCTCACCTGCTCGGGGTCGAAGGGGCAGGTCGTGGCGCGGCTGTGCGACGTCGGCCCCGACGGGTCGTCGACCCTCGTCACGCGCGGGGTGCTCAACCTGTCGGCGCGGCACGGCCGGGACCGGGTGGCCGAGTGGACGCCGGGCGCCACGGAGGAGGTGTCGTTCGAGCTCACGGGCACCGGGTACGCGCTGGCGCCGGGTCACCGGCTGCGGCTCGCGGTGTCGTCCGCGTACTGGCCGTGGGTCTGGCCGCAGCCCGGGGACGCCGTGCTGGCCGTGGCCGTCGGGGACGGCGCCGTCGAGCTGCCGGTGCACGACCGGGCGTCGTCGCACCCGCCGGTCACGTTCGAGGAGCCGGAGCAGGCGCCGCCGCTGGGTGTCGTGTTCGGGGACGGCGCCGAGGCACGCCCGGAGCGCCGGGTGGTGCGCGACGTCGCCGAGGGCCGCTGGCTGCTCGAGGTCGACCCGCGCTACGGCGGCACGCGCACGTACCCCGACGGCCTCGAGTTCACCGAGGACGCCCTCGAGCGGTACTGGATCGGCCGCGACGCCACCAGCGCGCGCACCCGCTCGGACTGGACGGTCCGGCTGCGTCGTGCGCCGGGCGCGCCGCTGCCGGAGGGGATGACCGACGGGTGGGACGCGAGCGTCCGCACCCGGTCGGAGATCACCTGCGACGCGGAGAGCTTCTTCACCGAGAACGAGGTGGTGGCGCGCGACGGCGACGAGGTCGTCTTCGAGCGGCGCTGGACGCGCACCATCCCGCGCACCGCGGGCTGACGGCTACCGCAGCAGCGGCGCGACCTCCTGCCCGAGGAAGGCCGCGAAGCCGTCGAGGTCGGGGTCGTCCAGGGTCGGCTGCGCGACGACGGTCGTGACGCCGAGCGCGGCGAAGCGGCGCAGGCCGTCCGCGACCTGCTCGGCCGTGCCCCAGGTGGCGTGGTCGGCGAGGACCTCGTCGGACGTCGCGTCGACGTCCCACCGCGCGAGGGAGCGGCGCAACCGGTCGGCCGCGTCGTCGCCGGTGGCGACCTACGCGAACGCGACCGCCCGGAACGGGTGCGCGCTGCCCGGGCCGGACTCCGCGACGGGCGGCATGCCCGCGGCCGCCCGGCCCTCGTCGAGCAGCGCGATCGCGTCGCGCGCGCCGGAGACCCCGCTGTCGCCGTCGATCACGACGCCGTCCGCGATCTCCCCGACCAGCCGCAGCGTCTTGGGTCCCTTCGCCGCCGCCAGCACCGGGGGAGCGACGACGGGCGGCCAGTCGAGGGCGACGTCGTCGAGCGTCACGTAGCGGCCGGACGTCGTGACACGCTCCCCGGCGAGCAGGGACCGCAGGGCCCCGACCTGCTCGCGCATCAGCGTCAGCGGCGACGCCACCCGCGCGCCGACCTGCCCCATCCAGTCCTGCACGCCGTGCCCGACGCCGGGCAGGAACCGGCCGGGGAACATGCCGTCGAGCGTCGCGGTCTCCATCGCCGCGAGGGCGACGTTGCGCAGCGGCAGCGGCATGACGCCGATCCCCACGCGCAGCCGCTCGGTGGCGCCGAGCATGGCCGCGGCCGCGGAGGGCCCGGACTCGAGGAAGCAGTCCTCCCACAGCCACACCTCGTCGAGGCCGGCGGCCTCCGCGGTGCGGGCGAACGGGACGAACCGCGAGGGCGGGTGGCCGTAGGGCGCGAGGATGCAACCGAGGGTGGTCATGGCCCGATCCTGCCCCAGCCCCTCCCGCCGAGGTAGTCCGAATCCCGCCGAGGTAGTTCCACACGTGCCGAGGTAGTCCAGATCTCCGCGAGGTAGTTCGGATCCTGCCGAGGTAGTTCGGGCAAAAGGGGTGAAAGGTGTTCTTTTGTCCGCCTGTTGAACTACCTCGCCGCTTCTCGGACTACCTCGCGGAGATCTGAACTACCTCGCCGAAGCTCGGACTACCTCGGCGGGTGAGGTCGAGCATCTGGCGGCCGGGTGGTGGTCAGAGCGGGGTCACCGTGCCGCGGAAGTGCTGGCGGCCGCGGCCGCCGTTCCAGCCGACGTACGCGAAGCCGTCGGCGTCGGGCGTCACCGCGACGTCGACGGTGCCGGGCAGCAGCACGGGGGACGCGAACTCCACCGTCCAGCGGTAGTCGTCGCCGCGCGCGTGCCCGACGTCGGCCAGCGCCCGGGCCGCCGTGTACATGCCGTGCGCGATGGCGCGCGGGAAGCCGAACGCCTTGGCGGACAGGGCCGACAGGTGGATCGGGTTCCGGTCGCCCGAGACGGCGCCGTAGGCGCGTCCGGTGCCCGGGCCGAGCGCCCAGCGCCCGGTGGGCAGGGGTGGGGTCCAGGTGCCCGCGGGCGCGCGCTCCTCGCCGTCGGGCTCCTGCGCCGCTCCGTCGGCGTCCGCCGCCGTCCACGGGAGGTGGAAGCCCTTGGCCAGGTAGGTCGACACGCCGCGCCACACGGGCGCGGAGCCCGGGTCGGCCTGCCGCCGCACCTCGGCGACGAGGTCCACCTGCACGCCGCGCTTGTGCGGGCGCAGGTTCTCGGCCCAGGCGCGCACCTCGAGCACGTCGCCCAGGACGACGGGCCCGCGCAGCTCGACGGCGTTCGCCAGGTGCACCATCCCCAGCAGCGGCAGGGGGAAGTCGCCGCGCACCATGACCGCCGTCGCCAGCGGGAACGCAAGCACGTGCAGGTAGCCCGCCGGCAGCACGTCGGTGACGGGCTCGTGCAGCAGCCGCTGGTAGTCGTGCAAGTGGTGGGCGAGGTCGGCCGTCGGCACGCCGGTGACGTGGTAGGCGACGTCGGGCAGCGTCAGGGGCGCGGGCTCGCCGTCCCCCTCGGCGGACCGGGCCTGCCCGATGACGGGCAGCCCCGGCATGGCCCGTCCGGCGGCGATGCGCCCGGAGGCTGCGGCCCCCCGCGCGTACAGGGTGCCGAGCCCGGGCAGCGTGGGCAGGGTCTCGACCCGCAGCGGCTCGCCGGCGCTGGTGGCCGGCGCGGTGGCCGTCACCGCCCCACCAGGTTCTGCCCGCACACGCGCAGCACCTGCCCGTTGACGCCGGCGGACGCCGGCGAGGCCAGGAAGACGATCGCCTCGGCGACGTCCACGGGCTTGCCGCCCTGCTGCAGCGAGTTGAGCCGCCGGGCCACCTCGCGGGTGGCGAAGGGGATCGACGCGGTCATCTCGGTCTCGATGAAGCCCGGCGCGACGGCGTTCGCGGTGCCGCCGCGCGCGGCGACCAGCGGCGCCGTGGCCCGGGTGTGCCCGATGACTCCGGCCTTGGAGAAGCCGTAGTTGGTCTGCCCCTTGTTGCCTGCGATGCCGGAGGTGGAGGCCAGCGACACGATGCGCAGCCCGTCGACGCCCTCGCCCCCGTCGAGCCCGAGCAGCTGCTCGTTGATGCGCAGCTGCGCCTCGAGGTTGACGGCGATGACGGCGTCCCACTGGGCGGGCTTCATGTTGGCGAGCAGCTTGTCGCGCAGGATGCCCGCGTTGTGCACCACGATGTCGAGGCCGCCGTGGCGTGTACGCGCGTGCTCGAGGATGCGTCGGCCTGCGTCGTCGGACGTCACGTCGAGCTGCAGGGCGGTTCCGCCCACCGCGTTGGCGGTGCGGGCCAGGCCCTCGCCGGCCGCGGGGACGTCCACGCACACGACGGTGGCGCCGTCGCGCGCGAGGGTCTTCGCGATCGCGGCGCCGATGCCCCGGGCCGCGCCGGTGACGACGGCGACCTTCCCGGCGAGCGGGCGGTCCCAGTCGGCGGGCGCCTCGGCGTCGGCGGGGCCGACGGGCAGCAGCTGGCCGTCGACGTACGCCGACCGGGCGGACAGGAAGAACCGGAGCGTCGCCAGCGTCGACGTGCCGTCGACGGCGGCGCCGTCCGTGAGCACGATCCCGTTGCCGGTGGCGCCGGCGCGCAGCTCCTTGGCGAGGGACCGCAGGAAGCCGTCGACGCCGTTGCGGGCCGCGGCCAGGGCCGGGGCGTCGCCGTCGGCCGCAGCGCGCGAGACGGTGACGACGCGCCCGTTGGTGGCGAGCCGGCGCAGCACGGAGCCGGTGGCGAGCACGGCCGAGGAGACGTCGGTGGGGCGCGCCGTCTCGGTGAGCACCAGCAGGACGGCGCCCCAGCGGGCGTCGTCGGTGGGCTGACGGCGGACGTCGAGGCCCCAGCCGAGCAGCTCCTTGGCGAGCGTGTCCGCGTCGCCGGTGGAGGCCTCGTCGGAGACGACGAGCACCGGGCCCACGGTGAGCGGGTCGCCCGCGCGGAAGCGGCGCAGGATCGCGGGGCGCGGCAGGCCGAGCTTCTTCGCGAGCGTCTTGGTGAAGCCGGAGTTGACGGCCCGGGTGTACGAGTCGGTCCGGGTGGAGTCGGTCATCGGTTCCTCCCCGCTCAGACGGACTCGACGACGGCGGTGGCCCCGAGGCCCCCCGCGGCGCAGACGGAGATGAGGGCGCGCGCCGGCCGGCCGGTCTCGGCCGCCTTCGTGGCGACGAGCTTGGCGGCGGTGGCGAGGATCCGCCCGCCGGTCGCGGCGAACGGGTGGCCGGCGGCGAGCGACGAGCCGTTGACGTTGAGCTTGTCCCGGTCGAGGCTGCCGAGCGGCGCGTCGAGGCCGAGCTCGGCCTTGCAGTAGTCGGCGTCCTCCCACGCGGCGAGCGTCGTGAGGACCGTCGACGCGAACGCCTCGTGGATCTCGAAGAAGTCGAAGTCGTCGAGGGTGAGGCCGGTGCGGGCCAGCAGGCGCGGCACGGCGTGCACCGGCGCCATGAGCAGGCCGTCGTGGCCGTGCACGAAGTCGACGGCGGCGGTCTCGGCGTCGACGAGACGCGCGAGCACGGGCAGGTCCCGCTCGGCGGCCCACGCGGCCGACGACAGGAGCACGGTGGAGGCGCCGTCGGTCAGCGGGGTCGAGTTGCCCGCCGTCATCGTCGGCTCGGCGGGCTCGGCGAGCCCACGGCCGAACACCGGCTTGAGCTTCGCGAGCTTCTCCAGCGAGGTGTCGGCGCGCAGGTTGTCGTCGCGGGTCAGGCCGCGGAACGGGGTCACGAGGTCGTCGAAGAACCCGGCGTCCCACGCGGCGGCGAGGTGCTGGTGGCTGGCGAGCGCGACCTCGTCCTGCGCGGCGCGCGAGATGCCCCAGCGTGCCGTGGTGATCGCCTGGTGCTCGCCCATCGACAGCCCGGTGCGCGGCTCGTCCGTGGCGGGGGTCAGGGGCTTGAGGTCCGACGGGCGGATCTTCGCGAACGCCTTGAGGCGGGCCTGCAGCGTCTTGGCGTGGGAGGCGTCGAGCAGCGCGCGGCGCAGACCCTCGCTCACGGCGACGGGGGCGTCGGAGATCGTGTCGGTGCCGCCGGCGATGCCGGACTCGATCTGGCCGAGGCGGATCTTGTTCGCGACCGTGATGGCGGCCTCGAGCCCGGTCGCGCAGGCCTGCTGGAGGTCGAACGCCGGGGTCTGCGGCGACAGGGACGACCCGAGGACCGACTCGCGGATCAGGTTGAAGTCGCGCGAGTGCTTGAGGACGGCGCCGCCCACGACCTCCCCGATCCGCTCGCCCTGCAGGCCGAAGCGGGCCACGAGGCCCTCGAGGGCGGCGGTGAACATCTCCTGGTTGGAGGCGTCGGCGTACTTCTTGCCCGCGCGCGAGAACGGGATGCGGTTGCCGCCCACGATCACGGCGTCACGCACGCCCGCGGGAGCGGACGGCGCATCGGTCGGGGAAGTCCTCCGGGACGTGCTCCGGGGGGAGCCGTCGGACGGCTTGCGTGTAGCCACAGCGATAGATCCTTCACTCCGTCGGTCAGGTAGGACTCACAGTACCTGATACTCTCAGTCCCGTGAGACGAGTCACAAGGTGCGGCCGATGACGGCCGCAGAGCAGCTCGACGGCCGGTCGGTCGTGCACCAGGGCCCACGGTCGAGCATGGACGGTCGCTCCACGAGATGGGACGACCATCGTGCCGCGCGGCGGGCGCAGCTCGTCAACGCCGCGCGCAAGGCCGTGCACCGCGGCGGTCCCGGGGTCTCGATGGACGAGATCGCGTCCGAGGCGGGCACGTCCAAGTCGATCGTCTACCGGTACTTCGACGACAAGGCGGGGCTGCGCCTCGCCGTGGCCGCGCACGTCGTCGCGACGATGCACGACGCCCTCCGCGAGGCCGCCGAGGCGGCGCCCACCCCGCACGCGGCCCTGCGCGCGATGGTCCGGGTGTACCTCGAGATGATCGAGCACTCGCCCAACGTCTACTGGTTCGTGACGAGGACCGCGATCGGCGGCAACGAGCCCGCGCCCGGCGTCGCCGGCACGGGGCAGGTCGAGGCGCTCGGCGCGTACCTCGACTCCGTCATCGAGCTGGTGGCCGAGCCGTTCGCCAAGGCCGTGCAGGTGCCGCCCGCGCTCGCGGCCGCCTGGGCCGCCGGGGCCGTCGGCTTCGTGCGCGGCGCCGGCGAGTGGTGGCTCGCCCACGACTCGGGACCGGACGGGCGCGACCGCCTCACCCGGGAGGAGCTCACCGAGAAGGTGACGCTCTGGCTGTGGACCGGCCCCGTCGGTGTCCTCCACCACGAGGGCGTGACGCCTCCCGACCCTTCGACCCTGACCCCCGCACCCCCGCAGGAGAACCGATGACCACGACGTCCGACCGTCCCGCGACGACGCAGGCCGCGCCCGCCCCCAAGGCGACCCCGCGCGTCGACGTCGCCGGCCTGTCCGAGCAGCTGCTCGGCCGGTGGCCGGAGTGGCGCCGCCACGCGCGCGCCCGCGCCACCGACCCGACCTTCTGGAAGGACGAGTCGCTGTCGATGGCCGAGCACCGCGAGCGGGTGCTCGAGCAGATGCGCCGGCTCGCCAAGGAGGACGAGAAGCACCAGGTGTGGCTCGCCTTCCCGGAGCGCCTGGGCGGCGGGAACTCGCCCGGCGCCAACCTCGCGGGCTTCGAGGAGCTCGTCGTGGCCGACCCGTCGCTGCAGATCAAGGCCGGCGTCCAGTGGGGCCTGTTCTCGTCGGCGATCCTGCACCTGGGCACGCCGGAGCAGCAGGACCGCCTGCTGCCCGGCGCGATGGACCTGTCGGTGCCGGGCGCGTTCGCGATGACCGAGATCGGGCACGGCTCGGACGTCGCGTCGGTGGCCACGACGGCCACCTACGACCCCGAGACCGAGGAGTTCGTCATCCACACGCCGTTCCGCGCGGCGTGGAAGGAGTTCCTCGGCAACGCGGCGGTGCACGCCACCGCGGCCACCGTCTTCGCCCAGCTCATCACCAACGGCGTCAACCACGGCGTGCACTGCTTCTACGTGCCGGTGCGCGACCCGAGGACCATGGAGTTCCTGCCCGGGATCAGCGGGCACGACGACGGCCTCAAGGGCGGCCTGCGCGGCGTCGACAACGGGCGCCTCGCCTTCGACCACGTCCGCATCCCGCGCACCGACCTGCTCGCCCGCTACGGCGCGGTCGCCGCGGACGGCACGTACTCGTCGTCGATCGACAGCCCCGGGCGCCGCTTCTTCACGATGCTCGGCTCCCTGGTGCAGGGGCGCGTCTCGCTCGACGGCGCAGCCTCGACCGCGTCGAAGCTCGGCCTGGCCATCGCGGTGAAGTACGGGGCCCAGCGCCGCCAGTTCACCTCGTCGTCGCCGATCGAGGAGACGGTGCTGCTGGACTACGCCACGCACCGCCGCCGCCTGTTCCCGCGCATCGCGGAGACGTACGCGACGCACTTCGCGCACGACCGCCTGCTCGACCTGTTCGACGACGTGTTCTCCGGCGAGAAGGACACCCCCGAGAACCGCGAGGACCTTGAGACGATGGCGGCGGCGCTCAAGGCGACGTCGACGACGTTCGTGCTCGAGACGCTGCAGGAGGCCCGCGTGGCCTGCGGCGGCGCCGGGTTCATCACCGAGAACCGCATCACGAGCCTCCACCACGACATGGACGTGTACGCCACGTTCGAGGGCGACAACACGGTGCTGCTGCAGCTCGTGGCCAAGCGCCTCGTGGGCGACTACGCCAAGGAGCTCAAGGGCGCGACGTCGACGCCCGCCGGCATCGCCCGGTTCGTCGTCGACCGCGCCGCGGACGCGGCCCTGCACCGCACCGGCCTGCGCCGCGCAGGCCAGGCGATCGCCGACGTCGGCGACCCGCGCCGCGCGGCCGGCCACCTGCGCGACGCCGAGACGCAGCGCGAGCTGCTGGCGGACCGCGTCGCGACGATCGTCGAGGACGTGGCCATGGCGCTGCGCCCCGCCCAGAAGGCCGACCCGGTCACCGCCGCGCGGATCTTCGACGAGAACCAGGTGCAGCTCGTCGAGGCCGCCCGGGCGCACGCGGACCTGCTGCGCTGGTCGGCGTTCACCGAGGCGCTCGAGCAGATCGAGGACCCGGGCACCCGCCGCGTCATGACCTGGGTGCGCGACGTCTTCGGCCTCACCCTCATCGAGCGCAACCTCGCCTGGTACCTGATCCACGGTCGGCTGTCCGCGCAGCGCGCGCGGACGGTGACGTCGTACGTGGACCGGCTGCTCGACCGCCTGCGCCCGCACGCCGTCGACCTCGTCGACGCGTGGGGCTACGGCCAGGACCACCTGCGGGCGGTCATCGCGTCCGGCATCGAGGCGGAGCGGCAGGACGAGGCGCGGGCCTACTACGCCCAGCAGCGCGCCGACGGCACCGCGCCGATCAGCGAGAAGGCGCTGAAGAAGCAGAAGCGCTCCTGACGCCGATCGCGGGTCGAGCCTGTCGAACCCCGGTCGTGGGGTCTCGGCAGGCTCGACCAGCGGGACGGGCGCGCGTCAGGCGGCGGCGGGCGTCGGCTCGCCGGCGCGGACCGGCTGCGGGTACTCCTCGACGGCGGCCGGCACCGGGACCGCCACCTCCGCGGGGGCCGGTGCGGCGTCGTCGGCGGGCTGCTCGTCACGCAGCGGCAGCCCGAGGGTCACGGTGGCCGGTCGTGCGACGCGCGGCGGCGGGGCGGCCATCGCCACCGCGGCCGCGCCACCGAGCCCTGTCAGGAGGGCGGCCCATGCCACCCACGTCCAGCCGAGCGCCGCGGAGGCGCCCAGCAGCGCCCCGTCCACGACCCCGACGACGAGCCCCATGACGAGCACCCGTCTCATGCCTACCTCCCACGGTCCGCCTCATCCGTGCCATTCCAGGAGACGACACGACGGGCGGTCGTGCATCCGCTGGGCAGACCGTGCAGGTCACAGGTGCGTCACGGTCGCCCGTCGCGGTTCCACGTGTCGATGCCGACGGCCGGAGCGGGGACCGGCGCGGACGCCGGCGGGTCGACGTGCCCGAGCAGCAGGGGCGACGGGGCCGGGTCGAGCGTGGCGCGCAGCTGGTGGTGCATCTCGCCGGCCAGCCGCAGCGCGAGCTCGAACCGGACCGGCGTAACGAAGTCGGCGTGGAGCCGTCCGCCGATCGCGGGGTGCGGGGAGAACGCGAGCACCTCGTCGGGCCGCGGGGCGGTGCCGGCGTCGAGCACCTCGCGGCAGAGGCCCTCCAGGAGGAGGTCCGCCCGGCCGTCCGCGGAGTCGAGCTCCGTGTACATCTCGACGGCGCTGGTCCAGCGCAGCTCGAGCGACCCCTCGATCGTGTCGAGGAACCACCATCCCTCGAGGGACTCGAGGAACACGTCGCCGAAGACGGTCGTGAAGCGGGGCGTCTTGCCGTGGACCCCCAGCCACGACCAGGACGCCAGCCCGTACGCGAACGCGCCGGGAGAGAAGGTTCGAAGCAGTTCCACGTGCGCATCAAACCACCTTGTGGTAAACGGCGAAACCCCCGGCTCCGCTGGGGCTGCACGTGGTCCCGCTCACGGAGAATCGTCACCTGGTCGTGATGTCGGTCAAGGATCCGGGGCATCAGGTCAAGAACGAGTCATCGATGCAGGTCGGGTGCGCGGCGGGCCCTGCGCGCGGAACTCCGCCCCGGCGCCGGCCGTTGACCCTCGGGCGGGCCGGCGACCTCGGCCCGCACCGGAACACCCGAACCCCCGACCCGGAGGTGGAAGCATGCAGACGTCCGCCGAGAGCAGGCGTGTCGACGTGCGCAGCGTCGTGATCACGGGCCTCACGACGGCGGCGTGGTACGCCGTGCCCGACGTCGTGGGCCCCCGCTGGGCGCGGGCCCTGGTCAAGGCCGGGGTGCTGACCGGGGGGCTGGCGATCGGCGTCGCGGCGACCACCGAGGGGCGCTCCGCCGCCCGCGGGGTGCGCGAGGTGCGCGACGAGCTGCGCGACCTGCGCGACGCCGACGGCGGCGCGAGCTCTGGGGCCCGGGCCGAGGGCACGCCCCCCGTCGGCGCGCCCCCCGTCGGCGAGCGGGACGACCGCGAGCGGGACGACCGCGAGCGGGACGACAACGTGCTGGCGGCGGACGGGGCGCTCGACGGCGCGGACCCGCTGCCGGGCCCGGCCGTCGCGGCGGTGGCCGCGGTCGGTGGGCTCGCCCTCGGGGTGTCGGTCGCGGTGGTGTTCGAGAAGTGGGCCTACCGGCGCGGCGAGCGGTGGCGCGCGCAGGGCCGGCGGCTGCCGCACACGCGGGTCGGCCTGATCCTGGGGGTGCTCGCGGCGGCGGCGACCGCGCTCGACCCGTCCGCGTCCCGAGAGCCGGAGGGCCCCGAGGCCTGAGGCGCCCTCAGGCGTCGCCCGTCGTCGACGCCCGGACGACGAGCCGCGGCGGCGAGAGCTCCGTGCCGTGGGCGGGGTCGCCGTCGATCGCGGCGAGCAGCAGCTCCGCCGCGCGCTGGCCCAGCCGGTCGAGCTGCGGGTCCACGGTGGTGAGCGGCGGCCGGCTGGCGAGCGCCATCACGTCCCAGTCGTCGTAGCCCGTCACGGCCACGTCCTGCGGCACGCGCACGCCCCGGTCGCGCAGCCGGTCGCAGCCGCCGCGGGCGAGCTGGTCGGAGGCGAAGACGACGGCGTCCACGGGCAGCGGGTCGCCCGGGGCGTGGTCGCCGAGGACCAGGTCGACCGCGAGCCGCCCCCAGCGCTCGGACCACTCGCCGAACAGCGGCTCGCCCACGAGGGTGCCGCCGCGCTCCTCGAGCGCCGCCGCGAGGGCGGCGTGGCGCAGGGTCGACGCCGCCTGGTCGCCGCGGCCGCCCACGTAGGCGACCCGGCGCCGGCCGAGGGAGAGCAGGTGGGCGGCGAGCGCGGTCATGCCGGCGGCGTCGTCGGGCACGACCGACGCGTCCCGCGGGTCCTGCGACGGCGAGAACGCGTACACGACGGGCATCGGCACCTGGATGGGCGGGCGGGCGTCGGTGGTGCGCCCGGTGACGATGATCCCGTCGACGCGCCGCGCCACGAGGCTGCGCACGTGGTGCTGCTCGCGCACCGCGTCGTGCCGGGCGGTGGCCAGCAGCGCGGAGATCTGCCCGCCGACGAGGGCGTTCTCCGCGCCGAGCACCACGGGCAGCGAGAACCGGCCGGCGGAGTCGGTGCTCAGCAGGCCGACCGTGAAGCTGCGCCGCGCCGAGAGCGACCGCGCCTGGGCGTCCGGGACGAATCCGAGGCGTTCGGCCGCCTCCCGCACGCGGGCGCGGGTGGCGGGCCGCAGCGAGCCGGTGTCGTTGAGCGCCTTCGAGACGGTGCTGGGGGACACCCCCGCCAGGGCGGCGACGTCGGTGATCCGCACGACGCCGGGGGTCTCGGCCATGAGCCCTCCCTGGGATTTCCTGGTGTTCCGCCGGGTACCCGGCGGCTGCGACGATGGTACGCGATCCGGCGGACGAACTGGTGGTTGACGGCTCGGAGCGTGCTCCGTACCGTAAGGAAAACGGATTCCTAGTTTCCTTCCTCGAGGGAGAGGTGCATGTCGACGACGACCTTCCGGACCGTCCGCGGGCCGGCCGAGCCCACCGGCTCGGCGATCACGACCCTGCGACCGTTGCCGCCGGGCAGCGCGACCCTCGACGGCGGGCTGTGGGGGCACCGCCTGCGCGTCAACCGCGAGGCGTCCGTGCCCGAGGGGCTCGGCCACCTGCGCGAGTACGGGAACCTGCGCAACCTCGAGATCGCCGCGGGCCTCGCCGCCGGCGAGGCGACCGGGCCGATCTTCGCCGACTCCGACGTGCACAAGTGGCTCGAGGCCGCCGCGTGGGAGTACGGGCGCGAGCCCGACGAGGCGCTGCTGGCCGACATCCTCGAGGTCACCCGCGCCGTCGCCGGCGCCCAGGCCCCGGACGGCTACCTCGACTCCGTGCCCCAGCTGCGCGGCGTGCCGCGCTACTCGGACCTGCCGTGGAGCCACGAGCACTACTGCGCGGGGCACCTCTTCCAGGCGGCGGTGGCGCAGTCCCGGGCGACCGGGCGGAGCGAGCTGCTCGACGTCGCCGTGCGCCTGGCGGACCATCTCGTCGAGACGTTCGGCGACGGCGCGGGACAGCTCCGCGAGGTGGACGGCCACCCCGTGGTGGAGTCGGCCCTCGTCGAGCTCTACCGGGAGACCGGCACGGAGGCCTACCTCGACCTCGCCCGCTGGTTCGTCGAGGCCCGCGGCACGGGGATCATCGAGGGCCACGGCAAGCAGCCCACGTACTTCTCCGACCGGGTGCGCGTCCGTGAGGCCACGACGGTCGAGGGGCACGCCGTGCGCGCCGTCTACCTCGGAGCGGGCGCCACCGACGTCGCGGTCGAGACGGGGGACCGCGAGCTCCTGGCGGCGCTCGAGCGCCAGTACGCCGCGATGGTCGACGGCAAGCAGTACCTCACCGGTGGCCTCGGCTCCCGCTGGGACGGCGAGTCGTTCGGCGACCCGCACGAGCTGCCGAACGACCGGGCGTACGCCGAGACCTGCGCCGCCATCGGCGCCGTGCAGTGGGCCTGGCGGCTGCTGCTCGCCACGGGCGACGCGCGCTACGCCGACCAGATCGAGCGGATGCTGCTGAACGGCTTCCTCTCCGGCCTGTCGCTCGCGGGCACCGAGTACTTCTACGTCAACCCGCTGCAGGTGCGCACCGGCGCGCACGCCGAGGAGGAGCGCAACCCGGCGGCGGGCCGGCGCCCGTGGTTCGGGTGCGCCTGCTGCCCGCCGAACATCATGCGCACGCTGTCCAGCCTCGAGGGCTACCTCGCGACGGTCACGGACGGCGCGCTCCAGGTGCACCAGTACGCGCCGGGCACGATCGCGGCCGAGCTGCCGGCGGGCGCTCTGCGGCTGCGCGTCGAGACGGCGTACCCGTACGCCGGGAGCGTGACCCTGCGCGTCGAGGAGGCGCCCGCGGGCGCGGGCCTCGCGCTGCGCGTGCCGGCCTGGGCCGAGGGCGCGACGCTCGACGGCGCCCCGGTGGCCGCGGGCGGGTACGCCACCGTGGACCGGGCGCTCGCGGCCGGCGACACCGTCGTCCTCGAGCTGCCGATGGCGCCCCGCCTCACGGCCGCCGACCCGCGGGTCGACGACGTGCGCGGCTGCGTCGCGATCGAGCGCGGCCCGCTCGTGTACGCGCTGGAGCAGGCCGACCAGGGCCCGGACGCCGTCGTGGACGACGTGCGGATCGACGCCGCCGCCGCGCTGGGCGAGGAGGAGCGGCCGGACCTGCTGGGCGGGACGGTCGTGGTGACGGCGACCGGCACCGTGCAGCCCCGGCCCGACGCCGGCCCGTACCGCTCCGCGGCGACGCCCCTCCCGGCCGCCGGGGGCACGACGACGCTGCGGGCGATCCCGTACCACCTGTGGGCCAACCGCGGTCCCCAGGCGATGCGGGTGTGGATCCCCGTGGCCTGACCGCAGCACCTCTCGCGGGGCGCCCGGCGACGGGCGCCCCGCACCCCGCGGGCACCGGCGCCCGCGGGTCGCGGCGAGCGCCCGCACCGGGCGCGGAGGAGGAGAGCGATGGAGCTCACCAGACGGCAGCTGCTCGCGCTGCTGGGTGCCGGCGGCGCGGCCGCGGCCCTCGGCGGGTGCGCGCGCGACCTGGCCGCCGCCGACGTCGGCGCCCCCGGGTTCGGGGACGGCGCGGGCGGCACCGTCGAGATGTGGTGCCGCTCGGACACCGTCAACGGCGTGCAGGCGGTCGTCGACGCGTTCCACGCGGCCCAGGACCGCGTCCGGGTGCGGCTCACGCCCATCCAGAACGGCCAGTACGTCACCAAGGTCGCGACGGCGATCCGCGGCGGGCGGGTGCCCGACGTCATCGACATCGACGACATCTACTCGACGATGTTCGCCTTCCGCGACGTCTTCACCGACCTCACGCCCCTGGTCGAGGACCTGGCGCTCGGCGACGCCCTCAGCCCCGGGCACCTGGCGCTCGCCACCAAGGACGGCAGGCACTACGGCGTCCCGTTCCTGGGCGACTTCTCGGTGCTGTTCTGCAACACGGAGCTGTTCGAGCGCGCCGGCCTGGACGTGGACGAGCACACCGCGTCGTTCGACGGCATCCTCGAGGCGGCCCGCGCGATCACGGCGCTCGACGACGACACCTACGGCTGGTCGTTCCCCGGGAACGCGTCGGGCGCGCTCGGGTTCACGGTGCAGCCGCACGTCTGGGCCACGGGCACGGACCTCATCGCGGGCGAGATCGGTGACCAGCGCGGCGACGTGGCCGGCAACGAGGCCCTGCGCCGCACCCTCGACCTCGAGCGCACGCTGTGGGACGAGCAGCTCGTGCCGCCCGGCTGCTTCGCCGACGACGCGTCGCGCTGGTCGGCCGACTACGTCGCCGGCCGGCTGGGGATGTTCCCCGGCGGGTACGGCGTGGTCGCGCCCAACGCGTCGCCCGAGCTGCTGGATCGCAGCCGCGTCGTGCTGCTGCCCGGCCCGGACGGCGGTCGCGCGTTCTTCGACGGCGGCGACAACCTGTGCATGCCCGCGGGCGGGAAGAACCCCGAGGGGGCCGCCGAGCTCATCCGCTTCGCCGTCTCCCTCGAGCAGCAGGCGCGGATGCCGGACGGCTTCTACTCGCCGGTGCGCTCCGACGTCGTGACCCCCGACTTCGAGGCCGAGCACCCGCTCGTCACCCCCACGCTGGCGTCGCTCGACTCCGGCTACGCGCCGACGACGCTCGCCTACAACCTCATCTACAACCAGCAGGACGGGCCCTGGCTGCGCATGTTCCGCCGGGCCGTCTTCGACGGGGAGGTCGATGCCGCCATGGACGAGGCCCAGACCACGTACGACCGCATCCTGCGGCAGGCCGAGGCATGAGCGCGCCGGCGGTCACGAGGCCCGCCGACGCCGCGCCGGCGCGGACCACCGGCCCGCGCCGCCCCGCTCGGCGCCACGGCACCCTCACCCACCCGGCGCGCACCGGCCTGCTGCTCGTCGCGCCCGCCGTCGCGTTCGTCGTCGTCTTCGTGCTGGTGCCCCTCGTCTCCGCGGTGGGCATCTCGTTCACCAACCTGCCGCTCATCGGGCCGTGGCGGTTCATCGGGCTGGAGAACTACGCGTCGGTGCTCACCGACCCGGCGTTCTGGCGGGCCGTCGGGTACACGCTGCTGTACACGGCGATCGTCACGCTGCCGATCCTCGCGCTGGGCTATGCGCTCGCGGTGGTCGTGCGGTCGAACCGTCGCGGCGCCACCGCGCTGCGCACGATCTTCTTCGTCCCGTACGTCGTCGGCCTCACCACGCTGAGCTTCCTCATGCTGCTCGAGGCGCAGCCGAACAGCGGCATGGTCAACGTGGTCCTCA
Organism: Isoptericola sp. F-RaC21; assembly: GCF_038593535.1. NCBI lineage: Bacteria > Bacillati > Actinomycetota > Actinomycetes > Micrococcales > Promicromonosporaceae > Isoptericola > Isoptericola sp. F-RaC21. The sequence goes on along the minus strand of NZ_JBCFYX010000004.1, from coordinate 171,936 downwards.
AGGCCCTCGGGATCACCGACGGCACGACGGCGTGGCTCGTGGACGGGCCGCTCGCCACCGGGCTGCTGTGTGCCATGGTGATCTGGGCCGTCTCCGGCCTCACGATGGTGCTGCTCATGTCCGGGATGCAGGGGATCCCGCGCGAGGTCTACGAGTCGGCCGAGATCGACGGCGCGTCCTGGTGGGTGCGGGAGCGGTCGATCACGATCCCCATGCTGCGCCGCACCATCGCGATGACCGTCGTGCTGTCGGTCATCGGGTCGCTGCTGGCGTTCACGCAGTTCTACATCCTGACCCAGGGCGGCCCCGGATCGGACACCACCACCGTGGTGATGGCGATCTACCGGCGGGCGTTCGTGCAGCTGCAGCTGGGGGCCGCGACGGCGATGTCGCTCGTCCTGGTCGTCATCACCGGACTGGTCACCGCGGCGCAGTTCTGGCTGCTGCGGGAGAGGAGCTGACATGGCCGCCGTCACCGGGACGGTCGCACCGCCCGCCGGGCCGGAGCGGGACACCCGCGTGCGCCGCACGCTCTACGTCGTCGGGGGAGGGCTCGCCGCGCTGGTCTTCGTGGTGCCGCTGCTGCTGGCGCTGGTGCGCGCCGGCCAGCCGGGCGACGTCGTCGTCGCCGCGCCGGACGGCCGGTTCCTCGACCTGTCGTGGGTCAACTTCCGGCTCATCCTCGACCAGCCCGAGATCTGGCGCGGCATCGTGAACTCCGTCGTCGTCTCGGTGGCGACGGCCGTGCTGACGGCCGTCCTCGCGACGCTCGCCGGGTACGGGTTCGCCAAGTTCGGCTTCCGCGGGCGGGGTGTCCTGTTCGGCATGGTGCTGGTGACGCTCATGGTGCCGTTCCAGGCGATCCTCACCCCGCTGTACCTGCAGATGAACGCCATGCGGCTCACGGACAGCCTGCTCGGCCTCGTGCTCTTCTACACCACGGTCAACCTGCCGTTCTGCGTGTTCGTCATGCGCAACGCGTTCGAGTCGGTGCCCGGCGAGATCGAGGACTCGGCGCACGTCGACGGCGCGGGCACCCTGCGGATGATCGCGTCGGTGCTGCGGCCGCTCGTGCTGCCCGGAGCGGCGACGGCGGCGCTGTACGCGTTCCTCGCGTCGTGGACGGAGTTCCTCGGCGCGCTGACGTTCCTCACCGACTCGTCGCTGTACACGCTGCCGGTGTCGCTGGTGAACCTGCAGCAGGGCGCCTACGGGCAGGTCGACTTCGGGCTGCTCGCCGCCGGGTCGGTCGTCGCGATGATCCCGTGCGTGGTGCTGTACGTGGCGCTGCAGCGGTACTACGTGGCCGGTCTCGCCTCGGGGTCGGTGAAGGGCTGAGACCGCCGTCAGTCGTCGAAGGCGCCCCAGCAGATCGGGCTGCGGGCCCGCTGGTCCTCGAGCACGAGCGCGCGCAGCTCGGCCGGGATCCGCTCCCGCTGCCAGTCCCGCTCGGCGAGCCGGGCGGCCTCCCGCCCGGCCTCCGGGGCGGCGGCGCTCGCGGCCCGGATCGCGTAGGCGGCGGCGCCCAGGTCGTGCGCGGCGACGTGCGCGACGGCGACCGCCTGCCCGGCGGCGAGGGCGGCGAACCGGGCGGGGTCGGGGCGGCCCTTGCCGGCGGCGTTCGCGACGAAGGCGGTGCGGTGCGCCTCGCGCATCGGCACCTCGCCCCGGATCCAGCCGCGGGCGACGTCGAGCGCGTGCCGCGGGCGGTCGTCGTCGGGCGCCTCGCGCTCGAAGAGGGGCAGCACGTGGTCGGCGCAGGCCACCGCCCACTCGGCCAGCATCCGGTGGTGGTCGTCGGTGAGCCTCCCGCCCCGGCGCACGGTGATCAGCCGGGGGTCGCGGTCGGTGGGCAGGATCGGCACGCCCCCATCCTGCCCGGCACCGTGCCCGGCTGCCGTCCGGCCGCCGTCGGGAGCGCCGGCGCGCGCCGGTAGACTGACCGCGCGCCGTGTGGGCGCCCCCGCCCGGACCGACGCCGGATACCGGCACCGCGAGGCGGTGCGGCGATCACCCGGCCCGAGCACCCGGAAGATTCCGGCCGCCCGCGCCATTCGTACTCGTGCGACCCGAGGGAAGTTGATGACCGCCGCTGCCGACCGTGCCGATGCCGTGTCCGCCCCCCGCCCCCAGCTGGACACCGTCGAGAACGCCGCGTCCACGCCCGACGAGGTCCAGCCGTACGCCGAGCTCGGCCTCAAGCCGGACGAGTACCAGCGCATCCGCGACCTGCTCGGGCGCCGCCCGACGGCCGCCGAGCTGGCCATGTACTCCGTGATGTGGTCCGAGCACTGCTCGTACAAGTCCTCCAAGGTGCACCTGAAGAAGTTCGGCGACCGGGTCACCGACGAGATGAAGGAGCACCTGCTCGTCGGCATCGGCGAGAACGCGGGCGTCGTCGACGTCGGCGACGGCTGGGCGGTGACCTTCAAGGTCGAGTCGCACAACCACCCGTCGTTCGTCGAGCCGTACCAGGGCGCCGCAACCGGTGTCGGCGGCATCGTCCGCGACATCATCTCGATGGGCGCGCGCCCCGTGGCGGTCATGGACCAGCTCCGCTTCGGCGCCGTCGACCACCCGGACACCGCGCGCGTCGTGCACGGCGTCGTGAGCGGCGTCGGCGGCTACGGCAACAGCCTGGGCCTGCCCAACATCGGCGGCGAGCTGGTCTTCGACGGCTCCTACCAGGGCAACCCGCTCGTCAACGCGCTGTGCCTGGGGGTGCTGCGCCACGAGGACATCCACCTCGCGAACGCGTCTGGAGTGGGCAACAAGGTGGTCCTGTTCGGCGCCCGCACCGGCGGCGACGGCATCGGCGGCGCCTCCATCCTCGCCTCGGAGACCTTCGAGGACGGCGTGCCGGCCAAGCGGCCGAGCGTGCAGGTGGGCGACCCCTTCATGGAGAAGGTGCTCATCGAGTGCTGCCTCGAGCTCTACGCCGCCCAGGTGGTGGAGGGCATCCAGGACCTCGGCGCCGCCGGCATCTCCTGCGCCACGAGCGAGCTCGCATCGAACGGCGACGGCGGCATGCACGTCTGGCTCGACGACGTCCTGCTGCGCGACCCCACCCTCAACGCCGGCGAGATCCTCATGTCGGAGTCGCAGGAGCGCATGATGGCGGTGGTCACGCCCGAGAAGCTCGACGAGTTCCTCGCGATCACCGGCAAGTGGGACGTCGAGACCGCCGTCATCGGCGAGGTCAACGACTCCGGCCGCCTCACCATCGACCACCACGGGCAGCGGATCGTGGACGTCGACCCGCGCACCGTCGCGCACGAGGGCCCGGTCTACGAGCGTCCCTACGCCCGCCCGGCGTGGCAGGACGGCCTGCAGGCCGACACCACCGTGGCCGCGGGCCTCGCCCGACCGACGTCGGCCGACGACCTGCGCTCGACCGCGTTGCGCCTGCTCGCGTCGCCGAACCTCGCGTCCAAGGCGTGGGTGACGAACCAGTACGACCGCTTCGTGCAGGGCAACACCGCGCTCGCGCAGCCCGACGACGGCGGCGTGGTCCGCGTCGACGAGACCACCGGCCGCGGCGTCGCCCTCGCGACCGACGCGAACGGCCGCTACGGCAAGCTCGACCCCCGCACCGGCGCCCAGCTCGCCCTCGCGGAGGCGTATCGGAACGTCGCGACGGCGGGTGCGACGCCCCTCGCCGTGACCGACTGCCTCAACTTCGGCTCGCCCGAGCACCCCGACTCGATGTGGCAGCTCGTCGAGGCGATCGAGGGCCTCGCCGACGCGTGCCAGGAGCTGGGCGTGCCGGTCACGGGCGGCAACGTGTCGCTGTACAACGGCACCGGCGAGCCCGGGCAGATCGACTCGTCGATCCACCCGACGCCGGTCGTCGGCGTGCTGGGCGTGATCGACGACGTGCGCACCGCGGTGCCGTCCGGCTGGCGCGCCGAGGGCCTGTCGATCCTGCTGCTGGGCCGCACGGCCGACGAGCTCGACGGCTCCGCGTGGGCCGACGTCGAGCACGGCCACCTCGGCGGCCTGCCGCCCGGCGTGGACCTGGCGGCCGAGCGCGCGCTCGCGTCCGCGCTGGTCGAGGCGCGCGAGCAGGGCCTCGTGGCGGCGGCGCACGACCTGTCCGAGGGCGGCCTCGCGCAGGCGCTGCTCGAGGCGTCGCTGCGCTACGGCGTGGGGGCCGACGTCGCGCTCGACGGCGTGACCGGCCGGGACGGCGTGACGCCGTTCGCCGCGCTGTTCAGCGAGTCCACCGCCCGCGCGCTGGTGGCCGTGGACCCGGAGCACGAGTCCGAGCTCGTCGCGGTGGCCGAGGCCGCCGGCGTCCCGGTGCTGCGCCTGGGCCGCACCGGCGGGGACGCGCTCGTCGTGGCCGGCGGCTTCGACGGCGAGACGTTCACCGTGCCGCTCGCGGAGGCCCGCGAGGCGCACGAGGGCACGCTGCCGCGCATCTTCGGCTGACCGACGTCGCGCGGGGCGCCGTCTCGTGGCGTGAGATGGCGTCTCGCGAACGTCTAGGCTGCGAAGGTCGTGCGTGTGCCGTGCCGCCCTCCGGGCCCCGCGGGCGCGCTCCCCAGAACTCGGGAGGAGCCCCCATGGAAGACCGTCTGCAGCCTGTGTTCGCCGAGGTGCTGCGTCGTAACCCCGGCGAGGTGGAGTTCCACCAGGCGGTGCGCGAGGTCTTCGAGTCGCTCGGCCCGGTGCTGCGCAAGAACCCGCAGTACGTCGAGGCCGCCGTGCTCGAGCGCATCTGCGAGCCGGAGCGGCAGATCATCTTCCGTGTGCCGTGGGTGGACGACACGGGCCGCGTGCGGATCAACCGCGGCTTCCGCGTCGAGTACAACTCCGCCCTCGGCCCGTACAAGGGCGGCCTGCGCTTCCACCCCTCGGTGTACCTGGGGATCGTGAAGTTCCTCGGCTTCGAGCAGATCTTCAAGAACGCCCTCACCGGCCTGCCGATCGGCGGCGGCAAGGGCGGCTCCGACTTCGACCCGCGCGGCCGGTCCGACGGCGAGGTCATGCGGTTCTGCCAGTCGTTCATGACCGAGCTGTACCGCCACATCGGCGAGTACACGGACGTGCCCGCCGGCGACATCGGCGTGGGCGCCCGCGAGGTCGGCTACCTCTTTGGCCAGTACAAGCGGATCACGAACCGCTACGAGTCCGGCGTGCTCACCGGCAAGGGCCTCACGTGGGGCGGCTCGCTCGTGCGCCGCGAGGCCACCGGCTACGGCGCTGTCCTCTTCGCCCAGAGCATGCTCGGCACGAAGGGCGAGAGCCTCGACGGCCGCCGCGTGTCGGTGTCCGGCTCGGGCAACGTCGCCATCTACGCGGCCGAGAAGGCGCAGCAGCTCGGCGGCCGCGTGATCACGTTCTCCGACTCGTCCGGCTACGTCGTCGACGAGGAGGGCATCGACCTCGACCTGCTCAAGGAGGTCAAGGAGGTCCAGCGCGGCCGCGTGTCCGACTACGTCGACCGCCGCCCCGGGGCCCGCCTGGTCTCCGACGGCAGCATCTGGGACGTCCCGACGGACGTCGCGCTGCCCTGCGCCACCCAGAACGAGCTCTCCGAGGCCGACGCCAAGCAGCTCGTGGCGAACGGCGTGCGCGCCGTCGCGGAGGGCGCCAACATGCCCACCACCCCGGAGGCCGTGGCCCTGCTGCGCGAGGCCGGCGTGCTGTTCGGCCCGGGCAAGGCCGCGAACGCCGGCGGCGTCGCGACCTCCGCGCTCGAGATGCAGCAGAACGCGTCGCGCGACTCGTGGAGCTTCGACTACACCGAGTCCCGCCTCGCCGAGATCATGACCGGCATCCACGACAACTGCCTCGCCACGGCGGAGGAGTACGAGGCGCCCGGCGACTACGTCGTCGGCGCCAACGTCGCCGGCTTCACCAAGGTCGCCGACGCGATGATCGCCTTCGGCGTCATCTGAGGGCTCCGGGCTGTCCGCACGGGCGGTCTAGGCTGGCCGCATGAGCTGGCTGCCGGTGCTGCTCGGCGTGGTGGGGGTCATCGCGACCCTGGTGGTCGTCGTGCTGTTCGTCGAACGGCTGGCGAACGCCCGTCGTCCGGCATCGCGCGAGGGCGGCGAGAACGGCGAGAGCGCGGGCTCGGGGATGTTCGGCGAGCTGGTCGAGATCTTCCAGCCGAGCCGCGCGCACCTCACCGCGGAGAAGGAGCGTCAGCGGCTCGACATCGTGCAGACCCCGGCCGAGGGCGCGCCGTTCGGCGTCGACCTCGATGCCGGGGTCGCGTACCTCCCCGCCCCTGACGCGCCGGTCCGGACAGACGACGACGGCGCGACCCCGCCCGGGGTCGCGCCGTCGCTGTGAGCCGTCGAGGTTCGCTCAGGCCTCGGTGTTCTCCGAGGAGATCATCCAGGCCTGCTTCTCGAGGTCGGTGATGATCTCGTGCAGCAGGTCGGCGGTGGTCGGGTCCTCGGCGTCGACGTCGTCGTGCACCTCGCGCGCGACCTCGACGGTCTGCGCGACGCGCTCGACGATCGCGTCGACCGTGTCCTCGACCGACACCAGGCCGGCCGGGTAGGGCGACAGGTCGGTGGTGGTGGCGACCGTCTCGGTGCGGCCGTCGGGCACGGCCTGCAGGGCGCGGAGCCGCTCGGCGACGGTGTCGCTGTGCTCGCGGGCCACGTCGACCAGCTCGTCGAGCTGCAGGTGCAGGTCGCGGAAGCCGCGGCCGGTGACGTTCCAGTGGGCCTGCTTGCCCTGGACGTGCAGGTCGACCAGCGCGACGAGGACGCGCTGGAGGTGGGCACGGAGCTTGTCGGACGCCTCGGCGCGGGGGGTGCTGCGCTTCATCGTGGGAGTGGTCATGGGTGAACCTGCCTTCCGGTGACGATCGCTCTCTTGAACCATTCCAGGTTAGAGAGCCTTCCGGGGCACCGCCAGCAAGGCCAGGCGACCCTTGGTCCGTCGGACCGGGCGGGCCGGCTCAGCGCCCGCGGGTCGCGACGTCGAGCACCGCCGTCGCGAACGTCCCGCCGAGCGCGGGTGCGTGGCCCGCCCCCGCGATCGACCACAGCTCGACCGAGGTCCCGGCCGAGCACCCGGACCAGGTCGTCACCGTGGTCTCGGCGCCGGGGAGGGCGACGTCGAGGTCGCGGCGGCCGGGCGCGGTGACCGGGGTCGCCGCGCAGCCGTCCACGCGTGCCCAGGCGGCGGCCGACTCCGCCGCCGCGGGGTAGGCGTGCCCGTCCCGGAGGCCGCCGCCCGCGCGGATGACGGCGTCGTCGGTGCCGTGCGCCTGCACCACGGTCACCGGGCGCGAGGGGCGACAGGCGCCGTCGTCGGCCGGCATCGCGCCCGCGAGCGAGACCGCGACCGACACGAGGTCGGCGTGGTCGCAGGCCGCCCGGTAGGCCATGAACCCGCCGTTCGAGTACCCGAACACCGCGACGCGCTCGGGGTCGACGGCGTACGTGGTCGTGAGCGTGCGGATCACCTGCGCGAGGTACGCGGAGTCGTCGACGCCGGCCCGGTCAGCGCCGCAGCAGGCGTCGCTGGCGTTCCAGAACCGGCGGCCGTCGGGGCCCTCCGTGCCCTGCGGGAGCGCGTAGAGCGCGCCGCGCGACAGGGCTTCGTCCCGCAGACCCAGCAGGGCGTCCACGCGCGCCGCGTCGGAGCCGAAGCCGTGCAGGACGACGAGCAGCGGGGCGGGGTGGTCGGCGTCGTACGCGGGCGGCACGTGGAGCTGGACGGGGCGGCCCCCGACGTCGACGACGCCGGTCGCGCCGGCCGGCACCGCCTCGGCGGCGGCGAGCACGAGGGGCGGCTCGGCTGCCTGCGGGGGAGCGGTGGGGCCGCAGGCGGTGAGCAGCAGCACGACCAGGGCGACGATCGTCGCGAGGATCGGGCGGGGCGCCGGCATGCCGCCGATTGTCGCGTGCGCGACCCGCCCGGCATAGGCTGAAAAACGGTGCGGAGGTGGTGCTCCGATGACGTGGCAGCTGGCGTTCCTGTCGGCGTCGCTCGCGCTGGTCGCGGCGCTCGCCGCGCGGTCGTGGGCACGCTCGGGCGCGCACCACGACGCCGTCGCCCGGCGGGCGGGCAGGCGTCGTGCCACGGCCTTCGACCCCCTCGTCACGCTGACCGTCCAGGTGCGCCTCGGGGAGCTCGCCCGCGAGCTGCGCGCCATCGACGACGACCCGCAGGTCTACGCCCGCGCCCACCACGCCCGCGCGGCCCAGGACGCGTACGACGCCCTGCTCCGCGAGGCCTGCCGCCTGGCCGGGCTCGGCGTCGTCGACCTGCCGAGGCCCGCCGGCGAGCGTGCCGAGTCCGCCGAGCGGCTGCGCGAGGAGCTGGAGCTCAGCTCCCGCGGCTGGTCCTGGTAGGAGGAACATCGCCGGTTGAGCTTGTCGAAACCACGTCCTGGGTTTCGACAAGCTCAACCGGCGGGTGCGTCAGAGGGCCTCGAGCGCCGTGTTGAAGGTGGCGGACGGGCGCATCACGGCGGCGGCCTTGGCCGCGTCGGGGCGGTAGTAGCCGCCGACGTCGGCGGGCGAGCCCTGCACGCCGACGAGCTCGTCGACGATCGTGGCCTCCTGCTCGGCGAGCGACGCGGCCAGCGGGCCGAACGCGGCGGCCAGCTCGGCGTCGTCCGACTGCGCGGCGAGCTCCTGCGCCCAGTACAGGGCGAGGTAGAAGTGCGAGCCGCGGTTGTCGATGCCGCCGACGCGGCGCGTCGGGGACTTGTCCTGGTCGAGGAACGTGCCCGTGGCGCGGTCGAGGGTGTCCGCGAGCACCTGGGCGCGCGCGTTGCCGGTCACGGTGGCCAGGTGCTCGAAGGACGCGGCCAGCGCGAAGAACTCGCCGAGCGAGTCCCAGCGCAGGTAGTTCTCCGCGAGGAGCTGCTGCACGTGCTTCGGGGCGGAGCCGCCGGCGCCGGTCTCGAAGAGGCCGCCGCCGTTCATCAGCGGCACGACCGACAGCATCTTGGCCGACGTGCCCAGCTCGAGGATCGGGAACAGGTCCGTGTTGTAGTCGCGCAGCACGTTGCCCGTCACCGAGATGGTGTCCAGGCCCTGGCGGATCCGCGCGAGCGAGAAGGCCGTCGCCTCGGCCGGCGCCATCACGTGGATGTCGAGGCCGTCGGTGTCGTGGTCGCCCAGGTACTCCTCGACCTTGGCGATGAGTTGCGCGTCGTGGGCGCGCTGCGCGTCGAGCCAGAACACGGCGGGGGAGCCGGTGGCGCGGGCGCGGTTCACGGCGAGCTTGACCCAGTCGCGGATCGCGACGTCCTTGGTCTGGCAGGCGCGCCAGACGTCGCCGGCCTGCACGTCGTGGCTGATGAGCACGTCGCCCGCGGCGTTCACGACCTCGACGGTGCCGTCCGCGGGGATCTCGAACGTCTTGTCGTGCGAGCCGTACTCCTCGGCCTTCTTGGCCATGAGGCCCACGTTCGGCACCGAGCCCATCGTGGCCGGGTCGAGGGCGCCGTTCGCGCGGCAGTCGTCGATGACGGTCTGGTACACGCCGGCGTACGACGAGTCGGGGATGACGGCGAGCGTGTCGTGCTCCTTGCCGTCCGGGCCCCACATGTGGCCGCCGCCGCGGATCATCGCGGGCATGGAGGCGTCGATGATGACGTCGGACGGCACGTGCAGGTTGGTGATGCCCTTGTCGGAGTCGACCATGGCGAGCGCCGGGCCGTCGGACAGGCCCTGCTCGACGGCGGCCCGGATCGCCGCGCCGTCGGGGAGCCGGTCGACGGCGGCGAGGAGGCCGCCGAGGCCGTCGTTGGGGGAGATGCCCGCGGCCTTGAGCTGGTCGCCGTACTTCGCGAAGAGGTCCGGGAAGAAGGCCTGCACGACGTGGCCGAAGATGATCGGGTCCGAGACCTTCATCATCGTGGCCTTGAGGTGCGCCGAGAACAGCACGCCCTCGGCCTTGGCCCGCGCGACCTGCTCGGCGAGGAACGTGTTCAGCGCGGCGACGGAGAGGAACGTCGCGTCGACGACCTCGCCCTCCTCGACCTTCAGGCCGTCCTTGAGCACCGTGGTGCCGGCCGGCGTGACGAGGCGGATGGTCAGGGTGTCGGCGGCGGGCATCACGACGGACTTCTCGTTGGAGAAGAAGTCGTCGTGGCCCATCGTCGCGACGTTCGTCTTGGAGTCGGCCGACCAGGCGCCCATGCGGTGCGGGTGGGCCTTGGCGTAGTTCTTCACCGACGCGGGGGCGCGGCGGTCCGAGTTGCCCTCGCGCAGCACCGGGTTCACGGCCGAGCCCTTGACCTTGTCGTACCGGGCGCGCACGTCCTTCTCGGCGTCGGTCTTCGGGTCCTCGGGGTAGTCCGGGATGTCGTAGCCCTGGCCCTGCAGCTCGGCGACGGCGGCCTTGAGCTGCGGCGCGGACGCGGAGATGTTCGGCAGCTTGATGATGTTGGCCTCGGGCGTGGTCGCCAGGGCGCCCAGCTCGCCGAGGTCGTCGGCGACGCGCTGCTCGTCCGTCAGGCGCTCGGGGAACTGGGCGAGGATGCGCCCGGCGAGGGAGATGTCGCGCGTCTCGAGCGTGACCCCGGCCTGGGCGGCGTACGCCTCGACGATCGGGAGGAACGAGTACGTCGCGAGCAGCGGCGCCTCGTCGGTGTGCGTGTAGATGATCGTGGCGGCCTCGGGCCGGGACTCGGTGGTCATGCGGCGTTGCTCCCTAGGCAGGGCAGTGGTGGACGAGAGATTGTTTGACATCAAGATATCTGGCCGTGGCGGAGCCTGTCGAAAACGCGACGCACGCCATAGGGCCCCGGCCGCCGCTCGGCGCGCGGCCCGGCCGGTGCGCCGCTACGGTCGAGCCGTGCCGACGCGTCAGCTCCATCTCGCCCAGGCGGGCCCGGCCGAGGTCGCCGACGCCCTCGCCGCCCTCCGTGCCGAGGTCGGCCTGCCCGCGATGTTCCCCGCCGAGGTGCGCGACGAGGCGGAGACGTCCGCCGCGGACGGCGGGCAGGCCCTCGGCGACGACGGCCGGCAGGGCCGCCAGGACCGCCGCGACGTCGAGCTCGTGACCATCGACCCGCCGGGCTCGATGGATCTCGACCAGGCGGTGCACGTCGCGTCGTCGGGGCGCGGATACATCGTCCGGTACGCCATCGCGGACGTCGCCGCGTTCGTGCAGCCGGGCGGCGCGCTCGACGCCGAGACGCACCGCCGCGGCACCACCGTCTACGGGCCGGACGTGCGCACGCCGCTGCACCCGACCGTGCTGTCCGAGGGCGCCGCGAGCCTGCTGCCCGAGGAGGACCGGCCCGCCGTGCTGTGGACGATCGGGCTGGACGCGGACGGCGAGATCACCAGCAGCTCCGTGACGCGCGCGACCGTCCGCTCTCGCGCCCGCCTGACCTACGGCGAGGCCCAGGCCCAGCTCGACGCGGGCACCGCGCCGGACTCCCTGTCCCTGCTGGCCGACGTCGGGCGGCTGCGGCAGGCGCGCGAGCGCGACCGCGGCGGCGTGTCGCTCGAGGTGCCCGAGCAGGAGATCGTGCCGCAGGCCGACGGGTCGTTCTCGCTCGAGCTGCGCCGCACGCTGCCGGTGGAGGGCTGGAACGCGCAGATCTCCCTGCTCACCGGGATCGCCGCGGCGGCGATGATGCGCGAGGCGGGCGTGGGCCTGCTGCGGACGCTCCCCCCGGCGGACGACCGCGACATCGCGCGGCTGCGGCGGACGGCGGCGGCGCTCGGCATCGGCTGGCCCGACGAGGTCTCGTACGCGCAGCTCGTCCCGACGCTGGAGTCCCGTCGGCCCGCGCACGCGGCGTTCCTCGCCGAGGCGACGTCGCTCTTCCGGGGCGCGGGCTACCTGGCCTTCGGGGTGCCCGGGCCGGACGGCGGGGCGCCGGTCGCGCTGCCCGCGGACGCGCGGCACGCCGCGATCGGGGCCGAGTACGCCCACGTCACGGCCCCGCTGCGCCGGCTCGCGGACCGGTACGCCACGGAGGTGTGCCTCGCGCACGCCGCGAGCAAGGAACCGCCGGCGTGGGTGACCGAGGCGTTGCCCGCCCTGCCCGAGACGATGGCGGCGGCGTCGCGCACTGCGGGCGCGTTCGAGCGCGGCTGCGTCGACGTGGTCGAGGCGGCGCTGCTCGCCGGCCGCGAGGGCGAGACGTTCGACGGCGTCGTCGTCGACGTGCGTGACGGCGACAAGGACGGCGTCCGGCGCGGCGAGGTCATGCTGACGGAGCCCGCAGTGCGGGCCCGGCTCGAGGGGGCCGACCTGCCGCTCGGCGAACGCGTCCGAGCCACGCTCGCCGAGGCGTCCGTGCCCGACCGGCGGGTGCTCTTCACGCTGCGCTGACGCGCCCGAGCGCGCGGTCCCCCGTGCTGCTCTCCGCCCTCCCGCGAGCTCGTGCGCGGGTGCGAGCCCCCCACCGCACCGCACCACGCCCCTGTCGCCCGATGTGCGCGGCGTGGTGAGGTGACGTTTTGATAACACTCCTGCCTTATAACGATTCATCCTCTAGCGGCGACCCCTGACCTATTCGTTAGGGTGCCTGCCCTACGGCCATTGCGGTACCACCGCGGCGCGAGGACGCGTCGCCGACCGGAAGGACCCACGATGAACCGACGTATCACGCGAGGCCGGTGGCTGATGGCGGCCGCGGCTCTGACGAGCGTGACCCTCCTGGCCGCCGGGTGCTCCGGTTCCACCGGGGAGGAGGGCGGCGACAGCACGGGCGCCCCGGCCGCCGAGGGCGCGGCCACCGACCAGGAGCTCGTGATCTGGGCGGGGTCCCAGACCCCGATCACCCCCAACTTCAACCCCTACGCGGTGGGCGTGCTGCACCTCGCCAACGGCGGCATCTACGAGACGCTGTTCGCGTACAACAAGCTGCAGGACGTCGACCCCACGCCGATGCTCGCCGAGTCGTTCGAGTGGAACGAGGACGGCACCGAGCTCACGGTGAAGATCCGCGGCGGGGTGACGTGGAACGACGGCGAGCCCTTCACCGCGGAGGACGTCGTCTACTCCTTCACCAACGACACGGCCAAGCCCGCCTACCTCGACGACGCCGTCGCCAAGGACGAGTCCACCGTGGTGTTCTCGTTCGCCGAGCCGGCCTACGCCAACGAGTTCGCCATCCTGGGCAGCACGTACATCGTGCCGGAGCACGTGTTCTCCGAGCACGAGGCGGACTCCGGCGAGGACGCCGAGGGCAACGCCCTCCAGGGCCTCGTCGCCTGGGACAACGCCGAGGCCCCGGTGGGCACCGGCCCGTACATGCTCGACACGGCGTCGAACGCGGCCTACACCGCGAAGGCGAACCCGAACTACTGGGGCGGCGCGCCGAAGGTGGCCTCGCTGCGGTACGTCGGCATCGACGCCAACCAGTCGGCGGAGGACCTGCTCACCACCGGCGAGATCGACTGGACCACGATGTTCGTGCCGGACCCCGAGCGCGTCACCTCCACCGGCGGCTTCGGGTACGTGAACACCCCGGTCGACCCGGTGGTGCTCTACACCTGCTCCAACACCGACCTCGGCTGCGAGGGTGCGCAGACGGACGTCGCCGTCCGCCAGGCGCTCGACGTCGCGATCGACCGGTCGGCCATCGCCGAGAAGGCGTTCGTCGGGCTCGCCCAGCCGATCTCGCCCACGTTCGCGCTGCTCGGCCGTGACGACAAGTGGATCGCCGACGGCATGCCGAAGGAGTCGCCGCAGAGCGCCGACGCGGCCGCGGCCGGGAAGATCCTCGAGGAGGCCGGCTACACCAAGGACGCCGACGGCTTCTACGGCAAGGACGGCACGCCGATCGACCTCACGCTGACGTCGGTCGACGGGTGGTCGGACTTCAACAACGCCGCCAAGCTCATCGAGGAGCAGGCCAAGGCCGCGGGTCTCAAGGTCACCGCGTCCACCATCTCCTGGAACGAGTTCGCCGACGCCCGCGTCTCCGGGGAGTTCGAGCTCATCATGGGCGGCGTCGTCGGCACCTCGCTGGCGGATCCGTTCCAGATCTACCGCGAGTGGTTCACGGGCGACTACACCCAAAAGGTCGGCACCGCCCTCGAGCCGGGGGAGTGGAACATCTCGCGGTACGACGACGACGAGGTGAACGCTGCCGTCCAGGCCGCCTCCGAGACGAACGACGAGGCCGCCAAGAAGGAGGCCTACGCCACCGTCCAGGAGCACATCGTCTCCGACCTGCCGTACATCCCGATCGTCGTGAACGGCACGCAGACGTTCTTCAACACGACGAAGTTCACCGGCTGGCCCACGGAGGAGGACATGTACATGTTCCCGCCGTCGTGGCAGGGGCCGTCGTCGGGCGTCGTCCTCGGCAGGCTCGGCGGCGCCGAGTAGCCCGTCCCCCACGGTGACCGGCGGGCTGGTTCCCAGCCCGCCGGTCACCCGCACGACCAGCACGACGCCGCGACGCCACGACGAGGAGGAGCCGCATGCCCGCGACACCGAAGGGCGGCCCGACCCCATGAAGTTCTACGCCAGACGGATCGGCTTCTACGCCGTGACCCTGTGGGCCGCGATCTCCCTGAACTTCTTCATCCCGCGCCTGCTGCCGGGCGACCCCTTCTCGATCCTCATGGCCAAGCTGCAGCGCGCCGGCGGGATCCCGGCGGGCACGGAGAACAGCATCCGGCTCCTGCTGGGGGCGGCCGAGGACCAGACCCTGTGGGAGCAGTACCTCACGTACTGGAAGAACGTCCTCACCGGCAACCTGGGCGTCTCCGTGACCAACTTCCCGACGCCGGTCACCGAGCTCATCGGCGACGCGCTGCCGTGGACGCTCGGCCTGGTCGGCACGGCCACGATCATCTCGTTCGTGCTGGGCATCGGCCTCGGCGCGCTCGCCGGCTGGAAGCGCGGCACCTGGGTGGACAGCCTCGTGCCCAGCACGACGATGCTGCAGTCGCTGCCCTACTTCTGGGTGGCCCTGGTGCTCATCTTCGTGTTCGCCGTGAGCCTCCAGTGGTTCCCCATCATCGGCGCCTACGACGTCTTCCACTTCAACGGGCCCGAGTGGAGCTGGGCGTTCGTCGGCTCGGTGCTCTACCACGCGTTCCTGCCGGCGGTGACGATCGTCATCTCGTCGGTGGGCGGCTGGTTGCTCGGGATGCGCAACATGATGGTCTCCACGCTGTCGGAGGACTACGTCACGACGGCGGAGGCCAAGGGGCTGCGGCCCCGCCGCGTGTTCACCACGTACGCGATGCGCAACGCCGCGCTGCCCTCCCTCGCGGGGTTCGGCGTCTCGCTCGGCTTCGTCGTCGCGGGCTCCCTCGTCATGGAGCAGGTCTTCACGTACCCCGGCGTCGGCAAGCTCATGATCACGGCGGTGCGCAACAACGACTACGCGCTCATGCAGGGCGTGTTCCTCGTCATCACTCTCGCGGTCCTCGCGGCGCTGTTCCTCATGGACCTCATCTACGGCTTCCTGGACCCGAGGACGCGGCACCATGACTGACACCGACACCACCACACCCACCAGCGCACCCGCCACGCCACCCGTCAAGAAGTCGGGCGTCCGCCAGATGATGCCCTCCCTGTCGGGCAAGCTCCTCGCCGGGCTCATCCTCATCGGGGCGATCGTGCTCTTCGCGATCGTCGGCCCGTTCGTCACGCAGGACCCCCGCAGCTCCGGGAACGACGCGCTGCTGCCGCCGCAGCCCGGCCACTGGCTGGGCACCACCAGTCTCGGCTACGACGTGCTCGCCCAGCTCGCGGAGGGCGCGCGCGGCTCGTTGATCGTCGGTGTCTCCGCCGGGGTGGTCGCGATCCTCCTCGCGCTCCTCTTCGGCGTCGTCGCCGGCTACCTGCGCGGCTGGACCGACGAGTTCCTCTCGCTCGTCACCGGCATCATGCTCGTCATCCCCGGCCTGCCGCTGATGATCGTCGTCGCCAGCTACCTGCAGGTGCGCAGCCTGTGGGTCGTGGCCCTCATCCTCGGCGTCACCGCCTTCGCCGGCCCGGCCGTCGTGCTGCGCTCCCAGGCCCGGTCGCTGCGGGTGCGCGACTACGTCTCCGCGGCCCGCGTCGCGGGGGAGAAGACCCCGCGGATCATCGGGGTCGAGGTGCTGCCCAACCTGCTGCCGCTGCTGGCGTCGCAGTTCCTGTTCGCGATCGTGCTCGCCATCCTCGGCGAGGCCGGCCTGTCCTACCTGGGCCTGGGGCCCAACGGCTCGATCACATGGGGCACGATGCTCAACGAGGCGCAGGGCGGCGGCGCGCTCACGCGTGGCGCCTGGTGGTGGTTCGTGCCGCCGGGCCTGATGATCGCCCTCTTCGGCACCGGCCTCTCCCTCGTCAACTTCGCGATCGACGAGATCGTCAACCCGAAGCTGCGGCTCGCCCCCGCCGCCGCGAAGAGCGTGCGCGAGGCGCGCAAGGCCGGCAAGGACAGGCTCGGCCGCCGCGTCACGACGCAGCCCGTCGCCGCCGACAAGGAGAGGGTCGACGCATGACCGCCACCGCCACCACGACCACCGGCCCGCTGTCGTCGCCGACGCACGCCGCGCACGTGGCCCACCTCGAGCCGGTCCTCACCGCCCGGCACGTGTCCATCGAGTACGAGGTGGACCCGCCCGTCCGCGCCGTGGACGACGTCTCCCTGACCCTGCACCGGGGCGAGATCCTCGGCCTCGCCGGCGAGTCCGGCTGTGGCAAGACCACCCTCGCCTACGGCCTCAACCGGCTCCTCAAGCCGCCGGCCATCCTGCGCTCCGGCGAGGTGACGTTCCACGACGCGGGCGGCTCCGACATCGACGTCGTCTCGCTCTCCGGCGACGCGCTGCGCGCCTTCCGCTGGGACAAGGTCTCCATGGTCTTCCAGGGGGCGATGAACTCGCTGAACCCGGTGATCAGCGTGCGCAAGCAGCTGGGTGACGTGCTCACCACGCACCGGCCCCAGATGGGCAAGGCGGAGCGCGCCGCGCGCTCGGCGGAGCTGCTCGCGCTCGTCGGCGTCGACCCGGGGCGCCTCGACAGCTTCGCCCACGAGCTCTCGGGCGGCATGCGGCAGCGCGTCATGATCGCCATGGCGATGGCCCTCAACCCGCAGGTCATGATCATGGACGAGCCCACGACGGCGCTCGACGTCGTCGTCCAGCGGGGCATCCTGCGCGAGATCATGCGCCTGCGCGAGCGGTTCAACTTCGCCGTCGTGTTCATCACCCACGACCTGCCGCTGCTGCTCGAGATCAGCGACCGCATCGCCGTCATGCGCGCCGGCCGCATCGTCGAGCTCGACACGTCCGAGTCGGTCTACGCGCGGGCCCAGCACCCCTACACGCGCCAGCTGCTGAACTCGTTCCCGAGCCTCACGGGCGACCGCGGCTCGTTCGTCCGCACCGGCGTCAGCACCGACGCCGCCGAGGGGGAGGCGTCATGAGCAGCCTCGAGGTCCGCAACCTCGTCAAGGAGTTCACCGTCCGGAGCGGCGTCCGGCGCGGCACCCTGCGCGCCGTGAACGACGTGTCGTTCACGCTCGAACCCGGGAAGACGATCGCCCTCGTGGGGGAGTCCGGCTCCGGCAAGTCGACCGTGGCCAAGATGATCTCCCAGCTCGAGACGCCGACGACCGGCGAGATCCTGCTCGACGGACAGCCGATCGGGCGTCGCGGCCGAGCGCTGTCGAGCTATCGGCACCAGGTGCAGATGGTGTTCCAGGACCCGTTCGCGTCGCTCAACCCGTACCACACGGTGGCGCACCACCTGGAGCGGCCGCTGCGCATCCACGGTGTCGCCGCCGGGCAGGCGCTGGAGCCGGCCGTCCACGACCTGCTCGAGCGCGTCAACCTCACCCCGCCCGAGCTCTACGCCGTCAAACGACCGCACGAGATGTCCGGCGGGCAGCGCCAGCGCGTCGCCATCGCGCGGGCCCTCGCGCCCGGCGCGCGGTTCCTCGTCGCCGACGAGCCCGTGTCCATGCTCGACGTCTCCATCCGGCTCGGGGTGCTCAACCTGCTCGCCAGGCTGCAGCGCGAGGAGAACCTCGGCGTCCTGTACATCACCCACGACCTCGCCACCGCGCGGCACTTCAGCGACGAGATCCTCGTGATGTACCGGGGGGACATCGTGGAGCGGGGGCCGTCCGACGACGTCATCCTGAACCCGCAGCACGAGTACACGAAGACGCTGCTCGCTGCCGCGCCCGAGCCGTCGCGGCACGGGCGCCTGCGCGAGGAGGTGCGGGCGGAGCTGGCCGCCTCCTGACCGGTCGATCCTCGCCTCGCTGCCGCGTGGGTCGGGGGTTCCTTCGCGCGGACGCGTTCACGGGCGCCAGGGCGCCCTCCACTTCGGGAGGGATACGTCCGCGCGAAGGAACCCCCGACCCACGCTCGTCCTTCGGCTCTCGCGCTCCTTCAGGGGGCGCCTCCTTCGCTTCGTTGCGCGCGTCGTTCGACGACCCGGGCGCGGGTAGCGGCGTCCTGCGTGGGCGACGGCGCGACAGTGGGGACGTCGTCGGCGGGTGGGTGGGGAGGCTTAGGGTGCTGCCGTGCCTGCGCGACGACGGACGGATCCTGCTGCCGGAAGGGCGGCCGTGGCCGCGTGGCTGGGCGGGGACACCTCGCGCGCCGTCGTGACCACCGCCGTGCGCTTCACGTTGGAGGAGCTGGCCGACGTCGCGCCCGGCAACTCCGTGGAGGTGCGGGTGCCGCCGGCCGGGGCCGTGCAGGCCGTGGCCGGGCCGCGGCACACGCGGGGGACCCCGCCCAACGTGGTGGAGACCGACGTCGCGACCTGGCTCGGCCTGGCCACCGGGCACGTCGCGTGGACCGACGCCGTCGCGTCGGGACGGGTGAGCGCGTCCGGCGAGCGCGCCGACCTGTCCGCGCTCCTGCCGCTGCAGGCCGCCCGCCGCCCCCGCCCCTGACCGCCCCTGCCGAGGTAGTTCGAGATCCCGCGAGGTAGTCCCGGGCACCGCGAGGTAGTCCCGGGCACCGCGAGGTAGTTCGTGGGGCGGTGAGGTAGTTCGGGGCGCGTGCGCGGGCCCTGTCCGCTACGTTCAGCGGCACCGGGCAGGCACCCGCCGGTTGTCGGACGACGACGTCCGGTGACCTGCGGTTCAACCGTGGTTCACGCGGGTCTGCTGAGGTGACGTCACCACGTCCGCCGCGAAGGAGCCACCGTGAGCCCTACCCCTCCCGCCCGCCACCGAGGACCGCTCGCCGCCGCCACCGCGGCGGCGCTCGTCCTCCCGCTGGGCGCCGCCCTCGCCGCCCCGGCGTCCGCCGCCGTCTCACCCGACGCGCCCGTCGTCATCGACGAGGTGTACGGGGGCGGCGGGAACAGCGGCGCCGCGTACAACCAGGACTTCGTCGAGTTGTACAACCCGACGGACGAGCCGGTGTCCCTCGACGGCTGGTCCGTGCAGTACGCGTCCGCCACCGGCACCTGGGCCAACGGGGCCCAGACGAACCTGGCGGGTCAGATCCCCGCGGGCGGGTCGTTCCTCGTCGCGGAGGCCACCGGCGCCAACACGTCGCTCCCCGCGCTGCCGGCCCCCGACGTCACCGGGACCATCGCCATGTCCGGCACGGGCGCCAAGGTCGCGCTCGTGCGCTCGACGGACCGCCTCTCCTGCGCGGGCGCCGACTGCGCGACGGCGGACGCGGTCGTCGACCTCGTCGGCTGGGGCCCGACCGCGAACGCCTTCGCCGGCTCCGGCCCCGCGCCCGCGACGACGAACGCGACGTCGGTCGCGCGCCGCGACCACGCGCACACCGCCGACAACGCCGCGGACTTCGCCGCAGGGGCGCCGACGCCGGCCGCGAGCGGCACGGACCCGGGCACCGACCCGGGCCCGGGCCAGGACGCGACGATCGCCGAGATCCAGGGCACCGGCGCGACGTCGCCGCTGGCAGGGAAGACCGTGACGACCACCGGCGTCGTGACCGCTACCTTCCCGACGGGCGGGTTCGACGGCCTCTACCTGCAGACGGCGGGCACCGGCGGCGACCCTGCCGACGACGCGACGCCCGGCGCCTCCGACGCCGTGTTCGTGTACTCCCGCGCCGCGGCGGCCGAGCTCGAGGTCGGCGACCACGTCGAGGTCACCGGCGAGGTCAGCGAGCACCAGGGGCTCACCGAGGTCACCGCGGACTCGTGGACGACGCTCGACGAGCCCGGCGCCGTCGAGCCGCTGGCCACCGCCTGGCCCGCGACCGACGCCGAGCGCGAGGCGCTGGAGGGCATGCTCTTCGCGCCGCAGGGCGACTTCACCGTCACGGACAACTACGACACGAACTTCTACGGCACGATCGGACTGGCCGCGGGCGACTCGCCGCTGGTCCAGCCGACGACGGCCGGGCGCCCGGGGTCGGTGGAGGCGAAGCAGCAGGCCGAGGACAACGCGGCGCGCGCCGTCCTGCTGGACGACGGCGCGTCGACGAACTACGGCTCGGCGGCGAACTCGTCGCAGCCGCTGCCGTGGCTCACGGGCGGCGACCCGGTCCGGGTCGGCGCCGCCGTCACGTTCACCCGCCCCGTCGTCCTGGACTACCGGTACGACGCCTGGGGGCTGCAGCCGCAGCACCGGCTCACGCCGGACGTCGCCGCCGACGTGCAGCCCGCGACGTTCGAGGACACCCGCGAGGCGTCGCCGGAGGACGTCGGCGGCACGCTGCAGGTGGGCACGTTCAACGTGCTCAACTACTTCACGACGACCGGCGACCAGCTCACGGGCTGCCGCTACTACACCGACCGTGCCGGAGACCCGGTCACCGTCCAGGACGGCTGCGACGCCCGCGGCGCCGCCGAGGCCGAGGACCTCGAGCGGCAGCAGACCAAGATCGTCGCCGCGATCTCCGCACTGGGCGCCGACGTCGTCGGGCTCGAGGAGATCGAGAACTCGGCGGCCTTCGGCAAGGACCGCGACCAGGCGCTCTCCGACCTCGTGAACGCGCTCAACGGGCACGACGGCGCGGGCACCTGGGCGTTCGTCGCGTCGCCGTCCGACCTGCCGGACAGCGAGGACGTGATCCGTACCGCCTTCGTCTACCGCACCGCGGGGGCGGAGCCGGTGGGGGAGTCGCGGATCCTCGACGACCCGGAGGCGTTCGGCAACGCCCGCCAGCCGCTGGCGCAGGTGTTCCAGCCCGCCGGCGGGGTCGACGCGGACCCCGGCGACGACGTCGTGGTCATCACCAACCACTTCAAGTCGAAGGGGTCGGCCGGCCCCTGGCCCGGGGACGCGGACAGCGGCGACGGCCAGGGCGCCTCGAACGAGTCCCGGGTGCGGCAGGCGACCGCGCTGGTGGCCTTCGCCGACGACGTCGCGGAGGACGCCGGCTCCGACGCGGTGCTGCTCGTGGGCGACCTCAACTCCTACGAGCAGGAGGACCCGGTCGCCGTGCTCACGGACGCGGGGTACACCGACCTGGGGCCGACCACGGGCGAGTACACCTACGCGTTCGACGGCGCGGTCGGCTCGCTCGACCACGCGCTCGCGTCGCCGGGGCTGATCGACCGGGTGACCGGCACCGACATCTGGAACGTCAACGCCTACGAGCCGATCGCGAACGAGTACAGCCGGTACAACTACAACGCCACGATCCTGTACGACGAGACCCCGTTCCGGTCGTCGGACCACGACCCGCTGCTCGTCGGGCTGGACCTCGCGCCGGCGGCCCCGGCCTGGGAGGCCAAGGCCACGTACGGCAAGGGCGACCGGGTCGCGTTCGAGGGCGGGCTCTTCGAGGCTCTGTGGTGGTCGCGCGGCGACCGCCCCGGAGCGTCGGCGTACGGCCCGTGGGCGGAGGTCGGCGCCCCGGTCGTGACGTCCGCGGGCACCTTCGCGGCGTGGACGAGCACCGCGGTGTACGGCAAGGGGGACGTCGTCGTGCACGACGGGCACCGGTGGCAGGCGCAGTGGTACTCCCGCCACGACGAGCCCGGCGCGACGTCGTGGGGGCCCTGGAAGGACCTGGGCGCCGCCTGACCGGGCGGCCGTCGGGTGCCGGTGGGTGGCTTAGGCTCGAGGGGTGAGCAGCTCGACCCCCGACCAGGACGCCCCGGCACCCGACGGCGCGGCCGCCGACGCCCCGGCGCACGACGCCGAGGCCCCGTCGGAGCACCCCGCGACGTCGCCCGCCGAGCCCTCGGCCGCCGAGGCGGGCGGGGCCGCGCGCGGCGCCGGCCCGGAGGGAGCGGACGACGGGCAGGAGCCGCAGGACGTGACGCTGCTGGTCGACCCGGACCGCGTCCGCCGCGCCCCGAAGTACCCGGTCTTCCTGTGGATGGGCGCCCTGGTGGGCGCCGTCGTCGGGCTGATCTTCTCGACCTGGCTCATCGACGTCTCCGGCTCGGCCGAGACCCTGATGAAGCCCGGCGTCTACGTGTCGGTGACCATCCTGGGGGGTATCGCGCTGGGCCTGGGCGTCGGCGGGCTGATCGCGGTGATCTCCGACCGGCGCAGCCTGCGCCGCCGCTGACGCGTCCGGGCCGGTCGAGGCACCGGGGCCCTGTGGGATACTCGAACCATGCCCTTGCGCCCTGACGGCCGCCTGAACCATGACCTCATGCCCGGCGAGAAGGGCCCCCAGGACGCGTGCGGCGTCTTCGGGGTCTGGGCCCCCGGCGAGGAGGTCGCGAAGCTCGCCTACTTCGGCCTGTACGCCCTGCAGCACCGCGGACAGGAGTCCGCGGGCATCGCCACCAGCAACGGTGAGCAGATCCTCGTCTACAAGGACATGGGCCTCGTGTCCCAGGTCTTCGACGAGACGGCGCTCGACGCCCTCACCGGCCACCTCGCGGTGGGCCACTGCCGGTACTCCACCACCGGCGGCGTGACCTGGGAGAACGCCCAGCCGACGCTCGGCGCGACCGCGGGCGGCACCGTCGCCCTCGGGCACAACGGCAACCTGACGAACTCCGCCGAGCTCGTGAACCTCGTGGCCGAGCGCTACGGCGCCCAGCGCCGCGGCGAGCTGGCGCGTGGCAACACGACCGACACGGCGCTCATCACGGCCCTGCTCGCCGGCGACGCCGACCACACCCTCGCGCAGACGGCGCTCGAGGTGCTGCCGAAGCTGCGCGGCGCCTTCTCGCTCGTCTTCATGGACGAGGGCACGCTGTACGCGGCGCGCGACCCGCAGGGCGTGCGCCCGCTGGTGCTGGGCCGCCTGCAGCGCGGCTGGGTGGTCGCGTCCGAGACGCCGGCCCTGGACATCGTCGGCGCGTCGTACGTGCGCGACGTCGAGCCGGGCGAGCTCATCACGATCGACGCCGACGGCCTGCGCTCCGAGAAGTTCGCCGAGCCGGAGCGCGCGGGCTGCGTCTTCGAGTACGTCTACCTCGCCCGCCCCGACAACACGATCAACGGGCGCTCCGTGCACGCGTCGCGCGTCGAGATGGGCCGCACGCTCGCCCGGGAGCACCCGGTGGAGGCGGACCTCGTCATCCCGACGCCGGAGTCCGGCACGCCGGCCGCCGTCGGGTACGCCGCGGAGTCGGGCATCCCGTTCGGGCAGGGCCTCACCAAGAACGCCTACGTGGGCCGCACCTTCATCCAGCCGTCCGACACGCTGCGCCAGCTCGGCATCCGCCTCAAGCTCAACCCGCTCAAGGAAGTGATCCGCGGCAAGCGCCTCGTCGTCGTCGACGACTCGATCGTGCGCGGCAACACGCAGCGGGCCCTGATCCGGATGCTGCGCGAGGCGGGCGCGGCGGAGGTGCACGTGCGCATCTCGTCCCCGCCGGTGAAGTGGCCGTGCTTCTACGGCATCGACTTCGCGTCACGGGCCGAGCTCATCGCGAACGGCCTCAGCCCGGACGAGATCGGGCAGTCCCTGGGCGCGGACTCCCTCGGCTACATCTCGACCGAGGGCATGATCGCCGCCACCGAGCAGCCGGCGTCCCAGCTGTGCGCCGCCTGCTTCACGGGCAAGTACCCGATCGAGCTCCCCACCGCCGACCAGCTCGGCAAGCATCTGCTGGAGCAGGCCGAGCTGCCGCTCGGCGCCCCGGAGGACGGGCTCACGCAGGTCTCCGTGGGGGCCGGCGGCGGCTCCGCGCTCGAGCACCCCTGATCAGATCCCCCGGTGGCTGAGCCTGTCGAAGTCACCGTCCGACGACCGATGGTGGTTTCGACACGCTCAACCACCGGCCTGGGAGCCACAGTGACGAACGAACCCCTGACCTACGCCGCGGCCGGCGTCGACACCGAGGCGGGCGACAAGGCCGTCGAGCTGATGAAGGACGCGGTGCGCCGCACGCACGGCCCCGCCGTCCTCGGCGGCGTGGGCGGCTTCGCGGGGCTCTTCGACCTCTCGGCGATCCGCGAGTACCGCAAGCCGCTGCTCGCGACGTCGACCGACGGCGTCGGCACCAAGGTGGCGATCGCCCAGGCCCTCGACAAGCACGACACGATCGGGTTCGACCTCGTCGGGATGGTCGTCGACGACATCGTCGTGGTCGGCGCCGAGCCGCTGTTCATGACCGACTACATCGCCACCGGCAAGGTCGTCCCCGAGCGCGTGGCCGACATCGTGCGCGGCATCGCGCAGGCCTGCGAGGTGGCCGGCACGGCCCTCGTGGGCGGCGAGACGGCCGAGCACCCGGGGCTGCTGGCCCCCGACGAGTACGACGTCGCCGGCGCGGCCACGGGCATCGTCGAGGCGGACGCGGTCCTCGGCCCGGAGCGGGTGCGCGCCGGTGACGTGCTCGTCGCGATGGGATCGAGCGGCCTGCACTCCAACGGCTACTCGCTGGTGCGCGCCGTCGTGAAGCACGCCGGCTGGTCGCTGGACCGCCACGTCGAGGAGTTCGGCCGGACGCTGGGCGAGGAGCTGCTCGAGCCCACCCGCGTGTACGCGCGGGACGTGCTCGCCCTCGCCCAGGACCAGGCCGCGCAGGTGCACGCGGTG
This sequence comes from Isoptericola sp. F-RaC21, assembly GCF_038593535.1. Classification (NCBI taxonomy): domain Bacteria; kingdom Bacillati; phylum Actinomycetota; class Actinomycetes; order Micrococcales; family Promicromonosporaceae; genus Isoptericola; species Isoptericola sp. F-RaC21. Next base: position 147,130 of record NZ_JBCFYX010000004.1, on the reverse strand, counting down.
ACCCACGTGACCGGCGGCGGCCTCGCAGCCAACCTCGCGCGCGTGCTCCCCGCCGGCACGGTGGCGACGGTCGACCGCGGCTCGTGGGAGGTGCCCGCCGTCTTCCGCACCGTGCGCGAGCTCGGCTCGGTGCCGCGGCGCGACCTCGAGAACACGCTCAACCTCGGCGTCGGCATGGTGGCGGTCGTGGGCGCCGACGGCGTCGACGCTGCGCTGGCGACCCTCGCGGCGCGCGGCGTCCCGGCGTGGGTGCTGGGCACGGTCGCGGACCTCGACCCGGCCGACCCGGCCGAGGACCTGGTCGCCGGCACCAAGGGCGTGCAGGGTGGCGCCGTCCGGATGACCGGCGACTACCGCTGACGTCGTCCACCGGCACGCCGCGGGGAGGGTGACGCCCTCCCCGCACGAACGACGGTCCGGGAACGAACGAAGGGCCGGACGGCAGCTGCCGTCCGGCCCTTCGTGCACGTCACCGTGGCCCGTCGGAGACGGGGTCGCGGTGCTGACGACTCAGCGCTCGTCGCCCCAGGAGCGGTAAGGGTTGTCGTACTCGTCGTCACCGGAGGAGTAACGATCCTCCGTCGCGACATCGGTACGACCACCCTCGCTGCCCTTGAGCTCCTGCTCGAGCGCGTGATAGTTCGTCTCGGGGCTGTAGTACTTCAGCGCGCGAGCGACCTTAGTCTGCTTTGCCTTCTGACGGCCGCGGCCCATGGCTGAGACCCCCTCAACGTAGGAGCGGGGCTGGCAACGTCCCAGACGTGCGGCCCCGTGCGTAAGTATCGTCTGTTCAGATCCCAACGGTACATGCTTGCGAGCCATTCCCTCCACTCCGCAGCGCGTGCCGGATGCATCGACGGCCGTCGGGGCGGGTGATCGACGCCGGATCGTGTCTCAGGTCACGAGGCCGACCGGTGTTCGCAGCGGTCCGGAGGCACGACCAGGACGGCAGAACGGACGCACGGGCACGACTACCTCATGCCGTCCCATGCCAGGACGTTCCGGACGATTTCATCCGGCGCCCAAGTCGCCTCAATCCCGCTTTCTGCACACAATGGATGAGCGAGACCGTGTCCGCACACCGGGCGCCGCCCGGGCCGGTCCGTACCAGGAGGTGCAGGGGATGTCGCTCCACGGAGACTCCGAGGTTCTGCTGACGCCTGCCGAGGTGGCCAGCCTGTTCCGCGTCGACCCGAAGACCGTGACCCGCTGGGCGAAGGCGGGGAAGCTCTCGTCGATCCGTACGCTCGGTGGTCACCGCCGCTACAAGGAGTCGGAGGTACGCGCGCTGCTCGGCGCCGCCTCCGAGGAGGCGACGCCGGACACCAAGTAGGACGCCTCGGGACGCCCCGCGCGGGCGTCCTGCGGCGTGCTCAGCGGCGGTTCAGTGGCGCCGGGCGCGGACGACGACGATCACGACCAGCGCCAGGCCCGCCGCGGCGGCACCGAGGAGGACCTGCGCGTTGCGCTTGCGCCGCGGGTCGGTGTCGGGCATGCCGCCACCGGTGACGAAGGTGCCGGCGTCGCCGGCCGCCTGCTTGGTCGCCCGCGCGAGTTGGTTCGCCTGGTACTTCGGCGAGAGCCGCGTCGCGAGGTGGTCGAGGGTGGCGGCGAGCTCGGCACGGGTCCGGGCCACCTCGTCCTCGAGCTCGCGGGTCGTGGGGGCCGGGGCCTTGTTCTCGGGCGTCGTGGGATCGGTCACCGGCGCACCCCCTTCTTGATCGTGTCGACGTCTTCCTTGACCCGGTCGATCGTCTCGGGCCGGCGGGCCGCCTTCTTGAGCTGGCGGGCCGCGACAGCCCCCGCGAGGCCGGCCACGATCAGCATGGCCACGCCGACGACAAGTGCCGACAGCCACAGGGGCCACGCCTCGGCAAGGCCGATGATCCCGGCCCAGATGAGCACGCCCACCGCGTAGAGCACGATGACGAGGGCTGCGGCGATGAGCCCGACCCCGATGCCGGAGCGCTTCGCCTTCTCGGTCATCTCGGCCTTGGCGAGCGCGACCTCCGCGCGCACGAGCCGCGTGGTCTGTTCCGACAGCTGCTCCACGAGCCGACCCATGGAGGGTGGCTGCTCGGCGGGCGGCGTGCGTCCGTCGTCCCAGTCCGTCATCGGCTGCTCCGATCCTGCGTGAGGTGATCGTCCGTGCGGTCCCACTCAACCCGTCCCTGCTGGTCCAGGCAATTCCTGGGACAAAACGACGAGACCCCCACGCCGTGGCGTGGGGGTCTCGGTGGTGGCTCCGACCGGCGTCGATCCGGTGACCTTTCGATTTTCAGTCGAACGCTCTACCAACTGAGCTACAGAGCCTTGGACACGAACGCCCGGGCGCCGTTGCCGACGAACCGGGCGCATCATGCGCGACCCTGACGGGACTTGAACCCGCGACCTCCGCCGTGACAGGGCGGCGCGCTAACCAACTGCGCTACAGGGCCAAGGTGGGGAGTGGACTCCCACCGAGGAAGCTCGTTTCGAGCCGAGAAGAAGCGTACCCCATGCTCGCCGGGATCTTGAAATCGGATCCTGACCAGCACGGACGCGCTGTTTCGCGGGCCGCCGGTCGGTGCCGACGTCCTGCGGACGTACCCCCAACGGGATTCGAACCCGTGCTACCGCCGTGAAAGGGCGGGGTCCTAGGCCGCTAGACGATGGGGGCTGGACCCGGCAAGCATACCCAGGCGTCACGGGCGGTCCTCACCCGGGGATGCGGACCTCTGGGTGGGCGAGGATGGACCCGTGGTGGAGATGACGCGCGAGGAGTTCGAGGACGCCGTCCGGGACGGCCTCGACCAGGTGCCGGCGGACCTGGCGGCGATGATGGACAACGTCGTCGTCCTCGTGGAGGACGACGCGCCCGCCGACGACCCGGAGCTCCTCGGGCTGTACGAGGGGGTGCCTCTCACCGAGCGCGGCCAGTACTGGGCGGCGGGCTCGCTGCCCGACCGGATCACCGTGTACCGCAACCCGACCCTCGCCATCTGCGACACGCGCGACGACGTCGTCGAGGAGGTCGCGATCACCGTGGTGCACGAGATCGCCCACCACTTCGGCATCGACGACGACCGGCTGCACGAGCTCGGCTGGGCCTGACCGCACGCCCGACGACGACAGGGCGGGTCAGGGCGGGTCAGGGCGGGTCAGAGGGGGCTGTACTCCCAGTGCCACGCCTCCGGCTTGCGGCCGTCTGCCTGCGCCCAGTCGGGGTTGCTCCAGCCGAACTTCGCGGCGTTCGCGACCAGCCACTGGTGCTGCGCGCTGGAGCGCTCCTCCACGCCGCCGTTGATGTCGACGGCGATGCCCCAGCCGTGGTCGGAGTAGCCCGGCACGGCCGCGAGGTAGCCGCGGCTCGCCTTGACCGAGACCTGCGACTCGTACGAGCGGTACGAGTCGCGGATCTGCAGGTGCGTGCCGAAGCGCGCGCGGTACGCGGCGTCGAGGCGCTCGAGCTGGGCGGCCGCGTCACGACGCAGGGACTCGCCCGACGCGAACGACAGGCCGCGCAGGTCGGCCGACGCGAGGCGCCCGTTCTCGTACCCCTCGGTGTCGTCCGCGTACTTCTTGAGGGCGCCGGCGGCCTTGCGCGCGGCGGCCGCCTGCGCGTCGAGGACCTCGGCCGGCGTCGCGGGCGCGGGCGTGATGCTGATCGCGCTCGTGTCGGTCTTCTCGATCAGGGTGGAGAGGTCCTCGGTCGCGTCGGCGACGTCGGCCGCGTCGGCGTCCCGGGTGTCGAGCGCGGCGCGCTCGCCGGCACGCGAGGCGGCCTGCGCCCCGGAGTCGTCGGAGACGACGTCGCGCAGGTGCGCCGCGCTCTTGGCGACCGCCTTGCGCTGCGCGGCGGGGATCCCCCGCGTCTCGGTCGTCACCTGGTCCGCGCGGGCGAGCACCTCCTGGGCGGCGGTGAGTGCGTCGTCGCCGGACGGGGAAGCCTTCTCCCCGGAACGCTTCGCGGCGGTCTTGGCCGCGGCCTGCTCGGTGCCGGTCGTCGTGGTACCCGGCGTCGAGGTGCCCGAACCGACCGCGCCCGAGGTCGCTCCGGCAGCACCCGACAGCCCGGGCCGCCCGATCGCCGCCGTGGCGGCCGACGCCGGGGAGAGGCCCCCGAAAGCGCCGGCGTCGATGGTGCCGACCGAGCTGGCCTCGGGCTCCGTCGACGCCGCGGCGCGGGTCTCCCCGGAGGCGGTGGAGTTGCCGGTGACGACGACGCCGGTCGTCAGGGCCATCACCGTGAGCGCCACGGGGACGCCGGCACGCACGGCGCGGCGTCCCGAACGGGAGGCGGGCTCGACGGCGCGGGCGTCGGAGCGGCGCGTGCGCGCCGGGTGGTGGATGTCGCGCCGCCGGGGCAGGGGCGCAGGCGTGTGCTCGGTCATGAAGAAGGTCCTCGGGGGTCGGGAGCTCGAACCTGTCGGGAGCTCGCACCGGTCGGAAGCTCATTCCATCTTCAACCGTTTCAGCGGGTGCTCCGGGCCAACGAGGGGACCAGACGACACGAATCCCGTGCGGACCGCGGGGACGAGATGTGAAGGCCGGGACATCCCGGTGACCCCCCGGGGCGCCCGGATCGTGGGACGCGCCGTCCCGCCCGGTCGCGGGGGAGGGGCGGGACGCCCCGTCGCGCCCCAGGATGCTCGGATGAGCTCCGCACCCGTGACCGTCGCGGTCCACCGCGCCGTCAGCCCCGACCGTGTCCCCGAGGTCACCGCGTGGGTCCAGTCCGGCGTCCGGCTGGCGAACCGGTGGGACGGCTTCCTCGGCTCGGGCTGGATCCGTGCCTCCGAGGGCGCCGCCGACTGGATCATGCTCTACCGGTTCGCCGACGCCGCCCGCCTCGAGGCGTGGGAGGAGTCGCCGGAACGACGGCGCTGGCTCGCCGCCGGCGAGGGACTGGTCGAGGAGCGCCGCGTGGAGAGGCGCACCGGCATCGAGGGCTGGTTCGACCCGCCCGTGCGGCAGGACGAGCCCACCGGGCCGCCGCTGTTGGCCGCGCCTCCCCGCTGGAAGCAGTCGGTGGCGATCTGGCTCGGCTTCTTCCCCGTGAACCTCGCCTTCACCGTGCTGGTGGGGTGGCTCGTGCCGCCGTTCGCCGAGCTGCCCGTGGTGCTGCGGGTGCTCGTCTCGACGCTGGTGCTCACGCCGATCATGTCCTTCTGGGTGCTGCCCTGGGTGACGGGCCGCCTCTCGGGCTGGTTGCACGCGCCGCGGCGCTGAGGCCCCTCCCGCGGAGCCTCGGGGTCAGCTCTGGGCGGGGGCGACGGCAGCCTCGAGCCAGTCGCGCAGCGCGGCCGGGCGGTCGGTGATGATGCCGTCCACGCCGGCGTCCACGAGCAGCCGCCAGGTGTCCTCGTCGTTCGCGGTCCAGCCGAAGACCTGCAGCCCGGCGGCGTGCGCCGCCGGCACGAGCCCCGGGTCGTCCGCGACCAGCGCCGCACCAGGGCTGACGGCGGCGGCGTCGAGCTCGGTGAGCAGCGCGGACAGGTCGTCGCGCGGGTGCTCGACCAGCAGCGACCGCGGCACCTGCGGCGCCACGTCGCGCAGGGCGGCCACCGTCGTCGGGTCGAACCCCTGCACCACGAGGCGGCCCGCGAGCCGTTCGTCGTCCAGCACGCGCATCGTCGCCGCGACGTCCTCGGCCGTCCAGCGGCCCTTGTACTCGCACAGGACGCCCAGGCCCGGGTGCTGCGACACGACGTCGAGCACCTCGGACAGCGTGGGGATGCGCTGCCCGGCGAACCGGGAGCCGAACCACGCGCCGGCGTCCAACGCCTGCAGCTCGTCCCGGGTGAGGGTCCGGACCTCGCCGGAGCCGTCGGTCGTGGCGTCGACCGTGCCGTCGTGGATGACCATCGGCACGCCGTCGGCGCTGAGGTGGACGTCGATCTCGATCATCGCGGCGCCGGCGCGACCCGCGGCGTCGAACGCGGCGAGGGTGTTCTGCGGGGCGTCGGCGGAGGCACCACGGTGGGCGACGACGACGGGGGCCTGGGCGCGGACGGGCACGGAGCTCCTTCGGGGCGACGACGGTCTGCGACGGTACGTGCAGGGGTGGGCCCCGTGGGGATCGAACCCACAACCCGCGGATTAAAAGTCCGCTGCTCTGCCAGTTGAGCTAGAGGCCCGCCGCCGTCCGCCTGTGGGTCGGTCGCCGGCTGCGGACAGCGTACGCGGGCCCGCGGGAGACCGGGGCGCGCAGTGCCGGGAGCGCGACCGAAGGTCACGATCCGGTCACGGAGGGCAACCTATCGACGCGCCGGGAGGGCTGTCACGCGGGGTCTCACCCACCGGGAGATCTCGTCCCGATCGCGTCTCATCGTTGCGCCGGGACCCCCGGTGCTGTTTCGGTGGACGGGTTCGCAAGGACCGACGAGAGGAGCGTCCATGCTCACCGTGACCGACAACGCCCGTACCGCCGTCGAGGACCTCGCCCAGCAGGCAGGAGTGCCGGACGAGGGCGGGCTGCGGATCGCGCAGTCCGCCGGCCAGCCCGGCAACTTCGAGCTCGCGCTCGTCCCGGCGCCCCAGCCCGACGACCAGGTCGTCGACGAGGAGGGAGCGACCCACGTGTTCGTCGAGGCGCAGGCCGCGCCCGCCCTCGAGACGCTGACCCTCGACACCGACCCGGAGGCACAGGGGCCGGGCTTCGTGCTCACGCCCCAGGCGTGACGTCCGGGCGGGTGCGCGGCCCGTCCTCCCGGGGGCGCTCCGTCCCCGCCTGACCGGTCCTCCGACGGCCGGGCACGGAAGATCCTCCGTGCCCGGCCGTCGTCGTGCCGGGAGCGGCCGCCGGGCGCGGAGGTGGCGTCCAGGGCGCGGTTGCGCCATCGTGTGGTGCCGCGCCCCCGCGGCACCGACGGAGGTGACCCGTGCCCGACCCCGCCCGAGCCGTCCGGCGCTCCTCTCGGAGCGCCAAGGACAGCTCTGCACTGCAGGCCCTCGCCCGCGCCGGCTACGTCGCCTCCGGCGTGCTGCACCTGCTCCTCGGCTGGCTGGCCGTGCGCCTGGCCGTCGGTGCCTCGGCGGGGAGCGCCGACCAGCAGGGCGCGCTGCGCGAGCTGGCCCACGCCCCGGGTGGCGCGTTGCTCCTGTGGCTGACGGCGACGGGCTTCGCCGGCCTCGCCCTGTGGCAGCTCATCGAGGCGGTGGCGGGCGTGCCGGGCACGGACACGGCGAGACAGGTCGGGGCGCGGGTCAAGGCCGGCGGCAAGGCCGTCCTCTACGGGGTGCTCGCCGGGACCGCTGTGCGGGTCGCCACCGGGACGTCGGGCGCCGGCTCGGAGGAGGGGCTCACCGCGGACCTCATGCGCGTCCCCGCGGGCCGGTGGCTCGTCGCGGCGGTCGGTGCCGTGATCGTCGGTGCGGGCGTCTTCCACGTGGTCAAGGGCTGGCGTCGGTCGTTCCGTGACGACCTGCGCGGGACCGGCGGGGGTGCGGCGGGGCAGACGGTCGTCCGGCTCGGCCAGGTCGGCTACGTCGCGAAGGGGGTCGCGCTCGGCGTGCTCGGCGGCCTCTTCGTCGCGGCCGCCGTCACGGCCGACCCTGACAGGGCGGGTGGCCTGGACGACGCGCTGCGCACGATCAGGGAGCAGCCGTTCGGGGTGGCGCTGCTCGTCGCGACGGGCCTGGGCATCGCGGCCTACGGCGTCTACTCGTTCGCGCGGGCCCGGTACGCGAGCCTGTGAGCCTGCGGCCGGGAGCCGGCGTCAGGTCGCGGGCTCGACGATCCAGGTGGCGCCGAGCAGCAGGCAGCCGACGGTGACGAGCAGGAAGACGACGACCCACACGATGCCGGTGGTGCGGGTCAGCACCGCGAGCTGGTCGGCGTCGGACCGCCGGGCCCGGCCGCGGGACCGCTGGGCCTGGAGCTCGAGCACCGGGCGCACGGACCCGATCAGCAGGAACCAGGTGACGGCGTACGCGACCGTGGCCTGCGCGTCCGGCTCGAGCCACCAGGAGACGGCGACGAGCGCCGCGCCGGAGACGAGGATCGACCACAGCCCGAACCAGTTGCGGATCTTCAGCAGCAGCAGGGCGAGCAGCAGCACGAGCAGCCACAGCAGGCCGACGGCGTAGCCGTGGCGCAGCAGCCAGGCGGCGCCCAGCCCGGTGAGGCCCGGGCCGACGTACCCCGCGAACGCGGTGACGATCATCCCGAAGCCGCGGGGGCGGCCCGCGGACACCGTGAGCCCGGAGGTGTCGGAGTGCAGCCGGATGGCGTCCAGGCGCCGCCCGGTCACCATGGCGGCGACGGCGTGCGCGCCCTCGTGCGCGATCGTCACGACGTGCCGCGCGACGCGCCACACCGGGGTCACGAGCACGACGGCGAGGGCGGCGAGGCCCGCCGCCAGCACCACCGGTTGCGCCGGCGGCGGCACGGGGGTGGTGGCGGCCGTCCAGATCTGCGTCAGCACGTCGCCGGCGGTCGCGAGGAAGTCGTCCACGCCGGACATTCCACCACGCGGCCCTGGGAGCGGCTGTCGACCCGGGCGCCCGTCGTGAGACACTGGACCCAGGTGGCTGCGCGTCCGCGCGCCCCGCGTCGTGGAGATCCCCCCGGATTACGTGCGGCGGACCCCGACCCTCGACGTCCTCGGACGTCCCAGCCCGAGAGGCCCTCTTTCTTGACTACCTTCGCCGACTTCGGCCTGCCCGCCCCTGTCGTCCGCCAGCTGACGGACCAGGGCATCACCACCCCGTTCCCCATCCAGACGGCATCCCTGCCGGACACGATGGCCGGCACCGACGTGCTCGGCCGCGGCCGCACCGGCTCCGGCAAGACCCTCGCGTTCTCGCTGCCCGTCGTCACGCGCCTCGCGACGTCGGCCGCGCAGGCCGCGGCCGCCGGCCGCCCGCGCCGTCGCCCCGGCCGCCCGCGGGCGCTCGTGCTCTGCCCGACCCGCGAGCTCGCCAACCAGATCAACGCCACGATGGAGCCGCTCGCGAAGGCCCTCGGCCTCGTGACGACCACCGTCTTCGGCGGCGTCGCCCAGTCCCGTCAGGTCACCGCCCTGAACGCCGGCGTCGACGTCCTCATCGCGTGCCCCGGCCGCCTCGAGGACCTGCTCGGCCAGAAGCACCTCACGCTCGACGACGTCGAGATCACCGTGCTCGACGAGGCCGACCACATGGCCGACCTCGGCTTCCTGCCCGGCGTGAAGCGGATCATGGACCGCACACCCGTCGTGGGCCAGCGCCTCCTGTTCTCCGCGACGCTGGACAACGGCGTCGACGTGCTGGTGAAGCGCTACCTCAAGAACCCCGTGACGCACTCGGTGGACGAGGCCGCGGCCCCGCCGCCGCAGATGACGCACCACATCCTCGCGGTGACGGACGCCGACGCGAAGAAGCACGTGGTGCACGCGCTCGCGTCCGGGACCGGCCGCCGCGTGCTGTTCACGCGCACCAAGCACCAGGCGAAGAAGCTCGCCAAGCAGCTCACCGGCGCCGGCGTGCCCGCCGTCGACCTGCACGGCAACCTCGGCCAGGGCGCGCGTGAGCGCAACCTCGCGGCCTTCTCCTCCGGGGACGTCAAGGTGCTCGTCGCCACCGACATCGCGGCCCGCGGCATCCACGTCGACGACGTCGAGCTCGTCGTGCACGTCGACCCGCCGGCCGAGCACAAGGCGTACCTGCACCGCTCGGGCCGCACGGCCCGCGCCGGGTCCGGCGGCGACGTCGTCACCGTCATGCTGCCCGAGCAGCGCGGCGACGTCCGCGACCTCACCCGCAAGGCGAAGATCGACGCCCGACCGCAGCCGGTGACCCCGGGCGACGCGACCGTCGCCGCGTTGGTCGGCGAGGTGGCGCCGTACGTGAAGCCGGCGCCCGCCCCGGCCCCGCAGCAGCCGTCCAGGAAGGGCTCCGGCCGGTCCGGGCAGGGCGGCCAGCGGCAGGGCGGCGGCCGCGGTCAGGGCGGCCAGGGTGGTCAGGGTGGCCGTGGCCAGGGCGCTCGGCCCCAGGGGCAGACGGCGTCGTCGGGCGGGCACGGCTCGTCGGCCGCGCGCCCGGACGGTGCGGCTCCGGCGCGTCGTCGTCGCCGCGGCGGCCGCGGCCGTGGCTCCGGTGGCGGGCGCGCCGCCTGAGCGCACCGCGCCCACAACGGTGGCAGGAACAGGCGTGGCCCTGGTCGGGTTGTGCACGACGGAGGTGTCAGATGACGTACGAAGTCACCAAGTCCGACGAGCAGTGGAAGGTCGAGCTGAACCCGCAGGAGTTCGCCGTCCTCCGGCAGGCGGGCACCGAGCGGCCCTGGACCGGTGAGCTGCTCGACGAGCAGCGCGTCGGCGTGTACCGCTGTCGCGCGTGCGGCAACGAGCTGTTCCGGAGCGAGACCAAGTTCGACTCGCACTGCGGCTGGCCGTCGTTCTACACGCCGCTGGCCGGCGAGGCGGTGGAGCTGCTCGAGGACCGGTCGCACGGCATGCTCCGCACCGAGGTGCGCTGCGCCCGGTGCGGCTCGCACCTGGGGCACGTCTTCGACGACGCGCCGCAGACCCCGACCGGCGACCGGTTCTGCATGAACTCGCTCAGCCTGACGTTCGAGCCCGCCGAGGCCTGACCGCCCCGCGCGTCGCGGGGACCGCGGCTAGGGTCGGGCAGGTGACCGCCTTCGAGCCCGGCACGGTGCCCGGCACCGCCCCCGCCACCGTGCCCGACCACCTCGTCAACCTGCGCGACGTCGCGACAGCCGCCCCGGGCCTGGTGCCCGGGGCGTTGCTGCGTTCGGACGCGCCGCGCTCGGGCGACGCCGCCCCCGTCGACGTCGCGTGGCCGCCGCGCACCGTGCTCGACCTGCGCGACCCGGGGGAGAGCGGGGAACCGCACCCGCTGGCGGGCACGGCGCGGGTGGTGCCGCTGCCGCTGCTGGACGGCACCGCGATGCAGGGCGCGACCGCGCCCGCGCCCGTCCCCGGGTTGGGGGAGCTGTACCTGCAGATGCTCGACGGCGCGGGTGCCGGCCACCTCGTGGAGGCGGTGCGGCTGATCGCCGTCGACGACGCTCCCGTGCTGGTGCACTGCACCGCCGGCAAGGACCGCACGGGCGTCACCGTCGCCCTCGTGCTGGCCCTGCTGGGCGTCGACCGGGCCGCGATCGTCGCGGACTACGAGCGGACCGGGCCGCACATGTCCGAGGTGCTGGCCCGCGCCGCCGTCACGGCGAACCTCGCCGTCCCCGACGCGCACGTGCTGGCGAAGCTGCCGCCCGAGCTCGTCACGGCGCCGGGCTGGGCGATCGAGACCGTGCTCGACCGGTTCGACGAGCACGGCGGCGCCGAGGCCTGGTTCCGGGCGCACGGCGGCAGCGCCGAGACGCTGGACGCGCTGCGCGCCCGGCTCGTTCTCGCAGGGTGAGCCGATCGAAATCCCTCGCTGGTTGAGCTTGTCGAAACCCCTCGCTGGTAGAGCCTGTCGAAACCTGGTGCTGGGTTTCGACAAGCTCAACCAGCGGGGGGGTGGGGTTTCGACAAGCTCAACCAGCGGGGTGGGGTTTCGACAGGCTCGACCAGCGGGGAGCTCAGGAGCGGGCGTCGCGCCAGCGGACGAAGTCGTCGGAGTAGCGGTGCAGCAGCGTGGCGAGCTGCGCGACGTCGGCCTCGTCCCAGTCGCCGAACGCGTCCTTGTACATCTCGATGCGGCGGTCGCGGGCCCGGGCGAAGCGCTGGGCGCCGTCGCTGGTCAGGGTGATCCGCTGGCCGCGCGTGTCCTCCGGGTCGACCTCGCGGTGCACGAGCCCCAGGTCCACCAGGCGGCTCAGCTGACGCGACACGGTGGCGCGCCCGACGCCGAAGTGCGCGGCGAGGTCGGAGCCGCGGATCCCGGGGTGGGAGTCGATGTGCGCGAGGATCGGGTACGCCGACGCCTCGAGCTCGGGGTGCACCCGCCGGGCGGTCTGCGCCGCCGACGACTGGGCGCGACGGATCAGGACCCGGATCTCACGTTCGAGGGCGCCGAACGGGTCGGTGGCCGGGTCGGGCAGGGGCTGTGCGGCTGCGTCGTGCATGCGCCCATCATGAGGCTTCGCCGAGGCAAACGGGAGTGCCCTAGCAGGCGAACTTGCCCCCGGACGGGGCCTCAGCGGGTGAAATCGGCCCCGTCCGGGTGCTGCGCAGGTGTCAGGCCCGCTCGGCGACGGGCGCGGCGACGGCCTGCTCGCCGGCCTTCTCCTCGCCGGCCTTCTCCTCGGCGAGCGCCTGCTCGATGCCGGAGCGCTGGCCCAGCGGGATCTCCTTGATGAAGAGCACCGCGATCAGCGAGATGACGGCCATCGGGACGGCGTACAGGAAGATCGTCGTGATCCCGTCCGAGTAGGCGGACTCGACGACGGTCTGCACCGGCGCCGGCAGCGACGCCAGGTCGGGCACGGCGCCCGAGCCCGCGCCCATCGCGTCCGAGGCGATGCCGAGCTTCGCGAGGCCCGTCGCCAGGTCGTCCTGGATCTTCGAGGCCATCACGGCGCCCAGCGCGGAGACGCCGATCGCGCCGCCCAGCGAGCGGAAGAACGCGACGCCGGAGGTGCCGGCGCCCATCTCGTGCACGTCCAGCGTGTTCTGCGTGGCCAGCACCAGGTTCTGCATCAGGGCGCCGACCGACAGGCCCAGGCCGAACAGGAACACGGAGATGACCACGAAGCTCGTGTCCACCTCGATGGTCGACAGGCCGAACAGCGAGGCGGTCAGCACGACCGCGCCGCCCACCATGATCGCCTTGTAGCGGCCGGTGTTGGAGATGATCCGGCCGAGCACGATGCCGGCGAGCATCGTGCCGACCACCATCGGGATGGTGAGGAGGCCCGACTCGGTCGGCGTCTTGCCGCGCGCGAGCTGGAAGTACTGGCTGAGGAACACGGCGGTGCCGAACATCGCGACGCCGACGGACGCCGAGGCGATGACGGCGAGCACGAACGTGCGGTTCTTGAACAGGTGCAGCGGGATGATCGGCTCGGCGGCCGCCTTCTCGACGAAGCCCACGATGACGAGCGCCAGGACGGCGCCGCCGACCATCGCGGCCGTCTGCCAGGAGAGCCACTCGAACTGGTCGCCCGCGAAGGTGACCCACAGGAGCAGCAGCGCGACCGCGACGGCGATGAGGCCGGCGCCCGCGTAGTCGATCTTCACGGTGCGCTTGGCCAGCGCGGGCAGGTGCAGCGTCTTCTGCAGCACGATGAACGCGGCGACGGCGAACGGGACGCCGACGAAGAAGGTGAAGCGCCAGCCGACCGAGTCGGTCAGCACGCCGCCGAGCAGCGGGCCGCCGATCTGCGCGACGGCCATGACGCCGCCCATGAGGCCCATGTACTTGCCGCGCTCGCGGGGGCTGATGATGTCGGACATCAGGACGGTCGCGAGGGCCGTCAGGCCGCCCGCGCCGATGCCCTGCAGCGCGCGGAAGCCGATGAGCATCTCGATGTTCTGCGAGAGGCCGGCCGCGGCGGCGGAGACCACCGTGATGCCGAGGGCGACCTGCATGAGGACCTTGCGGTTCGTGAGGTCGGCGAGCTTGCCCCACAGCGGGGTCGAGATCGTCATCGTCAGCAGCATGGCGGTGACGACCCAGGTGTAGGAGTGCTGGGAGCCGCCGAGCTCGCTGACGATCTTGGGCAGCGAGGTCGAGACGATGGTGGTGGCCAGCAGCGAGACGAAGACACCGAGGAGGATGCCCGAGAGAGCCTCGAGCACCTCGCGGCGGGTCATCGCCGGGGCCGGCGTGGCGGAGAGGGCCGGCGCGCTGGGCGCCGGGCTGGGGGACTGACTCATCAGGCGGGGATCTCCTCCTGCGCGGTGGCGCGGTCGTGGGTCGTGATGAGGGCGGCCGCGACGCTGCGGATCCGGGAGGTGGCGTCGGCGAGCTCCTTCTCCGACCAGTCGGAGAAGACCTCGGAGATGAGGTCGTCGATGCGTTCGAAGGAGGCCTCCGCGAACTGGCGGCCGGCCTCGGTCAGGGCGAGGTAGCGGGCGCGCCGGTCGTCGTCGTCCACCGTGCGCTGCACGAGGCCGGCGTCGACGAGGGCGCTGATCTGGCGGCTCGCGACGGAGACGTCGACCCGGAGCTTCGCGGCGACGTCGGTGATCTGGACGCGCCCGCACCGCGTGAGCAGGTGCAGGGCCCCGAGCCCGGCTCGGGGCAGGTCCAGGTCGCGCGCCACGCGCATGGCGGCCTCGCGCTGGGCGCGGGAGAGCTCCTCGAGCGTCTCCACGAGCTCGCGCGCGGCGGAGCGGGGAACGGGCATGCCAGGGCCTTTGCTGGAAGGGGTGGGGCTCGGGGGCCGGAGGGCGACGAGCCGTGCGGCCGAGAGCCGGCCGGTTGCTTGCAGTCAGCAAACATACGCCGGGTGCTTGCAGCAAGCAAGCGTTCCGGGTGTGACTTCACCCTCTCGAGCAGGACGACGGCCCGCGACGTCCGGAAGGCGTCGCGGGCCGTGCGCGGAGCGAGCGGTCAGGCGCGCTTGTAGGCCTCGCCCGCCATGTCCTCGAGCTCGACGCCCTTCGTCTCCGGGATCTTGCCGAGGACGAAGAAGAACGACAGTACGGCGAAGACGCAGTACATGAGGTAGGGGACGGAGGGGCCGAACGTGTCGAGCATCGGGGGGAACGTCAGCGTGATCGCGAAGTTCGCGATCCAGTTGGCCGCCGCCCCCACGCCCAGGGCCGCGGCGCGGATCCGGTTCGGGAACATCTCGCCCAGCAGCACCCACATCAGCGGGCCCCACGTGGCGCCGAAGAAGACGACGAACGCGTTGGCGCACACCAGGGCGATGCCGTTCCACGGGGCGCCGAGGCTGAGGGAGTCGCCGCTGCCCGTGGACTGCGTGAACGCGAGCGCCATCAGCCCCAGGGAGACTGCCATGCCCGCCGAGCCGATGAGCAGCAGCGGCCGCCGGCCCACCTTGTCGATGAGGGCGATGGCGATGAACGTCACGGCCACGTTGGTCACCGACGTGATCGTCGAGACGAGGAACGCCTGCGACTCGTCGAAGCCGACCGCCTGCCACAGCGTCGTCGAGTAGTAGAAGATCACGTTGATCCCGACGAACTGCTGGAAGATCGCCATGACGATGCCGACCCACACGATCGGCTTGAGCCCGAGGGTGCTGCCCCTGAGCGAGCCCAGCTCCGCGTTCTCCTCGTCGAACGCGATCGACCGGCGGATCTCCCCGATGCGCTCGTCCGGATGCTCGTCCGGCCCGAGCACCGACTTCAGGACGGCGCGGGCCTCGTCGTCGCGGTCCTTCGTCACCAGGTAGCGCGGCGACTCGGGCATCCGCAGCGCGAGGATGCCGTACACGGCCGCGGGGATGACGGCGACGAGGAACATCCACCGCCAGGCCTCCCAGCCGAACCACAGCTCGTTCGCGGCGCTGCCGGCCGCCGTCGCGAGGATCTGGTCCGACAGCAGGGCCGCGAAGATACCGACGGTGATCGCGAGCTGCTGCAGCGACCCGAGGCGCCCGCGCATGGCGGCGGGGGCGATCTCCGCGATGTACGCGGGGGCGATCACCGAGGCGATGCCGATGCCGACGCCGGCCATGAACCGCCACAGCGCCAGGTCCCAGGCGCTCCACGCGATCGCCGACAGGATCGACGAGACGAAGAACAGCACCGCGCCGAGCACCATCACGTGGGTGCGGCCCCACCGGTCGGCGAGCTTGCCGCCCGACCACGCGCCCAGCGCGCAGCCGAGCAGCGCGATCGCGACGACGAGGCCCGTCACGGTGGAGTTGAGGTCGAACTGCCCCTCGATCGCGTCGACCGCGCCGTTGATCACCGACGAGTCGAAGCCGAAGAGGAAGCCGCCGACCGCCGCCGCGACGGCGAGCGCCGTGGCCTTCCGGTGGGCGGCGTGGGCCGCGGTTCCTGGTGCTGGGCTCGTCATGATCGTCCTCGCTCCGCTCGGCAGACCTGTCCTCCGATGCTAGGTCGGGGCCGCGAGGTCGGCGCGCTGAGCAGGCCGGACGCGGCAGGGGCTGCGGGAGCCCTTGCGGTCGGGGTGAGACTGGACCGGTGAACGACGCACCCGAGCCGCGCAGGCACCGCCGACCCGCCATGCTCGACCCGCAGACCGCGGAGCAGATCCCCGGGTCGCTCGACCCCGCGCTGCGCGACGAGGTGGCGCACACCACCGCGCGCGCCGTCGTGCACCGGGCGCGGGCCGCCGAGGACCCGGAGGTCGTGGACCGGCTGGTGCGCCTGGTCGAGCGGGAGGGGCTCGACGTCGTCGCCGCCCTGTGGTCCGACGCCGCCCCCGCGTCGCTGCCCGGCGCGCTCTGGCGGCTGTACGTGCTGCGCGAGTGGGTGCGCCGCGACCCGCGCACCGTGGGCCTGCGCTACCGCCTCGGCGTCGACGCCGCCCCCGTGCACGAGGCGGTGGCCGGCGTGCCGCGCCCGCCCGGCCCCGAGGACCTGCGGGCGCTCGCGGACGACGTCCTGTCCGGCGTCTACGCCGGCGACCTGGCCGTGGCCCTGGAGCGGGCGGCGTCGTTCTGCCGCATCCTCGCGACCGGCGCGGCCTTCGACGCCGACGCGCGCGAGGTCGCCGACCCCGACGGCGCCACGCGCATGACGCGCGGCGCCGCAGATCTCGTGCGCACCGCCGAGGAGCTGGAGCGCGCCGCGTCCGGCTGGCGGGCCGGGACCCTCGACTGACCTCGCCGCCCGTCGATCGAGCCTGTCGAGATCCGGGACCTGGGTTTCGACAGGCTCAACCAGCGGGTTTGGGAGCACGCCGACGCCCGGGCTTACGATGTTCGGGCGACGTCGGGCCGCGGTAGCCCCGGGCTCCATCTTCAGCCGCTACGAGCGGCCACGCGCCGAGAGGCGCTCCCGGTCCGGCGTCGCACCTCACCCGAGTTCCCGCAGCCCACGAGGCGGATTGTTCAGCGCGCGTTCAACTGGTCGCGCCAGGATGGCCACCTCTAGTCTGTGAGAGTCTCAGCGTCCTCGATCCGGGAGCCACACGTGCGCCTGCGCCTGACACCGCGCGACACGACCTATTTCGACATGCTGGCGACGCTCGCGCAGCACAACGTCACGGGGGCCTCGCTCCTGGCGGAGCTGCTCGGGGCGTCACGGCAGGAGCGGGAAGGGATCGTCCGTCGGCTCAACGAGGCCGAGCACGTCGCCGACGACGCGACGCACTCGATCATGCGGCGCCTGAACCAGACGTTCGTCACCCCGTTCGACCGGGACGACATCTACGGCCTGGCGTCCGCGCTCGACGACTGCATGGACGCCATGGAGGAGGCCGGCGACCTCATCGTCCTGTACAAGGTCGACGAGCTGCCCCTGCGGGTCTCCGAGCAGGTGCAGGTGCTGCAGCGCTGCGCCGAGCTCACCGCCGAGGCCATGCCGCGCCTGCGCTCCATGGACCAGCTGTCCGACTACTGGGTCGAGATCAACCGCCTCGAGAACCAGGGCGACAAGCTGCACCGCGAGCTCATCGCGCAGCTCTTCGACGACACCACCGACCCGGTGCTGCTCATCAAGCTCAAGGAGATCGTCGACATGCTCGAGGAAGGTGCCGACGCCTTCGAGCGGGTCGCGAACATGGTCGAGACCATCGCCCTCAAGGAGTCCTGACGGTGGAGGCGGCCCTCGTCGTCCTCGTCGTCGCGATCGCGCTCGGCTTCGACTACACCAACGGCTTCCACGACGCGGCCAACGCCATCGCCACCTCCGTCTCGACCCGCGCGCTGACGCCGCGGCTCGCGCTCGGCATGGCGGCGGTCATGAACTTCGTCGGCGCCCTGCTGGGCACCGAGGTCGCCGAGACCATCGCGACGTCGATCGTCGACCTGCAGGACGCGTCCAACCACACCGCGCTGATCGTGGTGCTGTGCGCGTTGCTCGGTGCCATCGCCTGGAACCTCATCACGTGGTGGTTCGGCCTGCCGTCGTCGTCCACGCACTCGCTCATCGGCGGGCTGGTGGGTGCCGGGCTCGCGGCGGGGCTGCCCATCTACGGCCAGGCGATCATCGACAAGGTCGTGCTGCCGATGGTGTTCTCGCCGCTCATCGGCTTCATCGGCGCCTACATCGTCATGGTGGCCGTGCTGTGGATCTTCCGGAACAAGGCGCCGTCGAAGGTGACCCGCCGGTTCCGCCTCGCGCAGACCGCCTCGGCCGCGGCGATGGCGCTCGGCCACGGTCTCCAGGACGCGCAGAAGACCATGGGCGTCATCTTCATGGCGCTCCTCACGGTCGGCTGGGCCGACCCGGACGCGGGCATCCCGCTGTGGGTCAAGCTCGGCGCGGCGGCCGCGATCTCGCTCGGCACCTACTCCGGCGGCTGGCGCATCATGCGCACGCTGGGCCGGCGCATCATCGAGCTCGACCCGGCCCGCGGCTTCGTCGCCGAGTCCGTGTCGGCCCTGGTGCTCTACGCCAACGCGTTCATCCTGCACGCCCCCGTCTCCACGACCCACACGATCACCTCGGCGATCATGGGCGTCGGCGCCACGCGCCGGCTGTCCGCCGTGCGCTGGGGCGTCGCGAAGAACATCGGCGTGGCCTGGGTGCTGACCATCCCGGCCGCCGCCCTCGTGGCCGCGATCATGACCTGGATCCTGCACCCCTGGCTCACGTGACGTCCCTCGCCGGTTGAGCCCGTCGAAACCCGGTACCTGGGTCTCGACAGGCTCGACCAGCGGGGTGGGCGTCAGTAGACCGGGGGAGTGACCTTCTCGACGGCGACGACGCGCGGTCCCTTGGTCGTCGCGGCGACGTGCGCCACGAGCAGGTCGCCGGGCTCGAGGAACGGGTCGCGCGAGGGCAGGACGTTCGCGACGGCGCGGCGGGAGTGCTGGCCCAGCACGTCCAGCACGGTCGGGAGCACCGGCCGGTGGGTGCACAGCACCGACGACCGGCCCGACTCGAGCAGCTCGCGCACGGTGGCGGCGACGCGGGACGGCGAGCGCTCGTGCTCCGCCTCGCCGAGCTGGTCGCTGAGCTCCGGCCGGGCGTGCGACTCCCGCACGTACGGCTCGATCGTCGCGGCGCAGCGCTCCCAGCGGCTCGACACCACGGACGTCACGCCGTAGGCCGCGAGCACCGGGACGAGGGCCGCGCCCTGGGCGTGGCCCACCGGGGTCAGCGGCCGGTCGTGCTCGCTGCCGTGCCAGGCGGCCCGCGTCACGGCCCTGCCGTGCCGCACGATGACCACGGCATGGGTCGTGAGGCGCCCCTGGCCGTGCGCCTGGACGAGGGCCTCGAGCGGTCCGCGGTCGGCCTCCCGCGTCAGCCGTGCGGCGGCGTCGTCGACGTCGAGCCACGCCTTGGCGTCCACCTCGTCCTTCGACGGCGGCTGCACGGGGAACCGGGCGGCCAGGGCCTCGGCGTCGCCGGCGCGGGACGCGCGGCGGGCAGCCCAGTAGTGCACGCGCTTCACGCGGCCCTCGGGCGTCAGGTACTGCAGGCCGGGCAGCGGGAGGCCGAGGACCACGGGCTTGCCCGTCTCCTCCGCGACCTCCCGCGCGGCGGCCGTGTTCAGGGCCTCGCCCGGCTCGAGCTTGCCCTTGGGCCAGGACCAGTCGTCGTAGCGCGGCCGGTGCACGAGCTGCACCTGCAACCGCCCCTCACGCTCGCGCCACACCAGCCCGCCCGCGGACTCGATCACCGGGGCGTGCTCCACGGACGTCGCCCCGAGCCGGTCCACGAGCGGTGCCGCCGTCGCGCCCGCGGCCCGTCGCACCCGCGCCGCCCTCACTGCGCCCTCATCGGGCCCGCTCGGGCCGGCGGCGGTGCCGGTCGACCAGCCGGGCCTGCAGGTCCACCAGCGGCTCGCCGTCGGGGCCGACGCTGTGGCGCACCCACGTGTCGTCGGGCTGCAGGTGCCACGTCGACGTCCGGTCCGACATCGAGGCGTCCATGAGCTCCAGGAGCTCCGCGACCTGGCCCTCGTCGGCGATCCGCACGAGCGCCTCGACGCGCCGGTCGAGGTTGCGGTGCATGAGGTCCGCCGAGCCGATGTACACCTCGGGGCCCGACTCGGGGCCCTCGCCGATGGCCGGGCCGGCCGCGTTGGCGAACGCGTAGATCCGCGAGTGCTCCAGGAAGCGGCCGAGGATGGACCGCACCCGGATGTTCTCGCTGAGGCCGGGCACGCCCGGGCGCAGCGCGCAGATGCCGCGGACCACGAGGTCGACCTTCACCCCGGCCTGCGAGGCGCGGTACAGGGCGTCGATCGTGGCCTCGTCCACCGCCGAGTTCACCTTGATGCGCACCCAGGCCTCGTGCCCGGCGCGGGCGGCGTCGGCCTCGCGCTCGATGCGCTCGATGAGGCCGGAGCGCACGGTGCGGGGCGCCACGAGCAGGCGGTGGAAGCGCGACTGCGGCGCGTAGCCGGAGAGCTGGTTGAACAGCCGCGTGAGGTCCTGGCCGACGTCGCGGTCGCACGTGAGCAGCCCGTGGTCGGTGTACATGCGCGCCGTCTTGGGGTGGTAGTTGCCGGTGCCGATGTGGCAGTAGCGGCGCAGCCCGTCCGACTCCTGCCGCACCACGAGGGACAGCTTGCTGTGCGTCTTGAGGCCCACGATCCCGTACACCACGTGGACGCCCGCCTCCTCGAGCTTGCGCGCCCAGGAGATGTTCGCCTGCTCGTCGAAGCGTGCCTTGATCTCCACCAGCGCGAGCACCTGCTTGCCGGCCTCGGCCGCGTCGATGAGGGCGTCGACGATCGGGGAGTCGCCCGACGTGCGGTACAGCGTCTGCTTGATGGCGAGCACCGCCGGGTCGGCGGCCGCCTGCTCGAGGAACGTCTGCACCGACGTGGAGAACGAGTCGTAGGGGTGGTGCAGCAGGACGTCCCGCTCGCGGATCGCGGCGAACACGTCCCGGGCCGTGGCGGACTCCACCTCCGCGAGCTGGCGGTGCGTCGTGGGGACGAACGGCGGGTAGTGCAGCGGGGCCCGCTCGATGTCGGCGATGACGTTGAGGCCCGTGAGGTCGAGCGGCGCCGGCAGCTCGTACACCTCCTCCTCCGCCACGGAGAGCTCGCGCACCAGCAGGTCGCGGATGCGCGGGGAGATGCCGTGCGCCAGCTCGAGCCGCACGGGCGGGCCGAAGCGGCGGCGCAGCAGCTCCTTCTCCATCGCCTGCAGGAGGTTCTCGGCGTCGTCCTCCTCGACCTCGACGTCCTCGTTGCGCGTCACGCGGAAGGTATGGCTCTCGCGCACCTCCATGCCGGGGAACAGGTGGTCGAGGTGCTGGGCGATGACCTCCTCCAGCGGCACGAACGACGTCTGCGTGCCGCCGCCCTGCGTGGGCGTCGGCGCCGACGGGCGGCCGCGGTCGTCGACGGCGATGAACCGCGGCAGCAGCGGCGGCACCTTGACCCGGGCGAAGTGCTCCTTGCCGGTCAGGGGGTTCGCGACGACGACCGCCAGGTTGAGCGACAGCCCCGAGATGTAGGGGAACGGGTGGGCCGGGTCCACCGCCAGCGGCGTGAGCACCGGGAAGATCTGCTTGCGGAAGAACTTGTGCAGCCGCTCCTGCTCGCGCACCTCGAGCTGGTCCCAGTGCACGATCGTGATGCCCTCGGCGTCGAGCGCCGGCTGCACGTCGGAGCGGAACACCTCCGCGTGCCGTGTCATGAGGCGGTGCGCGCCCTCGCCGATCGCCTCCAGCACCTGGCGAGGACTCATGCCCGACGCCGCGGTGACGGCGATGCCGGTCGCGATGCGGCGCTTCAGGCCGGCGACCCGCACCATGAAGAACTCGTCCAGGTTGGACGCGAAGATCGCGAGGAACCGGGTGCGCTCCAGCAGCGGCAGCGTCGGGTCCTCCGCGAGCTCCAGCACGCGCTCGTTGAACGCCAGCCAGCTCAGCTCCCGCTCCGCGAACCGGTCGTCGGGCAGGGGTTCGGGCTCGGCCCGGGCCGCGCCGTCCTGCGCCTCCGGCTCCTCCGCGATGTGCTCGGCGATGTGCGCCGCGAGCTGCGGGTCGAGCGGGCGGGAGGGCGCGACGGCGGTGGACCGCGGGCGGCTGTCCGTCACCTCGGCCGCCGCGACGGCGTCCGGTGCGGCGGTGGAGTAGCGGCCGCGTCCGTCGCGGGTCCGGGGCGTTCGGGGGCGCGACGCTGTCATGCCCCCCATCGTGGCACCGATAGGTGAACGGCGGGTGACGAACGCCTCCGCCTCCTCGCTAGGCGACCGCGGGCCGGGCGTACTGGACGTCCGCGGCGGCGCGCTCGAAGCCGGCGCCCGCGTAGGTGGCCAGCGCGGCCGCGTTGTCCCCGTCCACGTACAGCACCGCGCGGTCGCAGCCCACCCGCGCCAGGTGCCGCAGCCCGACGGCGGTGAGCGCGCGGCCCAGGCCGCGGCCCTGCGCGTCGGGGGAGACGCCGACGGCATAGATCTCCCCGACGCGGCTCTCGCCCGCCCGGGCGCCCTCGGGCTGGTCCTCGACCTTGGTCCACAGGTAGCCGAGCGGCTCGCTCGTCTCGTCGTCGGCGGGCACCACGAGGAAGAAGCCGTCCGCGTCGAACCAGGGCTCGCGCTGCCGGTCGTGCAGGTCGTCCACCGTGAGGCGACCCTGCTCCGGGTGGTCCGCGAACGCGCGCGCGTTGAGCCGCACCCACGCCTCGTCGTCGGCGCCGGGCCGGAAGGTGCGCAGGGCGAGGCCGGCCAGGTCCGGGACGTCGCGGGCCGCGTCGTCGGGCCCCAGAGCGCGAGCGAGCACGAGCAGCTCGCGCGCCACCTCGTAGCCGTGCGCGGCCGCGAACGCCTGCGCGGCGGGCAGGTCGCCGTGCGCCCACACCCGCAGCGGCTTGCCGCGCTGGCCGGGCGCGCCCGAGAACATCGGCAGCCGCGCGTCGCGCTCCGCGGTGCGCAGCAGCACGCCGCCCACGCCCTGGCGCCGGCCGTCCGGGTGCACGACGAGCTCGGCGCTCGCGTCGTCGCCGCCGCGATCCACCTGCAGGTAGCCGACGACCGTGCCCTCGTCGTCGCGAGCGACGACGTGCGTCAGCCAGTCGGCGTCCGTGCCGAGGCGCAGCAGCGGCTGCTCGGACAGCGGGGCGACGCCGTCGTGCTCCGCCGCTGCCGCGGCGAGCGCGCGCACGGCGTCCTGCGCGGCCGGGTCGAGGGGGTCGAAGGACAGAGCGGGCGTCGTGGGCACGACCCCATTCTCCCCGAGGCGGTCCGGGCCCCGCGAGGTGGTGGGCCGGACCACGACCTCGCGGGGCTGTGAACTACCTCGCGGGGCTTCGAACTACCTCGCGGGGTCCCGGACTACCTCGCGGGAGTCCGGACTACCTCGGCGGGGCGGCCGGGTCGGTGGCGCCGCCGAACCACGACGCCTCCACGGCGGTCTCGCGCAGGCCGTCCGGACCGTCGATGATCCGGGCGCCCCACGCGCTGGGGTTGCCGGCGTCGAAGCCGAGCACCAGGTCGAGGTACGGGTCGGTGTTCCCGCTCCACGACCAGGCGAGCCAGCCCAGGTCGAGGCGCTCCGCCTCCGACAGCACCCAGTCCTCGTCGACGTCGGCGGAGGTCTGCTGCCAGCCGAACTCGCCGACGATGATCGGCAGCCCGGCGTCGATGAAGAACTCGAGGTAGTCCGTCACCGTCTCGTGCTGGTTGTACACGCTGTACATGTGGATCGAGAAGACCGTGTTCGCGTCCGGGTCGGAGGCGAACACGTCGGCGGCCGCGGGCCGCATGTAGTTCTTCCAGTCCTGGCCCCAGTTGGGCGCGTCGACGACGAGCGCGTGCTCGTACCCGATGTCGCGCATCCGCACGATGGCGTCGGAGGTCGCGTCCGCCCAGGTCTCGTTGGTGGCGTCGTCGTTGCCCATCGGCTCGTTGCCGATGTTCACCATCACGAAGTCCTCGGTGCCGGCGAGCGTCGGGTAGAGGTCCTCCCAGTAGTCCACCGCCTGGTCGAGCGTCGCGGCGTCGGGCGCGGACGTGTCGCCGTAGCCCGTGGTGTCGTGCACCTCGAGGATGCAGACCAGCCGGTTCTCCTCGCAGAGGTCGACGACGTGGGCGACGTCCTCCGGGGTGTTGCGGGTCCACTGGTCGCCGCTGGACAGGACGACGCGGACGGAGTTGGCGCCCGCGGCCTTGATGTCCGCGAACGACTCGGTCTCCTGCGTGAACCAGGTGTGCGCGTGGTTGACGCCGCGCAGCACGAGGTCGGTGCCGTCGGCCTCGACGACCCGCCCGTCGGCGACGTGGATGCCGGGCGGGGTGTCGGCGCGGGCGTCGGGCGCCGTCGCGACCGACGCGGTCGCGGCGCCGGCCGCGAGCGCTGCCGCGGCGATCAGGGCCGGGGTGAGACGGCGGGCCGAGGGCCGCGTCGTCGGGCCGGGGGGAGCGGGTGTGTGCGGCATGGCGGGACGTCCTCGTCTCTCGTGCGACTCGGCACGCGCTGCGCGTGCGGTCCCACGGTGCTCGAGGCGCCGGTGGTCGTCAGGGCCGTGAAACGGTTAAGGGGGCCGGTGGACCGGGGTGTCGACAGGCTCGACCGGCGGGGTGCGCGGGGACCGACGGGCTCGACCGGCGAGGGTCGAGCCCGTCGACCGTCAGTCCTCGGAGGAGGTCGGCTTCGCCAGCCCCGCGGTGATGAGGTCCATCACCGAGGAGTCGGCGAGCGTCGTCGCGTCGCCCACGGCACGGTTCTCGGCGACGTCGCGCAGCAGGCGGCGCATGATCTTGCCGGACCGGGTCTTGGGCAGCTCCGGCACGACGAGGATGCGGCGCGGCTTGGCGATCGGGCCGATCTCCTTGGCCACGTGGTTGCGCAGCTCGGCCTGGACCGCCTCGGCGCCCTCCGCCGTCGCGGCCCGCTCGGCGTGCTCGCCGCGCAGGATGACGAACGCCACGACCGCCTGGCCGGTGGTCTCGTCGTTGGCGCCGACGACGGCGGCCTCGGCCACGATGTCGTGCGAGACGAGTGCGGACTCGATCTCCGTCGTGGACAGGCGGTGGCCGGAGACGTTCATGACGTCGTCCACGCGGCCGAGCAGCCAGATGTCGCCGTCCTCGTCCTTCTTCGCGCCGTCGCCGGCGAAGTACAGGCCCTCGAACCGCGACCAGTAGGTGTCCTTGAAGCGCTGCAGGTCGCCCCAGATGCCGCGGAGCATGGAGGGCCACGGCTCCGAGAGCACGAGGTACCCGCCACCGCCGTCGGGCACGGAGTGCGCCTCGTCGTCCATGACGTCGGCGACGATGCCGGGCAGCGCGACCTGCGCCGAACCGGGCTTGGTCGCGGTGACCCCGGGCAGCGGGCTGATCATGATGGCGCCCGTCTCGGTCTGCCACCAGGTGTCGACGATGGGGGCGGTGTCGCCGCCGATGACGCGGCGGTACCACATCCACGCCTCGGGGTTGATGGGCTCGCCCACCGAACCGAGCACGCGCAGGCTCGACAGGTCGAAGCCGGCGGGGATGTCCTCGCCCCACTTCATGCAGGTGCGGATCGCGGTGGGGGCGGTGTAGAGGATCGAGACCTTGTACTTCTCGACGAGCTCCCACCAGCGGCCGCGGTGCGGGGTGTCCGGCGTGCCCTCGTACAGCACCTGGGTGGCGCCGTTGGTGAGCGGGCCGTAGACGACGTAGGTGTGCCCGGTGACCCAGCCGATGTCGGCGGTGCACCAGTAGACGTCGGACTCGGCCTTGAGGTCGAAGACGTTCTTGTGGGTGTAGGCCGCCTGGGTGAGGTAGCCGCCGGTGGTGTGCAGGATGCCCTTCGGCTTCCCGGTGGTGCCCGAGGTGTACAGGATGAAGAGCGGGTGCTCGGCGTCCACCGGCACGGGCTCGTGGAACGTGTCGGCGTCGGCGAGGGCGTCGTGCCACCACACGTCGCGGCCCTCGGTCCAGTCGACCTCCTGCTCGGTGCGGCGCACGACGAGCACGTGCTCCACCGTGGTCGCGGGCTCGCCCTCCTTCGGCGCGAGCGCCTCGTCGACGGCGGGCTTGAGGGCGGACGGCGCGCCGCGGCGGTAGCCGCCGTCGGCGGTGATGACGAGCTTCGCCTCGGCGTCGGCGATGCGGCTGCGCAGCGCGTCGGCCGAGAACCCGCCGAACACGACCGAGTGCGGGGCGCCGATGCGCGCGCACGCGAGCATCGCGACGACCGACTCGACCAGCATCGGCAGGTAGATGACGACGCGGTCGCCCTTGGCGACGCCCAGCGCGGTGAGCGCGTTCGCGGCCCGGGAGACCTCGCGCTGCAGGTCGGCGTAGGTGACGGTGCGGGTGTCGCCCGGCTCGCCCTCGAAGTGGATGGCGACGCGGTCGCCGAGCCCGGCCTCGACGTGCCGGTCCACCGCGTTGTACGCGGCGTTGAGCTTCCCGTCGGCGAACCACTTCGCCACCGGGGCCTCGGACCAGTCGAGCGTCTGGGTGAACGGCGTGGACCAGCTGACCAGCTCCCGCGCCTGGTCGGCCCAGAACCCGAGCCGGTCGGCCTTGGCCTCCTCGTACAGGGACGGCTGGGCGTTCGCCTGCGCCGCGAAGGCGGGGCTGGGCGGGAACGCTCGCGTCTCGTGCAGCAGGTTCTCGAGGCTGGGGGCGGTGGTCTCGTTCTCTGGCACGCTTACCTCCGGTGCGCATCGTCGCTGGTGCGGTCCCACCGGTGCGACGCGTCGCACCCCGGGACGGCGGCGCCTCGCGGGGCCCCGCCGTCGGGAGTCTAGACCTCGCGCGTGACCGGGGTCACGCCGTCCCATGGTTGGGACGCACTCCTTGCAAAACGGCGCGAGGCGCGGCAGCGGCCCGCGTGGCCCCAGCCTCGGGGCCCGCGGTGGCCGACCTGCCGTGCCGTTGCCATCCTGGGCAGGACGCCGCGACGACCAGGAGGGCAGACGGTGAGGTTCGTCCACCCGGGACCGTTGGAGGAGGCGCTCCGCTGGCTTCGCGCGGGGCACGACGTCCACGTCACCGGCGACGTGGGCGCCGGCCGCAGCACGGTGACCACCGCGCTCGCCGACGCCCTGCGCGGCGTCGGGGCGTCCGTCGTCGAGCTCCCCGGATCGGCCGGTGGAGAGGCCGTGGCCCTCGGCGCCTTCCTGAGCCACCCCAGCCTGCATCCCCGCGGGTCCGTGGCGCGCTGGGGCGCCCCGGAGGCGGCCGCCGCGCTCGGGGAAGCGCTCGCGGGCCGGAGCGCGACGATCCTCGTGGACGACGCGCACCTGCTCGACCGTCCGACGCTGGCGGTCGTGGACGCCGTCGCCCGCCAGCGACGCGACCGCCTCCGAATCGTCACGACCGTCCCGCGTGCTGCCCCGGTCGACGGCGCCTGGTCGGTGCTGGCCCGGGGTGCCGCCGTCGTGCCCGTGGCGCCGCTCGGGGTGAACGAGGTCGCGACGCTGCTCGCCGACCATCTCGGCGGCCAGGTCGAGGGCGGCCTTGCCGCCGAGCTCGCCGGCCGGTCCGGGGGCAACCCGCGCGCGGCGGTCGCGCTGGCGCTCGCCGCGGTCGGGTCCGGCGCCGTCGCGCAGGTGCACGGCAGGTGGGCCCAGGCCGCCAACCTCGAGTCGGTGCCCACCGGGTCCGTGGTGCACGGCCTGCTGGGCGGCATGCCCGCGGACCTGCGCCAGGGGCTCGAGGCCCTCGCCTGGTTCGGTCTGGTGGACATCGGCCACGCCCGCACCCTCCTCGGTGACGACCGGCTCGCCGCGCTCGACGCGGCCGGACGGGTCGCGGTCGCCGAGCGCCCCGCCGCCCGGGTCGTCGCCGTGAGCCCGCCCGTCCTGGCGCAGGCGCTGCGGGCCGGGCTCACGGGAGCCCGCCGGGCGATGCTGCGCGAGCGGGCGGAGGAGCTCTTCGGGCTCGGGGAGGCGGCCGGCGAGGACGACGCACGGGAGCCGTTGGCCGCACTCGCCGGGCCGCCGGAACCGGACGACCGGGCGGTGCTGCAGCAGGTCGCGATCGTCACCGAGTCGGTGCGCACCAGGTCGGCGCTGTGGTCGCGCGCGTGGGAGTCCCGCCACGACGTCGCGAGCGCGCTGCCGCTGCTGCGTCTGCACCTGGTGGACGGCCAGGCGCCCGTGGACGCGGACGAGGTCTTCGCCGGCACCACGCGCACCTCCGGCGACGATCCTGAGGAGGTGGCGGCGTACGTCGTGCTGCGCGGCCAGTGGGCGGCCCAGAGGGGGTCGACGATCCGTGACGGTCTCCTGCGGGACCCCGGACCATCGGGCCGCCTGGTGCTGGACGGCGCGGGGGAGGCCTTCCTGCGCCAGCTCGGCGACCTCTACGGGCACCCTGACCGGGCGCCCGGCGTGGAGACGTTCGACGTCGAGACCGACGTGCCGAGGGCGTTCCGCGGCTACGCCACGGTGCAGCGGGTCCGTGCCCTGGTCGAGGCCGGCCTGCCGGACAGGGCGCTCGACCTGCTCGGCGGGTGGCAGGGGTCGTCGGCGCAACGCCCGTACACGCATCGCCTCGACGCGTTCCGCGGCGACGCGCTGCTCATGGTCGGCCAGGTGGACGACGCCGTGGCGTGGGCCCGCGGCCGGCTCAGCGCCGCCTACGACGAGCTCAGCCCCTTCGGGCTCCGCCTGGCCGCCCGCGGGCTCGCCACGGCACTCTTCCTGAAGGGAGACCACGACCGCGCGCTCCGGGCGCTGTCCGTGGTCCTGCGGCTCGGCCGGGTGGGGCCCGCGATGAGCCCCTACGACGAGCGCATCTTCGCGCTCGCCGCCGTGCTCCACGCGCGGGCCGGCCATCACGACCTCGCCCGGACCTTCCTCGACGAGCTCGAGGCGACCCCGCGGCCGTTCGCGCCGGTGCTCGACTTCGTGCGGCCCTGGGCACGGACGGAGGTGGAGCACGCGGCGACCGGGGGAGAGCCGGACGGGGAACCGCTGTGGTCGGCGGGCGAGGACCTGTGGGCGCAAGGGTGCACGGCGTCCGCGCTGTTCTGCTGGGCGCTCACGCCGCAGGTCCTGGGCGACGCGCGGCTCGCGCGGCTGGAGGAGGCCTTCGCCGCGGTGCACGTGCCGCTCCTCGCGCCGGCCGTGCGGCTGCACCGCCACCTCGCCCACGGTCCCGGGTCGGTGGTGCTCGAGTCGCTGCGGGCGATGCGCACGCGCGGTCCGTTGGCGCACGTCGCGATACAGGCGGCCCGGGCACGCCTGGCGGAGGAGGGGGGTGGCGTCCTCACGGCCGCGGAGATGGACGAGGCCGCGGGCATCGGCCGGGGGCACACCGCGCGTGCGGTGGGCCGGGACTCGGGGCTGACGGCACGGGAGGCCGAGATCGTCTCGCTCGCGCGGGAAGGGCTTGCCAACCGGGAGATCGCCAGCCGGCTGTTCCTGTCCGTCCGGACGGTCGAGAGCCACCTTTACCACGCGATGCAGAAGCTGGGCGTGTCGGACCGGAGGCAGCTCGCCGGGTGACGGGGGACCGGGATCTCGTCAGGCTCAACCCGCGGAGGCACGTCGCCCGCGCCACGCGCGCCACCACAGCGACACCGCCCACAGGAAGAACACGCCGGCCACGACGTACACCGCGACGGCGCGGTGCTCCCCGTTGACGGTGGCGTTCACGTACCCCAGCCACGGCACGGCGTACCAGACCCTGCCGCGCACCTGGTACTCCTGCACCGGGTCGTCCGCCGTGGCGTTCGCGTCGCCCTGCACCGTGAATGTGCGCGTGTCGTCCTGGTGGTGGTCGACGGCGATCACGCGGTGCGTGATCGCGGTGGGGTCGTCCGGGTTCGGCAGGTAGGTGAGGATGTCGCCGATGCGGATCTCCGCCGCGTCCACCGGCCGTACGACGGCGAGCGACCCGACCGGCAGGTTCGGCTCCATCGAACCGGACAGGATGGTCAGAGGAATGCCGCCCACCAACTTCGGCACCACGATGACCAGCGCCGCCAGCAGCAGCACCAGGCCCAGCAGGCCGTAGGTGAACCCCGCCCACAGGCCCGACAGCACGGGGCCCTCGGAGCGCGCGGTCCGAGCGTCGGTCGCGTCCTGCGTGTCGATGTCGGCCCCCTTCCCCGGTGCGGCCTCGAGGAGCTCAGTCTGTCCGGGAGCCATCGGTGGCCGCCTCCGGGAGGGTCGAGGTGGAAGGTGACGGGTCGGACAGCGGCGCGTCCGGCGCGGTCTCCGCGTCGGCGTCCGAGGCAGGGCAGCCGGGGGCCTCTTCCTCGTGGTCGCTGTTGCCGTCGGCCGTGCCGGAACCCGTCGTGATGGACCCGTTCGCGCCGGCACCCGTGTCGTCGGAGGGATCGAGGTCGCACGCATCGGCGACCGTGTCGTCCTCGCTGGTGTCCGGCGAGGGGGACGCGACGTCCGGGGTGGCGGCGTCGTCGTCGCGACCAGGGACCTCGGGCTCGGATGCCGCGGCGGCGTCGCCGCCCGCCTCCGTGGCCGGTGTCGGGCCGCCGGCGTCCGTGGCGGTCGTCGCCTGCTTCGCGGGGGCCGCGCCGTCGTCCCAGCGGGGGAGCTGCTCGGGCGTGAGGCCGGAGTCGTCCGCGAAGCCCGCGTGGTCGTCGACGCCGTCGACGTCCCAGCCGCTCAGGTCCTGCGAGAAGGCCTCGGCGCCGTCGAACATGTGCGCCATCGTGGTGACCTGCGAGGTGTCCCACCGCGCGACGTTCCCGTCGAACGTCGTCGCGCCGGCGAACATCGACGTCATGTCGGTCACGCGCGACGTGTCCCAGTCCAGCTGGTACTCGTCGAAGGTGCCTGCGCCCTCGAACATGTGCGCCATGGTCGTGACGTGCGACGAGTCCCACGGCTCGAGGTACAGGCCCGCGGACTCGGTGGTCGCCGCGTTCCGGAACGCGGCGGACGTGTCCGTCAGCGTGGCCGGCAGCGCGGCGACGTGCACCAGGTGGGTGGCGTTCTCGAACGCGTGCGACGCCGAGACCGCGCCGGTGTCGGGGCTCCACCCCTCCACGTGGGTGAGGGAGCCGATCTGGCCGGTCGTCTGGTCGGCCGACCCGAAGCCGTCGAAGGTGCCCTGGATCCGGACCCAGGCGCTCGTCTTGCCGGTGCCGGCATAGTCGTACTCGTTCAGGCCGTCGCGGGCGGCGGTCGTGTGCTCGGTCCCGTCGCTGCCCCAGGTGTCCCAGAAGATGGTCGCGTCCGGGTCGTCGAGGTAGAAGCCGATCCGCCCGTCGTCGTCCAGCGAGAGGTCGAACGAGAGCGTCATCGTCCCGCCCGGGGACGAGGGGTGGGGGCCGCCCGTGGTGAGGGTGCCGGCGTCCAGCGTCGCGGTGTCCGTCCAGGCGTGGCCGTTCGTCAGCGTGACGGCGAGGTGGGTGAGATCGACCTTCTGCACGTCGTCGGACAGGTCCGCGTCGGCGGCGACGGTGAGGACGAGGTCGACGGTCTGGTGGCCGTCCGTGTCGGAGTCGGCGCCCTTGACCGGCGCCGGGGTCGAGGCGACGTCGACGGACACGTGGTCCGCGGCGGGGGCGGGGATCTTCGCGCCGGAGGCCTCGAACGACGCCTCGAGGTTGTCCCCGACCGCCGTCACGGGGACGTCCGCCAGCGTGGACGTGAGCGTCGTGCCGGCCGTGAGCGTGTCGGTCGTCGGGTCGAAGGCGGTGCCGCCCTCGGTCCAGTCGCCGCCGGCCAGCGCGTCCTCGTCGATGCCCAGGCTCCCGGTGGCGACCGTTCCCCCGATCGGCGTGGAGTCGTTCCAGGCTGCGAACGCGCCCGTGCCGGGCAGCGCCAGCAGCACGGCGGCGGACGCCGCCACGGCGAGCAGCGTCACCCGCAGCGGGTTCGTGGACCGGGCCTGACGAGGCATCTCATACCTGTCTTCGGGTAGCAGGGACTCGACGGGGGTCACCGCGGGCGGCAGCGCTCGGGGAGGGGCAAGCCGCCGCCCGCGGCGGATCAGGAGCCGGAAGCGCTCGGTGCGACCTGCTGGAGCGTGATGTTCACCGTCGTCAGGTCGACGGTCTGGTTCATCGTGGTCCGGTCGTTCTTCGTGTCCCCGGCGTCCTCCGCGAAGCGGAAGATCGTGGTGACCGTGACATCGTGCGTGCCGGCGGTGAGCTCGCCGTCCTCGTCGATGCCGTCCCCGCTCAGCGTGATGTCGATCGAGAGGTCGTCCTGCAGCGCCGGGGGGAGCGCCGCGACATAGTCGCCCCCGTCGGGGGCCGTGATGGCGGGCTTGACGACGATGTTCTCGCCCTGCGCGATGACGGTCATCGTCGCGGTGCTCTCGATGACGTCGCCGGGCGCCATCCGGAAGGTGCCGATGTCCTCGATCGTGTTCTCGTGGCCCGGGGTGATGTCGTCCCAGACCATCGGGGTGCCGCCGGTGACGCTGAGCTCGCCCGTGGTGACGGTGGCCCCGGCGAACGGCGTCGACATGTTCCACAGCGCGAACGTCCCGGCCCCGCCCAGCAGGACGGCGATGCCGGCGGCGGCGGCGACGGCGCCCTTGACGGCGCCCTTCTTGGTGGTCGTATTCGTCATCTCTCTGTTCCTCCCCGATGGCCTGTGCTCCGACGCTCTCCTGCGCCTGACACCTCCACGGTGGGGCGCCGCCGTCGCGCGCGGGGAAGGTGCGGCACGGGCCGTAGGTACGGCCGCGCCCACGACCTGCGGCGACGTGCGTCGTCGTCCGCGAGT
The DNA here is from genome assembly GCF_038593535.1 of Isoptericola sp. F-RaC21. Lineage (NCBI taxonomy): Bacteria > Bacillati > Actinomycetota > Actinomycetes > Micrococcales > Promicromonosporaceae > Isoptericola > Isoptericola sp. F-RaC21. The sequence continues at coordinate 114,595 of NZ_JBCFYX010000004.1, read as the reverse complement.
GCAGTAGCCCGGGGCACTACTGAGCGGCGCGACGGCAGTAGCCTCGGGCGCCGGCCGTCACGGCCGAAAAGGCTGGGCGTCCGGCGTCGGGCCCTGGTAGACGTCGTCCATGACGACCCCGCATGTGTCCTGGCCGCGCGAGGTGGACGACCTCCGCCTGCGCGTCCCGACGAGCCGCGACGTCGACCCGGTGCTAGCGTGGCGCAACGAGCCCGAGGTCACGCGGTGGCTCCTGCGCACCACGCAGGACGCCGACGAGCTGCGGGCCTCGTGGCGCCGCGCGCTGGACGACCCGCACGAGCAGCGGGTGGTGGCCGACCTCGACGGCGTCGTCGTCGCGACGGGCTCGCTGGTGGTGGACGACGGCATGGGCCAGCCGCAGAGCGACGTGTGGCGCCGGGCCGAGGGCTCCCTCGGCTACCTGGTGGACCCGGCGTACGCGGGCCGGGGGATCGCGACGGCCGTGGCCGGCACGCTGCTCGACGTCGCGTTCCGGGACCTGGGGCTGCACCGCGTGACCGCCGGGTGCTTCGCGGCGAACGAGGCGTCGTGGCGGGTCATGGAGAAGCTCGGCATGCGGCGCGAGCAGCACGGCGTCCGCGACTCGTGGCACGCCGAGCTGGGCTGGGTCGACGGCTACACGTACGGCATCCTCGCCGAGGAGTGGCTCGCGGGCTGAGGCTCCGGGCCGAGAGGCGCCGGACACGAGGACGGCGCCCGGGAGACAAGTCGTCCGAGCGCCGTTCTCGCCAGCCCGGACGCGGGTAGCAGGCGCTTGGTCCGATCACTGGGTAGGGTCGTTCCCACCGAGTGGGTCCTCAACCGGGGACTTCCTTAGCGTGGGTCCCGCGTCCGGCTGTCTCCTCCCATGGAACGCCCGCCCGGGCGGACCTGCAAGCGCTCAGGCGTGCCGACGCCGCCACCAGCGGCGGAGCAGCCAGGCGGCCACACCGGCGACGACGACGACGCCCGCGGCGAGGGCCACGGCGGGCGGCCGGATCGCGGAGCGGAGGGCCACGGGGCGGGAGAACGTGAGCACGCCCCAGCCGTTCTCGGCGGCCACGCGGCGCAGCGTCTTGTCCGGGTTGACGGCGAAGCCGTGGCCGACGGCGCCCAGCATCGGGGCGTCGGTGACAGAGTCCGAGTAGGCGTAGCTGCGCTCGAGGTCGTAGCCGCGCTCGGCGGCGAGCTCCCGCACGGCCTCGGCCTTCTGCTCCCCGTACGCGTAGAACTCGATCTCGCCGGTGTAGCGGCCGTCGTCGACCGCCATGCGGGTGGCGACGACGTGGTCGGCGCCCAGCACGGTAGCGATCGGCTCGACGAGCTCGGCGCCGGAGGCGGACACGATGACGACGTCGTGCCCGAGCTCGTGGTGCTCGGCGATGAGCTCCACGGCCTCGGCGTACACGTAGGGGTCGATGAGCTCGTGCACGGTCTCGGCGACGATCTGCTGCACCTTGCTCACCTCCCAGCCGGTGGCGAGCTCGGACAGGTGCTTGCGCATCCGCTCCGTCTGGTCGGCGTCGGCGTTGCCGGCGTAGAAGAGGAGGTGCGCGTACGCGCTGCGGAGCACGTCGCCGCGGGTGATAAGACCCCCGGCGTAGAACGGCTTGGAGAACGCTGCCGACGAGCTCGTCGCGATGATCGTCTTGTCGAGGTCGAAGAACGCGGCCACGCGCGCCCGGGGTGTCGCCGCCGGCGGCGGTGACGTCTCGCGCGGTCCCTGGTCGGTCACGGGCCCGAGCCTAGCCGGGCGGAGCGTCCCGACGTCCGGCATCTCATGCACGGTTCCTGTGCAGAACTCTTGTGCAGAATGACTGTGCATGATTACTGTGCACGCATGGAACCGACGCCGGAGCGCCCGTACACCCACCTCGAGCTGACCGCCGAGGCGGCCAAGGTGCTCGCCCACCCGTTGCGCTCGCGGCTGCTCGGCGCGCTGCGGCGTGGCGGCCCGGCGTCGGCGACGGCGCTCGCGGCCGAGCTGGCCACCAACACCGGCGCCACCAGCTACCACCTCCGCAGGCTGGAGTCCGTCGGCCTCGTGACCGACACGGGGGAGGGCCGCGGCAAGGAGCGCCTCTGGGCGGCGGCCACGCAGAGCCACGGCTGGCGCGACTCCGACTTCGGTGGCGACGAGGACGCGCAGACGGCGCTCGGCTGGCTGGTGCGCGACTACCACCGGCAGTTCGACACCAACTACGCGCACTGGCTCGACGTCGCGGACAGCTGGCCGAAGGAGTGGACCGACGTCTCCGGGATGACCGACACGTGGGTGGAGGTCACGCCGGAGCAGGCGGCCGCGATGGCCGAGGAGCTCGAGGCCGTGGTCACCAAGTACCTGCGCGTCGGCACCGGCGACCCCCGCGCCCGGCGCCTGCACCTGTGGCGGTTCCTCTTCCCGCTCGACGCCGACGACGTGCCCGACGCCGGCGCGGGGACCGTGGAAAAGGACGACGAGTCATGAGCCCGCAGCGGGTCTTTCTCCTCCTGACGGCGACCCGGTGGTTCCCGGTCGGGCTGGTCGTCACGGCCACCACGCTGCTGCCGATCGAGCGCGGGCTCACCGTGGCCCAGACACTCACGCTCGCCTCCGTGACGGGGTTCGTCGTGTTCGCGCTCGAGCTCCCGACCGGCGGCACCGCCGACGCCGTCGGGCGCCGCCCCATGCTGATCGCCTCCGCCGTCGTGCAGGTGCTGGCGGCCACCACGTTCCTGCTGGCGCAGTCGGTCTGGGCGTTCGTCGTGGCGGCCGCGCTCATGGGCATGTTCCGCGCGCTGGACTCGGGGCCGCTCGAGGCGTGGTTCGTCGACGCCGTCCACGCGAAGCACCCCGGGGCGGACGTCGACCGGACGCTCGCGCACCAGGGCACCGTGCTCGGGGTGTCGATCGCGCTGGGCGCGCTCGTGTCCGGCGGCCTCGTCTGGTGGCACCCGTTCGCCGGGTGGTCCGCGCTCGCGCTCCCGTACGCCGCCTACTGCGTGCTCGCCGTCGTGCACCTGGTGATGGTCGTGCTGCTGGTGCGCGAGGTCCGCGCGACGCCGGTCGCGGCGGTCGGGGCGGTTGCGACAGGGGCCCGCCGACGGTGGGGCGCGGCGCTGCGGTCGGTCGTGAGCTCGGCCCGGCAGGCGCCGGCGAGCGTCGCGTCGGGGCTGCGGCTGGCCCGGGACAACCGGGTGCTGCGCGGCCTGCTGCTCGTGGAGCTGTTCGCCGCCGCCGCGATGGTCGTGTTCGAGTCGTTGCAGCCGGTGCGGCTCGCGGAGCTGCTGGGCGGCACCGCCCAGGCGGGCGCCGTCATGGGCCCGGTGGCATCGGTCGGGTGGGGGACCTTCGCCCTCGGTGCGGCGCTGTGCGGCCTGGCGTCGCGGCGGTTCGGGGTGGCCCGCACGGCGATGGCGGCGCGCGTCCTCAACGGCCTGGGCGCCGTGTGGATGGGGCTCGCGGGCGGCCCGGCGATGCTGATCGTGGCCTACCTCGTCACCTACGGGCTGCACGGCAGCTCGGGGCCGAGCTACAACGCGCTGCTGCACCGGGAGGCGCGGCACGACAACCGGGCCACCGTGCTGTCCATGGCGTCGATGGTGGGGTTCGCGTCGTACGCCGTCGCGTCGCCCGCGCTGGGTTGGGTGGCGCAGACCGCGTCGACGCCGCTGGCGATGATGCTCGGCGGCGGGTTCAGCGTGCTCGGCGTGCTGTGCTTCCTGCCGGCGCTGCGTGCGGAGCGCGAGCGGGGCCGGCGGCCCGACGTCGTCGAGGTTGCCGAGGACGCCGCCGCGGCCTGACGCCGCGCGGAGCCCGCCCCCAGGGCACCTCCGTCCACAGACCGTCGCCCGTGGCCCGGGCGGGCTCTCCCGCCGGACCAGCCTGGGGCGCATGGACGACGCACCCACCCGCACGCTGCCCCGGCCGAGCACCGGTTCGACGGACGCCAGGCCGCCGACCCCCTGGCCCCCGCCCGGTCCCGCGCCGTGGGCGTCGGGGCAGGGGCGTCGCACGGTCGCCGTCGTCGGCGCCTGCGGCGGCGCCGGGGTGAGCACCCTGGCGGCCGCCCTGGCCCAGGGGCTGCGGCGGGCGGGCGAGGGGGCGGTCCTCGTCGACCTCGACCTTCCCGGCCCCGGCGTCGACGTGCTGCTCGGCATCGAGGACGAGCCCGGGGCCCGGTGGCCCGAGCTGGCCGCCGCCCGCGGCGACGTGGACGGCGTCAGGCTGGTCGCCGCGCTGCCCCGCTGGCGGTCGGTGCCGGTGCTCTCCGGTGCCCGGCTGAGCCCAGGGCGCCCCGACGACGCCGTGGTCGTGGACGTCTGCACCGGGCTGCTGCGCGGCGGCGAGACCGTGGTGCTCGACCTGCCCCGGCCCGCCGCCTGGAGCGCCGCCGCGCGGATGCTCGTCACCACCGCGGACGTGGTGCTGCTCGTCGCGCCGTGCACGGCGCCCGGCGTGGCCGGCGCGCTCGCGACGTGGGCAGAGCTCGTCGAACTCGGCGTGCGCGACCCGTGGCTCGTCGCACGGCGTCCCGCGCCCGGCCGCGTGGACGCCGCCGCGCTGGGGGACGCCGTCGGCCTCCCGGTGGCCGCGACCGTGCGTGCGGACCCGCGCCTGGCCGCCGCGGTCGACCGCGGCGACGGGCCGCCGGTCGGCCGGCGCACCCCGCTCGGTCGTGCCGCGGCCTCGCTCGTGTCGGTGATGGCGGGTGCGTCGTGACCGGCCGGACACTCGTCGACCGCGACCTGCTCGACGACGTCCGGGCGCGCGTCGGCGCGTCCGGCTCGGCACTCGACGACGCCGCGGTGCGCGACGCGCTGCGGGCCACCGGCCGGGTGTTCGGGTCGGCTGCGCTGACCGACCTCACGCGCGCGGCCCGCGCCGAGCTCACGGGCGCCGGCCCCCTGCAGGAGCTGCTCGACGCTCCCGACGTCACGGACGTGCTCGTCAACGGCCCGCACGACGTGTGGGTCGACCGCGGCGACGGCCTGCGGCGCGTGGACCTCGACCTCGGCACGCCCGCCGCCGTGCGCGCGCTGGCCGTGCGGATGGCCGCCGTCGCCGGACAGCGGCTCGACGACGCCGCCCCGACCGTGGACGCGCGCATGCCCGACGGCACCCGGCTGCACGCCGTCGTGGAACCCGTCGCGCCGGCCGGGGCGGTCATCGCCCTGCGGGTGCTGCGGCAGGCCGCGCACTCCGTGGGCTCGCTCGTCGCCGGCGGCGGGCTGCCGCCGCAGTGGGAGGCCGTGCTGCAGGGCCTCGTCGTCGGCCGGGCCAACCTGCTCGTCACGGGCGGCACCGGCACCGGGAAGACGACCCTGCTCGCGGCGCTGCTGTCCCTGGTGCCGCCCGCCGAGCGCGTGCTCGTCGTCGAGGAGGCCCGCGAGCTCGCGCCCCGGCACCGGCACGTGGTGTCCCTGGCCGCCCGGCGCCCCAACGTCGAGGGCGTGGGCGAGGTGACGCTCACCGAGCTGGTGCGCGGTGCGCTGCGGATGCGGCCGGACCGGATCGTCGTCGGCGAGTGCCGCGGCGCCGAGGTGCGCGAGCTGCTCCTGGCGATGAACACCGGGCACGACGGCGGGATGGCCACGGTGCACGCCAACGCCGTCGAGCACGTGCCCGCGCGGCTCGAGGCGCTCGCGGCGCTCGCCGGGATGCCGCGGGACGCGGTCGCCGCGCAGGCCGCCGCCGCCCTGGACGTGGTGCTGCACCTGCGGCGCCGCGGCGGGCGGCGGCACCTCGCCGAGATCGGCCTGGTCGGGCGGGACGACGACGGGCGGCTGACGGTCCGCCGCGCTGCCGAGTGGTCACCGGGAGCGGAGCCGCGGCGTGACGCCGCCTGGGAGGAGCTCATGGGGCGGTGGGCGTCGTGACAGGGCTCGCGACCGGACTCGTGGCGGGCCCCGGCCCGGCGGTGGTCGGCCTCTGGGTGGCGCTCGCCGCCTGGCTGGCGCTGGCCCCCGGCGGGCGGAGTGCGGACGCTCTCGCGCGCGGCGCCGCCGTGCGTCGGCGCGACCGGGCACGCGCGTGGCTGCACCGCGGGCGGGACGCGTCGACGGGGGCGGACGCGGTGCGCGTCGCCGTCGCCCAGGTCGTCGCGCTGCTGCGGGCCGGCGCTCCGCCGGCCGCGGCGTGGTCCCGGGCGCTCGCGGTGCCTGTCGACGCCACCGGCGTCCCCGACGAGGCGGCACTCGCGCCGGTGGTCGGCGGGGCCGGGCACGCGCGGTCGATCGCGACCGCGGCGGTGCTGGCGCGCGACGTCGGGGCGCCCCTGGCGTCCGTCCTCGACGCCGTGTCCGGGGCACTGGTCGCCGAGGCGGAGGCTCGCGGGGAACGGGAGGCGTCGCTGGCCGGGCCGCGGGCCACCGCGCGCGTGCTCATGTGGCTGCCCCTGCTGGGCGCGCTGCTCGGCTGGGTGCTCGGCGCGGACCCGCTGGCGACGGCGCTCGACGGCGGCGTGGGCTCGATCGCCGTCTGCCTCGGGCTGCTGCTGCTCGCGGCCGGATGGGCGTGGACCGGGCGGCTCGTCGCGGCGGCACGGGCGGCCGGGGAGGAGGCGACGTGAGCCCCTTCCTCGCCGTCGCGGGGACCGCGCTGCTCGCCGTCCTGCCGTGGTGGGTGGCGCGCCGTGCCGCCGACCGCCGGGTGCTCGGGCTGGGTGCGGACGGGCGTGCCGCTGCTCGTGGTGTCGGTGCCCGGCGCGAGCCCGTGGACGTCCCCGTGGTGCTCGAGCTGCTGGCCGCCGCGTTGCGCTCCGGCGCCGGAGTACCCCGCGCGCTCGAGGCCACGGGTGCTGCGCTGGACGTCGACACCACCGGCCGGGCCTCGTCCGACGGCGCCGCGCTGCGCAGGGCGGCGGACGCGCTGCGGCTCGGCGCGGACTGGGACGGCGCGTGGCGCGGCGCGCCGGACCGCCTCGGCCCGGTGCACCGGGCGCTGCGCGGGGCGTGGACCGACGGGGCGTCCCCGTCGGGCGCGCTGCGGGCCGCGGGCGAGGAGCTGCTGCGCGCTCGCCGGGCGGCGGCATCGACGGCGGCGGCCCGCCTGGCGGTGCGGCTGGTGCTGCCGCTCGGGGCGTGCTTCCTGCCCGCGTTCGTGCTGATCGGCCTGGTGCCCGTGCTGCTCGCGCTGGGCGTCGACCTGCTGTCCGGGTGACCGTGCCCGGCCCACGACGACCCGGGCGCCGCCCGGGTCCGCCGCGCCCGCCCGGCCGGGCGGACGCGGCACGACCTGCCCGGAACCGCCGGCGCAGGCCGCGAGAAGGACACCGCAACGAATACCGACGAGGGGAACACGGAGGAGCCATGACGAACGAGGACGAGGGCCGCGCGGCGGCCGACCACGAGCAGGAGCCGGGGGCCGCCGCGACGAGCGGCGCGAACGCCGGACCGGCCAGGGGCGCGGAGGCCGGGCCGGCCCCCGACCCGACGGACCCGGAGGCGGGGCTGGCGACGGCGGAGTACGCGGTCGCCACCGTGGCGGCGGTCGGGTTCGCCGGCCTGCTCATCGCGGTGCTCAAGAGCGACACCGTGCGCGGCCTGCTGGAGGGCATCATCAGCTCGGCGCTGTCGGTCTGATGCGCCCGCACCGCAGCAGAGGAGCCCGCGACCGGCGGGCACGCGACGTGCGGCCCGGTGGAGAGCGGGGCGCCGTGACGGCGGAGCTCGCCGTCGGGCTGCCGGTGGTGGTCCTCCTGCTGGTCGCGGTGCTCAGCCTCGCGGCCGCGTCCACGGCGCAGATGCGCGCTCTGGACGCGGCCCGGGCCGGGGCGCGCGCCTACGCCATCGGGGAGGACGACGCGGCGGCGCGGCAGGCCGTCGCGCAGGTCGGCGGCGACGACGCCGAGGTGAGCGTCTCCCGCGACGGCACGTGGGTGCGCGTCACGGTGACCCGGCCGGTCGTAGGTGGGTGGTTCGCGGGCGCGCCCGTGCGGGCCTCCGGCGACGCGACGGCGTGGGTGGAGCCGTGATGGCCGCGCCTGGGACGCCCGCGGGCAGTGCGCACGCAAGCGGCGCGCCCGCAGGCAGCGCGCCCGGAGGGGCCGCGCCCGGAGGGGCCGCGCCCGGAGGGGCCGCGCACGGAGGGGCCGCGCCCGGAGGGGCCGCGCACGGAGGGGCCGTGCACGGAGGCACCGCGCACGGAGGCACCGCGCACGAGGGCGGGGCGGAGCAGCAACGGACGTCCGCGAGCCGCGAGCGTGGCGCGGGGACGGTCGTCGTGCTGGCGCTGGCGGCGGTGGTCGTGTTGCTCGCGCTGGCCGTCGGCGCGCTGGGTGCCGCACAGCGGGCGCGAGGGGCGGCCCAGGCCGCTGCGGACCTGGGCGCGCTCGCCGCCGCGACGGCCTGGCGGCAGGGGGCCGATCCGTGCGCGACAGCGACCGAGGCCGTGCAGCGCAACGGCGGTCAGGTGGTGGAGTGCGCGCCGGAGGACGGCGGCACCGTCGGGGTCAGGGCGTCACGCGCGGCGCTCGGCCCGGAGGTGGGGCCGTGGGCGGGCGCGCTCGGAGACGCCACCGCGCACGCTCGCGCCGGGCCGAGGCCCGGCGGGTCACCCGAACAGGAGCGGGCGGGCGGGACCGAGCCGCCACCGCGGCCCGAGCGGTCGCCGTGAGGCGCGCCCGGGCCGCGGTGCGGCCGAGGCGCGCCCGGGCCGCGGTGCGGCGGCGATCAGGAGGGGTTGACGTGGAACAGCGCGGCGCGCTCGCTGATCTTGCGGGCGCGGGCCAGGCGGGGCTTGTCCGAGCCGTCGCGGATCACGGAGCCGGAGGCCTCGAAGTCGGCGAGGAAGTCGACCGCCCACGCGACGTCCGCGCTGGACGGGCTGAACGACTCGTTGATGACGGCGGGCGTCTCCAGGTCCAGGCAGAGCTTGCCGGTGAGGCCGAGGGCGACGCCGTCCGCCGACTGCTCGCGCAGCAGCGCGTGGCTGGTGCCGACGGTGGGGCCGTCGATCGGGCCGGGGAGGCCGCCGATGCGGCTGGCGGTGACGAGGCGCGAGCGCGGGTACGCCATCGCGAGGGACTCGTTGGCCGTGCCCGTGTCGCGACGGTAGTCGCCGGACCCGAACGCCAGCCGGAAGGCCCCCGGGGCGCGCGCGATGCTCACGGCGTCCTCGATGCCCAGCGCCGACTCGACCAGCGGGATCACCGGCACGCTGCCGCCGAGCCGCTGGGCCGTGTCGATGACCTGGTCCGGCGACTCGGTCTTGGCGAGCATGACGCCGCGCAGGCCGTCGGAGTCCCACAGGGCGCGGACGTCGTCGGCCCAGGCCTGCGAGCCGCGCTCGTTGATGCGCACCCAGGCGCGGCCGCCCGCGGCGAACCAGTCGAGCACCTTGGTGCGGGCCTCGTCCTTGCGGCTGTCGTCGACCGCGTCCTCGCAGTCGAGGATCACCTGGTCGGCTCGGGAGAGCTGGGCGGCGTCGAACATGTCGTCGCGCAGCGCGGACAGCAACAGCCACGAGCGGGCGTTGGCGGGGTCCACGCGCGTGTCCTCGCGGGAACGTCGGCGTTCGGCGAGGTCGATCTCGGTAGTCACCTCACGATGGTAGGTTCCGCCGGCGCGTGGCTCAGCACGGCATCCAACAAGCGCAGGGCCGCGGACTTGTCGAGGGGCGCGTTGTCGCTGCCGCACTTCGGTGACTGGACGCACGCCGGGCAGCCCTCCGCACAGGCGCACGCGGCGATCGCGTCGCGCGTGGCGCGCAGCCAGCGGGCGCCCAGCTCGTACCCGCGCTCGGCGAACCCGGCGCCGCCCGGGTACGCGTCGTACACGAAGACGGTGGCCTCGCCGGTGTCGGGGTGCACCTCGGTGGACACGCCGCCCAGGTCCCACCGGTCGCACGTGGCCAGCAGCGGCAGCAGGCCGATCGACGCGTGCTCGGCGGCGTGCAGCGCGCCCGGCGTCTCGTCGGGGGAGACGCCGGCGGCCCGCAGCACGAAGTCCGGCACCGACCACCACACGGCGGTCGTGGCGAGCGTGCGCGACGGCAGGTCGAGCGCCTCCGTGCCGAGCACCTGCATGTCCGGCAGCCGGCGGCGCTGGAAGCTCACCACCTGGCTGGTGACCTCCACCGGGCCGAGGCCCCACCGCACAGGCCCCCAGTCGCGGCCCTCGACGGGCCGGTGGCCCTCCTCGTCGATGGCGATCTCCATGACCTCGTGCGACCAGGTGCCGTGCTCCACGTCCTTGCGCACCACGAGCGCCACGTGGTCGGCGAGGTCCAGGCGGTCGACGACGAACGTCGCGCCCTGGTGCACGTACACGGCGCCGTCGTGCACCTGCCCGTCGGCCGACCCGGCGTCGACGGTGCCGAGCATCCGCCCCGTCGTCGCCTCGACGACCCGCACGGGCCGCCCGCCGGACCCGCGCAGGTCCGCCATCGCCGACGCGGGCTGCGCGTGCGTCCAGTACCAGCCGGACGGCCGGCGCCGCAGCGCCCCGCGCGCGACGAGCACGTCGAGCACCTCGCGCACGGCCCGCGGGTCGCCGAACGCGGCGAGGTCGTCGGCGCGCAGCGGCACCTCCTGCGCGGCGGCGCAGAGCTGGGGCGCGAGCACGTGCGGGTTGGCCGGGTCGAAGACGGTGGCCTCGAGCGCGGCGTCGAACACCGCCTCGGGGTGCGTCACGAGGTACGTGTCCAGGGGGTCCTCGCGCGCGACGAACGCGACCAGGCCCTCGGCCCCCGCGCGGCCGGCACGCCCCGCCTGCTGCCAGAGGGAGACGCGGGTGCCCGGCCAGCCGGCGACGAGCACGGCGTCCAGCCCCGAGATGTCGACGCCCAGCTCGAGGGCGTTGGTCGTGGCCAGCCCGCGCAGCTCGCCGGTGCGCAGCGCCTGCTCCAGCTCCCGGCGCTCCTCCGGCAGATACCCGCCGCGATAGCTGGCGACCCGGTTCTCGAGCCCAGCCGCCACGGGGCGCAGGTGGTCGCGTGCCTGCTGCGCCACCGACTCCGCCCCGCGCCGCGACCGGGTGAACGCGAGCGTCCGTGCGCCGTGGGCGGTGAGGTCGGCGAGCAGGTCCGCCGCCTCGGCGGTGGCCGACCGGCGCGGGTGCTCGGCCGCGCCGCGGGTCGTGAGCACCGCCTCGGCCTCGTGCTCGGTGTGCGCCGGGTCGAGCGGGTCGGGCAGCGCCCAGGGGTCGTCGTCGTGCGTGGGCGTGTCGCCGGTCGCCCGCGACCGGTCGAACGCCGCCACCTCCGGCGGCTGCCACAGCGCGAAGGTCCGCCGCCCCGCCGGCGAGGCGTCGGCGGTGACCGCGACGACCTCCTCGGGCGGGACCCCGACCAGCCGCGCCGTGCTCGCCGCGGGCTCCGCCGTCGTCGCGCTGGCCACCACGAACACGGGCGAACTGTCCGACCCTGGGCCTGCTCCGGTGGGTCGTGCGTCCGACAGGCCGGCGGGCGTCGCGCGCGTGCCGGACGCCCCGCCCACCGCGGTGAACCGGGTGTCCGACGGAGGGCGGTAGTGGGCCGCCAACCGCGTGAGCCGCCGCAGCACCAGGGACACGTGCGCACCGAACACGCCGCGGTAGGCGTGGCCCTCGTCGACGACGACGTACCGCAGCCCGCGCAGCAGGCGCGCCCAGCGCCGGTGGCCGGGCAGCAGCGAGAAGTGCAGGAAGTCGGGGTTGGTGAGCACCACGTCGGCGTGCTCGGTCACCCAGCGGCGCTCCTCGGTGGGCGTGTCGCCGTCGCACGTCGCGACGCGGGGCCGGTCGCCGGGCATCCCCGCGACCAGCCGCTCGAGCCCGGCGAGCTGGTCGGCCGCCAGCGCCTTGGTGGGGGAGAGGTAGAGCACGGTGGCGGGCTCGGGGCCGCGCACCGCCGTGAGCGCGGGCAGCCAGAACGCGAGGGACTTGCCCGAGCCGGTCGACGTCGCGAGCGCCACGTGCCGCCCGGACCGGGCGGCGTCCGCGGCCTCGACCTGGTGGGCCCACGGGCGCTCGACGCCCAGCGCGCGGTAGCCGGCGACGACGCCCGGGTCGGCCCAGGCGGGCCAGTCCGCCGTCACCCCGTCGCGAGCGGGGAAGGTGCGCACGTGCGTGAGCCGGTCCGCCCGCGCCCCGTGCGCGGTGAGCACGTCGAGCAGCGGGTGCTGCTCGGGCTCGGGGGCGGAGACGGCGGGCACGGGCGACAGTCTCGCACCGTGCGGCACGCGAACGGTCGCGCCGGCGGGAGCCGCGGGCGCGGGTGAAACCTGTCCGGATATAGGGGGCAAAGCGACCAAGCAGCGTATTGTGGACGCGCCGTGCGCCGCTCCGGGTCTCGGAGCCGGGCCGCGCCCTCCCGACGCCGACGAAGGACCCACGATGCGCCACGCCTCCGTGGCGGCGACCGCCGCTGCCCTCCTCCTGATCTCCGCCGGGCCGGCGGCCGCCGGAGGCTCCGACGACGAGCCGCCGTACGAGGTCACCGCGGACGGGCTCACCTTGCCGGCTGGGGAGACGTTCCACTCGGCATCACACGTGAACGTCAAGTTCACGCTCCCGGGTGAGGACACCGTCCACGAGAACAACCTGCACGTGGAGACGACGGGATCCGGCAACTGGGCGGACCTGGACGGGAAGTCCTTCGTGCCCTGGGGCGCGTTCGGCGCGGTGCCCGCCAAGCGCGCCGACGTCAATCTGAGCGACCTGGACTCGTTCTGCATCACCTGGGTGCAGGTGGAGGGCTACGACGAGCACTTCGGTGAGGGTGAGCAGGAGCCGGTGTGCACCTCGACCACCGAGCCTGCGCCTGAGCCGTCCGAGTCCCCCGAGTCGTCGGAACCCCCTGTCACGGAGACGCCGTCGACGCCCGACGGGGCGCCCGCCCCCGAGACCTCGTCCCCGGCGACGCCCCCGCGGGAGGACGTGACCGAGGGTCCGGCCGCTCCTGGCCCCGCGACCGAGACGGCCGACGCCGGGTCCGGCGGCGACACGCAGCCTGCGCCTGCGGACGAGCCCGTGACGGCCCGACCCGAGGCGGCGGTGACGTCGGGCGACGCGCTGCCGGCGGTCGACGCCGAAGCTCCGGAGCAGGCGGTCGCGCTGGCGGAGGGCGACGTCGACCAGGCGACGCCCGTCGCCGACGAGCTGCCGCAGACGGGCGCGGCGGTGGTGTGGACGGCCGTCGCCGCGGCGGCGCTCCTGGCCGCGGGAGCCGTGCTGCTGCTCGTGCGGCGCCGTCGTCGCGCCTGAGGGGCAGGTCGGGCATGTCCCGACTTGGGTGAACCGCGCGGAGGCGGAGCCCTGTCGCGTTTTGCGACGGAATGGCGTCCGCATCCCGTGAAGAGGGTGTGACCGTTCCCGCACCGGTTTTGTTATCCGATCGTGACATCGTTCCCTGGTACGCATGCCTCGATCCACCGCCCGTCGATCCGTCGTGGCCGCAGTCGCCGGCGCGCTCGTCACCTCCGCCATGGTGGTGCCGGCCGCGGCCACCGCCGCCCCCGCCTCCGCCGCCCCGGCCGCCGTGTCGTCGTCGGTGCGCACCGCCGCCACGAGCGGCGGCGTCCGCTGGGTGAAGTGGAACAGGGCCACGCTGACCAAGACGCCGTCCAGCAGGTCCCGGGCCGTCGCCCGGCCCGACGACGGCACCCGGCTGCGCGTCCTCGACCGCGGCACCCACCGCCTCCAGGTGCGCACGCCCGCCGGCAAGGTCGGCTGGGTGTCCAAGAACGCCGTCACGTCCGTCAAGCTCAAGGACGTCTCCGGCACCCGCTACACCCGGGGCAAGGTCGCGCTGACGAAGGACGTCGGCGCGGGCTCGAAGGTCGTCAAGCGGGTCCGCCTCGGCACCAAGGTCGCGGTCCTGGCCCGCACCACGGGCCGCGAGCACAACCGCGTCAAGGTGCGCGTGCCGGGCGGCAGGACCGGCTGGATCTCGACGAGCCGCATCACGAAGCGCAACGTGTGGGGCCAGCTCGCGCGCTGCGAGTCGGGCAACAACCCGCGGACCAACACCGGTAACGGCTTCTACGGCCTGTACCAGTTCACCGGCCGCACGTGGCACGCCGTCGGCGGCAAGGGCATGCCCCACCGCCACAGCCGGTCCGAGCAGACCAAGCGCGCGCAGATCCTCCAGGACCGCGCCGGCTGGGGCCAGTGGCCGCACTGCACCCGCAAGCTCGGCCTGCGCTGACGCCGCGCCCCCGGTGATCGAGCCTGTCGACATCCGGGGACCGGGTTTCGACAGGCTCAACCAGCGGTCACAGGTCCGACAGGCTCAACCAGCGGTCACAGGTCCGACAGGCTCAACCAGCGGTGACAGGTCCGACAGGCTCAACCAGCGGTGACGGGGTTCCGACAGGCTCAGCCGGCGAGCACGGCCTGCATCGCGCGGGACAGGTACCAGGGGTCGACGACGGCGGTGAGCTCGCGCGCGGAGTGCATCGACAGGATCGCGGCGCCGACGTCGACGACGCGGATGCCGAGGCGGGTCGCCGTGATCGGCCCGGTGGTGGAGCCGCACGGCACCACGTTGTTCGAGACGAACTCCTGGCTCGGCACGCCGGCCGCGGCGCACGCGGCCTGCCAGCGGGCCGCGCCGTGAGCGTCGGTGGCGTAGCGCTGGTTGGCGTTGATCTTGAGGATCGGCCCGCCGCCCGCGTGCGGGTGGTTGGCCGGGTCGTGCCGCTCGGGGTAGTTCGGGTGCACCGCGTGCCCGACGTCGGACGAGACGCACAGCGAGGCCGCGAACGACCGGGCCCGCTCGTCCTCCGACGCGCCGAGCCCGGCCGAGACGCGGCGCAGCACGTCCTCCAGGAAGGGACCGGCGGCGCCCGAGCGCGAGCCCGAGCCGATCTCCTCGTGGTCGAACGCCGCGACGACGCCGATCCCGGCGAGGTCCTCGGGCTCGACGGCGAGCAGCGCCGCGATCGCGGCGTGCGTGGAGAGCTGGTTGTCCAGCCGCGGCGACGCCCACAGCGCCTCGCCGATGCCGAACGCGCGCGGCGGCTGCGTCTCGGCGAGCATCACGTCGTAGCCGAGCACGTCCGCGGCGTCCACGCCCTCGCCCGCCGCCGCGGCGAGTTCCGCCAGCACGTCGGCCTGCGCCACGTCGCCGAGCCCGACGACGGGCTGGGTGTGCCGCTGCTTGTCGAGCGTCAGGCCGTCGTTGGCCGATCGGTCCAGGTGAATGGCGAGCTGCGGGATGCGCGCGATCGGGCCGGTGCGCACCAGGTGCTCGGCGGTGCCGCCCGAGCCGTCCGACGTGACGAGGCGGCCGGCGAGCTCCACCTCCCGGTCCAGCCACGAGTTGAGCAGCGGCCCGCCGTACACCTCGACACCGGCCTGCACCCAGCCGTCGCGGCCGGTGGTCGGCCTCGGCTTGAGCTTGAAGCCGGTGGAGTCGGTGTGCGTGCCGAGGATCGTGAACGGCGTCGTCGCGCCCGCCGTCGGCGGCACCGCGAACGCGATCACCGACCCGTCGCGCACGACGACGTAGCGCCCGCCGGGTGCGACGTCCCACGCGGCCGTCTCGTCCAGCCGCACGTATCCGGCCGCCTCCGCGCGCCGGGCCACCTCCTGCGCGGCGTGGTACGACGACGGCGAGGCGGAGACGAAGGCTCCCAGGTCCTCGGTGTGGGCGCGGGCTGCTGCGGGGACGACGTCGGGCATGACCGTCATCTTCCCACGCCCGACCGGGCCGGTCCCGGGCGCGACGTCGAGCGGGTGCCGGGTGTCAGCCGCCGGCCGTGATGTCGTCCCACGAGCCGGTGACGAGCTGGTCCCACGAGCCGTCGGACCCGTCGATCACGAGCCGCCAGCCGGTGTACCCCTCCGAGTCGGCGGGGCGCATCCGCTCGGCCTCCTCGGCGGTGACGGCCCCGGCGTCCACCACAGCCTCCCAGTCGCTGTCGTAGGTGGAGCAGGACGCGTCCCGGGTGACGGCGGGCCAGTACGTCAGCGACTGGGGCACCAGGCGCCCGTCGCCGGTGCTGATCGTCCCCTCCGAGGTGCAGGCGCGGGTGCCGGAGAGCAGGCGGGCGAGGATGGCGTAGACGTCCTCGTCCTTCTCGGCGGCGGGGAGCTCGAGGAGCTCGCGCGCCGTGCGGTTGCCCCAGTTCGCCGGGTGCCGCTCGGAGTCGGCGAGCTCGATCAGCCGCTCGTCGTCGCACGCGAGCGCGGCGTCCAGCATCGCCGTCGCCGTCGCCTGCACGGTCGCGGGGAGGTACGTGAGGTCCGGGGTCGGCAGGTCGAGGCCGGCGGCCGAGCAGCCGCCCTCGCCGGACGACGGCTCGACCCCCGCGTCGCCCCCGGGGGCGACGAGCGTCGCGCCCTCCGCGTCCACCCGGACGGAGAGCCAGGGGCCGGCGACGACCACGGACTCCCGGAAGTCGTCCGACCACACGACGTCGTAGGGCGTGACCTGGTACTCGCCGTCGGGCAGCGAGGCGCCGTACGCGGTCGTGCCCTCGGTCTCGCCGTCCGGCGCGCACGTGGTGAGGGTGGAGTCCTCCGCCGTCCGCTCGAACGTCCCGGGGTGGATGTCGACGGAATCCTCGGTCATGTCGATGCCGAGGTCGACCACCTGACCGTCCTGCGCCCACAGCAGGGTGGGGCCGACGAGCACGCCGTCGTCGGGCGGCGTCTCGTCCACGGTGGTCCAGGTCGGCAGGCGAAGGGTCGCCGGCTCGTCCGTGGCGGGGCCGCCCAGGTGCGGGTCGTTCCCTGTGACGACGATCTTGTAGCCCTGCGCGCGGGTGGTCGGCACGTCGCCCGCCGGCATGCCGCACGTCAGCCCGGTGCCCTCGAGCCAGCCCGGCTGGTAGCCCGGACGGACCAGGTCGGCGGCGCGCGCGCTGTCCGCAGAGGTCTCGGTGCCGGACGGCGACGGCGTCGGGCTGGTCGCGGGCCCGGGCGCGGGCTGCGGCGTGTCGGGCAGCAGCGCGGCGCCGCCCAGCACCAGCCCGGCGGCGACGGCGAGCGTCGTGGCGCCGATGCCGGCCTGCTTGGCCGTGCGCCGGCGCCGGACCCGGCGTCGGACGGACCCCAGCGCGTCGTCGAGGGCCGACGCGGTCGCCCCCAGGCCGGCCAGCGCGTCCAGCTCGCGGCGCAGCGCCTCGTCGGTGCGGGCGTCCGCCCAGTCGTCCCGCGCGTGGTTCGTGCTCATCGTCCGGCCCTCCGTCCCGCCGTGGTGCTCGTGCTCGCGGTGGTGCTCGTGGTCGTGCCGGCCGCCGTTCCGGTGGCGCGCGCGGCGCCGTCGTCGGGGACGCGCAGCACGTCGCGCAGCGTCGCCGTCGCGTCGGCGAGGTAGCGCTTGACCGTGCCCTGGGCGAGGCCGAGCGCGCCGGCCACCTGGGGCACGGTGAGGTCCTCGAAGTAGCGCAGGACGACGCACGCCCGCTCCCGCGGGGCCAGGCGCCCGAGCGCGGCGGCGACGTCCGCCCGCGCCGTCGCGCCGGACGCCGCGCCGCGGACCCGGTCGTCGGTCGCCACGAGCGGGCGCGCGGCCTGCCACCGCTTGCGCCGCCGGTGCTCGTCGAGGAAGAGGGTGAGGACCGCGCGCCGCACGTACGCCTCGCTGGTGCCGCCCCCGTCCAGCGGGTGCACGCCCGCCCCGTCGGGGACGTCGCTCGACGGCGCACGGCGCAGCCGCGCGAACACCTTGACCAGCGCGTCCTGCACCAGGTCCTCCGCGAGCCGCTGGTCCCCGCAGAGCACGTAGGCGTACCCGACCAGGGCGCGCCCTCGCACCCGTGCGAGCTCGGCGAGCTCGTCCTCCCAGCGACTCATGGGTCCCCTCCCGTGCCGTCCTCACCCCCTGGGACGGTCGGGGGGCGGGAAACGTTGGGGCCCGGTTCCCACGGCGGTTCGTGACGGCCGTCACATGTGGGTAGACTCCCCGCATCCCGCCGTCAACGGCGACGGCGGGACCTTACCGCCGGACGGTCAACGCCGTCCCCGCCGGGTCGAGGAAGCACGTCAAGGAGGACGGATGCTCACGTTCGGTTCCAGCAGCATCACGATCGTCGCGGTCATCGCCGTCATCGGGCTGGCCGCGCTCGTGTGTGCGGCCACCCTGCGGCGGCAGGTGCTCGCCGCCCCCGACGGCACGCCCGGCATGCAGGAGATCGGGCGGGCCGTGCAGGAGGGGGCCTCGGCGTACCTCAACCGCCAGTTCCGCACGCTTGCGCTCTTCGCCGTCGTGGTGTTCGCGCTGCTGTTCCTGCTGCCGGGAGACGGCGGGGTCCGGGTGGGGCGGTCGATCGCGTTCCTGGTGGGCGCCGCGTTCTCCGCCGCCATCGGCTACCTGGGCATGTGGCTCGCCGTGCGGGCGAACGTGCGCGTGGCGGCCGCGGCGACGCGTGCCGACGGGCGCGCCGAGGGCGCGCGGATCGCGTTCCGCACCGGCGGCGTCGTGGGCATGTCGGTGGTGGGGCTGGGCCTGCTGGGCGCGGCGCTCGTCGTGCTCGTCTATCGAACCGACGCGCCCGCCGTGCTGGAGGGCTTCGGCTTCGGCGCCGCGCTGCTGGCGATGTTCATGCGCGTCGGCGGCGGCATCTTCACCAAGGCTGCCGACGTCGGCGCGGACCTCGTCGGCAAGGTGGAGCAGGGCATCCCCGAGGACGACCCGCGCAACGCCGCCACCATCGCCGACAACGTGGGCGACAACGTCGGCGACTGCGCCGGCATGGCCGCCGACCTCTTCGAGTCGTACGCGGTGACCCTCGTCGCCGCGCTCATCCTCGGTAAGGCCGTGATGGGGGAGCAGGGCCTCGTCTTCCCGCTGATCGTCACCGCCGTGGGCGCGTTCGTCGCGCTGCTGGGCGTGCTCGTCACCCGGGTGCGGGGCAGCGAGAACGGGCTCAAGGCCATCAACCGCGGCTTCTACCTGTCCGCCGTCGTCGGGGCGCTGCTGGCCGCCGTCGCCGCCTTCGTCTACCTGCCGTCGTCGTTCTCCGAGCTGGGCGGCACCGCCGAGCTCGGCGACGTCACCGCCGACCCGCGCGTCGTCGCCTCGCTGGCCGTCGTCATCGGCGTCGTCCTCGCGGGCGTGATCCTGTGGATCACCGGCTACTTCACGGGCACGACGTCGAAGCCGACGCTGCACGTCGCGGCGACGTCGCGCACCGGCGCGGCCACCGTGGTGCTGTCCGGTATCGGGGTCGGCTTCGAATCCGCCGTCTACACCGCGGGCGTGATCGCCGCGGCGATCTGCGGCGTCTTCCTGCTCGCCGGCGGCTCGCTGTGGCTCTCGCTGTTCCTCGTGGCGCTCGCGGGCTGCGGCCTGCTCACCACGGTCGGCGTCATCGTCGCGATGGACACCTTCGGGCCCGTGAGCGACAACGCGCAGGGCATCGCCGAGATGTCCGGCGACGTCGACGACGAGGCCGCGCAGATCCTCACCGACCTCGACGCGGTGGGCAACACGACCAAGGCCATCACGAAGGGCATCGCGATCGCGACGGCGGTGCTCGCCGCGACAGCCCTGTTCGGGTCGTACGCCGACGCCGTGTCGACCGCGCTGGCCGACGTCGCCGAGCGGGGCGCCGGGCTCGTCCCGGCCATGCTCAGCTTCGAGATCGTGTCGCCCGTGACGCTCGTGGGCGTGATCCTCGGCGCGGCGACCGTGTTCCTCTTCTCCGGCCTCGCCATCGACGCCGTGACGCGCGCCGCCGGCGCGATCGTCTTCGAGGTGCGCCGCCAGTTCCGCGAGCACCCCGGGATCATGACCTACGAGGAGCGGCCCGAGTACGGCCGCGTCGTCGACATCTGCACCCGCGACTCGCTGCGCGAGCTCGCGACCCCCGGCCTGCTGGCGGCGTTCGCGCCCATCGCGGTCGGGTTCGGGCTCGGGGTCGGGCCGCTCGCCGGGTTCCTCGGCGGGGCGATCGGCGCCGGCGTCCTCATGGCCGTCTTCCTCGCCAACTCCGGCGGCGCGTGGGACAACGCGAAGAAGATCGTCGAGGACGGCGCGTTCGGCGGCAAGGGCTCCGAGGCGCACGCCGCCACCGTCATCGGCGACACCGTCGGCGACCCGTTCAAGGACACCGCCGGCCCCGCGATCAACCCGCTCATCAAGGTGATGAACCTGGTGTCGGTGCTCATCGCGCCCGCCGTCGTGATGCTGAGCGTGCCGGCCGACGCGAACCAGGCGCTGCGCATCGTCATCTCGCTCGTCGCCGCGGCGGTCGCCTTCGGCGCGGTCGTCATGTCCCGCCTGCGCGCCGCCCGCGTGGACCGCGAGCAGGCCGACGAGACGGCGAGCGTCCCCGCGACGTAGTTCCCGACCCGCCGAGGTAGTTCCGGGATCCCCGAGGTAGTTCAGATTCCCGCGAGGTAGTTCGAAACCCGGCGAAGTAGTTCAGAACCCCGCGAGGTAGTTCCGAACTACCTCGCGGGAATCTGAACTACCTCGCCGGGTTTCGAACTACCTCGCGGGGGCGGGCTACTGGCCGGTGCGGCCGTCGATGCACTCGCGCAGCAGGTCGGCGTGCCCGGCGTGGCGGGCGTACTCCTCGACCAGGTGCTCAAGGATGTCCCGCACGGTCGAGCTGGTGTCGTCGAACGCGACGTCGCGGGCCATGTCGTCGTCGGTCTGGCCGGCGAGCCAGGCGTCCGCCGCCGCGGTCTCGCGCCGCCAGGCGGCCCACGCCTCCGCGACGACGTCCGGGTCGGCGACCGCGCCGTCGAAGTCCCAGTCCGGGCCGCCGTCGGCGACGTAGAGCTTCGGCAGGTCCATCCGCCCCTGCAGCACGCGGCGGAACCACGAGTGCTCCACCTTCGCGAGGTGCCGCACCAGCCCCAGCAGGGAGAGGGTCGACGGCGGCACGGAGCGGCGCGCGAGCTGCTCGGCGTCCAGCCCCTCGCACTTCATCTCGATCGTGGCGCGGTAGGAGCGCAGGTAGGACCAGTGGGTCTGCAGCTCGCCCACCGGGTCGGCCCACTGCTCGCGGGGGTCGTCCTCGGGGTCCACCCACAGGTCGGGGAACCGGCGCACCTCGGACGTGGCAACGGGGTCTGTCATGACGGCCATCCGACCCCCACGCGCGGTGCGAGCACAAGGTGATTTGCGGTGGGTCACGCGGGCGTGGGCTAGCCTCACGACGTGCCCGACGACGACGTCGACCCGCTGGAGCGCGTGCGCGCGCTGTGCCTCGCGCTGCCCGAGGCCACCGAGCGGCTGAGCCACGGCGAGCCCACCTGGTTCGTGCGGCGGTCGTTCGTCATGTACTCCGACCACCACCACGGCGGCCCGCTGGCCGTCTGGTGCGCGGCCGCGCCGGGAGTCCTCGAGGAGCAGGTCGAGCGGGAGCCGCAGCGGTTCTTCCGCCCGCCGTACGTCGGGGCGCGCGGGTGGCTCGGCGTCCGGCTCGATGTCGACGTCGACGGGGACGAGCTGGCGGGGATCATCGAGGACGCCTACCGGCAGGTGGCGCCCGCGCGGCTGGTCGCGCGGCTCGACGAGGTCTCCGGGGCGTCGTGACTCTCGGGCGGCCGGCCCGGTGAACTCTGTGTTTCCGGCCGTGCCGAGCTGCCCCGGGCGCGCCATGCTGGGGGCGCGGGACGGCCCCTCGGGTGCCGTCCCCGGCGGGACGACGGCGTCCACGCCCGACGACGAGAAGGGGACCCATGAAGCTCTCACGCACCGTCGCGGTGCTCGGCACCATGACTCTCGCAGCGACCACCTTCCTCAGCCCGGCGGCGGCGGACGACCGCCCCGACAGTCCGGGCCGCGGGCCCGAGCGCGACGCGGCGTCGGCCGGCGCCGCGTCGTTCGCCGAGCTCGCGCGCACGGCCCAGCGCTCCGGCCCCGGCCACCACGGCGGCAGCGGCGGCGGCACGACGACCGGCGCGATCGACATGCCGCGCGCCTACCCCTACCAGCCCGACCTGACCGTGTTCCCGCCGGCCGACGACGACGCCACCGACCTCAACGGAACGATCGCCCACGACCAGCTCGCCCCGCGGCTGACGGAGCTGATGGAGTCGAGCGACCGCGTCTCGACCCAGGTGGTGGGGCGCTCCACGGCGGGTCGCGACCTGTACCTGGTGACCGTGACGGCGCCGGAGTCCCGCCGCGAGACGGAGCGGCAGTCCCGCTGGCGGGAGGAGATCCGCACCGCCCCGGAGCGCGCGGCGTCCGACCGCCGTCTGGCCGCGGGCTACAAGACCCCGCTGTGGATCAGCGCCAACATCCACGGCAACGAGTGGGAGGGCACCGACGCGGCGATGCAGGTCATCGAGTACCTGGCGACGGCGGACGACCGGGCCACCGCCGCGCTCCTCGAGGACCACCGGCTCTACTTCTCGCTGACGCTCAACCCCGACGGACGCACCCTCGGCACCCGGGCGACGAGCCTGAGCCTCGACGCCAACCGCGACATGATCACCGGGGCGACGCCGGAGTCGCGGTCGTTCGTCGCGACGGCACAGGCGCTCCAGCCGCTCTACGCGGCCGACTTCCACGGGTACACCGACGTGCTGCAGGTGGAGCCGTGCGGGCCGCCGCACGGCCAGAACTACGAGTACGACCTGTTCATCCCGCACGGGTACGCGATCGCGCGCCAGGTGGAGGACGACGTGGTCGCGGCGCAGATCCCCGGGAACACCTACTACGACCCGGCGACGGACGAGGCGGTCGACGAGAACACCGGCTTCATCAAGATCCCGTACCGCGACACGCCGTCCGGGTGGGACGACTACCCGCCGATCTTCACCGCCCAGTACGCGGCGTTCCACGGCGCCACGACCAGCACCGTCGAGCTGCCGAAGGGACGGACCGGCCCGGCCACCACGCCCGAGGACGCCGCCATCAACACGGCGGTGGCGAAGCGGACGATGACCTCGATGATCGACTACCTGGCCGGCCACGACGACGCCATGCTGGCCGACCAGATCGAGGCGTTCCGCCGGGGCGCGGAGGGAGAGCCGAAGGACGCGCTGTCGGTCGACGACGTAGCGGCCGTGCCCGGGCCGGACGAGTGGAAGCAGCACTGGGACGTGGTCGACGACCAGGACCCGGTCGACCTGCCGCGCGCCTACGTGATCCCCGTCGGAGACGGTCAGCGGTCGGCCGCCGACGCCGAGGCACTGGTGGACCAGCTGCTGTTCCACGGCGTGGAGGTGGGCACGCTGACGCGCAGCACCCGTGTCGGCGGGACGACCTACCCGCGCGGGTCGTTCGTCGTGGACCTGCACCAGCCGTTGCGCGGCCTGGCGAACGCCCTGCTCGACCTCGGCACCGACATCTCGGCGAAGGTGCCGTCGATGTACGACATCTCCGCGTGGAGCCTGGCGTCCCTCTGGGGCGCGACGGTCGACCGGGTCGGGTCGACCACGGACGGTCCGGTCGGAAAGGTCGTGCCGCTGCGCGGCGAGCCGTCCGACGCCCGCGTGCCGCACGGGGCGCGGCACGTCGCCTTCGACGTCGCGGGCGTCGAGGACTACCGCGCCCTCAACGCGCTGCTCGACGAGGACGTCCCGGTCTGGCTCCTGGACGACGGACGGGCCGTCGTCGGGCGTGCCGACGGCCGGATCCTCCGGGAGGTCGCGCGCGAGCACGACGTGCCGTTCGAGGCGGCGACCCGGCAGGAGCTGCGCCGGCTCGACGCGGCGGCGCAGCTCGACGACCTCACGGTCGCGTACGCCGGCACCCAGGACGACCTGCTGTCCCTGACCGAGCTCGGTTTCGACGACCTGGTCCGGGTCACCGCGGCCGGCATCGAGGCCGGCGCGGCGACCGGGACGACGGGGCTCGAGGACGCCGACGTGCTCTGGGTCGGGTCGTCGCTGACGCTGCCCGCCGGCGGCGCGGGCCGGGAGGCCGTGCAGGACTGGGTGGACGACGGCGGCTCGGTCGTGGGCCGCACCGCGGCCGCGTTCGCCGTGGCCGAGACGTACGGGCTCGTCGAGGGCACGGCGGTCACGGGCAACCGGGCGGGCAACGGGATCGTCGACGTCGACACCGCGGGCTCGTCGTTCCTGTCGGCGCACCCGCAGGACGAGGCGTTCGTCTACCCGGCGACCTGGTTCACCGACCTGGGCGAGGGCACCACGGTCGAGCAGTCCTACGACGCGGACCGGCCGTTCCTCGCCGGCCACTGGGCGCCGTCGGACGCGGGGTCGGACGGCCCCGGCGCGGCGGCAGGTCAGGCGGCCGTGGTCTCGGGCGAGGCGGACTCGGGGGCGCGGGCCGTCGTGTTCGGCACGTCGGTGTTCTTCCGCACCCACCCGAAGGGCGGCCTGGGCCAGGCCGCGCAGGCCCTCTTCTGGGCGACCTCCGGCGACTGACCCGCACCTGCCGCCCGGGCCGACGCCCCGGGCGGCAGGGCGGGGCCGGACCGCAGGATCAGGACGCGCGGCCGCGCCGCACCACCCCGCCCGCGACCGCCGCTCCGACCCCCACCGCCGCGGCGACGCCGAACGCCCACCACAGCTGGGTGCGCAGCGGCACCAGCAGCGCGTCGACCGTGTCGTCGAGCACCTGCCGCCCCGACTCGCCGACGTCGAGCCCGGCGAAGCCCGCGTGCACGGCCTCGGGCAGCAGCACGAGCAGGAGCAGCATCGCCACGGCGACCAGCGCGCCCGTGACGGCCACGGTGCGCAGGCGCCGCCCCGGTCGCGCGACGAGCGCGGCCAGGACGGCGAGGAGCACGGTGGCGGGCAGGGCCCACGGCGTCCACCGGTCCAGCGCCGCGACCGCCGACTGCGCCGTCGACAGGTCGTCCGACGCGTACAGGACGACGTCGGCGCCCGTGGTCGCGAAGCCCTCCGGGACGGGGAGGCCGCGGTTGCGCAGCGCCTGCCCGACAGCCTCCAGGAACGGGTCCAGCGGCAGCGTCACGACGCCGTCCGCCGCCTCGACGACGTCGCTGTCGTCGCGGAGCACGGCGACCGCGGAGGCGTGCCCCTGCCGGCCGGCCTCCTCCCACGCGGGCGGGAACGCGTCGGACCGCACGAACACGTCCGCGACCTCGCCGACCACGGGCTTCAGCGCCCCGGCGAGCACCCCCGAGTCGATCTGCCCCGTGACCGCGTCGGTCAGCGCCTCGGCGACGGCGTCCTGCGTCGTGATCTCGTGCGCCAGCGGCGCGGTCGCGGCGACGTACGCGTCGGTGTCGAGCACCGTGCCCTCGACGTACCGCGCCGGCATGGTGACCACCGCCGCGAGGACGGCCAGCGCGACCAGCACGCCACTGAGGAAGCTCCGCACACCTGCCATGGCTGGCACGCTACGCGGCCCTCGAGGTCGCGACAGCCCGGCGCTACAGCCCGGTGCGCCCGTCGATGCACTCGCGCAGCAGGTCGACGTGCCCCATGTGCCGGGCGTACTCCTCGAGCACGTGCAGCAGGACGTCGCGCGCCTCGACGGTGCCGCCGTCGTAGGGCACCTCGCGGCCCATGTCCTCACCGGCGAAGCAGTCGTCGGCGTCCTCGACGGCGCGGTGCCAGGCGTCCCAGGCCTCGTCGACGCAGGTCGCGTCGGGCAGGGCGCCGTCGAAGTCGACGTCGGGGTAGCCGGGCAGCTCGAAGGGGCCACGCTCGTCGCGGCCCTGCAGCACGCGGCGGAACCAGTGGTGCTCGACGTTCGCGAGGTGCCGCACCAGCCCGAGCAGCGACAGCGTCGACGGCGGCACGGAGCGGCGTGCGAGCTGCGAGGCGTCCAGGCCTTCGCACTTCATGACCAGCGTCATGCGGTAGCGGCACAGGTATTCCCAGAGGGTCTCCTTCTCGCCGACCGGATCGATTCCCGTCGCTCGTGGGTCGTTCTCGGGATGCACCCAGAGGCCGGGCGTGGTAGTGGTCACGCGCGTAATCTGGCCGAACGCCCGCCACGGGTCAAGCGACCCCCTCCCACCTGCGACGACGTTCCGGCGCGCCGGGCTCTCCCGGTAGCCTTCGGCAGCATGAGGGCCAGCAGGAGACGCGCCGCGGGCCCGTCCCGCGGCCCCTTCGGTCGCCTGAGGCGACCGGTTCCGGGGCCGTGGCGCCGCCCCGTCTCCCTCGCCGCCGCGGGGGCGCTTGCACTGCTCGCGGGGCTCGGTGCCGGCTTCGCCTCCGGCGTCGTGTCGGACCGCGGCGCTCCGGCCGCCGTGGTCGACCTGACGGGCCCGCCCGACGAGTGCCCGGTGGTCCAGGCGGCGTGGTCGAGGTCGGCGGCGC
The DNA here is from genome assembly GCF_038593535.1 of Isoptericola sp. F-RaC21. Lineage (NCBI taxonomy): Bacteria > Bacillati > Actinomycetota > Actinomycetes > Micrococcales > Promicromonosporaceae > Isoptericola > Isoptericola sp. F-RaC21. Next base: position 88,519 of record NZ_JBCFYX010000004.1, on the reverse strand, counting down.
TGCAGGTCGAGATGACGGCCGACGACCCGGCGACCCTGCGCCGCGGCTTCCTCGGCGCACGGGACGCGCTCGCCGACGCCGTGCCGCCTGCTGCGGTCCGTGACGACTGGCAGACCGTCGCGACCTACGTCGGCACGGTCGCCGACCGGATCGAGCAGGCCGACGAGGACGACGTGGCCGCCGCCGTCGCCGGGGCGCTGGCCGCCCTGGACACCGAGGCGATGACGGCGGCGTCGAACCGGGTCACGACCTTCCTCAAGGACGGCTGCGGCGCCGCGGACGCCGACCGCGACCCGCAGGACGACGCGCCCGCCAGCTGACCGGTGATTTCCGCGCGCGGGGGCGGTGACGCACCATAGGGGGATGCGTCGCGCCCGCCTCCTGCCCCGCCACCTCTCGGTCGTCGTCGTGGGGACGCTCCTGACGGGGGGCGCGCTGGCCGGGTGCGGGTCGTCGGGCAGCGCCGACGAGCCGGTCGCGGAGCCCGCGCCGGCGGTGTCGATCCCGGGCGACCTCTCGATGGGGGTCGAGGGGGAGCCGAGCCGGTCGAAGGACTCGGGGTCGGACTCCGCGGCGTCGCCCGACCCGAGCGACGCCGCGAAGGACGACGGCGACGCCGGCAAGGACGAGAGCAAGGACGACTCCGGTCTCGACCACGAGACGTGCGCCGGCCTGCAGCAGGCCTGGTCCACCACGAACCGGGCACTCGTCGACCTCAGCCCCGAGCACCCGCGCGCCCTGGTGCAGAGCTTCCGCACCGCCGACGACGCGATGACGGAGGCGGAGCCGCCCGCCGACGTGGCGAAGCCCTGGGGCGCGATGGCGGACTACCTGGGCAGCGTGGCGACGGCGTTCGAGGGCGTCGACGAGGACGACGCGAACGCGGTGAGCTCCGCGATGGCGGACGCGATCACCGCCGACGACACGGCGGCCGCGACGGCGGCGGCCAAGGACATCACGTCGTTCCTGTCGACCGAGTGCGCGGGCCGATGACGACGGCCGGCTCCGCGCCGACGCCCGCCTCGACCCCCGTCCCCGGCGCGCGGGACGAGGCGGCGGCCCTCGTCGAGGCCCTGCGGACCGGACTGGCCGCGGCGGGCTACACGGTGGACGGCGTCGGCGAGCTGCTGGGCGACGTGGCGTCGGCGGCGCTGCACCGCGAGCAGACGGTGCCCGCGCGCCGCGCCCTCGCGCGCGTCGCCGCTGCGCACGAGCCGCGCGCGGCGCTCGCGAGCCTCTTCCTGCTCGGCGACGACGTGCCGCGCGGAGCCCTGGACCGCGCGCTGCCCGGCCTCGGCACCGCCGGTGCCGTCCGCCTCGGCCTCGTGGCTGCCGCCGGCGAGGCCGCCGACGACGCGGTGCGTGCCGTCGTCGACCTGCGCCCGTACGCCGCCGTGGACGCGGGCGGCGAGGCGTCGTGGTGGCTGGCGAGCGACCTGGCCGAGCTGGCCACGGGCGGCCGGCTCGCGACCGACCACGTGCTGGGCGCCGGCGGCGCCTCCACCACGCTGGCGCAGGTCACGGCCCGCACGCCGGTGGGCCGCGTGCTGGACCTCGGCACGGGCTGCGGCATCCAGGCCCTGCACGCCGCCCGGCACTCCCGCCACGTCGTGGCGACCGACCTCTCCCGGCGCGCGCTGGGCTTCGCCCGGTTCAACGTCGCCCTCAACACCCCGGCGGCCGAGGTCGAGCTGCGGCAGGGCTCGATGCTCGAGCCGGTGGCGGGGGAGAGCTTCGACCTCGTGGTCTCCAACCCGCCGTTCGTCATCACCCCGCACGCCGGGGCCGCGGGAGCCGCGGTGGCGGAGGCGCTGGGCGACTACGAGTACCGCGACGGCGGCCGCTCCGGCGACGACCTCGTCCGCGACCTGGTGCGCGACGTCGCCGACGTGCTCGCGCCGGGCGGCGTCGCGCAGCTGCTGGGCAACTGGGAGCACCGGCGCGGCGAGCCGTGGGACGAGCGCGTGGGCGCGTGGCTCGACGCGGCCGGCCTCGACGGCTGGGTGATCCAGCGTGAGGTGCTCGACCCGGCCGAGTACGCCGAGACCTGGATCCGCGACGGCGGCACGACGCCGGAGCGCGAGCCCGGCGCGTGGGCCGCCGCCTACGGGGCGTGGCTCGACGACTTCGCCTCGCGCGACGTCGAGGCCGTCGGCTTCGGCATCGTCACGCTCCGGCGGCCGGCGGACGGCGCGCGCCCCACGCTCCGGCGCCTGGAGGAGCACACCGGGTCGGTGCACCAGCCGCTCGGCGCGCACGTCGCGGCGTCATTGGCGGCGCACGACTGGCTCGCGTCGCGCGACGACGCGGCGCTCGAGCGGGAGCACCTCGTGGTGGCCGACGACGTCACCGAGGAGCGGTTCCACACGCCCGGGCAGGCCGACCCGAACGTCGTCGTGGTCCGGCAGGGCGACGGGCTGGGCCGCGGCGTGCACGCGTCGACCGGGTTGGCGGCGTTCGTCGGGGTGTGCGACGGCGAGCTCGCGGTGGGGCAGATCGTCGGCGCGCTCGGCGCGCTGCTCGACGTGCCGGCCGACGACCTGCGGGCCGAGCTGCTGCCCGCCGTCCGTGGCCTGGTGCGCGACGGCTTCCTCCGCCCCCTCGAGGGTTGAGCCCGTCGAGACCCGGATCCGGGATCTCGACAGGCTCGATCACCGGACCCGGTGGTTGAGCCCGTCGGGACCCCGCCCCGCCCGGTACCTCTCCTGGGAGCCGGCCGGACGTGGGCTGTGCCACATGGGGAGATCTCCCCGTCGCGCCGGGGCGCGCGAACGGACGCGGTCGGCGACCATGGTCACCATGCGCAACCGACTGACCATGACCCGTGCCACCGCCCTTGCCGCCGGCGCCCTGCTCACCCTCGGCCTGGCCGCGTGCAGCGGCTCGGGCGACTCGGGGTCCGACTCCTCCGGCGAGGGCACGACGACCGCCGCCGAGGAGCAGGCGCCCGAGGAGAGCACCGCCGCCGAGGAGGAGGCTCCCGCCGACGAGGCGGCCGGCGGTGACGTCTGCGGCGCCGTCCAGTCCCTCACCGAGGCGTCGTCCGCGATGAGCGACGTCGACCCGTCCGACCTGCAGCCCACGGTCGACAAGCTCGAGGAGCTCACCACCACGCTCGAGGGCGTCAGCGAGCCGCCCGCCGAGATCGCCGACGACTGGGGGACGCTCACGACGTCGTTCCGCACCGCGTCGGACGGCATCGCCGCCGCGGCCGAGAACCCCACGGACGCCGAGTCGATGACCAAGCTGCAGGACGCCATGTCCGCGATGACCGGCTCCGAGTTCCAGGAGGCCGCGCAGGCCGTGGGCACCTACGCCGGGACGAACTGCTGACCTTCGATCCTGACGGGGCCCCGCCGAGCGTGCTCGGCGGGGCCCCGTCGTGCGTCGTCAGCCGATGACGACGGCCGCCTCCGGGCGCCTGTACCGGCGCTGCCGGTCGCGCATCGCGAGCCCGGTGCCCAGCGTGATCGGGCCGAGGCGCCCGAGGAACATCAGGGCCACGAGCACGAGCTGGTGCCACGCCTGCATGTCCGCGGTGATGCCCGTGGACAGGCCCGTGGTGCTGAACGCGGAGATCACCTCGTACAGCACCTGGTCGAGGGTGAACCGGCCGGTCGAGAGGGTGATCGCGAGCGTGGGCACCACCACGGCGGCCACGCCGACGAGCGCCACGGTGAGCGCCTGCCGCTGGGTGCCCGGCGCCAGCCGCCGGTCCCAGAGCGTGGCGTCGGGGTCGCCGCGCAGCTCGGACCAGATGGCGACGGCGAGGACGGCGAACGTCGTCACCTTGATGCCGCCGGCGGTGCCGCCGGAGCCGGCGCCCACGAACATGAGCATGTCCGTGAAGAACCACGTGCCGTTGTTGGCCTGGGACAGGTCGACGGAGTTGAAGCCGGCGGTGCGCGGCATGACCGACTGCGTGAACGCGGCCAGCACCTTCGCCGGCGGGTCGAGCGGGCCGAACGTGCCGGGGTTGCCCCACTCGGCCGCGAGGAAGAACAGCGTGCCGACCACCAGCAGCACCGCCGTCATCAGCAGGGTGAGGCGGGTGTGCACGCTCCAGCGCGACAGCCGGAGCAGGTCGGTCGGGCCCTTCTCGGTGCGCCGGGTGCGGTGCAGGCGCCACAGCTCGAGCAGCACGGGGAAGCCGAGGCCGCCGATGACGATCGCCGCGCAGATCGGCAGGCACACCCACGGGTCGGCGACGAAGGGCACGAGGTTCTGGCTGTAGATCGAGAACCCCGCGTTGTTGAACGCGGACACGGCGTGGAACACGCCCGACCAGACGGCGTGCGCGAGCGGCTCGTCGTAGGCGGCGGCGAAGCGGGCCGTCAGCAGCGCGGCCACCACCAGCTCGGTGACGACGGTGAACCGCAGCACCCCCAGCAGCACGCGCCGCACGTCGCCCATCCCGACGGACCGGGTCGACTCGGTCGCCACCAGGCGCGTGCTCAGCCCGAGGCGGCGGGTGAGCAGCAGGCCGAGCAGCGACGCGAGCGTCATGACGCCGAACCCGCCCACCTGGATGAGCAGCAGGATCACGACCTGCCCGAACGGCGTCCAGAACGTCTCGGTGTCCACGACGGCGAGCCCGGTCACGCAGGTCGCGGACGTGGCCGTGAACAGGGCCTCGACGAAGCTCGCGCTCCGGCCCTCGGCGCTGACGGGCAGGCTGAGCAGGGCCGTGCCCGCGGCGATCGTCGCGAGGAACGCCAGCGTGACGAGCTGGGCCGGGCGACGGCGCAGGCTCGCGGGCGAGGCGGCGGAGGTCGTGGGCGGCCGGTGCGGGCGCAGCCACGGGATCAGGTGCACGAAGGGTCAGTGTGGCACCACGCCCGGCGCACGGCCCCACCTGGACGCGCTCTGGCCGTGGGCTGGTCGCGCCCGTAGCGTGAGGTGCGCCGGGCAACCGTCCGGTCCCTGACGGAAGGACAGCTCCGATGAGACGCACGACCTTCAGGACGATGGCCGCCACGGCCGCCGGGCTCACGCTCGCGGCGACCGCGGCGACGGCCCAGGCCGCCGGTCCGAGCCCCGACGACGACGTCGCGGGCGCGGACCGATATCCGGCCGGGCTCCTGCAGGCCATGACGGACGACCTCGGCGTGTCGACGGCGCGCGCCGTGGAACGCCTCGACTTCCAGGACGACGTCGCGGCCGCGCAGGAGCGGCTGCGGGAGAAGCTCGGTGACGAGTTCGCCGGAGCCTGGCTCGACCCCGAGCGCGACCGGCTGCACGTGGCCACGACGGGCGGTGTCGACGACGTCGCCGATGCCGCCGGCGCCGTCGACGGCCACGCTGTGGACGCCGTCGAGGCCCGGTACTCGCTGGACCAGCTCGAGGGCTGGGCCGCCGACCTGGGCGACGGTGCGGTGCCCGTCGCGGGCGGTGTGACCGGCTGGCACGTGGACGTGCAGGACAACACGCTCGTGGTCGAGACGCTGGCGGGCGCGGGCGCCCGGGCCGACGTCGACGGCGCGCTGGCCGCGGCGGGGGTGCCGAGCGGCGCCGTCACCGTGAGCACGACCGCCGAGCGGCCGCGGGTGCTCGACGACGTCGTCGGCGGCAACCCGTACTTCATCAACGACGCCGCGCGCTGCTCCGTCGGCTTCGCCGTCACGGACGGGTTCGTCACCGCGGGGCACTGCGGCTCCGCGGGCGACACGACGTCGCAGCCCGCGGGGACGTTCGCCGGGTCGAGCTTCCCGGGCGACGACTACGGCTACGTCCAGGTGGGCCTCGGCAGCACACCGGTGGGCGCCGTCAACGACTGGGCCGGCGGCCAGGTCGCGGTCGCGGGCGCGGAGCCCGCGCCGGTGGGCGCCCAGGTGTGCCGCTCCGGATCCACCTCGGGCTGGCACTGCGGCACCGTCGAGGCGCTCGACGTCTCGGTGTCCTACGCCGAGGGCACCGTCGACGGGCTGATCCGCACCGACGTCTGCGCCGAGCCGGGCGACTCCGGCGGCTCGCTGCTGGCGGGCGACCAGGCGCAGGGCGTGACGTCCGGCGGGTCCGGCGACTGCACCTCCGGCGGCACGACGTACTTCCAGCCGGTGGGCGAGATCCTCGACGCCTACGACCTCACCCTGGTGACCGGCTGACTCGCGAGGTAGTTCACCACCCCGCGAGGTAGTCGAGATCTCCGCGAGGTAGTTCAGAACACCGTGAGGTAGTTCGGATCCTCGCGAGGTAGTTCGAAAAGGCCGCGAGGTAGTTCTCATCGGCCGCGTGGCGCGCCATCTCGCCCGATCTGCGAACTACCTCGCGGCCCCTCTGACTACCTCGCGGAGATCTCGACTACCTCGCGTGCTCTCGGACTACCTCGCGGGCTCTCGGACTACCTCGCGGTCGGTCACAGGAGGCTGACAGGTCCCCACGCCGCGCGTACGTTTCCGTCACACCGAGTCGGTAGCGTGATCCCGTGCTCACCGAGACGCGCCCCCAGACGCCGCCGACCCCATCGCGGGGGACGGCGGGAGTCGGCGCGCCCATCCTGCCGGTCGGTGCGTGGCGCGGGCCGCAGCCCGTCCCGCAGGCGCGGACCGCCCCGCGCGTCGCGGCCGCGGTCGTGGCCGTGCTGGCCGTGCTCGGGGTGTGGCTCACCTGGCGGTTCTTCGTCGGCACGACCGCCGGCCAGCGGGTCGACGAGCTCGCGTTCCTCGGCGCGACGCACGGCCAGGGCCGCCTGTGGCGGGTCGCGGAGCCGGTGCTCGACGTCGTGTCCGTGGCGTTCGTCGTCGCGGGCGTGGGGGTGGCGATGCTCGTCGCCCTGGTGCGACGCCGCTGGGTGCTGGCCCTGCAGGTCGCGGTGCTCGTGGGCGGCGCGAACGTGACCACCCAGGTGCTCAAGCACGGCGTCCTCGACCGGCCCGAGCTGCTGGCGGGGTGGACCGGCCCCAACACCCTGCCCAGCGGCCACACCACCGTCGCGGCCTCGGTGTCGGTGGCGCTGCTGCTCGTCACGCCGCGGGCCTGGCGCCCGGTCGTCGCGATCCTCGGTGCCGCCTACACGGGGGCCACCGGCGTCTCGACGCTCGTGGGCCAGTGGCACCGGCCGTCGGACGTCGTCGCCGCGGTGCTCGTCGTCCTGGCGTGGGGCGCGGTCGTGTGCGCCCTCACGCCGGCGTCCTCGACGGACGAGCTGCGCCGCCCGGGCGGGTCGTACGCGGCGCCCGGGTCGTACGTCGTCGCCGGGCTGCTCCTCCTCGCCTCGGTGGTCGCCGCCGGGGTGTCGGTCGCCACGGCCGTGGGCCTGGTCACGAACGGCGGCAGGGTCCCCCTGTCGCCCGACCTCACCGCGTACGCGGCGGGCGCCCTGGCGGCGCTCGCGGCGACCGGGGCGGCGTTCGCCGTCCTGCTCGTGCTGCGTCAGCTCACCGCGCAGCCCCGCCTCACGTCTCGGTAGAGTGCCGCCCGGCGGCCGTGTCGGGGAAGTGACGAGCAGATGTCGTACCGTGACATGACCGGTCGGCCGGCCACCATCACCGCCGCACCAGCACGCCGCCCGCACCGCCGCAGCACCAGGGAAAGCAGGAACGGATGCCCCAGCCACGCAAGCTCGTGATCGTCGAGTCGCCCACCAAGGCTCGCAAGATCCAGGGCTACCTCGGCGACGACTTCGAGGTCGAGGCGAGCGTCGGGCACATCCGGGACCTCCCGCAGCCGCGGGACCTGCCGGCGGACATGAAGAAGGGGCCGTACGGCAAGTTCGCCGTCGACGTCGACAACGGGTTCGACCCCTACTACGAGGTGCACGCGGACAAGAAGCAGAAGGTCCGCGAGCTGAAGAAGGCCCTCAAGGAGGCCGACGAGCTCTACCTCGCCACCGATGAGGACCGCGAGGGCGAGGCCATCGCCTGGCACCTCATCCAGGAGCTCAAGCCCAAGGTCCCGGTCAAGCGGATGGTGTTCCACGAGATCACCCGCGAGGCGATCGTCCGCGCGCTGGAGAACACCCGCGAGCTCGACGAGGACCTGGTCGACGCGCAGGAGACGCGCCGCATCCTCGACCGGCTCTACGGCTACGAGGTCTCGCCCGTGCTGTGGCGCAAGGTGCGCCAGGGCCTGTCCGCGGGGCGCGTGCAGTCCGTCGCGACGCGGCTCGTCGTGGAGCGCGAGCGCGAGCGGATGGCGTTCGTCCCCGCCGACTACTGGGACGTCACGGGGCAGTTCGCCCCGACGACGGGCGACGACGCCGGGCAGGCGTTCCGCGCCCGCCTCACGGGCCTCGGGACGGACCGCGTCGCCGCGGGCCGCGACTTCGACGACCGCGGCCGGCTCAAGGTCCGCACCGGTGTGGTGCAGCTCGACGAGGCGTCCGCGCACGCCGTCGTCGCCGGGCTGGCCGACTCGGGGTTCGCCGTCCGCTCGCTCGAGACGAAGCCGTACTCCCGCAAGCCGGCCGCCCCGTTCACCACCTCGACGATGCAGCAGGAGGCGGGCCGCAAGCTGCGGATGAGCGCACGGCAGGCGATGCGCACGGCCCAGGCGCTGTACGAGAACGGCTACATCACCTACATGCGCACGGACTCGCCCTCGCTGTCCGCGGAGGCGACCGACGCCGCCCGGCGGCAGGCGGCCGAGCTGTACGGCCCCGAGTACGTGCCGGGCGCGCCCCGCCTGTACGCCCCGAAGAACAAGGGCGCGCAGGAGGCGCACGAGGCCATCCGCCCCGCGGGCGACTCGTTCCGCACCCCCGCCCAGGTGGCGCGGGAGATCTCCGGCGACCAGTTCAAGCTCTACGAGCTGATCTGGAAGCGCACGGTGGCGTCGCAGATGGCCGACGCGAAGGGGTCGACGGCGTCCGTGCGGCTCGCCGCGACGCTGTCCGGCGCCGCGGGCGAGCTCGCCGGCAGCGAGGCCGTGTTCTCGGCGTCCGGCACCGTCATCACGTTCCGCGGCTTCCTCGCCGCGTACGAGGAGGGGACCGACGTCGCGGAGGGCGCCGACGCGTCCGCGAAGGACGCGCGCCTGCCGCGCATGGCGGAGGGCGACCCGCTGCGCGGCGACGACCTGACCGCCGAGGGCCACTCGACGACGCCGCCCGCCCGCTACACGGAGGCGTCGCTGGTCAAGGCGCTCGAGGAGCTCGGCATCGGCCGCCCCTCCACGTACGCCGCGACGATCTCCACCGTGCAGGACCGCGGCTACGTGCGAACCAAGGGGCAGGCGCTGATCCCCACGTGGCTCGCGTTCGCCGTCGTGAAGCTGCTCGAGGAGCACTTCCGCTGGCTGGTGGACTACGACTTCACCGCGGAGATGGAGGCGGACCTCGACCAGATCGCGTCGGGCAGCCGCGACCGCGTGGCCTGGCTGACGCGCTTCTACTTCGGCGACGGCTCGGGCGAGAGCACCGGCTGGGGCCTGCACGAGCTCGTCGAGAACCTGGGCGAGATCGACCCCGTCGCGATCAACTCCGTGGAGATCGGCGAGGGCATCCGCGTCCGCGTCGGCCGGTACGGCCCGTACGTCGAGGACCTGGGCGCCGAGGTCGCCGAGGGGCAGAACCCGCCCCGCGCCTCCATCCCGGACGACGTCGCCCCCGACGAGCTCACCGTGGCGAAGGCGCGCGAGCTGCTGGCCGCCGGCGCCGAGGACGGCAAGGTGCTCGGCACGGACCCGGTGTCCGGCCATGAGATCGTCGCGAAGAACGGCCGCTACGGCCCCTACGTGACCGAGGTCCTGGACCTGCCGGAGATCGACCCGAACCTGTCCGCGGCGGCGCAGAAGAAGGCGAAGGCCGCGCAGCCGAAGCCGCGCACCGGCTCGCTGCTCAAGACGATGACGCTCGAGACCGTCACGCTCGACGACGCGCTGAAGATCCTGTCGCTGCCGCGCGTCGTGGGCACGGACCCGGAGTCGGGCGACGAGATCACCGCGCAGAACGGCCGCTACGGCCCGTACCTCAAGAAGGGCACCGACTCGCGGACCCTCGCGTCGGAGGAGCAGCTCTTCACGATCACGCTGGACGAGGCGCTGAAGATCTACGCCGAACCCAAGCGCGGCCGGGGCGCCCGGGCGGCCACCCCGCCGCTGCGCGAGCTGGGCGACGACCCGACCAGCGGCAAGCCGATCGTCGTGAAGGACGGCCGCTTCGGCGCGTACGTCACCGACGGCGAGACCAACCGGACGCTGCCGCGCGACCTCACGCCCGAGAGCATCACGCCCGAGCGCGCCGTCGAGCTGCTGGCGGAGAAGCGGGCGGCCGGGCCGGCGAAGAAGCGCACGACGCGCAAGCCGGCTGCGAAGAAGCCCGCGGCGAAGAAGTCCACCGCCAAGAAGTAGCGCCCGCTCACCACACCGTCGCGGTCAGTCCTCGCGCTCGACGAGGTACACGTGGCCGTCGGCCCGCGTGACGCGCTGCAGCGACCGGCGCAGGGCGGCGTCGCGGGCCACCTCCTCGGGGGTCGGCGGGATCGGCGGGGTGCGGCGGATCGACGCCGGCCCGAAGAACCGCAGCAGGCTCTCGGTCACCCTCATGCCCCAGGTCCGGTCGTCGTCCTCGCGGCGTGCCATGACACTCCCTCGTAAAAACTTGGTGGGCCAACCATTGGTGCGCCAACTATATGTGCGCTCGTAGGCTGGGCGCATGGACCTGCCCGCCGACCCGCTGCGCCTCGAGGCGCAGGTCTGCTTCTCGCTGTCCGCGGCCGCTCGGGCGATGGTGTCGATCTACCGGCCGATCCTCGAGCCGCTCGGCCTCACGCACCCGCAGTACCTCGTGATGCTCGGCCTGTGGCAGGACGACCGCGCCGGCGCGACGACGACGGTCACCGGGCTGAGCGCCCGGCTCCTGCTCGACCCGGGCACGCTGTCGCCGCTGCTCAAGCGGCTGGAGCGGCAGGGGCTGCTGGAGCGCCGCCGCGCCGCCGGGGACGCGCGCGTCGTCGAGCTGCACCTCACCGCCGCCGGCCGGGCCCTGCGGGCCGAGGCGGAGCAGGTCCCGGCGAAGGTGGTCGCCGCCAGCGGGCTGAGCCTGGCCGAGCTCGAGCAGGTGCGCGACGTCGCGAACCGGGTGGTGGCGGCGTCGGGCGGCGTCCCGGCCTGACGCCCCGCCGTCCGCGGCGTGCGGCCCGCCGGGTACGGTGTCGCCCATGACCGACGTCACACCCGCCTCGTTCGCGCCCGGACTCACCACCGACGACCTCGCGGGGACGGTGCCCGACCCGCGGACCGCTCCCGCCGTGCGCTGGGGCGTGCTCGGCGCCGGCAACATCGCCGGGTCGTTCTCCGACGGCGTGCGAGAGCACACCGCGTCGTCGGTCGTCGCGGTCGGCTCGCGCGACCTCGCCAAGGCGGAGGCGTTCGCCGCGGCGCACGCCCCGGGCGCGCGGGCGCACGGCGACTACGACGCGCTGGTCACGGACCCGGAGGTCGACGTCGTGTACGTCGCGACCCCGCACAGCCACCACCACGAGCACGCGCTGCTCGCGATCCGCGCCGGCAAGCACGTCCTGGTCGAGAAGGCGTTCACGCAGGACGCCGCGCAGGCGCGCGAGGTGCTCGACGCCGCCCGCGAGGCCGGCGTCTTCGTCATGGAGGCCATGTGGACGCGGTTCCTGCCGCACGTGGCGGCGCTGCGCGGCGTGATCGCGCGCGGCGAGATCGGCCGCGTCGTCGGCATGATCGCCGACCACGGCCAGCAGTTCCCCTTCGACCCGGCCCACCGGCTGTACGCGCCGGGCCTCGCCGGCGGCGCGCTGCTGGACCTCGGCGTCTACCCGGTCTCGTTCGCGCACGACCTGCTCGGTGCGCCCGAGGCGGTCAGCGCCGTCGGTGCGCTCACCGAGACGGGCGTCGACGGCCAGATCGGGATGGTGCTGGGCTACCCCGGCGGCGTGCAGGCCACGCTGTCCACCACGCTGTGGGCGCGCACCGCCAACACGGCCGTGATCTCGGGCACCGAGGGCCGCATCGAGGTGGCCCGCACGTTCTACGCGCCGACGTCGTTCACCGTCGAGCGGCACGACGGCGCCACCTGGGCGTACGACGGCTTCCGCGGCGAGGGCAAGCAGTACCAGGCGGCCGAGGTGGCGCGCCGGGTCGCCGCGGGGGGCACCGAGAGCCCGCGCATGTCGTGGGACGGCACGCTCGAGGTCATGGACACCCTCGACGAGGTGCGCCGGCAGACGGGCGTCGTGTACCCGGGGGAGTGAGGGCGGGTCAGCCGCGCGCGATCCGGCGGCCGCTGACCTCCGTGGGCGTGATGCTCACCCAGACGTTCTTGTCGTCGTTCTGGAAGCTCACGAGTCCCGTGCCGCGGGCGGCGGCGAGCTCGGCGTCCGTCTCGAGGATGCGCGCGGTGCCCTTGACCACGACGCTCGTCGCGACGTCCTCGCCCCACTCGTCGGCCTCGAAGGCGACGCGGGAGTTCACCGTCAGCTCGACCAGCTTGGTGCCGGGGCGGGTGCGGAAGTAGACGACGCCGTCGCCGGCGGCGAAGCTCACCGGGAAGATCTCGGCCTCGCCGCCCACGGCGGTGGCCAGGCGCCCGACCGACTGGGTGCGGAGGAACTCCCAGGAGTCGTCCTCGGTGAGCAGGGTGACGGGCGAGGTGGACATCGAGCCTCCAGTGCGTCGGGAACCACTGCCATCGTCTCCCCGGCCGGTGCCCGGCGCTACGCGGGAGAGCGGTGTCGTCGGTCACCGTTAGGGTGTCCGGAGTGAGCAGCGCACCCGGGTACTTCGTCTCCTTCGAGGGCGGCGACGGCGTCGGCAAGACCACGCACGTGCGGCTGCTGGGCGACTGGCTGCACGAGGTCACCGGCCGCGAGGTCGTCGTGACGCGGGAGCCGGGCGGCACGCCGCTGGGCCTCGAGCTGCGGCGCCTGGTCATGCACGGCGACGACATGGACGCCCGCAGCGAGGCGCTCCTCTACGCCGCCGACCGCGCCCACCACGTCGCGACGGTCGTGCGGCCGGCGATCGAGCGCGGCGCGGTCGTCCTGACCGACCGGTACCTCGACTCCTCGGTGGCGTACCAGGCCGGCGGGCGGGAGCTGTCCGAGGAGGAGGTCGAGGCGCTGTCGCTGTGGGCCACCCGCGACCTGCTGCCCGACGTCACCGTCCTGCTCGACCTGGACCCGGTCGTGGGCGCCGCCCGCCTGTCGGGGGAGCCGGACCGGCTGGAGCGGGCGGGCGACGAGTTCCACCGGCGCACGCGCGAGACGTTCCTGCGCCGGGCCGCGGCCGACCCGGAGCGGTGGGTCGTGGTCGACGCGTCCGCGCCGCTCGACGACGTGCAGGCACAGGTGCGCGTGGACGTCGCCGCCCGCCTGGACCTCACGCCCGCGCTGGTCGATCCCGTCGACGTCTCCTCGCTGGTTGAGCCTGTCGAAACCCGGTGGCGTCTCGCTCGACCGGCGGACGAGGAGGGGCGCGAGTGAGCGTCTGGGACGACGTCGTCGGGCAGCCGGACGCCGTCGCCGTGCTGCGTCGCGCGGCGACCGACCCTGCCGCGATGACGCACGCGTGGCTGCTCACCGGGCCGCCCGGCTCGGGCCGGTCGGTGGCGGCCCGAGCCTTCGCGGCGGCGCTGCAGTGCACCGGGTCGGACGGTGAGACTGGCGGGTGCGGGCGGTGTCGCGCCTGCACGACGACGCTCGCCGGGACACACCCGGACCTCACGGTCGTGGCGACGGACAAGGTCGTCATCACCATCGACGAGGTGCGCGACCTCATCATGACGGCGTCCCGGACGCCGTCGTCGGGCCGCTACCGCGTGATCGTCGTCGAGGACGCCGACCGGATGGCCGAGCGCACCACCAACGTGCTGCTCAAGGCGATCGAGGAGCCGCCGCCGCACACGGTCTGGGTGCTGTGCGCCCCGAGCGCGCAGGACGTGCTGCCCACGATCCGGTCCCGCTGCCGCGGCGTCGTGCTGCGCGTGCCGCCGGCCCAGGACGTGGCGGACCTGCTCGTGCGCCGTGACGGCATCGACCCTGCGGTGGCGCTCACCGCGGCGCGCGCCGCCCAGTCGCACGTGGGCCTGGCGCGCCGGCTGGCCCGGGACGCCGACGCCCGGGAGCGCCGGGACGCCGTGCTCGAGATCGCCCGCCGCATCCGCGGCGTCGGCGACGCCGTGCTCGCGGCCGGGGAGCTGGTGGACGTCGCGAAGGCCGAGGCCGTGGCGGCCACGGCGGAGCGCGACGCCGTCGAGAAGGCCGAGCTGATGCGCGCCCTCGGCGTGCAGGAGGGCGACACGCTGCCGCCGCGGCTGCGCTCGCAGCTCAAGCAGCTCGAGGACGACCAGAAGCGGCGGGCCACCCGCCGCCAGCGCGACGTCCTGGACCGCTCGATGGTGGACCTGCTGTCCCTGTACCGGGACGTGCTCGTGGTGCAGCTCGGCGCGGCCGTCGACCTCGTGAACGCCGAGCACGACGGCGCCGTGCGCGCGTTGGCGGCGGACTCGACGCCCGAGCAGACGATCCGCCGGATGGACGCGATCGGGGTCGCGCGCGAGCGGCTCGAGGGCAACGTGGCGCCGCTGCTGGCGCTCGAGGCGATGACGGTGGCGCTGCGCCCGCAGGGCTGAGCGCCCGTCTCGACCAGCGCGACGTATCACCAGCGACAGTTGCCTCATCACCCCTTCATGCGGTGAGGTGTTCCGCGGCGGGGGCCATGGTGGCCCCGCGACCTGACTGGGGGTTGGCATGAGGATCCTGCTGCTCGTCTCGGCGTTCAACGGGCTCACGCAGCGTGTGTGGGGGTACCTGGCGGACCGGGGCCACGACGTAGGCGTCGAGCTGGCGCCGACGTTCGGCTCGCCGGAGGAGCTCACGGCGCGCGTCGAGGAGATCGGGCCGGACCTGATCCTGGCGCCGTTCCTCAAGCACCGCGTGCCGGAGGACGTGTGGCGGCGCTGGACCACCGTCGTCGTGCACCCCGGCCCGGTCGGGGACCGCGGGCCGTCGTCGCTGGACCACGCCATCCTGGACGGCCGCGACCGCTGGGGCGTCACCGCGCTGTCCACGGTGGAGGAGATGGACGCCGGCCCGGTGTGGGCGACGTCGACGTTCGCGCTGCCGGAGGTCCCGGTCGCCAAGAGCGCCCTGTACAACGGCCTCGTGGCCGACGCCGCGCTGGCGTGCGTCGAGGAGGTGCTGCGCAAGGTCGCGGCCGGCGAGGAGCCGACGCCGGCCGACCGGCTCGAGCGGGAGGTGCCGGGCACGGGCGAGCTGCCGCTGCTGCGCCGGGCCGCGTTCGAGCTCGACCCGTCTCTTCCGGCCGCCGAGCTGGCGCGCACGATCGCCGCGGCCGACGGCGCCCCCGGCGCCCCCGTGACGCTGCAGGGCGCGCGCTTCTGCCTGTTCGATGCCGTGGCGGTCCCCGAGGCGGTGGACCCGGCGGCGGCGCCCGGCACGCTGGTCGGCCGGGACGAGGACGCGGTCGCGATCGCCACGGGCGACGGCACCCTGTGGGTCGGGTACGCCGCGACCCTGGCCGAGAAGCGCGGCACCAAGCTGCCCGCGGCGTGGGTGCTCGACGTCGCCGGCGTGCCCTTCCGGCCGGCGCCGGCCGCGCTCGCGGAGTCGGTCTACGAGCGCGACGGCGACGTCGGCTACCTGACGATCCGGTCGTACAGCGGCGCGATGCACACGCAGCAGTGCCGCCGCCTGACGACCGCCGTCGAGAAGGCGCTGACCGAGGACACCAGGGTGCTCGTGGTGCGCGGCACCGAGCACGCGTTCTCCAACGGCATCCACCTCGGCGCGATCGAGGCGGCCGACGACCCGGCCGCGGAGGCGTGGGCCAACATCCAGGCCATCGACGACCTGTGCGAGGCGATCGCCGGGGCCGACCAGCTCACCGTCGCCGCCTTCACCGCGAACGCGGGCGCGGGCGGCGTGATGGCCGGGCTGTGCGCGGACGTCGTCGTCGCGCGCGACGGCGTGGTGCTCAACCCGTACTACGACATGGGCATCTTCGGCTCCGAGCTGCACACGTGGACCGTCGCGTCCCGGCTCGGCGAGGTCGACGCGGACCGGCTGCTGAGCGCCAAGCTGCCGGTGTCCGTCGCGGAGGCCGCGCGGATCGGCCTGGTCGACGCCGTCGGCCCGCGCGACCCGGAGCGGTTCGGCGCGTGGCTGGCCGACCGCGCCGCCGCGCTGGCCACGCCCGCGGGGCGGGCGGAGGCCGCCGCCGGCGCCCAGGTGCGCGCGCCCCGCCGGCCCCTGTCGTACTACCGCACGATCGAGCTGGCCGAGATGGCGCGGGACCTCTTTGACGACCGGCGCGGGTTCGCGGCCAAGCGGCGCGACTTCCTGCGCAAGGCCGCCCCGCAGGCGACGCCCGAGCGGTTGCGGTTCGCGGACGTCCGCGAGACGGTCGCCGGGTGACCGACCGCACCCTCCGCGCCCTGCGCGGCCCCCTGCTGGCCGGCGCCGCGGCGGCTCTCGCGGTGCTCGTGACGGCCTGCGCGTCCGGCGGCTCGCCGGGCGGCGGGCCGTCCTCGGGAGCGTCGTCCGCCGAGGCGTCGCCGTCGTCGAGCCCGTCGGCCGACCCGTCCATGGAGCCGTCGGCCGACCCGTCGACAGAGGGCCCGGCCGCGCCGGCGCCGGGCGAGCACCAGCGCGGCCTGCCCGACGGCGCCCAGGGGACGTTCGACAGCCCGGCCGGGGCGGCGTGGTCGCCCACGCCGGGCGTGCTGCTGGTCGTGACGTACGGGTCGAGCTCCTGCCCGCGGCTCGCCGAGGCCGAGGCCGGCTGGGACGGCGCCCACGAGGCGGTCGACGTGGGCATGGTCGAGCCGGACCCGGGCCCGTGCACGATGGACTACGCCCCGACGACGAGCGCCGTCGCCGTCCCGCCCGACGCCGACGCCGGGGCGCCCGTCACCGTCCGGCTCGGCGACCTGGGCGAGGTCGAGGTGACGCCCCGCGCGGCGGACGGCGAGGCGGGCCCGGTCGCCTGGGTCCCGGCCGCCGACTGAGCCTGTCGAGACCCGGTTGTGAACGTCGGTCGAGCCTGTCGAGACCCGGTTCTGGACGTCGGTCGAGCCTGTCGAGACCCGGTTCGCCTGGTGGGACGGCACGTCCGGGGCAGTCCGTGAGCGACGGTAGGTTGGGCGGGTGATCTCCGACGAGCGCCGCCCGACCGCCCGCCGCACGACCGCTCGCCGCTCGAGCCTCCGCAGTACCGCCGCCGTCGTCGTCGCGGCCGGGGCGCTGCTGCTCGCCGGGTGCACGGCGCCCGCCAAGGAGCAGTCGCCGGTGGGCTCGGCGTCGGGCCCGGCCGCGTCGCAGGCGCCGGACGGCTTCGAGCAGTACTACGGGCAGACGCTCGAGTGGAAGGACTGCGAGGACGGGCTGGAGTGCGCGACGGCGTCGGCGCCGCTGTCCTGGCAGGACGCGGACGCGGGCAGCATCGAGCTGGCCCTGGTGCGCAACCCGGCGGACGGCAAGGACCCGGAGGGCTCGCTGCTGGTGAACCCCGGCGGTCCGGGCGCGTCGGGCGTCGACTTCGTCCGCAACGACGCCCAGGCGGGCGGCTCGACGTTCGGGAAGAAGCTCCAGGACGCGTTCGACATCGTCGGGTTCGACCCGCGGGGCGTGCAGGGCTCGAGCGGCGTGACGTGCTTCGACGACGCGCGCAAGGGCGAGTCGCTCGCCAAGGACTTCGACCGCAGCACGGACGCCGGCCTCGAGGCGATGAAGGCCGAGTACGAGGCGTGGAACGCGGCGTGCGCCGAGAACTCGGGCGAGGTGCTCGGCCACGTGGACACGCAGAGCGCGGCCCGCGACATGGACATGCTGCGCGCGGTGCTCGGCGACGACGCCCTGAACTACCTGGGCTTCTCGTACGGCACGCAGCTCGGCGCGACGTACGCCGGGCTGTTCCCGGACCGCGCGGGCCGGCTGGTGCTGGACGGCGCGATCGACACCACGCTGAGCTCGGAGGAGATCTCCCACGGCCAGGCCGTCGGGTTCGAGAACGCGCTGCGGGCGTACGTGCAGGACTGCCAGGCGGGGGCGGACTGCCCCCTGACCGGCTCGGTGGACGACGGGATGCGGCAGATCCGGCAGGTGCTGGACCACGCCTACGAGCGGCCGTACCCCACGTCCACGTCCGACCGCACGGTCACCCAGAGCCTCGCGTTCTACGGGATCGCCGTCACGCTCTACAACCAGGGCAGCTGGCCCGCCCTGACGCAGGGCCTCGACGAGGCGATCAACCAGGGCACGGGCGACGTGCTGCTCTACCTCTCCGACCAGTACTTCGACCGGAACGCGGACGGCAGCTACTCCTCGAACTCGGAGGAGGCCATGCGCGCGGTGAGCTGCCTGGACGACCGCGCCACGACCGACGTCGACCAGATGCGCGCCGACGCGGCCGCCATCGAGAAGGACGCGCCGACCATGGGCTCGTTCTTCGGCTACGGCGGCCTGACCTGCGCCGGGGCGAAGTACCCCGAGGTGGAGCAGGAGTTCGACGTGCACGCGAAGGGCGCCCCGCCCATCGTCGTGGTCGGCACCACCAACGACCCGGCCACCCCGTACGTGTGGGCCGAGGGCCTCGCGAAGACGCTGGACTCCGGCACGCTCCTCACCTACGAGGGCGAGGGGCACACCGCCTACTCGCCGTCGCGGCCGTGCGTGGCGGACGCCGTCGAGTCCTACCTGGTGGACGGCGACGTGCCGAAGGCGGGCGCCACCTGCTGACGGCCGGTGCGTGACCAGTGCCGCAGGGCGAGCACGCCGAGCACGGAGATGACGACCAGCCCGACGACGTAGAACACGGTGGACCACGTGGAGGCGTTGTCGGCCGCGACCGGCAGCAGCTGCCCGTAGGCCAGCTCGTAGTGCAGGCCGCCCGTGACCTTGAGGGCCAGGTACGCGGCGATGAAGCCCATCGAGTCCCAGGCGGCGTGCAGCGCGACCACGACGACGTAGGCGAGCAGCACGCCCCCGGTGAAGCGGTACTTGCCGGCCGCGGACGCCGCGCCGAAGATCGCCGCGCCCAGGATCGCCGTCCACAGCACGTGCCCGACCGGCGTGAGCAGCCCGCGCACCGCCTCCGTCTGCAGCAGGGCGTTGAGGTCGATCTGGCCCAGGCGGGTCAGGCTCGCGTTGAACGCGTAGCCCGCGGACTCGAACGCCGCGAACCCGGCGCCGACCGTCGCGCCGAGCAGCGCGCCCTTGAGCCCCGTCTTCTCGGCCACACGCGCGCCCACCACGAGGAAGACGGCGATCTTCACGGCCTCCTCGATCGCGCCCACGCCCACGTAGATCCACAGCGACGGCGACAGGTGCGACTCCAGGATCGACGCGCCCAGGACGCCGAAGATGCCGCCGAAGAAGAACGCCGCCAGCAGCAGCATGATGTCGATCGAGCCGTGCGCCTTCTCCACGACGAACAACACCACGCTGAACGGCACCAGGAAGCTGCCCAGCAGGATCACCGTCGGGATGAGGTTCGAGTTCTGCGTGCCGAACGTCACGGCGGCGGTGACCGCCCAGAGCAGCACGCCGAGGACGAGCGTCTTCCACCACCACCCTCGGCCCGTGATGATGGCGGAGCTCTGCGACGTCGTGGGCTGCATGGGCACGAGTATGCGGAGGTCAGCGCGGCCTGTCGCGCGGAAGCGGCGGCGTCGGAGGAGGCGGCTGCCGCGCGTTTTGGAGACGGCCCCGCGCGTCAGGTACTGTAGGCGCGCTCGTTGATCCGGCAGCACGCCGGTGCGCAGCACGCCGCCTTAGCTCAGTCGGTAGAGCGATTCACTCGTAATGAATAGGTCGTCGGTTCGATTCCGACAGGCGGCTCCACCACGAGAACCCCCGCTGACCTGGACCATCGGTCCAGGGAAGGCGGGGGCTTTCCGCATGTCAGGCACCCCTGCGGTCATCTCGCGCACCCCCCGCGCTCCCCGGGCCCCGATTCAGCCTCTCCAGACCGGCCCGATCGGCCCCCGTCCCGAGGAAGTGGACGTACAGGTTCGTGGTCGCGATCGACTCGTGCCCGCACCACGCTTGGACCGTCCTCGGGTCCACGCCACGAGCCAGCCACAGGCACGCCGCGGTGTGCCGCAGGTCGTGCAGACGGCGTCCCCGACCGGTCCCGACGTCGTGCCCCGCCGCGTCCTTCACCGACCAGTCCAGCGCGCGCAGCGTTTGGGTGCGCCAGAACTGCGCGCCGCCCGACGTCGTGAACAGCAGGTCGCGCGACGACTTGCCCGCCGCGAACTCCCGGACGATGGGCAGCACCCGGTTCGCCACCGGCACCCGACGAGTGCGCCGGCCCTTGGTCGACTTCACCGCGTACCGCTCGGGCTGGTTGCGCCGCACCATCAGCGCCGGCGTCGGCACCTCGAGGAACGACGAGACCTGCATGGCGCGCATCTCGCCCCAGCGGAGCCCGGTCCACCCCATGACGAGCAGCACGTCAGCGATCCGCTCGTCCTTCTGCGCCCAGACCAGGTACGCCGCTTCGAGCTCGTCCTCGGTGAACGGGTCCATCTCGTCGACCTCGGCCGAACCCTTCGGGACCCGGACGCCGGTCACCGGGTTGCTGCTCACCAGCTTCTCCCGCAGGCACCAGGCGTAGAACGCCGACAGGCTCGCCCGGAAGCGCACCACCGACGACTCGGCGAGGCCCTGCGACAGCAGCAGCTCGAACGACCGCGCCACCTTCCGCTCGGTGATGGCCGACAGGTGCACGTTCCGCATGCTCGTCGGCATGATCCGGGCCATGTTCTTGTCGGCGTAATAGGTCGTCGGCGCGACCGTCCGCTCCCGCACCGCGAGCCACCGTTTCAGGACGAGGCTCGTGCGCTCCTTGCCGGCGCGCGGGTCGTACCCGCCGTCGAGCGCGGCACGCTTGCGACGAAGCCACGCATCGGCCTCGCGCTTGGTGCCGAACGTCCGCGACGTGACGAACTCACGTCCGCTCTTGAGCTGCGCCCGGAACCGGCCGCTCGGCGTCTTGCGGACCGTCATGGCCACTGAGTATCGGTTTGACGGGGCTCGCGAGGATGAGCGCGACGTGCGAATCGAAGACGGGATCGACTGGCGGTAAGGACCGCTGCCTTGCCCTGCGTCGGGTTATGTGCGATATCGGCGCGCCATCTGATGTGCGACATCTGGACTAGGAAATTGAGGGGTTCAGCGGTCCGCGGCCTTGTCCTGTCTCGGGACCTGCTTGACACATCTGTCTCAGGACGTGCTTGACGCCCGGCTGGGGGGAGCGGGCCAGGCGTCGCATCGGACGAGCTGGTTACGTCCGATCGTCAGGCCGTCCCGAAGCCCCACCCGTCCATTGCCTTCGCGCGTTCGGCCCCCTCGAGCCACCGAACCCGCAGCATCCGCTCCTGCTCGGGGTCCTCCGCATCACCAGAGTTCTCGTAGAAGCCGTACTGACCGTTCCTCAGTTCATCAAGCCACCGGGAAGGCGATTCAGCCCACCCCGCCTCGCTGACCACCTTGTCAGGGTCGGGCGCGTCGGCAGCGTTCAGCCAGAGAGTCTCGATGAACTCGACATACTCCACGCCGCGCGCCCATCTGGTCCACCTGAGGAACCCGCCGGTCCGGGTCCACCTCGGCTCGACTCGGAAGACGACGAATCCGGTCGTCGAGTCATCGAAGACCTGGGCCACGCTGTCTCGGAAAATGTCGAGGCTGGGATCGCGATCGAACGCGCTCCCTTCAGGTCGCCAGGGCATCACCTGCCTCCCTTCGATGAGCTGCACAGGCTAGCGCCACGCTGGGTCGAAGCATCGGTCGCCGAGCCAGGGCCGTCAAGCACGTCCTGAGACAGATGTGTCTAGCAGGTCCCGCTTCAAGACAGCGGTCCGCGGGCTTGGCGGTGAGGACTTTCTCTACTGACTCAAGCGCGCGGCTCCGCCGCGCGGGTCGGCCTCCCGGGCGGGGCCCCGCGCTCCGCTCGCAAGCTCGCTCCGCGCACCCCACCCGTCCGGCTTCCCACGACACGACGAAGGCGGCCCGAGTCATTCTCGGAGCCGCCTCGTTGTGTAGCACTCGGAGATGGCTCTGCTGCCATCACTCGGCCGCAGTCGCCGGTGCTATCGCATCCTGTCCCCGCCGCCTCGCGTCCATCTGTGCCGCAACGTGCCGGGCGGCGATCCACATCAGCCCGTACGAGGCCACAGCTCCGATGGCGCCGGGGACTGGCCCCCAATGTCGCAGCGCGTAGAACGTCGCGACGAGCGCCAGCACGACGGCGCTTAGGGCGACAGCGATCCGGAGGAACGTCTTCGCGTCTGCCTGGGGGTGCAAGCGTCGCTTCCGTGCCTGCACCGACATCAGGACGAGCGTCCCCGGAGTCAGTGCGGTGAGCCAGAGAACGAACGCCGCTGGCGGGATCGGAACGAGGAGGGCAGCCGCCAGGGTCGGCGGTCCCAGCAACGGAAACGCCCAGAGCCGAAAGTTCCTCGTCCAGGCGTTCATGCGGTCCACCCAGGCAGGCTGACTAGGCACCGACCTCACGACAGCTCTTCCCTTCCGGCGTCCGAGCCGGCGAGACAGCCGGTGGCAGAACGGTAGTGGAAGGTGGCCGTCCGGCCCCGCACCGACAGCCGAGCATCCGGCCGTCTCCGGACCGCGTCAAGGGCGCCTTCGGCGTCGCTGCGCGATGGCCTGCGGCCACCCTTGACCCGGGCCTCCGACGACCTCTTGTGCTCCGCTATCGGGACGGCGCCTCCGAGTGTCCCCGCCCCTTCGAACGCGCACCCCCCGCGCACCCCCGACCCTGCAACAGGGGCGTCGAGCGCACCCGATGCGCACGGAATGACGCCGAAAATCGGGCCTCGGAACCGTCCACAGGCGCTCGTAATGAATAGGTCGTCGGTTCGATTCCGACAGGCGGCTCCACCACGGAAACCCCCGCTGACCTGGACCAACAGTCCGGAGTCCGCGGGGGTTTTCTCGCATGTCAGGCGCCCCACGAGCCCCACGCGTCGGCCTCGACCACGGCTGCCGTTGCTGGCCGCTTCGGCCGCTGCTGAGCCCGGCCCGGGATACCGGGTCGGCCGTCAGCCTCTACCGGCGGGACGCAGATGCTCGCCGGCGGCGGGTGAGGGCGTCGATCATCTGGGTCGACATCGTGTCCAGGGACGCGGACTTCTCGTCCTCGACGGCCGTCAGCGCGTCGACCTCCTCCTCGGTCAGTGCAGCAGCGACCTCGGTCGCGCGAAGGTTGTCCGTGAGGTGTTCGAGGGACGAGGTGCCCGGGATCGGGACGATCACCGGCGAGCGGCGCAGCAGCCAGCCCAGGGCGACCGCCGACGTCGAGACGCCGAGACGCTGGGCCGGTCGGGTGAGCGCGGGCGGATCGCCGAGCGCTCCGGTCGCGAGAGGGAAGTAGGGGACGAAGGCGATGCCGTCACGCTCGCACGCCGCGAGCACCTCGACGCCACTGCGATCGATGAGGTTGAACCGGTTCTGCACCGCCGCGATCGGCGTCAGGCGCTGTGCGCGCTCCAGCAGCTCGGGCGAAGCGCCAGAGATGCCGATGTGGCGGACCTTGCCCTCGTCGCGCAGCTCGACGAGGGTTCCGAGCGCGTCCTCGAGCGGCACCTCGTCTCCGGGAGAGGCCCCGGGCGCCTGACCGTCGCCCCGCAGGCGCAGGTAGGTGAGCTGGCTGGCCTCGGCCCGCAGGTCGAGCAAGGCGTCCTCGACCTGGGCGCGCACGATCTCCGGGCGGCTGTCGGTCAACCACTCGCCCGCAGGACCGCGTCGGGCTCCGACCTTGTTCCCGATCACGAGATCGTCGGAGTACGGGCTGAGCGCCCGCCCGATGAGCTGGTTGACGGTGCGGGGCCCGTAGGCGTTGGCCGTGTCGAAGAACTGCACACCCTGCTCCACCGCGCCGTGCAGCACGTCGATCGCGCCGAGCACGTCGTCGGGCAGTCCGATGACTCCCCGGCCCGCCAGCTGCATGGCGCCGTACCCGAGACGGGCGACCCGGTCAGTTCCTCCCAGCAGGTGGGTGGGCGTGAACTTCTCGTCGGCCGACATGGTCATCTCATTCCTCCTTGTCCGGTGCGTCGTGTGTGGTCGTGACGCGGTCGGCGAGGGTGCGCAGCCATTGCCTCAGCAGCGCTTCCTCTGCCGAGGTGAACAGCGCAGGAGCCGAGCCGAGCCGAGCGAGCAGCAGTGCCGCGGTGTGCTCGGGGGAACCGGGCTCCTGGGCGCGCCCCGTCAGCTCGGACATCAGCGCCGCGCGCATCGTGTCGGCGAGCGGCACGGTCGCGGATCCGCCGTCGTGGATCAGCCGCATGACGCAGCCCACCGCCATCGCGGTCGTGAGGTCGACGGCCTCGTCCACCTCCATGCGGAGCAGTCCCGCGTCTGCTAGCCGCTCGAGGCCGCGGCGCAGCTCGGCTTCGGCCGTCCGGGCAGCGGGGGACCGGTGGTCCGCAGGCCCGTACATGAGGGCATAGAGGGCCGGGTTCTCCGTCCCGAATCCCACGTGCATGTCCCAGCCCGCCGCGAAGTCGGCGAGCAGGTCATCGCTCCGCGGAACCGCCCGCTTGCGCTCCAGATACTCGGCGAATGCCGCCTCGGTCACGGCCTGCAGGAGGCCGTCCTTGTCGCCGAAGTGGTGATACAGCGTCGGGGCGGCCACGCCCGCCGCCTCGTACAGCTCACGGGTGCTCGGGACGCGCCCCGGTTGCGCCGCCAGCATCGAACGTGCCGCCTCGATCAGGCGATCTCTACCGGACTCCATGTGTACCGACGGTACGCTCGTATGGGCCAGATGTGAATCATCGGTATACGAAGCGCCGGTGCGAGAGTAGGCCCATGGCGAGCAACGAGGTGAAGTTCAAGATCGACGTCCCCACCGAGCTGGAGGGCGGTGTGCCGGCGGACTTCGCGTCCCTGTGGCACACGTCGACGTCGTTCGTCATCGACTTCGTCGCGGCCACGAAACCGCCGCAGCCGGTGACCGACCCGGACACGGGGGCGGTCACCGGCCGCGTGGTGCCGGGGCGGGTGGTCTCGCGCGTGCGCATCCCGCCGCAGCAGGTGTTCGAGCTGGCGCGAGCGCTCACCCAGCAGCTCGACGCGTGGGAGCGGGAGACGGGCAAGAAGACCGACGGCTCCGCCGGCTGAGTCCCTCGGAACCGGGCCTCGACAGGCTCGACCGGCGGACGGTCAGAGCGCGCGCTCGGGCCGGGCGAGGATGCCCGGCACGAGGCGCGCACTCAGCGCGGCGGCGCCGCGGACGGCGAGGAACCCGAGCGCGAACACGGCCAGGGCGGTGGCGATGGCGATCGGCTGGATGAAGATCGCCATCCCGACCAGGGGGAAGATCAGGACCGCCGCGCAGAGGGCGGACCCGCCGGCCACCATCCACAGCGCCGACATCACGGCCCGCCGCGACGCCTCGCTCATCACCGAGCGCGGCACGCCGAGCCGGTCCAGGGAGACGTGCACGGCCGCGCGGTCGAGGGTGCCCGCGGCCTGGTTGATGCCCACCGAGCACGCGACCATGAGGAACGAGATCGCGACGGTGACGAGCACGCCCGTCGAGATGTCCTGCATGAGCCACTTCTCGTCCGCGTCCATGCCCTCGGTCGACGTCATGTGCGTCAGCGCCAGGCCGACGGCGCCGAAGACGCCGACGAAGCTGGTCATCGCGACGCCGCTCACCTGCCGCCAGGCGGCCTTCGGGTCCTCGAGCACCATGCGGGCGGCGAGCAGCTTCGGCACGGTCTGGGCCTTGCGCGCCTGCCGCCGGGACCGCACCCGCACGAACCACGGCCCGAGGGCGTCGAGCGCCAGCAGCATGCCGCCGAAGATCGCGGCCAGCGTCGCGATGATCGCGACGACGCCGCCCAGGTTCCCGAGCACGCCCAGCATCTGCATCAGCACCATGCCGAGCAGGAGCACGCCGACGGCGATCAGCACGCGCACCCAGTGCGCGGTGCCCGCGCGCTGGCGGGTGCGCACGCCGAGCGGCGTGACGACGACCGCGCGCAGGCCGACGACGGCGCTCGCCGCCGCGAGCAGCCCGACGCCGAGCACGGCGAGCGGCAGCCACCACCACGGCACCCACATCTGCGAACCGAGCGCCTCGCCGCGGAACCGCAGCAGGCCGACCACGGGAGCCAGGACGGCGTACCCGGCGACGCCGACGACGGCGCCGACCAGGGCGGTCGCCGCGGCCTCCAGCACGGTGAGCACGGTGATGGTGCCGGTGGTCGCGCCGAGCAGCCGCAGGGATGCCAGCCGCTCGTCGCGGCGTCGCGCCGCGAGCCGCGCCGCCGAGGCACCCACCGTGGCGAGCGGCACCAGCAGCAGCACGACGGCGATGATCGCGAACGCCTCGTAGGTGAACGCCAGGTCGTCGTCCCAGCGGAAGAAGGCCTGCGCGCCGCCCAGCACCACCAGCAGCAGCGCGGTCACGACGGCGAACGCGGCGACGGGCAGGACGGTCGCGAGCCGGTCGCCGTCGCGCCGGCGGGCGAACAGCGGAGCCAGGCGCCAGGCCGTGGTGAGCGCGCCCGCCGGGCGGGCGCCGGGGAGGGCGGCCGGGGCGGCGGTCATCGCGACACCTCGGTCGCGGGAACGGCGGGGGCGGCGGCAGCGGTGTCCGAGACGACCCGCCCGTCGCGCAGGACGACGGTGCGGGCGCAGCGGCGCGCGACGTCGGCGTCGTGCGTGACGACGACCAGCGTGCGGCCCTGCTGGGTGGCGGACAGCAGCAGGTCCAGCACCTCGACGGAGGTGGCGGAGTCCAGCGCGCCGGTGGGCTCGTCCGCGAAGATCAGCCGGGCCCCGGTGACCTGGGCGCGCGCGATCGCGACGCGCTGCGCCTGCCCGCCCGACAGTTCGCCGAGGCGGCGCTGCTCCAGGCCGGCCAGGCCCAGGTACTGCAGCCACTGCGCGGCCTCGGCCTCCGCCTGCCCGCGCGGCACGCCGGCGAGCATCCGGGCCACCGCCACGTTCTCGAGCGCGGTGAGCTCGTCGAGCAGCAGGCCCTGCTGGAACACGAAGCCGAGCTCCTCGCGCCTCAGCCGCGAGCGCTCCCCGTCGTCGAGCGACTCCACCCGCACCGGGCCCTGCGCCGACGCGAAGGTCACCGAGCCGGCCGTGGGCCGCAGGATCCCGGCGAGGCAGTGCAGCAGCGTCGTCTTGCCCGAGCCGGACGCGCCCATGATCGCCACGGACTCGCCCGCGGCGATGTCCAGGTCCACGGCGTCCAGGGCGGGCGTGGTGCCGCCGGGGTACTGCATCGTCAGTCCGCGCGCGCTCAGCAGAGGTGTCATGACACCTACAGTGCCCGCGGCGACCCGCCGGCCGCGTCGGACCACGAGCGGATTCGGCCCGGGCCGGCGTCCCCCTGGGGTATGACCCGGGTCCGGGACACCCCGGAGGATCAGGCTCCGCGGGCGGCCCGGGCCGCGGTGCCCAGGTCGGCGACCAGGGCGGCGAACGCGTCGTCCCAGCCGGACCGGTCGCGCAGCCGCAGCAGGGACGATGGGTGCGTCGTCACGACGACGGACGCGACGGCGGGTACGGCGGCGAGCGGGCCGTCCTCGGGGACGTCGAGCACCTGGCCCCGCACCTCGCCGATGCGGGTCGGGGCGCCCAGCACGGCCCGGGCGGCGGTGGAGCCGAGCGCCACGACGACGCGCGGCCGCACCGCGGCCAGCTCGGCCTCCAGCCACGGGAGGCAGGCGCGCACGTGCGCGACGTCGGGCGTCTTGTGCAGCCGGCGCTTGCCCCGCTCCGGGCGCTCGACGTGCCGGAAGTGCTTGACGGCGTTGGTCAGGTAGACGGCTTCCGCGTCCACGCCGGCGGCGTCCAGCGCGTCGGCGAGCACGCGCCCCGCCGGCCCGACGAAGGGCTCGCCCTCGCGGTCCTCCCGGTCGCCGGGCTGCTCGCCCACGAGCGCGAGGTCGGCATCCGGCGGCCCCGCGGAGAACACCACCTGGGTGGCGTCGCGCCACAGCTCGCAGCCGCGGCATGCGTGGGCAGCCTGGGCGAGGGCGTCGACGTCGCCCCGCTCGGCGCCGTCGGGCACCCAGCGTCCGGCGCCGGGGCGGTCAGGGGAGCGGGGCACGGGCACCTCCGGGGTCGACGGCAGGCGCTGCCAGGATGGCGCTCCCGCCGCGTGCTCGCCGGGCGGGGCGGGCGAGCGGCGACCTCACCTAGGCTTCGTGCCATGGCTTGGAGCTTCGGACGACGTCGGCCCACCACGTACCTGCTGGGGGAGCCGGCCGACCCGTACCCGGCCCAGGCGCCGGAGGCGGCGCGTGGCCGCGTGCTGCGGATCACCGAGATCGGCGAGCCGGTGCTGCACGCCCCGGCCGCGACCGTCGAGGAGTTCTCCACCCCCGAGCTCGCGCGCCTGGTCGACGACATGTTCGCCACGATGGAGAACGCCGAGGGCGTCGGTCTGGCGGCGCCGCAGGTCGGCGTCGGGATCCGGCTGTTCGTCTACGACGTCACCGACGAACGGGGCGACCGGCACGTGGGGCACGTCGTCAACCCGGTGCTCGAGATGGACCACGACGCCGAGCCGGAGACCGAGGACGAGGGCTGCCTGTCCGTGCCCGGCGCGTACGAGCCGCTGGAGCGGCCCGGCGCCGCCACCGTGCGCGGCGTCGACCAGCACGGCGGCCCCGTGCAGCTCACCGGCCGCGGCTTCCTCGCCCGCGCCTTCATCCACGAGACGCAGCACCTGGACGGCACCCTGTACTGGGACCACCTCTCGCCCGAGCTGCAGGCGGACGCGCTGCGGCAGCGCGACGAGGAGCGGGCCGACATCCTCGCCGGGCGGCGCGAGCTCGCCGTCGAGCTGGGCAAGAAGCCCGCCGAGTATCCCGAGCGGCCCGCGGGCGGCCGGTGACCGACCGCCCGCGGGGGGTGCGGCTCAGCCCAGCATGCCCGGCGCGACGGAGAAGAACTCCTTGACGCCGTCGTCCAGGCTCGTCGAGCCGAACGCGATGTCCTGCGCGATGCGGGTGAACTCGACCTCGACGGCGCCGGCGCCCTCGGGCGGCGGCGGGGGCGTCTCGTCCGCGACCTCGGCGATCTCGGCGGCGTAGTCGAGGATCTGCTGGTCCAGCTCGTCGGGGTCGAGCGCGTCGGCGGCCGCCTGCGAGATGGGGCCGCCGCGGGACAGCCCGAACTCCTTGCTCACGGCGGGGTCGTTGGCGATGAAGTCGATGAACTTCGCCGCCTCGTCGGGGTGCTCCGTGTTCGCCGACATCGACAGCTCCAGCGACGGCTTGAGGTACAGCCCCCGGTGGCCCGCGTCGTCGGCCGGCGGCAGCAGCATCGCGAAGTCGCCCTCGGCGCTGCCCTCGGAATAGCGCACCAGGAAGTTGAACCAGCTGATCTCGCTCGCGGAGATCCCCGTGCCGAGCGCGTCCTCGCCGGACAGCTGCTCCACGCGGGCCTGGTCCACGAAGCCGCCGTCCTCGAACAGCGGCTCTCCGCGCTGCCACCACGCGGCCAGGTCGGCCTCGTCGAAGCCGAGCGCGCCGTCGGGCGTGAACAGCGCCTTGCCCTGCTGGCGCAGCCAGACCTCGAAGACCGACCACACCTGGGTGTACGCCACGGCGCCGCCCACCACGGGGTCGTGCTCCTTGCCGGCCTTGCCGACGGCGGCCAGGACGTCGTCGTACTGGTCCCACGTGAGGTCGCCGTCCGGCACGTCGACGCCGAGCTCGTCGAGCAGGCCGGTGTTGACGAAGGTGGCGAACCCGCTGGTGCTGGTCGGGACCCCGAAGATCTGGCCGTCGACCTTCGCCGCGGGCATCACCGACTCCGGGAACGAGGAGACGTCGATGGCGCCGCTCTCGGTGTACTCGTCCAGCGGCGCGATCTGGCCGGTGCCGCCGTACTGCGACAGGTAGGACACGTCCATCTGGAACACGTCCGGGAGCGAGCCGCTCGCGGCCTCGGTGTTCCGGGCGGTCCAGTAGTCGCCGAACCCGGCGTACGACGACTGGATCGTGACGTGCGGGTTCTTCTCCTCGTAGAGGTCGATCGCCTTCTCGTACCGCTCGGCGCGCGACGCGTCGCCCCACCACGCGAACGTGAGGGTGACGTCCTCGCCGCCACCGCCGGAGGCGTCGTCGCCGCTGCAGGCGGTCAGCGCCGCCAGGGCGCCGACGGCGAGGAACGCGACGCCGGGGCGTCGGAGCTTGCTCGTGGACATGAGGGCCTCCTTGCTCACATGTGCTCACCTGTGCCGTCGGGCGACGGTCGTGACGGGACAGATGCTGGCAGGCCGTGGGGCGCACCGAGCGCGAGCGGACAAAAGCGCGCATCGGTGGACATGCGGTCGCGAGCGGGTCAGAGCGTGCGCGCCCAGTCCGCGACGGCGGCCGCGACGTCGTCATCCTTGCCGCGTACGTCGTGGGCGCCCCGCAGCGTGACCGTCGTGACGGGGCCGGGGATCGCCGCGGCGTGCTCGGCCAGCTCCTCGGGGCTGCCGAACGGGTCGCGGTCGCCCGAGACGAAGAGCACCGGCACCTGGAGGTCGCCGAAGTGCTCGACCCGCAGCCGCTCGGGCTTGCCCGGCGGGTGCAGCGGGTAGCTGAGCAGCACGAGCCCGGCCGCGGGCAGGCCCTCGGCCACCGCCATCGAGCACATCCGCCCGCCGTACGACCTGCCGCCCAGCAGGAGCGCGTCGGTGCCCACGCCGAGCGAGCCGGCGAACCGGGCCGCCTCCGCGCGCAGGTGCGCGACGGCGACCGGCGGTCGGTCGGGCACCCGCTTGCCCGCCAGGCGGTACGGGAAGTCGACGAGCTCGGTGGGCAGCGGCGGGTCGAGCGCGGCCAGCCGCCGCTCCACCGCCACGAGCGTGTGGTGGTCGCGGCTCGCGCCCGCGCCCGGGGTGAGGATCAGGCCACGGGGCGGCAGTGCTGTCGGCGGTGTCGGCGTCGTGTCGGGCACGGGTCCAGTGTCGCAAGCCGGCGGTAGCGTCCGGGGGATGAGCGACGTCGAGCGGGGATCCGGGCCGGGGGCCATCGAGCCTGGGAGCAGCGTGCACGGCGAGGACTGGTATGGGCTCGACCTGTCCGGCGCGATCCTGGAGCGGGTGGAGCTGGTGGAGGTGGACCTCACCGAGGTCACGGCCACCGGCGCCACGTTCGACGAGTGCACGTTCCGCGGCGTGCGGTTCAACGCGTCGGCATGGCGGGACTCGGCGTTCACGGGGTGCACGTTCAGCCGCGCCAACCTGTTCGACGCGTCGTTCGAGGGCTGCAAGCTCGTGGGCTCCCGCTTCGACGACTGCCGCTTCGACCTGCTGCGGGCCGAGCGCGGCGACTGGTCGTTCGTCATGCTGCACCGGGCGGCGCTCGACGGCGTCCACCTCGAGGGGCTGCGGATGCGCGAGGCCGACCTCGTGGGCGCCCGCCTGTCCGGGGCCACCGTGATCGGCGTCGACCTGTCCGGCGCGGAGCTGGCCGACGTCGACCTGCGCGGGGCCGTGCTGCGCGGCTCGGACCTGTCGGCGCTCGACCCTCGCACGGCCCGCCTGGCCGGCGCCGTCGTCGACCCGGCGCAGGCGGTCGTGCTGGCGGAGTCGCTGGGGCTCGTCGTCACGCCCTGACGCCTCGCCGGGGCCCGCTCACGGCGTCGTCGTCGTGGGCCTCGTCACACCGCGCGCCCCTTCGGCCTGGTCATGGCGCCGATCCCGGGAGGGACGTCGCCCACGTCACTTCGACCAGTGGTTTACATCGTTTACATTCTTCGTGGAGCAGCGCCCGATGCGCTCTGCCGGACCAGTGCAGGACACCGGAGGATGAGACACCAATGACGGACCAGGTCACGGTCAACCCGATCGTGCTGCAGCGCGCCGACCCGTGCGTGCTCCGGCACGAGGGCACCTATTACTTCACGGGCTCGCACCCGCGGTACGACCGCATCGTGCTCCGCCGCGCCGACCGTCTCGAGGACCTGCAGAAGGCCGACGAGGTGACGATCTGGACCAAGCACGCCAGCGGTCCGCAGTCGCAGCTCATCTGGGCCCCGGAGATCCACCGGGTGGACGGCGCCTGGTACATCTACTACGCCGCGGCGCCGGTCGACCACGGCACGGTGGACGCGCCGAGCGAGAACGAGACGTTCAACCACCGCATCTTCGTGCTGGAGAACACCGCCGACGACCCGTTCGAGGGCGAGTGGACCGAGCGCGGCCAGGTCGACACGGGCTGGGAGTCGTTCGCCCTCGACGCCACGAGCTTCGTCCTCGACGGGGCGCAGTACCTGGTCTGGGCGCAGCAGGACCTCACGGTGCGCGGCCACTCCAACCTGTACATCGCCCGCATGGCGAACCCGTGGACGCTCGCGACGCCCGCCGTCGAGCTGACGCGCCCGGAGTTCGACTGGGAGATCAAGGGCTTCTGGGTCAACGAGGGCCCGTCCGTCCTGGTGCGCGGCGGTCGCGTCTTCCTCACGTACTCCGGCGCCGCGACCGGCATCGACTACGCGATGGGCCTGCTCACCGCGGACGCGGACGCCGACCTCCTCGACCCGGCGTCGTGGACCAAGAGCGCCGAGCCGGTCTTCGTCTCCGACCCGTCCGTCGGCCAGTACGGCCCGGGCCACAACTCGTTCACCGAGACGCCGGACGGCGACGCCGTCCTCGTCTACCACGCACGCACGTACACCGAGATCTCCGGCGACCCGCTGTGGGACCCGAACCGCCATGCCCGCGCCCAGGTTCTCCCCTTCGACGCGGACGGCAACCCCGTGTGGGGCACGCCCGTGCCCGACACCCGCCCCACCCCGACCTCGACCGAGGTCCTCGCTCCGTCCGGAGAGTTCTGATGACCACCACCACAGCGTCCGCCGGCGTCGTCCCCGCCAAGCCCCGGGCCCGCGACTCGCTCAAGAAGCTCTCGTTCTGGAACTTCGGCGGTCTGTTCTTCTTCTACTTCGCCATCTGGCAGCTGGTGATGACGTTCCTCGCGCCGTGGCTCGAGGAAGAGATGGGCATGACCAAGGGCAACATCGGCCTGGTCAACTCGATGATGGCGCTCACCGCGCTGTGCCTGCAGCCCCTGTACGGCTACATCCAGGACCGCCTCGGGTTCCGCAAGAACCTGTTCGCGTTCGTCGTCGTCATGGGCGCGCTCATGGGCCCGTTCTTTGCCTTCGTCTTCCCGCCGATCGTCGGCGCCAACCAGGTGCTCGGCGCCGTCGTGGGCGGCATCTTCCTGTCCCTGGTGCTCAACTCCGGCGTCGGCGTGGTCGAGGCGTTCAACGAGCGCAACTCCCGTGCCAACGGGTTCGAGTACGGGCACGTGCGCCTCTTCGGCTCCCTGGCCGGCGCGACGGCGTCCCTGGTCGGCGGGTTCATCTGGGCGGCCAACCCCGACAACATCTGGTGGGTCGGCACGTTCTCCGCGATCGTGCTCGGCGCCCTGCTGTTCGCCGCCCGCACGCCCAAGGCGGACTCCGCGGCGCACGCCCAGGTGGCCGCCGAGGCCGAGAAGAAGCCGAAGGTCGACTCCGGCACCGTCAAGCGCCTGCTCAAGGACCGGTCGTTCGTCGGGTTCATGGTGCTGATGTTCGGCACGGCGGCGCTGTACGACGTCTTCGACCAGCAGTTCGCCATCTACTTCGGCGAGCACGTGACCGGCACGCTCGACCCGCAGGTGCTGTTCTCCCGCGTCGTGTTCGTGCAGATCCTCCTCGAGGCCGCCGTCATGGTGGCGATGCCGTTCGTCATCAACAAGATCGGCGCCAAGCGCGGCCTGCAGATCTTCGCGCTGGTGCTCGTCGTGCGCGTCGTCGGCTCCGCGTTCTTCACCTCCACGGAGCTGCTGATCGTCTGGCGCCTGCTCGCCGCGATCGAGATGCCGCTCATGCTGGTGTCGGTGATGAAGTACCTGACCCGGATGTTCGACGTCCGCATCTCCGCGACGGCGTACATGATCGGCTTCAACACCGCCAAGCAGATCGGCGTCTTCATCTTCTCCTGGGTTTTCGGGCTCTCATACGACGCGATCGGGTTCTCGAGCTCGTACCTCGTCATGGGGGCGGTCGCGCTCGTGGTGCTCCTCGTGTCGAGCCTCCTCATGGGCAACGACCGCAACCGGCCCGACCCCGTCGGCGACGCCGCGGGCCCCGCCCCGGAGGTCGCACCCGCCCGCTGACCGCCGAGGTAGTTCAAGTCCCCGCGAGGTAGTTCGAAGCTCCGCGAGGTAGTTCCTCTCCTGCCGAGGTGAACTACCTCGCGGAGCTTCGAACTGTCTCGGGCCCGGCTCGAACTACCTCGCGGGGAATTGAACTACCTCGCGGGGGTGTGAACTACCTCGGCGGGGCGGGGCGAGCGGTGCCAGGGTGGGCGCATGACCGCACCGCTCGTCCTCCGTTCTCTCGCGCTGGGCCTCGCGGCGGGGTCGCGGGCCACGCTCGGCGTCGCCGCCCCGCTGCTCGGCCCGGTACCGGCGCACCGGCTGCCCACCCACCGCCTCCGCCGTCCGGCCGGCCTGCCGCGCCTGCTCGCGGGCCTCGCCGTCGCCGGCGAGCTCGTCGGCGACAAGCTGCCCGCCACGCCGAGCCGCCTCGACAGCCCCGGCCCGCAGTCGCGAGCCGCGAGCGGGGGACTCGGCGGCCTCCTCCTCGCGCGCCGCCACCATGCCGGCGCGGCGTCCACGGTCGCCTCGGTGGTCGCCGGCGCCGCGGGCGGGGCGGCCGGCACCTTCACGGGCGCGGCCTGGCGGTCGGTGGTCGCGAGCCGGGGGTGGCCGGACCTGCCCGCCGCGCTCGCCGAGGACGCCGTCGCCGTCGGCCTCGCCACCTGGGCCGCCCGCGCCTGATACCTCCCTGTCGAGGCCGAACAGGCGGTTGCGCACGTTCTGAGCGCTCAAAACGTGCGCAACCACCTGTTCGGCACGACGGACGGGGGCGGAGTCCGGAAGAGTGGGCGCCATGGAGCGGGCGACGACGGGGTGGGCATGGAGGCGATAGGCGGCGTGGTCGGCGCGGTCTTCGCGTTCGTGTCGACGGTGGCGATGCTGGTGCTGCTCGCGTGGACGGCGCGGCGGGTGATGGGCGCGCCGGTCGGCTGGATCCGGGCCGCCCTGGTCTCGCTGGCGGCGATCTCGGGCGCGTCGGCCGCGTTGACGAGCGGGCTGCGCGCGGCGGGCTGGTGGAGCGGGGACGGCACCCTCGAGGTCGACCCGTGGGTCGCGCTGGTCGGGATCGTCCTCGTCTTCTGCTGGGCGTTCGTGCTGGGCCTGTGCGTGCTGCTCGTGCTGGAGCTGCTGGTGCCCACGGGCACGCTGCCCACGCCGTGGCGCGCGGTCCGGCGGCTGCGACAGGGGCGCCGCGAGACGCGCCGCTACGCGCAGGTCGTGGCCATCGCCGTCCGGCACGGGCTGGGCGGCGCGTTCGGTCGCAACCGGCGCGAGGGCCCGACGACGTCGCGCTCGGACGTCCGCCGGCTCGCCGTCGGGCTGCGCGACACCCTCTCCGACGCGGGCGTCACGTTCGTGAAGTTCGGCCAGATGCTCTCCACCCGGCGCGACCTGCTGCCGGACGCCGTCACCGAGACCCTCGCGACGCTGCAGAGCGACGTGCCGCCGGCGCCGTGGCACCAGGTGGAGGCCGTCGTCGAGCGGTCGCTCGGCCGCCCCGTCGCCGAGGTCTTCGCGTCATTCGAGCCGGAGCCGCTCGCCTCGGCGTCGGTCGGGCAGGTGCACGCCGCGCGTTTGCTCGACGGGCGCGACGTCGTGGTCAAGGTGCAGCGCCCGGGCGCGCGCGAGCAGGTGGCGACGGACCTCGCGATCCTCGGCCGCCTCGCGCGCCGCGCCGAGCGCGACACGGGCTGGGGGCGTTCCCTCGGCGTCGTCGCGCTGGCCGACGGCTTCGCCGCCTCGCTGCGGGAGGAGCTCGACTACGCGGTGGAGGCGGAGAACACCCGCGCGCTGCGCGCCGCCCTCGGCGTCACGACGCACGACGGCGCGTCGTCGGGGCCGCTCGTCGTGGTGCCGCAGGTGGTCGAGGGCCCGTCGAGCGACACCCTGCTCGTGCTCGAGCGGCTGGACGGCGTCCCGGTCGGCCAGGCGCAGGCGGTGCTGGCGCGCCTCGACGACGCGGCCCGCGGCGCCCTCGCGGACCGCCTGCTGCGCGCCTCCCTCGACCAGCTGCTGGTCGCAGGCACGTTCCACGCCGACCTGCACCCGGGCAACGTGCTCGTGCTGGCCGACGGCGGGCTGGGCCTGCTGGACATGGGGTCGGTCGGGAGGCTCGGCGAGCCCGAGCGCATCGCCCTCGGCGCGCTGCTGCTGGCGATCGACGGCGACGACGCGATCGCGGCCACCGACGCCCTGCTCGAGCTGCTCGACGCCCCGCCCGGCCTGGACGCGCGGCGCCTGGAGCGGGAGGTGGGGCAGCTCGTGCTGCGCTTCCGGGCCGGTGCGGGTGCGGGAGCGGTGTTCGGCGCGCTCGTGCGCCTGGTGACGGCCGCCGGGATCGCGGTGCCGCCGCAGGTCGCGGCCGCGTTCCGCACGTTCGCGTCGCTGGAGGGCACGCTCGGCCTGCTCAGCCCGGGCTACGACCTCGTCGCGGCGGCCCGCGACCACGGCCGGCCGCTGCTGCACCGGCTGGTCACGCCCGAGACGGTGCGTCGTAAGGCCACGCAGCAGCTGCTGGGCTTCGCGCCGGAGCTGGAACGCCTGCCCCGCCGGGTCACCGGGCTGCTGCGCGACCTCGAGGAGGGCCGATTCACCGTCACCGTGCGGGCGTTCTCCGACCCGGCGGACCGCGCCTTCCTCTCCGGCCTGGTGCAGCAGGTCATCATGACGCTCGTGGCCGTGGGCGCCGTCGTCGGCGCGGTCGTGCTGTTCGTCGCCGACGGCGGACCGATGCTCGCGCCGCAGCTGCCGTGGTTCACCGTGCTCGGCGCGGCGCTCGGGTTCGTCGGCACGGTGCTCGCCGTGCGGGTGCTGGTGCTCGCCTTCCGCGGCACCACGCGCGATCGCTGGTAGCGCGGCATGATCGGCAGATGAGATACGCGGAGCACATCTCGGAGCTCGTCGGGCACACCCCGCTCGTCCGGCTCACCCGTGTCACCGAGGGTCTGAGCGCGACGATCCTCGCCAAGGTCGAGTACGTGAACCCCGGCGGGTCGGTCAAGGACCGCATCGCGCTGAAGATGATCGAGGCGGCGGAGGCCTCCGGCGAGCTGCGGCCCGGCGGCACGATCGTCGAGCCGACGTCGGGCAACACCGGCGTGGGCCTCGCCCTGGTGGCGCAGCGCAAGGGCTACGACTGCGTCTTCGTCTGCCCCGACAAGGTGAGCGAGGACAAGCGCGACGTGCTGCGGGCGTACGGGGCGCGCGTCGTCGTGACGCCCACCGCCGTCCCGCCCGACCACCCGGACTCCTACTACTCCGTCTCCGACCGGCTGGTCACCGAGATCCCCGGTGCCTGGAAGCCCAACCAGTACGCGAACCAGAACGGGCCGCTGTCGCACTACGAGTCGACCGGGCCCGAGGTCTGGACGGACACCGACGGCCGGGTGACGCACTTCGTCGCGGGCGTGGGGACGGGCGGCACCATCACCGGCACGGGCCGCTACCTCAAGGAGATCTCCGCCGAGCGGGCCGACGGCGGACCGGTGCGGATCGTCGGCGCCGACCCGGCGGGCTCGGTCTACTCCGGCGGGGACGGCCGGCCGTACCTCGTGGAGGGCGTCGGCGAGGACTTCTGGCCGGGCGCCTACGACCCGTCCGTCCCGGACGAGGTCATCGCCGTCACCGACGCCGACTCGTTCGCGATGACGCGCCGCCTCGCGCGCGAGGAGGGCCTGCTGGTGGGCGGGTCGTGCGGGATGGCGGTGACCGCGGCGCTGCGGCTCGCGCGGCGGCTCGAGGAGGAGGACGCCGCGGCCGCGGCCCAGGCCGTGATCGTCGTGCTGCTGCCCGACGGCGGCCGCGGCTACCTGTCGAAGATCTTCTCCGACACCTGGATGCGGTCGTACGGGTTCCTGCCCGACGAGCAGGGCGTCACCGCCGGCGACATCCTGCGCGCCAAGGACGGGCGGCTGCCCGACCTCGTGCACACGCACCCCAGCGAGACCGTGCGCGATGCCATCGAGATCCTGCGCGAGTACGGCGTCTCGCAGATGCCCGTCGTCGGCGCGGAGCCGCCCGTGAAGATCGGCGAGGTCGCGGGAGCCGTGACGGAGCGCGCGCTGCTCGACGCCGTCTTCTCCGGCCGCGCGTCCCTCGCCGACCGTGTGGACGCGCACATGCAGCCGCGCCTGCCGCTCATCGGCGCCGGCGAGGGCGTCGAGGCGGTGCGCGCCGCGCTCACCGACGCCGACGCGCTCCTCGTGGTCGAGGACGGCGACCCCGTCGGCGTCCTCACCCGCCACGATCTCCTGGGGTTCGTCGCGGGCCGGTGACCACGCTCGTGCGTAGTCTGGCCGGGTGAGCCACAGCGAGCAGGGTCGGGCGCACCCCGACTGGACGACGTCCGGCTTCTCGACCCGCGCCATCCACGCGGGCCAGGACCCGGACCCGACGACGGGCGCGGTCGTGCCGCCGATCCATCAGGTCTCCACGTACAAGCAGGACGGCGTGGGCGGCCTGCGGGGCGGGTACGAGTACTCGCGCTCGGCCAACCCGACGCGCACGGCGCTCGAGGAGGCGCTCGCCGCGGCCGAGCAGGGCGAGCGCGGGTTCGCGTTCGCGTCCGGCCTGGCCGCCGAGGACACGCTGCTGCGCGCGGTGCTGCGCCCCGGCGACCACGTGGTCGTGCCGGACGACGCGTACGGCGGCACGTACCGCCTGATCGCGCGGGTCTTCGGCCCGTGGGGGATCGCGCACACGCCCGTCGACCTCGCCGACGTCGAGGCGGTCCGCGCGGCGATCCGCCCCGAGACCCGGGTCGTGTGGGTCGAGACGCCCACCAACCCGCTGCTCGGCGTGAGCGACGTGGCGGCGCTCGCGGGCGTGGCGCACGACGCCGGCGCGCTGCTCGTCGTCGACAACACCTTCGCCACCCCATACCTGCAGCAGCCGCTCGCGCTCGGGGCGGACGTCGTCGTCCACTCGACCACCAAGTACGTCGGCGGGCACAGCGACGTCGTCGGGGGAGCGCTCGTCGTCGCGGCCGGCGCCGCGCTGCCGGGCGGGCTCGAGTCGCCCGCGGGCGGCACGGACGTCGCGGGCGCCGTCGGCTTCCACCAGAACTCGTCGGGCGCCGTCGCGGGCCCGTTCGACGCGTGGCTCACGCTGCGCGGCCTCAAGACCCTCGCGGTCCGCATGGACCGCCACCAGGCGAACGCGGCCGCCGTGGCGGAGTTCCTCGCCGGCCACCCGGCCGTGACCGAGGTGCTCTACCCCGGCCTCGCGTCGCACCCGGGGCACGACGTCGCGGCCCGCCAGATGCGCGGGTTCGGCGGGATGGTGTCGTTCCGGGCGAGCAGCGAGGCGAAGGCGCTCGACGTGTGCGCGCGGACCCGGGTGTTCACCCTGGCCGAGTCGCTGGGCGGCGTCGAGTCGCTGGTCGAGCATCCCGGACGGATGACGCACGGCTCGGTGGCGGGCACGTCCCTCGAGGTGCCCGACGACCTGGTGCGCCTGTCCGTCGGGATCGAGGACGTCGAGGACCTCGTCGCGGACCTCGAGCAGGCGCTCGCCTGACCTCGCCGCGGCGACGGACCCGTCAGCCGCGGACGACGGTGACGGGGCAGGGCGCGAAGTCGAGCACCTGGCGGCTGACCGACCCGAGCAGGAGCCGGTCGAAGCCGCCGAGGCCTCGCGCGCCGACCACGAGCCGCTCGGCCCCCTGCGCCGCGGCGACGAGCTGCTTGGCGGCCTGGCCGTGCGCCACCCGGCGGGTCAGGCGCTCCGGCGGCAGCGTCACCCCGGCGGAGCGCACCGCCTCGGCGAGCGAGTCCGCCGCGAACTTCTCGTAGTCGTCGACCGGCGGCGCCCAGCCCCACGAGCCCGGCAGCGGGGCCAGCGTGGTGATCTGCCACGCGAAGACGGCGTCGATCGACGCCCCGGTGCGGCCGGCGACCTGGCACGCGTGCCGCAGCGCGGCGACGCTCGGGGCCGAGGTGTCGACGCCGACGACGATGCGCGGCGTCGCCTCGGCGGGCACGTCGTCCTCCGGGCTCCCGTCAGGGTTGCCGTGGCGCACCACCGTGACGGGCACGACGGCGTGCTCCACGACGGCCGTCGAGACCGACCCGAGCACGGCCCGCCCGATCCGTCCGCGGCGGCGCCGGCCGAGGACCAGCATGTCGGCGTCCGCGCCGTGCTCGAGCAGGCGGTCGGCCGCGGGGCCGGGCGCCGCGACGACCGCACCCTCGACGTCGACCCCGGTCCGCGCGCGGGCCGCGTCGAGCAGGCCCTGCGCCTCGTCGCGCACCGGCGCCAGCGCCGCCTCGTGAGCGGCGGCGTCCGCGCCCTTGCCGGCTCCCGCGGCCACCATGACCAGCGTGAGCGGCACGCCGGCCGACGCGGCCTCCCGCACCGCCCAGTCCAGCGCCTCGTCCGACTCGACCGAACCGTTGACCCCGACCACGATGCCGCGCATCGGTCACCCCGACTCTCTCGTCGTGCGTCGGCCGTCCGTGCCCTGACCTGCGGGACGACCCTGAGTTGCAGCATAGGTCGGGCGCCGCCGCCCGTCAGGGCGAGGCGGCGGGGGATCGATCACGCGCCGGTGTCGTGACGTCGGGTCAGCCGTCGGCGGGGGGCGGCGTGCCCTTCGTCCCGCTGCCGCGCCGGCCGTGCCCGGAGAGCAGGGCGTCGACGGGGCGCGTGACGACCTCGACCCGGTCGACCAGGTCGACGGGCCCGGTCACGACCAGCGCCCGGTCGGCCGTCGCGACGTAGACGGCGGCCGTCTCGCGGGCGACGACGCGCACGCAGTCCGCGTCGTCGCCGTCGACGGCGAACGTCCCCGTCGTCAGCGGGGCCTCGTCGACCTCGGCGACCAGGGCGCGCATGGCGCTGCGGTAGTCCTGGAACGAGTCCGCGAAGTCCGACGCGTCGCCCTCGGCGGGCCGGTCGACCTCGTCCGCGTCGGACGGCGCGGGCTCGACCGGGGCGGCGATGTCCGCGTGCAGCGGCGCGGCGAGCGCACCGGTGCACGCGGCGCGGACCACGTCCTCGACGTCGTCGTCGGGCACCCGGGTGCGGAGCGTCTCGACCTCCAGCGCCTCGTCGGTGAACGACCGGTAGGCGCGGACGAACCGCTCGGACGTCGGGTCATCGGAGTCCGCCTGCCCGGTGAGCGACTGGTCCTCCAGGTCGAGACCCCAGGTCAGCGGGTCGCGCACCTCGCCGAGGACGCCGGAGAACCGCGCCAGCCGCGCGTCGTCCCCGTTCCACGCCCGCTGACCCGCGTCGTGCCCCGCCCCGCCCGTGGCGCCCTGCTGCTCGATCTCGTCCATCGGTACCCCCTGGGTGGTGACCTCAGCGGCGACGACCGCCTTTCCCCGAGCCTGGACCGCCCTGGGCGCGACTGGCAATCCGGCACGCCGTCACGCCCCTGGCGAACATGGGCTTACCGAGGGGTGTCGGTGAGTTGGGAGCGCATAGAGTCGTAGCGGTCAGGCTGTAGCCGTCAATCCGACGGGGTGCAGGTAACGCCGCTCGTGAGGGAGCAGCACATGTTCGAGAGATTCACCGACCGAGCCCGTCGGGTGGTCGTCCTTGCTCAGGAAGAGGCAAGGATGCTCAACCACA
The DNA here is from genome assembly GCF_038593535.1 of Isoptericola sp. F-RaC21. Classification (NCBI taxonomy): domain Bacteria; kingdom Bacillati; phylum Actinomycetota; class Actinomycetes; order Micrococcales; family Promicromonosporaceae; genus Isoptericola; species Isoptericola sp. F-RaC21. The sequence goes on along the minus strand of NZ_JBCFYX010000004.1, from coordinate 46,875 downwards.
ACTACATCGGCACCGAGCACATCCTGCTCGGTCTCATCCACGAGGGTGAGGGCGTCGCCGCGAAGGCCCTGGAGTCGCTGGGGATCTCGCTCGACGGCGTCCGCACCCAGGTCACCGAGATCATCGGCGAGGGCCAGCAGGCGCCGAGCGGGCACATCCCGTTCACCCCGCGCGCCAAGAAGGTCCTGGAGCTGTCGCTGCGCGAGGCGCTGCAGCTCGGCCACAACTACATCGGCACCGAGCACATCCTGCTCGGCCTCATCCGCGAGGGTGAGGGCGTCGCCGCCCAGGTGCTCACCAAGATGGGCGCCGACCTCAACAAGGTGCGCCAGCAGGTCATCCAGCTGCTGAGCGGCTACCAGGGCAAGGAGCCCGTGGCCGCCGGCGGCCCGCAGGAGGGGCAGCCGTCCGGCTCCGCCGTGCTCGACCAGTTCGGCCGCAACCTCACCCAGGCCGCGCGCGAGGGCAAGCTCGACCCGGTCATCGGCCGCTCGACGGAGATCGAGCGCGTCATGCAGGTGCTGAGCCGTCGCACCAAGAACAACCCCGTGCTGATCGGTGAGCCGGGCGTCGGCAAGACGGCCGTCGTCGAGGGCCTCGCCCAGGACATCGTGCGCGGCGACGTGCCGGAGACGCTGAAGGACAAGCAGCTCTACACGCTGGACCTCGGCGCCCTGGTCGCCGGCTCGCGCTACCGCGGTGACTTCGAGGAGCGCCTGAAGAAGGTGCTCAAGGAGATCCGCACCCGCGGCGACATCATCCTGTTCATCGACGAGATCCACACGCTCGTCGGGGCGGGTGCCGCCGAGGGCGCGATCGACGCGGCGAGCATCCTCAAGCCGATGCTGGCCCGCGGCGAGCTGCAGACCATCGGCGCGACCACGCTCGACGAGTACCGCAAGTACGTCGAGAAGGACCCGGCGCTGGAGCGCCGCTTCCAGCCGATCCAGGTCAACGAGCCGTCGCTCGAGCACGCCATCGAGATCCTCAAGGGCCTGCGCGACCGCTACGAGGCGCACCACCGCGTGTCCATCACGGACTCCGCCCTGGTCTCCGCCGCGCAGCTCGCCGACCGGTACATCAACGACCGGTACCTGCCGGACAAGGCGATCGACCTGATCGACGAGGCCGGCGCGCGCCTGCGGATCCGTCGCATGACGGCCCCGCCGGAGCTCAAGGCCCTGGACGAGGAGATCGCCGACGCACGCCGCGACAAGGAGTCGGCGATCGACGAGCAGGACTTCGAGAAGGCCGCCGGGCTGCGGGACAAGGAGAAGCAGCTCACCGCCCAGCGCGCCGACAAGGAGAAGGCCTGGAAGTCGGGCGACCTCGACTCCGTCGCGGAGGTCGACGACGAGCTCATCGCCGAGGTGCTGGCGATGTCGACCGGCATCCCGGTCGTCAAGCTCACCGAGGAGGAGTCCAGCAAGCTCCTGCACATGGAGGATGAGCTGCACAAGCGCGTCGTCGGCCAGGAGGCCGCGATCAAGGCGCTGTCGCAGGCGATCCGCCGTACGCGTGCGGGGCTCAAGGACCCGAAGCGCCCCGGTGGCTCGTTCATCTTCGCCGGCCCCACGGGCGTCGGGAAGACGGAGCTGGCCAAGGCGCTCGCCGAGTTCCTCTTCGGGGACGAGGACGCGCTGATCCAGCTCGACATGTCCGAGTTCTCGGAGAAGCACACGGTGTCGCGGCTGTTCGGCTCGCCCCCCGGGTACGTCGGTTACGACGAGGGCGGCCAGCTCACGGAGAAGGTGCGGCGCAAGCCGTTCTCGGTGGTCCTGTTCGACGAGGTCGAGAAGGCCCACGCCGACATCTTCAACTCGCTGCTGCAGGTGCTCGAGGACGGTCGCCTGACCGACTCGCAGGGCCGGGTGGTCGACTTCAAGAACACCGTGATCATCATGACCACGAACCTCGGCACGCGGGACATCGCCAAGGGCGTCCAGACCGGCTTCAACGCCGGCGGCGACCTGGTGACCTCCTACGAGCGCATGAAGGCGAAGGTCAACGAGGAGCTCAAGCAGCACTTCCGGCCGGAGTTCCTCAACCGCGTCGACGACGTGGTGGTGTTCCCGCAGCTCTCGCAGGACGAGATCATCGAGATCGTCGACCTGGAGATCGCCAAGCTGGACAAGCGTCTGCGCGACCGGGACATGGCCATCGAGCTCACGCCCGCCGCGAAGAACCTGCTGGCGGAGAAGGGCTACGACCCGGTGCTCGGCGCCCGTCCGCTCAAGCGGGCGATCCAGCGGGAGATCGAGGACACCCTGTCCGAGAAGATCCTGTTCGGCGAGCTCAAGGGCGGCGACCTGGTGCTGGTCGATGGCGAGGGCGAGGGCATCCTCGGGGAGTTCACCTTCCGCGGGGTCCCCAAGAGCGAGCACGAGCGCGGGCCGGTCGCGGTCGGCGCGGCGGCGGCGCTCGACGCCCCCACCGGCGTCTCGGTGCACGACCTGCCCCCGACCGGCCAGATGCAGGCCGGCGCGGAGTGACGCGCTGAACCTCACGACCTGACGGTCGACGACGAAGGCCCCGGACCCCCTCACAGGGTCCGGGGCCTTCGTCGTGCCCGGAACGCCGGCCGCGGACGCGTCTCAGCCGTCCGTCCCGCATGGTGAGAACTTCGGGGGATCTCTCGCGCGGGGCTTGCGCGGCGCCTACCTTCCCCGCCATGCACGCCGACACGCACGGACTCCGGTCCCCGGGCACCCGCACCGCGGGCGCCTCCGTGCCGCGCGCCCGCCGGGGCTGTCGGCCCCGTCGCCGCTGTCGCCGCTGACCCGACGCGCGCCGTCGCGCCCGCCTCCCCGGCAGCAGAACCGCTCGAGACCACCGCCTCCCGTCCGCCGTGCGCGGGCGGGTGACGTGGCGTACCCCCGCACGCCCCGAGAGGACCCGTCATGCCCCGAACCCCTTCCCTCCGCCGCACCGACCGTGCGCGCCCCGCCGTGGCCGCCGTCGGCGTCCTGGCCGTGCTGGGCACCGCCGGCTGCGTCGGCGACGCGGCCGCCGACAGCCCCGGCGGCTCGCTCGCCGCCTCCGACCCGCTGCCCTCCGCGGTGCCGGACGGCACCACGCTCGTCGTCGGCGACCCGACGACCGAGGTCGCGCTCGAGCTGGCCGGCGACGAGATCGAGCACGACCTCCCCTTCGACATCGAGTGGGCCAACCTGTCCGGCGGCCCGCAGACCATCGAGGCGTTCCGCGCCGAGTCGCTCGACGTCGGCGCGGTGGCCGAGATCCCGCCGATCCACGCGACGTGGACGGGCGTGCCGGTGTCGATCGTCGCCACCCAGTACCGGGAGAACTGGCAGGAGGCACCGATCTACGAGCTCGCCGGGCGCCCGGGCGTCACCCTCGGCTCCCTCGCCGACCTGGCCGGCAAACGCATCGCGTTCAGCCCCGGCCAGGCGCAGGGCGCGCTGATCCTCAAGTCGCTGGCTGCCGCCGGCCTCACCCAGGACGACGTGGAGCTCGTCGAGCTGCCCAGCACCGGCGACGTGTACTCGACCGCGCTGGCCGCGGGGGAGGTCGACGTCGCGCCGCTGGGCGGCACCCAGCTGTACCGCTACCTCACGACCTACGAGGCCGACGGCGCGCAGTCGATCAAGCACGGCCTGCGCGACGACGCCGGCCACCTCTACGCGCCGAAGGCGGTGCTCGAGGACCCGGCGAAGGCCGCCGCGCTGGCGGAGTACGTCGAGGTCTGGGCGAAGGCGAAGGTGTGGGTCGCGGACCACCCCGAGGAATGGAAGCAGGGGTACTACGTCGAGCACGAGGGGCTCACCGAGTCCGACGCGCAGTACCTCACCGACCACGCGGCCGTGCCCGACATCCCCGCCGACCTCACCGAGGGCATCGCCCGCACCCAGGACACGATCGACCTGCTCGCGAAGGAGCTCGACGAGGACCCGCTCGACGCGCACGACCTCTTCGACGAGCGGTTCGCCGCGGCGCAGACCGCGGGCGTCGAGGCGCAGCGGGCGGCGGAGGAGGACCGGTGACGGCGCTCGGCACGGTCTCCCGGGCCGGCACCGCGCCCCGGTCCCGGACGTCGTCGGAGCGGGCCGGCGGCCTGCCGGGACCGCGGCCCGACGTCCGGCCCGCGGGGCGGCGCCTTGGGCTCGGGCGGCCGGTTCCCGCGGCCGGGCTGCTCGGGATCGTCGTCCTGGTCGGGGTGTGGGTGGTCGGCTCCGCGACCGGCCTGATCGACCAGCGGGTGCTCAGCGCCCCGTGGACGGTCGTCACGACGGCCGGCGACCTGATCGCGAAGGGCGACCTGCAGGAGAACCTGGGCGTCTCGCTGACCCGCGCGGCCCTCGGGCTGGCGTGGGGCGTCGGGGCCGGCGTCGTACTGGCGCTCGCCTCCGGGCTGAGCCGGGTGGGCGACGCGCTGCTCGACGGGCCCATCCAGGTCAAGCGCGCCATCCCGAACCTCGCGCTGCTGCCGCTGCTCATCCTGTGGTTCGGCATCGGCGAGCCGATGAAGGTCATCACCATCGCGCTGGGTGTGTTCATCCCGATCTACGTGCACACGCACAACGGGCTGCGCTCCATCGACTCCCGGTACGTCGAGCTCGCAGAGACCGTGCGGCTGACGCGGCCGCAGTTCGTGCGGCGCGTCGTGCTGCCGGGCGCGCTCCCGGGCTTCCTGCTCGGGCTGCGGTTCGCCGTCACCGGCTCCCTGCTGTCGCTGGTCGTCGTCGAGCAGGTCAACGCCACCGCGGGCATCGGCTACATGATGGAGCTCGCCCGCACCTACGGCCAGACCGAGGTCATCGTGGTCGGCCTCGTCGTCTACGGCGTCCTCGGGTTCGCGGCCGACGCCGCCGTCCGGCTGCTGCAGAGGAGGGTGCTCGCATGGCGACGCACGCTGGAGGACTGACCGCCACGCCCGTCGCGGACCCCGCGCAGGCCTCCGTCGACGTCCCCGCCGTCGCCGTCCGCGGCCTGGTGCGCGCGTACGGCGCCGACCGGGTGCTGGACGACCTCGACCTGGAGCTCGGCACCGGGGAGTTCGTCGCGATCCTGGGCCGCAGCGGCTCGGGCAAGTCGACCCTGCTGCGCGCGCTCGCGGGCCTCGACCACGGCGTCGCGGGCTCGGGCGAGGTGCGCGTGCCCGACCAGGTGTCCGTCGTGTTCCAGGACTCCCGGCTGCTGCCGTGGGCGCGCGTCCTGGACAACGTCGTCCTCGGCCTCGGGGGCCCGCGGGGCGCCGCGCGCGACGCCGGCCGGGCCGCCCTCGCCGAGGTCGGCCTCGCCGGCCGGGAGCGGGCGTGGCCGAACGAGCTGTCCGGCGGCGAGCAGCAGCGGGTGTCGCTCGCGCGGTCGCTCGTCCGCTCGCCCCAGCTGCTGCTGGCGGACGAGCCGTTCGGCGCCCTCGACGCCCTCACCCGCATCCGCATGCACGAGCTGCTGCGCGCCCTGTACGACCGGCACCGGCCGGCCGTGCTGCTCGTGACCCACGACGTCGACGAGGCGATCGTGCTCGCCGACCGCGTCGTCGTCCTCGACCGCGGCCGCATCGCCGTCGAACGACGCATCGATCTCGGGGAGCGGCGCGACGCCGCCGACCCCCGCTTCGCCGCCATCCGCACCGAGCTGCTGGACGCCCTCGGCGTCGAGCGGAAGGACGTGACCGCATGACCCGCACCGCCGGCCGCGACGGCCACCGCCCCGGACCCTTCCACCTCAACGCGTTCCTCATGAGCACCGGCCACCACGAGGCGTCGTGGCGGCTGCCCGAGAGCTCCCCGGACCACACGTCCACGAACATCGCCTACCTGCAGCGGCTCGCCCGCACCGCGGAGGAGGGGCTGCTCGACTCCGTCTTCTTCGCCGACGGCCCCGGTCTGCGCAGCGACGTCGGCCGCCGCCCCGCCGGGTCGCTCGACCCGCTGATCGTGCTCACGGCGCTGGCCGCCGCCACCGAGCGGATCGGGCTCATCGCGACGGCGTCCACCACCTACAACTCGCCGTACAACCTGGCGCGGCGGTTCGCGTCGATCGACATCGTGTCGGGCGGGCGTGCTGGCTGGAACGTCGTGACGACGGCCGGCCCCGACATCGCGCGCAACTTCGGCCTCGACGACCAGCCCGCGCACGCCGTCCGCTACGAGCGGGCCGCGGAGTTCCTCGACGTCGCCTCCAAGCTCTGGGACTCGTGGGACGACGACGCCGTGCTCGGCGACAAGGAGCGCGGCGTGTGGGCGGACGCCGCGAGGATCCACCCGGCCGGGCACGTCGGGGAGCACTTCTCCGTGGCCGGCGCGCTCACCACCCCGCGCAGCCCGCAGGCGCGACCGCTCATCGTGCAGGCCGGGTCCTCCGAGGACGGCAAGGGGCTGGCGGCGCGGTACGCCGAGGCGGTGTTCACCGCGCACCAGACCCTCGACGACGCGCGGGCCTTCTACGCCGACCTCAAGGCGCGCACCGCCGCGGAGGGCCGCGACCCCCGGGGGATCAAGATCCTGCCCGGCATCGTGCCCGTCCTCGGGTCGACGGAGGCGGAGGCCCTGGCCGCCGAGCGCGAGCTCGACGAGCTCATCGTGCCGGAGTACGCGCGCCGCCAGCTCGCCGCGACCCTGCGCGTCGACCCCGAGGACCTGCCGCTGGACCGGCAGCTGCCCGCCGACCTGCCCGACGAGGACCAGATCGAGGGGGCCAAGAGCCGGTACACGCTGATCGTCGAGCTGGCGCGGCGCGAGCGGCTGACGGTCCGTGAGCTCATCGGCCGCCTGGGCGGCGGTCGTGGGCACCGCACGCTGGCCGGCACCCCCGAGCAGGTCGCCGACGCCCTCCAGGACTGGTACGACGCCGAGGCCGCCGACGGCTTCAACGTCATGCCGGCCGTGCTGCCGCGCGGGCTGGAGGAGTTCACGGCGCAGGTCGTGCCGGTCCTGCAGCGGCGCGGGCTGTTCCGCACCGCCTACGAGGGCACCACGCTGCGCGAGCACTACGGGCTGGAGCGGCCGGCGAGCCGGTACACGACGTCGTCGGGGGCGGACGCCCCCGCCGAACTCGCCACTTCTGGGGTGGGGGCATGAGCGCCGACGTCCTCTGGTACATCCCCAACCAGGTGCGGCCCGGCCACCGCGGCGATGCCGTGACCGCGGACCACAACAGCCTCGACACCCTCACCGAGCAGGCCCTCGCCCTGGAGCGGCACGGCTGGGACGGCGCCCTGCTCGGCACGGGCTGGAGCCGCCCGGACACGTTCACGGTGGCGACGGCGCTCGCGGCCCGCACCACGACGTTCAACCCGCTGATCGCCGTCCGGCCCGGCTACTGGCAGCCGGCGCACCTCGCCTCCGCCGCCGCGACGCTGGACCACCTCACGGGCGGCCGGGTGCGGCTCAACATCGTGTCCGGGCAGGACGGCGTCGAGCAGTACGGCGACACGGTCACCGACCGGGCGGCAAGGTACGGGCGCACGCGCGAGTTCCTGCGGCTGGTGCGCCGGCTGTGGACGCAGGACGACGTGACGTTCGACGGCGAGCACTACCGCGCCACCGGGGCGACGCTGCCGCTCAAGCCGGTCGCCCGGGAGGGGCGCGCGCACCCGACGCTGTACTTCGGCGGGGCGTCGCCCGAGGCGGAGGAGGTCGCGGCGGCCGAGGCCGACGTGCAGCTCTTCTGGGGCGAGCCGCTGGACGGCGTCGCGGAGCGGATCGACCGGCTGCGGGCGCTGAGCGAGCGCGTGGGGCGCGAGCACGCGCCGCTGCAGTTCGGGTTGCGCGTCACGACCTTCGTCCGCGACACCACGGAGGAGGCCTGGCGCGACGCCGAGGCGAAGGTGGCCCGGCTCGCCGGGTCCGCCGGGCGCCAGGGGTGGCACCGCGACGCCGACCATCGCGTGGCCGACCGGCCCGTCGCCGTCGGGCAGCAACGCCTGCTCGACCTGGCCGCCCGCGGCGACGTGCTCGACGAGAACCTCTACACCGCGCCCGCCCGTGCGGGGGGCGGCGGTGCCGGCACCACGTGGCTGGTGGGCTCGCCGTCCGACGTCGCGAAGTCGCTGCGCCGCTACCAGGACCTCGGCGTCACCCACTTCGTGCTGTCCGACACCCCGTACCTGGACGAGATCCGCCGCCAGGGCGAGCAGCTGCTGCCGCTGCTCCGCGACTGACAGGTCTCAGCGGAGGCGGGACAGGACGGCGTCGGTGAGGTCGGCGACGTCGTCCACCAGCGCGACGGCGCCGGCGTGCTCCAGCTCGCCGGGGGCGGCGTACCCCCAGGTGACGCCGACGCAGCCGATGCCGTGCTCGGCGGCGCCGTGCACGTCGTGCTCGCGGTCGCCGACCATGAGGGCGGGGCCGTCGGCCGGGTCCACGGGCGAGGTGCGGCCCAGCGCGGCCAGCGCCTTGGCGATGACGTCGGCCTTGGTGGACGTGCCCTCGTCGAGCGGCGCGCCGAAGACGCCGTCGACCAGGTCCGTGAGGCCGAAGCGGTCGCAGATGGGCTTCGCGTAGACCTCGGGCTTGGACGTCGCGACGGCGAGCGTGCAGCCGGCGGCCCGCAGCGCGCGCAGCACCTCGGGGATGCCGTCGAACACGCGGTTGTCGTACATGCCGCCCGCCGCGAAGACCTCGCGGTAGGCGCGCACCGCCTCGTCGACGCGCTCGGCGGGGACGCCGTGCGCGGGGAAGGAGTCCGTGATCGGCGGGCCGACGAACGAGCGCAGCGTGGCGTCGTCCGGCACGGGCAGGCCGAGGGCGCCGTAGGCGTGCCGGATGCCCGCGACGATGCCGGGGGCGGAGTCGGTGAGCGTGCCGTCGAGGTCGAGCAGGACGAGCGGGGCGGGGGAGCGGGTCACCTCGGCAGGGTACGTGCCGGGGTGACCCGCCGGCCTCGGCGCCCGGACGTCAGACGGCGCGGGCGTGCGCCACCAGGCGGTCGAACGCCGCGTCGAGGCCGGGGTCGACCTGCTGGGCCTCGGGGTGCGCGTCGTGCCAGGCGACCTGCTCGACGGCGGCCTGGTCGTAGGTGATCGTGGTGCCGAACTCGGGCACGAGCGCGCGCAGCTTGGCGCAGTCGAAGACCATCGAGTGGGCCTTGTCGCCCAGCAGGCCGGGCCCGACGTCGGGCAGCACGCGGGCGATCGTCTCGGACGCCACGTGCACGAGCTCGGGCTCGTCCACCCCCGCGGCCGCCGCGAGCCACCGGTAGACCTGGTCCCACGTAGGGGCGTGGGACCCCATGATCTGGAACGTGTCGCCGATGGCCGCCGGGTGCCCGAGCAGGCCCACGAACCCGACCGCGAAGTCCTCGGTGTGGGTCAGCGTCCACAGCGACGTGCCGTCGCCGTGCACGACGACGGGCTTCCCGGCGCGCAGCCGCGCGACGTCGGTCCAGCCGCCGGTGGTCGGGAGCACCGTGCGGTCGTAGGTGTGCGACGGGCGCACGATCGTCGCGGGGAAGCCGTGGTCCCGCCAGGCGCGCACGAGGACGTCCTCGCCGGCGATCTTGTCGCGCGAGTACTGCCAGAACGGGTTGCGCAGCGGCGTGGACTCGGTGACCGGCAGCCGCTCGGGCGGCGTCTGGTAGGCCGACGCCGACGAGACGAACACGTACTGGCCCACCCGCCCCGTGAAGCGCTCGACGTCGTGCGCCACGTGGTCCGGCCGGAACGCCCGGAACTGCGCGACGACGTCGAAGTCCCGGCCCGCGATCGCGGCGTCGACGGCGTCGTCGTCGGTCACGTCCGCCACCAGCGTCTCGACCTCCGGCGGGAGCGGCCGGGTGCTCGACCTCCCGCGGTTGAGGACCGTGACCCGGTGACCCAGGCCGACGGCGCGGGTGACGCTCGCGGCGCTGATGATGCCGGAGCCGCCGATGAACAGGACGTCCAGGGGAGTGCGGTTGCTCATGGGCCCATCGTGCCCGCCGTCGCCCCCGCCCCGCTGCGGACGGCGCCGCGGGTTGACAGCCGGTACCCGCAACTGGTTCCGTACAACAGAACTCAGTTCCGTGTGACGGACCATTGGTAGGACAGAGGGCATCGAGGATGCCCGGCTCGACGAGGAGCAGAAAGGAGGGGCGATGAGGCTCAGACAGCTGGCCGCAGCAGGGTCGGCGGCGCTCGTGGCGGTCGCGCTGACCGCCTGCGGCGCGGGATTCACGACCGCGGCGGCGGGGGACACGGCGTCCGAGGGCGCGGGCGCACCGGAGGCGGAGCGCGTCTTCAAGGTGGCCTTCAACCAGAACGCCGACCAGCCGGAGGCCGTGGCGCTCACCCACCTGGGGGAGCGGCTCGCGGAGCGGACGGACGGCCGGTACTCGGTGGAGGTCTACCCGAACGAGACGCTCGGCGCGCAGAAGGACACCGTGGAGCTGGTGCAGTCCGGCGCGGTCGACCTGGCCCTGGTGGCGGGGTCGCTCCTGGAGAACATCAACCCGGACTTCGTGGCGCTGAACATGCCGTACGTCTACGACTCGCAGGCGCACCAGGAGGCCGTGCTCAACGACCCCGCGATCACCGGCGACCTGTACCACTCGCTCGAGGAGCAGAACATCCGCGTGCTCGGCGGGTTCTCGGCCGGCGTGCGCAGCGTCTACACCTCGGCGCACCCGATCGAGAAGCCGGAGGACCTCGCCGGCCTCAAGATCCGCGTCATGGAGACCGACACCAACAGCCGGATGATGGACCTCATGGGCGGCGTCGGCACGCCCATGGGCCAGGGCGAGGTGTACACCGCGATCCAGTCCGGCGTCATCGACGGCGGCGAGAACAACGAGTCGATCTACCGGAACCTCAAGCACGACGAGGTGGCGCCGTACTACTCGTACACCAACCACCTCATGATCCCGGACTACCTCATCACCAACCCGGCCACCTTCGACTCGATGTCCGAGGCCGACCGCGCGGTGTTCCTCGAGGAGCTCGAGGCGGCCTACGACGAGTCGAGCCGCCTCACGACCGAGGTCATGACCCAGAGCCAGCAGGCCGCCGAGGAGGCCGGCGCCGAGTTCAACTCGCCCGACGTCGAGCCGTTCCGCGAGGCCGTCGAGCCCCTGCTCGACGAGAAGCTCACCACGCCCGCGGCCCGCGAGCTCTACGACCGGACCCGCGCCGTGGCGGAGCAGATGGCGGACCAGCCGGCGGACACGACGGAGGGCGACCGATGACCCACGTCAAGAACGCCCTCGACGTCACGCTCCGCTGGCTGTGCGTGCTGCTGCTGGCGGCGCTGGTGCTGGTCGTGGCGTGGCAGGTCTTCACGCGCCAGGTGCTGTCGGCGCCCAGCGTGTGGTCCGAGGAGCTCGCGAAGTACCTGTTCGTGTGGCTCAGCTTCTTCGGCACCGCGCTGGTCTTCGGCGAGCGCGGCCACATCGCCGTCGACTTCCTCGTGCGCCGGGCGCCCGAGCACCTGCAGCGCGCGGCCGCCGTGCTGAGCCAGGTCGTGACGTTCGCGTTCGCCGCGCTGGTGCTCGTCTACGGCGGCTGGCAGCTCTCGCAGCTCACCTGGACGCAGGACGTGCCCAGCCTCCCGCTGATGGTCGGCTGGCTCTACCTGGTGCTCCCGGTCTCGGGCGTGCTCGTGCTCTTCTACACCGTCTACCACCTGGTGGCCGTCGTGCGTGGCGTGGAGAACGCCACCACCGACGGCGAGCCGGACGCAGTCTGAGGGGGCTCACATGGAGGTGGCAGCAATCGCCGGGCTGGTCCTGATCGTCGGGATCGTCGCCCTCCTCGCGCTCGGGATCCCGATCTCGGTGGCCGTCGGCACGTCGTCGGCGCTCGCCGCGATCACGGTGCTCGGCTTCGAGAACGGGCTCCTCACGTCCGCGCAGCAGATGTTCCGCGGCGTCAACAACTTCTCCCTGCTGGCGATCCCGTTCTTCGTGCTCGCCGGCGTGATCATGAACAACGGCGGGATCGCGCTGCGGCTCGTCAACTTCGCGAAGATGCTGGTGGGCCGTGCTCCCGGGTCGCTCGCCCAGACGAACGTCGCGGCCAACGCGATGTTCGGCGCGGTCTCCGGCTCGGCCGTCGCGTCGGTCGCCGCCGTCGGCTCGACGATGGGCCCGCTGCAGGCCAAGGAGGGCTACCCGCGGGACTTCGCGGCGGCGACCAACATCGCGTCCGCGCCGTCGGGCATGATCATTCCGCCGAGCAACCTGATGATCGTGTACTCGCTCGTGTCGAGCACGTCGGTCGCGGCGCTGTTCGTCGCCGGGTACGTGCCGGGCATCCTGTGGGCCGCGGTCTGCATGGCGATCGTGCACGTGTACGCCCGCAAGCGCCCCGAGCTGCGCGTCACGGAGAAGCTGTCGGCGGCGGCGCGGCTCCGGGTCGCGGGCCAGGCCGTGCCCGCGCTCCTGCTGATCGTCATCGTCATCGGCGGCATCCTGGCCGGGATCTTCACGCCCACCGAGGCGTCCTGCATCGCCGTCCTGTACTCGCTGGTCCTGTCGTTCGTCTACCGGTCGATCAAGGTCCGCGACCTGGGCGAGATCCTGCTCGACTCCGGCCGCACGACGGCGATCGTCATGTTCCTCGTCGGGGTGTCGGCGGTGATGTCGTGGGTCATGTCGTTCGCGCAGATCCCGCAGATGGTGACCGACGCCCTGCTGACCGTGAGCACCAACCCGTACGTCCTGATCGTGCTGATCGTCGTGCTGCTGCTGGTCATCGGGTGTTTCATGGACCCGACGCCGGCGGTGCTGATCTTCGCGCCGATCTTCCTGCCCGTGGTCACGGCGTTCGGCATGGACCCGGTCCACTTCGGGATCTTCATGGTCCTCGCGCTGTCGATCGGCACGATCACCCCGCCCGTCGGGCCCGTCCTGTTCGTCGGTGCGAAGGTGTCGGGCATGTCTATCGAGAGCGTCATGCGACGCCTCCTGCCGTTCTTCGTCGGCCTGGTGGTCCTGCTGCTCGTCGTGGCCATGACGCCGGCCCTCTCGCTCTGGCTGCCCGGGCTGCTCGGGCTCGCCTGACGTCCCACCGCCCACCACCGATTCGGAGGCTTTCATGGAACAGCGCTACGCCACCGCCCCGGAGCAGATCCCGGGCATGACCACCCAGGACCTGCGGGACCGCTACCTCGTGCCCGACCTGTTCGTCGACGACGAGATCCGCACCGTCTACACGCACCACGACCGCGTGGTGCTCGGCGGGATCAGCCCGGTGTCCGCGCCGCTGAGCCTGCGCGGCTACCCGGAGATCCGCTCGGAGCGGTTCTTCGACCACCGCGAGGCCGGCATCGTCAACGTGGGCGGCCCCGGCACCATCACCGTGGACGGCACGGAGCACCGGCTCGCGCACGGCGCGTGCCTCTACGTCGGGCGCGGCGCGGCGGACGTCGTCCTCGCGTCCGACGACGCCGCGGGGGAGGCCGGGCCCGCCCGGTTCTACCTCTTCTCCGCGCCGGCGCACACGGCGTACCCGACCACGCTGGTGGAGCCCGGGCAGGGCACGGTCCGCGAGCTCGGCGACCAGGTCACGTCCAACCGGCGCACGCTCAACCAGTACATCCACTCCAGCGGCGTGCAGTCGTGCCAGGTGGTCATGGGCGTCACGACGCTGCACCCGGGCAGCATGTGGAACACCATGCCGGCCCACACCCACGACCGACGCACGGAGTGCTACCTGTACTTCGACCTGCCGGCCGAGGCGCGCGTCGTGCACCTGCTGGGCGAGCCCACCGAGACGCGGCACATGGTCGTCGCGGACCGCGAGGCGATCATCTCGCCCAGCTGGTCGGTGCACTCCGGCGTCGGCACCGCCGCATACTCCTTCGTGTGGGCGATGGCCGGCGAGAACCAGGCGTTCGACGACATGGACGGGTTCGACGTCGCCACCATGCGCTGACGAGCATGCGCCGACGGGGCGCCGACGACGCGCGGAGCGCGGGGACGAGGAGGAACGGTCGATGAGCGAGGCGACGACGGCCAGCGAGAAGACGCTGCTGGTGCTCGAGGCGGCGATGACGCACGGGCGCTTCAGCGAGATCGTGGCGGCGGTGGACCTGCCCAAGGCGACGGTGCACCGCATCCTCGCCACGCTCGTCGACTGGGACTTCATCCGCGTCGCCGAGGGCGGCACGCACGTGCCCGGCCCGAAGATCCTGTCGCTGGCCGGGGCCGCGTACGACCGGGTGGACGTCTCGACGATCGTGCAGCCGTACGTGGACGACCTCGTGCGACGCGTGCAGTGCACGGTGCACGTCGGCGTGCGCAGCGGCGACGAGATCATCTACCTGGTCCGCACGGACTCCGACAAGCCGTACCGGATGCCGTCGCGCGTCGGGGCGTCGATCCCGCTGCACACCTCGGCGATCGGCAAGTCCATCCTGGCGCGGCTCGACGACGACGCCGTCGAGCGCTTCGTCAACCGCGCGGGCCTGCCGCGGCGCACCGCGCGCAGCATCGCGACCCTGGAGGACCTGCGCGCCGAGCTCGACGACATCCGGCGCGACGGGTACGCGTTCGACCGCGAGGAGAACGTGCCCGGCGTCGTCTGCATCGGCACCGCCGTGCGCGACCACTCCGGGCACTCCAACTACGGCCTGTCGATCTCCTCGCTCGCCCTCGAGCACACCGAGAGCCAGCTCGCCGCGATGGCGGACGACCTGCACAAGACGGCCGCCGACATCACCCACGCCCTCGGGGGCGACCGGTAGGGCCCAGCGCCCGCCAGCCCCCGGGCACGACGAAGGAACGAGACACGTGAGCACCACCAGCACCGACCGACCGACCGAGCTCGACCCGGCCGTGGCCCGGCTGTTCAGCCTCGAGGGCCGCACCGCGGCCGTGACGGGCGCCAGCAAGGGCATCGGCCTCGCGATCGCGACGCTCCTGGCCCGCGCCGGCGCCGACGTGATCGGCGTCAGCACGACGATGCCGGACGGCGACTCGGACGCCCGCCGCGCGGTCGAGGCCGCCGGCCGCCGGTTCACCCCGGTGGCGACCGACCTGTCCGACCGGGACGCCGTCGCCGTCCTGGCCGCGACGCTCGTCGAGCGCGAGGTGGACGTGCTGGTCAACAACGGCGGGACCATCCGCCGCGCCCCGGCGACCGAGCACCCGGACGCCGACTTCGACCACGTGCTCGAGGTGAACCTGCGCTCCGCGTGGACCCTCTCGCGCGAGGTCGGCCGCGCCATGGTGGCCCGCGGGCACGGCAAGATCATCGGCACCGCGTCGATGCTGAGCTTCCAGGGCGGCGTCAACGTGCCGGGGTACACGGCGTCGAAGTCGGCGCTCGCCGGCCTGACCAAGGCGCTCGCCAACGAGTGGGCCGGCCGCGGCGTCAACGTCAACGCCGTCGCCCCCGGGTACGTGGCCACCGCGAACACCGGTGCGCTGCGCGCCGACGAGGACCGCAACGCCGAGATCCTCGCGCGCATCCCCGCCGGCCGCTGGGCCACTCCGGAGGACATCGCCGGGGCGGTGCTGTACCTGGCCTCGCCCGCGTCGGACTACGTGCACGGCGCGATCATCCCCGTCGACGGCGGCTGGCTGGCCCGATAGCCGAGGGTGACGTAGCGATCTCCCCTGGTTCCCCGCCGGGAACCGGGGGAGATCGCTACGTCGACGGGATGGTGAGGCCGGTGGGCAGCACCGCGGGAAGCAGCTCGCGCAGCGCGGCGACGCGGGCGTCGCGGGCCGGGCCGGTCATCCGCTCGACGGGTGCGGTGATGCTGACAGCCGCGACCGGGCGGCCCGCGCGCAGCAGCGCGACGGCGACGCACGCGATGCCGGGCTCGTTCTCCTCGGTCTCGGTGGCGTAGCCGCGCTCCCGTGCGGACGCGAGGGCCGCGCGCAGCGTGGCGTCGGGCTCGCCGTCGCGCCCGGGGTCGGTGTCCGGGTCGGCGGCCAGGAGCGCCCGGCCGAGCGCTGTCGTCGCGACCGGGATGCGCCGTCCGACGGCGGACCACACGCGCAGCGGTCGCTGCGGCTCCACCTTGTCGAGGTAGACGACCTCCTGGCCGGCGAGGGTGCCGAGGTGCACCAGCTCGTCGACCTCGTCGCGCAGCGCCTCCAGGGCGGGGCGCAGCAGGCCGGGCAGGTTGTCCTCGGCGAGGTATGCGGCGCCGAGGGAGAGCACCGCGGGCCCCAGGGTGTAGGCGCCGTCGGACCGCTGGTCGGCGTAGCCGCGGTGCCGCAGCGCGGCGAGCGTGCGGTGCAGCGTCGACTTGTTGGCCCCCACCTCGGCGGCGAGGTCGGCGAGCGCGACGCCGCCCGCTCCGGCGCGGGCGAGGGCGTCGAGCGTGAGCAGGGCCTTGTCCACGCTGCCAAGTGGGCTGGGGGGTTGGGTCATCGCACCGGGTCCTCTATGGTGTTCCGTAGTGAACAACGTGCGTTCACCATAGCGAAACGGAGCCAGGATGTCTTCCCCCTCGACCCCGGCCGGCGACGTCGTCGCCGCGCTCGGCGCCCACCGCCTCGTGCCCGTCGTCGTGGTCGACGGCGCCGAGCAGGGCGCCCGTCTCGCCGACGCGCTCGTCGCCGGCGGCCTGCCCGTCGCCGAGATCACGCTGCGCACCGCCGGCGGCATCGACGCGATCCGCGCGGTGGCGCAGACCCAGCCCGACGTCGTCGTGGGTGCGGGCACCGTCACCACCGTCGACCAGGTCGACGCCGTCGTCGACGCCGGCGCGCGCTACATCGTGTCGCCCGGGCTGTCGGCCGCCGTCGTGCGCCGCGCCCAGGAGCACGGCGTGCCGATCCTGCCGGGCGTCGCCACGCCCAGCGAGATCATGGCCGCGCTCGACCTCGGCATCGACGTCGTCAAGCTCTTCCCCGCGTCCGTGGTCGGCGGCCCCGCCGCGATCAAGGCGTTCTCCGCGCCGTTCCCGGGCCTGCGCTTCGTCCCGACCGGCGGCGTGAGCGCCGCCAACCTCGGCGACTACCTCGGGCTGGCCCCGGTGCTCGCTGTCGGCGGCTCGTGGATGGTCGAGAAGTCGCTCGTGACCGCCGGCGACTGGGCCGAGATCACCCGCCGCACCGCCGAGGCCGTCGCCCTCGCCGCTCCCGCCGCCTCGAAGGAGAAGTGACCGGCATGACGAACCCCTCCATCACCACCCGCCCGGCCGCCGAGTGCCGGTACGACGTCGTCGCGCTCGGCGAGGTCATGCTGCGCCTCGACCCGGGCGACCGCCGCGTGCGCACCACCCGCTCCTTCGACGTCTGGGAGGGCGGCGGCGAGTACAACGTGGCCCGCGGCCTGCGCCGCGCGTTCGGGCTGCGCGGCGCGATCGTCACCGCGCTCGCCGACAACGAGGTGGGCCGCCTCGTCGAGGACTTCATGCTCACCGGCGGCCTCGACACCTCCTGGGTGCAGTGGCGCGAGTACGACGGCATCGGCCGCAGCGTGCGCAACGGTCTCAACTTCACCGAGCGCGGCTTCGGCGTGCGCGGCGCGGTCGGCGTGAGCGACCGCGGCAACACCGCGATCGCGCAGATGAAGCCGGAGGACGTCGACTGGGACGCGCTGTTCGGCTCGGGCGTGCGCTGGCTGCACACCGGGGGCATCTTCGCCGCCCTCTCGGAGTCCGCCGCCGACGTGGCGGAGGCGGCCATGACCGCGGCCAAGAAGCACGGCACGATCGTGTCCTACGACCTCAACTACCGACCGTCCCTGTGGAAGGGCATCGGCGGCGTCGAGCGGGCGCGCGAGGTCAACCGCCGTCTGGCGCACCACGTCGACGTGATGATCGGCAACGAGGAGGACTTCACCGCCTCCCTCGGCTTCGAGGTGGAGGGCGTGGACGAGAACCTCACCGACCTCGACACCGGCGCATTCCGCGCCATGATCGGCACGGCCGCCGAGGCGTACCCGAACTTCCAGGTCATCGCGACGACCCTGCGCGGCGTGAAGAGCGCGTCCGTCAACGACTGGGGCGCCATCGCCTGGTCGCGGGCCGAGGGCTTCGTCGAGGCCACGCACCGCGCGGACCTGGAGATCTTCGACCGTGTGGGCGGCGGCGACTCCTTCGCCTCCGGCCTCGCCTACGGGCTCATGGAGCTCGACTCGCTGCAGCAGGCCGTCGAGTACGGCGCCGCGCACGGCGCCCTGGCCATGACCACGCCCGGCGACACGACGACGGCGACCCTCGCCGAGGTCGCCAAGCTCGCCGGCGGCGGCAGCGCGCGCGTCCAGCGCTGACGCCGAGGTAGTGCAGATCCCCGCGAGGTAGTTCAGAAATCGCCGAGGTAGTTCGCATCATCGCGAGGTAGTCGACTACCTCGCGAAATCTCGAACTACCTCGGCGATTTCTGAACTACCTCGCGGGGCCCGGAACTACCTCGCGGGGACCAGAACTACCTCGGCGGGGGAGCGGTCGACTCCCGGACGACGAGCGCGGTGGCGAGGTTGATGCGACGGGCCATCGGCGCCTCGCCGCGGGCGAGGTCGAGCAGCAGTCGGGTGGCGGTGGTCGCCATCTCCTGTAGCGGCTGGCGCACGGTCGTCAGCGCGGGCGCGGTCCAGGTCGCCAGCGGCAGGTCGTCGTACCCGACGACGGACAGGTCGCGGGGCACGGAGATGCCGCGCTCCTGCGCGGCCCGCAGCAGGCCGATGCCCTGCATGTCCGACCCGGCGAAGACGGCGGTCGGTCGCTCGGGCAGGTCGAGCAGCTCGCTGCCGGACCGGTAGCCCGACTCCACCTCGAAGTTGCCCGACCGCACCAGCGCGGCGTCGAAGCCGATCCCGGCCTCCTCCAGCGCGGTGCGGTAGCCGTCGAGGCGGGCGCGGCTGCACAGCATGTTGCCGGGCCCCGAGATGGCGGCGATGCGCCGGTGCCCCAGCTCCAGCAGGTGCCGCGTCGCCGCGAGGCCGCCGCTCCAGTTGTCCGACCCGACCGTCGGCACGTCGGGCGGCGGCTCTCCGTCGGTGTCGATGACGACGTACGGGATGCCCCGCGTGGTGAGGCGCGGCCGCTGCGCCGCGCTGAGGCTGGCCGCGACGAGGAGCACGCCCAGGGGCGGGCGGGAGAGCGTCGTCTCGAGCCAGGTGGCCGGTGGGCGGTGCTCGCCGCCCAGCTCGGACAGGATGACGCTCACGCCCGCCGCCGCGGCGGCGTCCTCCACGCCGCGGATGATCTCGGTGGACCAGGCCGAGCCGACGCGGTGGAAGACGAGGTCGACCAGGCCGGCGCCGACCGGTGGGGCCACGGCGCGCCGGCGACGGTAGCGGTGCCGCTCGAGCGCGGCCTCCACGCGGTCGCGGGTGGCCGGCGCGACGTCGGTCCGGCCGTTGAGGACCTTGGAGACGGTGGGCGCCGACACGCCGAGCTCCCGAGCGATCTCGGCGATCGTCGGCGTCGGGCCCTGCGGGGTGGGGGTGCTCATCGTCCGTCCTGTCGTCGCGCGTCGTCGCGCTCGTTCCGTGCGATCGACCGCAAGTTTCGGCTCGACCGTACACGACGTCGACGGTGATCCTGGTGGTCCGAGGCGCCGTGATCAGACCGTGATCGGCGGGGTGCTTGACCGTCACCGAAGGCTCCCCCTACTCTCGGCGGCAGTTGGAGAACGTTTTCAACGCCGAAACTTTCGGATCGCCGGCGCGAGGTTGCGGCCGGTGGACCGCACGACGACGTGACGGGCTGGGGGATCCATGGCGCAGGGCGCAGGGACGGTGGCGACCGTCCCACCGATCGACGACGCACCACCGGCACCACCGCCTCGGGGCGAGCCGCGGCCGGCCCGGCGCGGGCGGGTCACGTGGCGCCAGGCGCTGCGCAAGGACTGGCGGCTGTACTCGTTCGTCGTCCTGCCGGTGCTGTTCTTCCTGATCTTCAAGTACGTGCCGATGATCGGGAACGTCATCGCGTTCCGCCGGTTCCGTCCGGGCGGCAGCCCGCTGGGCGACGAGTGGGTCGGCTTCTACTACTTCGACATGTTCATCCACAACCAGCAGTTCTGGCAGGTGTTCGGGAACACCGTCGCGCTCGGGCTGCTGACGCTGGTGGTCTGCTTCCCGCTGCCGATCGTGCTCGCGCTCATGCTCAACGAGCTGCGCTCGCGGCGGTTCAAGAAGATCGTGCAGACGATCTCGTACCTGCCGCACTTCATGTCGATCGTCATCGTCGCGGGCCTCGTGCTGCAGCTCACCGCCGTGAACGGCACGGTCAACCAGATCATCGAGGCCTTCGGCGGTGACGCGGTCGCGTTCATGCAGCAGCCGGGATGGTTCCGCAGCATCTACGTGAGCTCCGAGGTCTGGCAGACCGTCGGCTGGGGCACGATCCTCTATCTCGCCGCCCTGACGACGGTCGACGACCAGCTCTACGAGGCCGCGCGGATCGACGGCGCGAACCGGTGGCAGCAGACCTGGCACATCACCCTGCCGGGCATCCGCCCCACCATGATGGTGCTGCTCATCCTCAACATCGGCTCCTTCATGGCGGTCGGGTTCGAGAAGGTCCTGCTGCTGCAGAACCCGCTGATCTACTCCACGGCCGACGTCATCTCGACGTACCTGTACCGGGTGGGCATCCAGTCGGCGCAGTTCTCGTACGGCGCGGCGATCGGCCTCTTCGAGGCGCTCATCGGCCTGGTCCTCGTCCTCTCCGCGAACTATGCGTCGCGCCGCCTGGTGGGAGCCTCGCTGTGGTGATCGAAACGTCGACCCCCGACCTCGCCGCGGTCCGCAGCGAGCCGACCACGGTCAAGGACACCGCCGGGTACCGGACGTTCCGGGTCGTGAACCTCGTCGCGCTGCTGATCGTCTGCGCGGTGACGCTCTACCCGTTCCTCAACCTCGTGGCGAAGGCGTTCTCCTCGGAGGGGTACATCTCCGCCGGCGAGGTGAACCTGCTGCCCCGCGGCTTCAACGTGGAGACGTTCGGCGTCGTCATGGGCGACGCGATGTTCTGGATCAACTACAAGAACACGGTCGTGTACACCGTGGTGGGCACGTTCATCTCGATGGCGCTCACCACGCCGTACGCCTACGCGCTGAGCCGGCGGCACCTCAAGGGGCGCAACCTCTTCATCGGGATCGCCGTGTTCACGATGTTCTTCAGCGGCGGCCTGATCCCGAACTACATCCTCGTCGCGGACGTGCTCAACATGCGCAACAGCATGTGGGCGATCGTGCTGCCGGGCGCCATCTCGGTGTTCAACCTGCTGGTGATGAAGTCGTTCTTCGAGAACTTCCCGGCCGAGCTCGAGGAGGCCGCGGCGATCGACGGCCTCACCACCTACGGCGTCTTCGGCCGGATCGTGCTGCCCCTGTCCAAGGCCGTGCTCGCCACGATGACGCTGTTCTACGCGGTGAGCATGTGGAACTCGTGGTTCAGCGCCTTCCTGTACCTGGACCAGAAGGAGCTGTTCCCGGTCACCGTCTACCTGCGCAACCTCATCGCCGCGGCCTCGAACCCGGCGGCGGGGATCTCCGGCGCGGACACGGTGCAGATCGGCGCCAACATCCAGTCCGTGACGATGCTGCTCACCGTGCTGCCGATCATCTGCTTCTACCCCTTCATCCAGAGGTATTTCGTCTCCGGCGTGATGCTCGGCTCCGTCAAGGGCTGACGCGGTCGCCCTCACCCGTTCCCCGCACGTGTTCATCCCGAAGAGCGATGACGCTCGTCCCTGAGGAGATACGAACCATGAAGAGCACCCGCATGCGTGCGGCCCTGGCGGCCGTCACGCTGACCACGCTGGCCCTGGGCCTGGCCGCCTGCGGCAGCGACGGCGGCAGCGACGACGACGGCGGCGCGGGCGGCGCGGCGACCATCGACGCCGAGCACTCCGTCGGTGCGATGGACGACTTCGCCGTGGGTACCGACTTCAAGGCGACCGAGCCGGTGAAGCTCTCGCTCATGTACCGCGACATGCCCGACTACCCGGTGAAGGACGACTGGTCGGTCTTCGAGCACCTCGACGCCGACCGCAACGTCACGTTCGAGCGCACCGACATCCCGCTGGCGGACTGGGACCAGAAGAAGGCGCTGCTCATCGGCTCGGGCGAGGCCTCGGACCTCATGCCGGTGACGTATCCCGGCCAGGAGACGCAGTTCGTGTCCGGGGGCGCGATCCTGCCGGTCTCCGACTACCTCGACTACATGCCGAACTTCAAGGACAAGATCGAGAAGTGGGGCCTGCAGGAGGACCTCGACAACCTCCGGCAGGACGACGGGAAGTTCTACCTCCTGCCGGGCCTGCGGGAGAAGCCCGACGTCCAGTACTCGATCATGGTCAACGACGACATGTGGTCCAAGGCGGGGATCACCGAGGACCCGAAGACCTGGGACGAGTTCGGCGAGGACCTCACGAAGGTCCAGGAGGCCAACCCCGGCGTGAAGTACGCGTTCTCCGACCGCTGGAACGAGAACCCGAACCCGCTCGGATCGCTGCTCAACGTCATGGCGCCCAACTTCGACACCGCCGCCGGCTGGGGCTACAACAACGCGTACTACGACCAGGACGCCGGGAAGTACGAGCTGACCGGCACCACCGACGAGTACAAGGCGCTCCTCGGGACGATCCACGGCTGGGTGGACGCGGGCGTCATGGACCCGGAGATCACGCAGTCCGACGACCAGGCCAAGCAGAAGTTCGTCACCGGCGCGTCCGCGGCGGTCTCCGCCAACACGCAGGAGCTCACGACGTACCGCTCGGCCATCGCGGACGCCGGCAAGAAGTTCGACACCCGCATGCTCACCATCCCGGGCGGCCCGGCCGGGAGCAACCTGCCGTCCGGACGCTTCACGTCGGGCGTGATGATCTCCAGCGACGCCAAGGACAAGCCGTACTTCAAGGCGCTGCTGCAGTACGTGGACTGGCAGTACTTCTCGGACGAGGGCATGGAGTTCGCCCTGTTCGGCGTGGACGGCGAGACCTACACCCAGGGCTCCGACGGCACGCCCGCGCTGAAGGAGGACATCGGCTGGGGCCCGATGAACCCGGACGCGAAGAAGAAGCTGAACAAGGACTTCGGCTATAGCAACGGGGTCTTCCTGCTGGCCAACGGCTCCTCGCAGAAGCTCATCCAGGCGATGATGCCGCAGGAGATCAAGGACTGGACCACCACGGTGCTCGACTCGAAGACGATGCTGCCCGTCGCGCCGGCGGCCCGGCTCAACGAGATGGAGCTGGAGCAGAACACGCTGCTGGACACCCAGATCAAGGACGCCGTCGACTCCGCGACCGCCGCGTTCGTCACCGGCAAGACGTCGCTGGACGACTGGGACACCTACGTCTCCCAGATCGAGGGGCTGGGCTCCCAGCAGTTCGTCGACACCGTCAACGGCGCCCTGGCGCGCCAGGAGGGCTGAGCCCTGACCGTCGTCGTCCCCGACGCGCCCGCCGCCACGCTCTCCGACGCGTGGCGGCGGTGCGTCGGCACCGGCCGCCTCAACCTCGCCCTGCGCCAGGACCACCAGGAGTCGCTCGCCGTGGTGCAGCGGGAGATCGGGTTCCGGCACGTCCGCGGCCACGGCCTCCTGTCCGACGACGTCGGGATCCACCGCCCCTACGACACGGCAGGCCACCGCGGCACCCGGCACGCGTTCACGTACGCCGACCAGGTGATCGACGCGTGGCTGGCGCTCGGCGTCCGGCCGTTCCTCGAGCTCGGGTTCATGCCGTCGTCGCTCGCGTCGGGGGACCAGACGGTCTTCTGGTGGCAGGGCAACGTCACGCCGCCGCGCGACCACCGCGAGTGGGCGGCCCTCGTCCGGGCGGTGGTGCGGCACGCGATCGACCGCTACGGCCTCGAGGAGGTGCGGCGGTGGCCGATCGAGGTGTGGAACGAGCCGAACCTCGACATCTTCTGGCAGGGCGCGTCGCAGGAGGCGTACTTCCGGCTCTACGAGGTCACCGCGACGGCGGTGAAGGAGGTGGACGCCGACCTGCAGGTCGGCGGCCCGGCGATCTCGCCGGGCGCGGACGACTGGTGGGCGCCGTTCGCGGAGTTCGTCGAGCGCCGGGACGTGCCGGCGGACTTCGTGTCCTTCCACGCCTACACCACCGGGCCCGCGCAGGACGTGCCGTTCGGCACCTACCAGACGCTGCGACACCCGCGGAACCTGCTGGACCAGTTCGCCGCCCCGGCGAAGCTGCTGGCCGGCACGCGCCTGGAGGGGCTGCCCGCCCACGTCACCGAGTTCAGCACCAGCTATCGCCCGGACAACCCCGTGCACGACACGGCCTACCAGGCGGCCTCGCTCGCGCCGGTGCTCTCCGAGGGCGGCGACCTCGTGGACTCCTTCTCCTACTGGACGTTCTGCGACGTCTTCGAGGAGGTCGGCATCCCGACGTCCGTCTTCCACGGCGGCTTCGGGATGCTCGGGCACCGGCAGCTGCGCAAGCCCGTCTTCCACCTCTACGCGTTCATGGCCCGCATGGGCGCCGACGTCCTGCACCGCGGCGAGGACCACCTCGTGACGCGCGACGACGCCGGCCGCGTGACCGTGCTGGCCTGGCAGCCGGTGGGCGGCACCGCCGACGCCGACGAGCCCGACCGGCACGAGCTGCGCCTGCGCATCCCGGTCGGCGACGGGTCGTCGTCCCGCGCGTCGGTGCACCGCTCGCGCGTGAACGACGACGAGGGCAACGCGTTCAGCGCGTGGCGCCACCTGGGCCGCCCGGCGTCGCCCACCGCGCGCCAGCTCGACCTGCTGCACGAGGCGTCGGAGCCGGGACGCTCGCACACCTCGCTCGAGGTGACGGGCGGCCGGGTCGACCTGGCGCTCACGCTCGCCCGGCACGAGGTGACGCTGGTCGAGATCGACCCGGTGCGCGACGAGACGCCGTCCTGGCTCGACGACGCACGCATCCTCGGTCGTGGGCACGGCCGCGCCGGGGAGGGGTCCTGATGGCGGCGGCGGCCGGGGTGCCCCGCGAGTTCGGGGACGGCGTGCTGGGCCGGATCACGGCGCGGGTGTACTGGTACCTGGTGGTGGGCGTGCTCGTGGCGCTCGGCTGCGTGCCCACCCTCGTGCTGCTCGCGCTGCTGGACCGGTCCACGGGCAACGCGCTGCTGGTGCCGCTGTGCCTGGTCCCGGCGGCGCCCTTCCTCGCCGCGGGGGTCTTCGCGCTGCACGCGCGCGCCGGGGCCGACGAGCCCGCCCCCGCGAAGGCGTTCGCGCGCGGACTGCGGCTGGGCTGGCTCGACGTGCTCCGGTTGTGGGTACCGGCGTCCGCGGCGCTCGGCGTGGTCGCGACGTCGGTCGTGCACCGTGAGGCGGCGGGCATCTCCGTGATGTACGCCGTCGTGCTCGGCGTCCTCGGCGCCGTCGTGCTGCTCTGGGCGGTGCAGGCGCTGGTCCTCGCGTCCCTGTTCTCGTTCCGGGCCCGCGACGTGGCCCGGCTGTCGGTCTACTACCTCGGCCGCCGGCCGGGCGCGACACTCGGCCTGCTCGCGCTCGTCGTGGTGGCCGGCGGCGTCGTGTGGCTGGCGGGCGAGGCCGTGCTCGCCGTCGTCGCCGTCGTCTGGCTCGCCTTCCTGCTGCGGGCCGCGCAGCCCGTCCTCGACGACGTCCGCGCGCGCTTCGTCGCCTGACATCCGCATCCCGCACCGTCCCGGAGGAACGTCCGTGCCTGCCACACCGTCCGCTCAGCTGCCCGCCGGTCAGAAGGTCCGCTACGGCGGGGACTACAACCCCGAGCAGTGGCCGCGCCAGGTGTGGGAGGCCGACCACGCGGCGTTCGACCTGGCGTCGATCGACACGGTGACGCTCAACGTCTTCTCCTGGGCGACGCTGCAGCCCGACGAGGACACGTACGACTTCGCGCTGCTCGACGCCGTCGTCGAGCGCACGGTGGCCGCGGGCCGCGACATCGTGCTCGCGACGTCCACCGGGGCGCTGCCGCCGTGGCTCGCCCACCGCCACCCGGAGGTGGAGCGCACCGACTTCTCCGGCCGGCGGCACGTGTACGGGCAGCGGCACAACGCGTGCCCCAGCTCGCCGGTGTACCGGCGGCTGTCCGCGGAGCTGGCGGGTCGGCTCGCCGAGCGGTACGCGGGCACGCCGGGGCTGGTCGCGTGGCACGTGGGCAACGAGTACGGCGGGTTCGACGGCGGCTGCTGGTGCGACCTGTGCGCCGCGGGGTTCCGGGAATGGCTGCGGGAGAGGTACGGCAGCCTGGAGCGGCTCAACGACGCGTGGAACGCGGCGTTCTGGTCGCACACGTTCACCGACTGGGAGCAGGTCGTGCCGCCCAACATGCTCAGCGAGCACTGGCGCGGCCCCGACCACACCGCGTTCCAGGGCATCACGCTGGACTACCGGCGGTTCATGTCCGACGCGATGCTGGCGAGCTTCCGCGACGAGAAGGCGCGGATCCGCGAGCACGACGCGACGACGCCCGTGACCACGAACTTCATGGGCATGTTCCGGCCGATCGACTACCACCGCTGGTCGGACGACCTGGACTTCGCGTCGTGGGACAACTACCCGCCCGGGCCGCGCGAGCACGCCCGCACGGCGCTGGCCCACGACGTCATGCGCGGGCTCAAGGACGGCGCGCCGTTCTGGGTGATGGAGCAGACGCCGACCATCACCGCGTCGCGGGACGTCAACCCCGTGAAGCGGCCGGGCGTGCTGCGGCTGTGGTCGTGGCAGGCGGTCGCGCACGGCGCCGACGCGGTCCTGTACTTCCAGATGCGGCAGTCGAAGGGGGCGTGCGAGAAGTACCACGGCGCCGTCCTCGACCACGCCGGCCGCACGGACACCCGGGCGTTCCGCGAGGTCGCGGCGCTCGGGGCCGAGCTCGACGCGCTGGGCGACGCCGTCCTGGGGGCCCGCACGCCGGCGCGGGTCGCGCTGCTCTTCGACTGGGACTCCTGGTGGGCCGCCGAGATGACCGACGGCTTCAACCGGCACGCCCGCTACGTCGACACCGTGCTCGCCTACTACCGCGCGCTGTGGCAGGCGGGCGCCCAGGTGGACGTCGTGCCCGCCACCGCCAACCTGGACCGCTACGACGTGGTGCTCGCGCCGATGCTGCACGTGCTCAAGGGCGACGTCGCCGACCGGCTCGAGGGCGTCGTCGCGCGCGGGGGCTCGGTGCTCGCGTCGTACTGGTCGGGCCGCGCCGACGAGGACGCGAACGCGTTCCTCATGGACGCCCCGGGCCCGCTCGGCCGGCTGTTCGGCGTCCGCGTCGAGGAGACGGACTCCGCCGAGCCGGGCGTCACCAACCCGGTCACGCTGGTCGAGCCTGTCGAGACCTCGGTTCCTGGATCTCGACAGGCTCAGTCAGCGATTCCGTCGGTCGAGCCCGTCGAGACCCGGTCCGACGCCGCGCTCGTGTTCGAGGTGCTCGTGCCGGAGGGCGCCGACGTCGTCGGGACGTACGGCGCCGAGTTCTACGCGGGCACGCCGGCGGTGACGCGGCACCGGCCGGGTGGTCGCGACGGCGACGAGCGCGGTGGTGAAGCGTGGTACGTCGCGACCGCGCTCGACGACGCGGGCGTCGCCTGGGTGGTGCGGCGCGTCCTCGACCGGCACGGACTGGTCGGTCCGTACGCCGACGCGCCGGACGTCGAGCTCGCCGTCCGTGAGAACGCCGGCGGCCGGTACGCCTTCGTCCTGAACCATGCGACGTGGCCGGTCGACGTCGCGGCGCACGCCTCGGGCACGGACCTGCTCACCGGCCGCCGCGTCGAGGCGGGGGAGGCCCTCCGCCTGGAGCCGACCGACGTCGTCCTCCTGCGCGAGGACCCGCCGAGGTAGTCAGGATCCCCGCGAGGTAGTTCCGGATCCCGCGAGGTAGTTCACAACCCCGCGAGGTAGTTCAGATTGCGGTGAGGTAGTTCGAACTACCTCACCGCAATCTGAACTACCTCGCGAAAGTACGGACTACCTCGCGGAGGTTCGGACTACCTCGCGGCGCCGGTGACGGTGTCGCCGCTGCGCGTGACGGTGTAGTCCACGGTGTCGCCGCTCCAGAAGTGGAACGTCAGCGAGACGGGCGCGCCGTCGGGCAGGGTGGCGAGGTAGTCCGGGCGCAGCAGGACGGCGCCGGCCTCCTCGTCGGGGGCGAACGACGCGTCGAACTCCTGGAACGGCGTCCAGCTCTGCGGTCCGACCGGCTGCCCGGCGGCGTCGACGGAGGCCATGGTGGCCAGGCGGTCGCCGCGGAACTGCGTCGGGATCGACACCCCCTCGGCCACGGAGCCCATGGCGTCGGAGAGCACCGGGGTGTCCGCTGCGATCACGTGGATCCGCCACGGCATGCCCGCGGAGAAGCGCGCCTCCAGGGTGGCGTGCTCGCCGTGCGACCCGTCGCCGATCAGGCGCTCGAGGTACGCGGCCGACAGCGTCAGCTCGTCGCCGGCGACGGCGGCGTCCTCGGTCGCGACCGGCTCGCCGTCGAGGAACAGCCCCTCGATCGTGGTTCCGTGCGGTTCGAGCGTGACCGTCTGCGGGGCGACGTCGCCGGGCCGCACGAACACCTGGTCGGTGGACGCCGTGCCCGACCGGGTGGTCCAGCTCGAGGAGACGTGTGCCCACAGCTCGGGGTCGCTCCACGTGAACCCGGTGCGGTCGAGGTGCTGCCCGTTGTCCCAGAGCATGGTCGTGACGCCGGCCTCCCGCGCCTGGTGGCCGAGCTCCTCGAAGAACTTCAGCTTCTCGCCCTGCTCGATGGTGCCCGTGTGCCGGTCGAAGCCGAGCAGGCCGTACTCGCCGAGGATCACGGGGATGCCCCGGTCGACGAACGTGTCGCGCACGCGGTCGAACGTGCCGGTCATGTCGGCGCGGGCGTCGGCGTCGAAGCGGGTGCCGCCCGCGACGTTCACGCTGAACGGCCAGTAGCCGTAGTAGTGCACGGTCGCCGCGAGGTGCGGGTCGTCGAGCGCCGCGATGGTCGAGGCGAGCGCGTCCAGCCGCTCCTGCCCCGCGTTGGTGTGCAGGGTGGGCAGCACGAGCACGCGGTCGGCGTTGCCGCCGCCGGACGCGCGCACCACCTCGTGGAACACGGTGTTGAGGTCGTCGAGCAGCACGTCGCCCTGCGCGTCCTCCACGTCCGCGAACTGCGGCTCGTTGAGGCTCTCGAAGAGCAGCCGGTCGGAGTGGTCGCGGAAGCGCTCGGCGAGCTGCTCCCACGTGGCGCGGAAGCGGTCGCGCACGGTGTCGGGGTCGGAGGACATCGCGTTCGCCCAGATCCACGAGTCGTGGTGGACGTCGAGCAGCACGTACAGGTCCTCGGCCAGCGCCTGGTCGACGACCTCCTCGACGCGGTCGAGGTAGTCCGCCTCGATGGCGTAGTCCGGGGCGCCGCCCTGGTGGTCGTCCCAGGTGACGGGGACGCGGACGCTGCGGAACCCCTCGTCCTTGACGGCGGCGAGCAGCTCCGGCGTGACGCGCGGGTTGCCCCAGGCGGTCTCGTCCGGGCCCACCGAGTCGAGCGAGTTGCCGAGGTTCCAGCCGGGCTGCATCGCGGCCACCGTCGCGGCCGCGCCGTCGGCGCGATGGGGGTGCGCGGGGTGAGCGGGGTGCTGCGGGTGTGCCGGCGCGGCGCCGGCCGGGGCGGCGAGCCCGGCGGTCAGCGCCAGCCCCGCCGCGAGGGCGGCGAGCGTCGTCCTGAGCGGTCGTTTCACGGTGGTGCCCTTCGTCGCGCACGGGTGGTGGACGTCGCGCCCGACGACGGGAGGCGGCGACGCCGTCGCACGCGGCATCGTCGCGCACCCGGGCGTCGAAGCGCTTCGACGACCCTCGCGGAGGCGGCGGTGCCTGTCAAGGAGGTGAAACGTTCCGGATCCGGCGCCGGACGCCGTCGGCCGCCGTCAGGTCGCGGCGAGCGCGTCGTACTGCGCGCGCCGGTCGAGCACCGCGTCCATGTGGTCCTGCGCCCACGCCCGCAGCAGCCGGGTCGTGCCGTGCAGGGACGCACCGAGGTCGGTGAGCTCGTAGGAGACCGTCACCGGCACCGTCGGCACCACCGTGCGCGTCACCAGCCCGTCCCGCTCGAGGGACCGCAGCGTCTGCGTGAGCATCTTCTGGCTGACGCCGGCGATGAGACGGGACAGCTCGGAGTAGCGCATCGCGCGCGGCGCGCCCGCGCCGGCGGACCCCTCCCCGCCGAGCGCGCAGAGGACCAGGACCACCCACTTGTCGGAGAGCCGGTCGAGCAGCTGCCGGCTGGGGCACGCCGCCAGGAACGCGTCGTACTCGACCTTCGCCCGGGCGCGCCGCTCGGCCGCCGGCATCGTCGTCATCTCGTCTCCCTCGCCGTTCGCCTCTCGCGCCTTCGTCCTCACACGGGGAGCAACGCACTCTCAGGTGCCTACTTCCTCAAGGAGAGGATGCCACCAAGACTGGAGGCCGGTGCGCGCCACGCCACCGGTCCCACGACGAGAGGCACCCTGATGACCACGACGACCCCCACGCATCCCGGCGGCACCTGGACCCTCGGCGACCGCGCCGTCCCGAGGGTGGGTTACGGCGCCATGCAGCTCGCCGGGCCCGGCGTCATGGGACCGCCTCGAGACCCCGACGAGGCGGTCGCGGTGCTGCGGGAGGCCGTCGCGCTGGGCGTGACGCACCTCGACACCAGCGCCGCCTACGGCCCGCAGGTGACCAACCGGCTGATCCGCGAGGCGCTCCACCCGTACCCCGACCAGCTGCTGGTCGCCACCAAGGTCGGCGCACGCCGCGACGCCGCCGGCGGCTGGCCCACCGCGCGGCGTCCGGAGGAGCTGCGCGCCCAGGTCCTGGAGAACCTCGAGAGCCTCGGGGTCGACGCCCTCGACCTCGTCTACCTGCGCATGGGCGACGCGACCGGCCCGCACGAGGGGTCGCTCGCCGAGGCGTTCGAGACGCTCGCCGGGCTCCGGCAGCAGGGTCTGGTCCGTCACCTCGGGGTCAGCAACGTCACCGCCGGGCAGGTGGCCGAGGCCCGCGCGATCGCGCCGGTCGTGGCCGTGCAGAACATGTTCCACCTCGCCCACCGCGGCGACGACGACCTCGTGGACCGGCTCGCCGACGACGGCATCGCGTTCGTCCCGTTCTTCCCGCTCGGCGGGTTCACGCCGCTCCAGTCCGAGACACTCTCCAAGGTGGCCGCCGCGGCGGGCACGACGCCGACGGCGGTCGCGCTCGCCTGGCTCCTGCACCGGTCCCCGAACGTGCTGGTCATCCCGGGCACGTCGAGCCGGGCGCACCTGCGGGAGAACGTCGCGGCCGCCGGCCTCCACCTCAGCGCCGAGCAGCTGGCCGACCTCGACGCGATCGGACGACGCTCCACCCTTCCGCCCGGCCGCGCCTAGGCTCGACCCGTGCCGGAACAGCGCCAGCGCCGCGTCGCCGTCCTCGTGCTGGAGGGCGCCAAGCCGCTCGATGTCGGCATCCCCGCGCAGGTCTTCACGACGCGCCCGAGCATGCCCTACGAGGTGCGGGCCTGCGCCGCGGCGCCCGGGCCGGTCGCCGGCGGCGACGGGCTCTCCTACCACCTGGACCACGGCCTCGAGGCGCTGGCCTGGGCCGACGTCGTGTTCCTCCCCGGATACCGCCACCCGGACCGCGACGACCCGCCGCCCGCCGTCGTCGACGCCCTGCTGGCGGCGCACGACCGCGGTGCGCGGCTGGCCGCCATCTCGACCGGGGCCTTCGCGCTCGCGGCGACCGGGTTGCTCGACGGCCGGCGCGCCACGACGCACTGGCACTACACGCGCGCGCTGGCGGCCAAGCACCCGCGGGTGCGGGTGGACGAGAACGTGCTGTTCGTCGACGAGGGCAGCGTGCTCACGTCGGCGGGCGCGGCGTCGGGCATCGACCTGTGCCTGCACGTGCTGCGCGGCGACCTGGGCGTCGCGGCGTCGAACCACGCCGCGCGCCGGCTGGTCGCGGCCCCGTACCGCAGCGGCGGCCAGGCGCAGTACGTGCCGCGCAGCGTGCCGGAGCCGCTGGGCGAGCGCTTCGCGGCCACGCGGGAGTGGGCGCTGCACCACCTGACCGACGACCTGACCCTCGAGGCCCTGGCCCGGCACGCCGCCGTCTCGCCGCGGACCTTCTCGCGCCGGTTCGCCGACGACACCGGGTACACGCCGATGGCGTGGGTGCTGCGTGCCCGCGTCGACGTGGCGCGCGAGCTGCTGGAGCGCTCGGAGCGCAGCGTCGAGCAGATCGCCGCCGACGTCGGCCTCGGGACGGGCGCCAACCTGCGCGGGCACTTCCGGCGCATCCTCGGCACCACGCCCAGCGAGTACCGGCGCACCTTCGCCCGCGGGGAGTGAGCGCGCGGCCGCCGAGGGAGAACCGGGGTGGCGAGATCCTTGCGGACCGTGGCGCGCGCGCCGGTGTCCCGGTCGTGCGCGGGCGGCGAGCCTGGTGGGCGACACGAGAGGAAGTGATCGTCCCATGACCCGCATCGCCATCAACGGGTTCGGCCGCATCGGCCGCAACGTGCTGCGCGCGCTGCTCGAGCGCGACAGCGACCTGGAGCTCGTCGCCGTCAACGACCTCACCGCGCCCGCGGCCCTCGCCCGCCTCCTCGCCTTCGACAGCACGGCCGGGCGGCTGGGCCGCCCGGTCACGGCCGAGGACGACGCCATCGTGGTCGACGGGCACCGCATCGCGGTGCTCGCGGAGCGCGAGCCCGCCGCGCTGCCCTGGCGCGACCTGGGCGTCGACGTCGTGCTCGAGTCGACGGGCCGCTTCACGTCCGCCGACGCGGCGCGCGCCCACCTCGACGCCGGGGCGCGCAAGGTGCTCGTGAGCGCGCCGTCCGCCGGGGCCGACGTCACGCTCGCCCCCGGCGTCAACACGGACGCCTACGACCCGGCGGCGCACACCATCGTCTCCAACGCGTCGTGCACCACCAACGCGCTCGCCCCGCTCGCGTCCGTGCTCGACGACCTCGCCGGGATCGAGCACGGGTTCATGACCACCGTGCACGCCTACACCCAGGAGCAGAACCTCCAGGACGCCCCCCACCGAGATCCCCGCCGGGCCCGCGCCGCCGCCGTGAACATCGTGCCGACCACGACCGGCGCCGCCAAGGCGATCGGGCTGGTGCTGCCCCGCCTCGACGGCCGGCTCTCGGGCGACTCGATCCGCGTCCCGGTACCCGTGGGCTCGATCGTCGAGCTCAACGCCGCCGTCGCGCGGGACGTGACGCGCGACGACGTGCTCGCCGCCTACCGGCAGGCCGCGGAGGGCCGGCTGGCCGGGGTCCTCGAGTACTCCGAGGACCCGCTGGTCTCGTCGGACATCACCGGCAACCCGGCGTCGTCCGTCTTCGACTCGCTGCTGACGCGCGTCGACGGCCGGCACGTGAAGGTCGTGGCCTGGTACGACAACGAGTGGGGCTTCTCCCACCGCGTCGTCGACACGCTCGAGCTGCTCGCCGCCGGCTGACCTGGCCCGTCGGCCGCGCGATCAGTAGATCGTGCGGCCGTGGGCGTCGGGGATCCCGGACTTCCGGAAGAAGTACGTGTAGATCTGGTCGCGCCACTCGACGGCCGACCGGAGCTGCTCGGCGAGGCGCTCGCGGACGCGGGCGTCGACGTCGGCCGGGACGGCAGCGGGCACCAGGTCGGCCAGCGACTCCCACGCCGCGACCATCTCGCGCACCCGCTCGACCCCGGCGAAGTGCGTGTCGTAGAGGTGCTGGATCACCGTGACGCCGCTGTGCAGCACGTGCGAGTACGGCACGTGGTGGAAGAACAGCAGCAGCTCGTCGGGGCAGGTGGCGAGGTCCTCGTACACGTCGCGCCACGGCGCCGGGTACTGGCCGGTGAACCCGGTGCCGGTGGCGCGGGTGCGGTCCACGCCGATCCCGTCGCGGTCGGCGAAGTGGTACGTGCCCCACGGGGTGTACTCGTAGCCGTCCACGTCCGGGCCGTAGTGGTGGCCGGGCCGCACCATGAACCCGACGCCGAGCGGCGCGGTGTACGCCTCGTAGGTGCGCCACGAGTCGTCGAGGACGGCGTGCAGCACCTCCCGGACGCGGGGGTGCACGGCGCCGTCCGGGCCGGCGAACGTCAGGCCGACCCACTCGTCGAGGACCGTCGCCGGGTCGAGGGTCGGGTCCCACGCGAGCCGCCCGAAGGCGTACAGGTTCGCCTGGGCCAGCGGGTGCCCGGTCCAGAACCGGTCGTCGCCCACGTTCGAGACGGCGGCGATCCCGCCGCTCGCGACGACGTCCCGCACCGCCCGTCCGTCGTCCCCCTCGCCACCCCAGGGCCGGAAGCCGAGGTTCTCGCTCCACCAGGGCGCGAGGTAGCAGGCGTGCCGCTGCTGGCCGGTGTACTCCTGCGTGACCTGGAGCTCGATCGCGAGGCGGGCGGCGGGCATGGCGGCGAGCACGGGGGAGACCGGCTCGCGGGTCTGGAAGTCCATCGGCCCGTGCTTGACCTGCACGACGACGTTGTCCGCGAAGCGCCCGTCGAGCGGCGCGAAGTGGTCGTGGGCTGCCCGGGCGCGGTCGGTGGAGCGGTCGCGCCAGTCCTGGGTGTGGTCGTAGACGAACGCCCGCCAGTGCACGACGCCGCCGTGCGGGGCCACGGCCTCGGCCAGCAGGTTCGCGCCGTCGGCGTGGTCGCGCCCGTACGCGAACGGCCCGGGCTGGCCCTCCGAGTCGGCCTTGACGACGAAGCCGCCGAAGTCGGGGATCGTCGCCCAGACCCGGTCGGCGGCGGCGCGCCACCAGGCGCGGACGTCGTCGTCGAGCGGGTCGGACGTCGGCAGGCCGCCGAGCGTCATGGGCGCGGCGAAGCTCACCGCGAGGTGGGTGCGCACGCCGTACGGCCGCAGGGCGGCCGCGACCCGAGCGACGTCGGGCAGGTCGTCGGTGAGCAGCCGCGCCTCGCGGGCGTGCACGTTGACGTTGTTGATGCAGACGCGGTCGATGCCGACCGCGGCGAGCAGCCGGGCGTAGGTCGTGACGCGGGACAGGTCGTCGCGCACCCGGCCGTCGGCGTAGAAGATCGACCCGCCGGAGTACCCGCGCTCGACCTGCCCCATCACCGGGTGCACGTCGACGTTGTCCCAGTGGTCCAGCACGCGCAGCGCGAACGCGGGGGAGTGCCGCTCGTCGGCGTCCGGCCCGGTGAACGCCGCCTCGCCGAGCCGGACGACGTGGAACCAGCCGTGGAGCAGCGCCGTCGGGGTCGAGGCCGCGACGGTGACTCGGCCGCCGTCGCGCACGAACCGGAACCCGTGCCGGTCCGGGTTCAGGGTGAGGAGCAGGTCGGGGGAGTCGTCCGGGTCGACGACGCCTCCGCCGTGCGCCGTCGTCGCGCGATCGACCTCCGCGCGCAGGGTCGAGGCCACCTCCGCCGAGTTGTCAGGATCAGCGCCGGGTATATCGCGCGCCGGTCCTGACAGCTCGGGAAGGCGGAGCCCGACGCGGCGGCGGCCGACCGCGGCCAGCGCGCCGTCGGGCAGCCAGGCCGGGTGCGGAGCGGGATCGACAACGATTTCGGAACGCATCGGCGGGTTCCCCTCGGGTCTGGTCGGAGTCGGTGCGAGAGGCCGCGGGCCCGGGACGACGACGTCTCGGGCCCGCGGCGGCGCTCAGCGGTCGGTGCTCATCGAACGGTGGGCGCGGTGTAGCGGAACGCGTCCCAGGCGCCGAGCAGGTACTGCACGCCCAGCGCGCGGTCGTACAGACCGTAGCCGGGCCGCGGCTTGTTCGTGGTGTTCTCGTCCCACAGGTGGCGGCCGTGGTCGGGGCGCACGTAGCCCGTGTACCCGGCCTCGGCGTACGCCTTCATGATGCCGGTGGTGTCGACGTCGCCCTCGCACGCACGGTGCCCCACCTCGGTGAAGTCACCGTTCGGGAAGTGCTTGATGTTGCGCACGTGCGTGAAGTGGATCCGGTCCATGAACCGGCGCACCGTGTCC
Source organism: Isoptericola sp. F-RaC21 (assembly GCF_038593535.1). Lineage (NCBI taxonomy): Bacteria > Bacillati > Actinomycetota > Actinomycetes > Micrococcales > Promicromonosporaceae > Isoptericola > Isoptericola sp. F-RaC21. The sequence continues at coordinate 11,125 of NZ_JBCFYX010000004.1, read as the reverse complement.
GCGGCGAGCGGGGCCTGCGCAGGGTTGGCCGAGAAGCTCCCCAGGCACAGGGTGAGGCCGTGGTGCGGGCTCGGGTGCAGGTCCAGCACGCGCTGCAGGTCGTCCGGCGTCGAGACGACGCGCGGCCAGCCGAAGACGTCGAATGGCGGGTCGTCCGGGTGCACGCCCAGCTTGATCCCGGCCTCCTCGCACGCCGGGATCACGGCGTCGAGGAAGTACCGGTAGTTCGCGTACATGTCCTCGTGCGTGACGCCCTCGTACGCGGCGTTGAGCTCGGTGAAGCCCGCGAGCCGCTCGGGCTCCCAGCCGGGCAGCGTGAGCCCGTGCGACCCGGCCTCCATGTCGGCGATGAGACCCTCGGGCGTCATCTCGTCCACGACGGCCTTCTCGAAGTACAGCGCGGTGGAGCCGTCCGGCAGCGGGTGCCACAGGTCCGTGCGCAGCCAGTCGAAGACGGGCATGAAGTTGTAGCAGACCACCTTGACGCCGGCCCGGCCGAGCCGCCGGATCGTCGTCACGTAGTTCTCGATCGCCTCGTCACGGCTGAGGCCGAGCACCGTGCGTCCCAGCTTGATCGACTCGTGCACGTTGACGGACTCGACCACCTCGGCGTCCAGCGTGCGCGTGACGCCGCGGGCGCGGGCCTCGTCGGAGAGCCCGGTGATGCGCGCCACCTCGGCGTCGATCTCCTCCTGCTCCCACACCTCGCCGGCCTGCTTGTGGTGCAGGCTCCACACGACCGTCTCGACGCCCGGGATCTGCCGGACGTGGTCCAAGGTGACCGTGTCGTTGCCCTCGCCGTACCAGCGGAAACCCATCTTCACTGCGTGACTCCAAGTGCTCGTCGTGCGTCGACCCGATGCGTTGTGAGCGGGCGTTTGGCCCCGTTTCGGCGAAGAGACAGGGCCAAACGCCCGCTCACAACGTGGGTCAAGGGCGGGAGTAGGCCGCCTGGGGCAGGCGGTAGGTCAGGTCGGCGGCGACGTCGAGCGCCTCGTCCAGGTCGAGGCGGTGCTCCGCCACCAGCCGGGCCAGGTAGCCGGCGTCGACGCGGCGGGCCAGGTCGTGCCGCGCCGGGATGGAGCAGAACGCGCGGGTGTCGTCCACGAAGCCGCTCATGTTGCTGAACCCGGCCGTCTCCGTGGCGGCCTCGCGGAACCGCCGCATCGCGTCGGGCGCGTCCAGGAACCACCACGGCGCGCCGAGGCGCAGGGCCGGGTAGACGCCCGCCAGCGGCGCCAGCTCGCGCGAGTACACGTCCTCGTCCACCGTGAACGCGATCATGCGGAAGCCCGGGTGGTGGCCGAAGGCGTCCAGCACGGGCCGCAGCGAGCGCGTGAACTCGGTGACCACCGGGATGTCGTAACCCTTGTCCGGGCCGAACGCGGCGAACGGGGCGCTTGCGTGGTCGCGCAGCACGCCCGGGTGCAGCTGCATGACCAGGCCGTCCTCGGTCGACATCGCGGCCATCTGGAACAGCATGTGCCCGCTGAACGCCTGCGCCTCGGCGGCCGTGACGGTGCCGGCCAGCGCGGCGTCGAGGATGCGACGCGCCTCGGCGTCGTCCAGCGGCGTGGTGTCGGCGTACAGGTGGCCGTGGTCGGTGGCGCGCGCGCCCGCAGCGACGAACCGCTCGCGCTGCGTGCGCAGGGCCTCGAGGTAGCGGTCGTACGACGTGATATCGACGCCGGCCGCCTCACCGAGCCGCGCGACGTCGTCGCGCCACGTCGCACGGTCGACGTGCAGCAGCGGGTCGGGCCGGAACGTCGGCAGCACGCGGTCGCCGTAGCCGTCGGCGGCGAGCTTGGCGTGCGCGTCGAGCGTCGCCCAGGCGGGGTCGGTCGTGGCGATGACCTCGATGTTGAAGGCGTCGAGCAGCGCGCGGGGGCGGAACTCCTGCTCGGCGAGGCGCGCCGTGACCTGGTCGTACAGGGCATCGGCGGTCTCGGCCGACGGGCGCTGCGTGACGCCGAAGATCTCCACCAGCACGTGCTCGAGCCAGTACCGGGTGGGCGTGCCGCGGAAGTGCTTCCAGCCGGCGCAGAAGCGGCGCCAGATCTCCCGCGGGTCGGTCTCGACGGCCTCGTCCTCGGTGGAGCCGACGCCGAGGCGCGGCAGCGTCTCGCCCTGGGAGACCAGCATCCGCGTGAGGTAGTGGTCGGGCACGACGACGAGCTGGGCCGGGTCGCCGAACGGCGCGTCGTCGGCGAACCACTCGACGGGCACGTGGCCGTGCATCGACACGATCGGCAGGTCGCGCACCGCGGCGTAGATCTCCCGGGCCAGCGGCCGGGTGGTCGGGTCGGCGGGCAGGGCCCGGTCGGGGTGCAGGGTCCAGCGCTCGTCCACGTGCGTCTCCTCGTCGAATCGTCCGGGCCCGCGGCGGCGTCGCCACGTCCGGGTCGGCTCCCGGCGGCCGGGAGCGGCGGCTTGGGATCGATTGCAGACATCGTGCCGTGGGCGTGCGGGAGAACGCAACCCCTCCGGTGAATCAGGGGTTGACGCCCGTCGGGATCGTTTGCAGACTGACCGCAGGCCGACGGCGCACGAGGGGAGCTTCGATGGCGAACGCGCACGACGTGGCGCAGCTGGCGGGCGTCTCCGTGTCGACGGTGTCGAGGGCGCTCACCGCGCCGGCGCAGGTCTCCTCCGCCACCCGGGAGCGGGTGCTGGCGGCGGCCGAGCGGCTCGGCTACACGCCCAACCCGACGGCTCGCGGGCTGCGGCTGGGGCGCAGCCACACCCTCGGGCTGCTGGTCCCGGACCTCGAGAACCCGTACTTCGCCTCGGTGACGAAGGGCGTCCAGGCGCGCGCCCGGGCCGCCGGCTACCCGGTGTTCGTCGCCGACTCGGAGGAGGACCCGACGGCGGAGCCGGGGCTGGTCGCGCAGTTCGCCCGGCGGGTGGACGGCATCGTCCTGGCGTCGCCCCGGTCGGACGACGACACGCTGCGCAAGGCCGTCGCGCAGCTGCCGGTCGTGCTGGTCAGCCGGGACATGGTGGACCTCCCGTCCGTGGCCGTCGACGACGCCGACGGGATCGCGCAGGTGCTCGGGCACCTGCACGCGCTGGGTCACCGGAAGGTCGGCGTGGCCGCCGGCCCCGCGACCTCCTGGTCCGGCGCGCGCCGGCTCGACGGCCTGCGGGTCGCCGCGGAGCGGCTGGGCGACGTGACCGTCGTCGAGCTCGGCTCGTTCCGGCCCTACTTCTCGGGCGGCTTCGCCGCCGCCGACCATGCGGTGGCGCAGGGCGTCACCGCCGTCGTCGCGTTCAACGACCTCATGGCGCTCGGCATCCTCGACCGCCTGCGCGGCCGCGGCGTGAAGGTGCCGCAGGACGTGTCCGTCGTCGGGTACGACGACGTCGACGTCGCGACGCTCGTCTCGCCGGCGCTGACCACCGTGCGGGTGCCCCGCACGGGGCTGGGCAGGCGCGCCGTCGACCTGCTGCTCTCCTGGCTCGACACCGGGCACGTCGACGACCGGGCCCTCGCGAGCGCCCGGCACCGGCTGCCGGCCGAGCTCGTGATCCGCGATTCGACCGGGGTCCCGCCGGCATGACGTGCACCCCGGCACTCCCGTCCCCGCGCCGACGTCGACGCAGGGGCACCGTTCCCGGGCACCGTCGCCCGGGGGAAGGAAGGTAGTCATGCGACCCACCCGCTCCCACGCCGGCACCGTCGCCGTCGTCGGCGCCGCCGGCCTCGGGCTCCTGCTCGCCGCCTGCGCCCCGCCCGCCGCGGACGGCGGCGGCAGCGGCCCCGCCGTGACCGACGCGGCCGAGGTCCCCGACACCCCGTCGGAGCCCGTCGAGCTGCACATCCTCGACGTCGCGGGCAACCAGAAGCTCACCGAGCCGATGGTCGACGCGTTCGTCGAGGCGCACCCCGACGTCATCTCGTCCGTCACCTGGGAGACCGGCGGCGCGCCCGACGTCACCGGCATCGTCAAGCCCCAGGTGGACTCCGGGAACCTCTCGGTGGACCTGGTGCTGACCGGCAACGACGGCCTGTCCGCGGGCATCGCGCAGGACCTGTGGGTGCCCGTCGTCGACGACTTCGGCGACCGCCTGTCGAACCAGGAGAACTACCTGGAGCCCGCCGCGGCGATGCAGGATCTCGCGGAGGGGTACGGCGTCGTCGTCACGTACTACCCGTCCGGGCCGCTGCTGCAGTACGACCCGAAGGTCGTGACCGACCCGCCGTCCACCCCGCAGGAGCTGCTCGACTGGGCCAAGGCGAACCCCGGCAAGTTCGGGTACGCGCGCCCCGCGAACTCGGGCCCCGGCCGCACGTTCCTCATGGGCCTGCCGTACATCCTGGGCGACAAGGACCCCAAGGACCCGGAGAAGGGCTGGGACAAGACCTGGGCCTACCTCAAGGAGCTCGGCCAGTACGTCGACAACTACCCGACCGGCACGGGCCAGGTCGTGACCAACGTCGGCGACGGCACGTGGAGCATGATCCCGACGACGACGGGCTGGGAGATCGAGCCGCGCACCGACGGCCGGCTGCCGAACACGCTCGAGGCGGCCGCGTTCGACGACTTCACCTGGGTGACGGACGCGCACTACGCCGCGATCCCGAAGGGGCAGTCGGCGGACAAGATCTCCGCGATCCTCCTGCTGCTGCAGGACATCCTCACGCCGGAGCAGAACGCCAAGGCGTACGACCACGGCTACTTCTACCCCGGCCCGGCCGTCGAGGGCGCCACGCTCGACAAGGCGCCCCAGGAGTCGCAGGACACCATCGCGAAGTACGGCCGCGACTGGTACGACGACCTCATCGAGTCGGCACCGTCCACGACGCCGCTCGCCCCGGACGCGATGGTCAAGGCCTTCGACATCTGGGACCGCGAGGTCGGCGCCGGCAAGTACACGGAGGAGTGAGGTCTCCATGGCGATCACGGCCGGCACGTTCTCGTCGCTGGAGCTGCGCGACGTCGGGCGCAGCTTCGGCGGCCACCAGGCGCTGGCGGGCCTCGACCTGACGGTCCGGGCGGGCGAGTTCATCGCCCTGCTCGGCCCGTCGGGCTGCGGCAAGTCGACGGCGCTCAACTGCCTCGCGGGCCTGCTCCCGCTGACCCACGGGCAGATCCTGCTCGACGGGCGCCGCGTCGACACGGTGCCCAGCGAGAAGCGCGGCTTCGGGATGGTCTTCCAGAGCTACGCGCTGTTCCCGCACCTCACCGTGGAGAAGAACGTCGCGTTCGGGCTGCAGATGCGCGGCCTGCCCCGGGCGGAGATCTCGCGGCGGGTCGCGGAGGCGATCGGGCTGGTGAAGCTCGAGGACCACGCGAAGAAGCTGCCCGGCCAGCTCTCCGGGGGCCAGCAGCAGCGCGTCGCGATCGCGCGCGCGGTGGTGCTGGAGCCCTCGCTGGTGCTCATGGACGAGCCGCTGTCGAACCTCGACGCGAAGCTGCGGCTCGACATGCGCACGGAGATCCGGCGGCTGCACCAGGAGCTGGGGCTCACCACGATCTACGTGACGCACGACCAGGAGGAGGCGCTGTCGCTGGCCGACCGGCTCGTCGTGCTGCGCGAGGGGCGGGTGCAGCAGGTCGGCACGCCCGACGACCTCTACGACCACCCGCGCAACTGGCACGTCGCGGACTTCATGGGCTACCGCAACATCCTCGCCGGCACGCTGGACGACGGCGCGCGCGTCCGGGTCGGCGGGCTGACGCTGCGCGGGCGGCCCGTCGGCGAGGGCGTCGCGGCGGGCGACGACGTCCGGGTGGCGGTGCGGCCGGACGACCTCACGGTGCTCGCGGACGGCCAGGAGCCGCGCGACGGCAACGCCGTCGAGGGCGTCGTGGCGGTCGTCGAGTACCACGGCCGGGAGTTCGCCGTGGTGGTCCAGACGGCGGACGGGACGACGCTGCACGTGCGCACGCCCAGCGCGCCCGCGGTGGGCGACGCCGTGCGCCTCACCGCGGCGGCCGACCGGGTGCTCGTCTTCCCGGCGGAGCTCTCGGCGGCGCCGGCGGCCGCCGACCGGGCGGAGGCGGTGACCGCGGCATGACCGCCGTCGCCGACCGCCCGGCGCGCAGCACCGCGAGCCTGCGGCACCGGCTGGCCGAGCGGGGCATCGACTCCTCGCTGTGGCTCATGGTGCCCGCGCTGGTCTTCGCGCTCGTGCTGTTCGTGTACCCGTTCTCGTACGGGATCGGGCTCACCTTCCAGCCGAGCGCCGCCACCCAGCAGCAGTGGGGCGGCGGGATCCTGGCGAACTACGTGGCGTTCTTCCGCGACCCGTTCGTCTTCGACTCGATCTGGATCACGATGCGCCTGGCCCTGCCGGCGGCGCTGTTCAACGTGCTCGCGTCGATCCCCGTGGCGATGGTGCTGCGCCGCAGGTTCCGCTTCAAGCGGTTCATGACGTCGGTGCTGGTGCTGCCGATCACGCTCGGCACCGTGCTCACCGCGCAGGGCCTGCTGATCTTCGCGGGGCGGCAGGGCTGGCTCAACCGGTTCCTGCTCGCCACCGGCCTCGTGGACCAGCCGGTGCAGCTCGTGAACAACTACACCGGCGTCATGTTCTCGCTGATCATCACGGGCTTCCCGTTCGCGTTCCTGCTGGTGTCGAGCTACCTGTCGGGCATCGACCCGTCGCTCGACTCGGCGGCCCGCACGCTCGGCGCCGGCTGGTGGCAGCGGTTCCGGCGGATCACCCTGCCCCTGCTCGCGCCCGGCCTCGCCACCACGTTCATCCTCACCTTCGTGCTGGCGTTCTCGGTGTTCCCGTCCGCCCGCCTCGTCGGCGACGCGATGGGCTCCACGCGCGTGATGTCGCTCATGGCGTTCCGCGCCTTCGGCGAGCAGAACGACTACGCGATGGCCTCGACGATCGCGCTGATGATGGGCGTCGTCGAGCTGATCGTCGTGGCGGTCGTGCTCGCCTGGCGGTCGCTGCTCTACAAGGGATCGACGGGAGGCAAGGGATGAGCGCGCTGGAGAGCCCGACGACGACGTCGGACGCGCCGCAGGACACGCAGCCCCGCGCGCGGGGCGCGGCGGGCCGGCCCCCGGGCGAGCGGTCGTTGGCGGCGTCGCCGTCCACCTGGTTCGTGTGGGCGGGGATGGCCGCGTTCCTCGTGTTCCTGCTCGGGATCATCGCGGCCGTGGTCGTGGACTCGTTCGGCCGGTCCTGGTTCGACACGTGGCTGCCGGCCGAGTGGACCACCGAGTGGTACGCGAGCTCGTGGGACCGGTTCGACCTCACGCACGTGGTGGGCGTGACGGTGGGGGTGGCGCTCGCCGTCGTCGTGCTGTCGGTGCTCATCGGCGTGCCGGCGGCCTACCTGCTGGCGCGGCGGAACTTCCCCGGCAAGCGGCTCGTGAACGTGCTGTTCCTGCTGCCGATCCTCATGCCGCCCATCACGTTCGGCATCCCGCTCGCCACCGTGATGTACGCGTTCGGCCTCGGCCGTTCCGTGATCGCGGTGATCCTCGTCAACCTGGTGCCGTCGGTGCCGTTCGTCATCCTGACGATGACGCCGTTCATCGAGCAGATCAACCCCGCCATCGAGTCCGCGGCCCGCATGTGCGGCGCGGGGATGCGGCAGGTGTTCACCCGGATCCTGGCCCCGCTGCTGGTGCCCGGCATCCTCGCCGCGTCGATCCTCGTGCTGGTGCGCACCGTGGGCATGTTCGAGCTGACGTTCCTCGTGTCGGGCCCGCAGTCCGACACGCTCGTCGTGGCGATCTACCGCGCCATGACGTCGGCGGGCGGCGGCGAGGCCCGCCAGCTCGTCTCCGCCATGGCGGTCATGTACACGGCGACGATGCTCGTCATGCTCGTGGCCGCCCTGAGATTCGTGAACCCGACCCAGCTGGTCGCCCAAGTGAAGGAAGCCCGTGACGACTGACCGACTCCACCGTTCCGCCCTCCCCGCGCACCTCGACGCGCCCGTCACCCCGGACCAGGTGGGCATCGTGCACCTGGGGATCGGCGCGTTCCACCGCGCGCACCAGGCCGTGTTCACGGAGCTGGCTGCCCGTGCCACCGGAGACCGCCGCTGGGGCATCCTCGGCGTCACGCAGCGGTCGGCGTCCGTGCGCGACCAGCTGCGTCCGCAGGGCGGCGTCTACTCGGTGCTCACCGCGGGGACGCACGAGTCCCGGCTGGACCTGGTGGGGGCGGTGCTCGACGTCGCGTGGCCCGCGGAGGAGACCGCGCGCGTGCTGGCGACGATCGCGGCGCCCACGACGCACGTCGTGACGCTCACCGTCACGGAGAAGGGGTACGTCCGTGGCGCGGACGGCGGGCTCGACGTCGAGCGGGTGCGCCCTGACCTCGACGCCCTGGCCGACGAGCAGGCGGACCCCGACGACGAGGTTCGGGCGGGCGCGACGGCGGTCGGCCTGCTGGTGCGCGGGCTCGCGGCCCGCTGGCGCGCGGCGCAGGCGGCGGGGGAGCGGCGTCCGATCACGGTGCTGACCTGCGACAACATGGTCGACAACGGGCGGGTGCTCGAGCGGCTCGTCGGCGAGGCCGTGGACGCGGCGCTGCCGGGCGCGCGGGGCGACGGGCTGCGGTCGTGGCTCGCGGCCGACGTCGCGTTCCCGTGCTCGATGGTCGACCGGATCGTGCCGGCCACGACTCCCGAGCAGCGGGACTCCGTCGAGCGCGAGCTGGGCGCGCGCGACGAGGGCCTGGTCGTCGGCGAGCCGTTCCGCCAGTGGGTGATCGAGGACCGGTTCGCCGGGCCGCGCCCCGCCTGGGAGGAGGCCGGCGCGACCTTCACCGACGACGTCGCGCCCTGGGAGCAGGCCAAGCTGCGCCTGCTCAACGGCACGCACTCGCTGCTCGCGTACTCCGGGCGGCTGGCCGGGCACGCCACGCTCGCGGAGGCCGTGACCGACCCGGCGCTGCACGAGCGGGCCCGCGCGTTCATGCTGGACGACGCGCTGCCGACGCTCCTCCCGCCGGACGGCGCCGACCTGCGCGCGTACGCCGAGTCGCTGCTCGAGCGGTTCGCCAACCCGGCGACCGGCCACACCACGCTGCAGGTGTCCATGGACGGCACCCAGAAGATCCCGTTCCGCTGGGGCGGCATCGTCGCGGACCGCCTGGCGACGGGCGCGGTGCCGGCGGGGGCGGCGTTCGGGCTCGCGGCCTGGAGCGAGGTGGTGCGCCGGGAGGCCGCCGTCGGGCGGCTGGTCGACGACCCGCGCGCGCGGGAGCTGGCCGACGTCGTGGCCGAGGCCGGCGGCGGCGACGCCGCGGCGGCCTCGCCCGCGGACGCCGCGCGGGCGCTGCTGGCCCTCCCCGGCCTGCTGCCCGACGGCGTCGGCGCGGACGGCCGGCTCGTGGACGCGGTGCTGGCCCAGGTCCCCGCGCTCGCGGAGGTCTGAGCCCACCCTCGCCCGGGGCGGTCACCACGAGATCCCGCGAGCTGTCAGAGCCAGGTGGGGCCAGAGCCCCACCTGGCTCTGACACGTCACGCCCTCGCCTGCGGGTTCGTCCGGCCGCGGGGCGACGACGTAGGCTGCCCGCCGGTTGTGAGCGATCACACGACGACGTGCCGGACGGCCCCCGACGACGGGCGGTCAGGGACCGTCGCCTCGGGAACGTGTCGGCCTCGTTTCCGGATCGTGATGTGACTCGGAGCACCTCGGGGCTGGACAACGCTTACCGAATCCTGTTTTATCGATTCAGTCGGCAGCCGAACGAGGGGTCAACGGGGCGTCCTCGTCGCCGACGATCGTGGACGATCGACGAGCGAGGAGGCTCACATGAGGATCACGCGGAAGGCCGCCGGCGCGGCCGCGGCGATGGTCGCCGTCGCCCTCACCCTCACCGCCTGCGGAGGCGGCACCGACCCCGCGGAGCCCGGCTCCGCGGAGAAGGTGAGCACCGACGAGGACATCACCATCTCCCTGGCGTGGTGGGGCGAGCCCGCCCGTGCCGAGATGTACGAGAAGGCGGTGGACCTGTTCGAGAAGGACCACCCCAACATCACGGTGCAGACCCAGTTCCAGGACTGGGACGCCTACTGGACCGCGCGGGCCACCGAGGCCGCCGGCGGCGCCCTGCCCGACGTGATCCAGATGGACCTGTCCTACCTGCGCCAGTACGGCGCCACCGGGCAGCTCCTCGACCTCAACGGTCAGGAGGGCGTGAACCTCGACGTCGACGGCATCGAGGACTCGCTGCTCACGTCGGGGCAGATCGACGGCAGCCAGTACGGCGTGCCCACCAGCACCAACACGCTCGCGCTGTTCTACAACGCCGACGTGCTGAAGAAGATCGGCGTCGAGCCGCCCGCCGAGGGCTACACCTGGGACGACCTCAACTCCTGGATGGAGGAGGTCTCCAAGGCCGGCGCCGGCGAGAAGCCCGCGATCTACAGCGGCGCGGACTACACCGGCACCTTCTGGTTCTTCCTGCAGTGGCTCGTCCAGCAGGGCGTGGAGCCGTTCACCGACGACGGGCAGCTGAACTTCGACGAGGCCCAGATGACCGAGTGGCTGAACCTGGGCCAGCCGCTGCGGGACGCCGACGCGTTCTTCCCGATCAAGAAGACCAAGCAGCTCGAGCCGCTCGGCGGGTTCCACGTCAACCAGTCGGCGTCCGAGCCGAGCTGGGACAACTTCCTCGCCGGCTACGTGGCGGAGTCGGGCCAGGACATCCAGATGCTGCCGATGCCGTCCGGCGACAACGGCCCGCAGCAGTTCTGGAAGCCGTCGATGCTGCTCTCGGCGTCGGCCCAGACCGCGCAGCCCGAGGCGTCGGCGGCCCTCATCGACTTCCTCGTCAACGACCCGGAGGTCGGCAAGATCTTCGGCACCTCGAAGGGCGTGCCCGCCGTCCAGGAGCAGATCGACGCGATGGACGTCGAGCCCGGCTCCGTGGACGAGCAGGTCGTGCAGTACGAGGAGAGCGTCGGCGACGTCGTGACGGAGTCCGCGCCCGTGCCCGTCGAGGGCTTCGGCGAGATCGAGGCCGAGTTCAAGCGCCTCGGCGAGGAGCTCTCGTACGGCAACATCACGGTCGACGAGTTCGTCACGCAGTGGTTCTCCTTCGCCGACGGCGCGGTGAAGCAGTCGTGACTGCGGTGACTTCGGGCACCACGCTCGACGCCGCTCGGGGGACGCAGAACGCGTCCCCCGAGCGGGGGCG